>JAXLRE010000013.1:0-29081 GCA_046331265.1 Acidimicrobiia bacterium | reverse complement strand
TCAGTCCATCCCATTGCATATGTATGAATACGCAAATGTAAAAAAACTAATTTCGATACATCATCAATAAGTTCTTTAGAAAAATTCAATGCTTTCATGCGTTTTCGTGTCATTTTTGCACCAACAACTTCATGATGATGAAATGAAACACCATGCTCACCTATAGATCTTGTTGCTGGCTTTGCAATATCATGCATTAACGCTGCAAGACGAACTCGCAATTGTGGTTTAGTGTTAGCAATAACGGCAATAGTATGAACTAAAACATCTTTGTGAGTGTGGATTGGATCTTGTTCTAAACTCATCGCATTTAGTTCAGGCAAGAACTCATCGCTTAGTTTTGTATCACTTAAAAAATAAAAACCTTTTGATGGATCTTGAACTAGTAGCAGTTTGCACAATTCATCACGAATTCTTTCAGATGAAATAATTTCCATTCTTGTTTTTAATTTTTCAACAGCTTTTACAATTTCTTCACTTGGATCAAGATCAAAACGCGCTATAAACCTTGCTGCTCTAAGCATTCGTAAAGGATCGTCATTAAATGAGATCTCTGCCGATAAAGGAGTTCTCAGCGTTTTACTTATAAGATCATTTAAACCATTATAAGGATCAATAAGGGTCGCGTCCGGCAAAGAAAATGCTATTGCGTTTATAGTGAAGTCGCGTCTCGACAAATCTGTTTCTAAGCTGTCGCCAAACTCGACGTGTGGTTTACGTGAATCATCAACATATATTTCTTTTCTATATGTTGTAATCTCAAAATCTTGATTCTTATATTTAATACCAATTGTTCCGAACACTTCGCCTTGTCGCCAAGTGTTTTCAGCTACCTGTGAAACAATTTTCAAAATATCTTCTGGCCGTGCATTAGTGCAGATATCTATATCTGGAGAATTAACTCCTAATATCGCGTCACGTACACTTCCACCTACAATATTGAACTCAAAACCTGCACTGGAAAATAATTTCGACAACTCAAAAACAGGTTTTGATTCATCAGTAAATATTGAAAGTCGAGATTTAAGTTCCATATAAGCCAAAAGACTTTACATGTAATTGTTCATTTTTTAAAAAATGAGCAATTCAGCCCAGTTATGTATTGCGAATAAACCGTTAATTACTTAAATCCACGAATTCCATGCGACTAGTTATAGAAACTATATAGGTCGTTTTGCCCTTTTTTTCTTATAAAAATGGGCAAATGCGACGAAATATACATTAGAAAGAGGTGGGGATATGGGAAGTGAAGTAGGAATGAAGAAGAGAACAAAATTCATCACTGCATTAGCGTTCTCATTGGCGATATCCGTATATATAGCAGCGTTGTCAATTCCATCCGCATTACCTGCGCCAAAAGTTGTAGAAGCTAAAACGAGACAATCTCTTGTTCTTCCTGCAGTTAACAACCCTGCCCCACCCTCTGATGCATGTCAAAACTTCAAAGTTTTAGTTTTGGTTGACCGCTCAGGATCAGTAACAAACCGTGGCTCAACTGTTGTCCAACAATACAAAGATCAAGTGAAAAAGGTTTGGCACATTCTTCACAACATATCTAAAACCTATGGTGGTTACTCATCTGGATATCTTTGGGCATTCGCCGGTAGAACAGCTGACCAGATGCCACGCCTACTAGCAAAAGACATAAATAAAGATGGTGTTGTAAATGAAGCCGACCAGAATCTAAATGATTTAAATGTACTTAGTGAATATGATTCAATGACACAAAATATTTACTTCAGAAATGATTCTGACCCAATGTACCCATCAAACCAATTAGCTAGTTATGGTTATAATCCAAAGAATGAAGATACAAGGTACTTCACAAAAGCTAACTACACGAACTGGCATGAATCATTCTTGATGGCAGAAAACACTGTTCAAGCAGCAAATACAGCCAGTTCATCAATAAAAGATTATTCAATGGTCATAATCATTACCGACGGTGATCCAACAGTCGATGACGGTCCAAATCATACTTGGGACACATTCGCGAAGAACAAAAAAATAGATGAAAACTTCGATGGTTCTACAACAACTTCATCACACGTGACACTAACCAAATCAGTTGTAGATTCATTAAGACTAGGCCAAAACGTTAAAGACACTACTCAAAAATTTGCTCCAGTTTCTGTTCAAGGAATATTGATTGGTGGAAATTCATCAAGCCAAACAAGAATGAACAACACATTTGGAAGTGGTAATTGGTATAACTCGGGTGACTTCGACTCAACACTTGGCGCAAATCTATTAAATATAGTTAGTCGAACATGTCCTCCAGCGCCAACACTTACTGGTGGTGTAAAAGCAGAAATAGTAAGTGCTCCAGATAATGTTATAGAAGATTCAACAGCTACTTATACAGTAGATATAACTAATACAGGAACAGCCGTATTAGATGTTGCGACAGTAACAAATGGCACTGTAGTAGATATGCCAACTGATCCAACATATGTTTCAGAAGGCTTATTGTCTCCAGGTAAAAAACGAAGATTCCAAGTCAACGTACATGTCGGAGGCGGCGCAACTACTCAAGGCATAAGCATTCCTTACTATGCACACATTGGAGAAGACCCATCGATGTTAGTTCCAGGAACCAAGCTTGATATCACAGGAACTTTAACAACAAGCATCGGTGTAACATTAGTTCCAAGACCAAGTTAAATTAAAAGTTTTTATATTTTATTCAGCGCGAATGGTTTCCATCATTGCACGAAGTTCAGTTGGATTAACTGCATTGCCTAAAGCTTCGCGTCTTGTAACTAAACCGTCGCCAAAGTGTTGCAACAAAGATTGATCCATAGTGTGCATCCCATAATATTCACCATCTGCAATTATGTCTTCTAGCTCTAGAGCATTATCTGTTTGGTCAACAATACGATCAAATACTCTAGAAGTCATTGTCATAACTTCACACGCAGGGATGCGGCCTAAACCATCAACTTTGGTTACTAGTCGTTGGCAAATAATGCCTTTAAGAGCTGCGGCTATAAGCATTTTTGCTGATCTTTGTTGATGTAATGGGTATAGATCTATCAGTTTTTGAATAGTTTCAGTAGCATTCATAGTATTCATTGAAGTTAAGACTAAGTGCCCTGTTTCTGCCGCTGATAAAGCTTGTTGAACTGTTTCTAAATCGCTCAGTTCTCCAATTAGTATCACATCAGGGTCTTGGCGAATTATTCTTTTCATAGCCGAAATATAATCTTCTGTATCAGTGCCTACTTCTCTTTGAGAGATTATTGACAAATGGTCTTTATGCAAAACTTCAATTGGATCTTCAATTGTCACAATGTTTCGAGGTTGATTGTGATTTATGTGATCGATCATTGCTGCCAAAGTTGTTGTTTTACCTGAACCTGGAGGACCTGCAACTACGACTAACCCATGATGTTCTTCAGCTAACTTTCTAGCGACACTTGGTAACCCTAATTCTTCAAAAGTCGGAATGCCTGGAACAACTCTTCTGAAAACCATTCCTACAGATCCACGTTGACGGAAAACGTTTACACGGAACCTGCCTAACCCAGCAACTGCATATGCAAAATCTGTTTCTGAATTATTTACAAATTCATCTGCGCGATGTTTTGGCATAATTGTAAATGCAATTCTCTCTGTATCGCTTGGAGATACAGGTGTAAATTCTGTTTCTTCTAATCTTCCATCAATTCGTACGCGTGGACGGGAACCAACTTTTACATGCAAATCTGATGCACCAACATGGATAGCAAATCTCAAAAGTTCGTCTAAATCAACCATGACATATATATCGTCAAAAAAAGTCTTCGACTTAAAGCCTAAAAGCGCATCATTATGTTTAAAAGTGGTAAAAAATACCTGTAACGAATAACACGAATAGGTCAAAACCGCCTATTCTTTTACTAATGAAAAAAATCTTCGCCTCTGTATTTATTCTTGGGATACTCCTAGGCACTTGCTTTAGCAGCCAGACCTCTTTTGCATTTTCATCGAAAAAAGCAAAAAATGCAGGTAATTTCACTCTTGAATCAATAAGCCCATATGTTGTACAAAACAGTCCAATAGATATCAATATTCGATCTACAACAAACAACGGGAAATTTCGTATTGAAGTATTGAAACCAACTAATACCCAAAGCGAACTTTATAATTTCACATCAAATTTAGGGCTAGGAAAAGTAAAAGATTCTATTGAAGTTGACCTGACAAGCACATCTACAAATAGCGATTTAACATTCAACTTTAATACGCAGATTCCAGTAAACGGTGACCCTGCTACTACATTGCAACTAAGCAACACGGGTATATTCCCAATTGCTATTTCTCAAATCGATCAAAACAATAATGCAAAGACAAAATATAGTTTTGTTACAAACATCCCATCGATTAGTTCGAACGGTGCAGCATATTCACACAGATTAAACCTTGTACCTTTGTTAAAGTACTCGCCTTTAATTGACAGAAGCTCATTACAAAATCAAAAAACGTTAGATAAGACATACAACAAACTCATAACCGCTCAATCAGTAATTAATGGTGTTTCAACTGGAGGGTACCAAGCCTCAGTTCTGCTGTCAGCTGACACACTAAATGCATATAAATATATTAAGACCCTAAAGCCTAATAGTGCTGGTGAAAGTACACTTTTCCCTGTAAACGTTGGAAGCAATATCGAGTATATTTCTGATACTTATGTGCCTATCAACTTTGCCGAATTAGAAAAACAAGATTTAACTTCACATTATGAAGAACTTCTAGCTTTAGCTAGAACAAAAATAACTGAACAAGGTTTTATTTCTCCATCACGAACTCTGGTATCACAGGCAGTTACAAATTCAAGTGTTGAAAATTTAACTAAATCAGGAATCGACAATGTAATAGTAGATGACGATACTCTTCCAAAAGACGAACGCCCAAAATTTGGTCCAAGTGTTATTCAAAACGGAGATTCAAAAATAAGAATCGCGGCTGCAGATACTCAAATAATGGAAAACATGCCAAAGAATGCAGATGTAGCAACACAAGCAAATTATTTAATCAGTGCTTTAAATGTAATTATGTTGGAATCTCCAAGCTTAGAAAGAGGCTTCATTCTCCCTATAAATCTAGAGACTATTTCTAAACCTGTAGTAGTTAGTTTTCTAACGGCTCTAAGTAACAATCCAGTTATAAAGACTATAACTACACAAGATTTCTTTAATGTTTTAAAAGAGAATAAGACAATATCTAGAAAACTGAGTAAATACAAAGAACCTAAAAAGATCAATAAATCAGCGAGTAAGAATGATGTATTAGAGGTTGAAAAACTTAGCGCTGCAGCAAAATCGCTTTATGAACAAAATTCAATCTCATATATCCAAGCTGAATGGATGAATGTAGCAATTTTTTCTCGTTCAGATATCGGTACACAAAAAATCGTTAATAAAAAATCAGCAAATAACCTGATTAAAGAAGCGGCAAATTTAATCGCATTACCACAAAAACGGACCTTAACTATTACATCGCATCAAAGTACAATTCCAGTTACTATCAAAAATACTTCTAGCCAAAATATTAATGTTATTGTAACAATCGATAGTAATAAACTGTCCTTTCCAAAAGCTTCAAGATTTAAGATTACCTTGAAATCACAAAACACAACTGTAAAAATTCCTGTTAGAGCAAAAACATCAGGCTCGTTCCCTGTAACTATTAAAGTTTTAACTCCAAAAAATTCAGTTTCAATTGTTGAGCAAAGCGCAACAGTAAGATCAACAGCATTTTCCGGAGTAGGCCTATTCATTGCCATAGGTGCCTTAATTTTCCTCAGCCTCTGGTGGGCAACTCACATTAGAAAAACAAAATCAAGACCTATAGCAAGAGTTATTGAAATAACTAAAGAAAACGTAGGTTAATCATGGCTCTGAATACAAGCGCGAAGAATTCACTATATGTATTTACGGGCACTTTAACATCGAGAATTTTGGGTTTCATAAGAGTTGTCCTTATCGGAACAACATTAGGTTATACGAGACTTAGTGACTCATATTCTCTAGCAAACGAAACTCCAAATATGATGTATGAGCTCATTTTGGGTTCACTAATTGCTTCTACAATGGTTCCTTTTTTTGTAAGACAATTCAAAAACAAAGACAGCGAATCTGATAACGCACTAATTTCATTTGTTGTAGTTAGCTCTCTATGCTTAACCGCAATTTGTCTAGCGCTCTCACCGTTTATTGCAGATATTATGACTTCACTAAATAAGTCAAGCAATGCAAATGCACAAAGCGAGCTCGTTCTTTTTTTCTTATTATTTTTTCTTCCTCAAATATTCTTCTACGCATTAACTTCAGCAATGAGCGCATACTTGGCAGCTCGAGCAAAGTTTGTAGCAGCAGCATTCGCACCTGTAATTAACAATATTATTGTGATACTTACCGTGCTTTGGGTGAGATCTCAACAAAATATCGATTATTCATCATTAGTTAACCTAACTAAATCTAACGATGTACAAGTTTTAGCGATAGGAACAACTCTTGGAGTCGTCGCTATCACCTTCATCCTCGCTGTTGTCTTTATCAAAAATGGGGGACGATTTAAATTTGTTTCTTGGAAAAATGAGTCGATAAAAGCACTGATTTCAAGCTCAAAATGGATGGTTGCATACGCTTTTGCCAACCAAATAGCTCTCTTTGTGATTATAGCGATAGCAAATGGGTTTAAAGGTGGCGTAGCAATGTATTTGGTCGCTTGGTCGTTCTTTCAACTCCCCCATGGGTTAATCGCTAATTCAATAATGACCACTATGGTTCCTAAAATAACTCATTCAATGGACGGTACAAATGCTGGCGAAAAGACTCTCGAGCTAATTAAACAAAGTGCGCTATCTCTTATCTTGTTTATGTGTGCAATATCTGCAATAGGTATAGCCGTTGCTACTCCTGGACTTGATCTACTTTTATCGCATGGAAATATTAATTCGAGTCAAGCCGAACATACAGCAAGGGTATTGATTGGATTTTTATCATTTTTACCTGCATTTTCATTATATTTATTCTGTGTAAGAATAGGTAATGCATTCAATTTAACTAAAAAGATTTTCTACATAAATGTGATTCAAAATTTAGTAAATATTATCCTTGCAATTTCATTAAAAGATAAATTCGGAATCGTTGGAATATCAACATCGTTTTCAATTTCTTATATGATCGTGATATTCCTATCAATTAAATTAATTAATACAAAACTCACCCATAACTTTGTGGAGCACAAGCTGTCGGTCTCAATTTTGACGATGAGCATTGCCGCTGCAGCTATTGGGTATATTGCTAGTAGCCAAATTTCAAACAACTTTTATAGCATTCTAGCTGGCCTTATATCTTCGATGATTCCTCTAATGTTGTTGCTCACAATCGAAAAAAGGTCCATAAAACAATTGATTTCATCAGTTAAAAAACTCCCCGCATAGTGTTGAAATGAAAATGAACGATTTCGCTAATAGATACAAAATAGAAAGCGAACTAGAACTAAATAAACTTTCTAAACAATTCGTAGCTTACGACCATACAGACAAAAAACATGTCATTATAGAAATCTTCGATTCTGCTCAACTACAAGATACTCAAACGCTTAATAACTTAAAAAATGAAATATCTATAAGCAAAAAACTTAAGTCTCGTTATTTTATGAACTACATAAATAGCTTCGAACTTGAAAATAAGTTTTATGTTGTTTGGGACTATATCGATGTAGCAAAAATCATTGATAACAAATCGTTAGTTAACCTTTCACATAGAGACATGTACTTATTTATCTCAAAGTTATTAAAAGCAATAGCCATAGCCCATAATTCTGGTGTTATCCATGGCACGTTAAGCTCAGAATCTATATTGATAACACCATCATTAGAGCCCATTATTGTTGGATTCTTGACACCTGGAGTCCTTGCTTCGACAGACCCTGGCTTCACACGCGGACCGAATGCCTATACATGTGCCGCACCTGAACTCTTCGAAGGAACTCCTATCGATGAATCATGTGACTACTATTCAATAGGCGTTATTGCTAAATTCTTGCTCAATCAAATAGATATGAAAACAAAAACGTCACGAAAATCTAATACTGCACCTGTTGAAATCCAGAGAGCAGAGAGTTTAGTTAATGCGTTGACGTCACTTTCCAGAGAAGAACGTTTAAAAAGTGCAGAACTTTTAATTGATGAAAGTTTCCTACATTCGCTATCTACACCTGCAGGCGGAATTGAAAAGATAAAAATTTCAAAAAGAAAAGCGAGAAAAATCAGACGTTCATTAAAACCTTCGAAACCGAGAAATGATAGAACATTAATTTTGATAGCTGTACTTATTAAAGCAAGTATTGCAATTGCTGTCGCGCTTCTAATTTTATTGGTCTTTTCCCTGATAATAGGCAAAAATTAACATACAATTAAGCGTGAGCAATTTTGATCTACCGAGTGAATTTGAAATTCACAGTGCTCAAAAAGATAGTCCGTCAAAATCAAAAGCAATAGAAAATTTAATAATTAAAACTGCACCGTTCGTTATTACTTTATGTAATAAATGGTGTCGTCCACCAATTGAATCTCAAGATGTTTCACAAGAAGCATTACTAACCATCGCTCATAAAATTAAATCTTTTAAAGGCGACTCGGCATATTCAACCTGGATTTACACCATTTCGTATAGAACATTTTTAGATCAACTCAAAAAAGAACAAAGGCGCAAGAATATCGTTACGATAGAGCATCTTGATGACAATGCAAGTGATTCTCTCCCCCTTAATGATTCCGACAACACTAATTTCATATATGAAGCAATAGAGAAATTAGATGAAGACCAACGTAATGCGTTGTTGATGATTGATTTAATGGGTTACGACTACCAACACGCTGCAGATGAACTTTCTATACCTATAGGAACGCTTCGTTCGAGGTTGGCCAGAGCAAGAATAAATTTAGAGAAAATACTTAAAAGCAGGAACTAATCCGATGTACAAAGTCGTCACATATATTGAGGAAATAAAATGATATATCCAGTTAAAAGTAGTGATCTAGCAGGGCATCTAGTCGATGACGACTATATAGCTACTCTTATTGTCATAGAGTCTTGCCTGACTGATAACTGTGAAACATTAGATTTTAGCGATCCGAAAAATAAAGATGAAATAATCAAAAAAGTAAAACAATGGGAAAAATATCCTGAGATTGTAAACACTATTAATAAACAAAAAGAATTAATTAATCCATTTGAAGATAGAGTCTCGTCCTCGCAAGTAGAAGAACTGTCAAGTAAAGTCTTTAAAAGATACCGTGATACCGTGAATGCTTCAAATAAGATGACTTTTTATAGCAAAATAAGTGTCGCAGCTTGTATCCTTTTTGTTCTCTTTGGAATTTCTCTTATCCTGACATCACCTTCGAATACTTCGAACATGTCCGTTAAAAACACGGCTTCAAAAACAGAAAGCCCTTCTGCAGATGATCAAACACCATCGATTAAGCCACAAAACGAAAAAAGCTATAGTGAGTCAGGAGCTGACATACCAAGTACGTCGAAAACGCAGCTCTCTTCGAAACCACTTAAATCTTCAGTAATAAATATAGAAACAAAACATTCTAAAGACCTTTGGTTAATTATATATTTTCTTGTTTTATTTGTATTAGTAATAAATCTTTTGGTGATTTTAATTAAGAAAAAGTTTCTTGTTAAGACAACAAGATAAGCCTGCGTCTAACATAGTAAGTCCCAATATCTAAGAGGTATTTATGGAACAATGGAATAAGACTGTATTAGATGGCGTAGATAAAGTTATTGATATAGCAACAAAAAAAATCGTAAAGCCTGCGCATAGCACTGCACGATTTAGCGTATACGGTTTAGTCATCGGAACGCTGGCCTTATTGTCACTGTTTTTCCTAGTCATAGCTGCTTTTCGCGCTACAACTTTGTTGATGGAGCCGTACCTTGCATATACACTTTGGGGAATATTTTTTATTGTTATCGGTTCAATTATTTGGGCTAAAAGATAGTAACTAGTTTGGAGATTTAATGTCCGTTCGCGATGTAGTAATTATTGGATCCGGTCCAGCAGGACTAACAGCAGCAATATATGCGGCTAGAGCAAATTTAAATCCTTTAGTCATCGAAGGAGCAGCTGCAGGTGGACAATTGATGACTACTACTGAGGTTGAAAATTTTCCTGGATTCGCTGACGGAATTATGGGTCCAGAGTTAATGGATCAATTCAGAAAACAAGCAAGCCGATTTAATGCCGAATTTATAACTAAAGATGTCACAAGCGTTGAGCTTGAAGGAAAAATCAAAAAAATATATGTTGACCAGGAACTTTATGAGGCAAAAACAGTAATCATATCTACTGGAGCAAAGGCAAAAATGATTGGTTTGGAATCCGAATCAAAATTATTGGGTTACGGAGTTTCAACTTGCGCGACATGTGATGGCTTTTTTTATTCGGGTCATAATATTGCTGTTGTCGGTGGCGGTGATAGTGCTATGGAAGAAGCCCTGTTTTTAACTCGTTTTGCTGATTCGGTTACTTTAATCCATCGAAGAGATGAATTTCGAGCATCTAAAATCATGCAAGATCGTGTTAGAAATAATGAAAAAATAACATTACGTTTGAATGAAGTTGTTGAAGAAGTTTTAGGTGACAATAAAGTCAGTGGTGTGAAACTTAGAAACACTATTACCAATGAAGAATCAACATTAGATATTACCGGTCTTTTTGTTGCTATAGGTCATAGCCCTAATATTGATTTGTTTAAAGGGGTACTGGAAACTGATGATTTTGGCTATTTAACAACTAAAAATCGTTCAACTGCAACCAATATCGAAGGAGTTTTCGCAGCTGGTGACGTTGCCGATCATGTGTACCGTCAAGCTATAACCGCTGCTGGGACAGGGGCGATGGCTGCAATTGAAGCAGAAAAATATATTGAATCCTTGGAAGATTAGGTAAGTAATTAGCGTTGAGTCTAAAATACTAAGCACTAGCGTTTACGCAGACTGGAGAAAATAATGTCAACTACTACTCTGAATGCGACATCATTTGATGAAGCAATCTCTACATCAGAACAGCCAATACTCGTAGATTTTTGGGCAGAATGGTGTGGACCTTGTAAAATGATCGCACCAGTTCTAGACGAAATCGCAACTGAAAATTCTGACAAGCTCACAATAGGGAAAGTCAATGTCGATGAAAATCCTGATTTAGCTCGCAGGTTCGAAGTTATGAGTATTCCAACTCTCATTGTCTTTAAGGATGGGCAGCCTATTAAGCGTTTAGTAGGCGCTAAAAATAAGGCTGGATTACTAGAAGATTTGTCTGATATTATATAAATCTTCTGTAAGATACTATTTGTCCGAAAGGGGATGATGTGGAGAACGATACTCCCCTTTCTATTTCTAATTTACAGGCTCGATTATTGAAACTTGGGTACGACATAAGTGAAACCGAAATTGGAAAATTAGGTATAGATACAGAAACTGCACTTAGGTCCTATCAAGAAATTCACGGCTTACCAATCACTGGTATTTTTGATGAAGAAACATGGAATGAATTAAACCTCAATACGTTCAAACTTGGTGATCGACTTTTATATGAACGTCAACCGATGTTTCGTGGCGATGACGTTGCACAATTACAACATCGTTTAAACTCTTTAGGTTTTGACTCAGGAAGAGAAGATGGAATTTTTAGAGCTGAAACCGCACAAGCTCTCCGTGAATTTCAAAGGAATATGGCGATCAGCTCTGACGGAATATGTGGCCCTAATACTGTAATAGCTTTAGAACGTGTCTCAACTTTTGCTTCTAGCTCAGCAACAAGTTTAAGAGAAAAAATTAAATGGCAATCAAGAGACGAAACTTCTAGCTACAGAGTTGGACTAAATATAGATCCTACTTTCACTATTGTCGGTGATAGGTTGATTAAAGAGTTATTCGATATGGGGCTAAAGATTCCTTTGTATCACGAAGGTGCAAATGAGTCAGATGTAGCAATTGAAGCTAATAGAAATGGTATTGATTTTCTATTCTCAATTATTCCTTCATTTGCAGCTGCAGGAAGATGCGTATTTTTCTCCAACTCACGGTATAGATCAATGGTAGGAGCATCTTTCGCTGGAGCTATACAACATGAGCTTTCAAAAATATTAAAATCGGATCCAGACGAAATCGTGGGGCGTATGTATCCACTTCTTCAGGAATCAAAGATGCCATGCGTTATTATCGAACTATGTGATACCTCAGATATTACGATGGTAAAACTAGTTCGCGAACGTAGTGTTGACATAGCAAAAGCAATAGCAACTGCTATTCAAACTGTTATCAAATACAGTGAATAATTAAGCGTTAACTTGATTTTGAGATTCTGACATTAAAAGATATATTCTTTCTAAATCTTCTAATGTTGCAAATTCAATTGAGATCTTGCCTTTATCAGCACCCATTGAAATGTTGACTCGAGTATCAAGAAAGTCTCCAAGCAAGTTCTCAAGCTCAATCAATCCTGGAGCACGTAATTGAGTCTTTTTAGCTGGTTTTGTTAAGTCAATTTCATCTTCGGATACTGCGCGAATAGCTTCCTCAACCGCTCTGACCGACCATCCTTCTGCAGCTGCTTGTTTAGCGATTTTCTCTTGAAAGACTCTGTCTGGGCTTGCAAGTAATGCACGAGCATGTCCCATGCTTAGTTGTGAATCTCTAACGAGTTTTTGTATAGAAGGAGGGAGTACAAGCAGTCTTAGAACATTAGTTATTGACGCACGAGATTTCCCTACTCGTTTTGCAACTTGGTCATGTGTTAAAGAAAATTCTTCGATCAACTGTTGATATGCAGCAGCTTCTTCAAGAGGATTTAAATCACTTCGTTGAATATTTTCAACAATTGATTGCTCTAACGAAATAGTATCGTCAACTTCACGGATAAGAGCTGGTATAGAAGTTAGCCCTACACGCTTAGCTGCACGCCACCTTCTTTCTCCAGCAACAATCTCGTATCCATTATCTACAGGACGGACAAGAATTGGCTGCAGTACTCCTAACTCGCGGATTGAGTCTGCAAGTGTTGATAATGACTCTTCATCAAAATGTTTTCTAGGCTGGTACGGGTTGGGTTTAACATCAGCAATAGCAATTGAATCTATTCCTGACACCGATACAGGTTGATTTTCGCTAGGTATTAAAGAACCGAGTCCTTTACCCAATCCGCTTACTCTCGCCATTTCTTACTTCCTTTGCTAATTCCCGATAAGCTATTGCTCCTCGAGATGTTGGATCAAATGTGATTATAGGCTGTCCAAACGATGGAGCCTCTGAAAGCCTTACTGTACGTGGTATTACTGTGTTATATACCTTTTCACCGAAGTGCTCTCTCACTTCAGCTTCGACTTGTTCGGCCAGTTTTGTTCTAGCATCGTACATTGTCAAGATAATTCCGCGCATGTCTAATTCTTGATTTAAGTTTGATTTAACAAGACTCACATTACGAAGCAATTGTCCTAAGCCTTCAAGTGCATAATATTCACATTGAATAGGAACAATCACATCATCAGAAGCAGCAAGGGCGTTTACAGTTAGCAGTCCTAAAGAAGGAGGACAGTCGATAAGAATATAGTCGTATTCGTCTTTGACCTCAACGATTGCACGTTTCAATTTCATCTCTCGGGAAAAGGCAGGGACCAATTCGATTTCTGCTCCAGCTAAGTCAATAGTTGCAGGAACTACAAATAGATTTCTTACAGAGGTTGGTTCGGTGCAGTCTTCCAATGCCTTATCATTAATGATGACATCATAAACAGATCCTTCAAGATCTCTATGTTGTATACCTAATCCTGTAGTAGCATTCCCTTGAGGATCAAGATCAATTATCAACACTCGACAGCCAGTTTCAGCTAGTGAAGCTCCCAAGTTAACAGATGTAGTTGTTTTTCCAACGCCACCTTTTTGATTCGCTATAGCTATGACGCGAGGTACTTCGTATTTTGCTTCAACAATTTGATCTTCGCTTGACTGTTGAGAGTTCGTGACGCTTTCTGCTTTGACTTGATCCTGAGACGGAGTCGAAATTTGTGCTGAGGTCGGAGCAGCAGGAGAATTTACATTTTGGCTTGCGTCAGATGTTGAAGGATCTGTTCTATTACCATCTGTTTTCTCTTGATTTTCTTGATCTCTTCGAACGTGAGAAAAAATCCTCATACTACGTCTTCTTAAATCATCATTCACGCAAAACCTCCTTGGAAGATCCATACTCTAGTACTTAAATAAAAAAAATCCAAATAGAGGAATGTTCCACGTGAAACAATTAGTTTTTAGAAACTACCACAAGGGTTTTTTAGAAATTTGTTTAGTAGTCCGTGGATATGTGTGGTCTAATTCTTTTCTTTTAGTCAACACAGCAACATGGGAGTATTTACCGGTTCTTACCTCTTCGAACTCAAGTCCAAGTAACTCCAACTGTTTTTTATCCCATCTTAATTCTTCGTTTTCTGGTCGACCGCTCACATATAAAGTACCATTGACTTTTAAAAGTCCGCTCGAGCACTCTGCTGTAACTGCAGGGCTTCCAAAGCCTCTTGATACAACAGTATCGAATTGCTCTCTATATTTATGGTTATTTCCTAGGGTTTCGACTCTTGCATTTAATACTGTGAATCGTTCATTTAAATCTTTATATTCGTCAGCAATATCTTTCAAAAAATTTGTTCTTTTCTCCATTGAATCGATCGCTAGAATATTCATCTCTGGACATTTCCATAGCCATACCAAGCTGGGTAGACCACCGCCAGCACCAATGTCGACTGCAGTGCCGTTAGTTATGCCAATACTATCCAGAAAATCAGCAGAGTGTTCTATCTGATAATTGATATCTTGCGGCGATAAAAAGCCGTAATCTTTTGATCTAGTTAAACAGCTATTTAAATCTTGTTTTGAAAACTGATCAATCATCTAATGATGCGTCGCCAAGCATAACAACTACTCTACGCTTTGGATCGTATCCCTCAGATGTAGTTGTAACGCCTTCAAGAGCAGCAATGGTATCATGAACAATTTTACGGTCAGCAGCAACCATTGGTTCTAATACTTGGGTTCGTCCAGTTTCTTTAACTTTATTTGCAAGGTTTGTAGCAAACTCAGCTAATGCTTCTTTACGTTTTGAGCGGTACCCACCTATATCTAAATACATGCGAGCAGTAAACCCACCAGCTTTAGCTTGTACAACGGCGCGCATCAATTCTTCAACAGCAAAAAGTGTTGACCCTCTCGATCCAATTAATAAACCAACTTGTTTACCATCAACAGCTATATTAATAGTATCTTCCTCAAACTCAGAAGAAATCTTGCAGGCGTCATCAAAATAAGAAACTAATCCATTTAAGAAATCCTTAGCATACTGCGCTTGAGTTTCCAGAGGAGCGGCATACTCTTTCTTTTCAACTGTTGTGCTCTCTTGATTGTCTTCCATTTTTTCTTCTTTCTTGGCACGCCTAGGTTTGCTTTGTGTATTCCTCGGAGCTGTTTTCTTTGTTGTCTGTTTGCGAGCGCCTGTCCCTCGTTTTTTATCACGAGGCTTTTCTCTAGAAATTGGTTTAACTCTTGCCTTTATTCTAGCTTCTGAGCCGCCAATTCCAAAAACACCTTTTTTAGGTTCAGAAATTATTTCGTATTGAAGCTCTTTCTTGTGTACCCCTAATGTATCTAAAGCTTTTTCAACAGCTTCTTCAATAGTTTTTCCCGTTGATTCAATCCATTCCATTTTAGTCCTTTCTAAAGCTACTTTTTCTTACGCTTCTGGCGAGCTACACCAGGTATATATGTATTATCACTATCTTCAGCTTCTTCTGTTTTTGTTGTAGCTGATTTTTCTCGATGTGGTTTTATTATCTTCTTATATAAGAATTCTTGCTGGCATGCTCTCCATGTTGAGCTGGTTAAAATATAGAGGTTTGAACCAGCAGGGAAGAATATACCTGTCAATGAAATACCTACAGGAAAAATGTATTTTAATATCTTCATTTGTGAAGGAGTATTAGGATTCATTTTTTGTTGTCTTGACATTGAAATATAAGAAGTTATTGCAAGCAAAATAATAAGAATTACATAAGCTGTAATTGTTGAAACAGATGGATTTTTAATCGATTTCAAACTATTCGTTAGGTGTAATCCTAGGAATTCTTTGTTAATAGGTAATTTACTTGCCAACTGTTCAGCTTTTTCAGCGCTAAATCCAGCTTTCTCTAATGTTGCAGCATCTGCTTTACATAACTTTACTGTTTTAACTGGTGCACATAAAGCTTTAAATAGTTTTGTGTCTGTTCCTGCAAACTTTTCAATATCTCGGACAACTCTGAATATTGCCCAGAAAAAGGGCATTTGTATCACAAGGGGTAAACAGCCGCCAAGGGGATTTACGCCTGACTCTTTATAAAGTTTCATTGTTTCTTCACTAAGTTTCTGGCGGTCATCTTTATATTTAGCTTGCAGCGCCTTAATTTGTGGCTGTATTGCTTGCGTAGCAAGCATTGATTTAGTCTGCTTATGTGTTAGTGGAAACACTAAAAGCATGACAAGTAAAGTCACAAGGATTATGGCAATACCAACATTTGGAATAACTTCATAAATTCTAGAAATTAAGAATCCAATAAATTTTTCAAACGGCTCAAGCATGTTTATCTTTTCTTTTTAGTTATAAATCTCATCAATGTCGAAACTTCGATTTATAGATCGCTCATTAGTCGAAACATTTTATATGTTGTAGAGCTAGAAATGAGACTTCAAAAGAAAAATATTCACAAACAGTAATTTATTTTATTTGACTATTTATCCTGTTCAAGCGTCAATTTTATCTATTCCACCTGGATGAAATGGATGACATTTAGATAAGCGCTTTGCTATTAAATAAAGTGACTTAGTTGCTCCAAAATTTTTTAAACAGTCGCGAGCATAAGATGAGCATGTTGGATAAAACCTGCATCGATTTGGTAGAAAGCGTGAATACGTACGATGTAAAAATACCACTAGAAATAATATCCACCAGAATGGATTAATTAGTTTAATTTTATTTTTTTCAATTTTAAAGGGATTAAACATCAACATCATTTGAGCCTTAAAACAAAGGCTGAAAATGCATTTTGAATCTGATTATAAGACACTTCATTCTCAAAATTTTTTGTTACGCCGACAAGAAAAACCCAACCGTTAAATGAATTATTTTCTTTCTGAAATATTCTTAATGTCTCTCTAACTCTTCTTTTAAAACGATTGCGTTTAACTGCATTGCCATATTTTTTCGATATTGCAAAGCCTAATTTTACTGGCTCGTTTGCATGTGATTGATCGTAAAATGATTTGATCCAAATGAAATCTGATGAGAAAGTTTTAGATTTATTTATTTGTTCCCAAGTATTTTTACCGCGAATTTTATAAAGAGTGGAACTTCTTATAGACACTTTATGCGCTAAGTCGTTTACGGCCTTTTAATCTTCTACGTTTAAGAACTGCACGACCAGCTTTCGTCGCCATACGTGTAGTGAAACCATGCTTACGAGATCTCTTACGATTGCTTGGTTGAAATGTACGCTTTGTCGACATATTGGCCTCTTGTTTAATTTAAATTTTGGAAGAATAAATTCTAACAGGAAGGCCTTTGCTAGTACCAATTATCGCTAATTAGTCTGTATTAATTATGCAAACAATTAATTATTAGTGCATTTTGTAGCCAACATGTGGATTACTTGAATCTGTGTAAAATAGTAATCAACAGGTGGTGGAAAACTTATTTTGTGTTTTTCATAATTTGGTGTTAGCTTTTCATAAATATCGTCTCTACGCTGATAATACGCAGAGTGGGGATAGGTTTACACGAGTAGAAAAATATCCACAAGTGTGGATAAGACTGTGGACGAACTATGGAAAGCCAATCAATATTAACTTCATCAACACAAGTGTGGGATTTAATCGCCGCACAGATAAGAGATCAACTTTCTGATGCATCGTGGAACACATGGTTTGCTGGATGTCGTGTCGATTCAAAATCTCAAATTGATGACATAACAATACTTGTACCTTCAAGTGTTGCACATGAAAAAATTACTGCTGCATTTAGTTCAATCATTGAAGATGCAATTGAAAATATTTCAGAAACTCCAATAAAAATTAACTTTATTGTTGAAACAAGAACTAGAGACGAAGACAACACAATAGATATAAGAAATGACATTCAAGCTCAAGTTGCAGAAAAGACTTTTACTACTTCACAAACAACTCCACCATCTACAGCTAATACAACCTATGAAAATAACCAACCAAATGTTGTTTTTGAACATGATGAAACTGGTTTAAATCCTCGATATACATTCGATCATTTTGTTATAGGAACATCGAATAGATTTGCACATGCAGCAGCACTTAGTGTTGCTGAATCTCCAGCTAGAAGCTACAATCCACTATTCATTTATGGGTCTGCTGGCCTCGGAAAAACTCACTTATTACATGCTATTGGCCACTATGTAATGAAAATGTTTCCGAACAAAAAAGTACGATATGTTTCGACTGAAACTTTCATGAACGAATTCGTTGAATCAATTAGAACTAACTCTACAGCAGCATTTAAAAAACGTTACCGAGAAGTTGATGTTTTACTTGTTGACGATATTCAGTTCTTAGAAAGATCACAACAGTTACAAGAAGAATTCTTTTACACATTTAATTCTTTGCATCAAGCTGCAAGCCAAATTGTTTTAAGTTCTGACCGCCCTCCTAAATCTATTCAAACATTAGAAGATCGATTACGATCACGATTTGAGTGGGGACTAATTACAGATGTTCAACCACCCGAGTTTGAAACACGTTTAGCAATTTTACGTAAAAAGGCATATTCTGAAGGTTTACATAATGTGCCAGATGAAGTTATGACCTTTATTGCAAGCAATATTTATGACAACGTTAGAGAACTCGAAGGTGCATTAATTCGAGTTGCTGCGTATTCTTCACTACATAGAGCAGTTTTGACCGAAGATGTAGCAAAGCAAGTATTAAGTGATTTATTGCCTGATAACAAAACACGTGTTATCACGCCTCAAGTTATATTAGAAGAAACAGCCAATATGTTCAGTTGGAGTATTGAAGATTTATGTGGTTCTTCAAGAAGGCGTCCGTTAGTCACTGCAAGGCAAATTGGAATGTATGTATTTAGAGAACTTACAGATTATTCATTTCCTAGAATCGCAGAAGTTTTTGGCGGAAGAGACCATACGACCGTGATGCATGCAGTTGAAAAAGTTAAACAACAAATGACTGAAAAACCTATGGTTTTTGAGCAAGTAAACGAATTGATTGGTCGCATTAAAATGGGTCCTGCCCAGCAAAATAATTCGTCATATGCTAATCCTTCTGGCTACCCGGGAGGCAACTAGTGGATAAACTTGTGGATAAATGTGGATTAACTCCGACCAATCAGGGTAAAACCTTAGAACCGGTAAATAACTACATTTCTTTCCTGTGGATAACTGTGTATATGCTGTGGACAAATTTATCTAGTCTGAGCAGGATAAATGATAACTTATCCACTTTCCACAGACCTATTACTGTAATTAATTTTTTTAATCTATATATAACATTGGAGGAAAAATGAAAATCCAGATAGAAAAAGATACATTCTTAGAAGCATTGCAGAGCGCTTCTAGAGCTGTAGCTACACGAGCAGGTGCATTACCAGTCTTGTCTGGAGTTCAAATTGTAGCTAGAGGCAATGATGTAACAATTACAGGTTCAGATTTGGATTTAACAATCAAAGTAAATGTTATGGCTCATACGCAAGGCGATGGAACAGTTGTTTTGGGAGCAAGATTAGTTTCAGATATTGTTCGGTCATTAGAAGATGGAACAGTTACGTTAGAAGTTAAAGAAAATGGAGCAACATTAACATCTAATCGTTCAAGCTTTACACTGCGTACCCTTAATGCAGAAGAATATCCAAGATTAAATGATGTTGAAGGTAATGCAGTTCGTGTTGAAGCCAGTGCATTTAACGAAGGACTCAAACAAGTCATTGTTGCAGCAAGTAAAGATGAAGCACGACCAATATTATGTGGCGTTTTACTTACTTCGACAGATAAAGGTTTGAGATTTGTTGCAACAGATTCATATCGTTTAGCTCTAAGAGATGTTGAAGGTCTTTCAATTATGAAAGCTGGAACTTCAGTATTGGTGCCAGCTAAAGGCTTGGCCGAAGTTCAAAGACTTTTAGGAAAAGGCGAAGTTGAAGTTGTTCTAGGTGAGCGAGAAGTAAGTTTTCATGTAGATAATGCTGTTATTAACATGAGATTGATTGATGGAGACTATCCAAACTACGAGCAATTGATTCCTAAAGGATATCCAAATGCCGTCACAATTTCGAGAGACTCACTTGCAGAAGCAGTAAAGCGTGTTCGATTAGTTGCACAAGATCGAAATTCTCAACCAGTTCGTTTAATCATGAAAACTGATGGTGTAGAACTTCGACAAGTTGCACAAGAAATTGGTGAAGCAAATGAATATGTAGATGCGAAAGTAGAAGGTGCAGAATTAGAAGTCGCATTTAATTCAGAATATCTACTTGATGGTTTAAGTGCTTCTGGCTCTGATGAAGTTGTTATTGAAACAATTGATCCATTAAAGCCAGCGACTTTACATGGAACAGACCAAAAAAGTTTCACATATCTATTGATGCCAGTTCGTGTTAGCTAAACAAATTAGAAATGTATTTAACTTCGCTTGAGTTAACAAACATTCGAATTATTAAAAGCTGCAATATTGAATTAACTAAAGGTGTTACTGCCTTTGTTGGTGATAATGGTCAAGGAAAAACATCTATTTTAGAGGCAATTTACTGGGCTTCTCATTCTAAGAGTTTTCGGCATGTAAGTGATGACGATGTTATTTCTAAAGGAAGCAATAACGCCGAAATTAAAGTAAAAATAACCGATGATTTGCGTCCACAAGATATATTTGTAGTAATAAATACTCAAGGCCGTAATAGCGTATTAGTGAATGGCCAAAAACTTAAAAGAATAAAAGATTTAAGTAATACATTAAGAGTTAGCATTTTTACTCCAGATGATTTAGATATTATTAAGGGAACATCTTCTTTACGACGTGAAGTCTTTGATGATTCTTTGCAATCTATTTCGAAAAAATATGTCACAGCTTTTAGTGACTATTCAAAAATATTGAAGCAAAAAAATGCTTACTTAAAATCTGATGAATATGATAATGGAGTTTTAGAAGTTTTAAACGAATCATTAATTATGAGTGGTTCTCAAATAATTCGAGCAAGATTAACTGCAGTAAAAAATATGAGAGAATCTCTTCAGAATTCATATAATCATATTTCTGGTGAAAATTCAGAAATATCAATAAATTATATTTCTAAGGTAATAGGTAACGACACTGATGACAAAGAAATTAATGAAGATATTGAAATAGGAGATATAACTTCATTATTTAAAAATAAAATCGAAGAATATTCTTATATTGAAAATATAAGAAGACACAGCGTTGTTGGTCCACACAGAGATGACTTTTTATTAAAAATTCATGATCGAGATACAAGAACTCAAGCTAGTCAAGGTGAACAAAGATCAATGGCTTTGGCATTGAAAATGGGATTACATAAATTGGTTCATGATGAAACAGGCGATAACCCAGTTTTATTACTTGATGACGTGTTTTCTGAGCTAGATATAGGGCGAACACATAGGTTGGTTGAGTGCCTACCGGCTGCACAGACCTTTGTGACGACTGCTACGCAGATACCAAGCACCCTGAAGGTTGATAAAACATTTTTAGTAGATAATGGCCAAATAAATAACGAATGTTAAGATAAAAAAGTGTCTTACATAAGCAACTTCACAGCTGATGAATTAATAGATCTAGAAGAAGTTGAAAATACGTGTGCCAAGACAACTCTTACAATAAAACAATGCGTGGAACAATTCTCTAACAGTTCTGCCAATACAAATGTTTTAGTTATTTCTAACATACATGAAATTTGGGAAAGTATTGTTGGTAGTGACGTAAGTGCGAATGTAAAAGTTAAATATATAAGAAATGGAGTTTTATATTTAACTGCAAAACATGGCGCGTGGGTAACACAAATAAATTACATGTCACAAAATATTCTAGATCGAATAAATGAAATCTCAAATGTAGAAAAAATTAATTCAATTTCTGTTGGAATTAAGCTGTAAAACTGGCAAAAAAATTACTCAATATTTTTTCTTCACAGGCACTTTTTACTCTATTTTCTGTTAGAATAAAGCTCTTAATTTAAGCGGGGAATTGGGTCAAAAAACATGGCATATGCAGCAAAAGATATCACTGTTTTAAAGGGTCTAGAACCAGTACGTGAACGACCAGGTATGTATATTGGTTCTACTGGTCCTAGCGGTTTACATCACCTTGTTTACGAAGTTATAGATAACTCAGTAGACGAAGCCATGGCTGGGTTTTGCGATGAAATAAATGTTGTAATTCATGAAGATGGTAGCTGTTCTGTTCAAGATAATGGTCGTGGTATTCCTGTAGATCCTCACCCTGAATATGAAGGTATGTCTGCTGCGGAAGTTGTTTTAACTGTTTTACACGCTGGTGGAAAATTTGGTGGTGAAGGTTACAAAATTTCTGGTGGTCTTCATGGTGTAGGTATTTCCGTTGTTAATGCGTTATCTTCACAACTTGATCTTGAAATTAATCGTGATGGTGCTTCACATAAAATTACTTTTAAAGACGGCGGTAAATCACAAGGTTCACTGCAAAAAGAAGGAAGTAGTTCTACTACTGGAACACTAGTTAGATTCTGGCCAGATCCAACAATTTTTGAAACAATCGAATTTAATTCAAGAACGCTTATCGAACGTTTACGTGAAATGGCTTTTCTTAACAAAGGTCTTCGCATAACTTTTAAAGATTTGCGTAGCGAAGATCCAATTGAAAAAGATTTTCATTTTGAAGGTGGATTAATAGATTTTGTTAAACACCTGAATACTTCAAAAGAAGCTTTAATTGAAGATGTTATCTATTTTTACGAAAAAGGAGAAGATAACGAAGTTGATGTAGCTATGCAGTGGAACACAGGTTATAACGAAGGACTTCACTCATTTGCAAACAATATTGCTACTACCGAAGGTGGTATGCATGAAGAGGGCTTTAAAAAAGCTATGACAAATGCGCTTAATAAATATGCGCGTTCTAAAGGAATGCTTAAAGAAAAGGACGAAAATCTAACCGGTGAAGATATTCGTGAAGGTTTAACCGCCATTGTTTCTGTGAAACTTGCTAATCCTCAATTTGAGGGACAAACAAAAACAAAACTCGGTAATACAGAAATGCGATCGTTGGTTGAAAAAGCCACTAACGAAAAAGTTCGTGATTGGCTTGAAGAACATCCTGGTGACGCAAAGCTAGTTGTTACAAAAATATTAAAAGCAGCTGAAGCACGCCAAGCTGCACATAAAGCTAGAGATTTAACAAGAAGAAAATCTGCGTTAGAAGGTGCAGGCCTTCCAGGTAAATTAGCTGACTGTTCTTCAAGAGATGCAGCAGAATCAGAAATATTTATTGTGGAGGGTAACTCTGCTGGAAGCTCAGCAAAAGATGCACGTGATCCTCGCACACAAGCTATCCTTCCAATTCGTGGAAAGATCTTAAATGTAGAGCGCGCACGGCTAGATAAAATGCTAAAAAACCAAGAAATTCAAGCTCTAATTCAAGCTATCGGGGCGGGTTTTGCTGATGAGTTTGATATTGAAAAAGCTCGTTATCACAAGATTGTTATCCTTGCTGATGCTGATGTAGACGGTAGTCACATTAGAACTTTGCTCCTAACTTTCTTATTCCGTCAAATGCGTCCTCTAGTTGAAGCTGGTTTCGTATATGCAGCTCAACCACCGCTTTATAGTGCTGTAGTTGGAAAAACTAAAAGATACATCAAAGACGATGCTGCGCTTCAAGAATTTTTAGACGCGAACGAAGGAAAGAAACCTGAAATTCAACGCCTTAAAGGTCTTGGTGAAATGGACTTCCACGAGTTATGGGCTACAACTATGGATCCCGCGCAACGCACTTTGCTTCAAATTAATGTTGAACAAGCAGCGTTAGCTGACGAAGCATGTTCTGTTTTGATGGGTGAGAATGTCGAATTGAGAAAAGCATTCATTCAACATAATGCTAAAGATGTTCGTTTCTTAGACATCTAAGAATGAAATTTTTTTTATACGACGTTTTTACTTCGAAGAAATTTTCTGGTGGACCATTAGCAGTTGTTGACTGTAGAAATTTAGATGTTCTTCCAAGCGACGATCTGATGCAAAAAATTGCTAGAGAGTTTTCTTTGCCTGAAACTACATTTATTTTTGAACCAGAAAACACTGCTCATGAAGCACAAATACGCTTTTTTACAATGACACACGAATTGCCAATGGCTGGACATCCAACCGTTGGCACCTCGCTGCACTTGTACAATGAAAAACAAGAAAAGCCTGAAAACTTTATTGTTGAATTAGGTGTAGGCCCAACAAGGATTGAGTTTGAAGATAACAAAGCGTTTATGTTTCAACAGCCATGTAAAAAATATGATGCTAGCAAAATAGACAAAGAACTTTTAGCGAAAAATCTAGGGATAGAAAAGTCGACATTCGATGATGACTATCCAATTGAGTTTTTTTCTGCAGGGTTAACATTTCTGATAGTTCCGATGATGAATAAAGATTCTTTAAATAGAATTATTCCTGCCCAAAATGATTTACACAAAATGTTTGAAGGATTTCCTGCACATCATATTTATGCTTTTTCATTCGACAAAAATGAAACAGTTGTTAATACGCGAATGTTTATTGGCGATCCAGGTGATATGGTGGAAGACCCTTCAACAGGTTCTGCCGCTGGATCGTTAAGTCACTATCTCTACGAATACAAAAGAAGTTTTATAGACGGTAAAAATTTAACTATTCATCAAGGTGAAAAAATGGGAAGACCTAGTGAAATTTACATATCACTTGAAAACAATCAATTTGGAGATTTAGTTCCAAGAGTTGGAGGTTCAAGTGTTTTACTTGCTTCAGGCGAGCTGTTTTAAGAAAAATAAAAGTAAAAAACAATCAAAATCACGTATCAAATTTTTTTAACTATTTTGAACGAGAAATACCTGGTGAATATATAGATTAAAGAGATAAATGGACCAAATATTTGATAGAATAATCTTCTACTTTTAGCGTATTAACTCGCTAAGCAAAAAAGGGCGGACACCGGTAATGGATGATAACAATAACGAATCAAACGAAGTAGATATCACTGATTCAAACGTTGCAATTTCAATTGAGCCAATAGAGATCCAAGAAGAAATGGAACGCTCGTTCCTTGATTATGCAATGTCAGTTATTGTTTCACGTGCATTACCTGATGCAAGAGATGGTTTGAAACCAGTTCATAGAAGAATCCTTTACGGAATGTACGATTCTGGTTTGAGACCTGATCGTCCTTATACAAAATGTGCACAAGTTGTTGGTGCAGTAATGGGTAAATATCACCCACACGGAGACAGTGCAATTTATGATGCACTTGCACGTATGGTGCAAGACTTTTCTTTGCGTCACCCTCTCGTTGATGGTCATGGTGCGTTCGGTTCACCAGACCCAGACAGTCAACCTGCAGCTATGCGTTATACAGAATGTCGTTTAGCTCCACTTGCAATGCAAATGCTTAACGGCCTTGATGAAGATACGGTTGATTTTGTTGATACATACGACGGTAAAGAAAAAGAACCAGTTGTTTTGCCTTCTCGTTTTCCTAACCTCTTAGTCAATGGCTCTCAAGGTATCGCTGTTGGTATGGCTACTAACATCCCTCCACATAATCTTGGTGAAGTCATCGACGCATGTGTTCACGTGATCGATAATCCGCAAGCCACACCAGATGATCTAATGGAATTTGTTAAAGGTCCTGACTTTCCAACTGGAGCAATAATCCTTGGACGTGCAGGAATTTTAGATGCCTATAGGACTGGTCGTGGTTCTATAAAAATGCGTGCAGTCGCAGAAATTGTTGAAGGAAAAAATAATTCACAAATAATCGTTAGCGAACTTCCATACCAAACAGCTGTTGAAACTATTGAAAAGAAAATTGCAGAACTTGTTAATAATCATGAACTTGAAGGCATCAGAGCTTTAAGAAACGAATCCGCTAAAGGAGCTACGCGTTTAGTTGTTGAACTTAAACGAGATGCAAATGCAAATGTTGTTTTGAATAATCTTTATAAGTTAACTCCAATGCAAACTAGTTTTGGTGCGAACATGTTGGCTCTTGTCGATGGTGTCCCTAAGATGCTCAACTTGGCTGAAGCAATTAGAGCTTATGTTGACCATCAAAAAGAAGTTATAACTCGTCGAAGTCAGTATCGTTTACAAAAAGCTCTAGACCGCAGTCATATAGTCGAAGGTCTTCTTCGTGCTTTAGACATGCTCGATCAAGTTATTGCAACGATTCGTGGTAGCGAAGACGCAGAGCAAGCACGAACTGCTTTGATGGCTTCTCCATTTGATTTTTCTGAAATACAAGCGAACCATATTCTTGACATGCCACTGCGACGTTTAACAGGATTAGAACGTCAAAAGCTTACAAATGAATACGATGAACTACAGCAAACGATTGCAGCTCTTCAAGCAATTTTAAATGACGAAAATAAATTGAAGTCAGTTATAAAAGAGGAAATTATTGCAATCAGAGATCAATATGCAACTGATCGTCGCAGCCAAATTACAGCAGATGCATCAGACATAAATGTGCTTGACTTAATTGACGATGAAGAACTTGTTGTTATGTTGTCACAAAATGGGTACATAAAAACTGTTGCCATAGACGCTTTTAGAACTCAAGGCCGAGGTGGCCGAGGTGTCTCTGGTGGAAAATTAAAAGATGAAGATTACATAACTCAGTTGTTAACAACGACAGCACATGCATATCTACTCTTCTTTACAAACAGAGGACGCGTTTACAGATTAAGAGCTCATGAAATTCCGATGAAAGATCGTACAGCTCGAGGTACTGCTTTAGTTAACCTTTTGTCTCTTGATGCAGGTGAATCTGTCCAAACAATTATTGACACTAGAACTTATGAAGATGGCTCATACCTTCTATTTGCAACCAAGCGTGGTGTAGTTAAAAAGACGAGAATGAATGACTACGATACGAGAATTTCGGGTGGTTTAATCGCTATCAACCTCCGTGAAGATGACGAGCTCGTAGCTGTTGTTCAAACTAACGGAGATAACGACATATTCTTAACATCACGTGATGGTATGACAATTAGATTCTCCGAAGAAAATGTTCGTCCTATGGGTCGAAATGCTTCTGGTGTTCGTGGAATGAAATTAAAGAACGAAAATGATTTCGTTGTTGGTTGTGATGTTGCACGACCTGGAGCTGTATTGCTTTATGTCTCTGAACAAGGATACGGAAAGAGAACAGAGCAAGATGCATTTAATAGACAAGGTCGCGGTGGTCAAGGAGTTCGTGGAGTAAAAGTTTCACCAGAACGAGGAAATGTTGTTAGTGCGTTCAGTGTTGACGAAACTGACGAGATTTTAGTTTTCTCAAGTGCAGGAAATATTATTCGTACTAATGTTTCCGACATTTCACTTCAAGGAAGAGCAGCAAGCGGTGTCCGCGTAGCTCGCCCAGGAGATGATGAGCAGATTGTTGCCGTTGCGCGAGTTTTAGAGCGTGACGACAAAGATGCCACTCAAGAGTAGCTATACTTTTATTCTGTTCAAAAACAAAGGGTTACATGCCTACAGCTAAAACTACATCGAAGACTGCAAGAAGAACATCAAGTTCTAGAAATACAAAACTGTCTGCACGTATTCGTAAAGAACGAAGCTATCGCCAAGTTATTGGGCGCATAGATGTTTGGTCTGTTTTTAAACTATCGTTATGTTTTCATACGGCTGCGATGTTGTTGAGTGTTGTTGCGTTAATTGTTCTTTGGACTGTTGCTGGTGCTGTTGGTTTAGTCTCTAATTTCGAGAAATTTTTGGGGACTGTCTTTGAAATTAAGCAGTTTTCGTTTGTTGACTTTCAAGTACTAATGGGCGTACTTGCTATAGGTTTAACTTTGGTTTTACTTATGACTATTTTAAGCGTGATAGCAGCTTCTCTGTATAACGTATTTGCTGAAGGTATCGGCGGAGTAGAAATTTATGTTGTAGAAGAAACAACAGGAGTAAGAATCTAAAACATCACGGAAACATAAGGGGGAATTATGGACGTAGACGTAAATTACTTAGGTATCATCTTAGCGACAATTGCAGCAATGGTTGTAGGAGCGCTCTGGTATTCGCCAGTAGCTTTCGCTAAACCATGGTCAAAACTTGTTGCGCTAGATGAATCAAAAGCAAAAAAGCAAATGCCTATCGCAATGCTAACCATGCTTGTTGGTGCATTCATAAAAGCTTGGATGCTTGCACATGTAACTGGACTTTCGAATCATTTCTATAAACATTCATATCTTCATGATGCATTTGGTAGTGCATTTGCAATATGGTTCGGTTTTATTATGGTGCATGTTTTAACTAGAAATATGTTTGAACAGAAACCATTTAAATTAACTGCGATTATCTTGGGCCATGAACTTGTATCTTTCTTGGTTATGGCTTTAGTTATTGGAGCAATAGGTCTTTAACTCCCTGCGCGGAATCGAGTCTGCTAGTACGATCGTGCTACGATTTTTCTCTCCTGGGGCTATAGCTCAGTCGGTTAGAGCGCATCTCTGATAAGGATGAGGTCACAAGTTCGATTCTTGTTAGCCCCACACTAGATAAAGGAGCGTCTATGCGTCGTTATCAACGAGGTGTAATAGTTGCTTTTTTAGGTCTTTTAGCGACAACTTTCGTTAAGGTAATTGGTACTGATTCTCCACAAAAATCCGATGGAGGATATAAGAAATTAACCCCTCCGAATTTTTAGGTTTAAAGTGTCAAATAAATACCTTGAAGATTTTATAAAAGATAAAAAGATACCTACTGTCTTAGTTGTTGGTTGCGGTTCAGT
>JAXLRE010000012.1:0-37862 GCA_046331265.1 Acidimicrobiia bacterium | reverse complement strand
AAATAAAACCTTTTTTTTCCCCCCCCAACACCGTCCATTTGAGAGTTAAGGTCTGATTTATCTCCTCAATGACCGTTGATGTAGCCTAAATCGTTACGTTTTATACATCAAGGAGAAATTATGTTATTTGCAGCCGAGGGGGGATACCAAAAGTTTGTTCTTTCTAATTCAGACTGGACATGGCTTTGGTTCGCGTTTGCAGTTGCTATTTTGGCATTAGTTGTAGGTGCAATACTTACAACACGCGTATTAAAAGTTGATGCCGGCAACGAAAAAATGCAAGAAATAGCTGGTGCAATTCAAGAAGGGGCAATGGCCTATATATATCGTCAATTTAAAACGATAATTGCCATTGTTGTTCCTTTAGGTGCGATTGTATTTTTAACAAGTCGTGCAATCGAAAAATCAAGTGGAACAGAAGCTTTAAGTTTTGTTCAATCAGGAACATTTAGAACTCTTGCATTTGTTCTTGGTGGACTATGTTCTGGTTCGATTGGTTTCCTTGGAATGTGGTTATCAACACGTGCAAATGTTCGTACAGCACATGCTGCAACGACAGGGTCAATGGATAATGCATTGATGGTTGCTTTTCGCGCAGGTGGTGTATGTGGATTATTCACTGCAGGACTTGGATTACTAGGTGCAGTTTCTATTGTTATGATTTTCCAAAACACTGCATCAGCAATTCTTGTTGGTTTCGGTTTTGGTGGATCACTTCTAGCATTGTTCTTACGTGTTGGTGGAGGTATCTTTACTAAAGCAGCTGATGTTGGTGCTGACCTTGTAGGTAAAGTTGAACAAGGAATTCCAGAAGATGACCCTAGAAATCCAGCAACAATTGCCGATAACGTTGGAGATAATGTTGGCGACTGCGCAGGTATGGCATCTGACCTTTTTGAAAGCTTTGGTGTTGTATTAGTTGCTTCGATCATTCTTGGTGTTAGCGCATTTTCAGGAATTGGTCTTGCAGGATCAGCAAGTAAAGGTTTGATTTTCCCAATAGCAATCATGGCTGTTGGTTTGCTTGCATCAATGATTTCGATTTTCGCTGTTCGAGCAAAGAAAAATGAAAAGGATGCTCTAAAACCAATTAACAGAGGTTTGACAATTGCATCTATATTGACTCTTGTAGGTGCAGCTGTTATTTCATTCCTATATATAGGTAACGATTCAGGCGTCGGAAGTGATGCTGTATCGAATCCTGGAACAAGATTGTTCTTTGCGATAGTTGCAGGCGTTGTACTAGGCCAAGTAGCTAGTCGTATTACACAATATTTCACATCAAGTTCATTTAAACCAGTTAAGTCAATCGCTGACTCAGGTAAAACTGGCCCAGCGACCGTTGTGCTTTCTGGTATTTCATCTGGTCTTGAATCTGCAGTGTGGGCATTGTTCGCAATCGCATCAGCAATTGGCGTTGCTTTAGCTCTTGGTGGTGGGAATACAGCATTTTCTTTCTATCTTGTAGCACTTACAGGTATAGGTATGCTCTCAACGACTGCAATAGTTGTTGCTGAAGATACATTTGGTCCTGTTGCAGATAATGCACAAGGTATTGCTGAAATGTCAGGAGTATTCGAAGGTGAAACAGAAGAAATTCTTGATGGTTTAGATACAGTTGGTAACACAACAAAGGCCGTAACAAAAGGTTTCGCTATTGGTTCTGCGGTTATTGCAGCTGTTGCATTATTTGCAAGTTTTGTTGAAACGATTTTTGAAAATGGTTCAGAAAAATATGCCATTGTTGCAGATGCAACTAAAGCAGGAAAGACAGCATTCGAAGCTGTTCAATTTAACGTTGCAGATCCAAAAACATTTATTGGTTTACTAATAGGTGGATCAGTTGCATTCATGTTTTCTTCTCTAGCTATATTGGCAGTAAGTCGTACTGCTGGAACCATTGTTCAAACAGTTAGAAAACAATTCCGCGATAAGCCTGGAATAATGCAAGGGACAGACAAACCAGATTACGGTGAAGTAATTGGTATTTGTACTGGCGCATCATTGCGTGAACTATCAACACCAGCGCTATTAGCTGTTCTTACACCGGTAGCTGTTGGTTTTGGTCTCGGTGCTTTTGCATTAGGAGCATTCTTAGCGAGCGCGATTGTCGTTGGTCAGCTTATGGCTAACTTTTTATCTAACTCTGGTGGTGCTTGGGATAATGCGAAAAAATATATTGAATCAGGTAACCATGGTGGAAAGGGAAGCGACACGCACAAAGCTGTGGTTATTGGGGACACTGTAGGAGATCCATTTAAAGACACAGCTGGTCCAGCCATTAACCCATTGATAAAAGTTATGAACTTAGTTTCGCTTTTAACTCTACCTGCGGTTATCTCAATGAGTGACAACAATGCAAGATTCATAATTTCTGCCGTTGCTGTTGTAATTCTTTTAGGTGCAATCTGGTATTCAAAATCTCGTCCTAGTGGACTTGATGTTGACGAAGTTTCATCATCAAGCGACGAAGTGGAAATAGAAGTTGATATAGAAGTTATAGAAATTAAAAACTAAGTATTTAAACTTAACGATTAATGGCCGCCCCAGTTTCTGGAGCGGCCATTTTATTTGTACCCTCTAGCTGTTTATATGCATCAGATATTACTGGGCATCTACCCGCATATAATTCTGCAATAGAAATTTCTCGTTCTGTGCTGGCAGGTTTTCTAAATTGTGCTTCACTTAACCAAGTTTGTTCGACTCCATCTACTTCTAATTCAGGTTGAGGATCTAAAGCCCTTACAAGTTCTTCTTGGATATCTTTAGCATTGCCACCATTTTGTTCATGTACTTCAGTTAACCTAGCTATATATTCATTGAACCAAACATGCATGACATCATTTTCTATTTCGTCAGGAACACGTGTATCAGTAGATATTTTTGATGCAAGATAAGGTTCGATAGCACTATCGACAATTCCGCTTATATTTAAATTGAAATCAGGATCGAATTTAGTTTGCATGTAACGAGACAGATTGATCATTCCATTGAATTGATGGACAGCCTGAGCTGTATCTAATATTGATTTACCTGATATGTCTGGAGCAACAGGATAAATATCTATCCTATTGAATTTGCGTAAACCGTCAAATGCTCTTTGTCCCTGTAGAAGTTCATGACCTGTAATACCGCTTTGGATATCTATTACTTTTCCTTCAGGTGTGATATTGAACCAGTGATGACCATTATCACCATGTCCATGTACAAGAAAACTCTGTCCAGGATATTGATCGACAATTTCTTTAACTTTTTTTTCTAGTTCTATTGAATTGTCGTTAAGGTCAATTTCTTCACAAGTTGTTTTTGAATCAATTCCTTCAATTGCATGTGTGACTAAGAAGCTATTACCTCGAATAAGTAATGCACTAGGAGCGCAAGGCGCTCCTACCTCTGTGCCATCCTGTAAAAATGCTGCAGTTGCTAAAGCTACAAATGCACAATTTGTCTCATGAAATTCAAGTCCTGGCTTAACCGTACCGTCTTCTAATATGCGTTGTCCGCCGGGGTTAATGACATTAGCTAGTGCTAAAACCTCATCATCGTTAACTATTGTTTTCATGCTTACCCACTTAGGTACAGATATGACCTACGTGTCAGCCGCTAGTCTAAGGTAATGATTTATGCAGCTTTACCTGGGGTAACATTTGGAATAATAGCTTCTTTATTTGCGGCCATATGTTTTGGTGCAGGTGATTTTTTTGCAGGTTTACTAAGTCGTAAACATTCCCCGACAGATTTTTTTGCTGCAATATATCTGTGTGAGATACCAATACTTTTCTTAATAATTTTACCTACAGGTGAGTTTGGAAAGGTTGGGACAAATTCTTACTTGTTTCTATTAGGAATTTTGGGGACAAGTGCATTCTTTCTTCTACTTCATGGTCTAGCAAAAGGATTTGTAAGCGTTGTAATGTCGCTACTCGGATTATTATCACTGCTTGTTCCAGCAATTGTTTCAGTTCTAATTGACGATAAGTCTTCTGTACTTATTTGGTTAGGTGCAATATGTGCATCGATTGCAATTATATGTATTTCATATTTAAAGGACGAGACTAAAGAAAATGCTGAGCATAAAGCAAAATTAAAACTATCGATATTTTTTGGGGGCGCGGCTGGGTTGTTGACAGGTTGTTACTTTACTGGCCTAGGTAGTGTTCATTCTCCAATATTGATCAAATTGCTTATGATGCAACTTCCTGGATTTTTATGGGCAATTTTTTATATTGCTAAAAAAGAATCTACAAGAAAGTTTTTTAAACGTTATTTCTTTTTTCTTGTTGGCATTGCATTTTTATATAACTCTGCTCAAGGCGTATATCCTTATGCAGCAAAACAAATTGGTTTAAATGCAGCAAATATTATTATTAATTTATATCCAGGGATAACAATTTTATTAGCAATTGCATTTTTAAAAGAAAAAACTACTCGCATACAGAATTTTGGTTTCGCGGTTGCTGCGATTGGTGTGGTTTTAGTTTCTATAGGAACGACGACAAGTTAAGCTTTTACTTTTCTTTTATCTAATTTGTGTTTGATACCTTCAAATATTGCAGGAGATAAAGATAATAAAACAACGAAAGCAAAAATTGGAAGCAAGTATTTATCAATTTTTTCTGCGCCAATTGATTTACCTAAAAAGTATCCTAAGAGTGTAACGCCAACACCCCAGATGAAAGCTCCAACAATGTTGTATTTTAAATACACTGATCGTTTCATTTTTGCTGCACCCGCCATAGTCGGTGCGATGGCTCGGACTATCGGAACGAATCTGGATATAACAATTGTCTTTGCACCATATTTATCAAAGAAAGCTTGTGTTTTTTCAATATGAGATTTTTTCAAGAATCGAGCATCTTCATTTTTAAAAAGTCTCGCCCCAAGTCTTTCTCCGATGGTGTAAGCAAACTGGTCTCCAGCGATTGCAGCTATAACGATTAACGGTAACAATATCCAAATATTCAAGTTACCTTTGAATGCAAGAAAACCTGCAACGAACAAGAGCGAATCACCCGGTAAGAACATGCCGATGAGAACTGCAGTCTCACAGAAAATAACAACTAACAAAACAACATATCCCCATGGGCTAATTCTTGACAAGAATTCTTCTATCCACTGAGAATCAAAAATTTTAAAAACACCTGAAAGTCCAAATAATAAATTCATCGGCTTAAGGCTAGCTGACACTGCGTTGGGTGTTAGATAGCTGCATATTGCAGCCATTCCACACCCAACGCTGGGAAATCGAGAATATAAAGTGTAGATATATGCGACAAGCAGCAGAAAAGCCTTAATTGGGATATATTTCTACGATGTCGAATCGATATGATGAAATGTGCTCTAATTAAAGACTCAACTTTTAAAATAGAAAGAACTAAAAGTGTCTAAACCGCTCGTAATAGTCGAATCTCCAGCCAAGGCAAGAACAATATCTGGATTTCTAGGTTCAGATTTTGTTGTGGACTCAAGCGTGGGACATATTCGTGATTTGCCAAGAACAGCTGCGGATATTCCTGAGAAATATAAAAAGACCGAAGCGGGTCGTTTAGGTATAGATATAGAAAATGATTTTGAACCTATATATATAGTGCCAAATGAAAAGAAAAAAGTTGTTAGCGAATTAAAAAAGAAACTAAAAGAAGCATCTGAACTTTACCTTGCAACTGATGAAGACCGCGAAGGAGAAGCTATTGCTTGGCACGTCTTGCAAGTCCTTAAGCCGAAGATACCTGTTAAACGAATGGTTTTTCACGAAATCACAAGAGAAGCAATCGATGAAGCAATCTCGCATGCAAGAGAGCTTGATACAAAATTAGTTCAAGCACAAGAAGGCCGACGTGTATTGGATCGATTAGTGGGTTATGAGACTTCTCCAATTTTGTGGAGAAAGGTGATGCCAAAACTTAGCGCTGGTCGCGTGCAATCTGTTGCAACCCGTTTAATAGTTGACCGCGAACGTGAAAGAATTGCTTTCGTATCAGCAAGTTATTTTGATGTTGTTGCACAGCTAGAAGCAAGTGATAAAACGAAATTTGAATCTACGCTTACACATTTAGGTGAAATCAGAATTGCATCGAGTAAAGATTTCGATGAAAAAACTGGAAAAGTCAAAAACAAAAATGTTGTTGTGTCAAAAGATGCAGCGCAAAAATTATCTGATTCAATTGCAAACAAAAGCTTTAAAGTTTTAAGTGTAGAAGAGAGCGATTGGAAGCAAACTCCATATCCTCCATTCATTACTTCTACATTGCAACAAGAAGCAGGACGAAAGTTACGATTTTCATCTGCGCGTACCATGGCTGTTGCGCAAAGGCTATACGAACGTGGTTACATTACTTACATGCGTACTGATTCGACAAACTTGTCTGATGAAGCGATTAATGCGTCTAGACAGCGAATTAAAAAATTATATGGTGAACAATACGTTCCTGATGAACCAAGACAGTATCGCCGTAAAGTAAAGAATGCTCAAGAGGCACACGAAGCTATACGACCTGCTGGAGATCAAATGCGAGTTCCACAGGATTTAGAAAAAGAATTAGATTCAGATGAACGAAAGTTATATGAATTAATTTGGAAACGTACGATTGCTTCGCAAATGTGTGATGCTCGTGGTAAACGCAAAAGCGTTAAATTAACAGTAGATATAGAAAATCCAATTGAGATATCAGGACAGAAATTTAATAAAGCAACATTTTCTTCAAATGGTAGAACCATAGTATTTCCTGGATTTTTGCTCGCATATGTGCAAGGCTCTGATGACCCAGAGTCTGATCTTGAAGATCGTGAATCAATACTTCCAGATTTGAAAGAAAATGACAATGCTAAATGTGTTGAGGTTGAGCCAAAAGATCATCAAACACAACCTCCAGCTCGTTTTACTGAAGCATCATTAGTTAAAGAACTTGAATCAAGAGGAATTGGTCGACCCTCAACTTATGCAGCAGTCATGCAAACAATTCAAGATCGTGGGTATGTATGGAAGAAAAGTTCTGCTTTGGTTCCAAGTTGGGTTGCTTTTGCAACTGTGAAGTTATTAGAAAATCATTTTTCACATCTAGTTGACTATGAGTTCACAGCAAAAATGGAAGAAGATCTTGACTCAATTGCGCGAGGTGAAACGGACTCGATTGCATGGCTCAAGGAATTTTATTTTGAACCAAATGAAGGTTTGAAAACTCTTGTTGGTGATGATCGAGTAAACGAGATTGATGCTCGAGATATAAATTCAATTGTTATAGGCAAAGATAATAACGGTCGCGATGTTGTAGTTCGAGTAGGTAGGTATGGCGCATATCTTGAACGAATGATTGGTGAAGACCCGGAACGTGCAAACATTCCAGACGGAATTACTCCTGATGAACTAAACGTCGATCTTGCAGAAGAATTTTTCTCTAGAAGTCAACAGGATGGAAGGGAACTAGGAATTTATCCAGAGAATGGACAGAAGATAGTAGTCAAAGATGGAAGGTATGGCCCTTACGTCACACTGGTTAACGAGGACGAAGACTCGAAAGAAAAACCAAAAACTGCATCACTTTTGAAATATATGGATATAGCTACCGTGACTTATGAAGACGCATTGCAACTTCTTTCTTTGCCTCGCATTGTAGGCAAAGATGAAAATGGAAATGAGATAACCGCACAGAATGGACGCTATGGTCCATATATTTCTCGCATGGTTGAAGGTAAGAACGACTCACGAACGCTTAGTGATGAAAAAATGTTGTTCACTATTGATGAAAAAGAAGCACTAGAAATCTTTGCGCAGCCTAAACGCAGAGGAGCAACAACAGCTAAGGGACCTTTGGCTGATCTCGGTCCTCATCCTGATACTGGTAAGAATATTCTTGTTAAAGATGGTCGTTTTGGTCCATATGTCACTGACGGAGAAATAAATGCTTCGTTACCGCGTGGTCAAACTCCTGAACATCTGACAATGGATGAAGCGGTAGATTTACTTATACGTAGAGCTGAAAAGATTGCTTTACAAGGCGGAGAAAAGAAGCCGGCAAAAAAGGCTGTGAAAAAAACTACTAAGAAATCCACCAAGAAGTCAACGTCAAAATCAAAAGCAAAAAAAGACTAAGCTGATTTAATGAGCACAGATGCTCCATTCGTACCAAAAAATATAGAAGATGATCCTATACCGTCAAACTTATGGGTCGTCTTTCGTGAACGTGGCTATTGGAGGCTGTTTGTCGCTCAATGTGTTTCGTCACTTGGCGACTGGATCGGTATATTTGCGATTATTGCAATAGCTGCGAGAGTTAATGGCTCTGAAGCAGCGATTTCTTTAGTGATGATTGCTCGTATTGTTCCCGGTTTTTTCTTGGCTTCAATTGGCGGACTTTTAGTTGATAAATGGGACAGACGTATCACTATGGTTGTCTGCGATATCGGTAGAGCATTACTGCTTTTTGCATTACCATTTTTTAGCTCGCTTGCTGGTCTTGTGATCATCTCATTTTTGCTAGAAATTCTTACCTTGTTATGGGGTCCAGCAAAAGATGCTTCTGTTCCTCATCTAATAAACAAAAAGCATTTATCAACAGCTAATTCCCTTAGCTTGGTTGCTGCTTATGGAACATTCCCAATAGGTTCAATTGTTTTTGCAGCTATGGCACGTATTGCAACGCTTGTTAATTCAAATAATATTTTTTCCGTTTCTGTTGATAAAGAATTTTTGGCACTTTGGGTTGATGCCTCAACATTCCTTATTTCTGCTTCATTAATTTTTTCACTAACCAGAATATTTAGATCAATTAGAAAAGAACAGATAAAGACTCTTGCGAAGAAAAGAAGAGCGGATCGAGAAAATGGTGATGGGAAGTTAATCGACAAATCTAAAAAACTCGATGTTACAAAATCAATGCGTGAAATCAAAGAAGGATACTCTTTCATTATCAAACATCGTTTAGTTCGCGGAGTAATGTTAGGGCTAGGTGTTGGAATTATCGGTGGTGGAGGACTAGTCCCGTTAGGGCCAAAATTTGCTGTGTTGCTAGGTGGGGGTTCTGCTGCATTTTCACTACTAATGGCTGCATTAGGAACAGGTGCTGCTATTGGTATGTTCTCACTTTTAGCTATACAAAAATATTTAAAGCGCGGAACAGTTTTTTGGTCTGCAATAGTTTTATTCGGAGTTTCAATGATGCTGGCCGGATTGACATCAAACTTGCTCTTAGCAATAGTTAGTGTAACTCTTGTAGGCGCATTTGCTGGAAGTGCATATGTTACAGGATTCACTGTATTACAAGAAGAAGTTCAAGACGATGTTAGAGGCCGAACATTTGCAGCATTATATGCAATAATTCGTGTCTGCATGATTTTTGCGTTAACGACTTCGCCTTTGTTTGCTGTATTGTTTGAAAAAATAACAAAAACAATTTTTAATTCAACCACGCTTGAAATTGGATCATTTTCATATGCATTTCCAGGTGTAAGATCGGCAATAGTTTTTGGTGGACTTGTGGCAGTACTTGCAGGGTTTTTAAGTCGTTCACAAGTTGTTCATGCTAAGAAAGATGCAAACAAAAATATTAATGAAAGCATTGTGGAAGATATTGAAGATTCGATAGAAGATCAAAAACAAAAAGTTATATAGGTGAGAATGTGTCAGGATTGCATTTAGTATTTGAAGGACCAGATTCAGTTGGTAAATCTACACAGATTGAATTAGTGAAAAACCTTATCGAATCTTTAGGTTTTGAAGTTATAATCACGAAAGAACCTGGTGGCACAGAACTTGGCCAACATTTAAGAAACATTCTTCTTGATAGCGACTTAGATATTGATTATAAAGCTGAAACATTGTTGATGGCTGCGGATAGGGCGCAACATGTTTCAAAAAAAATTGTTCCACTATTAAAAGAAAATAAAGTTGTTTTGTCTGATAGATATATTCCTTCATCGCTTGTTTATCAAGGGATTGTTCGTGGTGTAGGGGTCGATCTCGTAAATGAAATAAACATGTTTGCTGTTGGAAAGCATAAACCTGACTTAATTCTGTGTTTCGACTTAGAAGATGATGCTGCAAAACAAAGAATGTCTTCTACTCCTGATCGTATTGAACGTGAAGGCGATGAGTTTGCACAAAGAATTCGTGAAGCATATAGAGAATTACAAGTTAAATATAATTGGCAACGAGTTGACGCTAACGGAACGCAGCAGCAAGTATTTAATAGGATTAAGAATTTGATCGAACCTCTATTATTGAATCATAGTAATTGACATGTTTGACGAAATTAAAGGACAAGACCGAGCTATTGAAGTTTTAAAACTTGCTTTCGTTAATCCAGTCAATACATACCTATTTATTGGAACACGAGGAATATTTATTGAACAGGTAGCACGAAATTTTGCATCTTATTTATTAAATAAAAGCGGTGTATTGGATGAAAGAATTGTAAATCAAATACATCCAGATGTAATTGAATTTATGCCCTTTGGGGTTAACTATCGTGTTAAAGAAGATGTAAGAGATTCAATGCTTAGTGAATTGCGAAAATCTCCGATAGAGAGTAACTCCAAGGTCGCAATTATTCATGATGCTCATCTTTTAAGATCCGATAGCGCTAACGCTTTATTGAAGTCGCTTGAAGAACCTGGGGCGAATTTTTATTGGATATTGATTGCTCCAAGTATTGACTCTGTTCTTCCGACAATTAGATCAAGATGTTTTGAGGTCGAATTCTCCAGAATTTCTAATGAACAAATATCAGAGCAGCTAGATGATGCGGGTATTAATCAAGATAAAATTGATTTAATATCTGCTTTGAATCTTGGTCGAATAGATAGAGCTCAAAATCTAGCAACACAATATTTTCCGTTATTGACTTGTGTAAAGAATATGGTCAAAGACTTTGATAAGTCAGGTAGCTATGTTGCATCTAAAACACAAGTGCTGAGAGAAGTGTTTGATGAGATTTCACAAGATGTCATTTCAAATAATAAAAAACATTTAGAACAAGCAAAAGAAAATATTAAAAATGCTGGCTATGAAGATAAAGTGGCAAAAAAAATTCTTAGTGATCTCAAAACTAAATCTGAACAGCAAGAAAAAAGGTTAAGAAGTGATTTGATGAAAGAATTCTTAGATCTATTAGAACGCTATGTGATCGACGAGGTTAAATCATCTAGTTCGAAGTTCTCAGTAGAAGCACCTAGTGTAATTCAAGATTATAAAAAACGATTATTGTTTAACCCTTCAGAAAATTTATTTATTGAATCATTATTATCGTCTCTATGCCTTAACCAGATCAGGGTAAACTTATAAGTTCTAGCCGGGGTAGCTCAGTTGGTAGAGCGACGCTCTCGTAAAGCGTAGGTCACGGGTTCGATTCCCGTCTTCGGCTCTGTTGTTGTCGCCCGCGACGGCTCAAATCCCAATCTTTACCTGTGTTTTGATATTAAGATAAAGGCTTTCCCAGACGAGAAAATGCTATGTGGGTTTTAGTTGCTTTTATATTAATGATCGTAAGCGATGTCGCATACTTTGTTACGTGCAAACAAATATGGGAAGTAATCGATACTCCAACTGTAACTCCTTCGGGTGCAATAATTGGTTTATGTGAAGTCGAGGGTAAAGCAACAACCCCGATTTCTCCTGATGGTAAATCTTTACCTTTAAAACTTTCTCCTGTAAGCAAAGTCGCATGTGTATGGTACAAGGTTCTTGTCGAACGATACATACAAGAAGGAAAAAATTCACGATGGGTTACTTTTCGGTCGCGCGAATCTACTGGTGGTTTTCGACTTTACGATAACTTTGGTGCAATAACAATTATTCCTGACAATTCAAGTGAGTATTTAGATCAACCATTTAAGCAATCTTCGAATCCTGCAGCTTTGGCAAGTGTAAAAGATTTTTTTGTTAATAAACCTGGAGCAGAAGAGAAGAAAGCTGCAGCCCAGTGGACAACGTCGCCGGACGGGTATTACATGTGGCATCCACACATTAAGCAATGGATTCAAACAAGATTCGTGTCACCTGACAGACAATATTATTACGATTGGCAAAAAGCTAAATGGATTGATGTTGATCGAGTCGGTATTTTGGGTTCGTTATTCAAGCGTGGTGAAGCGAATTGGGAGAACTCACAGTTGAGAGTGACAGAAACAGTTATCTACCCAGACAGTATGATTTTTACACACGGTTATATAAATGTTTCCCGTGATGGAACAGATTTAGAGATGACTAAAGAGAAAAAAAGTTCTAGCGGATTTTTTATATCTTCAAAAGGACAAAGTAATTTAATTAAGAATTTGAAAATTAGAAAATGGATAATTTTCGTTGTTGCTTTCCTGCTCTCGTTTTTTATGATCGGTATGTTTTTAAATGCCATATCTAAGTTAATTTTTGAAGAGAGCTACTCTGAGAATATAGTGAAGAATCTCTCAATACAGCTCGGAGCAGTGTTTGTTTTATTTCTTATTGGATCATTTCTTCTAAAACTATTTAGAATTTATAATCGCTTTGTAAAAATCAGAGAACAGATAAGAATGTCATATTCTGCAATTGATGTAACCCTGAAAAGACGTTCATCTTTGATACCTGAACTATGCGAAATTGTTGACGGGATCGTTCAACATGAACGAGAAGTTATGGAAAAAATAACTACATTACGCAATCAGAATCCGTCGGACTTTTCTAAAGAATTAATTGCTTTGGCAGAGCAGTATCCAAAAATAAAATCGTCTACTAATTTTATGCAACTCCAAAATGAACTAGGAAGGACAGAAGAGAAGGTTGCAATGTCTCGATCTTTCTATAATGACTCTGTTCTGGCTCTAAATAACTTGCGAGCAACCATGCTAGGTATGCTTTTTGCGCCTTTCTTTAAGAAAGAAACACCTTTAACACTGTAAAATCTAACAATGGCAAATCAAGATACGTTCATGAGTGATATCGATCAGTATCTAGATTCTTTGTACTCTACTGCTTTACGGTTAACAAGAAATGCAAGCGATGCCCAAGATCTTGTTCAAGAGTCACTATTAAAAGCTTACCGTGCATATGAAAATTTTGAAGAGGGAACAAATTTAAAAGCATGGTTATTTAGAATCTTAACCAATAGCTATATAAATATTTATCGTTACAAGAAGCGAAGACCTATAGAAGTTGATGTTGATGATAGTGACACTATGTATATTTACCACAAACTTCGTGGCGATAACTCTGAAGATATTTCGAAAAGTACAGAAGAAGAATTTCTTAACTCAATATCGGATAAAAATATTGCTGATGCTATAGAAGCTATGCCTGACCAATATAGGGAAGTCGTGCTTTTAGCCGATGTTGAAGGCCTTAGTTATGCAGAAATAGCCGAAATGTTAGACATACCTTCAGGAACTGTAATGTCCAGGCTCCATCGGGGAAGAAAAGCACTCCAAAAAGCGTTATGGGATTATGCAGTAGAAAATAACCTTGTAGAAGAACCTAGTAAAACGCTTACAAAAGCATCAGAAACTAGAGAGGCATAGTCTATGAACGATAAAAATTGTGATGAAGATGATTGTTTTAAAGTTACTGCTTTAGTTAATCGGTATATCGATAATCTACTCGATGATAATGAAATAACATTTGTGCAAAACCATTTGGCAAACTGCCCAGGGTGCAACCATGGTTATGAATTTGAGTCTCTTTTCCATATGAGGGTTAAATCGTTAACTCCTATACACATGCCCGAAGAAATAAAAAGCTCAATAATGTTAAGTATGGGATTTCCAGGTATGTCTGAACCTATGAAGGGCTCTTTTTCGCCATTTGGCTCGCGGGATGCTGTTATAGATAAAGAAATCTCGTCTCAGATGGGTATTCCTAAAGGTGAAATACCTAGAGGTGAAATACCGAAAAGCCCTTTTTTTTCAGATTCAAGTGAGACTTCTTTAGATAATAAGGATGACGTTGACTAAAATCATCACTATGAAATTAAGACAATCTTTACGAACCGCATTTGCTACTTTGACTCTAGCTGTTACAACTTTAATTCTTGCTGTGCCTGCGTATGCTTCAGATGAAGATGCAACAAAAGACGTAATAAAAATGAAAACACAACATAAGTGGTTCTATTGGCCTGGATGGTTCTTTCTTATTTTCACAGTAGTTGCATTATTGGCTGTTTTATATGGATGGTACAGATCAGTATTAGGTCCAAAATATAGAGGGCGAAAAGCTTCTTAATAGGACCTATATTGTTTGAAGATTTTTTAGATCACGTTCAAGAATTTGATAGAAACATTTTAGAAACCGAACAAGAACTATCTGAAATTTCAAATAGTAAAGTTATTGTTGCATGTTCAGGCGGTGCAGATTCAATTGCATTGGCATTGATATTTAAAGCATTTAATATTGATTTTGCGCTTTGTTATATTGAACATGGCCTAAATCCTGCAACAGTTCAATGCGAGCTAATAACAAAAGATTTAGCACAAAAATTGGATGTTCCATTTTTTTATCAACATTTAAATCTTGTACAAGATCTAAATGCAAATATCGAAGCAACAGCAAGACAACATAGGTATGAAGCCTTAGAAAAAATACGAGTAACACATAATTATGATTTAATTGCTACAGCCCATCATGAAGATGATTTAGCTGAAACATTTTTTATCAACCTGATGAGAGGATCTGGTTCAGGAGTTTCTTCATTAAAGAAGAAGCGTAATCATATTGTTCGTCCATTGTTGCATTGGCGTAAAAAAGACTTAATGTCATTTGTCGAAGCATTGAACTTTGAATACTTCCATGATGAATCGAATGATGATAAACGTTTTGTGAGGAATCGAGTTAGACATGAACTGATTCCGCTATTAAACGAAATTGCGGGTAGAGACGTCACACCATTAATCGCGAGAAGCTCAAAAATATTCCAGAGTGATAATGAGTATTTAAATAAATTAGCTAGCCAAGTATGGCCAAAGGGTGAGGCTTCAACAAAGGATTTGAGGGGGTTAGACCCTGTTATACAAGTTCATGCTTTGAGGAACTGGATTATTGGATATCCTCCATCTGAAGATGAGATGGATCGAATATTGCAAGTAGTCAATCATGAGATTGTAAGCACACAAATTTCTGGTGACCGCACAATTTGGCGAAGAGGGGCAGTTTTGTATCAGGATGTAACCTCAACCCGCACCCAAGGACAAGAACAATGACAATTGACAACATTATCTACACTCGCGAAGATATTTCGAAAAAGGTTGCTGAGTTAGGTACTTTAATTTCAAAAGATTATGAAGGTAAAAGACCATTGCTTGTCGGCGTTCTTAAAGGTGCATTTATTTTCATGGCTGACTTGATTAGAGAAATCACACTTGATTGTGATGTTGATTTCATGGCTGTGAGTTCATATGGTGCTGCAACAAGATCAAGTGGAGTCGTTCGAATAATAAAAGATCTTGATGCTGATCTAACTGATCGTGATGTAATTATTGTTGAAGATATTATTGATTCAGGTCTAACACTTTCATATTTAAAAAAGAATTTAATTGCACGTTCTCCAGCTTCGCTAGAAATTTGTGCAATGTTCGTTAAAGAAGGCCTTCAGAAAACTACAGAGAATTTAAGTTATGTCGGATTTACTCTTCCACCTGATTTTGTTGTTGGATATGGGCTAGATGCAGCTGAAAAATACCGTGGATTACCTTATCTTGCTACTTATAAAGACTAGAAGTGTCAACAAACAGAGACAATATTCCTAATTCTTGGTCGGATGTCTTAAAAGATAATCCTTTTCTTATTTTTGGGATACTTAATGTGACTCCAGATTCATTTTCTGATGGAGGTAAATTCGAAAACGAAAATGATATTAATAATCAAATAACGACTTTGAAAAATGATGGGGCAAATGTAATCGATATTGGTGCAGAATCAACTAGACTTGGTTCTGAAGAAGTTGTTTCTTCACAAGAAATTTTACGTTTAGAAGAAACTTTTTCAATTGTAAAAAATTTGTCCAATGACCAAACGCTTTTTTCTATAGATACACGACATGCTCAAACAGCACAAGAAGCAATGGCGAACAGATTTCAGGTAATAAATGATGTCTCTGCTTGTAGGTTTGATGAAAAGATGAGAGAGGTAATGGCAAGCACTGGATCTCTCGTTGTTTTAATGCATTCACGTTCAACTCCAAAAGATATGACAAATTTTGCGAATTATAAAAATGTTCTTGATGAAGTTTGCTCTGAACTCGAACAACAAATCAATTATGTTACTGATGCTGGAGTCGATGTTGGTAAGATTATGGTTGACCCTGGGATAGGTTTTGCGAAATCACCGAAAGACGGAATTAAGTTGATTGAAAATATTGATAAGTTCAAATCTCGTCTAGGTTTGCCTGTTCTTGTAGGAGTAAGTCGAAAAACAATTATCAGCTATATGATCTCAGGAGACCCTAAATCTGTCCCATTTGAGGAGAGAGATGAGCTAACTGGGGATATGAGTAGAATCCTGAGAGAGGCCGGAGTAGACGCTGTGCGTGTGCATAATGTTGCTCAAACGATTAAATCTTTGTAATTTTTTTATTATTTTAATGTTACAAAAGGTTCATAATTGTACATTTGTTACTAAATTTTTCTGGTTGTTGAAGAGGGATTTTAAAAATAACAGGTAAAATTCTTCCTCTATGGTAAAAGGTCGATGGGCACAAGGTTTAGAACCACGTTTTTTCACGTGGATCATAAAAGACCGTGTTGCTATATCTGAACGACCTGGTGGTTTTGCTAGAAACCATAGGAAAATTCGTAGGCAAGAAGAGCTGATTTGGCTTGATTTGCACGGCTTTACACGAGTTGTGTCACTTCTTGAATCTCCTCACAACTTACATGCGTACAATGAAGCTAAGTTACTATTTGAGCATGTTCCATTAAGCAAGCCAGATGAGTATCCTGAACGACTTGGTGGAGTTTATAGACAACTCGATTATTTTATTTCTGATCCAAAGCACAAAATATTAATTCATCATGAAGATTTTGGTGATTTAATTTTAGGTTTAATGGGCGGATATCTTTTATACGCCGGTCTTGCATCATCAGGTCCAGAAGCAATACAAATCATTGAAACTATAACTTCACGAGAATTGCAAAGTGAAGGTCGCGAAATAATTTCCATCACTATTGATAACAAATTAATGAAAGATGGTGTTAAGGAAAAATTTGAACAACGCGAACGTTTAGCTGGTCATCAAAGAGAAAAGCGTTTAGAAGTTGTTAAGAAGCAACAACGATTAGCTGAAAAACGAGCACAAGAAGAAGCTGCTCGAAAACGTCAAGCGACTTTAGCCGCTGCTGAAATTGCTCGTGTAGCATTCGTTGCTGAAAAGAAGAAAGCTGCTGAAGAGAAAAAACGATTAGCAAAAATTAAAGCAGAACAACAACGTAAAGAAGCTATAAGGAAAGCAGCTGAAGAGAAAAAAATGGCAGCTAAAAGAGCAGCTGAAGAAAAGAAATTAAAAGCGAAACTTGAAGCTGAGAAGAAAAGAGAAGAAGCTGCTCGAAAACGTGAAGCAGAAAAATTGGCTAAAGAGAAGTTAAAAGAAAAATTAAAGAAAGAAGCTGAGCGTAAACGAGAAGTCGCACGTAAAGAAGCTGAGAAGAAAAAACTAGCGGCGCAAAAACTGCGCGAGAAAAAACAAAAAGAAGCTGAGAAAAAGCGTCTTGCTGCACAAAAATTACGCGAGAAAAAAGCTGCAGCAGCTAAGAAAAAAACACAAAGTAAGACCTCGACGAAGAAAGCTCCTGCCAAAAAGACTGCAGCTAAGAAGACTATACCGAAAAAGACTGTTGCAAAAAAGCCTGCAACAAAGAAAACAACTGTTAAAAAGGCTGTAGCTAAAAAATCTCCAGCGAAAAAGGCTGTAGCTAAAAAGCCTGCTGCTAAGAAAACTGTAAAAAAATCTCCAACTAAATCAGCTCCGAAGCGAACAAGTTCAGCAAAGAAAACAGTTACGAAAAAATCATCTAAGAAAAGATAATTAAGCGTGAACGATTCTTATTGAATCGGTTCCTCCTACTTTTCTTCCTGGTGTTCCTGAAGCTACAGCGACCAAATCACCTTTCTTGATGTAACCATATTTAACGCTTAATTCAACGATTTGATTAACTTCGTTCTCGATATTGATCTCGTCTTCCATTAGAACTGGTTGCACACCCCAGATCAAGCTAAGTTGAGCTAGAACATTTTGATTTTGTGATATACCAACGATTGTTGCACTTGGGCGATATGCTGCAATGCGTTGAGCAGTTGCTCCTGATCTTGTAGGACATAAAATGGCTGTTACATTTAAATCTTGAGCTGCTTGAACAACGGCATGAGCCACAGCCCATGCAACTGGATCTTCACCTAAAACGCATACATCAGGTACTCGACGTTTTCTCCAAGCTTCAGCTTGTTGAGCAACTTGGGACATAGTCGAGACAGTTTCAATAGGAAATCTACCCACTGCTGTTTCACCCGAAAGCATTACTGCATCTGTTCCATCCAAAACAGCATTAGCAACGTCACCGACTTCAGCTCGAGTAGGGATTGGCTGTGTCGTCATAGATTCGAGCATTTCAGTTGCCGTGATAACAGGACGTCCAGCCTGATTACAAGCTCTGATTATTTCTTTTTGCAGTAGCGGAACTCTGGTTATATCAAGTTGAATACCAAGGTCTCCGCGGGCAACCATTATTGCGTCAGAACTGCTTAATATAGAAGGTAATTCATCAACTGCAGATCTTGTTTCGATTTTTGCGATTAGATGTGTATGGTTCTTTTTAGGAAGCAAAGCTCGAATTTCATCAACATCGCTACCTCTACGCACGAAACTTAATCCAAGAAAATCCACACCTGCTTTAATGGATGCTTTAATTATTTCATGATCAGTATCAGAAAATGGTGTGATCTTGTCTTCAGCATGAGGAAGGAAAAAGCCTTTTTTACTCTTTAAAGTTCCAGATGTAAGAATCTTCAATAAAACTTCTTTGCCTTCGACCTTTTCAATAACAGCTCTAATTTGTCCATCAGCCAGAATAATCGGGTCATCTTTTTCAACAATTGAATACAAATCCTGAACTGTTGTTGAAATTTGTTCTTTTGTACCGATCACAGGTTCATTAACTATTTTTAATCGATCATTTTCTTCAAGCTTTATTTCTTCGTCTTTAATGACTCCAACACGCATTTTAGGGCCTGGTAGATCGACCAATATCCCTACTAATTTTCCTAGTTTGGCTGCAGTCGTTCTGATCGTTTCAACGCGATTGGCGAGTGTTTTTATATCGCCATGAGCGCCATTAATACGAATGACATCAACACCAGCTTCAATTATCCCGCTAAGGGCCTGCTCATTAGAAGTTGCTGGGCCGATTGTCGCTACTATCTTTACTCTTCTCATCTGCTTAGAGCTTAGGCGAATACATTCTTTGGTTTATGAATTAAGTGCATGCAATTAGATAGCATTGACCATTACAGAAAAAGGCGAGAAATGACAAACACACAATGTTTTATAGGTTTGGGTAGCAATATAGAGACTGCGACCTCTTCAAGATACGATTTTTTATATTCAGCGGTACGTCAATTCGCTCAATTAGAAACAATTGACGTTATAAAAGCTTCTCATGTTTACGAAACAGAACCTGTTGGTTATGAGACGCAAGAAAGTTTTTACAATTGCGTAATAGAAATATCGACAACTCTTTCTCCGGGAGATCTACTAAATGTTTGTCTTAGTGTCGTAGAAAAAAGGGCAGGAAGAATAAGAACAATTAAAGATGGCCCTCGAACGTTAGATGTCGACATTCTTATATATGACGGTTTAACTTTAAACGAACCTGGTTTAACAATCCCTCATCCAAAAATGAATGAACGCGCATTTGTAATTGTCCCTCTACATGAAATAGCTCCGGATTTAGTAGGAGACATAAGTGGCTATCAGTTTGTAGATTCAATCGATGGAATAAAAAAACTGGATAAGAATTTTGACGATATTATAAAGTCGTATAAGGAAATAGATTGAAAATTGTCACTAGTTCTGAAGAACTAATTTTATTTACTAATAGCGTTAAGGAAAAAAGTACTGTTGGCTTTGTTCCGACAATGGGCTATTTGCATGATGGCCATATTCAATTAATAAAAGAATCAAGACATCAATGTGATTTGACCATTGTTTCAATATATGTGAATCCAACACAATTTGGTCCCAATGAAGATTTTGCAAATTATCCTAGAAATGAAGATCGTGATTCGCAGTTATGTGAAGAAAATGGTGTCGATATATTATTTTTTCCTAAAGATGATGATATATATCGTTCAGGCAAAGATGAAATTGTTGTTTCCTTTCCAGAACTGTCTCAAAAACTTTGCGGTAAACATAGACCAGGCCATTTTGATGGCGTAACAACAGTGATGACTAAGTTGCTCTCAATCATCAAACCTAATAAATGTTTTATGGGTAAAAAAGATGGACAGCAGCTGATACTTATTAACAAGATGGTAGATGATTTATTTATTCCGAGTGAAATAATTGGAGTTTCGACTATGAGAGAAAATTCTGGTTTAGCAATGTCTTCACGAAACGTTTATTTGAGTGAAACAGAGAAAGATCAAGCAATAAAGATAAATAAAGAAATCGAATCACTTGCGCAAAAAATAGAAAATAATTACCGAGATGTTGAGTTAGAAAAAGAGTTAGAAATAGCTAGAGAAAGATTAGAAAGTGCAGGTCTACTAGTTCAATATTTTGATTTAGTAGATCGCGACAAACTTGATCACGTAGACAATCTAAGTATTGGTAAATATATGCTTTGCATCGCAGCTATTTGTGGGACTACACGGTTAATTGATAATTATTTTATTGACATTAACGGTGGTGTTGTTGAGGTTGATCGCGGTATACGAATGGTTAGCAAATAAATGTTTAAGCAAAAACATATTGTTGTGGTTGGCTCAGGTGTAGCTGGGCTTACTTGTGCACTTAGTCTTATTGAGTTTGGTCATAACGTTACTATTGTTACCAAATCTCAAACAGCAGATTCTGCGACATGGTACGCACAAGGCGGAGTCGCCTCTGCAATGTTTGAAGATGATACTGAAGCATCGCATTTTCAAGATACTATTGATGCAGGTGCAGGACTTTGCGATCTTTCCGCTGTTGAAGTTTTAGTCAAGTATGGTGCAGGAGCAGTAAATAAATTAATTTCAAGAGGGGCCCATTTCGACAAACTAAGCGACGGTTCATATGCGAGGACCCGTGAAGGTGGTCATCATAATCCGAGAATAATTCATGCAGGTGGAGACGCAACTGGTGAAGAAATTGAAAGGTCATTAGTTAAAGCAGCAACAAATTCAGATTTGTCGTTACTCAGTATTAAAGATTTTCATATGGTTTCAAAACTTTTGATCGACGACAATTCTTGTATTGGAGTTGAATGTCTTGATCCGAATGGGAATATTTCTTCAATCAAAGCTGATCATGTGGTGCTAGCAAGTGGAGGAGCAGGACAACTATTTTCGGTTACTACAAACCCTGTTTTAGCAACAGGGGACGGAATCGCTATTGCATTACAAGCTGGAGCGATTTGTGCTGATTTAGAATTTATGCAGTTTCATCCGACTGCGCTACATGTAGATAATATGCCTCGGCCATTAGTTTCTGAAGCTCTTCGTGGTGAAGGATCTATTTTGCGTGATGAAAATGGTGAAGCGTTCATGAAAAATAAGCATGAACTAGCTGATCTAGCTCCACGTGATGTTGTTTCTCGAGAGATAGCAAAAGTTTTACGCGACCATAATTTAGATTTTGTTTATCTAGATGCAACACATATAAAAAACTTTTATAAGCGTTTCCCAACTATTTTTTCTAGTTGTGAACAAGCTGGGATAGATCCATCAAAAGATTATCTTCCTGTAAGTCCAGCAGCACATTACTTTTGTGGGGGTGTTGTAACAGACCTAAATGGTGCTACTTCGATACAAAACTTATGGGCTGCCGGTGAAGTTGCATGTAATGGTGTGCATGGAGCAAATAGGCTTGCAAGTAATTCATTATTAGATGGTCTCGTGTTTGGAGATCGTGTTGCAAGTGCGATTAATAGTGATTTATCTAACTTTGAAATCAGTGGTGTATTTTCTAATTTCCATGAATGGGATCCAAAACTGAAAACATTAAGTAGTCAAAGCTATGGTGATATGAACTTCATAAATGGGATGACGTTAAATGAAGTTGCAACGCTTAGAACAAAACTTCAAAAGAATATGACTAGAAATGTTGGAGTCGTAAGATCTAAAGATTCATTGGTGGAATCATCTGAGTTCTTTGAGAACCTGGTAAGGGAGAATGATCGTAGTGAAAACTTTATGGATGATTTTTCTAAGTTAGAGTTAAAACATTTACTTATATTGGCTAGAGAGGTAAATAACTTTGCATTGGTAAGATGTGAATCTCGAGGATGTCACACAAGAGAAGATTTTCCATCTCAAAGTAATCAGTTTTTAGGCCGACAAATGGTCAATAAAATAGACGGAGATCTAATCTTTACTCAACTTCCAAAAAACTAGAGGAAATATGAATAATCACGAATCTCATTCACAACTAATAACGCTAGCTATGCAAGAGGATTTATCTTCGAGAGGCGATGTTACTTCTCAAGCAACAATCGATAATGACAAAACAGGGGAGTTCATTATTCGATGTAGACAAAGAGGAGTATTATCAGGTATCGATGTTGCTACTGAAACAATGCATAGCTTTGATCCGAAGATAGAAATTATTTGGAAAAAACATGATGGTGAAGTATGTGAAGTAAGTGAAGATATTGGTGTTATAAGAGGAAAGTTGAGATCATTGCTTGCTGCTGAAAGAACTACTTTAAACTTTTTACAGCATCTAAGTGGAATAGCAACATTGACTCGAATATATGTGGATGAGCTTGCAAAGATTCATTCAACATCAATAATCAGAGATACTAGGAAAACTTTGCCAGGGTACCGAACTCTAGAAAAAAAAGCTGTTGTCGATGGTGGAGGACATAATCATCGTACAGGATTATACGATGCATTTTTAATTAAGGATAATCACCTTTCAGGGACAACGCTTTCTGGCGCTATAAGTGCATGTAGAAAATTCGATCCGACACTTCCATTAGAAGTTGAAGTTGATTCATTAGATCAACTTATGCAGGTAATAGACCATCGACCAGACCTAGTCTTATTAGATAATTTCAAACCACAAGAAGTACTAGAAGCAATAAAGAGAGCGCCGATGATCGATTTTGAAATTTCTGGTGGTGTAAATATTTATAATTTGGCAGAGTACGGAAAAACTAATGTTAAATATATAGCCATAGGTTCCCTAACGCATAGTGCACCAAGCCTAGATATAGGGTTCGACCTGCCATGAGATCTGTAATAGACGTCGGTAATTCGACTATTTCATATGCAAACTTTGTTGACGGGGAACTTATCGATCCAAAGCGCATTGAGACCTCTAAAATACAATCTGTTGAAGATGTTAAGGATTTAATCAACGATTTAAAAGTAGATGAGAGTGTTTCATTTGTTGTTTCATGTGGCGTCAAAAGAATAAGAGAATTATTAGAAACTTATTTTGATAATGAAAATGTGAATGAATTTTTTATTTCAGGTGTTAATACTTTTGGTGCAAATATTAATTATGAAACACCAGAAACTTTAGGGTCTGATCGTGTAGCGAATACAATAGCTGTCGCTAATTTATATGACACACCATGTTGTGTTATAGATTGTGGAACAGCAATAAATGTTGATGTAATAGATGAAACAAAAACCTTTATTGGTGGATCAATTAGACCAGGTTTACAAACCAGCATTGATGCACTTACAACTTTTGCTCCTAGTCTTCCAAAAGTTGCATTAACTAGTTCATTAAACATAGTTGGTAAAAATACAATTCAATGTATACAAAGTGGTGTTGTAAATGTCGCTGCTTTAAGTATCGATGCAGAAATTAATGAGTTGAGAAACTTATATCCCAATGTGAAAGCCATAATCACAGGCGGGCATGCCGATATCATTCATCCATTGCTGGAAAATGACGTGATCTTAGATATTTGGCTTACTTTAAAAGGGCTTGGTTTAGCTGAAATTTAAGAATTGCCATAATTTATATATCAAATTTATATAAAGTAACGTCGATATGTGAACGTGAAAGTTTTTATTACAGGTATAGGTTCTGATTTGGGAACTTCTATTGCTCGCAAGCTTGAAGATATTGAATCTATTACTGAAATTGCTGGTGTCGACATGTTTCCGCCACGTAGATATCTGTCGCGATCAGAATTTTATATGACGCACTACGATGATGTGGAAAAAATTTCAGAAGCGATTGTTAATTTTGAACCAGATGTAATAATTAACTTTGGTGTTTATGAGCCAGGAGCTCGACTTACTTTTTCTAAAGCACGAGGCGCCACCCATGCATGTGTTGCTGGAATATTAAATGCATGTGAAAAATTAAAAAAGAAAAAACAAATTCATATAATTACTCGTTCATCTGTAGTTGTTTATGGATTTTCTAATGTGGAAAAAACATATGATGAAACAAGTCCTGTCTCACCAGACACTCCTTACGGGGTTATGGCTGCAGATCTAGAATCGAATTTCTTTAGCGGTAATGCGCTTGTTACTGTCATAAGGACAGCACCAGAGATCGGTGCACACGTTCCACATCCATTGGCTAGAGTTTTAACTCTTCCTGCAGTTCCAGTACAGCTAAGAATGCCTTTCGTAAAAGAAGTTGGTTTTCCAATAATTTCACCTAGGGATGCAGTAGATATTTTTGTTCGAGCATGTAGACAAGAATTTTCAAATGACAATACTCATAGAATTCTTCATGCAGCATGTTCATCAAATGCAGACATGTTGTTAGCATGCAAGATAGGTAAAAAAATACCTATATTTTCAAGCTCATTTGGTTTTGCGCTCACTAAGAAAGCAGCATATTTTGCTGGAGCCCCAATTGATGAACATATTGAAATGTTTATACGACGAGGTATGAGAGTTGACTCCACATCTTCACGAATGTTCTTGGATATTAATTCGCAAGATTCACCTGCTGAGATTTTGAGAAGTTTATATGAGCAAGAAAGCAATGTTGTCGAGAACATCACTTTTACGAGGTCTAAAAAATGAAAACTGTAAAAGCTAGTGATGGACAAGTAATTTCATATGACACATGGGGTACAAATTCTTCTTCTCCAATAATTTTATTGCAAGGATTAGGAATGGATTCCCGTGGATACGGCTTACAACGCTACATGCTTTCTAAAGACCATCTTTGCATTGCTATAGATCATCGAGGATCTAGTGCTACAAGTGTAAAGAGCGAATTTTCCTTATACCGAATGGCTAGAGATGTGTTGCGTGTAATGGAAAACGAAAACATTTCAAGCGCTCATATAGTTGGAACTTCTATGGGAGGAATAATTGCTCAGATCTTAGCGACCGTCTACCCATCGCGTGTTAAATCATTAACTTTGATCTCTACTTCTTGTTCTCAACATCGTTGGAGAAGCGAGCTTTTACAAGAGTGGAAGCAGAGACTTCTATCTAGAAACTCAAAAGTTTTAGATCGAGAAATTCTTTCTTGGCTTATTGGACCAAGATTGCTTCATAGAAGCAAAATGTTTTTACCTATAGCTCAACAACTTTTTCAAGAGATAGACGTAGAACAATTTTGCATGCAGATCGATGCGATTTGTTCTTTCTCAGATACATTTAAATCAAAGTTAGGTTTGATCAGTGCTCCAACTCATGTGATAGTTGGCTCACAAGATACTTTGACACCTGTTGGTGATTCACAAGAATTGTGTATGTACATACGTAATAGTGAATTATCGATTGTTTATGGGACTGCCCACGGAGTGATTATTGAATCACCTGTACAAGTTGGAAGATTAATTCTTCAAGGCATAGAAAAATATGCCAAAAATAACATGGATTTATATTTAGACTCTAAGCTCCAAGCTTATTAATTAATGCATCTGCTTCTAGCTTTAATCTTGCTTCAATAGCTTCAACTAAACGTTTTTCAACTGTAGGGCCTGCCATCATTATCTTGACGACTATATCGCCTTGAATATTGCGTGTAGTTTGGCCATCTACTTCTTCGTACGTAACTTTAGCTTCACATGTTCCAGGAATTTTTCCTTCCATGTATACAGTGTTGATAGTACCTGATTTAGATGGTCGATCTATTGCCACTGTTGTAACCCAAGTTAGAGCTTTACCGCCCAAAAGTGCTTTAGCCATTGGGTCAAGTTGTCCTGTGTGCTCCCAAAATGTTTCACAAACCAAAGTTGTTCCGTCATCGCTATGATTCGTTACTTTTGGAGTTGCTGTTTCAGGAAGCTCAGTCAACGAAGAATAAAAGTCTTCTGAAAAATTTGTTGTAATAACTGTTTCAAAATCAGCCGGATAGGTTACATTATGTGAAAATTGCATATCTACATCCTACTTTTTCTTATGTGAATACTTAATGATACTCTGGATTTTCGTAATCAAATCTTGATCCTGCATCCCATTTAGTTCGTTGATTTCCATATGCAGGAATGCCTCCTGCGTTTTTAATCATTGAGGCTATATGCATTAGGTTCCATGTCATAAAAGTTGTATTGCGGTTTGTGAAATCATTATCTAATCCATAAAAACCGGAACCATCTTCTTTTTGGTCACCGTAACTTGGACCAGGTCCTGCTTCACCTATCCATCCCGCGTCTGCTTGAGGAGGAATTGTAAATCCTATGTGCCCAAGAGAATAAAGCACATTCATCGCACAATGTTTAATGCCATCTTCATTTCCTGTTATTAGACATCCGCCAACTTTTCCATAGTTCGACCATTGACCTTTATCGTTTAGATCGCCGCTATTGGCATATAAACGTTCTATGACCTGTTTCATAATCGATGAATTATCGCCTAACCATATTGGTCCTGCGAGCACAATAATGTCTGCCGCTTCTACCTTTTTATAAATAGTAGGCCACTCATCTTCATCCCATCCGTGTTGTGTCATGTCAGGGTAAATTCCTGTTGCAATTTTGTGATCAACAGCACGCAATAATTCTGTTTCAACATTATGTTTTTCCATAATTGTTTTGGAAATAGCTATTAATGTTTCTGTGTGACTTTTTTCTGGTGATTTTTTTAAAGTGCAGTTTATAAATAATGCTTTTAAATTCGAAAAGTTGTATTCATTCGATGAATTCATATTTCTAAAAATCTCTCCGGATCAGTCCATCGATAATTCTTGTAAACGCATCCCTAACTTCGACATCTATATTTGCATGAGCCAATGATTCAGCAGCCGCAAGTCCATAATCTTTTGCAAGTGAAAATGTTTGTTCAATAAATTTTGGTTCTCTTGCTATAACCATTACTTCATCAAGTTCAGCCTGTGATAAGCGGTCTCCTAAAACTTCTCTAACTCTCGCATCACTATTTGCAGCGAAAATTACAGGCAAAGTATAAACACCTTCAGATACATCATGACCTGCTGGTTTTCCTAATATTTCGTCATCTGCGGTGATGTCTAATAGATCATCAACTATTTGGAATGTCATACCAATGTTGTATCCATAATTAGCCAACGCATCAACAGTTTGTTCGTCTGCGCCACCTACTAGTGCTCCAATTTTGCACGCAGATGAAAATAGGGATGCTGTTTTACCTTCGATTGCTTTTAAATAATCTTCACGTGAACGTTTAGCATCGAACAGATTTTGTTGTTCAATTATTTGACCGATCGACAATTGAGAAATTGTTTCTGCAAGGATTGCACTGACTTGTGCTCCTAAAGATGCTGCGAGAGAAGAAGCAATTGCTAAAAGATAATCACCAGAAAGTATTGCAACAGTATTAGAAAATTGAACATTAACAGAAGGTATAGCTCGTCTTGTTGTTGCGTTGTCTATAACATCATCGTGATGCAAACTTCCAGCATGAACTAATTCAATTGCACAAGCACCTTTTAATATTTCATCACTTGTTGGTTCAATCCCATTAACACCATAAGAACAAGCGATTGTCATTGCTGGGCGTAATCTTTTTCCTCCTGCCAAGACGACATGGCGAGAAGCATCTCGCATAAGAGGGAGTTCGCAAGAAACATTTTTTTCTAAAATCTCTTCGAAACGCGATAAGTCGCCTTCGAGCGGCGCAAGATTTAAATCAGTCGGTTTCACACAGTCATCCTACTTACTAATATGTAGAATTTACAAAAGGTGCAAGTCGGAAATGTCGTACTTTGTGGGATAAGTTTTTCCTTGTGGAATAGTTAGATCACTTAGGGTGTTGTATTCTTCAGATCGCATACGCCCCAGCCGAAAATTACTATTAAGATCGACCAAACCAGAAACAAAGGAATCCAAATGTTTGAGCGCTTTACAGACAGAGCTCGTCGTGTTGTTGTACTTGCACAAGAAGAAGCTCGCCTTTTAAACCATAACTATATTGGTACTGAACATATCCTTTTGGGATTGATACATGAAGGTGAAGGTGTAGCAGCTAAAGCTCTTGAATCTTTGGGAATTTCTTTAGATGCTGTTCGTGGTCAGGTTGAAGAAATTATTGGTCAAGGAGGAGCAGCTCCATCTGGACATATTCCATTTACTCCTCGTGCTAAAAAAGTTTTAGAGCTTTCTCTTCGTGAGGCACTACAACTTGGACACAACTACATAGGTACTGAGCACATTCTTTTAGGTTTAATTCGTGAAGGGGAAGGCGTTGCAGCACAGGTACTCGTAAAACTTGGTGCAGACTTATCACGTGTACGTCAACAAGTAATTCAACTTCTTTCTGGATATGGTCAAGGTGGAACTGCATCTTCTGGTGGTCGTGAAGCAGTTGCAGGTGCTAGTGGTCGTGAAGCAGATGTAAATGCTGGTGGTTCAATGGTGCTTGATCAATTTGGTCGCAACCTCACGCAACTCGCAAGAGAAAAACAGCTTGATCCTGTTATTGGTCGTTCAACAGAAATTGAAAGAGTTATGCAAGTTCTTTCACGTCGTACTAAAAACAATCCTGTTTTAGTTGGTGAACCTGGTGTTGGTAAAACAGCAGTTGTTGAAGGTTTAGCTCAAAAAATTGTTTATGGAGAAGTTCCTGAAACTCTAGAAAATAAACAACTTTATACACTGGATCTTGGCGCTTTAGTTGCTGGTTCACGTTATCGTGGTGACTTCGAAGAACGTCTAAAGAAAGTCCTTAAAGAAATAAAAACTCGTGGTGACATTATTTTGTTCATCGATGAAATGCATACGCTAGTTGGTGCTGGTGCAGCAGAAGGTGCGATCGATGCTGCATCTATTTTGAAGCCAATGTTGGCTCGTGGTGAGTTGCAAACAATTGGTGCAACAACTTTGGATGAATATAGAAAAAATATTGAAAAAGATCCTGCGCTGGAACGTCGTTTCCAACCTGTAAAAGTTGAAGAACCAACAGTTGCTCAGACAATTGAAATTCTTAAAGGTTTGCGTGACCGGTATGAAACACACCATAAAGTAACAATTACAGACCAAGCTATTGTTGCTGCTGCAAACTTAGCTGACCGATATATTTCTGACCGCTTCCTGCCAGACAAAGCAATTGACTTAATCGACGAAGCAGGATCACGTCTACGAATTCATAGAATGCAAACACCTGCTGACTATAAAGAACTCGAAGATGAAATATCAAGTGTTCGTGAAGAAAAAGAACAAGCAATTGAATCTCAACAATTCGAACGTGCTGCACAGATGCGAGATAAAGAAAAAGAATTATTAAGCACTAAAAAAGAAAAAGAAGCACAATGGAAAGCTGAAGGTGTTGATCTTTTTAACGAAGTTACAGAAGAATCTATTGCTGAAATTCTTGCTATGTGGACAGGTATTCCGGTTTACAAACTTACTGAAGAAGAAACAGCGAAATTACTTCGCATGGAAGAAGAATTGCACCACAGAATTATTGGACAAAATGATGCAGTTAAAGCTGTGTCTCAAGCAATGAGAAGAACTCGTGCCGGAATTAAAGACCCTAAACGTCCAAGTGCAAGTTTTATTTTCTTAGGCCCTTCTGGTGTTGGTAAAACTGAATTAGCGAAAACATTGGCTGAGTTTCTCTTTGGGGATCAAGACGCAATGATTCAGCTAGACATGTCTGAGTACATGGATCAACACACTGTTTCACGTTTGTTCGGTTCACCTCCAGGATTCGTCGGGTACGATGAAGGTGGTCAGTTGACAGAAGCTGTTAGACGTAAACCATTTTCGGTTGTTCTTCTAGACGAAATAGAAAAAGCACACCCACAAGTGTTCAATACTTTCTTGCAAGTTTTAGAAGATGGACATTTAACAGATGCTCAAGGTCGAACAGTTGACTTTAAAAATACAGTTATCATTATGACATCGAACTTAGGTACAGCTGATTTAAGAAAAGCAAATGTTGGTTTTGGTTCTAGTGATGCAAGTTACTCTTACGAGAAAATGAAAGAGAAAGCTCTTGAAGCTCTTAAAGGTCATTTTCGTCCAGAGTTCTTAAACCGTGTTGATGAAGTTATTGTCTTTGGAGAGTTGACTAAAGATGAAGTAACTGAAATTGTTGATCTATTTATTGATCGTTCACGAGTTCAGTTAATGAGTCAAGGTTTAGGGTTAGAGCTAACACAAGAAGCAAAGTACTTTTTAGCAGACAAAGGTTATGATCCAACTATGGGTGCTCGGCCATTGCGTCGTGAAATTCAAAGGAGAATTGAAAATCCTCTTTCAGAGAAGATTTTGAATAAAGAATTCCACGCAGGTGAAACTGTTCTTGTTGATGTAGTTGACAAGATTGGTGAAGATGGTAACCCTGTCCAAGGCGAAAAAGAATTTACCTTTAAAGGCATGCCTACAATTGCTAAAGAAGAGACTGTAAATACAGAGTCTGAATCCACTGGCAGTGTTGGTGGTATAGCTCGAGGTGCAAAAACAAAACCGTCAACAGGTGGAGCTTCTGCAGCACCAGCTGCAGAATAAGTTAGACCTATCGATGGTGGAAAGCGCCATCGGCAGCATCTAGATCATCTTTATCGAGTGACCAAAGATGTAACGCTGCTTGTGCTCCTGTCGAATCTGCACAGTTAGGCAAATTGGCTAAACCTAGTAGTTCTTGTGCGCGCTTTGGCAACGTCTTTGCTACTTCGTGTGGAATTCCCATTGGAACTGCTTCTTCTGGTGTTAGCCAACCAACCAAAAAAGCTTGGTATAAAGCTTTTCGCCAGCGGTTGCTTGTTTTGTTTTCGCCACCAGAGTGTATCAAGCTCCCTGTATAAATTAAGGCGTCACCTAAATCCATTTCAGCTTGAATAATTTCATGCTGTTGAGGCTGACGATCTTTATCCCAAAGGTGCGATCCTGGAATAACTTGAGTTGCTCCAACTTCTTTGTCATAATCACCAACAGCGATTAAACATGCCAACTGTAAATCAACATTTTCTAACTGCGCTGGAACAGGCCAGTTCAAATCATCTCTATGAAGTTCTTGTGCAGCTTGTCCTGGACCTAAATAAATAGTTTCACTTTGGCTAAGCCAATAGTCACCACAATGTGGCAATAATATTTCATCAGCAATAGATAGGAGAACAGGGTTCAATAAAACCTCATCGACCCATGTTCGACTTCTTCGTGCCATTGATTGAACTCGAACAGTCTGTTTTCCGTAAAAGCTGTCGTCATAACTATCTATGAATCCAGGTTTTCTATGACTTACAGCATCACTTATCTCTGATTCGATTTTGGCTGCAATTGATGGGTCGATTAGACCAGTCAATATAAGTCCACCGTCGCTTTTAATAACTTCAATAATTTTTGTTATATCCGAATCTGCAGGCATTCTGTTTAAAGAGGTCATGATGTCAGTTTGTGCCATAATTACCTTTTTTCGCTATTGTGAAATCTAATAGTTTGTGTTAGTAATGTTACTTATATTTAAGTGTAACTTCAGAACTTACCAAGGAATGACCATATAGGCTAGCCTACATTGTTCGAATTTGCCAGACGATAACAAAAACGGACACTATGTGCTTGTAGTTGCGGATTAATAGAGGGTTAATAAATGAGCGGAACATTAGATGACATTCGTGATTTTGTTCGAATGAGAGTTCAAGGACGTAGATTCATATTTACTGGAGACGGTGCCACTTCTTTCGAAGCCAAAATAGAACAGTTGCGTACTTTAGGGGCAGGCCCCTTTTTAGCGATCACACTAAAGACTCGATTGAACGAAGATGTAAATCTTGGCGACGATGTCAAAATTATTCCAATTGAACTAGCGATTAATCCACATAACTTCACTTATGAAGATTCATGGAATGAAATATTTTTAAATACACCTCCAGAGATTCAAAAAGCCGTTGATGATTTCGATGTCGATGGGGACGCATTCTTGACTGTTTTTCGTTTTCGTACAGCAACACATGCTTTTGGTAGAAAAATTGATGCATGTAGAAAACCAGAATGGGTACAGTTAGAAGACAAAACATTCATTGATGGATTCTTCGCACAAAATTCAATCCCTGCACCAAGGTCAACTGTTGTTGATGCAACAAAAGCAGCAATGATAGGCGCATCTGAATTAATGAACTCGGGCGATGGCACTGTTTGGTCAGGTGATTCAACATTAGGTTTAAGTTCTCGTGGAAACATGGTTCGCTGGTTGCGACCAGATGCTGACGATGAAGATGAATTTCATTTTGTTAGAAAATTCTCTCAAGCATGTGAAAGTGTTCGTATCGCAGAGTTTGTTGAAGGTCGTCCATGTTCAATTCACGGCTTTGTTCTGCCAGAAGGCGTTGCGGTATTTAGGCCTGTAGAACTTTTAGTTTTACGTGGTGAACATGGGAAATTTTGGTTTGCAGGTACAAACACTTTTTGGCAACCATCAATTGAACTCCGTGTTGAAATGAGATCAATAGCAAGACAAGTCGGAGAAGCGTTAAGGAAAGATTATGACTATCGCGGCGCGTTCTGCTGTGATGGTATTGCTGGCCGAGATGGATATGTAATTAATGAACTTAATACTCGTATCGGCGACGGCTTAGGTTATGTTGCTAACGCTTTACCTGACTTCCCATTTGAGGTCCTCCAAGATTTAGCCGTATCAGGAAAAGCTGACGATTTAAGTTCTGAACAAATTGGTACTTTAGAAGATGCGGTTCAAGCAGCAGGTGACACAATTCCTTGGGCCAAAGTTCGTGTTTATCAAGCTGGTGATTTTAGTAGTGAAGCAGAGCTAGAACTATTCACTCGTTTTGCTGAGGAAGGTGAAACTCACCTTGAAGGCGATGCAGATATGGACAGATACAGTGAAGCTGTTGTTCGCGTAGAAGAGAAAAAAGATTTAGATCGCTTCGGAACAGTAAAAGCATATCCTGGTGCTAACTATGGAATACTCGACTTTTCTCTAAATCCTGATATCCCAACGGGACCGTCTCTTGCTCGTCACGTAGCTTCGGCATTGAGACGTTGTGCAGAAGAACTTGGCGCTGCAACAACAAGTATTAGCGTTGCAAAAGATGTTTATGGTGAACCATCGCAAGCAAGTTAAGCTGCAGCAATATTTGGTTTAGGAGAATTAGGAACATATGGTTCTGGAATAATTTCGTTTTCTAGTTCTTCTTCAAATGATGTTACAGGTTTAATTTGTACATTTATATAGTTGGCTCCAACAACACTGAGTAAAACTAATCCCATTCCTAATATTTGGATAGTTGATAGCGATTGATCTACAAATAGCCAACCGAAAAACCCGCTAAACACAACACTTGATGGTGCTAACAAGGCATTCATTGTATAGCTTGAATACTTTTGTGATCGAGAAAATATAACATCTCCTAAAGTACCTAAAAGCATTGATAAACACATAAAAATAAACTGTGTTTTATTTGGTGTATAACCACCATTTGCTAAACCTATAGTTTTGAAAAGAATAATAATTGGCGTTGAAAAAATTCCTACCCATCCATGCATATAGCAAAGGTATTTTGATGGTTCTATATCTTTAGAACATTTTCTCCAATTGAAAACAGAAAAACCAAGAGCAATCATTGCTCCAATAGGCAACAACATTTTTACATCAAAAATATTTTGTCCACTAGTAGCTTGTCTACAAATGAGAAAAACGCCAACGATAGAAGTTGTTAGTGGTATTAATACTTTTGAATTAAATTTCTCTCCTTGGCTTGGTGCCAGAATGCAAACAATCAAGAAAATATTACATGCGATAATAGTATCTACTACACCTACCTTTACATAGAGAAATGAAACTGTTATTAAACATAATCCAATGACTCTAAATGTTGCATGAGGTAAAACTTTTTTTGCTTCTTGGAAACTTAATTTTATTTCTTTACGTTTTGTTATTAAGGCAAAAACAACAAACATAAATACAGATTGGTAAAAAATTGCTGTTGCCCCAAAATGCCCTCTTGTTGCAGAGACATTAGCGAGCGACCATGTCGCAAATGTAGTTAATAATCCAGTGGCTCCAATGCGGTTTCGCATTCGAATATTTGTCAGCCACTTTAATTTGTAATTGCATATTTAACGCCGTATAGAGGTAGCAAATTTACAATCCATCTTGCATTTCGCGTATAAAACGAAAGGGCGAGGTAAAACCTCGCCCTTTTACATTCCTGATTGCGCCTTATTAAGCGTCAGCTGTTATTTTTTTGCTTTCTGTAAATACATAAGTAGCTACAACTCCAGCAATAATTGCTCCTATTAATGGAAAGACAAAGAAAGCCCAAACTTGGCTAGACAATGCATCTCCACCTTTAATTAATGCAACACCAAAACTTCTTGCAGGGTTAACTGAAGTGTTAGAAACAGGAATTGAAATTAGGTGAACTAATGTCAACATTAAACCTGCTGCGATTCCACCAAAGCCTGCTGCAAAGTCTTTTCTTGTTGTGTGAATAACAACTAAAACAAAAAGTGCTGTTAACAAAATTTCTGTTAAGGCAACTGCACCTAAAGAAAAACCGCCAGGTGAAAGTTTGCCGTAACCGTTAGTTGCAAATGCTCCTGCACCGCTTGGCATTTTCCAACCTTTAACTCCACTAGCTATAACTTTGATAACAAGAGCACCAATGATTCCACCGACGATCTGTGCTGACCAATAAATAGGAATAAGTGCAGCCCGTGTTTTTTTAGCTACAACTAAACCTAAAGTTACTGCAGGATTAATATGACATCCCGAAATTGGGCCAATCGCATAAGCCATAACTAGAACTGTTAGACCAAATGCAATAGAAACACCTAATATTCCGACAGTCATTGACTTGTCGCCTCCGAGGGGGAAACCACCAGTTGCAAGCACAGCTGTACCGCAACCCCCCAACACAAGTACCATTGTTCCAATGGCTTCTGCGATGAAAATTTTTACTCTTTCGTCTTTCACTTGGCCTCCTTTTTTAAGATCGAGTGATAAGAACGAAAAAGCTAGCTCATATATATTTAATTTTCGGGGATTGTTGCCATTTTCTGTTTGCAAAGTTGCAATTTATATAATTTCAGCATTATTACTCCTATTAACAATAACTGGCTGTAAAGCGAATGCCACTCTAAATATTGATCTGCAAAATAAAGCAAGCGGTAAGATCAGTTTTGTTTTAGATTTAGATGAAGAGGCTACATCTTTTGTCAAAAGTGAATCTTATAATCCTCAATCTTTGAACAAAATATTTAATACAAAAAAATTAAAAGAACTTGGTATAAAAACTTCGACAATTGAAAATAAAGACGGATCATCTAAAGTTAGCTTTAAGGCATCTTTTAATACCGAAAATGAATTTAAGAACATTTTACTAATTTTGGCAGAAGATAAGTTTCTTAGTTCTAAACTAAAAGTTTCAAATAGCTTTATATATTCGAAACAAAACTTCGAAATTAAATTTGATAAGAAAAGTTTTAAAAATCATTATTTAAATGATTCTGATATTAAAAGTTCATTAACTAAGTCTGGCGTTGAATATTCTGAATATGAAGAAATTATTAAACAAGTCTTTGATAACACTTCTGTAAATATAAAAGTTACAACAAAAGACAAAACAATAAAAGCTGCCTCTGAGCCAAAAGATTTAAAAGAAATCAAAATTAGTAACGATGAAAAAAGTCTTCGAACTGAATATATGTTAAAAATACTTGGCGCAATTATATGCTTATTTATAGCGCTAATTTTGATATATAAAATGTGTCGCACCCCTAAGTTATTATCTAATAGTACAAAGTTTTCAAATAGTAGGGACGCCCAGGATATAAATGAGTAAAACTAAAACTGTATATGAATGTCAAACATGTGGAAGTCAGTTTCCTAAATGGATAGGCCGATGCAGTGAGTGTGGGGCATGGAACAGTGTCGTTGAATCTTTAATAGAGAGCCAGGTTGCTGGTTTACCTGGGCTAAAAGAATCAAGCAATCCTTTACCTTTAAGCCAAGTAGATGTTTTAGAGTCAACGCCTATACCTACAAATGTAAAAGAGTTTGACCATGTTTTGGGTGGGGGCCTAGTTCCTGGTTCTGTTACTTTGATTGGTGGTGAACCAGGTATTGGTAAATCAACATTAGTGATGCAAGTTCTTTCATCACTTGCGAATAATGGTGCCATATGTTTTTACGCAAGTGCAGAAGAATCTTCTGCACAAATTCGTGGCCGTGCAGGAAGATTAAAGATTAATTCAGATGATATATATGTTTCTTCTACATCAAATGTTGACGAGATCATAATCCAAGCAAAAAACATTAACTGTAAGTATTTAGTTGTTGATTCAATACATACTTTATTGTGTGATGAGATTTCTTCTACATCTGGAACTGTATCTCAAGTTAGAGAATGTGCGCATCGTTTAACAGATTTTGCGAAGAAGACAAACACAACAGTTTTAGTTGTAGGTCAAGTTACAAAAGAAGGAACTCTAGCAGGACCTAGAGTTCTAGAACACTTGGTTGATACTGTATTGTCATTCGAGGGTGACGACCATGGCGTAGTCAGAACCTTACGATGTTCAAAACACCGTTTTGGTTCTGTACAAGAACTAGGTCTTTTCGATATGACCGAACATGGGCTTATTGCTTTAGATGATCCAAGTTCTTTAATGTCTTTTACAAATGACAGTCGTCCTAGTGGTTTAGCTGTAGCTGCTGCTGTAGATGGAACAAGGCCTTTTTTAATTGAAGTTCAAGCTCTCGTTGTTTCAACAACTGCACCAAACCCTAGACGAGTTGTTCAAGGAGTGGATAGCGCTCGTATTAATGCACTTTTAGCAGTTTTAGAAAAAAGATGTTCTATAAGGCTTTCAATATGTGATGTTTATGTTTCTCTTGTTGGTGGAATAAAAATAAAAGATCCTGGTTTAGATCTTGCTATTTGTGTAGCAATTGCTAGTGCAAGTAAAGATATAACAGTTTCTAAAGACAATGTTTTTTCTGGCGAAGTCGGACTTTCCAGTGAAATTCGTCCTTGTATGCATGTATCTCGACGTATACGTGAAGCTAGTAGACGTGGCCATAAAACCATAACTACAAATATCGGGAAAACATCAAAAGAGGAATTTAGTAAAGAAAAAATCGAAGTTATAAATGCCGATAGTTTATATAATGTCTTATCGAGTTTAGACTTATTAAATGCTTGAGTTTTTGCCACAGGGAAATATAAGCGTTCGAAAATTTAATAACGAGCTTTCCTCTGGTGCGCCTATTTCGATTGCAATTCCAGAACAATCTAATTCTTTAGGTTTAGTTTTAATTCCAGATGTTTTTGGTATGCGATCTTTGACAGATGAAACGATCAAACAAATTGCAAGTAATGGCATAACAGTCATCGCTATCG
>JAXLRE010000011.1:0-66992 GCA_046331265.1 Acidimicrobiia bacterium | reverse complement strand
TAACCATATTTTGGATCTACCTCTAGGTCGTTTAACTGAACTTGGTCAAAAAGAATTGAACGATGAACTAAAAGCACTGTTGAAAACTATTAAAGAGTTAACAGCTTTACTTAAAAGTTCTTCAAAGGTAAAAGAACTAATTGTTACAGATTTAAATGAATTCGTAAATACGTTAGATGCTAAAAGAAAAACAAAAATAGAAAAAGCTGATTCGGGTGATCTGGAAACAACTGCTTTAGTAGCCGAAGAAGATCTAGTTATAAATGTATCTGCACGAAAATACATTAAAGCTGTCCAAATGTCTTCAAAAGCTTCAAAGATTGCATCAACAAAAGATCGGGACTCGATTTCGAATGTATATGAACTAACTAGTTTGCAATCTATTTTGGTTATAACGAATCTAGGTAGGGCATATAGGATTCCTTGTTTTGATTTACCTAAAGATCGCCTAAGCGCAGTATCTTCAATGGTTTCACTTACCAGTGGTGAAAAGCCTATTGCTGTTTTGGATATTGAAAATGTTTCCAGTATTGCGATGATCACAAATTTAGGTGGGATTAAAAAGGTTGAAGCTGATGCGTTAAAAGAGATAGCTACTCGAAAAGATGGTGTTGTTTGTGCGAAATTATCCTCAAACGAAAAACTAGTTTCTGCCATTGAAGTTCACGATGACCCAGACCATCAACTATTGATTGTCTCGAAAAATGGTATTGGAATTAGATTTCAGTTGGACTCTTTGCGATGTGTGTCAAGGTCTGCAGGTACTGTACGAGCAATGAAACTCAAAGCCGATGACGAGGTTGTTTCAGCAGTGAGTGTATATGAAGATGACGATTGTATTATTACGACAGATGCAGCCTATGCGAAGCGCTTGCATGTAAACGCAATGACATTGCAGTCACGTGGTGGCTCGGGAATGAAAGCAATGCGAATTGCTCCGTCTCGAGGCGAAGTTGTTGATGTATGCATCGCATTGGGTGACCAGACGTGTTTCTTGACTGAGACTTCATCTAAAGAGATCAATACAACAGATATAGCTCTGCAAGATCGTGAAGGCTCAGGTACGAAAATAAAAGGCATTGAAGGAGCAGTTTTAGCTATATCGCCAATAGTGGATGTAGTCTAAATTTATGTCTTATGAGTTTGAGAAACTTAGAAGTTCTCTAGAGAATTATCAAGTTCATGATGAAAAAGAGCGCATTTCTTATAGTCAGATCATAGATTTTCTTCGATCTGCATCAACAGATGATGTATTTGACCGAGATAGCCATAATTGGCATATCACTGCTTCGGCAGTGGTTCTATTTAACAATAATTTACTGCTTCATTTCCATAAGAAAATAAAATCATGGATTCAACCAGGAGGACATGTTGATCGTGGTGAGTCGCCTTTGCAGGCTGCTACCAGAGAATGTTTAGAAGAAACAGGTATTAAAACTGATTTATCTGACCAAATTTTCCATATAGATGTACATGATGTCCCAAATGGGCATAGACACTTTGATGTTCGATATTTAGGTCACACAGATAACCCTTACTTCGATATAGGAGATGATGAAAGTAAACGAGTAGCTTGGTTTAATATTGATTGCCTTGATTTCATTAAAGATGTTTCATTAAAAGGTGCAATAGACAAGCTAAGAAAGTTGGAGTACTGATGAATTGTGAATGTGATTGTCAATGTTGTGCCGCAGATGACTTAGTCCAGTTGCGAGGTTTAAAAGTATTAGCCCATTGTGGAGTCACTGATGATGAAAGAAGTCGTCTCCAGCCGATTGAAATTGATATAGATATAAGTAGTGATCAAGCCAAAGCAGCATCAAGTGATGATCTAACTTATGCAGTTAATTATGAACCAGTATGTGACAGAATTATTAAAATCGCTTCAGAACATCAATTCAGCCTTCTAGAAACATTTGCTCAAAATATTATTGAAGAGCTATTCGATTTAGACAATAAAATAACTTCGATAACTGTATCGTTACGGAAAATGAGACCTCCGGTTCAAGCAGTGCTAACTAGCGCAGGTGTTAAAGTTCGTCGTATTCGCAAAAATTAAATAAATTCATATCTTTTTGTAATTTATAGAACACAATAGGTAAGTTTCGGTTTAAATCTGCCGATATTTTTCATATAGATAATTGATCAGAGGTCAAAAGGCATCTAATGAAAAAATATTCAGTGAAACTATTGCTGTCGTTCAGTGTAGTCGTCATTTATTTGTTGTCTACTGTGAACATATCTTATGCAGCTGCCGGCTCAGCTGACTTGAGCATTACTGGCAGTACAGTATATTTGGGGTCTATTTATGCCTTTACTGTATGTAATGGGGGAGATGAAACTGTAACAAGTTTTACACTCGATGTTCAATCAACAAATTATCAAATAAAAGAGTACTTCGTTTTGCCTCAAGGTAATGGTTCAGGTACTACGACTAGTACTCCCGGAACATATGATTCAGGCACTGGTGTATGGAATGGTGTCATAGCTAATACACAATGTGTTAATGTCGCTGTTTACGGAGACATAACGGTACCAGTTGGAGGAACCACTTCGCTTTCCATCTCGATTACTCAAAGTGAGCTGCAAGGCTCGATAGCTAATGTTGATCCAAATAATGCAAATGACACAACGTATATTGGACCAACCAATGTGATTACTTTACCGGATTTTGCCATCAATACAAGATTACTAACAACAGGAACTATTCAAGCAGGAACTCAAGTTAGTTATGAAACGACAATTTCAAATGTTGGGGAGGGATCATCTCCATCCAACGAAACTCTTGCCTTGGCATTTATTGTTCCAGATGCGGCTTCATTTACATCTGTTACAGATTCGGATACAAACGATAGACTCGACATTACTTCTAATCCTGGGTGTTTTCCTTTTGGTCCTCCATCAAACGCTGGGTCTGGTTTAGCTGGTTACTCAGGTGAGATTGTGGTGTGTGTGCTTCAGCCAAATGCAGACATACAGCCTGGAGATAGTTTTCCCTTTATCTTTAATATGAATGCAACAAGCTCATTTGCAAGTGGTGCTGTAACTGTATATGGGTTTATTTCTGGTACAGATACAGATTCATTGTTAAATCAAGTAGGACTTTTAAGAGGAGACGATACATTCTCTTTACTGTCAAATATGAATAACCTCGTTCGACTTCAATACGACCCAGATGCTTTAACGGTTACGATTAACAGGTGTGCAGGACAATCAGCAGTAACAACAAATGGAAACGGATGTTTTACGGTCACCTTTAACAAGCTCATATGGGAACCTTCCTTTACACGTGATGATTTAGTTCTTTCTGGCGGCGGTAGTGTGAGCGGATTCACGAAAGTGAATGACTATACATGGCGTGTTGATGTGACTGGAATAACACCAGGATCAGTATTAAGGCTAACTCTTGGTGATAAAAGTGTCCAAGATTATTCTGCCGTTCAAAATGGTGTTCAAGTTCTTGGTGAAAATGAAATACGCTACGAGTCAGCAGGATCAAATGGATCTTTGCCTAAAACTGGAGCAGATAGCACTACAGTAATCGTTTCGATCATAATGATTGGGATCGGTTTCATCTTAATAAAGAAATCAAAACGCAGATCTATAACTGCTTAGTGTGGGGCCGGCGGGGCTCGAACCCGCGACCTAACGATTATGAGTCGTTTGCTCTAACCAACTGAGCTACAGCCCCTTTTCGAACGAATAGCATAGATGGTTTCAAGCGAAAAAAGTGAAACGTGCGATTAGTAGCTAGAACAATTGATATATAGAATCATATAGTGATTTTGCTTATACCGCTGGTGATATTTCTTGTTTTGTGTGTATTCATGCTGGTTCTATTGGGAAAAACGAATCCCCCAAGTGCAACTGATGTCGTTGAAGCCCTTTGCGATTCAATAATTAGAAAAGATAAGACTACTCAAAAGGAGCTAACAAGTTTTTCAATAAATGATGAACTAGTTTCTAGTCTGTCAGAAATTAAGGAAGAACATAAAGAGATTGGGGCGTCGTATAGTCCGATAATTGTAAAAGAATACGACAGCGAAAATGCCAGCTTTACTGTTGTGAAAATTCCTATACAAAAAAAATTAGATATAGATTTTTTATGTAAAATGACATCGCATCAATGGTCAATAGTTTCAATAAGTGTAAATAATGAGTGAAGAATTATTAGATTTCAACTCCATAAAAAAGTATGAGAAACAATTTCTTGATATAGCGACATCAATTCGAAATAAAATCAATAATCTCGAATTAAAAAAGAGGAAAATACGAACTATAGATGTTTCAAATCAATATGCGATCGATCTTGTTGCAGATAACACAATAGATGAATATCTAATAGATTTTCCGGGATATGTTATTAGTGAAGAACGAGAAATAAATAAAAACGAAATAGAAAATAATGAACTAATAGTAGTTATAGATCCGATCGATGGTTCATCTAATGCTTCAAGAGGAATAGGGTATTGGTCCTTTTCGGCAGCATTAGTTTATCGAGGCAAAGTTCAGTTAGGTGTTGTAGTTGACCAAGTTCAAGGATGGAGATATACAGCAAACGAATATGAAAATCCAAAGTTAAAAATCACAGACAATTATGAAATAGATCTGTTAAATGACGTTGATATTAATAATTCATTTGGAACTAAGGCAAATAACTATTCTTCGAGCATAATCTGTTTTAATTCGCATGATGGACCTGAAGTTTCATTTAGGCATCTAAGGAACTATGGGTCTAGTGCGTTATCTATTTGTCATGTTGCTAGTGGATCTATAGATGCATACATAGATGGTGAAGACATAATGTTAAAACCATGGGATTTACTTGCAGGCGAATACATATCGAAAAAATCGAGCTGTTTTATATCTCGCAGAGACTCGCAAGGATTATTTGCCGCAACTGGGGTACTTATCTCTAAGAACGTCGATCTTTACAACGAATTAAAAAAAATATTTGTATATTTTCCTTAAATTAACTTGACTCGGGTTAAATATTTCTCATACTATGGATTTTATGTTGGGCACAAACACTATCAATAAGTCGATTTCGGTTTATCTAACCGAAATTTTTGCTGTGCTCATTTCTGGTATTTTTGCTGGTAGTGCATTCAAAACAGCAAATCTACCTATTACCTCTTTCCGGTCAGGCTATAGACGCAGGATAAAAACTTAGAGATAATCTAGTTTTTTAAGTCTCAAAGCCGCCGGAAAATCCGGCGGCTTTTTTTTTTTTTTGAATTGAAGGAAAAGATGGAAAATAAAAATATAGAACCAAGGTACAATTTGGTGTTATGCGATGGAAAAACAGACTTGTTTTTTTCTGAAAATACCCAGGATATGCGACAAGCTCAGATGATTTGTTCTGGCTGCAGCTATAGAGTTAGTTGTCTAGAAAATGCCATTGAAACTAAACCATTTGCAGGTGTTTGGGGAGGAGCGATATTTGTCAACGGTGAGTTATCTTTAGATAAACGCGGTAGAGGCAGACCAAGGAAAACTGAGCATTTAGATAATGCACGAGTTGTAAAGGCATTCGCTGGTAATTCAATTGCCCAAGTTGTGGAAATTAGTTCCGATCAAAAAGTAAATCAAAGAATCGCCTAATGTGTCTGATGTGACTAATACATTTGATCTGGAAAAAGCCAGAGACGTAGCAATTTCTGCAAGTAATAAAGCCGCATATGAATTAGAGAAACGGTTCCGCACTGAATTAAATGTCCAATCTAAAGGATATGCAGATTTTGTTACAGAACTAGATCATTTGTGTGAAGAGATAATTGAAGAAGAGCTTTCGACGTTTGATGATTCAATAAAATTTATGGGTGAAGAATCAACAAATTTTGAAGTTAAAAATGATGAACTCGTAGTTAGAGTTCCAGAGACATGTTGGATTGTTGATCCATTAGATGGTACCAGTAATTATTCTCATGGATTTCAATCATACGGAGTTTCCATTGCCCTAAGAATAAATAACGAGCTTTCTGTTGGTGTTGTAAATTGCCCGAGCTTAAACAGATGTTATTCTTCAATCATTAATCAAGGTTCTTATTGTCAAGAGGGTGCAGGTAAGCAAACTAAGTTACAAGTTAAAGATAATGGCGATCGTTTCAACATCTTTGCAACATCATTTCCATTTAGAAAACCTGAATATATCGAAGAACATATGGAATTAGTTAAAAAACTTTTTACAATATTCGAAGATTTAAGAAGGGTAGGAGCAGCCTCATTAGACCTATGCTGGGTTGCTGACGGAACCTTCGCTGCCTTCATAGAACGTTTTTTGAAACCTTGGGATGTTGCAGCTGGTGGATTAATACTTAAAGAAGCTGGCGGGGTAGTGACTGACTATAGTGGCGACTCGAATAATTGGCTCACTAATGGAGAAATTTTGGCGACATCTAGCGCTCGTGTTCACGAACAAATAATGACTCTGCTAGATTAAAACCTTCGCTTAATTGCGGGCGTTTAGCTCAGTTGGCTAGAGCACCTCCCTTACAAGGAGGGGGTCGGGGGTTCGAGTCCCTCAACGCCCACCATTTTGGTGCTCGCACCTCCCTCGTCATTATCAGGATCGGGTATCAAAGGTTCGAGTCCCTCAACGCCCACCATTTTGGTGCTCGCACCTCCCTCGTCATTATCAGGATCGGGTATCAAAGGTTCGAGTCCCTCAACGCCCACCATTTTCAAGAATTTACGAAGGATAGTTTTCTTTTCTCCACCACATATTTGTATAACTATCTTTTTCGAATCCGTGCTGTTGATAAAAATCTATAGATTTATCAGTTGCATGTAGCTGAACTCTTACAACATCATTTTTTTCAAACCAATCCATAAGATGATTTAATACTTGTTCACCAACACCGTAACCACGAAAATCTTCCGTGGTCGACATCCAACGTATGTAACCCATTTTTCCATTAGGTAGCCACGGCTGTGGAAGATCATCATAAATTATTCCGATTCCACTTGCGACAATCTTGTCTGTGGCACTGTCGTAAGCTACGCATGCTTCGCAATGCCCGCTCTTAGATGCACTGCCGATCCAGTCAATTGCATCTTGTTCCCAATGAGAATCTTGAGCACCAATCTCTGATGCGTTATACATTTCATGAGTTAATTCAATAACTCTCGAATACTCATCTGGGTTTGCTGTACGTGTAGTTACGAGTGGGTCAAATGAATCCATAGTTTTCGATTGTAACACTGATATGGATTGTTTTGCACCTATGGCATTGAATTTGGCCAATAAATAGTTAGGCTGGCTTTTTGTTTTTAGTGGTGTTTTTTCCGATTCTGTTGGGTAAAACAATATCTTCAGCCTTCATAGCTTCAGAAAATAGATAGCCCTGGCCATAATCACAACCTAATTCTTTCAAAGAGATTCGCTGACTGTCTTGTTCAATTCCTTCAGCTGTGACCGTTAAATGCATAGCGTGAGCAAGTCCAAGAAGCGCATTAACAATAGCTGTATCATCCTCATCTATTCCTAGGCCATTAATAAAGCTTTTATCGATTTTAAAGCCATCAATAGGAAGTTTCTTTAAATATGAAAGTGATGAATAACCTGTACCAAAATCGTCAACCCTTAAACGAAAACCAAGGTCAGTTATATCATTCAATAGTGAAATGGCTCGCTTTGTATCTCCTAAAACAGCGCTTTCAGTAATTTCAAAAATCATTGAGTGAGATAATGCATCGCTTTGATTGCGGACTCTTTCAATTTCTCTAAGAAGTTTTGGATCACGTAATTGAGTTACAGAAAGGTTTACATTCATAGTAAGAGGTCTACCGCTTGATGTTGAATAGATTTTCTGCCATTTACCAAGCTGGCTAAACGCTTGTTCCATTACATAGTAACCAATATTTAATATCAATCCCGTGTCTTCGGCCAAAGGAATAAATTCATCAGGACTAATTAAACCCTTCTTAGGATGCATCCAGCGTGACAGCGCTTCAAACCCAACGATCTCATTTGTTTGCAATGCAACTATGGGTTGGTAATAGACAATTATTTGTTGAGTATTAAGTGCTCTGTGCAAATCATTTGAGAATTTAAGTTCTGTCGATATTCTTTGTCGGTCTTTGGCCGATGACATTTCAATTGAATTTTTACCGTGTTCTTTTGCTCTGTACATTGCAGAGTCAGCTTCTCGTAATATGTCTTGTGCATTTAGATTTGTACCTGAACACATTACAACTCCAATGGAGCACGTAATAATAGTTTCACCTTGTGAAAGCAAGATGGGTTGGCAGAGAGTTTCTTTAATTTCTTGTGCTATTAGATTTGCTACTGTTTCAGTAACTGGGGGAGAGAGCAGTATAACGAATTCGTCTCCACCTATACGAGCGACTTCTCCTCGTGTTCCGACAATTGATGTAATCCTTTCAGCAGTGATATGCAAAACAACATCGCCTGCGGCATGACCTAGCGTGTCGTTAATTATTTTGAAACGATCTAAATCCAGAAACATAACGGCAAAGGTTCTATTTGCTTCGTTATCTTCTTTGGTGTCCAGATTTTTTCGATCGATAATTTCATTTATTAGTTCAAAAAAATGAGTACGATTCCATAGTCCTGTTAGTGGATCTTTTATAGCTAATGTTTTTAATTCTGTTTCATGTACTTTTTGGTCGGTTATATCTTCAATTTGAACAACAAATTCAGCTGCATCCTCTTCGTTCATAAATGAAAGCGGAATATGACTGACAGATGCTGAACCCCATCTTATTGTTCCATCTTTTTGTAAAAATCTACATTCAACATTCATTGAATCACCTGAAAGATGTGCCAGCACTGTAGCTAAGTTAACATCAAATATTGCCCTGTCATCAGGATGGATAATGTAGCTTAGAGCGCTTCCTAAAACATCACCTTCATCGAACTCTGTAAAGTTATAGAAAGCCTTATTGGCGCGTAGAACTTTTCCTTCTTCGTCTAAAAGAACAAGTGTAGTCGGACCGTTTTCAAAAGCGATTCGAAATTTTTCTTCAGACGTTGTCATAGCTGACAAGTCTTTTTCGCGTTGAGTTAATAGATTTCTATTTTCATAGTGAGTTAATATCTGTGTACCTAACATAGCTCCAACCATGAGAGCAAAAATGAGCCATAACATCGATGGGGTGTTTGGTTTTGTTGAATACAAGACACCTGCGTAAATTAAACAGGCGAATGCCCCTGCAAATATTGAGTACTTCAAAATATCTTCACCTTTTGAAGTTAAAAGCGTTTTGGGTAAAGGTTCTTTTGTTTGAAATGCGTATGTATATCCAACAATTGCAATGATTGTTAATGTTTCGACTATCGGATGAGTTATAGCCTCATGTCTAATTGTAAATAAACCTCTAAATGTGTCAGCAATCGAATTAAAAAAGAGAGCTTGCGAGATAGGCAAGATAACTTTATCAAGCCCTCTGAACATAGCAATTGAAAACGCGAGGGATGCAACTGTTAAGTCGACATAGATATTAAAACTGTGTTCTTTAATAAGCGTATTTGATGAATCAGAAAGTACAAATATCGAACATGCAAAAAAGCTAAGACTTCCTGCAAGAGTTAGCCCATCAAAGATAATTCTAAATTTTGATAATGCAGAGTATGAATTTAATCCGATACCAATTATTCCTATAATTACAAACGGAAAAATAGGTGCATATATGTAATCCTTATATTCTATGACGGAATCTCTAAAGGAAGGACTTAGTTGTGAGAACAAGTCAATACTTTGAGCAAAAAACCATAATATGCATGATATGAAAAGTAGAAGCCAACTCTTTATTCGTGATACTTTGTATTTATAAATAGCGTTGATTCCAATTATTACTGCGAAAATCGGTTTTAGAAATTCTGCAAAGAAATAAAATGATTTTTGTGATGGAGTTACTTGATTGTATTGATAAACATAAGATAGCGACGCAACGGTAATTATAAAAATTATTACTTTTATGTTAAATATTTTTGATAGGCGAACATAGCTATTTTCTAAAAATGAAGTTTTTGTCATGTTCACCTATATTGTGTCGTCCTTTACCCAGGTGAAACTTATATTCGATCAATAAATAAGATGTGTTATTTTGCGAATATGGCGTTATGATGCGTTAATTAATATGTCTGTTCCTGCTAATAGCTTTGGTGCCGATTTACGAGCTTTTCGATGCATGCAAATGAATAATTTATCTTTAGCTCGTGTGAGAGCTACATACATCAACCTTTTTTCTTCTTCGTTTTGTTTTTCTATTATTTTCTCAACATACTTGGAGAATTTTGAATCTTGTATTTTGCCATTAACTTTTATGATGAAATCATCTTCAAATATCACTTCAATATAGTTATTTGGTTTCTTATAGAAGCCGGGAATTACAAATATTGTTGAGAACTCAAGTCCTTTTGACTTATGTATTGTCATTATCTTTACTGAGTTTGAAGATGTATTTGATGTGTATGCAATCGGAAGCGTCTTGTTTTCGTATTGTTGATATAGAGACTTTGAAAAGTCAAATAACGTTTTATTCGGGTTCGACAGTTCAAAGTTGATTGCTAAATTGCATAAGTATTTTATGATTGACTTATCAAAGTATTTTGAATGTGCACCTTCAAAAATTTCAAGTATGGCAGTCAATGGTTTTAGACAGGAGTACTTGTTATGCAATCTTGATAGTTCAGAAAATGCTGATGTAACCGTGGATTGCACAGCTCTTTCTGTTGACATATAATTCCATATATCGAGCGAATTGTGTGAAGAGCAATTTTGAACATGCCAAATAAGTTCATCGTTGCTGAGATCAAAAAGTGAACTCTTTAAAATTCCAACTGTTGCAATTGTTTCACGAGGGTCGCAAATAGAGAGTAAGTGCGAAATAGCAAGTTTGAAATCTAAGTTCTCATATATTGAACCACTGCTATCAACTTCATACGGAATATTTTCACGTTCAAGTTCATACGTTAGTGAATTGAATTGACTTGTATCTCGTGCGATTATCCCAATCTGTTCATAGCTAAAATTACTGGTACTTGACGAAATTAATTGTTTAATTTCCTCAACTATATCTATTGAAATATTTTTCTTTATTTGGTCACTATTTTTATCTTCAACGTCTCCAAGGTATTTTATGATTGAATTAATATCTTCGTTTCTGTTTGTTGTTATGTATCTGTAATTAGTGAAAAGTTTCTTTGAAACTGTATTGACATGTTTAAGGATTTTGTTGCTATTCCTGTATGTTTTGTCGAGGTATTTAATAGTATCTATATGATTTTTTTGAAAATCTGATATTCGTTCAGTGCTCACACCTCTAAAACTGTAAATCGATTGCTTTTCATCTCCGACAGCAAATAATCGTGCAAAATCATTTTCACTTGCATCACCGATAATTTTTTCTATTATTTGTAATTGTGTTCCATTAGTGTCTTGAAATTCATCTACTAATACACAATCGAATTTGTTCCATATATTGAATCGAATAAAGTCAGTCTTTAGTAGTTCGTTCGCATATATTTGAGAATCATCATGAGTCATTACTGAATTTGTATATTTATATTGATTTGATTCTTCTATATATTGGGAAGAAAGGCATGTTCCATATTGCAATATTTCATCTATATATAACTGGTCATTATTTTCTTCTGTTTTTTTTCTTTTTGTTATGGAGATTTCAGGATAATTTTTTGTTTTTAAAGGATCTAATTTATATATTTTTTTAAATATTATTTGCCATTTATTCTTGTCAATGCCGTACTGGTAAGTTAGCTCAAAAAAATCTCTATGGTCATTATTGTTACTCCAGCTTTCCCATAATTTGTTGAAAATTGATTTACCAATCTCATCAAATTCTGAATCAGAAATTATTTGAGGAGGATTTATAAAGGGCGTATTTTCAAAATAAGTTTTACATATTTTATATGCAAAGGAATTTATGGTTTGTATATTTGATTTATGCAGTTCTTCTAAAGCTTTGTTGAACAAAAAATTATCGCTTTTTTTAACTAGTTCATCTGTTAAACGATTTTTCATTTCTTGAGCAGCATTTTCAGTAAAAGTAAGTAAAGCAATGCGCTCAATATTTACACCAGCATTTATAAGAGTAAGCACGCGTTGTATTAACGAAAAGGTTTTCCCGCAACCAGCGTTGGCAGCTATGTATGTATTCTTATAGAGATCGATCATTTATACTGCTTTGGTTTCTTCAATATATTTATTTACATCTCCGTTTAGTTTTACTTTGTCCCATGATTTTTTAGTATCGACGTTACAAATCAACTTATAGTCGCAAAAGTCACAGTTCTCTTTCTTTGCGCCTTGAGAGGTAGACGAAGTGTGGTTAGTTCTTGGAGGAAGAAGACCGACTTTAATGGGGGACAGAATATTTGTGAGACTTTCTGTGCAATTTGAGAAGAAATTTTCGTTAGGTTTGAACTCGTCAACAGTAAATTTTTCTTCAGTTAAATATAAGTATTTAATGTCCTTTACTTTGTTTATGTGATTTAACGCTAGAGCATAAATTCCTAATTGAAGTCTTCTTCCGAGGTGAAAAAAGTCCTTTGATGTTTTTTCGGTCTGTTTACCAGTCTTATAGTCAACGATTGAGATGCCGTCACCCAAGTAATCAATTCGATCGACGTTTCCGGTTATTTGTATTTTTTGTTCCCCTAAATGAACAAAAAAATCATTTAATTTATATTCTGTTATAGTTTTATCTACTTCTATTGATCGGTGATATTCGATAGCTTTATTTATTAGAAGTTTTATTTTGTTTACGTTCAAACTTATCTTGAATTCATTGAGAGTAGAATTTTGCTTAAAGTATTTGTTTACTTCGGAATCAATCATTCTTTCCAATTGATCATACGTCGACGATTGTTTTATATATCTATCCAAAATGTTGTGAACGATATTTCCTAAGTCATTTGGAGGTATTAAATCGTCATTTAGCTTATATCTTTTCGAACCAGCCTTTAGTAGATATGAATTTAAAAACTTATATGGACATTTAGCTAGAACTTCAACACTAGTTGAGGAAATTTTTTTAATTTGTTCTGGATTGACTTGTATATTTTTGAGACTCGCATCGGCAACTTTTGGTTTTTCAATTTTGCTGTTCATTTCGCTTGGGTGTGCCCAATAAGGTAACGAAACTTTTTTTAAATTTAAATTTGTTTTAGAGGAGCTTATGTATTTGTAGTTTGAGGTGTCCAACTTTGGGTATTTTTCATTAATACCAACTATAAAAAGGTTGTCGGAATTAGACAGATCTTGTCCGACATATTTGATCAGATTTATCTCGGGTGCACTTTGGGGAATGTGATGGACATTTTGAATATCTTCTAGTGGGCGCAATAATTTATGTATATCTTCAAAGGATTTTGCTTCTATCGCGTTATGAACATCTTCAGGTTTAGCGTCAAAAAAGTTACTAAATTTAAAATAGAAGTTTTCTTTTTCTTCTACTGATCCTTCGAAAATACAATTTATTAAATCAATGTAAAACGTATATGCGGTAGAATTTATTAAGTCGTTATCATTTTCTTTTTTAATTCTTATTAAATTTTTAACAGCATAAGAGGATACAAGTTGTTCGTATGATTCATCTGGAACAGCTACTGTTATCTGCTTGTTAAGATCTATATTTTTAAACAAATAGTCGATTTCGTCGTAGGGATCATTAAATAGCAAGACATACATGGCATCTATATAGTAAATCCTGCATACGACATTTTTTAAAATCCAAGTTTCGTATCAATTTGTGGCAAAATAGACAAGTGAGATCCATGCCGTTATTTATAAAATTTTGGGTAATAGTAATTGTTGGAGGATCTTTGCTCGGGGCAACACTTGCAACTTTTGCTCCTGGAATTTCTAAAATTTCTTCAGCTCATACTGGTAAAGACAATGTCGATATTGCATTTAGCAGTTTGGCTTCTCGAACTGTTGTTTACGATGCCGAAGGCAATGAACTTGGTCGCTTAGGACTGCAAGATCGAGATCCTGTTCCTTTGAAACAAGTTCCTGAGATAATGAGAAAAATCGTAGTTGCATCTGAAGATGAAACATTTTGGACTAACCCTGGTGTAGATGGAAAAGCTCTTGTTCGAGCTGTTACTTCAAATGTTTCCGCAGGTGGAGTATCTCAAGGTGGATCAACCATCACTCAGCAATTAGTAAAAAATAGAGTGCTCACAAATGAAAAAACTATATCTAGAAAAATGAAAGAAGCAGTAATTGCTTATCGAATTACACAAGCATATTCAAAAACGAAAATTTTACAAGAGTATTTAAATACTGTTTATTTTGGACAAGGAAGCTACGGTATTAAATCAGCTGTAGAAAGATTTTTTCGACATCCGCTTTCTGAAATGACAATTTCAGAAGCAGCACTTTTAACTTCACTAATACCGAATCCTGAGTCATGGAATCCTTTTGTCTTTCCCGATAAAGCAAGAGAGCGACGCGCATTGATATTAGAACTCGCACGCAAAAAAGGAATAATAACGAAAGAGCAGGAAAGTGAAGCTAATGCAGTTCCTTTACCTACGATTAAACCCACTGCAGAATTAAAACCTCAAAACTATTTAGTAGCTGAAGTGCAATCTCGTCTACTTAACGACGAGCGCTTAGGTTCGACTCCACAAGAGCGTTACAATAAAGTTTTACAAGGTGGCTTAAAGGTATATACGTCATACGATCCTGACCTGCAAGAAATTGCACAACGTGCTGTAGATGAAAAATTACCTAAACAAAAACCATTTACCGCAGCTATGGTCGTGATGGACAGAAATACTGGCAAAGTAGTTGCAATGGTGGGCGGGCCAGGTTTTGAAGATGCAAAATATAATTTAGCTACACAAGGTGAACGTCAGCCTGGATCAACATGGAAAGCAATTACATTAGCTACAGCAATTAATGATGGTTTTTCACCGAACGATACTGTATCTGGCACATCTCCCTGTATTGTGAAAGCACCAGGCTATGCGCCATGGAAAACATCCAACGCTGAAGGTGGCGCTGGAACTGAAACATTGAGAAATGCAACAGCTCATAGTGTGAACTGTGCATATGCGAGATTAATTGCTGCTGTAGGGGTTAAGCCAGCAGCCCAGATGGCAAAACGTTTAGGCATGAATCATGATGTTCCTGAGTACTTGTCTATAACTTTAGGTACGGATGAAGCAACTCCTTTAGAAATGACAACGGTATACAACACCTTATCGACAGGTGGTATTAGACATGATCCTGTATTTATAACAAAAGTTGAAGGTCTAAATGGTGAAGTAATTTTCGAACAAAAATATACAGGTACACGTGTTCTAAACGAAAATGTTGCACTAACAACAAATGATATGTTGCGAAATGTAATTACTGGAGGTACAGGTACTGGTGCAAGAGTTCCCGGTCATGATGCAGTCGGAAAAACTGGTACTACAGAAGAATACGGAGATGCATGGTTTTGTGGAATGACAATGCAATATACAGCTTGTGTTTGGATGGGTGATCCTGCAGCTAGAACACCTATGAGAAGCGTCGGAGGTAGAACGGTATTCGGTGGAACATATCCAGCTTCAATTTGGAAAGCATTTATGGTTGGAGCGTTAGCAAATCAACCAAACATTGCTTTTCCAGCTCCTGATAAATCAAAATGGCCTAAAGCTAAATATATTACTGACTTAGGTAGAGGTAAGGGTTCTCCTCCTGCAAATGAAACGCTTCTTGATCCAAGTCTGATCCCTCAAGAGTCAACAACTACAACAACACCTGAAACTACGCCAACCTTCTCTGTCCCAACAACTACGACAACTTTGCCTTTTGTGACACCTTAATATGCTTTTCTATCTTGTTGGATTATCGTGCCTTATTTCATATTATGTTTTTAATTCAAAAGGCATCGACTACAAAATGGTTGCATTAGGATCTCTTCTGCCTTTTTTTATTGATTTATACATTGGAAAATCATGGCTAGGTCATTCGTTTCTATTTTCTGTAGCACTTTTATTATTAATAATGCTTTTTACAATAGGTCGTACAAGAATGTTACGGCGCAAACTTTTATGTATTTCGATTGGAGTATTTTTAGCATTAATTCTTGAAGGATCTTTTTTGCATGAGCAGACATGGTGGTGGCCGCTAAATATAAAATCTCAAAAAGGTATAGATCTAATACCTTCATTTGGAATTTGGATATTTAGAGATGTAATAGGATTAATTTCTATATACATTTTATTTTCGATTGGTGAATTATATAAACGTGATAAGTTAAAAACATTTCTTAAACAAGGTAGAATTACAAATAATTAAAGGGCCGCACATACGCCGGATTCTGTTTACTTATTCTCATAAGTAAGGTGGTCATCCAACTCGCCGCATTGTCTCCAATGCGATCTAGCAACCAACCCGAAACTATAGCCAGAGCAGCAGTTTCTACTTGGTCTTGCTCCTCATGGGGTTTACCTAGCAAGTTTGATTACTCAAACTTCTGGTGCGCTCTTACCGCACCTTTTCACCCTTACCTTTAAAGGCGGTATATTTTCTGTGGCACTTTCCGTCGCTTTCACGCCCGGTATTTCACCGGCATGATGCTCTGTGGAGTCCGGACGTTCCTCGGCATTCTTGTGAAAACACTACAATGACGCGACCACCGTGCAGCCCAAAATAAATTATAACAGTAAATAAAATTAAGAAGCTATTGCGAAGTCTTCTGGATGTTGCGCAACTTTAAATGCCAAAGCAGCGCTAGCTTTTGAACCTTGTTGCTGGTATATCCTTGCCGCTGCGATCGCATAATCATGTGCTAACGGGAGATTACCTTCGACAATCGCAGTCAATGCGTCATGAAATAATTGGGTTGGGTCCTGTGTATGCTTCATAACTTCTCCTTGACTGTGTTACTCCTAGAAAACAATATTTTTGCGTGATATTCAAGACCTATTTTTCCTAGATAATCAGTAAATTTTATTGTTAACGCGAATTATGCGAAACTAGCGAATAGAAAATTTAAATTGTGGAAGTAGATATGAATATAGATGAAATAAATGAGTTGTTAGCACATAAAAATAATTTAACTACAAATCAAGCATCTTATGCGATGGATGAAATATTAAACGGAAGATTAAATGATCAACAATTAGGTTTATTCATTACATTGTTGCATGCCAAAGGTGAGACTGTGCAAGAGTTAAGTTCTCTTGTTAAAACTATGTGGGCTAACTCACCGCAAATCGATGATGTAGATGTGAGCCATTCTTTAGACACATGTGGAACTGGTGGCGACAATAGCGGGACTTTTAATATCTCTACTGCAGTAGCAATATTGCTTAGTGCAGCTGGAGTAAAAATTGCTAAGCATGGGAACAGAGCAGCATCTTCTAAATGCGGTGCAGCTGATGTTTTGGAATCGTTAAATATTAAAGTCGATTTAGATGTTAATGCGACAGAAGAAATGTTTAAGCAAACTGGGTTTACATTTCTTTTTGCTCCGACTTTCCATCCAGGAATGCGACATGCTGCACCTGTAAGAAAAGCTTTAGGTACGGTAACCACTTTTAATTTTTTAGGTCCTTTAGCTAATCCATACAAAGCTCCATATCGTATGCATGGAATAAGTAACGAAAAAATGTTGAGAACATATATAGACACAATTAAAGAACTTGATGTCAAAGCTGCATATGTATTCCATGGACATGGAGGACTAGATGAAATATCTACTTCAGGTGAGACAAGAGGGTATCAACTCTCAGATGGCGTTATAACAGAAAGAGTAATCGATCCTCTTGAATATGGTTTTGAACCAGCTTTGGTTGAATATTTAGTTGGCGGAGATTCAGAACATAATGCTGAGATCATTAGATCGATATATAGAGGAGATAAGGGACCTAAGAGAGATATCGTATTATTAAATGCTGCCGTAGGATACGATTTAGTTAATAATGTAGGTGTAGGACCGGCAATCGAAATGCTTAGTAAATTGCTAGATAATGGTGAAGTGGAAAAGCATTTAGAAAAAATTTCCCAATTATCTAATGCTCTATACAAATAACCAACTAATTTTTATTATTCGTTTGGTGTACTTCAAATTAAGTAAATTATAAGGCGTGGCAAAAGTATTAGCATGTCCATCTTGTGGACGAAAGCATCCACTAGAACTTCTAGTTGGATTAGATAGTTTTGTGTGTAATGGATGTAATAAAACTTTGGCTGTCCCAAGTGAAGCCAGCGAGATTAATAAAGTTGAACAAAAATCATCGGTTCATGAAGATATTCAAGTAATAGCTCATTCGACAATGAACCAGTCTCAACTTGATGAAGCCAAACCAGCTCAATCGAAAATTTCTGATGCTAGTCCTGTAGATACTGAGACGGTTGAACAAAAAGCACCTGAAGCTTCGAAGCAACCGAAGAATAATTTAAATGTTCCTAAAGTACCTGTAGGCATATTCTCTTCTGTTTTCATTTGGGCGGTATCAATTCTTGGTGGATTTGTTTTCGTGGTCATATTTCCGAGGATAATCGGGTACGGATTTCATGCTTCAGACTTTTTAGGTGTTATAACAAATCAAGGAATATCTCGTTATAAAATTGTTATGGCTTTAATATTGCTGTGGTCTTTTGCCTCAGTAGTTTTTGTTTATGCACTTAGTTTTTTATTCAAAAAATTATTCTTAGTTAAGAAGCTTGCAAGATAAAACCGTTCGATAAATTCATTTGCTGGACTTACGAAAAATTCATTGTCTTTCTGTATAAGAGTGGCTTCGTCAGAAGTAGCGTTCTGGCAATCTTTAATAATTGAAATACAATTTTCAACAAGTTGTGATTCTTCTGGATTACTTGCCTCGACATGAATGATTCCATTTATAATATTCAAACCGTTTTCATTAGTGCAGCAATTTTTCGTTGTATTAATTGAGATAAATCTATTAATCCATTTTTGGAAAATTTGAGAATGATGTAAATATTTAGAAGCTTTTTCGAATTCAAGTTTTTCAGAATGCGCTTGCATTTTTTTCAATAAAATATTTGTAACGTAAGTTGGTTCATCGAAAACTTTACTTAAGCGTTCAATAACATTTAATTTATATTGCTCTATTCCTTCCCATTCATTAAAACAGAAGCACGAATGACCATTTAATTTCGAACTTAAGCATGAATAATTCGAGGATTTTAAACCTTGCTCACATTTATTTGTACAGTCTCGTATACCTAGAGCTATATTTAGCGCAGATCTGAATGTATCTGCATCTCGACGCTTATTAAATGGTCCTATTTTGAAAGATGATTTAGCTTTATTTGAGGATGTTATTTTCAAATATGGTGCAGAATTTTCATTATCCAAAATTAAATAATGTAACTTTCTATTGCCTTTATCGGCCGTATTAAATTCGGGTTGGAAGTGTTTAATAAGTCGAAGTTCTGCAATTCTTGCTTCTAGTTCTGATTTTGTTGTTAAATATTTAATCGATTTTGTTTGCCGTATTAATCTAAGAATTTTTGTCCGCTCATCACTTGTAAAATAACTTCTAAGTCGATCTTTTAATCGTATTGATTTCCCTATATAAAGAATTTTTTCATTTTCACCAACAAAAAAATATACACCTGGGCAATTCGGAATGTCGTTAGCCATTTTTCGTTTTATGAAACTAGCTCGTTTGTTCACACTGGGTATAGATGAAAGATCATTAACACCACTTATACCCATTGAGGATGATCGCTCAATTAAGTAGTGAAACAATTCAGTTGTTGCTTTAACATCATCTAATGCCCGGTGTGTCGGCTGTGTCTGAGTATTTATATATGCAGAAAGTGTAGAGAGCTTATAGTTCCTCACTTCTTTGTGCAGAAGTTTCTTTGCAAGATTTAAAGTGTCGAAATATTTATTTGTTAATTGTTCGTATGAATATTTTTTTAATGCAGCATTGATAAAAGAAATATCGAATCTAACATTGTGGCCAACAATTACATTATTGCCAATGAATTCAATTATTGTTGGTAAAAGTTCATCGATAGTGGGGTACTTTTCGAGTTGATCATTTGTTAAGCCATTTAGAACAGAAATGCGAATAGGTATTTTTTGTTTAGGGTTAACGAGAATTGACAATGAAGAAATAATTTCTCCACCACGAATTTTTTGAGCTGCAAATTCTGTGATCGCGCAACTTTGAGGACTTATTCCAGTTGTTTCCAAATCAAGTACTACAAATGTTGTATCGTAAATTGAACTACCACAACGATCAAAATCCATTCAATCACTATAGCGAACATATGTTTGCCGCAAAAGTTATAGACAAAAGGTACTAGAATTATCTGATACGCAAGAGAAAATAAGGAAAATACGTGGAGTCTTCTCAAATAATTAAGGATCATCCAGCAGCAGATGATAGCGCTGTCTCAATACCAGATTTTTTACTAATTCCTCTTGTGGAATGTGCATTCTCAATAATCAAAAAATCGGAAGAAAGCGATATACCTAACAATCTAAGGCGAATATCCCACTTTGATTCAAAAGCAATCAATAACGCGACAGCACGTGCTCAAATAATTAGTTCGCTTTCAACGAGTATCAATTTTCGTGAACTGGTCGAAGAAGAATTTTTTAGTCGGGTAGAAGTGAATGTTGCTTTTAATCAATTCAATATTTACAAAGCTAAAGAAATAGTTATTGAAGCTGCATCGCGCAACGACTTGCCTTTGTTGGCAAGTATCCTATGGCTGAAACGACCAGCGCATTATGAATATGTTTTAGGACTGATTGTAGCAACGAGCGAAATGAGCGTAATTGAAAACCAAGAACGTGAATCACAACGAGCTGAACAAACGAAGTTTACACATGTGCAAAATGCATTAGAAAGAGAAAAATCTCGTTCAGAAATACTAGAAAAAGAAGTCAAACAATTAGAAGAAGAACTTCGTAGTGAACGTCAAAGCAAGCGGGTAAACCAACAGCGACATGAAGCACAAGTCTCTATGCTTCAAAAGCAGATCGACTCAAATGGCGAGAATGTACAGCGTTTAAACGATGTAAAAGATAGGGCTGCAGCAAGGCTGGAGCGCGAAGCGTCTCGTGCTAATGAGTTAGAAGCACGGTTGAAATTGGCGCAAGATGACGCAAAATCCAAATCAGAAAAAATTTCTCAACTTCAAGGTCAACTTGCATCTGCATTATCTTCAGATATTGAACTTAACTATGAAGATTTACAGTCTTTAATTTTGGCTCAAAAAACTGCAGAAGAAATATCAAGCACAATATTAAAAATAATGAATAAGACGCGAACTATTTTATCTAATAATTCTGCTGCTAGTGCACCAGTCCAAAAGCGTGAACAAGAACCTACGCCTAAACGAAAAGAAGTTATGGTACCGAGCGGACTATCACTTGAATCAGAGCAAGGTTTAAAAGCAACTCTCTCGCAAGAAAACTTAATTGTAATAATTGATGGCTATAACTTATCTTTAAATTCTTTTGGAGACTTACCCCTTGAGATGCAGCGCGATCGAACAATAGCTTGTGCTGCAAATGTAGAATCGCGTTTTAATGCAACATGTGTAATCATTTTTGATGGTGAATCATCGACGACTAGAGGAAGGGTCCAATCGAAAGTTCATGTTGTTTATTCGCCTTTGGACGTTACAGCTGACGATGTAATTATTGAACGAATACGTGTGACTCCAATGCAAAGACCAATATTATTGGTTACAAGCGATAAAAACTTAAGTGCTCGCGCAAAAGGGCTTGGGTGCCAGGTTGTAGGTACCGCAGCATTTGTTGATATATCCAAATAGTTATAAAGAATTTAGATATTTAAGAATTAAAGCTTTTTCTCGTGAACTCAGCTTTATATAAGCATCTTTAGTTTTTGAAGCTTCTCCACCATGGAACTTAATAGCCTCATCGATTGTTTTTGCTCGTCCGTCATGAAGAAGATTTAATGATTTGTTAACCTTTTCTATTTTACCAAGACCCCATAGTGGTGCTGTTCTGAACTCATCTGCATTTCTGTCTTGAATAGATGTAGAGTCCGCTAATTGAGCTCCCATATTGTGTAATAGGAAATCTGAATATGGATGTATTTCGGTATCATCTTTGATTACGATATCGCTTTTTTCTAATTTTATTGTTTCAATATGGCATGAAGAACAGCCAAGATTATTGAAAATAGCTTTACCTTGACTTTCGGATTTAGATTTCCTTGGCGGAGCCAAAGAACGAGTGTATGTGACTATTTGATTAATTTGATCGTCGCTAATTTCTGGTTTACTTATACAAGATACTTTTTTGGGGCATATCGCAAATTTATACTTTGAACTAATTAAACCAAGATCTTCACTAGAAGCAAGCATGGTCTGTTCTTTGACATCAATTTGAGTGGCTTTCCATCCAAATCGTGCTATTTCTTTTTTATTTGTATTTTTATTTTTAATATATGCAATACGGCCAGAAATTCCATCTTTATTTGCATCGTTTGTATCTTCGTATCTGTAGAAGAATGAATCTGGTATAGCTTCAATTAATCCCATACCTATAAGACGGGGAGCAATGCGAGTATAGGTTTTTGTCGTTTTATCGATAGCTCCATAATTTAATGAATTTAAATTGCTACCTTCGCTGGTGAAACCATTCAGTGATTTAGTTTGCAGCTGATACCCATAGGTCGAATCGCCATGATTGTTGTTTTGAAATTTAATTACAAGAGAAGGCGATGAGTCAGGGTCAGCTGTTCCATCATTTTGATGGCAATCTCCACAACTTAAAGCGTTGTAGAAAGGTCCTATGCCTTTTGACTCCAATGATCTTGTATCATTTTTTATGCCATGAAATAAAAGTTTGCCTTTTATGAAATTAGATTTTTGATTTTTGTTTAAGCTTTTTAATGGTCGTGAAAAAGCTTGATCATTTGAAGTTACGACTGATGGATCATAAGTAGTTTTAATAGTTTCTGTTAATAGGATAAGTGCAAAACATGAAATTATAAAAGTAGCGAAAACAAATATTTTACTTTTACGCATTAAATATTTATTTTCGATCTTTTATATCTACATAATCCCGCATAACATGGCCAGTATAAATTTGTCGTGGACGATTTAATTTAGTTTTGTCTGACTCCATCATCTCTTTCCAGTTAGCAATCCAACCAGGAAGGCGACCCATCGCAAAAAGTACAGTGAACATGCCAATAGGGAAGCCCATTGCTCTATAAATTAGACCTGAGTAGAAATCAACGTTTGGATAAAGTTTCCTATCTATGAAATATTGATCTGAAAGTGCAACTGCTTCAAGTTCTACAGCAATATCTAGTAGTTGATCGTTTTTATTTAAGGTCGCTAGAACATCGTCAGCAATTTTCTTAACAATTTTTGCTCGAGGGTCGTAGTTCTTATAAACACGATGTCCGAAACCAAAAAGTCGGAAATCGTTGTCTTTATCTTTTGCTTTAGCGACAGCTTTTGAAACGTCACCACCATCTTCATCTCTTATTCGAACTAACATTTCAACAACTTGTTGGTTAGCTCCACCATGTAGAGGTCCCCACAATGCATTAATTCCTGCTGCAACACTCGCAAACACATTTGCTTCCGCGCTACCGACCATTCTTACTGTTGAAGTAGAACAGTTTTGTTCATGGTCGGCATGTAATATCAACAAAACTTTAAGTGCATTTACAAGAACAGGATCAGCAACATAAGGTTCTGACGGAACTGCAAACATCATTGTTAAAAAGTTTTCGATCAAATCTAAGCTATTATCGGGATATAGAAATGGCTGCCCTATAGATTTTTTGTATGAATAAGCTGCAATTGTTGGCAGTTTCGCCATTAAGCGAATTATCGCTAATTCAACTTGATCTGGATCATGGATATATTGACAATCTGGATAAAAAGTAGATAACGAAGAAACAACAGATGAGAGTATGGCCATGGGGTGAGCATCTTTTGGAAAGCCATCATAGAAACGTTTAATGTCTTCATGAATCATGGTATGCATTTTGATATCATGTCGAAACTTATCCAGTTGATCTTTGGTAGGTAGCTCGCCATATATAAGAAGATAAGAAGTTTCTAGAAACGAACCTTTTTCTGCAAGTTGTTCAATAGGGTAACCTCGATAACGTAATATTCCTTCGTCACCATCAATAAAAGTTATCGAAGATTCTGTAGAACCAGTATTCATGTACCCATAATCGAGGGTGATTAATCCGGTATCACTTCGAAGCTTTGAAATGTCTACAGCACGTTCAGCTTCGCTACCTTCGTAAACAGGGTATTCATATTTTTCTCCCTGATATTCTATGGTTGCTTTTTCTCCTGTTAACTTTGCTTCTGGCTTATCCATTTATACCTTTTTCTTTACTTGGAAGTTTTCTCTATCTAATTTATTGCGGTTTTCGTCGAATATTGTGGACCACTTTATGTATAAAACACAGGGATTCTCGTAAAAGATGCCCTTTCGAACAATATTGGGCTTAAGAGCAATGGTAACCTAGTCGACTAAGAAATCACTATTTTCGGAGGGACTATGATTGAACCGGCTTTAACACAACGCCTGCATTCGATGGTTCGTGAATATCTACAGGTTCCACCTAATGAACAGCTACGTGTGGACGCTGACGGTGATATTCCAATTCGGTGGGAATCTGCTTTATATTATGTGCGCCTTTTAGATAAATCTCCTACATTGGTACAGGTTTTCTGCGTTGTTCTTCGAAATGTTTCGAAGTCGAATGAACTACTAGAAGAATTAAATATTATTAATGAAGGAATAGTTTCTTCGCGCATGTTTTGGGCAGAAGGTAATGTCATAGCTGCAACTGAACTATTGGCAGAACAAGTTGACCAAGAAGAGTTAGCACATGCTTGTTGGGCTGTAGGTTCGTTGGCTGCTTGGGCTGATACTGAATTGCATGAACAATTCGGTGGGGAAATGGTATTCCCCGATGATGCACCAGAAGATAAAAATGCTTTACCAGAATGGTCTTAAGATAATTAACTAACTATCTGAATGATTTGTAACTTATTAAGATTTAACCAAATAATTCGAGATTGACCATTAGAATTTCCAACACGAAAATAAATCTGGCTTTTGTTATATGTTTCTTTTAATGAATATTTATTTATGATTTCTTTCGCGGATGCGTCTGACTGGATCTCCTCTACATGCATAGAAGTGCTGCCATTGGAGCATCGTTTAGCTTCACCTTCAAAAAATATAGGATCTGATGGCTTGCAAAAATTCTCTTTAATTATTTCTTTTTTAATTGTTTGCGAAGTGGGGGACTTTTCTTTTTGATACGCGATGAGAGTGAGCACAATAATTACTATTAATACCGCAATTAAGGAGATAATCTTATGTATCGATCGGGCATTAGTAGATTTATAATATTGCACCATCACATCAATATAAAGTATTATGCAAGACAATGCAATATTGGATAGTGAGGATTTGTGGTTGATCAAGATATTTTAAGGCAGCTCAATCTATGGCTTTTCGTGGTCGTCACTATATTGCTCATTGTTAAATACACGTCTAACCATAAGTTCAATAAATATTTAATATCAATATTTGTTTCTTTATCGATACTCTTCACTTCACCTAAATCATCATTAGCTAATAACTCTGTTCCAACTACTACGCTCGATCCATGGGGCGTTGGTGAAATACAAGATCTCAAATATCAAGTTGATACTAAACCTGAAGTTGAAGTTGAAACAAAAATCCAAACCTATACTGTGCAGAACGGAGACAATCTTTGGTTGATTTCAGAAAAAAATAGCCCATCGAATTTCACAGAATATTGGATACAAATAATTGAAAAAAACAAAAATACTTTAATATCTGAAAATCCAAATCTTATTTATCCAGGAGAACAGATCATTTTACCTAAAAATTTATGACCAATGTCCCTTAGTCGTAGCGCTTGTGCTTTCTCCATCGTCAATATTTGTTTGTCGACGTTTGATTAATGGGGGAGTTTTTGGTTTTTCCGGGGTTTCTATTTCGTTCACGTTTTCCGCCATATGAGCTAGCACTTTTGCTAGTTGAGAAACTTGAACTGTCCAAGGTAATTGAAGTTCTTGTAGCAGCTTTCCAATTTTTGTCGCGAATGTCCCTTGCCATTGTGCAAGTTCATTTGGAAGTTGATTTGCTGCTGCAACACTAGATCGTGATTGTTTTACAAGTTTTACAAGTTTTTGAACTTCAACGGCAACAGCATCGATTAAAGATTTAACTCTTTCTCTGGCTTCTGTTCGTATGTGACTTGCGGCCATTGTTGATTCAACTATAGCCTCAGCAATATTTTTTTGAACTTCGCGGTCTATTTCAAGAGGATCAAGTGTTGTTAGCCATTGTGCAATAACGTCTTCATCGTCATGAACATTGGCTAATTCCATTGGAGCAGCTTCAGCTCGTGCCATAGCAACAGCATTTTGTAGTTGAGCTACTTGATTTTCTAAATCTTCAATAGTTGATGCACAAATTTCGATTACGGCATCTACTTTTTCTGAATCGTAACCAGATTTGGCAGTCGGAAAGGAAACATTTCTTAAATCACCTGAAGAAATATTTCTGCTCATAATATTCTTTCGTCGTTTTTATACCATGGTTTTAGAGTATTTTATGCAGGCATTGATTTTGATGTGAATTCTTCGGCTACAGCGCATTCGGCAAGTATTTGGCCAATAATTCCGCCTTTTTCAGGTTCTTTTTCGCCAATTTGTCGTCTTTCAAATGTTGCTAAGGTAACTCCAAGCGCTTCATCATAATCAAGGGTAGAAGAAATCGTTCCCCCAGAAACAGTGGTGATTATGTTCTCAACTTCCTTAGGAAGCAATAGGGTAGGAAAGCAATACACACTTCTTGTTGTTGGCGGGATAATCATATAAAGCCCGGCACCTAAGCTTTCGAAAAGTGGTGGAGCAGACTTTATAGTGGCGATAAGTTCGCTATCTGGATCAATGTTTAGGCCTTGGCTTAAAGCTTTCGTATTCTGATTGCGTATACAAAGGTGTATTAAATCTCTGAGATCACCAGGATGTAGGTCTGAACGAATTTCGGATGTGGGTGCTACAAATATCTCTTTACCGCCACCAGTTAAAGTCATAGATGCTCCGGGCATATGATAAACAATGGCAGTTGCAAGCCGTAATTGAGCAAGATTTTTCATATTGATGGGTGGAGTCGGCAATTTAAGGGTGTTCGCGACAAAACACGCAAAGAAAAAGACGATTTTTTGTATATATGTATTTTTGCGCACAACACGAAAAAGACGCATCTAAAAAATAGTCATTATTTAATTATTCTGGCCGACATATATAGCGTCATGACTATAAATTCGACGCGCCATGACCTGATTCGAAAGAAGCAAGGTCTTAGCTGCTCTATTGAAGGGCATATTTACGCTTGTCTAAAAAACCAAAAACGCAATAATGATGACGGTGGTTTACTTGTTGAAGTTTTAGTAGGAATGTTCATTCTAGTTTTAGTTTTTGCAGCAACAACGATTGGTTTATCTTCTATGGCTGACCAGCGAGTAAAAATTGAACAACGTGATCGTGCGTTAGCTCTTGCTTCCAATTATGAAGAGCTAAGCCGCACATTTAAATGTGGATTTTTAGTTGATAAAGTTGCTGATTCATTAGCAGCCGGTGGAAATGGAAAGGTCCAACTATATAACCAGATCCAAAATTGTGATTTTGAAGCTAAAGAAAAAACTGCACAAGGTGTACCAACTATCGGTACAAACGGTGGTGACCAAGACTTTGACTTAAAAGAATCGATCAATGAAAATGATTCAAAACAAACGTTTTCGATAACAATGAGATATTGGTGGCAATTCGCTGGTACAGGAATAGAAACCGATGAGTGTGCAGCTATTTCAACAAGCTCTAAACAATTGCCGCTTATCATGGTTAGATCAATAAATGTTACCTGGAAAGAAAAAGGTGTAGAAAGAGATGTAAGCATTATTAAGCGTGATCCAGTTCCATCTGATGACGTAGTTTTTGCATCAGGTACTAGAGTTTCTCTTTTGATTACTAGTCCATTAGCTGGAGCGCAAAGAGCTACAAAAGATTGGGAAGTTGAATATTATCCTTATACTGACCCTTCTTTAGCGCCACAATACAAAAATCTACATTTCCGAAGGTATATTGATAAAAATGTAAATCGCTTAGATGGTCAACCATTTAAATGCGCAGTTTTTTCATATATAACGCAAGATGGAATTGACAGAAAATTCAATATCGATTCTGATGTAACGCCACTTTCAACTGTGACTTTTGCTCCGAATGCAGACGCTCAAGCACAAGATCTTATTAAGGCTAATTAAATGGTTGATAGTGAATTAATACTCGATGACAAAAATAAAGGTTTTACTCTTATTGAAGTAATGGTCGCAATATTTATTGGATTAGTTGTTATGGCAATGGCAGTAGCTATTGTTGGAGTTACGAATTCAACATCCCTTCGAGTGCTAGCGAAGTCTGATGCTCAACAAACAACACGAGGTGCTTTAGTTAAGGTTCTAGACAATTTGGCAAATGCAGAAAGTCTTGACATATGTCGAGTAGGAATAAATAAAACGGCGCAAGACGAAATAGCTCTTAATCCTAAAAGACCATCAATAGCATTAGATGATTGTAAAGAAACTGCGGCTTCTGGTTATGTCTTAGGTTATGCTCAGCCAAATAGGCTTTGTTATTTCAACAAAGGCGACACTGGTAACCCTGCAAAATTATTATGTATAACAAAAGGTGGTGCAGCTCCAACTCCTAAACCCGGAAGTACTTACAGTAATCCATCGACAGGAATGAACATAAGTAGTTGTGCCGGGTATTCGTTTCCCGCAGGAACAGAAAATTTAATATATCTATACACGTGTGATCCAAACGCAGGTTCAAGCCAAATAAAGTGGCCAACAATTTATGCTGCACCGGTGCTTTCTTCTCAAACCGTAATCGCGGATTTAAAATCTAGTGCAGGTTCATCGCCGGTGAATGATTTATTCTCATACACATTAGATTCATCTGCGAGTTCTAATTATGTTCAAGATGCTCAAATGGACAAAGTCGTATCAGTGAAACTTGATTTAAGTATTAAATACAAAAGCAATCGGAATACTTCAAATGAAGACACATATAAATTTGCTCAAGAAGTTGTTTTGCGAGGTTCTAAGTTCGCACAGGAAGAGAAATACAATGGATAAAAAAAGGTATTCTCAAACAAAAGATGAAGGATTCATATTAATAACTGCATTGATGGTCATATTTCTTGTTGTAACGATTGTAACAACGGTCGCATTAATTACAGCTAATGACTTTCGTGCCAGTGCTAAAGCACGAGCAATAATAACTACACGAATTACAGCAGAGTCAGTAGCTGACAGAGTTTATGCATCAATTGCAGATGAAAAACGCGATCCATTTACTAAAGCAATAGCTAAATTCCATGATCTATCAGCAAATCCAGCGCCTAACATAAATGAATACCCTCTTTTCCCTTCATCTTCTTCAACCAACTATGGAAAATGGTTCCGTTTAGAATCTGATGGAACAATATCTTTATGTGATACCAGCACTCTTCAACGCGAAACATGTTTTAAGGCAAGAGTATTAAGGGACACATCTACTGCCTTCAAGAGACAACAGATTACACTTGAAGTCGTAGCAAGAGGTGGCTGTATCGTAACTTCTACTGGTCCTACGGGTTGTGTCTATAGAAAATTTACACAGATCATTCGTACCAGAACTTATGTGGATTCAGTTTCTGTTAATGATAGTGAAAAAGCAGATCCATCATTTCCTGTGCCAACAGATCCATTAGGAGTTCCGTATCCTGTTGCATATTTGAGTACAGACAAAATCACAGGAAAAATATTTTCAAATGATGCTAATGGTTTCTTTAGATGCGGAACTGTAAGTGATTCGGGAACAATTTTTAATAGTAACGGTGCAGTTGTAAATCAATTACCTGTCGCTAGTTGTAATGGATCGAATCTACCAAACTGGGCAGGTAGTCTTCCTCAGCAATTCATCCCTCAGCAGATTAATAATTTGGGAAGTGTGCAAAATAATTCAGTATTTACTGCATTATCCGGTGGTCCAGGCAGCACATACTATATAACTGGTAATGCCAGAATAAAATTAACATCGTCTAATATAAAAATTAATGGATCACCAAAACCATATCCATCAAATGGTGTGATTTTTATTGACGGTATTGCAACTATTGAAGATAGTGTATATTCACGTTCAATATCTATTGTTAGTATCGGCGGTATTGTCATTAATGGTGATATCAAAATGGATAAAGGTGGACCTATATTTGACGGTACAGGTCCAGCTCCTACTGACACCGATCCTGTCCTTGGAATAACTACATCTGGAAATATAATAATTAAATGTTTGCCTGGTGATGATGAGAGCATTACAGATCCAGCAGCCATGCCAGATACGCAGTGTGCAGCAAATAGGAGTATCGTCGGTGTATTAAGTGCACCAAGTGGATCTATCTATAACAATCGATGGATGAAATCAAAAATTATTCCACCAACAGAACCAACAATTTCAATATATGGTTCGATACTCACAAAATATCGATCAGTTTTCGGATCTTACACAAGTGATTCAAATGCAAAAGTTGTAAATGGTTGGGCTAAAAAATTAACTTTTGATTCTCGACTTCTTGACTCTCAACCCCCGTACTTCTTTAGGACCACACAAGCTTCTATCGTAAGATCATCAATAGAAGTGAGCTCCTGTTCAGGTGCAGCTAATCCTTGTGCTCTATAAAAGGTTAAAAATATAGGTCAAAAGACCTAAAAACCTGTTAATCCTGCTTATTTTTTGGCCGAAATAAAGGCATAAACAAAAAAGATGGGCCGACAATACTTATTGTTGCGAGGAGCGCATAGTGGGATTAACTCTTATCCATGGAAACACACAGCCAAGTTTAAAGCCACGTGTAATTGTCGTGGCTGAACAAAGTGTATTCGATGCGTTATCTACAGATTTAGAACTTGACCTTTATCCTGAGTGTTTTAATTATGATTCTTTCGTTAAAGCATCTTTGTCAAAATCTATTTCAACAAATAATGCAATTGTTGTCCTTTCGGATTCTCTCTCGCAAAAAGTTGCACCACTCGAAGCAGTTATTGCATTGGTAAGAAGCAACGTTGTTTTAATTCCGTGGAAATCAACAGAGGCAGAAATTAGTTCTTTAAATGTAGCTTCTTGTTCTCCTCGTCCAACTGCAAACACATTGCGAAGGGCGATATTTCAACATTGTGGAATGGCCGAACTTCCTCCACGTTTTGATGGAGATAATTATTTAGAAGAACCACCTGATGCAAGAGTGATGAATTTCTCGCCGCAAAGTGAAACAAATAATATTGAAAATATTGCATCTAATATGAATAACCAAACAGTCGGTTGGGGTGTAGAACCAGAAGTAGACACAAGTAAATCAACATCACCACTTGATTGGTTTAGTGAACCTCAAGTTCAATATCAAGAACCGGCACAACAAGAAGTAGTTCAAGAAGAAACTCAATATGAAGCCGAACAAGTCAATGCGTATCTTCCGCCTGTTGAGCAACAAAAAATCGAAGAAGAACAACGTTTAGCTGAACAAAAGCTATACGAAGAACAATCACAAAATGTAGACAGATCTGCAGCTGTTCAAGAAGATGAGCCTTCATTTTTGCCAGAATTTTTTGGTGGATCGCAACAGGAGCAACAGCCTGACGTTCAGCAAGTAGAAGCAAAAATAGAACAGGTTAAACCTCAGCATTCGAACATTGATTCAATATGGCATGATCAATTAGAAGTTAAATCTGAAAATAATCAAGCAACAACACAAGAATGGTTATCGCAAACCTTTTCTAATACTTGGTCAACTCCAGAAACAAAAACTGAATCAACTTCAACTGCACATCCATATGCTGAATCTGATTCATTAGAGTTAGAAAACTACATCAATACAAATTCAGATATCAGTGCATACCAAATTGAAGCTGAACCACAAATAGATGAATCACCTTCAACATTTGTGCCAGAGGTTGCTTTTACTCCTACGGATGACAATGGTAACCAACAAATGTGGACAATGTTCGATACAAAACTTGAACCAACGAATGCACAAAGTATCAATTCGTTATCAGAGTTTCCTGATGGTTCTGATCATCGAAAAGCAATCAATCTTTTTGAACCACTAGTGGTATGTGTATATTCTCCAAAAGGTGGTGTAGGTAAAACATCAATATCAGTTAACCTTGCTGCAAGACTTGCTTATACAACACGCTTACAAGTATGTATTGTCGACTTAGACATTGCGTTTGGAAATGTTGGAACACGTTTAGGTTTATATAATCCAACTGTTAGAGAGCTTCTTAACGAAAGCCATATCGACGGGGAATCATTGGCACGAAATTTAGTTTATGATCGACGTTCAGGCTTATTTGCTTTGCTTGCACCATTGCGACCTGAAACTGGAACTAATAGACGCAAATTTTCTCCTGCAGCATATAAGAAAATTCTTTCATTGTTAAAAGAAAGATTTGATGTAGTACTACTTGACTGTCCTGTTGAATTGCGTGACCCACTCGTGTCTGGTTTTGCTTTACCCGAAGCAGGCGAAGTCGTTATGGTCGTCAACAATGAACAAGCAACTCTTTTAGATGCAAGACGTGCAGTAGAAGCAATGTGCCGACCTAAAGATTCTCAACGTCTACCTGGTTTAGGTATAGACCCAAATAATGTCGGTATGGTTGTTAACCAAAAAGTAGATAATGTTGGTAGAGAAGTTGAAGATATTAGAGCGATACTTGGCGGTGGGGATCCAAATCATCCAAGTAGACAAATTGAAATACTTTCAGTTATCTCAGATGACAGACAGCTCTGGGTTGGAAATGCGAACATGGGACGAACCGTTGCAACAAGCGGCGAAAACACTGTAGATAAGTTATTGGATGATATTTGGGCCAAAGTTTTGCCAAGTGAAGCAGCAAATGATTTTGAGTCACAAGAATTTAATCCAACTTCTTCTAATCCTTTAGACGATATTTTGTCACGACCTAGTCAAAATGATTCGAAGAAAAAGAAGAAATTTAATCCTTTTAAAAAATAAGGTGGGGAAATGTCAGATAGAGATTTAGCAGTTTTAGATACAAGTCATACAGCACGTACTGTTGCAGCACGACTTTCTTTGCCTATTCATAGAAAAGGCGATGATGAAGACGAACCAGTAGTTGTTATCGTTCATAGTGAAAAAGATTTAGAAATACTTGAATGGGCAAGAGGAATAAGAAAAGTTGTTGGTGTTTTAGCATGGGAATTGCCAGAAAAAACTTTGGCAAAGCTTTTAGCAGTAGATTTACCGGTTCTGGTAGGCCATGTTGGTCAGGATCAGCTTAATTCTTTAATAAATTGGGGTGGCCAAAAGGTTGCAAATGACGTTGAACGCGAACGTGCAGAACGCCTTGCCCATATTGAAGAAATATTTCATGAAGAGCCGATTATCAGCGAATCCGCCTAGATTTAAGCTGCTTATTTGTCCGAAATTACGTGTTTTTAAGAATAAAGTTCCTTAATAATTATGTCGAGTTATAAGACGTTATAAAACCGACTGGTTCAATATTCGACGGTCACGGAAGACCTACTTCGGCTGACAGAAAATGTCACGTAGGAGGTGCCTTGTGGCTAAAAATAAAGATGCGAATAACTCACGCCCACCAGGTAAAGGTGCTGAGCAAGCGCCGAGAACTTTAGTTGGTATTGAAATCGATGGTACAGAAGTCCATGTTGCATATGTCGAAGCAAATGGAACAGTACGCGTAGATCATTTTAGAGATCGAACTCCTGCAAAAGCATTAGACACAGCTTTGAAATCTATACCAGGTCGAGCTGATATTGTGCGTGTTGCATTTACTGGTGGACGTCAATATGTTCGTCGAGTAGAAGTTCCACGTGTTCCCGACAAAGCAATGCGCGCAGCAATGATGGCAGTCGCTGAAGAGAATTTGCCAATCGTTCCTGGCGCAGCTTCTGTTGCAGGTTTAGTTATTGGTAATCCAAATGAAGCGCGAGATGTTAACGATCCACGTGGTGCATCGAATGCGCTCAACATGGTTGTTGCTGCAGTTGAATCAGATGATCTAGATCCAGTTTGGAGAAGACTAGGTGGTCGAAGAGCTCCAATTACATCAGCATCATTTTTACTTCCAGCTGATGGATTATATTTACGTGTTGCTCGTGCAACTTCAGAAATGATTCTTCTAAAAGGTGGAGTTCCGCTACTAGCAAGAGCATTACGCGTTGGTGGTTTAGATGAATTAGAGCGAAGAATTCAAGCAGGCGAAAATGCTTACAACAATCCTTCGTTAGATGGAACAAGCGATAACTCTGATGCAGGTAAATCTGCAGCAGAAATTACAGATGCCTATTTAGATGATTTAGTTGGCGAATTCAGAAAAACATTAGTTTTCTGGAAGCGTGAAGGAACAGATATCAGCCCAGAAATTATTGTTTTAGGTGCAGGTGCTACCATCCCAACATTGTTGACACGAGTTCGAGATGCAGGCTTTAACATAAGTCCAGTGCCAGAACCTCGTGGAGTGCACATGTCGATGGCTGATCATGAAAAGCCTGTTGCATTTCAAGCATTAGCTGCAGCATATAGTGATTTTTCTCAACAGCCATATGCGATACTTCCAAACCCTGTATATGATGCACAAAAGATTGCAGCAAAACGAAAAGCAAAACAACGAACACAAATCCTTATTGGTTTAATCGTTGTTGGATCTGTTTTAGCTGCAGCAATTCTTCCATTAGGTTGGGCAAAAACTCGCGAGAGTTTAGCTAATAGTTATAAAGATAGTGCAGAAAAGAAAATTGTTAAATATCAAGCATTGATCGATAAAAATGATCAACTCCAAGTTGGAGAGACTGCTGTTAAAGCATTAGAAACTCAAGTTCCTGCATATACAAAGGTTGTATGTTCGGTTCTTACTTCAGCTCCAACGATTGATGGTAAGGCAACACAATTTAAAACCTTATCAATCGCTACAACTGACGCAGGGCCAACCATTGATACTGCGGTTGAAATTCCGGACCCATCAAATGGTTTCCAATCTATTGGTGATTGGCAAGTTCGTCTACAAAAAGCAATAAGTTCAAAACAAGTTGGTGTAGGTAGTTTCAAATTTAATCAAGATTCAGGAACTAAAGATGGATCATTTAGATGGACAGCTCCTTTGAAAAAAGCATTCGTCGTTCCAAATGTAACAAGTTGTGAAGGTTACGTTGATGGATTATCTCAAGCACAAATAGGTAAAGTTGCGATGGGATATGACGCAAACGATGAGACTGTTGAGTTTAATGCAAATGGTGACTTAGTTCTTAAAGGCACAAATAAGAAAGCTCCACCTAAGGGTGCTGCAGCCACGACTACAACTACTACGACGACCACAACTACAACTCCAGAATCTACATCAACGACAACAACTACAACAGGTGGTGGTCAATAATGAACGAGAAAGAAAAGAAGTACACGCTTGTATTAGCTGTTGTTACAGGATTCTTAATCATCGTATTTTTTGCAATGATCATATGGCCTAAGTTTCAAGACATGCAATCAAAAGCAGATGAAGCAACTAAAGCAAAAAATGCTGCTGAAGCAAAACTAAAAATGGCAAAAGGATTAAAGCCAAAACAAATTGACACCAGATTAAGAAACTTGAAAGCAAGAATACCAAGTACGCTTGCTCTTTCAAATGTTATTAATCGAATTACTGAAAAAGCTCAAAGCCGTAATCTAATCTGGTTGCAAGGTACTCCAGTAGATGAGAGTGCTCAGGCAAACACAGGACAAACACCTGCGCCAACCGGTCAGACAATAACAATTGCTCCACAGCTTAAACGTTATGACTTTACAATTATTGTTAAAGGTCAAATGCCAGACTTTATTAGCTTTATGTCAGACATAACTGATAAAAGTATTGGTCGTGTGATGGTTATCAACGCACTTGATATTCAATACAAATCAGATGAAGGACCTACTGCTATTGAAGCGACGCTAAAACTTCAAGTTATCGGTTGGGACAAAGGTGCAGATATTTCAAGTAATGGATGTACTCAAACTGATGGAACAACTTCGGATCCAAATAGTCCTGATTGTAACCAAACTAACGTAGTTAATTCATCAAAATCTTAGAAGGCAAGAGCTGATGACTATGTCTACACACTGGAACGAAGAAACTAATACTGAAAAATCAGATGATTCTTTAGCTCCTGCTGTTGTTGAGAAAGATGGCATAGGTTCACTTTCAAAATCAACAGGTTCATCAGTAGTAATTAGTGAAGATTTTCTAGCATTTGTTGATGCTCTAGAAAAAGCTGGTTACGATGACCGTGACAGAGTGATGAAAGCTATTGAAGCTGGACGTCACTTTGGGATGCGGCCTTTACGAGCCTTAGTTCGATCTGGCGTCCCGTTAGAAACTCTCGAACGTGCTGCATGGATAAAACAAGGTTTCGAGATCGTCGATGTTACATTAAAACTTGTTGATAAAGATCGCTTTGCCCAATTGCCAATTGCTAGTGCAAAAAGATTACAAGCCGTTCCTTTAAGAACAGAAGATGGACATATACGAATTGCCGTTACTGATCCTACAAATATAAATGTTTTAGATGATATAGAACAGTTATTTGTTGGAGAAGAAATCGAAATGGTAGTTGCCGAACCGGCAGCTATTAGAGACGTTCTAACTGTTTTAGAAGCACGAGGTAAGACTGAAGAGCTCCAAGTTGAATCTCAAGAAGAACGTGAACCAGAAGTCACTATTCGAGATGACGCGGCTGACGGTAAAATTGCACGACTTGTAAAGACCTTGGTTGAAAATGCTGCACAGCAAAATGCTTCTGACGTTCATATTGAACCCAACGGCACAGATGTAATTGTTCGTTACCGTATCGATGGTGTTTTACATGTTATTAATACCTACCCAATATCAATGACATCAGGAATAATTAACCGTCTTAAAGTTATTGGTAATTTAGATGTTGGTGAACGACGTGTTCCACAAGATGGACGATTCGATATCGACATTGAAAATCGTTCAATCGATATTCGTCTTGTTACATTGCCAACAAGTTGGGGAGTGGAAGGTGCTGTAATGCGTCTTCTTGACCGTGGTAGCAAAGTTGCAAAACTGGAAGACCTTGGTTATTCACAACAAGTTCTTGACCGTTACATACCATTAATTACTGCAACTCAAGGAACACTTTTAGCTACAGGTCCTACTGGTTCTGGTAAAACTACTGCTTTATATGCAACATTAGATCGCATAGCAACACCTGATATAAAAGTTTTGACTATTGAAGATCCTGTTGAATATAGGTTCAAGGGAATTACTCAGATGCAGGTAAATGTAAAAGCAGGTATGACATTCCCAAGAGCTTTACGTTCATTCTTGCGTGCTGACCCTGATGTAATTTTGGTTGGTGAGCTTCGAGATGGTGAAACTGCTTCTATAGGTATTCAGGCTGCACTAACTGGTCACTTTGTTCTATCGACTGTCCATGCGAACTCTGCATCAGCAGTACCTACACGTTTGATAGATATGGGAGTCGAACCATTTCTTGTTGCGTCATCATTACGAGGTGTTATCTCGCAGAGACTTGTAAGAAAGTTATGTGACAAATGTTATTTACCTATAAAAGTTTCGGATGCAATAAAAGAATCTTTTCCATGGGTTAATGAACCACCTTCGACTTTATATAAAGCAAACCCTGAAGGATGCGCACATTGTCATCGAACAGGTTATGTTGGTCGTACAACAATTGCAGAGGTTCTCATAATCGATGATGACATTTCACAATTAATTTCTCGAAATGCAACAGCACATGAAATTGAATCATTGGCGGTTCAAGGTGGAATGATAACAATTTTACAAGATGGTTTAGATCGAGCAGCACAAGGTATTACTTCAATAGAAGAATTAACAAGGGTGGTGGGTTAAATGTCCGCATCATATAACTACGAAGCATTTACTAGAAGCGGTGAAGAAATTCACGGAACCCTAGAAGCTGAAAACGAGTCAGAAGCAAGAACGATATTGGGTCAACAAAACCTTCTTGTCATGAAAGTGGTCAAGCAAGGCGGAGATTCATTTGCTTCAAAAGAATTCAATTTACGTAAAAAAGCAAGCACTAAAGAAATTGCTTGGCTAGCTCGTTCGTTGGCTACTACTCAAGCTTCAGGTTTGCCTGTTTATCCAGCTTTAGCTATTTTGGCTAGACAACGAGCAAAAGAACCAATCGGAAAAATTTTGACTCGTGTCCACCAAAAAGTTGGTGATGGATCATCTTTAACTAATGCATTTAAAGAAGAAGGAGATAAAGTTGGAGAACTTTCTTGTGCATTAATAGAAGCTGGTGAAGTATCTGGTCGCCTTGACGAATCTCTTGCACATTTGGCAACTATCACTGAATCTCGTCTACGTATTAAAAGAAAAATTCGTTCAGCAATGATGTATCCAATTGTTGTTTTAGCAATTGCTATTTCTATGGCTGCAGCTATGTTGATTCTTATTGTTCCTCAATTTGAAGATATTTATAAACAGCTTGGCGGTTCTTTGCCTCTTCCAACCCGTGTTGTTATTGCAATCAGCCACGCAATGGTCGGACTATGGTGGTTATACCCAATTGTTTTAGCCGTTCTAGTTGGAATAATTGTTCAGTTTAAGAGGTCTGAGTCGTGGAAGATGAAGCTTCATAAGTTTGTTTTACGTATGCCTGTCTTTGGTTCACTAATTCATAAAGCTTCTTTTGCTCGATTAACTTTGGTTTTATCATCATTAATGAATTCTGGTGTTGGTTTGCTGGAAGCTTTAACTTTGGCGGGAAACTCTGCAGGAAATTTAGCAATTAGTGAAGCTATAAATCGTGTACACGATAAGGTGCGTGAAGGTAGCTCAATGGCTTTTGCTATGAAAGATGAACCTCTTATTCCTGAAGTGATGACAGAGCTTGTTGGTATGGGTGAAGAAACAGGTACTGTTCCTTCTTTGCTTGATCGCTACGGAAAAACATTAGATGACGAAGTTACAACATCAGTAGATGGTTTAACATCATTAATGGAACCATTGTTGATTGTTTTCTTAGGTGGAATCATTGGTGGTTTAGTAGTGGCTTTCTGGTTGCCAATATTAAATGCTCCAAAGCTACTCGAAAAACAAGGCTAAATGTCATAAATCTTTAGTTTCATAATCTAGTATTAGCTTATGGCTGCATTTGTACTTGGATTATTTATATGTTTGGGCATTGTGATGTTGTTTATCGTATTGCCTGGTTTTCGTATTGTTAACGAATACGAAAGAGGTGTTATATTTAGGTTAGGTCGATGTAAAGGTGCTCGAGGTCCAGGACTGTTTTATATAATTCCGTTATTTGAAAAAATGGTAAAAACAAATCTTCAAATTATTGCAACACCTGTTGCTAGTCAAGGTGTAATAACAAAAGACAACGTGACAGTAGTTGTTGATGCTGTTGCTTATTTTCAGGTCGTTGATTCAACTGCTTCTGTTGTGAATATTCGTGATTGGTATAACTCTTCGCAGCTTGTTGCTCAAACCACATTGCGTTCTATTATCGGTAAACATGAATTGGATCAATTATTAAGTGAACGCGATCGAATTAATTCTGAACTTTCAACATCTTTAGACGCTCAAACTGAGCCTTGGGGTATTAAAGTTCATCGTGTTGAGATTCGAGACGTTGGTTTACCTGAAGGTATGCAAAGGGCAATGGCTAAACAAGCTGAAGCTGAACGTGAAAGAAGAGCAAAGATTATTGCAGCTGAGGGTGAGCTTCAAGCTTCTGAAAAGTTAGCTCAAGCAGCAGCAACTATGCATGAGGCACCTGGGGCTATGCAATTGAGGCAAATGCAGACTATGGTTGAAATTTCTGCAGAAAAGAACTCGACTATTGTGTTTCCAATTCCTGTGCAATTACTTGAAGCTGCACATGCTATTGCTGAAAAACTTGATCCGACGCCTGACGAAAAATCTCCGATCTAATTTCGTTTCTAGTAACATAGTCTCTCTTTGGCGGAGTAGCCGAGTGGTTCAGGCACGGGTTTGCAAAACCTGGGACACGGGTTCGAATCCCGTCTCCGCCTCCAAATTCGTCGTCTCCGTGTTGGGTGGGAAAAAAAAAGTTTTGAGGGGGCAAATAAGGGTTAACACATTAGTAATAAAAAGTGTTTGTGGGATTTTGTATCGGAAAACGATAGTTTTTCGACCCAACACGGAATAAGAGGGGGTGGGATAAGTGGCTATTGGTAAAGAGCACAGAACGTTTGCAAAAAAGCTCTATAAAGACAAAATAATATGGATGCAGATATTTTTGTGCTTACTCTTTTATGTAAACACTTGTTTATGGATACCTGTAACTCCAAGATATATAAAACTAACACTAGGTTATGGTGAATCCTATGTTGGAGTTAGCTCACTGGTTTTAGCATTATCAGCCATAGCGTCAAGACCGTTGGTTTCTAAATACGGTCCAAAAATAAATAAGTTATATTTAATGCTGCTCGCATATGCGCTTTTAATAATTGCAGCACTAGTTTTTATTTTACAAAGTAAATATTCATTTACTAATCCTATTTATCCAATATTTTTCTCAAGAGCGATGATTGGAATAGCTGAAGGACTATTTTATGTTGCAATTGCTTCTCTAATTCTTGCGAATTCAAATTCGAAAAATAAAGGGTTAGCTTTGAGCCTTTATACATTTGGAGTTTGGATGGGTATCGCGATAGGTCCAGCAATTGGTGAGCGGTTTTATCATATTTCAACTACTAACTATATTTATTATGCTGCCATTTTTAATATTGTCTCGCTAGTGGTCATGTCGATTTACACGATATTCTTGCCGTATCGTGTCCAGACGTCAGGTGAAAATAAAGTCGTAAAGAAAAGGGCAGCGATATGTAAACCTGTATTGTTACCTGGTCTAATTTTTACTTTAGGTATAAGCACCTGGATAGGAGTAGAGTCATTTGCTCCTTTATTTGCAAGAACATTAGGAGTAAAGGATGTGACTACCTTTTTTCTAATTGCTGGACTTGGAATTTTAGCATCCAGATTAATTCTTGCTAAACAAGTCGATAAGAGGAATAACAAAATATTGATTTCTATTGCACTTATCTCATCGATATGTGCAAGTACTATTTTTTCAATTTCTTCAACATCTATCGGTCTTTATTCTGGACTTTTCTTTATTTTAATTTCACAAGGATTGTTTTATCCATCGATAATAATGATCTCATTAAAAAGAGCTCATGATTATGACGAGATTTCTATATTGGGGACGCAAGCACTTTTCTTTGAAATGGCATTTGGCTTTTTGCCATTAATATTTGGATACATTATCCAAAAAGCAAGCTATGTATATATGTTTCGTTCCACTGTAGTTGCGGTCGTAATCGCATTGCTGTTAATAGTACTTTTAAAAGTTCCAAAGTATTTACCTGACGAATCTCTCGAACAAGCAGCTATAAACGAGCCTGATGCTCTAGTATAAAAAAGTGCTACTTGTCTCAAATGATTTTCCACCAAAAGTTGGTGGAATACAAAATTATTTATACGAACTTTGGTCAAGATTGCCATTGACCGGAACCAAAGTCATTACGACAAAATATCCCGGAGCGCAAGATTTTGATCGAGAGCAAGATTTTGATATTGAACGATATTCAAAAATATTATGGCCTACCCCAAAATTGGTAAGTCATGTGAATCGAACAATTTCTGAATTAAATTCTGATGTTGTTTTTATTGATCCTTTATTGCCGACAGGACTAATCACTTCGAAAATTAAAAATGCTACAAGAGTTATGATTATTCATGGCGCAGAAATAACTGTGCCGGGACGAATATTTGCCACAAAACCACTTGTAAAAAAATCTATGGCTTCATGCGACATCGTATTGAGTGCAGGCAATTATGCAGCACGTGAGTTAGTGAGATCAATAGGGTGCCCAATAAATATGGTGAGAATACCTCCTGGCGTAGATACACAAATGTTTTATGTACCATCGAGCGAAGAAAAAGAAAAAGCAAGAACACAATTAAGAGAAGAACTATCTATAGATAAAAATTCAAAAATTATTGTTTCAACATCGAGATTAGTTCCTCGTAAAGGTTTCGATACTTCTATATCGGCTTTAAGCGGATTAGATAAAGATGTGCATCTTGTGATCATTGGTAAAGGCCGTGACAGAAAACGTCTTGAGGGCATAGTCGCTGATAAAAAATTAGAAGACAGAGTTCATTTTCTTGGTTCAATTTCACTTTCTAAATTAATAAATACTTATCATGGCTCGGACCTGTTCTTAATGCCATGTAGGGATCGTTGGGGGTCGCTAGAAGCAGAGGGATTTGGAATTGTATTCTTGGAAGCTCAGGCGTGTGGTCTACCTGTTATTGCAGGACGTTCTGGAGGAACAGATGAGGCTTTAATCGATGGAGTGACAGGAATAATCGTTGATCCAGGATCATTATCTAGTGTAAGAAATGCAATAACTGAAATTATTACTAACGAAGAAAAAGCGATATCTTTTGCATCAAAAGGCAGAGAGTTTGTTGAAAAAAACAACTCCTACGATTATTTAGCTACTTTACTATTTCCATTAGTTGAAGGCGATTTTTCAAGCGCAAAAAAATTTGAAGGCTAAAAACTTTCACAACGCTTTTTTAAATTATCTAATGCTGAAGAAACAATTTTTTGCGCAGCCTTCTTTTTTATGAATCCTGGTAACGAAACTGACATTTCAACATCTAATTCATATTTAACTTTTGTTAAATATTCTCCTTTTTCTTCTAAAGAGTACTTACCACTAAGACTCTTAAGCATGTCGCCTTTAGTAAGTGACCAAGATATCTCTAAAGGGTATTTAGAGTAATCATATTTATATGTTTGATTTATGGTTTTTCCCATTGCAGAGGTTACTAATGTTGCTGTTATTGCTCGTCCTCTTGAATCACGATCATGTACTTCTACAGATTGAACTTCATCGATCCAAACAGGATACTGGTCTAACTCCAGAATAATTTCTAATACTTTTTCAAGGTGAGAGTTAATTTCTATTTCTTGGGATGCGCGCTCTGCCATATAAATACTATATTGCTTGTATATGAATAACGAAGCAAATTTTGTAAACGCTTTTATGATTGTGATGGGTCAAATCAATTCAATAAAAGAAAAAGTAGATCCTGAAGTTTATGAACTCTTGGGCCAAAGCGCTAAAGACGCAATTTCAAGTGCTCATCGTTTTCTTGATGCATGTGAAAAGGTAATTGAGTCATTAGAAAAAGATCAAGATGAAATTAAAAGTGATGTCGAGAACGACAATATCGTAAATCTCTCCAAACGTGAAGCATAAACTATGTATGCAATCGGAGTTGATCTTGGTGGTACAAAGCTGTCTTTCGGAGTTATTGATAGGCAAGGAAAAATATTAAAAAGTTATAGAACTCCAACTCCAAATTCTTGGGAGCGTATGCGCGAATTAATTAACGAAGCATATGAAACATTTTCTCAAGAATTTAATTCAATTGTTGGATTAGGTTTTGGCGCAGCGGGTTTAGTAACAAAAGAAGGATATGTTTTTTATTCACCTAATGTTCCGGCATTCGATAATGGTGTTGATCTTAAGGGAGATTTAAGTAACGACTTAGAAATCCCTATTTTTGTTGATAACGATAACAACTGTTCAGGGTATGCGGAAGCAAAGTATGGAAGTGCAAAGGATTACCAAGAAGTGCTTGTGGTCGGGTTAGGTACAGGAATTGGCGGGGTTTATATTTCCGAAGGTAAACCACTCAGAGGTGCTCATGGATTTGCTGGTGAGCTTGGTCATTTCACAATAGATATTGACGGTGAAATCTGCGCATGCAAAAAACGTGGATGTTATGAGACTATTGCAAGCGGTACAGCTTTGGGTAAAATCGCTCAACGGTTTGCAAAAGAAGGAAGAGCTCCAAATGTATTAAACCTTGCCGGATCGATTGAAAAAATAACCGGGTTGCACGTAAAAGAAATTGCTGAAAATGGTTTAGAAGACGGCCTAGAAATAATGGACGCATTTGGACATAATGTGTCATTAGGTTTGGTATCGTTGACTAATATCTTTGATCCTGAGCTTATTGTGATTTCAGGTGGCGTAACTCAAATGGGAGACAGCCTGCTGATCCCTGTTAAAAAATATTTTGATTTACTTTCCGAAGGCGGAACTTCTCGACCTATGGCAAAAATTGTACTAGCCCAACTTGGAGAAAACGCAGGGTTAATAGGAGCAGGAGCACTTGTCTTCTAATAATTGCACTATCATAGCAATATGGAATTTAGAAGAATAAATGCTTTACCACCGTATGTTTTTGCACAAATCAATGATCTAAAAATTGAAAGAAGACATGCAGGAGAAGATGTTATCGACTTAGGTTTCGGCAATCCTGATTTACCTTCACCAGATATTGCAGTTGAAAAACTTTGTGAAGCAGCACATAACCCTAGAAATCACAGGTATTCAACATCGAAAGGTATTAAAAATTTACGTGTTGCATTAGCTGATTTATATGATCGAACTTTTGAAGTGAAGCTAGATTCAGACAAAGAAGTTTGTATGACCATTGGAGTCAAAGAAGGTTTTTCGCATTTAATGTGGACATTGACAGGTCCTGGAGATAGCGCACTTGTCCCAAGTCCAAGTTATCCAATTCATATTTGGGGGCCTATCCTTGCTGGCGCAGCAGTGCACTATGCGCACCTAGGAGATTCAAATGATGTTTTATCGAATATGGCAAAAGCCTATGAACAAGCTTGGCCTCGACCAAAGGTAATCGTAGCAAGTTTTCCTCATAACCCAACTACAACTTGTGTGGATTACGACTTCATGGTTGAACTTGTTGATTTTGCAAAAAAGAGAGATATGATCATCGTCCATGACTTTGCTTATGGTGATATGGGATTTGATGGATACAAACCTCCATCTATACTTTCTGTTCCTGGTGCGAAAGAAAACTGTGTAGAGCTTTATTCGATGACAAAAAGTTTTTCAATGGCAGGATGGCGTTGCGGATTTTTAGTTGGTAACGAGAAAATTATTGCTGCATTAGGAAAACTAAAAAGCTATCTTGATTATGGAATGTTTCAACCAGTTCAAATTGCAGCTACTGTTGTTATGAATGAGATGCCTGATTATCCAAAACAGGCATGTGAAATATATCAACATCGTAGAGATGTATTAATAGATGGATTATCTCGTATCGGTTGGGAAATTGAAAAACCTAAAGCAACTATGTTTGTTTGGGCAAATATTCCAGAACCATATAGTGAACTTAGCTCGGTCGAATTTTGTGAGTTAATGGTTAATCAATGCAACGTTGCCGTTTCTCCTGGTGCAGGCTTTGGACCGGGGGGAGAGGGACACGTTCGTTTTGCTTTAGTTGAGAATGAGCAGAGAATTAATCAAGCCATAAGAGGAATCAAAAAAGGTTTAACGAAACTTGGATAAGAAATCGCTTAAGTCGTTTGTAAACATTGATTTATATAAATCGCTTAAAGCTTTAAGTCATATACCAATGAAAACTCTATTTGATATAGATGTAGAAGGCCTTGAAAACATTCCTAAACAAGGTCCAGTAATCATTGCAGCAAACCATAGGTCATTCATAGACTCAATTTTCTTGCCACTAATTATTGATCGCAAAGTTACTTTTGTTGCTAAAGCAGAATATTTTGATTCAATAAAAACAAGATGGTTCTTTAAAGCAACGGGACAGATTCCAATTCGACGCGATTCGACGTCATCAGGTGCGGGTGCATTATTAAGTGCAAAAGACATTTTAGAAAAAGGTGAAATTTTTGGGATATATCCAGAAGGCTCAAGAACGCGAGATGGTTTTTTACATAAAGGCCATACAGGTGTAGCCCGACTGGCGTTAGAAACAAATGCAACATTAATTCCGATTGGTCTTATAGGGACTGAACATGTTCAAGCAACAGATGAAAAAGTCCCTAGATTTTTGAAGAATGTCAAAGTTAACATTGGTAAACCAATAAATTATGAGAAGTATAAGAATGTCAGTAATGCTAGAACTGCATATAGGAACTTAACAGACGAATTAATGTACGAGATTTTTTTATTATGTGGATATGGTTACGTTGACACTTATGTGAAAAATGCCAACGTAAACTAGTTAAACCAAAGTTACAGTTAATCTTTCATAGAACTCACTGATTTGATCCATAGCTTTTTCTTTATCTTGTGGATCAATTCTTGAAAGCGAGAATAATATGTAGCTAACCATGGCTTCGTCTGCATCAATTATTTTGCAGTCTCTAACTTTCATAGCCCATTGTTTGATCGCTAATGCGGAAATGGAACCTTCATTTGCACGTTTTAAACTTTCAATAATTACTTCTCGAGTAACCACTGGAGTTTTGTCAGATTTCGAACTTGGTTGTGTATTGGTTGCAGAAATTTTTTCTGACAGTTTTGAAGTGTCGCTTTGGGCAACGCCAGGTTGTGTGAAAACTTCATCTTGCATTTCTGCGTGTTCATTCTCGTCTAAATCTAAATTGTCAGGACCTGAATGAGCTTTAACAATGTTCTCAGTTAATGTTTCAACGAATTTGTTGTCTTTATCCATTGATTCAATAATTACTCTTTGGCCGTCTGGAAAAAATAATTCACATCCTTTTCGGCTTCTACTAGTCCAAGTATCGTCAATGCTTAGTTCGTCTAAATCTATTGAACAAGCAATATCGGACAAAGTCTTTGCGATTGAACCACGCTTTGCCCACATGACTAGTCTTGTGTCGCTAACAGCAGCAACATAAGTATGCCTAGAAATTAATGCTTTTGGCAGTCTTGTCCTAGATGCAGCCTGCACGAAATCGTATGTTACATTTTTGTCGTTGTCGAAGAAAGATTCAATATCTTCACCGACAAGTTGTTCTATATCCTTGAATTTTGCCATATATTTACAATACCTTACTTAAATGCCGCATAGGTGCATCCCAAACGACAAGAATATAGTGTTGAACAAAAGGAGAGCAGATGCGTGTTGGAGTATTAACTGGTGGAGGAGATTGCCCCGGTTTAAACGCAGTCATAAGAGCCATTATTAGAAAAGGTGAAGCGGTTCATGGGCATTCACTAGTTGGTTATAAATACGGATGGAAAGGTCTAGTCGAAGGTGAATCGATAGAGTTAAGTATTGATGGTTCACGTGGATTATTGCATCGCGGCGGCACGATTTTAGGAACCTCACGATTATCTCCAACACAAATTGAAGATGGTGCAAACAAAGTTAAAGCCACAATGGAAGCAGACAATTTAGATGCCATAATTGCTATAGGCGGTGAAGGTACTTTGTCCGGAGCTACAGCAATGCACAAGGAAGGTATCAACGTAATTGGTGTTCCAAAAACTATAGATAACGACATTAATGCAACAGATATAACGTTCGGATTTCACACTGCTGTTCAAATTGCAACTGATGCGTTAGACCGATTGCATACAACTGCGGAAAGCCATAACAGAGTTATGGTTGTAGAAGTGATGGGTCGACACGCTGGTTGGATCGCAACTTACAGCGGAATAGCAGGAGGGGCAGATGCTATTTTGGTTCCTGAAAAGCCATTCGATATTGAAAAAGTCTGTGAACAAATAAAACGTCGACATGCGCGAGGTGTTAAATTTTCGATAGTTGTAGTTGCTGAAGGTGCAATGCCTGTAGACGGTACAATGAAAAAAATTGAATACGATGTTGATGAATATGGCCATCAGCGTTTAGGTGGTATTGGATATAGAGTTGCAAAAGAAATCGAAGAGCGCACTGGTTTTGAAACTAGAGAAACTTCTTTAGGTCATATCTTGCGCGGCGGAACTCCAACAGCTTTTGATCGTGTACTCGCTACTCGATTTGGTGTAGCGGCAATAGATGCTGTTCATAATCAGGAATATGGAAAAATGGTTGCACTGCAGGGTTCTGATATAAAGCTTGTATCACTTGAAAGTGCTACTGATACTTTAAAAACAGTTGATGATGAATTGCTTGAAGTTGCTTCTGTATTTTTTGGCTAAGTCATGACTGAATTTAATGTAAGTGCCTTAAATGAATTGCTTAAGTTTTTAGAGCTAGATCAGATAGATGACACGATATTTAAAGGGGCAACTCCCTTAGAAACTCGTCAAAGAGTTTTTGGAGGTTTAGTTGCAGCACAATCATTATTAAGTGCTGGTAAAACTGTCGACCCTTCTAGGTCTGTGCATTCACTTCATGGATATTTTTTGGTTGGAGGTCATCCGGGTGAACCAATAACTTATGTTGTTGAAAAAGTGAGAGACGGAGGTAGCTTTACAACTCGACGTGTTGTGGCTCAGCAACATGGTACCCCTATTTTTGTTATGACTTCTTCTTTCCAGAAACACGAAGTTGGTTTTGAACACTCAACATCTATGCCGGAGAATATTTCTAATCCCGAAGATTTACCGACTTGGCAGGAGCGTCTTGCACCGATTGTTGATTCAATTGACGAACAAACAGCAAAATGGTTGGTAAAGGATAGACCAATTGATACACGAAGTGAAGTTGCACCAGCTTGGGTTGATACGACCTCACGGAAACCTGAACAAGATGTTTGGTTTAAAGCAGACGGAAAACTAGGAGACGACCCTCTATTGCATGCATGCATTATTGCTTATGCGTCTGACTTAACATTATTAGATACAGCAATGCTGCCTTATGGTGAAAGTTTAAAGAAATCAAAATTTATGATGGCCTCACTTGACCATGCAATGTGGTTTCATGAACCTTGTAGAGCTGATGAATGGCTTTTGTACCATCAGCATTCTCCTCATGCTTCGAATTCTCGTGCATTAGCTTATGGGGAAATTTTTAAACGTGATGGAACGCATGTTTTAACTGTTGTCCAAGAGGGACTTGTGCGAGCATTTAAAGATCGAAAGAATGCAGGTTTATAATCATGATTTTGTTCGATATTGAAAAAGTAACAAAAGCTGTTGTTATTTTTGCTCATCCTGATGATGCAGAATCGAGTGCAGGTGGGACAATTTCGAAACTAACTAAAAACAATGTTGAAGTTACGATAGTGAATGTAGCGTTAGGTGATAAAGGTAAATCTACATCTAATGTGAGACAAGATGAATCGGTGAACTCGGCACATGTACTAAATGTTAAAAATGTTATTAACCTTGGATACCTCGATGGAGAATTTGAAAATAATTTGGAATTGCGTGAGAAAGTTACAAAAATAATAAGGGAAAACAAACCTGAATTAGTTATTTGTCCTGATCCTGAGCCTATCTTTTTTGCAGAAGCATACATAAATCACAGAGATCACCGTGAAACAGGGTGGGCAGTTGTCGATGTAATTTCGAGTGCTGTGGGTAATGAAAAATATTTTCCTGAAACTAAACCTCATTCAGTTCCATATTTACTGTGCGCTGGATCTAAAGATCCAAATTGTGTGGTAGATATATCCGAAGATATAGATAAAAAAATCGAATCTATTTCATGTTATAAATCGCAATTAAGTTCTGATACGGATGAAGTATTTTCTGCTATTCGAGAAAATTCGAAACATATAGGAAGGCTCGTCGATGTTGAATACGGTGAGGCCTACAGATTTTGTCTGCTTAGTAATAATACTGATTTAATCTAAATTAGTTTCTAACTAAATTTGAAGGACGATCTTTATTCGAACCTACTTGTTTTCTTTGTTTCCATTCGACGCTAGCTTTTAAGCCTAACGAAGTAATAACGCTCACCCCATAAGTGATTGAACCACAAATAACTATTGTCCCAATGGAGATGACAGCGGCAGGTGAACTTGTGAAGAAAACCTTCATCATTGCGTATCCGATAAACCCACCTAAAATCGAACAAAACGAAAGTGCTATAAAAGCACACAAATAAGCAATTTTTGTTGGAACGAGAGCAGTTGTGTCAAAATCATCGTCTAAATATGAGTTTTCTACGTCATTTGTCACGTGTACAATGGTAATACAACTAAGTATGTTTTGGCACTGCGAGGCAAGGTGGCTGACATGATAATAGGTGAAAGTTGGAGAAAATGCCTTTAAGTGATGATGAATTGAAAATACTTGCCCAGATAGAAGAGGGTATTAAAAAAACTGACCCTAATCTGGCTCAACAGGTTGAGCAATCAAGCGTATATAAATATTCGGGGAAAAAAATCGCATTATCTATTTTTGTTAGTGTCGTTTTATTAGCAACAATTCTGTTTACATTCTCAAGCAAGCTGTGGCCGATAGCATTCATAGCTTTCATAATTATGGTATTTGTTGGTATTTCATTCGTCGACCACATTGTTAAAATAACGCGTGCAAGTGCACAAGATGCAAAAAAACAAGCACAAAAAATTAATACATCTTCTACATGGAGATCCAGAAGAGACTATTAATTTTTTATCTTTATAGTTCTGGCTTTTGTAGCAGCATCTTTAAGTTCTTTGAGAGAAATGTCAGAATTAGGAGAATAGCAGGCCAAAGTTAATAGCTCCAAAAATTCAAGTATAACTTTATTATCGTTATTAACTCTCTTTTCAAGTTCGGCAATTGTTAAATCTGGTCGAGGTTCGTATTCAAGAATTTTCTCACTTAAATCTTTAAAAGTTTGTTCTACGAAAATTACATCGGAGTTCGAATTAACTTTTCGTTTTCTTATAAAGAATGTGCCAGCTCCAAGTGCAATTGCAAAAAGAACAAATATCAATATAGATTCTGTATTTGATTTACTTTTAGTACTGTTTGGTTTTGTATTTGGGGAAATGGTGGTCGATGTTGCACTTGAAGACACTGGTACTGTAGCTACGGTTGTAGTAGTTGTGGTAACTACAACTTGGCCAATATTGTTTGGCGTTTGTCCCGGAGCTGGTCCGACAGGAGTTGGGTCAACAGTTAACCAACCAAAATTAGAAAGGTAGACTTCAACCCACGAATGAGCATTGGTGTTTGTTACCGTGAAAACTCCATTCGAGTTTTGTTCTCCAGGGGTAAAGCCGACAACTACTCGGGCAGGTACTCCAATTGAACGAACCATGGCTGCATAAGTTGTTGCAAACTGTTCACAGAAACCTCGTTTTTCTTTTAAGAATTGTTTCATTGCATCTGTGCTTGAAGAGTAATTAACGTTTAGATCATATTTAAAAGAACCATCGTTAAGATAATTTTTTAAAGACATAACTTGATCGTACAATGTGCTTTCTGTACTTGCTATACCTCTAGCTAAATCTTGAATAGATTTATCGAAATCTCTCGGCAAATATGCGGATCTATCGGTTTCACTGGGTGGTTCTTCAGAACTTTTTTCGATTTGTTCAGGAGTCAATGTCGATGGGTTAGCCAGACTAAGAACTGTGTAATTTTTTAACGACTTATTCTTATTAAGTAAAACACCATCTCTTAAGAAATCAATATTGGTCTCACTTACATCTTGCACTGAGTAAAGATTAGGTAAGTATGAATTATCTAAATTAACTAATTCAATATTTGCTTTTAATGTTCTCGGAGTTATACCTGCTAAAGGTTTGTCGGGTTCAGATTTGACATCTTGTAATGTACGCCAGGTCTTTCCATCAAAATCATCTAATACTCTTACTCGCCAATATTGAACTTCATTTGAAGTAGCTCTAAAGAGAACATTTGTTTTTTCAGATTTTAATTGTTGCGACATCGATACAAGAGGAGAAAGTTCAGCTTTCGTTCCAGCATTTGTTAAAGACTTAAATAAATTATCAGGCGCATACGATGGGAGTGTGCTGACTGGCGATAAAACGAGAATGCTTAATATAACAACCGCTAATGCAATGCTTGAGTATTGGACAAAATTCGTTGTTTTAATTGACTTATCGATGCCTATTAAATGTGCATGAGATAGTTCAGTTCCACGGTTAAATGCATAGAGGTAAAAGATGACGCCTATGCTGAATATTACTGAATAATAGAACGTATATTTAGCGCCATTTTGTGCAGCTAATCCAGCGTTAATTAGTATGTACCAAAATATCGTAGGGTTGCCAGAATGTAATCTCTGACCTAAAGTTTCCCCAATTTCACACACTGACCACGTAGCAATAATTGCTACAAGCATTATGTTTGTTGAATATGCAAATGGGGAAGAAGTCGATCTAATAGCTTTTATTCCAGATCTTGAATCTTCTAATAAGCTGAGCAACGAATCAAATGTAGGAATCGCATTAGATAAGTTACCTCTAGAGTTAGTGATAAGCATAACGATGGTTATGAATAAGAAACTTATGACTGGAGATATGGATGCGAGTTTTGAATTTTTTGACAATAGTGATGACATTAAATGTGTAGCTGCACAAACGAATATCAACACAAATATCTGAACAATTGATATAGAAATCAAATGTTGTGCACGCAATACGCTAATAGCGCTTAAAGCTATGAGAGCGATTGTAATGATGCGTGGGCGTTCCACTGCTTTATCCTTGTTGTGAAGTCTGAACACTCGTAGCTTTTACGAATAGGTATCATGTTGAATGTTTCTGGTTGGATCTTTTCATCACTAGTGATCCTTAGTGTCAAAATTGCTGATGAAAAAAGTTCGCCGTGTGAACCTGTAACAAACATATAGTTATGTTCAAACTGGGCGAGAGCTCTGTTTGAATCAGCAGGACTTTGCACATGTGCACTTGTTTCAGTCACGCTTAAACGATCCATAATTGATGAGTGTGTTAATGAAAACTCTCCGTTGTCGTTGCAAAACAATCTGCAAGGTATATCTTGACTTTGCGCGGCGTAACTAATGCTCGCAATTAATCTTGCGGCTGCATCAAATTCGATTTCATCTTCATATGATCGATCTTCGCAATCAAGAATAATTACTAGAGGCAAAGTGGCCTGACGTTCACGGTGCCGAACGAATAAACCTTGTGTTCGAGATGAAGTTTTCCAGTGGATTAAACGAACATCGTCACCCATTACATATTCTTTTAAACCAAGTAAATCATCTGACATCGTTGAAGCATTTCGATCCATATGTTGAGATTGTTCAGACGAACGAAGAGGTATGCGTGGTAAAAGGACATCTTTAATCTGTGGGTATACTCTTAACTGGGTCTCGTGAGGAATTACGTATTCGTTAACACAGAGACCAAGCGGATCAGTGGCTTTAACTATCAGCGGTCCGATAGAGTACAACCCGCGCCTTTCGACATGAAATTTATATTGCGCTTTAGACACTGTAGATTTTGTAGTTTTAGGAAGAAAGAATTTTGTTGTTTTTTTGCCGTTATCAAAATAGTCTTGAATTGAACATTGTATAGTGGTGCCACGGATTGTCAGTGTAGCTAAAACATCGCTTTGTTCATAAACAAATTCAGGGGAAAGTGCTCTTGTGATTTGTGCATGTTTTTTGTGGAATTTAATCCAAACATATGAAACGCAAATAAGTATGAAACATACAGCAGATACGATCATGAAAAATTTTGAGCCAAAGAGGACAGAACCAAAACCGCATAAAATTGCAGTTATTAAAGTTCCGTACCCTCTTGCTGACATTTAAACAGCTTTCATCGTGGGTACAGATACACGCGAGATTATTGAACTTAAAACATCTTGTGATGTTGCACCAGCAAGTCGCGCTTGTGACGTCAGAACAATTCGATGTTCCCAAACCTTATAAGCCAGAGATTTAATATCATCTGGAGTGACGTAGTGTCTACCCATCGACATTGCTAGAACTTGAGCGCTGTGATAGAGAGCGATAGAACCACGAGGTGAAACACCTAAAGCAACATCAACATTCTCGCGAGTTTCGTTAGCAAGTGTCACAATGTAATTTGCTAACGATTCTGCAACATAAACTCTTTTACATATTTCTGAGACTGTCTGAAAATCATTTGTCGACATAACGGGCATGATGTCAGGTTTTGTATCAGTACTTAGCATGATGGATACTTCATCAACATCGTCTGGGTAACCAATCGACAAACTCATCATGAAACGGTCGAGTTGAGCTTCTGGCAATGTGTATGTACCTGATAATTCAATTGGGTTTTGAGTCGCGATAACCATATGAGGATGGGGGAGTATGTATGTCTTTCCATCGAAAGTAACTCTACGTTCTTCCATAGCTTCCAGGAGAGCACTTTGAGTTTTTGGAGAAGCACGGTTTATTTCATCTGCAAGTACAACATTAGAAAATATTGGACCGTGTTTAAATACGAACTCGTTTGTAGTCTGATCAAATATTGTCGTACCTGTCACATCAGATGGTAATAAGTCGGGAGTGAACTGGATACGACTTTGAGTTCCGCCCATTGATACTGCAAGAGATTTAGCAAGTGTGGTTTTACCCACACCGGGTACGTCTTCTATGAGCAAGTGTCCTCCAGCAAAAAGACATACACAACTCATATGAATTACGTTGTTTTTACCTTTAATAACTTGAGCTACATTATTTACCAAGCTCGAAAATATTTTCGATGCTCTTGCAACTTCTTCTTCGGTTGCTAAATTGTCCATTTGTCTCCAATCGAACTTCTAGGATTTCTTAAAAGTTGTCTTGCAATAGAATATGGCCTATTGTCGTCATATTATGGTTACAACTCGAGCTTTTATTGGCAGTCTTTCACGTACCGTGATAGCCCATCCAGCACTAATTCCCAGCGCGTTGTCTCTCTACAATGCCTCACGAAAAAGGCAAGGTAACCTTATTTCTCGGTTGATGCCTTCTGGGCGATATCTCAGATTTCGTATATATACTCAATACGGGAATGAAGATATTTCTAAAGAGCAGCTACGCCAAGATATGTATCATTATTTAAATTGGGTAAAGGCAAACCGTATTTAAGTTTAAAGAAGTTTGAAAAGATCTTCGATCTCACTTTTATCGAAAGCGCCATCGATTCGAGCAACAATTTTTCCATCTGCATCAATGCCAAATAGCCATGGTTCAGATGGTAAATTCCAAAATGCAACCGAATCAATTACATCATTTGTTGTTTCGTCCTTATATATTTCATTATGGATGACAGGAATCGAATGCTCTTTTGCAACTTCACGAGTTAGTTCTAATACCGGTCCACAATATGATGTTTGGCATCTTGCAGGTGTAGCAAAAAGAATTGCAAAAGGTTTTTTTGATTGCAATAGGTCTCTTAAATTGTTTTGATGAAGACCACAGTTACCTTGTGATCTTGTGCATAGAACCTTGGCGTCTAATGGATTTGTATCTGTAGGAGTATCTGTTAGTGGGCTTTGATCGTTCAGCTTTGGTGCGGTATTTTTTTCATTTACATTAAAAGAAAGCTCGAGATCTTCATTTTTATGTTGAACTTTCAACGTCCAATTTCCAGCAGAATTTAATTTTGGATAAAAAGAAAAAATGCCTTTACCTTTAATGCCTTTATCTCGTATTTTTATGTTCTTGTATATTGTTTCTTTATTGTCTGGTGAAATTAAAGTTGCATTTATAGCTTGAAGGTCTTTTACAGCTTTTCTGTTGCTATCAAATATTGCAAAAGCTAAACGCTGTTCTTTTTGGCTTTGATAGATGTCGCTGCTAACTCTTAAGAGCGCGTAATTTTTCGCGTTTGTAGCCTTTTTATTTGATGAGCAACTAGCTAATGACAAAGCTGCAGGTGCTACAGCCATTGCTCCAGAGATCTTCAATGTATTGATTAAAAATTCTCTTCTTTCAATTGCCATGACTACATGCTTGCAGGTTGGTATCGATGATTTCTAAAAATGTGTTTACTTAAGCACTTATGGTGGCAAGTGGAATAAATTCCCTTTAAATGATTGCAAAGTGGGGAAGAGTGGAGTAATGTGGTGCGCAGTGGTAAATGCTGGGTAAATACCTGGATAACCGAGGGGTTAGTAAGCCACACGAGGGAATGTTTGGGTCAAGACTCAAACGGTAATAGGGGGTGTCGGTGTTTCTCGGAGAGTATCACCACACGGTTGATGAAAAAGGGCGAGTAGTCCTTCCATCAAAATTTCGTGACCTTCTATTGCGAGGAGCAATTGTTTCAAAAGGTGATGGTTGTTTATTCATCTACACACAAGATGAATTTGAATCTGTTGCATCAGAGCTAAGAGAAAAATCTAAAACTTCAAAAGCTGCACGACAAGCTGCTCGTTCATTTTTTGCGGGTGCCACAGATGTAACACCGGATAAGCAGGGACGTTTAACAATCCCATTGCCACTTCGCCAGTATGCCAATCTTGAAAAAGAAGTAACTGTGCTTGGCGTGTATTCGAGAATCGAAATTTGGAATTCGGATCAATGGTCAGAAAATCAGGTTTCAGGAGATCAATCTTTGGCAGATATCGAATCTCTTCCAGATATTGGTATCTAATTCGAATATGAAACATTGGAAAATTTTTTACTTGGATGTTTTTTTTAATTACATCGGATCTGGCAGCAGTCCCCGAAATGTCACGGTTGAGGCCCCAACTCCGCCCGCTTCCAACCGCTGTTGTTTTGGAGAGAAAACCAAAACTAGTCCTTGGCTCGGGGACTGCTGGCAGATCCAGTGTGGATTTTAAACAAAATGCAAAACTTTGAACACGTACCAGTCATGTCAAACGAAATAAAACAATTGGCACAAAGCTGCACTGCTCAAGGTGTGATGATCGACGCGACACTTGGCGGGGGAGGACACACAAAAATCCTTCTCGATATACGCAATCAAGAAAATCTAATTGCTTTCGATAGAGATATCAATGCAATAAAAAATGCAGAGACGTTATCAAATGCATATACAAATCGTTTAGAAATTATTCACTCAGGATTTGATCAAATTGGAAACGAAATACGAAAACGCAACTTAGAAGGGAAGGTGTCAATAGTGTTATTCGACTTAGGTGTTTCAAGCCATCAATTAGACATTAAAGAACGTGGTTTTACATATAGACACGATGATGCTCCTCTAGATATGCGTATGGACTCAAGTGAAGAGTTAACAGCTTCAATAATCGTTAATGAATACGAAGAAGCTGAAATTGCAAGAATATTAAAACAAAACGGTGACGAAAAATTTGCTAAACAAATAGCAAAATCAATTGTTGAATCAAGGCCAATAGAAAATGCTGGACAGTTAGTTGATGCAATCAGAAAAGCTATGCCAAATAAATTTCAACGACTCGTGCATCCCGCGAAAAGAACTTTTCAAGCATTACGAATTGAAGTCAATAAAGAGCTAGATCAATTAAAAGTCGCATTAGATGAAAGTGTTCATCTTTTAGCCCCTGGCGGTCGAGTGCTTGTACTTTCATATCATTCGGGCGAAGACAAAATTGCGAAAGATATATTTAAGAAATACATGACAACAAACCCTACGACCAAAGATGGTCGAGTTATACCTCTAACCGGTGAAGTTGAAGGTTATGAATCAAATGTACGTCTTATCAAAATTCCTATAAACAAAAAACCAACTCAATCAGAAATTAATGACAATCCTCGTTCAAAAAGCGCACGTTTGAGAGCTGTGGAATTAACAAATTTCGATCAGGCATCGGGGATGTAAGTGGCACAAACAAATGTAAAAAGAACATCTAGAAGAACCGAACAAGATCGATCTGCTGTCAGGAATAGAATTCGTGATGCACGATTAGCTTTAAGTGAACCTGCACATGTTATTGCTGATCGAGCTCGAAGTCGCTATGAAAAAGCGGAGCAACATTTAAGAATTCCTTCACGTAAACCAAGAATTGTAAAAGCTCAACCTAAAAATGACAGAGTAGTTATTTGGGCGATGAGATTTTTTGCCTTAGGTATTGTCGTTTCACTTTTTGCAGTAGTTTCAATACAAACAACTATCGCTAAACGTCAAATATCTATTGATGCCATACGTAACCAACAGCAAAAAGAAATAACTAAATTTGAAAAACTTCGCTATGATGTAGCAGGTTTAAAATCGCCAGAAAGAATTACTAGACGAGCATCTTATCTCGGTCTTGTTCAACCAACTCGATTTGTTTCTGTCTCAATTCCAATGGAAGTGTCGACTCGTCAAGACCAAAAAGATTCACAACTTTGGTCAGAAGTAAAGGCGATTGTTAATGCCTCGTCATGACGCAACTAAAAGAGTTGTTGAACAATCTTTATTTGACATAGAAAATGATATAAAACCCCACATAAAACATCGACCTAAGTCAAAAACGCGTTACACTACCTTGAGCGTGAAATCATCGAATGTATCCCCACTAAAACGAAATAACTATCAAAGACCGAAGACAACTCAAAGGTCCACTTCAGCGCCAAAGCAAAAAAGAGCGGATGTTATTCCTTTGCATTCGAGAAGAAAGCCAACTGTTCAACGTAAACAAATGGTTAACCACGTTGCATGGAATCCAAGAAAACGCGCTACGATCATTGCGGGAATTTTGCTTATTCCTTTTTTGGCGATTATTTTAAAACTAGTTGATATACAAATATTAAATGCCAATAAATATTCCACATTAGGTGTAGCTCAACGAAGATTAGTAAGAACAATTATTCCGGATAGAGGAACGATTACTGATCGTAATGGTAACTTGCTTGCAGTATCAAAACCTGCATATTCAGTGGTAGCTGATCCAAGTTTGATTAAAAACGATTCAACCATAATTGATAAATTAAGCAAAGTCGTTGTTTTTGACAGTGAAAAAGTTAAACCTTTATTGCGTAATAAAAAATCTCGATATGCATTAATTACTCAACATGTCGACCAAGCAACAGCAAAACGAGTAACAAATGCACAAATTCCAGGCATCAGCATTATCAAAGATCCAAAACGCACTTATCCTTCAAGTGAAATAGCATCCAGCGTTGTTGGTTTTGTCGGTAATGATATGAATGGCCTTGGTGGCTTGGAATATATGTTAGATAAACAGCTCAAAGGGAAATCAGGCGAAGAAATCGTAGAGCGTGACCCTAAAGGTCGAGAAATTCCAAACGCAAAAAGAAATGTTAAAAGTGCTACTCGGGGAGATGATGTAACTTTAACGCTTGATGAGAGTATTCAGTATGAAGCGCAAAGAGTTGTATTAGAAGAAGTTGCAGCAACAAAATCTAAAGGTGGTACAGCCATTGTTGCAGATGTAAAAACAGGTGAGATACTTGCAATGGTTTCAGTCGTTGGCGGTCCGGACAAACCAATAATAGCTCCTGCAACGGATAAAAATCATGCAGTAACTGATGTGTATGAACCAGGTTCGACTAATAAAGTTATAACAATTTCAGGTGCTCTTGAATCTAAAGTAATTTCACCTTCGACTACTTTTAGTGTCCCTGACAAAATAACTTTCGATAATAAAGATTTTGTTGACCATGATCCGCATGAACCAATGACATGGAATGCTGCAGATATCCTGCGAGAGTCTTCAAATGTTGGGACCATTATGATTTCGAATCAGTTGAAAAAGAAACGACTAGATAGTTATCTGCGGGCATATGGATTTGGTAAAAAAACAGCGCTTAATTTTCCAGGAGAAGCTAGCGGAATTTTGTTAGATCCAAAAGATTGGTCTGATACATCAGTTGCGACAGTACCAATTGGAAACGGTCTAGCTGTAACACCAATGCAAATGTTAAGTGTGTATATGACAGTTGCGAATGATGGTGTAAAAGTTGATCCAAAATTAATTAAATCATTTACTAAGCCTGATGGAACAATAGAAAATTACAAAACATCAGCACCAACCCGTGTGATATCTTCTACGACTTCAACACAGGTAAGAAATATGCTTAAAGGTGCTGTTGAAAAAGGTACAGGTAAGCTTGCTGTGGTCCCTGGATATAGCGTAGGTGGAAAAACTGGTACTGCCCGAAAACCACCTTATAATAAGCCACCTTATAAATATATGGCATCATTTGCAGGATTTGCACCAGTAGATAACCCCAGACTTGCTGCAATTGTTATTTTGGATGAACCACAAGGGCAAATATTCGGTGGACAAGTGGCCGCTCCAGTTTTCTCTAGAGTGATGCAATCAGCATTACGGGTACGTGGAATTACTCCAGATCAGCAGGTTCAAGGTCAATCACTTACAAATGAACCTAGTGTGACAACTACGACTACAACAACAACGCTTCCAGTTCAAAACATAAAAATTCCTTAAGACTTTACAAGTAGACTGTTTGGTCTGTGAAACTTCAATCCCTATTAAATAGTATTGTCGAATATGAAGACGATATCGATGGTGCTGTAATTGGATTAGCTTCATTATCTGATGGTCTCAAAAATATTGACGTAGATAGTGTTGTAAACGATCACAATTTAGTTAATGAAAGTTCTATTTTTGTTGCGATAAGAGGAACATCAATTGATTCACATGCCTATATTCCTGATGCTCGCCAGCGGCATTGTGCTTTCGTTGTTGCCCAAAGAGGATCTAAGACTGAGATGGAACCCGACATGACAGTAGGTTCTACTCGAGCAATAGTTGGCCCTCTACAGTCTGCATTGCTAGGTATGCCAAGTAACAAAATGAATTTGGCTGGAATTACTGGTACTAATGGTAAAACATCTGTTTCATATTTGTTTTCTTCTCTAGTTCAATCTTGTAATGAAAATTGTTTCACTATGGGTACAACCGGAATTTTGGTAAATGGTGAAAAAGAAACAGATTCACAAACAACTCCAGATCCATTAATAATTCAGGATTACCTGCTTAGATTCTTACAGGATCAAGTTAAATATGGAGCGATTGAAGTTTCTAGTCATGCGTTAGATCAATATCGGGTATTGGGGACTAAATTTAAAGCAGTTGCATTTACTAACTTTTCTCAAGACCATCTTGATTATCACTCATCTATGGAAGAGTATTTTTTAGCAAAATCTAAATTATTTTCAAAGAAATACTCTAATAATGCAGTCATTAACATAGATGATGAAAAGGGAAGTGAAATATTAAGTATTGCAACGAAAAATTTACTAAATACTCTTAGTGTTTCTTGTAAAGATCTCAATGCAGATATTTTTGTGAAAATAAAAAACGAATCTTTAGATGGTACAGACATTGAAATCTTTTTTAATCAAACACAAGATTCATTTGATATTTTTACCCCATTTATTGGAAGGTTCAACATTGAAAATATTGCAGTAGCTATAGGCCTCGCAGAGTTTTGTAATTTAGATAGAGACAAATACATTGCTGCTTTATCGAACCCTATACCGGTACCTGGAAGGTTACAAAAGGCAGAATCTAAGAATTTAGGATTTCATTGTTTTATAGATTACGCTCACACTCCAGATGCTCTTGAACGTGTAATTAATACGATTAAACCTTTAAGTAAAAAAGTTATTGTTGTTTTTGGATGTGGCGGAGACAGAGATAAAAATAAGAGGCCGATTATGGGCAAAATCGCATCTTCAATGGCTGATGAAGTGATTGTGACTAACGATAATCCAAGAAGTGAAAATGGAAAAGATATTGCTGAGCAAATTATTAGTGGCGTAACAAAAAACGTTCAGGTTTGTTTAGATAGAAAACAAGCAATAAAAACTGCCTTGTCTCTTGCGCAGAAAGGTGATGCAGTAATAATTGCTGGTAAAGGACATGAGAGAGGGCAAATTTTTAGCGACAAAACTGTTGACTTTTCAGATATCGAAACAACAGACGAATTAATTGAAGAAATGATAAATAATGATATTTAATATCGATGAAATAATCTCTGCTTTAGAAAATCAAACCATTGATAAACATATAACAGACTTAAATACAACTTATAAAAAAGTAGTATTCGATTCACGTAAAGTAGAAACGGATTCAATTTTTATTGCTCTTGTTGGCGAAGAAAGTAATGGTGCTAAATATATCGAGGATGCATGCCTCAATGGGGCGAGGCTGGTGGTAGCAAACGATACCGACCGCGTACAAGCACAAGATTCACTAGATAATTTTTCAAATGTAAATGTTATTTATGTAAAAGATTCCTTAGTTGCATTCGGGAAAATAGGTTCACTGGCTAGAGATAAATTTGATGGAGTGGTAGTCGGTGTAATTGGATCCGTTGGGAAAACAACAACCAAGAACATGCTTAGAGAACTTGGCGGTTCCTTGCCGAAGGTATATGCAAGTCGTGGTTCTTTCAATAATCAAACAGGAGTCCCATTGACTCTTTGTGAAGTCGAAGAAGGTTGCGAACGACTTATTGTTGAATTAGGTGAGTCCCACTTTGGCGATCTTGAATATATAACAGAGATTTCTCGACCACATCATCTTGTCGTGACAAATGTTGCTTTAGCTCATACAGCGTACTTAATAGACAAAGACGGAGTTGCTAAGACTTTTCTTGAAACCATATCTAGAATTCCAAAAGACGGTTATATCGTTATGCCTTTTAATATCGATAAAAAGGAAACATTACTTGGTGGTGCTACGTCGAATGTCGTTTTTACGATAGATAAGTCAGAAGAAAATGGAATAGATCTAAATGAAAATTATTCATATATAACTGCTACAAAATCTAATAGCGATCTAACAAACGATATAAGTCTTGATTTTAATGGGAAGAAAGTTAATGCGCATATACCATTAATTGGAAAACACTTTGTCGAGAATGCTGCATTAGCGATAACTATGTCACTCATTTGTGGAGACGATCCAGCGGATATTGAAACAAATATGTTAAAGATGAAACCGCAAGGTCATCGGATGCGGTTAGTTAAAAATGAAGATTTGTTATTAATCGACGACGCTTATAATGCTAATCCTGAGTCAATGAGAGCATGCATAGATGCTGTTCAAGCCATAGCTAAAAATAATGAAACTAGAAGTGTATTTATTATGGGTCCAATGAGAGAACTCGGTGAGCTAAGCGATGAACGGCATATTTCTATGGCAGAGTATGCGAATGAAATAGGAATAGATACTTTTATTTGTGTAGGTGAAGCTACTAAACCTGCATTTAAATCTAATTCGCATAAAAATAGCTATTATTTCGATACAGTAAAAGATGCAATCAATAATTTGGAGTCAATTATTGAGCCAAATGATGTTGTTGGTGTTAAAGCCTCACGAGGTCCAGATGCATCAATGCCTGCATTGGTTCCAATAGTTAATTTTCTGAGTGAGTTAAAATGGAATGTGAAAAAAAATAGGAACGAAATATGATTGCTCTATTCCTAGCATCTGCTTTAGCTTTCGCGGTATCTGTAACATTAACTCCTTTGGTTATAAAAGTGTTACGAAAAAGAGATATGGGTCAACATATTCGCGATGATGGACCGATCGTACACCCCCATGTGAAAAAAGCTGGAACACCGACAATGGGTGGAATAGCAATTGTTATTGGTGCAATTGTCGGATACTTTTTTGCACATGTTAGAACAGGTTTTGTTTTCGGCCGGACAGCTTTGGTGATTGTTTTAATTATGGCGGCTATGGCATTAGTCGGATTATACGATGATTATTTGGGAATAATAAAGAAGCGTAATCTTGGGTTAAGAAAAAGAGGAAAATTTTTTGGACAAGTTCTTTTCGCATTAATTTTTGCAATTTTGACAACTAGATATGTTCATATCTCTACATCATTATCTTTTGCTCGCCCTATCACTTCAGCACTCCCAGAATGGGTTTACATTTTTATTGTTGTCTTTATTGTCATAGCAACAACAAATGCATTAAATATCACAGATGGATTAGATGGTTTAGCTGCAGGTAGCGCAACAATTGTTTTTAGTGCATACACAGTAATTAGTTATTGGCAATTCCGTCATGGTGATTTTTATCCTAATGGTGCGGCAGGCTTTTCTAATAACGCATTAGATGTCGCAATTTTAACAGCAGCAATTACTGGTGCATGTGCGGGGTTCCTTTGGTGGAATGCTGCACCTGCACAAATATTTATGGGTGATGTAGGTTCACTAGCTTTAGGCGGCGCAATGGCGGCTTGTGCTGTAGTTAGTAAAACTGAACTTTTGTTAGTTCTCATTGGCGGTATATATGTTGTTGAAACTTTAAGTGTTATTGCTCAGATCATTTCTTATAGAGGATTTAAAAAACGTGTTTTAAAGATGGCTCCTTTGCATCACCATTTTGAGGTGCTGGGATGGCCCGAAACAACTGTAATCGTTAGATTCTGGCTACTTTCAGGTATTTCTGTTGCCATGGGAATAGGTATTTTTTATGCTGATTTTGTTCGATCAGGGGGCGCAGGATAAATAAGCGAATAACACCCTTTAAATGCTGATCAATATTAGAATTGATCTGTGGTATCGAAGACAAAAAGCAAAAAAACAAATGAGAAGTTTTCGATAATTCAAAAATTATTTATTTTTCGCCATTCTGAGATAATACGAGCACCGCGGAATTCGAACTTTATATTGTTAACAGCAACTGTAGCTGTGCTTAACATCATTGGTGTGGTAATGGTTTTAAGTGCTTCAAGCGTTGCTGCACTAAATGAATATGGGTCAGCATGGTTCTTTTTTCAGCGTCAACTTATATGGTTATTTTTTGGGACAGTTGCATTTATTGTTATGTCTCGCATTCCTTATAAGTTATGGCAAAAACATACAAAAACAATTGTTATTGCTAGCTTTGTTCTTTTAACTATCGTGCTTATTCCTGGAATAGGTATTGAGGTTTTTGGGTCCCGTAGATGGCTAGGTTTTGGTACTTGGAGATTCCAACCAAGCGAATTTGCAAAGTTTGCTCTGGTTGTATTTTGTGCTGACTTTTTAACGCGAAAAGTTAAGCAAATGGGCTCATTTAAAGAGATACTTATGCCCATTATGGTTACTGGTGGACTAATGATGTTTCTTGTTGTCATAGAACCAGACTATGACTCAACTGTGGTTTTGGCATTTATCGTGGGAATGGTAATTGTTATGTCAGGTGTGCCGCTTAGGTTCTTAGGTAAGATCGCTTTACCTATTGCAGCTACTGCAACAATTGTTGTTTTCATGGAGGGGTATCGAAGGCGAAGAATTTTTTCGTATCTTCAGCCATTTAACGATGCAAGTAATACTGGATATCAAATCGTACAAAGCCTTATAGCCTTAGGATCGGGTCGCACATCAGGAGTTGGTTTAGGTGCAGGTAAAGCTAAATGGCTATTTCTTCCTAATGCACATACCGATTTTATTTTCGCAATTATCGGAGAAGAATTAGGCTTTGCTGGAACAATGATGGTTGTTGGCCTGTTTATTGCGTTCATACTAATTGGCGTTCGAATAATTCTTTCCTGTGCAGATCGCTTCTCTGCGCTTATGGCAACAGGTATAGTTGCTTGGATTGGTGGTCAAGCAATCATCAATCTTATGGCCGTTATTGGACTTTTGCCTGTGTCAGGTATTACTTTACCTTTCGTTAGTTTCGGTGGATCATCTTTATTGATTTCAATGGCCGCGACGGGTGTTCTAGCTAATATCGCGAGATATTCAAGAGTATAAATTTTCATGGTTAAACAAAAAAATATAGTCATAGCTGGTGGAGGTACAGGGGGACATGTCTTTCCAGCACTGGCAATTGCTAGAGGTTTAGAAGAAGTAGGCGTATCTAAAGATTCAATAGTTTTTTTTGGTTCAAACCGTACACTTGAAAAAGATTTAGTTCCAAAATATGGATACAAACTTGTAAAATTTAAAGGAAAAGGACTCAATAAAAAAGAATATATAAAGAACATATATCATTTTTTCTTAATTTCTATTGCCTGTATAAAAGCTGTAATTCTATTTATAATCAATCGTCCAAAAGTTGTAATCGGAGTAGGTGGTTATGCTTCGCTTCCAGCTATGTTAGCTGCAAGTTTACTGCGAATTAATCGCATAGTTCATGAACAAAATGCTCATGTAGGTCGTACAAATATGCTTGCATCCAAATTAGGTGCAGCTATGATTTTGACTTTTGAAAATACTGCTAATAAACCATCAAATTCTGTTGTTCTAGGTCTGCCTCGTTTAGATAATTTTGATGATGTGATTAATATGCGTAGAAAATATCTTTCAAATAAAGATAAAAGAAAAGTTGTAGTAATTTCCGGAGGATCATTAGGTTCTCAAGCTATAAATGATGCAGCTATCAAAATGCTGGAGGTCTTTAGCAACGATATCGACTTTGATATTGTGCACTTTGCAGGGAAAAATAATATTTCTAAAGTTAGAGCTGATACTCAAAATATAGAACATGCTTTCACTTACACCTTGTTAGATTTCGATGAAAGCATCAATTCATATTATGCACAAAGTGATTGTGTAGTATCTCGTGCAGGTGCAGGTACATGTGTAGATTTAGAAATAATTTCAGTACCTTGTGTTCTGATTCCATTGCCAGGTGCTCCTGGAGACCATCAACGTCATAACGCTCAAAATCTTTTAGAGGCAGGACAAGCTGAGTTGATAGACCAAAAAGAATTGAATGCAGATAAGTTATTCAAATCGATACTTTCAGCTCTAAAAAAAGATCTGAATATCAATACAAATGTTTTTCATTTAAATGCACGCAATAAGATAGCTATATATATGAAAGAAAAGTATTTGAAATGAAAACAATAGATATAACTGATAAGAATTTAAATAATATCCATATAATTGGTATCGGTGGAGCTGGAATGAGCGCGATAGCAACTGTTTTAGCGAAAATGGGTAAAAATATTTCAGGGTCTGACCTAAAGAATAGTCATGTGACCGAGCGACTTGAATCTTTTGGAATCAAAGTGAACGTTCCACATGATGAACAAAATATAAATTCGAATATAGATTTAATAGTTAAATCAACAGCTATTAATGATGACAATATCGAAATAGTAAAAGCTAAGAAAATGGGAATTGATGTCATTTCTCGGTCCCAAATGTTAAGTGCAATATGTAGTTGTGAAAAAAGTATTGGTGTCTCAGGTAGTCATGGCAAAACAACAACTACTTCAATGCTCACTTCAATCGCCCGTGCTTCTGGGCTGAATCCAAGTTTCATGATTGGTGGAGATGTAAACGAAATAGGAACTAATGCTG
>JAXLRE010000010.1:0-67681 GCA_046331265.1 Acidimicrobiia bacterium | reverse complement strand
CCACACTCACAAAGATGTTTTAGTTCATACTATTGCCGTTATTGCTAACACTAAACCACAATTGAGAGTTCGTCTTGCAGCGTTAATGCATGATATTGCAAAGCCAGCAACAAGATCTATAGGTGAGCATGGTGTTTCATTTCATCATCATGAAGTCGTCGGTGCAAAAATGACACGAAAACGCATGAAAGCATTGAACTTTTCTAAAGAACTTATTGATGATGTATCGAAATTAGTTTTTTTACATTTGCGTATTCACACATATGCAATGGGATGGACTGATTCTGCTGTTAGACGTTATGTACGTGACGCTGGAGATTTATTGGAAGATTTAAATCATTTGCAACGTTGTGACTGCACTACAAGAAACCCAAAGCGAGCAAAAGCATTGCAAGATCGCATGGATTCTTTAGAGGCAAGAATTAAAGAGCTTTCTGAAAAAGAAGAATTGCAAAAAATTAAACCTCACTTAAATGGCGATCAAGTAATGAAGTATTTAGATTTAAAGCCTGGTCGTGAAGTCGGTAAAATTTTAGATTTTTTGCTAGAACATCGTTTGGAAAATGGACCAATCAGCGAAGATGATGCCTATAGATTGTTGGACGAATTCTCAGAAAAGTAGAAAATTACATACCTCTAGAGATTTCGCATTGAACTCCTGTGACTATTTGTGCGATGAGATCAGTTTTTCGGTCATTAATTCTTGATCTTTGACCTAATGTCAACGATCTGATTTGAGAAAGATCATCTAAAACTTGCAGACCGGGACTTTTATGGCCTGACTCAACGAGTGTCGTATTATTCGCTGGTATGTTCGAACTTTTTACTTTTTCAGTAGTAAGAGATATTGATAGTTCCGCGTCTCCAATGATCCGATCGATTTGATCATCTGTTAAAAGTCCTGCTCTTATAAGTAACGGAATTAGTTTGTAATCGTTTAAAGAATTTGGATTTAAACTATCGAAATTAACTGCAGCTTGAATTGCTTCTATATCTTGCTCAGTTAAAGTTCCATTTTCGATTTTGTCTCTTAACCATTTCAGGCCAGGTCTATTAATTAGGTTCATTTCATATGGAGCGCCATCAACTTCTATTGTGACCATTGGCCAAATATGGAATCTTCTTCCTTGTGTCATGTGATTATCCTAAATTTATAGGCCCTCTTTGCGCGCCCTGAAAACAACTACTGGGGGAATCAGTACAACAGGTTCGACGTGAACTTCTGGAGTTGGTTCACAAATTGAATCTATTTTGAAACCGTGTCTCATGAACAAATCATGTATGTGAGCAATTGATCTTGGATAAACAACAACTCGTTGTCCATTGCGCATTGTTTCGTAATCGCTATTATCAAAAAAACTTCTAGTAACTCTTGGGGTTCCTAAAGGAAGAACGCCAGGAGCTTGAACAATATCTTGTGTTTCAACCATACGTGCAAGCGGGTGCTCGAAACTAACAACCATAGAAGCGCCAGTTCGCAATACTCTTTGGCTTTGTCTTATAACACGATCTAAATCTTCTATTTCATCTAAAACTAATGGTGAAAAAACCATGTCGATAGAATCCGCTCTTAGAAATGCTAAGTCAGCAAATTCACCTATGTGAGCTTCGACGCGAGCTTGATTATCTTCACTAAGTTTTTCTGTCATCGACATGCGTTCTGCTGAAGGATCAACAACAATCACATGAGCTCCAGCTAAAGATAAGCTAATTGGTGTTAGTAGTTCACCTGCTCCTAAAACAAGAATTCGTTTTCCTTCTACATTACCGATAAGTCGAATTTCTGAATCTGTTACACCATAACCGTATTCAAAAGCTCTTGATAGAGTTGTTGTCATTTAAATATATAAGCGTAAAAGTGGGCATTTGAGCAAATGCGCCGAGATGTTCGGTTCTGTTAAACTATTTTTTCCTGTCGAATGGAGTCTTATGGGAGCTTTCAGATCTATCTTTGAGTTTTGTCGTCCTAACGCACCCGAGTATTTAGCGCGCTTAGAAGCTAGATGGAAGAGCGAATCAATTCCCGGTATTGACGAACTTATAATCGACCCAAATGCTGTATATTCAGAAGGCGTTTCTTTAGAAGGGCCAATGTCTTATCGGGGACATGTCAGAGATATTCTTGCTAGACAAAATGGTAAAAGACTTGAGCCATTTAGCTGTGAAGAGACCAAGGCTTTAACTGCAGCACTTGAATTGCGTTTTGCGGAACATCTATTGATTTTTAAACAAGCTCAAGATTATGCACTTGCATCTACTGATGAAGATTTTGGTTTTCAACAAAGATTTCTTGACGAACAAGAAAAAATTCTTCGTGGCTATGTAAATTTAATTGCTGCTATAAACCATGAAACATTGGCTCAACCTGATCCAGAGAATGAAACTCGGGTTTTTGAATTTTTAGAGAAATATATTGATGAAATTGCTGATATGTTTTCTAGAAATGGTGGAGTCGATGCTTTGTTGAAGCGCACGAAACATGTTGATCAAAGTAATCCAGTAATGCAAAGGTTAACTGGTCTAATTGACGCCAAGGTTTTCGACGGACCTCAATTAGTCCGATAATACAGGGGCTCGCTTAGGTCCGGTTGGAGTAGCCCTATTAGCTTGTAGCGTTTCGGATGTGTGTTTACCATTTGCAGATTTCGAATCTACGAATGCTCCTAATAATTTTGTCTTTCTCTCAGGCTCTAATTTTTTAATTGCTTTCTTTAAATCTTTTATTTGTTCATCGGATAAAAATTCTGTAGCACCACGTCTTATTGTTGAGCAAAATGCTTCATCGGTTTCAGGGTGATTTTTTGCTAATAGCTTTTCCAAGGCCTCTTGCAAGACATCTGCCTCTAAAGTATCGAGTAGCCCATTTTTGCAACCAACATTAATAGTATGTGGAGCACCATCGGAATTCGAACTTATTAAATTAAAGAACACGCTTTTTCTTATTGTGGAAACAACTTTCGGAAATAAATTATGGTCAGCAAAAACTATTCTTAGCGCTTCTAGTCCATGTTCAGTGCCAGAACGAGAAAGTGCGTCGACTAACTGTCCAATCCTTCGCCCAAAGCCAATATGGTCCAGAACTCCAGTATTTAAAGCATTTTGGAACAACCTTATATGAGAAGGTAATGGCGATTGCGAAAGCATGTCCATTGCAAAATGCAGACCCTTTGCAGTGAAACTTTTTTCTTCAAAGTATTTTTTCAGTTGCTCAAGGGCAACTTCGAGCCTTAGCTCTTTAGACCTTTCGCCCATGTGACTCCTGTCGTTTCTGAATTGAAAAAGCTTAAAGTTTTAAATTTGTAGAACTAATAAGTTTAGTAAAAAGAAAAAGACCTGACAATATGTCAGGTCTTTTGTAAGGTTTCTAACCTTTGATAAAGTCCTCAACCATTTGGTGAGCAACGTCATCGTGAAATTGTTTCGCAGGTGACTTCATGAAGTACGCACTTGGTCCTTCAAGTGGTCCACCGATTCCTCTGTCCATTGCAATTTTCGCGCAACGTAATGCATCAATAATTACTCCTGCAGAGTTTGGTGAATCCCATACTTCAAGTTTTAGTTCCAAGTTAAGTGGAACATCACCAAAGTTTCGTCCTTCTAAACGAATGAATGCCCACTTACGGTCGTCTAACCAACCTACATGATCGCTAGGTCCGATATGAACATCATTAGCTTCAATTGGGTTATCGAGTTGAGATGTAACAGCTTGCGTTTTTGATATCTTTTTTGATTCTAAACGGTCGCGTTCCAACATATTTTTAAAGTCCATGTTTCCACCGACGTTAAGTTGATATGTACGGTCTAGAACAAGACCGCGGTCTTCAAAGAGTCGAGCCAAAATACGGTGAACAATTGTTGCACCAACTTGGCTTTTGATATCGTCACCAACGATTGGAAGTTTTGCATCTGTAAATTTCTTTGCGAATTCAGCGTCGCTAGAAATAAATACAGGAATAGCATTTACGAAACCGCATCCTGCATCTAGACAACTTTGCGCATAGAAGCGCTGTGCTTGTTCTGAACCAACTGGAAGGTATGAAACAAGTACATCTACATTTGCATCTTTTAATGCTTGAGCAACATCAACTGGTTCTGCAGGTGATTCTTCACATGTCTCTTTATAATACTTACCCCAACCATCAAGTGTTGGTCCACGCAATACCGTAGCGCCTGTTTCAGGAACATCTGAAAACTTAATAGTGTTGTTTTGGCTAGAGAAAATAGCTTTTGAAATATCTTGGCCAACTTTTGCTGCATCAACATCAAATGCACAAACAACTTTTACGTCGCGTACATGGTATCCACCCATTTCAACATGCATTAAACCTGGAACTGTTTCGTCTGGGTTTGCATTTTTATAGTATTCGATACCTTGCATTAATGAGCTGGCACAGTTTCCAACACCAGCAATCGCAACTCGGATTTCTTTATTGTTATTCATGGGTCTCCTCTTTATTAGTTAGTCACAACTCACGCGAAGCGATCGTTGTTCGCGGTCGCTCATCTTTCGCTCCCTGTGACTCTCATAATTTCCTCATTTAAATTTTGAAGAAATGAGATTTGGTTTTCTATATATTCACGCTCGACGTCATGCCATAGCTTTAAGGCATGATTATCAGAGATTGGAATAGATAAAAGTCTTTTTTGTAAAACATCTGAACGTTCATCAATAAAAGTTTGTTTTTCTTCAGTTGTTGCAAAATCTAGAAATGCTAAATGTGCAACAAAGGCACGGTCGTCGTCTGCATGCTTAACAAACGATGTCACTAATTTTTCTTTGAAAGAGATCTTGCCTTTCTCAGTTATGAAGTAAACCTTTTTTGATTTGCGAGGTGAAAGTATTGGAGTTTTGTTTTGTTCTATGTGACGCGATCCAAACACAATGTCACCTGTTAAAGATCCAGTAGAAAATATTTCAACTCGCTTCTTTTTTTCAGGTGTATTAAAAGTGGTATTAATTAAGCCTTGGCTGTGAAGTTTTGCCAAGGTTGGATAAAGACTGCCATAAGAAATTGCACCAGTTAGTCCCATTAGCTCGCCGAGTTGTTTACGGATCTCATAGCCATGTAATGGCTCACTCATTAATAATCCGAGAATCGATAGGGCTAACATCGCAAGATATTATATCAGATATATCGATTCGATATATACTGAGGCTATAGTCTCCCAGATGGACAAAACCTACAGGGCTTTTTGTCCTTTTTGTAAGGCCAGGTCTCCCCGCTAGAATGTAAAAATGTCAAAAGAAGCTTTTCAGCCTAAAGAGAATCTTCCACATATTGATTATGCCTTGGCTAAAAGGTCAATTTTGCGTGATTATCGAAGAGGCTTGCTAACTCGTCTCGATGTTTGTGATGCACATCCAGAACTTTTAAGAGTTGCAACTAATTATGGTCATCAAACGCAAAGGGAATGCCCTATTTGCGCTGAAGAAGATGTTCGTTCTCCATTATTTGAAGTCAGCTATTTATATGGGGATAACTTACGAAAAACAAACGGTCGTCCAGTAATTGAACATGATCAAATCGCGAAAGCAGATAAGACAGGAAAGTCTTATCATCGGTATCTTGTTGAAGTATGTACTAAATGTAAATGGAATTTTTTAATTAGACGAGAAGACCGTAACTAGATAACTTTAGGTATTCGTTCGCTTTGGCAATACGCAAGCTATTGGTCCAAGAGTATCTTGTTTATTTAATGTTGGTATAAGTTCGTTGACACCACCATCAGGTACTCCTGTTAAGTGCCCATTGTTTCCTAGATACCTAAGACTGCAATCCCAAAGTGCATTTGAACAATTCTGGTTCCATGAATGCATGATTTCATTATTCCAACCACCGAACCAATCACCATGCAATGTCGTTCCGCCAGGTTTTGTTGTTCCGCCTGGAACTTCATCGCTAGCTAAGTGCCAGCCTGCTGTAGTTTCACCAGGAGCTAAATCCCAATCGAATAAAACTGTTATACCTGTAAATATTTTTTGATGTGTTGAAGGGCATTGTCCATTTACCTCGTAGGTGACGTGTTTTTGTGGACTGGTAGGGTCAAAATCAAATGAGCCATCCCAACAACGGGGGAAATGAACTTTCAACATGAAACCGGTTGAGCTATCGCACGATGGAATTAAAGAAGAAGTCGGATTTATAAACATGTTTCCGCATCCAAAGCCATTGTTGTATTGAAGTGTTTGTGGACTTGTTGCGTTTGCGTTACCGGCAATTATTTTTAGACCTTGAGGAATATCTTCAAACCCATTAGCGGGTTTAGCTATACCTTCAGACTTGTAATAGACAACCATGCCATTAGGTATACGTGCATTACCCGACGCATCTAGCATCGCAGGAACCCAATATGCAGTTCTATTTGCTTCGAATCCATCACAAGTACTGCCACCTGAATTTACAATTGAATTAGCAGTAGAAAATGCATTGGTTTTAGTATTCCCGTAGAACATATGCAAGTGTGATTTTCCGGGAAGGTTTGGCTTTATGATTGGGTCATCGTAAGCCAAGTGTGAGAAGTCACATGATGTTCTAAATTTTCCTCCGCCTGGAGAAGATAAGAAAATTGATGGGCTTGGGTTTGATTTTCGAGTTAATAAATTCAAAGGAAGTAATGAAGAAGGCGTTGAAGAATTCCGCTCATATTGACTATTAAAGTTGCGGAACTTTTCAAGAGCTGCATTGTCATTAGAAGCGGTTGTTTGTGTAGGTGGGGTTGTAGTAGTCGGTTTAGTGGTCGGTGTTGGCGGCAGAGTTGTAGTAGTAGTTGTTGTCGTCACGGGTGGGATTGGACAGTTTGTGCCATCATTGGTTGGAACACATTTAATGTTTGAATTGAAAATCAAAACTGTAGATAGCTTTGTTCCGTTTAAGCTAGATCCGATTGATACATCATGGTATCCCGAAGTCAAAGATGTTGTTAGCGAACTTAAATTTATCCATTTAAAACTTGAATTTGTAGATAAAACAGTTTCGTTTAAACAAGTTTTTGAATCGAATAGTAGTGAGATGTTGCTATTTGAACTAGTAGAAATATTTAACCATATCTGTTGAGTGCCTGAACTTGAAAGATCTATAGGGTGTGAAACTACTCCCACAGAATTGGCAAAACAGTTTGTGTTTGCTGGAGTTGTGGTCGTTGTTGGCGGAATAGTCGTTGGAGTGGTTGTTGTAGTTGGCGCTGCGGTGGTCGTGGTCGTCGTAGTAGTGCTTGTTGTTACTTTTGGATATACCAATGATGAAACTCCGCTGGCATATAGTTTCGTTGCTGCACCTGTTGCACTATTGCAAACAATATTGATTGTATCTATATTTGGTGTACAGATTGAACTGCTCGGAAAAATCCATAAAGTAGACCAATTTAAATCTGAATGTGAAGCACCAATTACTATTTCATGATTACCTTCTTGCACGTATGCAGTTGGCCGAGTTATTTGAATAAACTTCCATTGTCCGTTAGTAGAATAGATTCTTGAACTTACGCAAGTGCTCTGATCAATCTCTACTTTTATTCTTGCTAAGTGATTAACTTTTACCTTTATCCAAATTGTTTGACTCGAGCTATTTGCAATAGGGATTTTTGAGCTAATTCGATATGCAGAGTTTTCTATATAACATGTTGAACTAGATTTACGAATAGATTCCGATGCGTATGCAGGACTTGTTGAAGACAAAAACAAAACCGACAATGCACATAAAGCAACTAATGCTGTAAGTTGTTTCATGTTACTTATTGTCTTTAGTTTTTTCACTTAGATTCCATTCTTAACAGTGAGAGTCAGCAATGTTTCCTGTAAATTTCGCGGTAGTTTTTTTAGGATGTGTTAAATCCCAAAATGTTTTTCCTGCAGCAGATAACCCTTGTCCAGTGGTTGCTGCAGGCCATGGAGCACTTCGATCTTGCATTAATGAATACGTCAAAAATACAGAACTGTCGCCAGTTGCGTGCCACCATAAGATTCCAAAACCATTTGCTGGAGCATATTTCATTGCAGCATAGGCACCGATTCTGTTTTGTGCTGGACTTCCAGCTGTTCCTTCATTAAGGGTTAGCGGATCGCCAATTTCACCAATTAAAACTGCAATATTTTTAGATGCGAGTTTTTCATAATATATTTTGTGTGTCGCGTCATCTGCGTATCCATTTATGTATCCGTAATCATGCCATGAATAAACAACATTACATTTTGATGAACTAAAGTTTCCTAAATTTCCATCAACCAGAGATTCAACAGAGTTTCCATATCCTGGAAGATCTGCAACAAAAATATTGTTCGGTGCATTTTTTCTTATAGTTTGATAAACGGCGTTTTGTTGTGCAATCCAATTTGTTAAAGATGTTGGATCATCATCTTGAAAAGGTTCGTTCAAACCGTTAAACCAGACGTAAGGATTGTTGCTATATGTTTTTGTTAACTCATCTAAGTATCCCAATATTTTTTGAACTTTTGGATCGCTTGGAGGAAGGTTTTGCCCTGTAGCATCGTGCGTATCAATTAGCACGACTATTTTTTTGGATGTGTATTCATTTATAAATTTCGATAGGCCTTGGAATATTTCGTCTTTAGTTGGCGATCCGCTTTCTGGAAAAAATATTAAATTAACTCTTACTGTATTCCATCCCCAATTTAAAACATCTTGAGAATGGTCAGTCGCTGTTCCGTTGACATTGAAAATATACCCTGTTTCGTATTGACCCTGTCTGATTGCTACGTTAGCGCCCATTGGAATAAAAATGTTTCCGTCTGGGTCAACTATTTGTTTTCCGACTACATAAAATTTCCCGGTAGGAACTGAAGGAGTCGTTGGAGTGGTCGATGGAACTGTTGTGGTTGTTGTAGAACCGAACTCGACATAACCATTTTTAACAGCAGCATTTTTAATTATTTGGGTTGATCCGTCGGCAAGGTTAATTCTGTCTTGTGTGTTTGCAGCAGTAGCAGGCAACAAAATCAAAACTAAGAGTAACAATGAAGCTATAAGGGCTGATAAAAAAATAATTTTCGTTTTTTTGTTGTGCTTGGGCAGGTTCACATTTTTCAAGATATGACACTATGTGCGTATCTTCAAGGAGTATTCGTTATAACGACTATATAGTTTTTGTTATGTATTCGCTAAAAGCAACTTTATTCGCATAAATGTTTATTGCTTATGTCGTAACTTTACTGCATTCTTCAGCAATGCTGGAAACCTTCGATTTAAATTTTTTAGGAACTAAATAGATTTTTAAATTCGATGAACTCTTAGATACAAAACCTTGCTGAAAATATGATTGAATGCAGAGCATAGTGTTTCTCTCATTTTTTATGTTTGTATCAATTAGTACTGCATCTGTTCTTGTTGAGGTTTGGCTCCGGATTTTTGAGTCAAAGTAGTTTGCGTCAAACGGTGAGACTAAAACTTTCTCGTCGTTACTTAATGTAAGTGGATATGCAAGCTGATGGTTTGACAATATTCTTTGCGCGGCCACCTGCTCAATCAAAAATGTTGCTCTACCTTTATTATCTGAGACGTAGTTGTTAAAATTTTTCGAAGTAGAGTACAGATAAATGCATGAAGAAACGAACATGCAAAAAATTATTGATGAGATAACAATTTTATTTGTTGATGAATTAAATATAAGGAACACAACAGGCGCGACAAGTGTTATCAAAAATATTGAAGGCACATTAATTGAGAACACATAAAGAATTATTAAAAGAACGATTTGGCATGCACTAATTATTAACATTAGAAAAGCGAAATCACTTATCTTTGTTTTTGCAGCTCCAATGGCTCCTTTGATCAGAAAAGCTATCAAGGCAATTGTACATAATGAAAATATTATTGAAAGCATTAATGGCGTCTGATAAAAGACAAGTTTGTGCTCATTAGAAACTGTCATTGAAAATATATCCGACAAATTTATTAGTGCATTAGGTTTGTCAATATCCGTATGTATTGACTTATCGTAAAATCTAAGTAAATTAGCCCCTTTTTCGCTTATAGTTAATGCGATTAAGAACGAAGACCCTAAAGCAAAAATTGCAAATGCTCTTAAGCGTTGTGGCTTTAATCCAGGAGAAGATTTAATAATCCAAATATAAGATGTGATACAAGTAAAGATTGAAATTGGAAAAACCCAAACGCTGAGCCCACATAAAAAGGCAAATATCAAAAAATATTTTCTATTTATTAATGAGTGTGCTGCATAATATGCGCTTGCAAGTATGGCCACTTGCAGCAACATGATTACAGCGAAAATACCCGAAAATTTCGTGTTAGAAATTAAAAAGAATCCAGGCCAAATCCACAAACAAGCAAGAACATATCTCATTGTTTTTCTGTATTGAGTTCTTTGAAACCCAAAATAATAAATGCAGGATGTTCCAATGAGAAAAACAAGTGAAATTAACATTTGCGATAGAGTGACACTTTTAATTAGAGCAATTATTGGAGTAGCGACTAAATACTCAAGCGTTCCTCCAAAAAAATGTTCATAACGATATGCAAGTAAGCGACCACGGGATATATCTCTACCGATTAAAAATGATAATGCTGTATTTTCATCTACATTGCTTAACTTTGACGAAGAAATCCAAATGCGAAGAATGAAACCAATAGCAATAAGTTTTATTAATACAATTTTGTCAAAGTGTTTAGTTATGAATGCTTTCACTTTAACTATCCTAAGTTAAAAATGTTTGATTGGTCATGATCATCTGTTAATAACTCCACTTCAAAGCATTTTTTTTCATGAGAACTATTTCATGGCTAACATTATGATTATGACAATTAATGCCAGTAAAGATTTTCACACTCTTTGTTCAAGAAAATCGTCAAACGATGCTGATCCAATTGTTATGGTGACAGCATATGACGCCCCAACAATGCGATATGCCGATAAAGCACAAGCAGATATTGTTTTAGTTGGCGATTCCGCAGCAATGGTAATGCTTGGTTACGAGTCTACGATCTCTATGACACAAGAAGAAATGGAAATGTTGGTCCGTGCGGTTTGTCGAGTAAATGAAAAATTACCTGTCGTAGTGGACATGGTATGGGGTAGCTATCACGTAAGTCCTGAACAAGCAGTGAGTAATGCAATTAAATTAATTCACGCTGGTGCAAATGCAGTAAAGGTTGAAGGTGGAGTTGAACGTGTAGATACGATCAGAGCTTTAGTTGCTGCACAAATTCCTGTTGTTGCTCATGTCGGTTTAACACCTCAATCGATACTTGAACTTGGGTCATATAATGTTCAAGGTAAAGAATTTTCTAAAGCACAAAAAGTTTTAGAAGACTCTCGTGCTGTCGCTAATGCCGGAGCTTCAATGTTGGTAATTGAATGTGTTCCTGATGCTTTAAGTCGAACTATTACCGAAGAACTTTCAATACCAGTTATAGGAATTGGGGCTGGTAGACATGTCGACGGACAAGTACTTGTAATTCATGACATATTAGGAATAGGCGATTCTAAGAAACCAAAATTTGTGCGCGAATATGAAAATATCGAAGAAAAAGCTGTCAAAGCATTAAAAAATTATTGTGATGATGTAAGAAATAAAACCTTCCCATCGTCTGAAGAGACTTATCATATGGCAGATGATGTTGTTTCCGAGCTTCAAAAGCTAGATAAAAATACGGCAAATGATGCTTCTAGCAGGGAAAACAGCGAAAAACACCCAGCCTAGAGCTAATTGTCCTAATTGTGTAAAATATTAAAAATGTTGTAATATATAAGTCCTTATGAGTGATTCGGATATTGAGGACAGTACAAAAGTCCATGAGCTTGTTAGAAACGGCGAGGATCGTTCTTCGGGTTCTAACAAGGATGCTTTTGTCGACCTATATATAGATGCTATTCGAGACTATATAAAAGCAAACAAGATCGAAGGTCTCGATCTTTCAAATGAAATGAAAATTCGTATCGGCCGAATTTATTCGGATGTTCTATCACTAGCTTTAGAATTGTATTCAGTAAAAGATGGTGTAATCAACATTCCTTTTAAATCTACAGATGACGATTTTTTCTATGGACTTGATAGAGATAACGCTATAGGTTTTGTCAAAGGATTTAGAGGAACTTTAGAAAGACTTTTTGCTGCTTCGCATCTCAGGTTTTCTGGCAAACAGGAAAAAATTGTTGGCATAGAAGCCAAACCGTTAGCAGAACTACCAATTGATTTAGCTGAAGATATTGCATACGCGGTTTTAAGTGATGGCATTGAAATATTGTCTGAAATGCATGATGCTGGTTATTTTCCTGATCCAATAGAAGCTGGAAGTAATACCCCAGCTATTTATTTTGATCGTGTTGTCGTGATTTCAGTTATCGAACGAGCAAAACAACAAGGCACTGAGCATAGAAGCGCAAGTGATGCTTCAAAACCACAAACAACATGCCAACTAATTCACGAATCGCCACAAGTAGCAGTAACGAACTTAAGAGAAGCATTATTAAGAGAAAAGGAACAAGCTGCTATAGATTCTGAACATCCATCGGTAGAAAAACCAACGTTTGGAGTTGTAGATGATTCAGGTGAAATAAGGGAACACACTCCTCGTTTAGGTAAGTTGGGTTCAAGATTTAAGGGCAAAATCCCTGGATCAACAACAGATGATGGCATAGTGATTCCTTTTCAGCCAAGATATAGATAAATGAAGACCGATCCTCTTCGTTTCGCGTAAAAACGACCTTTTATATTAGAATTTACAACCTTGTAAACCTGTTCGTTGCATCTATTTATTTGCACGATAGATATGAATCTACGAACTCGCGAACATAAATGTTCATTGGCGATCCAAAGGAGAAAAAGTGCGTCCATATGAAGTCATGGTCATTTTCGATCAAGATAACGAAGAAAATGATGTTAAAAAAGCTACAACCTCGTATTGCGACCAGATTAAAAAAGCTGGCGGTCAACTAGGAAATGTAGATCACTGGGGTAAGAGAAAATTTGCCTACCCAATTAATAAAAAGAATGAAGGCTACTACGTGGTCTTGCAAGCAAAAGCAGAGCCAGATGCTATGACTGAACTTTCACGACAATTAGGACTTAATACCGAAGTTGTGCGACATATGGTTTTGAGAATTCCAGAATCGCAATATATTTCTTAAAACCAATTTTTATTGTCGTACCCCTTTGCTAGAAAGAAGTACGGCAAATAAAGCGAAAGGCATAACATGACAAGTTCAAACACAATCACATTAGTAGGCAACGTAACACGCGAACCAGAATTGCGTTTTACTCCAACAGGTCAAGCAAATACTCGTTTCGGTATTGCAGTTAACCGTCGTTGGCAAGACCGTGGCGGCGAATGGCAAGAAGCAGTAAGTTTTTTTGATGTAGTTGCTTGGAGAGAAATGGCAGAAAACATTGGCCAATCTCTACAAAAAGGTTCACGAGTAATCGTTACTGGCCGTTTGGAGCAGCGTAGTTACGAAACAAAAGAAGGACAAAAGCGTTCAGTAGTTGAAGTAATCGCTGATGAAGTAGGTCCATCTTTACGTTGGGCGAGCGTAGATATTCACAGGAACGAAAGAAAAGAAGGCCAAGGCGGCTTTAACTCTGCTCCAGCAGAAGAATCACAAATGGCACCAGTTCCAAATTATGACGAATACGGCGACGAACCGTTCTAAGAAATTTAAGGAGAAAAATGGGAAATAATAAAAAACGACCAGTTGTCGAAGATCAATCTAAAAAATTTAGAAAGAAAACATCAATACTCACATATGAAGGCATTTCATATGTTGATTATAAAGATGTGAATTTGCTCCGCAAATTCATGAGCGAACGAGCAAAGATTCGTCAACGCAAAGTTACTGGTAACTCACAAAAGCAACAACGTGAAATTGCGAAAGCAATCCGTATTGCTCGTGAAATGGCATTATTGCCGTTCAATGTGCGACAAGTAACTAACAAAACAAAGAAACGTCGTGATGAAGAAACGACTCTTGAAATGGCTGAGGCAGAAAATGCACGACCACCAAGAGCTAAAAAAGAAGTTGCACGCGTAGAAGCTGTTGCTGATAATGCAATCGACAACGAAGTAGAAGCATTGCTTGATGAGCAAAGTGTTGTAGCTAACGAGGAGGCATAAATGAAAGTTATCCTTCGTAAAGACGTAAAGGGTCGTGGACGCACAGGAGACATTGTCGATGTTGCAGACGGTTTCGCGCGTAACTATTTGATACCACAAGGTTTTGCGACACTAGCTAGTAAGGGTGCGATTGACCAAGCAAAGTCAATGCAGAGAGCAAGAGCTATCAAACTTGAAAAAGAAAAAGCTGGCGCACAAGAGACTGCAGATATTCTAAATGCTTCGAAAATTACGATTTCTGTAAATGTTGGAGAAGAAGGCAAACTTTTTGGTTCTGTAACGCCTGCTGATGTTGCGAAAGAAATTACTAAAGCAACTTCAATTGATATTGACCGCAGAGACATTACCCTTAGTTCGCAAATCAAAACACTTGGCAGTTACAGCGCTAATGTTGAATTGCACCCTGAAGTTAGTGCAAGTGTTCCAGTTGAAATTGTTGCTATAGAAAAGAAATAAAAGTTTGAACTTTTATACGCAGACTTTACTTGAGCTGGTCCTTGCTTTAGGGGCAGCTATGGTAATTGGAAATATTTTTGCTATTGCAAAACGTCGAAAAGACGAAGTCATGGCAAAAGATTCGCTACGAAAGTCTTCAAGAACTTCAAAACAAACTGCAAATGCTCTTGCTAAAAACCAAATTAAACAAGGAAATGCAACACTAGCTGTTGCCCCTTTAGGTAGATCAATAATTTTTATTGCTATTGGATTAATTGTTTCTTTATGGGCATTTGCAAGTCTTGTCAGGTAAAGTCACTCAAGAGGCTTATCTTCATTTGAACGGCGATTACGTTTATTTAATTTCCATCTAGTTAGTGTCGGCAAGTGTGGTGTTACATGGTCACTAACGACATGTATTAACGCCGCACTAGGATCGTAATAATCAACTAGCGCTTTTGTTTTTATATCAAACTTTATTGCAACCATCCTTATAGCAAAAGCACAAAATATTGCTGTCCATGCACATATGATTGTAGAGATTTCAAATTCTTGAGACATGGTTAAGAAGACCACGATGGAGATAAAAGAAGCAACGCCATACATTCTTGACGGAACAAGACTTTTACGCTTTTTGCCCATGACAGTGTCGCGCATTATTCTTCCGCCTACTGCATTTATTAAACCGATAATGATTGCTGCATAAATACTTGTATTTGCACCTAATGCACGGCCAGACCCGTAAACGGAGTTGATCCCTATACCTAGAGCTTCTGTTGCCATAATTATGAATGCGATAGGTCTGGTCTGGAGTATTGACCTTCCTAACAGGACAAATCCAATAGCAGCAAGTAGCACTGCTGAATATCTCCAGTCTTTTACGACTGATGGTTCGATGTTTAAGAAAACTGCATCACGAATAATTCCTCCACCTGTTCCTGAAATTATTGTGATTATTGATACGCCAATAGGATCGTAACCTCGTTTTAGAGCAATTAACGATCCAGTTAATGCAAACAAAAATACAGCTGCAAGGTCATATTGGAGTGGAAGGCTAAATTGTGTTTCGATGTGATAAATAATACAACTAAATTAATTTTAATTTAGCGATTATAGGCCAGTGGTCTGAGGGCAGAAGGAAGAAGAATTTTTTTCTCACAACGCTTGAAGCTAGAACTTTAAAATGTTTACTAACAAATATGTGGTCAATTGCATTTTCGGCTGTTGTTTTAGAAAACCTATTTGTTGTACCTCCACATTTTTCATCAAGTGCATAAGACAGTCCACAAGATGTAATTTCATCTAAAACATTTCTAAGACGAGTTGAGTTGAAATCTCCTAAAACTATCGTTGGCATATCTGGGTTTATATTTTGAGCGAGCTGTTTAATGCTTCGTAGTCTTCGTTCTTCACTTTTTTCATCTAAATGAGTATTGAATATTTCTACTGTTGTGTCATTAGATATATTGACGACTAACTTTGTATATATTCGAGGAAAGCTGGCATCAGTAAGCTTTGAGACTTGATCAGGAGTATCTCCATACCATTTAGTTTCACTTGAAATAATTCTGAATTTTTCATTATCGAAGAGAATGGGGCAATGTTCTCCTTTAGAACCACCGTCTCTACCGTTACCTACATAACTATATTTAGCTAATTTTTTAAGTAACCATTTGAGTTGAAATTTATGGGCTTCTTGTAATGCAACAATATTGCAGTTTAGAAATTTAATTGTGGCCAATGTAGAAAATTTTCTAATTATCCAAGCATGTATTCCATCAGGGGCACGGCCAGTGCGAATATTAAAAGAAGCAACGTCGAAAATTATTTCTGAAATGATTCCTTCTTTCGGAAACAAAAAAACGTGTGTGGTTCCCCCATGGAAAAAGTGTTGCGCACGCATCGCATGGACGACACCCTACCGTACAATCCACACTTTGCGTCCGCAACACTTTAATAACACACACGTTATGTTTGTGTAGAGATAAATTATCACACATGAATAACATTAGTAAAGAATTTGCAAATCTTAATCAGATTGAAATTGATTGGAACTCAAAAGTCAAAGATACTTTTGAAAAGTATCTATCGATTAAAAACTTATCACCAGCATTTGATTCAGACTGGAAAAATAATGGTTATATAGATGATGTAGCTAACTTATTTGCAGGCTGGGCTAAAAATATTTTGCCTGACAGCACAAATATTTATATTCAAGAAATAAAAAACTTAACACCATTGATAGTTATCGATATACCTAAAAATAATTATGATAACGACGATTGCGTTTTAATTTATGGACACTTAGATAAACAGCCACCAATGACAGGTTGGGATGAAAACATTGATCCATTTAAAGCTACATATGTTGGAGATAAGGTTTATGGTCGTGGATCTGCTGACGATGGCTATGCAATTTTTACGGCAGTGCTATCTGCGAATTATTTAATTGAAAATAATATTCCACATTCGAGAATACTGATTTTGATTGAAGCAAGTGAAGAAAGCGGAAGTCCTCATCTACAAGAACACATTGATTACCTTGAGAACAATACAAGTACGATTGATGATATTTCTTTAGTGATTTGTTTGGATTCAGGGTGTCAAGATTACGACCATTTATGGATGACTCAGTCTTTACGTGGTTTGTTGCAAGTAAATCTATCAATAAAAGTGTTAGAAAAGGGAACACATTCAGGAGGAGCTGGAGGTATAGTCCCTAGCGCATTTCATGTAGCAAGAGAATTACTCGATCGAATTTGTAAGCCTGGATCCGGAGAAATAATTATTCCTGAATTCTATTGTGAGATACCAGATTATATTCATGATTCCTATGTTGAATCAGCAAATCTATTGGAAAAAGAAAATCCTTTTAACTTTAGTTATGCACCAGGAGTGCAACCATTAGCAAATAGTATCGGTGAACAAATTATTGCTAACACTTTTAAACCGGCTTTAGAAATTATAGGTATTAATGGTTTTCCAAATATCGAAAATGCAGGCAATGTTTTATTGCCGGAAATAACTTTAGGACTATCTTTTAGGTTGCCGCCTAAAGTTGATCCGCAGACTGCGTGCGCGGCATTAGTAAATGAATTAAATCGTGATCGTCCATTTAATGCACAAATAAGTGTAAGTGTAGATTCAATGGCCAAAGGATTTTTAGCACCTCAACCAGAGGCGTGGCTAAAGCGAATATGTGTCGAGACATCGAAGAAATTTTTTAGAAATGATTCACAAGTTATGGGTGAAGGCGGAACCATACCTTTTATGTCGATGCTTGGGGAGAAGTATCCAAATGCCCAATTTATGGTAACTGGGGTATTAGGACCAGGTTCAAATGCCCATGGACCTAATGAATTCTTACATTTGCCAACAGCATTTAAAGTAACAGGTTGTGTAACAGAGATCCTTCAAGCTCATGGGAATGTAAGAAAATGAATTAGTGTTGTATAAAGCATGCCTAGATTTTTTTCATTGAAAGGATAAAAATGGCAAACAAAGTTCTAGAAAAAACACTTAGCAACATTGATCCGAATGATCTAAAAGCTGGATATGCAGCTCCAAGCTCATTTGATTCTTTAGGGAATCCAATATCACCTCCACCGTCAGTTTTTACTAACACTGATTCCATGTCTGTCACTGGAGCAGCACGAGCAGCGCTAGTGCTATTTGCGATACTCGTAGCGACTGGAACATGGGCGTGGATATCCATACCTGAAAGTGCTTGGGGAATGGCACTATTTGTTTCTATATTTGCTGCTCTAGGAGTAGGCCTACTTACGACTTTTAAACCAAACATTGCGCGAGTTAGTGCTCCTATTTATGCAGCTATAGAAGGTGTAGCTATTGGTTTGATATCTCGTGTATATGAAAATGCATACAACGGAATTGTTATTCAAGCAGTATTAGCTACTGGTGCCATCGTGTTTGTAATGTACTCACTATATTCAATGCGTATTATTAAGGTAACGCAACGCTTTACTCGAATAGTGATTGGTGCAACCATGGCTATATTCGTTTTTTATATGGCGAACCTTCTGTTCTCAATCTTTAACGTAAATCTTCCATTGATCAATGACACAGGTATAGCTGGGATTATATTTTCAGCTGTAGTCATATGTATAGCTGCTGCAAACTTAGCAATTGATTTCAGTTTCATTGAATCTGGTGTACAACAAGGATTACCAAAATATATGAACTGGGCAGCTGCATACGGCTTAGTCGTTACCATCGTGTGGATCTATCTAGAGGTATTACGATTACTCGCTAAGTCTCGCAACTAGTCTTCCTCTTCTTTTTCTGCGTTGGGTGTGGAAAGTACTAATTATTTATACTTTCCGCACCCAACGCGGGATTAGAATTTAATTATGACTGGAAATTTAGCGCCTGTATGGTTTCATGTAACAGATTTACAAGTTGAGAAGGGTCAAGGTTGTTGGGTTTACACAACCGATGGAAATAAATATTTAGATTTCACCTCAGGTATAGCAGTAACTTCGACTGGACATTGTCATCCAAAAATTGTTGAAGCGATTCAAAAACAATCCGCGCAGTTTATACATGCACAAGTTAATTGCTATACACATAATCTGATGCAACCATTGGCAGACGCATTGGAAACTATCACACCGAAAAATATTGATACTTTTTATTATGCGAACTCAGGAGCAGAAGCGACTGAGGGTGCTGTAAAGCTTGCGAAACAAGTAACTGGAAAGCCAAACATTATTGTATTCAACGGCTCATTCCATGGCCGTACGCATATGGCAATGGCAATGACTACTAGTAAAACTGGGTATCGAGCTGGTCATTCTCCTTTGCCTTCTGGCATTTATATTTCGCCGTTTCCTTCTCCACTTGGCGATAGCGAGACACAAGAACAATCTATCGATGCTGCTCTTGCCCAGTTTGATTATGTTTTAGCTTCACAAACTGCACCTAGTGAGACTGCAGCAATAATTATTGAACCGGAGCAGGGTGAAGGTGGATATATTCCAGCTCCTAAAAGATTTATAGAGGGACTTTATAAACGATGTAAAGAAAATTCAATTTTATTTATTGCAGATGAGGTACAGGCAGGCTTTGGTCGTACGGGAAAATTTTTTGCTGTAGATCATTATGGAATTGAACCAGATATTCTTGTTATGGCAAAAGGTATTGCGAGCGGATTTCCTTTTTCGGCAATTGGAGCATCTAAAGATTTAATGTCGAAATGGCCAACTGGTAGCCATGGTGGGACTTATGGAGGTAACCCGATAGGTTGTGCTGCTGCATTAGCAACAATTGAACTCATGAAAGACCCTAGTTTTTTTGAAAACGTAAATAATAGGGGAGAACAACTAAAAAATGGTCTCAGTAAGATCGCATCTGACCATTCGCTAAATGTAGATATTCGTGGTTTCGGATTAATGGTAGCTATGGAATTTTTAAATAAAGATATGACGCCGGATGCAGATATTTGTTCGAAGGTAATTAAACACTCTCGAGAAGCATCAAAAGTTCTAATGATGAATGCTGGTACATGGGGTAACGTAATTCGCTTTATGCCACCCCTTATTGTAAAAGAGGAAGAAATCGATATTGCGCTACAAGCAGTTAGAGCAGCTTTAGAGGCTAATTAGATTTTTTGCATATAGCAATAGATAATATTCCGTCATTTTCTTTTTGGTATACGAACTCGAAGATGTGATCGTTCTTGTTCCGTTGTGAAGCAAACCCACTCGTACTGTTTAATTGCGTAATTTCAAAGTCTCTTAGAACTAAATTGTTATTATTTGGCGCAGCTTTAAATATCGCTTCTTTAATAGTCCACAATTTAATTCGATCTTCATCTGAATCAATATTTAACTTCTCTAGTTCATTCAATGTTAAATAAAATTTTGCTGCTCTTGGTTTAAGATCGCGTATTTCTTCAAAGTCAATACCTAAACCTAATATGCCACTGTTCTTATCGGCAGAAGCCGCATAAGCAGTTTTTTTGCCATGTGATATAGAAGAAATCTGACTTAAATTAAAGATAGTTTTTGACAATGCTTTCTTTCCGGCATCATGCTTGTCTTCAAGAATTTGTTCTTTAGCAATTGATATAGAAGTATCTCCAATGGTCACAACATTTAGAAGGTCTTTGTTTTCACAGGCATAAGTGAATGCTTTTAATCGAGCCTCTATGTCTTTTTTCAGAATGAATTTACCTATTGGGTGCATGATGAATCTGAATAGTTTGGGTTTACATGTGAAGTTATAGCGCCACGTTGCTGAGGTTGTTTCTTCAGACTCTTTAACAAAATTCCATCCACCAGAGAACGACGAAAAAAACCATGGTCCTTTAACCATTTTCATGCCGATATGAGAAGGCGGTTTAAAAGATATACATTTTGAGATCATTGTTATTCCGTATTTTGATCTCGAATATGTTTCTACATCTTTACCTTGTTTTGTTGCACCATAAAGGAGGTTTTCTTCAACTACAAAAGGGTCCCATTGGCGCCTAATTAAACCAAAAGTTTGTGACAAAGAGAATGCATTATCGATGGAACAATCAATATTTGCCGTAGCTTCTATTCGTGGCACGCGCACTCGGAGAGATTCGAACTCCCGGCCTTCTGTTCCGTAGACAGACGCTCTATCCAACTGAGCTACGAGTGCAAGGGAGATAATTCTAATGAAAAGTCATACTTGCACCCAATTTGTGGGATCACCCATTCTGTTGGAAGCTAGTTGACAGCAGATATAGCTGATTATGTCAATGGCTACTAATTATCTTAGAATATAAAAATGTCTGAAAATACGGAGATTCAAGTAGTACAAATTTTAGGATTAGAACGAGACGTTTTAGAAGATCTTACTTTGCGAATTCATCCTCGTTTAGTAAGAGGAGCGGTTCAACAAGGGATGGATACTCGATCAGTTCAAAGTGAAATTATTGGGCTAGACCCTGATGGAAAATGTGGCCTAGAGATTGTTCTGCCAATTGGCTATAGCAAAGATGCTATAGATGAAGCTCTAGCAGATGCAATTAAAGACTTTGGTGAAAGTTCTTCTTTTTCTCCAGACGATCTTTCTAACTTGGCATATTTTCACGCAGTTGGAAAAACTATCGTGCCTTTAATGCAGGCAGATATTCGTGAACAAGTAGGGGTTGGCGGAGAGCGAGGGATTTGAACCCTCGGTCCAACTTACGTCAGACACTTGCTTAGCAGGCAAGCCCATTCGGCCACTCTGGCAGCTCTCCATTTTGTCCTTCGCAGTGGCGAAGACATAACAGTATAGGCGCAAACTTATCTCCGTCTGATACTGAGATTTATCTTACAAAAGTGCTAGAAATATCATGATATTTTAATTAGGAGAAATAATGAAGTTTAGATTGATTCCTAGGAACGAATCGTTTTTCCCGCTGTTTATTGAATCTTCAAAGAACGTTCTTGATGGAGCAGAAAAATTAAACGAAATGATTGAAAAGCATTTGGATAATGCTGAATCAATGATGAAAGAAATCAAAACAATAGAGAAGCATGGCGATGAATGCACTAAGAAAATAATCAAAAAATTGCAACATAGTTTTGTTACTCCGTTCGATCGTGAAGACATACATGAACTCGCCGAAGGCCTCGACGATATTCTTGATGAGATTCTTAATGTTGCAGATATTTTGGTTTTACATGTTGTAGAAGAAGAAAATGAATATCTTTCCGAACTATCAAAAATACTTTTATTCGCATGTGGAAGTATAAATTCTTTAATGGGAAAGTTATCTAAATTTAATAACATCGAAGAAGACCTCGAATCGGTTGAAGAATACCGTAGAAAAGCTAGAAAAATTTATCGTAAAAGTGTTTCGCATCTTTTTTCTGGTGATCTTAAATCTTTTGATGTTCTCAAGCTAAAAGATGTTAACGAATCGTTACGTGAAGCAATTAAGCAAACGGATCGCGTTGCAGACATTGTTGAGTCGATTCATTTGAAGCATTCATAGAAGAGTAGTTATGGGTCACTTAGCAATTATTGTTACGATCGCAATTGCGCTTTCTTTTGACTTTGTGAATGGTTTTCACGATGCTGCAAATTCAATCGCTACTGTTGTCTCAACACGTGTTTTAACTCCAAAACTGGCAGTTATCTGGGCGGCATTTTTTAACTTTGTAGCATTTTTAGTTTTTGGTACTGAGGTTGCAAACACAATTGCTAAAGATGTCGTTGCACAAAATGTACTAAGTGTTGGACTAATCTTCTCTGGACTTTTAGGAGCGATTGCTTGGAACTTAATTACGTATTGGCTCGGGCTACCTAGTTCATCTTCGCATGCTCTAGTTGGAGGAATGGCTGGTGCAGCTTTGGCTAAAGGTGGATTTGATGTTCTTATAAGTTCGGGTCTGCAGAAAATAGGAATGTTTATTATTCTTTCACCACTAATTGGTTTGGCTTTTGGTTTCATTTTAATGGTTATTGTTCAGTGGTTTACCTTGCCCGTTAAAAATGTAAATCGAACAAACAAAATATTTCGGCGATTGCAGCTCGTTTCTGCTGGTGCATATTCTTTAGGTCATGGTGCTAACGATGCGCAAAAAACAATGGGTATTATTTTTGCACTTCTTATAGCTGGAAAATATACGACAGCTAACTCTGAGTTACCTATATGGGTTGTTTTAGCTGCCCACACAGCGATTGGGCTGGGTACGCTAACCGGAGGTATGAGAATCGTAAAAACAATGGGAAGTAAAATTACAAGATTGCAGCCAGTTGGAGGGGTCTGTGCTGAAACGGCTGGAGCAATTACTTTGTTTGCAACTTCAGCTGCGGGAATACCTGTTTCTACAACGCATACAATTACTGGCGCAATTGTTGGTGTTGGTTCTGCTCGCAGATTAAGTGCAGTTAGGTGGAATATAGCATCGCGGGTCGTATGGGCATGGATTATTACGATACCTGCAGCAGGTCTAATGGCAGCTCTAACGTATTTGATCGTAGGAGTTTTATCATGATTGATGCTAGGACAAGATTTTTTGCGATCGCTACTGTCGTTGTTTTTGCATTGACCTATGTTGCTCCTGATGAAGACTTAAGACGAGTACCAATATTTATTGGATGTATCTATATTGGTTTAACTCTTCTGTGTCTTGCCGATTCGATTTCTAGAAATTGGAAAAAGAACACCAAATAAGTTTTACGATGAACATGCAGGGCAGAAGTGTGGAACTTGTTTTTCTTCACATTCTTCACAGATAATCATCTGTGCTCCACATGGTTCATTTGAACAATGAGCAAAATTGTCTGAAACTTTTCCACATTCACGACAATGGCTGATTACTTCTGTGTTTTGAGCAAATTCTTGTTGGATGCGTCCGTCAAAAACATAACATTTGCCTTCCCAAAGGCCTTTGTTTCCATACTCTTTTCCATAGGTAACGACACCGCCGTCTAGTTGGTAAATATTTTCAAAACCACGGTTCTTCATTAACGCAGTTAAAATTTCACAACGAATACCACCGGTGCAATAAGTCACTACAGGTTTAGTTTTTAAATCTGCATATTCTGGTTTTTCGATTTCTTTTAGAAACTCACGACTTGTATTCACTTTCGGTATTACAGCTTCTTTAAATTTTCCTACAGAGCTTTCATATAAGTTTCGACCATCGAAGAAGACGGCGTCTTTGTTTTCTTCCATAAATCTATTTAGATCTCTTGCACGAATTCTTTCTCCACCACCTACAACTCCGACCTCATCATCAATTTTTACTTCGTCAGGTACACCAAAAGTCACAAGCTCTTCACGTGCCTTAACACTTAAACGAGGGTATGCGTTATCTGGAATATCGCTCCATTTATAGAAAATTCCTCTAAATATCCCACTGGCATTCATTGCTCGTTTGTATGCACGTAGATCTTCAATGTCTCCACCTAAGGTTCCATTTATACCATGTTTAGAAATTATTAAACGTCCCTTTATATTTAGGCGAGAACATAATTCTTTTTGCCAGCGCACTGTCATTTCTGGATCAGCAATATTGACAAATTTGTAAAAAAGGATATTTCGTTTCACTTATATATTTTATATAAAACTTTGAGGATAACGCATAGGCGAAGTTATCAAATAGATTAACTTTCCCTAAACTAAATGGTAAATGTCTTCTATTTCCTTAAATTCTGCGTTTTTTTCGATCTCAAGATCATTTAAATGGCCTGATCTTATATCGAAAACCCAACCATGAATTTTAGGGTATGAAGATTTTTTAATTGCCTTTTGAACATGATCAATTTTTAATATGTTGAGACATTGTTCTTTGACGTTTAATTCAACAAGCTTGTCGAATTTTTGTGTGTCGTCTTTTATGTCGTCTAGAAGCTCTTTATGTAATCTGTATACGTCACGCAAAGTTTGTAGCCAACTGTTAAGTTGCCCCATGTCTTGGGGATGCATCGCTGCATCAATGCCTCCACAGCCAGTATGTCCACAGATTACGATGTGTTTGACTTTCAAGCTTTCAACTGCAAATTGAACAACTGCATTTACATTGTTGTCAGTACTAATAACCTGATTTGCAATATTTCTATGGATAAAAGCCTGTCCTGGTTCTAACCCCATAATTTCTTCAGCTGTTACACGTGAGTCTGAACAGCCTATATATAAAATCTCTGGTGTTTGACCTTTGGAGAGTTTTTCAAAGTATTGAGGATCGAGATCAATTTTTTCTTTAACCCAATTTTGGTTATTTCTAAATACGAATTCAAGACTCATGGCTAACCTTTGTGTTAAGTATTTTATACGCTACAAGAACTTCCAATAAACTAAGTGGAATAGCAAAGAAGAGTATTCGTAAAGGCAATACCTGTAGGTTGTAGATTGTGATCCACATTAAGACAAAGCCGATTATCCAAGATAAACACAAGGTTTTGTAGAATGAATATTTCGTGCTTAGTTCATAAATGATATAAGCAAAGGTAATAGACCAGATCATCCATAAAATTCCGTTAATCGGTTTTGTTTCAAACGATAAACCAAGAGATTTAAAATGTTTTTCCCAAATATTTAACAATATGATTTGATTGCGTAAAAATTCAAAAAATGTTATCCAAAGGCCTACAAATAAAATCCTGAGTATTTTAGATCTCATATTTATCTTTCAAAAGTGGCGGTGGGACAGGGATTTGAACCCTGGAGGCTATTCACCCGCCGGTTTTCAAGACCGGTGCATTCGTCCGCTCTGCCATCCCACCGAAGCTAAATATAATAGTAGGTCAATATTGCCCGGCCTTAGCTAAGGACGATTTATCTCTCAAGTTTTGACTGTCCACCTAAGTATGGTCGTAATACTTCGGGCACTAAGAATGATCCATCTTCTTGTTGGTGGCGTTCCATCATGAAAGTTAAAGCACGTCCTATAGCTACAGCAGTTCCATTCAAAGTATGGACTAGTTCTGTACCATTTTCGCCTTTAACGCGAATATTTCCTCGACGAGAAGCGAAATCAAGATAATTAGAACAACTAGTTAGCTCTCGATATGCGCCTTCACTTGGCAGCCAAACTTCAATGTCATATTTTTTAGCTGCTGCTGGACCTAAATCGCCACTAGCACATGCGATTATTCGATAGCTTAAACCTAATTTCTGGCAAATAGTTTCTTCAATAGCACGTATTTGTTCATGAATTTCCCAAGACTGTTCAGGAGTTGAATAGATGAACATCTCAACCTTGTCGAATTGATGTACTCTAAATATTCCTCTTGTATCTTTTCCATATGTTCCAGCTTCACGGCGAAAACATGATGAAAATCCCGCATATTTAATTGGAAGTTGTTCCGGCTTTAAAGTCTCGTTGCGGTGCAGTCCGCTCAACGGTACTTCTGAAGTTCCAACCAAAAATAGGTTATCTTCTTCTAAGTGATAAACCTGATTTCGATCTGTAGGGAAAAAACCGGCTTCTTCCATTGTTGACTCACGCACTAATACTGGTGGGACAATAGGAGTGAAACCGTTTTCTTTAAGTACGTCCATTGCGAACTGCACAAGAGCGAACTCAAGACGAACCGCGTCTCCTGCTAGATAAGCGAAACGTGATCCAGAAATTGTTGCACCTTGTTCTGAAAGAACCCAACCCATGTATTCTCCATAATCTGCATGGTCCATTTTTGGGGCAGCATATTGTTCTCCAACTGTAGAGATAATTTCATAGTCATCTTCGCCACCTATAGGGACAGATTCATGTATGGGGTTAGGAATTTGTAGAAGGAATTCACGGTGTTTTGATTCGAGTTCTGACAATTGATCTTCAAGTTTGTCGAGCTCTTCTTTTAAAACTCCAGCTTGTTTTAATTTTTCTTCGCGTTCTTCTGGAGAAGATTTTCCTATTTCTTTAGAGATTGAATTGCGTAATGATCGTTTTTCTTCGACAGTAATACTTAGTTGAGATTTCTTATCGTCTAGTTCAAGGAAAGAATCAATTAATGACGGATCAACACGCTTAGCCTCTATGCGTTCTCTGTAAGACTTATCTGTTTTAAGTAATTTACGATCGATCATGTTTTATCTACCTTTGAAAGAAGGTCACTAAGCCATTGGTCTGTTTCTTTCCATTGACGTGAGTTACCTATGGACCCATTGGTTAGAGTATCTCCTGCAACCTGATATGAACCTAAAAATTTTATATCCGCATGTTCTGTTCTAACTAAATGTAAACACTCAGAAATATTTTCATTTGAAATATGACCTACGAAATCCATGAGAAAACAATATTGGCCTAAGCCTTCTTTTGTGGGTCGTGATTCTAATTTTGTTAAGTCTATCGAACGACTAGCGAACTCACTTAATATCGCTACAAGCGATCCAGGACGGTTGGCTCGCTGAAATACGGCTATAGAAGTTTTATCTTTTTCTGTCGCTCGTGGTATTCCATTTCCGATCACGATAAATCTAGTTTGATTAAATTCAATATCTTGAATGTGACTTTCAAGAATTTTAAGTCCGTAATTTTTAGCTGCTTCAGTGGGGCATATAGCAGCGTAAGTTTTATTATTTTTTTCTGCGACTAAGTTTGCTGCACTAGCAGTTGAGTCAGTTGCTTTCCTCTTAACTGAATCAAGATTATTTTCTAGATATGTACGGCATTGAGCTAGAGCATGAGGGTGAGAGAAAATTGTTTCAAGGTTTTCAATAGATCCATCTTTGGTTGTGGCTAGGCATAACGAGATGTTGTGATCAATTTCTCTTTGTATCATTGCTTCTGAATCGAATACAAGCATATCTAGAGTTAAAGATACGCTTCCTTCAATAGTGTTTTCTAAAGGAACAACTCCAAGGTCTGCTTCGCGATTATCAACAGCTTCGAAAACTTCAGCTATTGAATACATAGGTAGTAATTCGCTATCCTTCAAATCTGCTTGACTCATGACAGCTTCGTGGCAAAAAGTGCCGGCGGGACCCAAATATGCAACTTTGCCTGGCTTTTTATGGTTAACGGTATCTGTCATAAGTCTGACATTTTAGTCTTAAAGTAGTGAATTTATCCCTATAAATAGACGAAAAAATATATATGGCCATATTTACAGAGCAAGAGTACGCTGATGCAGCGCGTATTAGTCGTGGCCTTGAGAGATTCCATCAAACAATAGTCCCTTACGTTTTATCTGATCCTTACATAGCGTTAAAACATGTCATTCTTTTTAGGGATACTAGATACGATCATACATCTCAAGTGCAATTTAGTGTCTTAGATGGCGTCGATGAAATAAAAACACATCCAGAAAATGTACCCGACTCCATTGAATACTTTCAGAAACTGGTTGAAGGTCACCAAGAACATCTATCTAATGCTAAACCTGCAGAACTTTTACAACGTCTTATTGATGAAGCAAATAAACCAGAAAACAACAACCATGCCTGTGTATATATATTGTCTCCAGATAAAGATTTAATAGTTGGCGTTATTGATTTAAAAGATGGAGTATTAACGACATCATTTAAGCCTTTAACTATGGTTGCTGATAATCAATGGAAAGTACGAAGCACAACTGAATTATTCGAAGAATACCAGGGAAAGACAAGACTTGGAACTGGCGCACTCTTTGAAGTAAATAATGTTTTAGAAAAGACAAAAGCAGTTATTACTAGTCCAGTAGTACCTGTGGAAGGTCCATATAGTGTTAAATATGATGTTCCAATCATGATTGATGGAAACGTGTTTAGAGATGAAGTGCTAGCGCAGACAGCCGAAAAATTTAAAGATGATATTTCTAATCGACCCATCGCTCAGAGCATGTGCTTAATGGCGACACAAGATTGGGTTGAACCTAACTATACATATACGAATAATTCACCAAATTTTTCAACTCTTTCTGGCATTGTAGGAACAGATAGATATGTCGAAGGTAATTGTGTCGAGCAGTCTATTGCTCTTGCAATTAACTTAAATGGCGGTTTAGGAGGAGACAAAGTAACACCAAGATTTCGGGTTAAACCTTCTGATAAATCATTGAGGAAACCAGTACCTCAATTTCATTTAGATGATTTTGATCCACTTTCAGAACAAACCGCATCAAACAGATTATTCGGTAGGCCGCCAAAATTAATAGGTGAAGGAAATATTGAAGAACAAAATATTTCGGAGAGAGGCGCAACGGTTCGTGTTCCAGGACACCAATTTTTTGTTGTGAAAGCACAAGACGGTTTCGATGTGTATGATCCCGCATTAAATTTTTATGGAACAAGTGACTTATATGAAAAATATTTAGCGTCTAGAGGTGCGCCAGCATATATTCAAGCTGTTACGCATTTTCGAGAGATAGATAAGTCAAGATCAGATTTTTTCGATAAATGTCGTGCTCCTTATAGAAACGAAGATGTTTATAAATTAACAAAGGAAATTTTTACAGATTTAACACCTAGTACAAGGTCTGAATATCTTTTGTTCAGCTCCTGGAATAAGGCCTTATCTACAAGGTCAGATCTTATTGCAGCATCTTTTTCTACTAGCGATAAACCTGTTGATTTTATTTCTCAAAGTCAAACAAGTGAAGGTGCAGTTTCAGCGTCAAGTTTAGGTATCGATGAAATGCTATTAAGTCAAGAAGTTGGGTTTATTTGTATTGAAAGAAAAAATCCAAATTCGAAGAGAGATTCGACGTTTATAACTATTTTCAAACAGGGTGATGAGATTTTCTTTAGCGCAGGACAAGATGGAATTTGTTTACCTGCTTCTTCAGGAGTGATTTTAGGTGATCAAAGTAGTATTGATTATAAAGTTCATGCTTTTGGCGGTAATGATATTGATCTAATGAAATCTTTACATCAAAATGCTGTTCGTAATGCTCCAGATCATGGAGTCAGTTCAGGTCTAATTGACCGATAAAATCGGCGCGACGCGAACTAATTCGTCTAGAACGTCTTTTACGAGTTTTATAGCAATAGGATCTGTTAAATCGCCGTTTTCATCAAATGTGTTTTCATTCGGTGCAATTAAAACTTCAGGGCCTGGTACAACCCACACTTTATTATGAAGAAGTGTAGAACGCACAGCCATTTGGGCTCTTACAGAACCAAGACGACCACCACCTACACCTGCCAGTCCGACTACATGATTATTTATCGGAGCGTCTTTTCCTCCAAGGCTTAACCAGTCAATTGCATTTTTTAGTGGTGTGGACATATTCCAGTTGTATTCTGGACATGTAATAAAAAGAGCATCGGCACTGTGGACTAGCTCACGTAATTTTTCTACACTCTCTGGATACTCATCTTCGTTTCCTGTATACAGAGGTAGATCTATTGAACCCTCAACAAATTCAACATTATTGGGCAAAAATTTTCTACAAGCATGAAGAAGTTTTGTATTTAGTGAACCAGTCCGTAAGCTTCCAGAAATTCCAACAATTTTCATAAACCACCATTTTCTTGAGGTCTTTTTAATTTTTGTAGTTCAGGTGAATCTGAATCACTCGCATGAATCTCACCTGTATGTTTAAACGATAAAAGCGTAAAGGCAATCAGCATTGCTCCTACCATAACAATTGAAATACTTGCATATAAAAGTTCGGTACCTTTTTTACCCGCAAAAAGTAGTTCAACGAATCTAACGGCCACAACTAAAATTATTAACTCGCTAATAGTTGCTTTTAGTTCAGTTAATGTTTCGCAATTGTAAACTTTTTGTGCTGGTGAGAATCCAAAGAATAATGAAGTCATTCCAAATAATGTAACTACTTGTACAGTCGCTATTAAATAAATATCAATTAATGACAAAATTTCTGATGTTATAACTGGCTTTACGGTCCCCTCATTTATGATCACATCAATTAAATGAATTGTTCTACCAATTCCTACATACATTGTTACTAGTGACGAAATTACTAACCCAACAATTGGTATGGACATGATATAGCGGATGGATAAGAGCCCTTTTTTCATTGATAATGAGGCTAGCAGTAATTATTAGTTGTCTAAAAACCTATAGCGCATAAACAAGAAATCATCCTGAGTGAACATGTGCGTTGGTTTACATTTAGCTGGATTGTTTAATACTGGACCGTTAAAAATTGTTGGGGTTGTCCCTTGAACTATCTGAGGAGATATGGCAAGACATAATTCATCTATTAAATTATTTTCTAATAACTGCGCATTAATTGTCGGACCACCTTCACAAAGAATATTCTTATAGCCTTTTTCAATTAGGACATTGACGGCATTGCTGAGATCAACCTTATCTTTTCCGCAACCAATAAATTCTGCGATCTTGTGATGTTCTATATGATTACTTACTGCTTCATTTGTTGTAAAGATAATTGTTTTCTCGTCACCTTGAAATAAAGCGCTTTCGAAATCAAAATTCGCGGTAGAGCTAATTAGTGCAAGTGGTAAGTGCGGAGAGATTCCTTTTGATTTTCTTTTTTGCTTAATCTCGTCATTAAATTTTGGTGCTGAATAATTTTCTTTACGGACTGTGTCTGCACCTACAAGAAGAACATCAGCATGCTGACGCATAATCTGGAAGGTTTTTCTGTCTATATCGCTACTTAGCTTTTTAGCTCTACCGTCGATTGTGAAAACACCATCAAGACTTTCAACCATGTTTATGCGTAAGAATTTATTTTTGCTCTCTGGGACTTCATATGCAATATCAAGATCGATATTTTCAATGAATGTGGGCCAAATCTGATCCATGTATAAATCGTAGTGACTTATTTTATCTTTGCACAATTAATCTTTTACGATAGATAATTAAGACCATTGTCGCTGAAGCCAAAATTATATATATCTGAAATATTGACTCTGCTTTTATAGGATAAGCTGCCAGGCTGAGCCCTGCTGCAAGAATGCTTAATGTATATAGCCAATGTGATTCAGTATTTGGATGTTTCCAAGTTTTAATAAAAGCAGGTATATAGGCTGCGAGGTCTGCAAGAATCGCAAACCAAACACCAACTAGCGCGTTACCGGTTAATTTCCATCCGATGATTCCACATACAGCGATACCTAAACATGTGAAATCTAAACGGTTTTTTCCTCCCATGCCTCTCCATAAACTCATTCCAAATAATAAGCCAGAATGTGCGAACGATAGTCCAGCATATAAAATCGCACCTGTATTTCCTTTTGCAGCCACTATACTCACGAAATTTAATGTCAAAATAAAAAACAAGATAAATCTTGTCATCCTATGAGGTCTGGTTTCGCCCTTAATGATGCTGAAGACATAAAGAGCAACACCTAATACACCAAAAAATAAACTAGATGCAACGAGAATGACCCTTATCATCTAGATACTATAAAGCAATTGGTTCACTATGTCTTGTCATAGCTAATGGGGAATCATATGTTACAAGACCAAGAGCGGCTAAAGCTCTCTCCCCTTTAACAGCGATAAATAAATGTCCATCTTTTAATGGGTCAATGCTGTCTCCAACAATATTTTTTCCAAGGCGCTGATCAACAGCTAGTGGGATGCCGTCAGCCGGATCAATTACTTGGAAACCGTTTTGTGCGAGGTGTTGTATTAGTGATCTATTCCCAGTATTTAATGGCCCGTTAATCGCCAAGTTAAAGTGTCGAGCGTTAATGAAACTTGTATTTTGCATTAAATCGCCAATTACGAAAATAACATTTTCTTGATCTGCAAATTTTTTAATAATTTCGTTTTTCTTATCTGAAGGGAGTCTATGAAATGCGTAGTTGGCGACTACAACAGTGGTTTCAGATGGTTTGTGCAGTGGGAGTTGAACCATATTACGAATTGCTTCGCTCACGTCACCTTGTACAAGATTGATTTCACCAAATTGTGAAATACAGTTGTCTGATGAATCGGTTAAATTCAGATCAAGATCAACGCAAGCAGCACCGAAAGGGCCTTTCATAAATTCACAAAGTTCTTTATAAAAAACAGGAGTTGCTTCTATTCCGGTAAATGCCAGTAGCGGAAGAGGCCCTTTGATGCGACTTGCAACACTGTGCATAATCGCGGCAAGAGTTGCACCGTGTCCAGACCCTATATCAAAAACTCTTATAGATTGAGCTGCGCCGTGGACAAGAATTGAGTGTTCAATTATTCCTTCGACAGTATTTCCTATAATTAAATTTGAACTGTCTAAGTGGGTCATCCCTGAATATGAGACTTCATCAAGTTCATAAGGCGATTCTTTGCCTCTTAGTTTTTCTGTAATTCGTGAACCAGTCGTCATGGTTGTATTCGAAAATATTGCTCCGTAATTTGCAGCGCTTACTGCTGCTTGTGCCCCAATAGTATCTCCGCGAAAGGCTCTATCAGCTTGAATAACTTGGTCAACGCAATTGGGAACATTCATCGCATATGCTGCATCGACTGGAGTTAAACCACCATTTCTTACAGCTTCATGGTGTTTTGCTAAAGCTTCTCCGGTAATAGGATTGTCCTGATCTAAATATCTAGCATTTGCTCGCTCGTATAGTGATCCAGCAATTTCTAAACCAACTGCCATTTGCAATGAACTGTAATGTCCATCTACAACGAGCTGTTTGGCATAACGAATGACTTGACCGAATGGATCACCATATATTGCTGTAGATAAACCAGCAAGAATTCTTTCTCTAGTTAAGTCTCTGTCTTCAAGCCTAGAACGTGAAGGATCAACTAAGAACTGGAGTGCATCATATGTTTCATCAGAATGAGTAACTGTCATTAGAAAATACTAGATCAGGTCAGAGAAAATACTCAAAACGGATATATTGAAACCACTAATGGCTAATAAAAATGCTTATAAATAAAGGTAGATAGAACAAAGCAAAAGCAGTACTAGCAAAAACTACAGCCGCTATTTTTTCTGGATGAACCTTTAAATGTGATGCAAATGAAACAACATTTGCAGCCATCGGCACAATTGATAGAACAAGAAGCACCTCATGGACTCGTTGTGGATACAATCCAAAATATTTGTTATCTAAAAATATAAATAATGAAATAATCAATGGGTAGATTATGAATTTGGCGCTAAAGGCAAGAGCACCAAATTTAATATCCAAAGAGGCTTTAGTCACTGTGCTTAATGCTATTCCTACGATCATCATTCCTAGAACAACATAGGCTCCTCTGAAATAAGTAATTGTATTAACAATATTTTCAGGTAACGTAACCGATGACTTGTTGATAATAATTCCAAACAAACATGTATATATTGAAGGTAACATAGCCATCTTTTTTAGAGAAGTTGTAAGCGTGTGCTCGCTTTTCGAAATTAAAAAATAGGCGAACGTGTTTTCATAGATAATGAGACCCAAAGTAGAAATAACTGCAATATTTAAGTAGCGTTCTCCAAATACAGCAAGTATTAAAGGTATGCCAAAATATCCAGTGTTTCCTGAACCAACACTTGCACTAAGTAAGTTTCTTTCAGAGGAGGTAAATACCTTTGAGCCAACTAGATAATAGGCACAAGCAATTATCATTGCGACAGAGAAAAATATAACTGGTAACAATAGATACGTATTTCCTTTTGGCATTGTCGCAAAGGAGTTAAAAACAACAACAGGAGCTACAAAATAAATAGCTATTTTAGCTATTGAATCTCGTTCAACTTTTAGAAATTTGCCTGCAATATAACCGAAACAAATAATGACATAGAGCGGGTAAATTTTTTCAATAAGGATAAGGAAATTGCTCAAAAGTTACATCCTTTCAGGTGAGTTAATGCCCAAAAGTTCTAAGCCTTTCCTTAATGTTCGAGCTGTTAAATAGCATATAGCCAGTCTCGATTTTCTTAAGTCGTGGTTTTCTTCTTTTAAAACAGGCTTGTTTTCATAAAAAGATGTAAATGTTTGAGCCAGATTGAAGAGGTATGTACATAAACGGTGTGGTTCGCAAGAATCTGCAACATCAATTAAGACTTCATTGAATTTGGATAACTCTTTAATTAATTCTGTTTCAACTCCAAATTCGAGTGAAAAGTCCAAATCGGAAAACTCGATATCATCACTAGAGGCATTACGAAGTAGTGAATTTATTCGCGCTATTGCGTATTGTAAATATGGAGCAGTATTTCCTTCCATGGTTAACATGCGATCCCAATCGAAAACATAATTTTTAATTCGATTGTTTGAAAGGTCGGCATATTTAATTGCGCCTACGCCAATATCTGAAGCTAGTTGTTGTGATTGTTCAAATGGTAAATCGCTATTTTTTTCTTTTACTAATTCACTTGCGCGCATTTGTGCTTCGTCAATAAGTTCTTTTAATTTCACAACATCGCCAGAACGTGTTTTAAATGGCTTTCCATCTAAACCTAAAACTGTCCCAAAAGCTGCATGGAATAATTCTGTATTTTCAAGCCAACCAGCCTGCTGCGCTGCCCAGAAAACAATTTCAAAATGCTGCGATTGTCTTGCATCCACTGCATAAACGACTTCATCTGCTCGATCGGATTCAACAGCATACTTAATAGCTGCTAGATCTGTTGTTGCATAACCGTATCCGCCATCTGATTTTCTAATAATTAGACCGAAAGGATTCCCATCTCGATCTAGTTCATCTGGTTTGTATATAACTAATGCACCTTCACTTTGAGTAGCAATATTTTTTTCAACAAGTTCTTCGCAAATTCCGCTCAGCATGTTGTTATAAAAACTTTCACCTCTCGAATCGGCATCGGTTAATAAAATTCCTAACCGTTTATACACAATCAACAAATGTGTCATAGTTTCGTTGTATATATGTTTCCATGCACGCAAAGAATCGCTATCACCACCTTGAAGCAATGCAACACGTGCGCGAGCTTTAGTTGCAAAGTCTTCGTCAGTTTTGAATTTAGATTGAGCTTGTTTATAAAAAGTATCGAGATCGCTAAGCTCAGGTAGTGTTTCTGGAATCTCACCATTAACAACTAAAAATTCAACAAGCATTCCAAATTGTGTACCCCAATCGCCGAGGTGGTCTTGCTTGGTTACATTATGACCCAAAAAACTAAATACTCTATTTAATGCGTCTCCAATAATTGCTGAACGCAAATGCCCAATATGCATTTCTTTAGCAATATTTGCACCGCCATAGTCAACAACTATATTTTTTGGAACCGATACTTTATTCACACCGCAATGTTCATCTAATAATAAATTTTTTGCATAGGAATTAATAGCTTGTAGAGATAGTGAAATATTGATAAATCCTGGGCCAGCTATTTCAGGTTGCTTATCAGAAAATATCGATACATTTAGATTGTTACTTATGTCGTTAGCAACGTCTCGAGGGTTTTTCCCAAGCTGTTTACCTAAATTCATTGCAGCGTTAATCTGAATATCTCCAAACTTAGGGTTTGTGCTCCAGCGAACAATCGGGTCAGTATCTTGGCCAGTTGCCTTTTCTACCGCTTCTTTCGCGCAATCTTCAACGAGCCCTAAGAGAGATTTCATGGATATGATTCTAGTCTTCGTAAATTAGTCATAAACAATGGCGCCTAGCGTCAAAGGTCGATTATGTGAAAGAATACTTGGATGACAGGGACGATAAGCGACTCATATTCAACATCAAAACAAAATTCGTCTCGCGAAACTAATCGTCAGATGCCTCATAATATTATTGCAGAAGAATGTCTTATTGGCTCAATGCTTTTAAACAGAGATGCAATATCTTCAGCAATAGAAATGCGTGTTGAAGAAAATGATTATTACAAACCAGCGCATAGTGAAATTCACCGCGCCATCATGGCAATGTACAACAGAGGAGAAGCTGTCGATGAAGTGACATTGATGGAACAACTTCGACGCGACAACGCTGTCGATAAAGTCGGTGGAAAATCAGCAATACTCGAATTGCAAGCAGCTCCACCATCTTCAACGAATGCAACATACTATGCGAAAATTATTACCGATTTATCTCAACTGCGAGCAATGATTATTGCTGCAAACGATATTGCAGAAATGGGATACTCGAATCCAGAGTCAATCCCGATGACATTAGATCGAGCTGAGACGATGATTTTTGATGTCGCTGAAAGACAGGTAACTGATTCGCTTGTAACTTCTCGAGACAGTGTTAACGCTGCAATGAATCATCTTGAAGAAATGTATGGAAAAACAGATGACGTTACTGGTGTATCGACAGGGTATTACGATCTAGATGAATTGCTTTTAGGTCTACAGCCAAATGCTCTATATATTTTGGCGGCACGACCTGCAATGGGTAAAACTGCAGCTTCGTTGGGTATTGCTAGCAACGTTGCATTAACAAGCAAAAAACCAACATTGATTTTTTCCATGGAAATGGGACACCTCGAATTGACTAAGCGTCTACTAAGTGCCGAAGCACGAGTTCCGTTCCGTGATCTGCAAACCGGAAAAGTTTCTACCGACGACTGGGAAAAACTTGGACACGCTGTAGGTCGTTTAGCGGATGCTCCTATATTTATTGACGATAATCCTCACTGTACAATTATGGAAATGAGAGCTAAAGCTCGACGTATTAGAGCGCGCCATGGTGAACTTGGAGCAATCGTTATTGACTATTTACAGTTGATGAGTTCCAATGGTTCAACAGAATCAAGACAATTGGAAGTTTCAGAAATGTCACGTGGATTAAAAATTCTTGCGCGTGAGCTCGAAGTACCAGTTATTGCTTTATCTCAGCTAAACCGTCAACTCGAATATCGTCAAGATAAACGCCCGATGCTTGCTGACCTTCGTGAATCTGGATCTCTAGAGCAAGACGCTGACGTTGTTATGTTTTTATATCGCGATGAAGTTTATAATCCAGACAGTGAAAGTAAAGGGGTCTGCGAAATCATCGTTGGAAAAAATAGAAATGGCCCAACAGGTACAGTAAGGCTTGCATTCCTAGATAAATTCACCAAGTTCGCAAATATTGCTAGAGGCAGCTAACTTCTAAAATTTTGGTCGATTCTGAAAATAAAATTTACTTACGTCATCAATGCTGTAAACATCGTTCTCGTTCGGAACTTCTATAGTTATATTTGCTGATGATGAAAAAGTTATAAGCATAGGTGTCGTAAAGCCTTTTAACGTAACTCTTACGCCTAAAAGCGTAGAGTCGTTTTTTGTGTAATAAACGATGTCACCACCTTTTTTGCGAAACATACTTGTTACATCACCGTTAATTTTTCTTTGACCCAAATATTGTGCACCATCTTGTTTTAGCAACAGAGGGTTTTCTGCTGTAGTAGATACGAGGCTCAAAATAAATTGTGATATTGAATCGATTCCATAAATAGATTTATCTATTGTTCTGGAAACCCATTTTTTGGGAGTTAAATTATTTTTTTTCATTAGTGTGTCTAAACCAAAATAGTTTTCATAGACCAAGTCTTTATTTGAAATTGCATTAAGATCAGCTCGACCGCTTCCATTCAGCGATACCGAGTTAGAAACTAAACCATTTTTCCAATTTACATAACCTTCTGATGCGAAGTTAGCTCCCTTTGTGCTTAAAGCTGTTACTTGGAATTTTGTTGTTTCTCTGGACAGATTATTCCGTAGAATCTGAGAAAATATTTGAGCTTGTTTTGAATTAACATTTCTAGGAAGTTTCTCGCTTTTTTGTGTGGAGCATCCGAAAAGGGTGATTAAAACAATTATTAGAAATATAAAACTTACTTTTTTATTCTGCACTTGGAACGCCTATTTGTGAAAGATCTGGTTTAGAAATCTTTTTTAATTTTCCAGGTATTGAATTTATTTTCTTTATATTTTCTTGTTTTAAAGTCTCAACTGAAATCGAATCATAACTTGGTGCATCTGGAACTTTAAAGTTCTTAAGTGGTTGTGATTTGAACGGTCCTGGCGCGGCGCCGGTGCATGGTAAGACAGTTTGGATTTTATCGATTGACGATGAAGAGTAAGAGTTATTTTCAAAACAGTTACCTAAACTCATTACATCGGGTCTACCTGAAATTAAATATGCAAGATCAAACCCAAACGGCGAACCATTATTACGAGAGAAATTACCTTTAAATGAATTATTGCTAGGCAAGAATGCATTGTTCTCAACAAGTGCTATACCAACTTGAATGTTTTCTTCCGTTCTATTGTTTTCAACGATATTATCGTTGCCTCCAGCTATAACAATTCCAAAACCATATAAATCTGGAGTAGTGGTCGGAGCGGAATCATTATTGTTCTTTGAAGCTAAATTACCTTTTACAACAACGCCTTCCTGTGGAGATTTTGTTTCTTTTGTTTCGCTCAATAAATGAATCCCCGCACGGTTATTAGAAAAATTATTTGTAAAAATATATAATTCTTTGCTTGCATTAGCGCCTTGAAAACCGAGACCGTTATCTTCTGCAATATTTCCAGTCACTAGTGCATTGCAAGGTTTGCATTGACCGATGTATATACCTGCATCTGCATTTGCCTTTGTGTATGTATTTGCGATGACTCCATTTTTTGATGAAAAAGCATAAATGCCGTAGAGGCCATTATTTAATGCATTTACATATTGGACTTTGTACCTGTCTAAAACATCAGGTGTAGATGTGTTTGTTGTATCGCTTTCGTATCCTCCTTGAAACAAGATTCCATTAGTGCGAAATTTTTGCACGGTTAAATTTTCGATACGAACACCATTGGCTGCGATGATAAAACCGTTGTCTTGTTTGTATTTTCCGTCGATTATTGTGTTGTTTCGATCTTTACCTCTAATTGTTAAATCATTTGTCGATACAACTACATCGCCGTTGTAAGTTCCTGTTTCTAAAATAATTAAGTCACCTGGTGAGGCTTTGTCTATTGCTTTTTGAATTGATGCTCCAGCTTTAACTGAAATTCTTTTTGGTAAAGAAACTTTTTTCTCAGATGAACATGAAATAACAAATATTAAACAAACAGAAATTATAAAAATCTTTTTCACGCATTTATGTTAGGCGAAAATATTATGAAGGCATTGCTTGTCGCTGAATTTCAAAACCGACATCAAGCTTTGCCCGCACATAACCATTACTTTGTCCAAAGGTAGAGTTGATATCCCCACTATCAGCCGGGGGTTTTTGGTATGTGGGATCATAAATTGCATGGCCCCAAGCTTGAATTGGGAAATCAGAAGATTTTGAACCCAGAAAAGTCTGAACTTCATAAGAAATTTCTACACTCTGCCCTGGGTCTAGTTTGGTGATCGTAGCAATTGGTGAACCTCCATCATATTTATATCCAAATACTGTCCACGCATTTATATGACATGAATATGGAAGACCAAGCGCATAACAAGTCGATTCTTTTTGATAATAAACTTTGTTTTCAATCAGATTAGCGTTCGCTTTAATTTCAATATTTTCAAGAGGAACTTTTCCGTTGTTTATTATTCTTGCTCGAACTGTTCCTGCATTGCCCTCAACAATCGATGATTCCCCTTGTATAGGTTCAACTGTAATACTTGGGCTGATCTGCTCTACGGGTGGGGTGCATCCACCATCGTATAGAGCCAATGTCATATCTGAAAGTAATTCATCTTTCTTGATATCGCCATATGTTTTGTCCCAATGTCTATGTTGACCATTTGGTGGGTTATAGGCTCCGTAATCAGCGTATTCGCTTCCGAATAACTGAGCCATATGTAAAAATGGGTTGCCGTATATACCTCTGAAGAAATTATAGAAACCATCTTGGTTCCGAACATCTACATTTACTGCATCCGAAATAACTGCATGACCAAAAACACGTACTGGATTACGTTTCCCGTCATAAGCAGGTAATGAGTCCTTGAGCTGTAAAGCTGTTCCTTCGTTGGGATCTACATATGGTTTTGGAAGTGCTGCACCAGAACGCAAAGCCGATACGATTTGTTGTGTACGGAATATATCATCTGAACCTGAATAATAATCCCACCATTCACCACCTGAGAATGAATTCCAAGTATTGCTCGGCGGGTTCTTTGCAATGTTTTCTTTAGACGGAAAACCATCAAGACCATTATTTACGTTGGGTTCCCCACTAGTTAATGCAATGACAAGATCAATCTTTCCAGATGTAGGATCGCTTGCTTGATTTGAGTCCCATCTAGAAACTTCTCTTGCACTTTGAATTAGGGCATCATGTAGATTGTCGAATCCCCATCCATTATGCCGAGGGTCATTTTTGTCTGGGTAATCGCTGTCCCAGAATTCACGGCTTTTTTCTCCACCTGTGTAACCCAAATCGGCTCTTTGAATTTGGTTTCCGTCAAAACTCTCAGTACTTTGAGGATCCCTGTTCTGATAAATGTTTAAAAATTGAGATTTAATTCTACTGAGATTTGTTGGATCTGTAATGTCTATTGAATCTCGCCACTGCTTTTCTCTTGTAGCATCCCAGTTAGTATTCGTAAGTCGATCTTCAGGAATATTTTGCCAAACGTTATACGTACCGTAAGCACCAAGGATTACTCTTGCACGCCCGTTTCTGTTTTTAGCAAATAATGCCAATCTATCTAGCGTAGATTGAACTGCGTCCTTGAGTTGTTGCAGTTCATCGCCGAGTTCTCCTAAATATCTTGGAGATCGATCGAAAAGAAGTATTGCGTTATATGAGTACTGGCCACATGAAGGTGTGGGGTTTGGGTCAAATGTTGGATTCCACTTCATAATGTCACCAGAAGCAATATCTGATTCAACGTCTGCAGAAAATAGTTTTACTTTCTTATAGGTTTGTCCTTGGGAAGAAAAACTAAAAACTAATAAGCAGATTATAAGGAAAGCAAGAGAACTGGAAAATATTTTTTTGCGCGTAAAATTAAACCGACCTTTATGTTTTACATTTTCTAGTGATTTAATGTCGCTTGATTCCATGCGGTGTGTCGTCCTATTTAATCTGGTGTTTTTATGGTCAGCACGGTAAACGCGTTTACGCTTATTTTTTGCTAATTATTACTTTTATGTTTTCGGCTCATTCGCCATATATCTAAATAGGCATTTATACCTATAAATCAGTACAATAAGTGGGTGGTTTTATCAGATGTAAGTATTTTTGAAGCAATCGATCAAGGCGAGATCGAGATCGATCCATTTGAGAAAGAAAACGTTCAACCTTCAAGTGTTGACTTACGTGTTGATGGCCTTTTTCGGGTTTTCAGAAATGATACAACACCTTATATTGATCCGAAACTTCCTCAAGAAGATTTAACTGAGTTAGTTGAAATTCGTCAAGATGGTGCTTTTATTTTGCATCCAGGTGAGTTTGTTTTAGGTTCGACTTTGGAAAGAGTAGCAATAGGTCGTTCACTGGTTGCGAGACTTGAAGGTAAGTCATCGTTAGGTCGACTTGGTTTATTGATTCACTCGACTGCAGGTTTTATTGATCCTGGTTGGGATGGCCACATAACATTAGAACTAAGCAATGTTGCTAACTTGCCTATTGCAATTTATCCAGGAATGAAAATTGGTCAAATCTCATTTTTGCAAATGACTACACCAGCAAGTGTTGAATATGGAAAAGAAATAGGATCGAAATATAAAGGACAAAGAGGTCCTACCCCTTCAAAATATTTTTTAAATTTTTCTGACTAAACAAGGGCCCATTGCTTCCCAAACAACTTGGGGAACATCATTTTTCCCTAAGCCTGCTTGCTCGGCCACAGAAGCTAACTTGTTGATTCTAAAATCTTCACTTATGGATATGGTAACTCCATGTTCCTTTTCTAAGGTATTAAGAAGTTCGAGAAGGCCATTATCAAAGTGATCATATATAGAACCCACAGGCACAAAAACTGTCGGGAGTTTGTTCTCTAATGCTTTTTCAACATTTAAGGTATTGTCAGGGTTTAAGCATCTGCTTTGTCTTTTAGAAATGTCTTGTAATTGCGAATAGCTAGGCGGATCATTATCAAATCCAATCGATTCCCATGCAGCTAGATATGCATCGATAATGCTTTGTCTATCCCATGTTTTTTCTTTATTATGAACTTGAGGAGCAGGCCTGTTAGCTTTATCGAAACCCGCAAGATGTCTTATGTCATCTAGCCTGCGATTAATTCCCATCTCCTTACATCGCCTAATGAAATGTTTATATCTAGACCAACCCAAACCTCCAGCTTTTTCCATATACTCGTCTAGATCTTTGCTAGTTGGAAGATACTGGGAACCTCTTTTGGGGTATTTACTTCTTATCCATTCAGTTGCATTTCTGTAATCATTAACAAAATCATAAATAGTTGGTTTAAGTTTTGTTTGTGCAGTTAAAGCTACTGGATCAGCTTCGATAGCTATTGCAACAATTTGACCCCAGACAAGTTTATTGTTTCCAACTTTTCTTAAAATAGTTGCAAATGAGGGAACAGGTAACCCAACACTAGGCACTACAGCTCTTGCATCAGCGTAATGCTTAATATCTTTTGAGGTAGGTAAAACTTTTGGATCAGAACCAGAAACTTGCTCATGTACCCAACGGATACATTCTAAGCATTCGTTTCTAGATAATTCTCTAGTCTCTATTCCTGCGAGTCTCTTTAATGCAAGTGATAACAAAATGTCAGGTTCTCCTTCGGCATCGGGCCCAAGGTAGTTTCTAAACAGTCCTTTAAAAAGTGTTTTTATATTTTTGTTTGAAAAATCTCCACAGTTAGCATTAGCTCTTAAAACAGTTCCAACTTTTTCTGAGCCTATAGCTTCGCCATGCCCTTCAAAATAGTCTCTATAAATACGAACAGCTTCCAACTCGTCAACGGTTAAAGGACGAGATAAGTGTTCAGGAAGTTGTTTGACTCCGATTAAAGCAAGGTAGTCAGGTGCTCCGACGTCAACTGTTCGGCTTGACCTGGAATGTCCATTACTTTTTACTGCATCCTGCATAATTTCCTACTATCTTCGTAGCCCAGATCTTGTTACAGTCGGACAACTAATATATTCTCTAACTAATTTTGGCATCTCATCCGGGCCTAAATCATGGTCTTGAGCGAAACGTGCCATACGAATAATTCGAATCTCGCTTAGTCCTAATTCTTGACCTGTACGTTTCTCGATTTCAGCTGCAAGCTTTGTAATTCCTCCAACTTTTTCAACAATAGTTGAAAGACTTGGTACAGCAACTTCAGGTCCACTTTCTATTCCTTCGAGTGAACCATTGTGTTCATTCATCCATCTAGTCTGGATTTTTGATAGTTCGTCACATCTTTCTAAAGTTGGAATTTCACCACCATCAAATTCCCATGCAGCTAAAAATCCTGCGACAATTTTTTCTAAATCCCAATCCAAATAATTTTGTCTATTGACTCTATTAACCGATGATGGATGAGGACTAAGACCGGCACGTCCACGAATTGTATTTAATGTCAATCCATTATTTTTTTTCATTAACGCTTTGTATCGAGCGTAACCAAGTCCGCCTTCATTTTTGGCATAATCGTTTATATCTTCAATCGAGACAATAACTTGTTCCTCAGGTTTTCTTCCTTTATTTTTCCAAGCATGTACAGCTTTATAATCTTTAACGACGTCATCAATGGTTACAGGTAAATAGAGTTGTCTACGTATTTCAAATGGCGTTGAACCCAAAACATCTTCTACTACATTTGCCCAACTAGAACCTTTACCAACAACTCTATTGCGAATAGTTGTAGCTGGAGGCATGACTATACCAACACTTGGTACAATAACTTTTTCTTTCCGTGCATGGTCAACTTGTTGTGTTGTAGGAATAGCTCGAGGATCACCTTTAGCAAGTGCAACTAACTTCGCAGCAAACCTCAAAGATTCTTTACATTCATCGACTGTTAGTTTTATAGGCAAACCAACAAGGCGTCTTACTGCTGCAGAAAAACCAGGTGTAGCGAAGTGGAAGACGCCATCAAAAAGTTGTTTTGCAGTTTGTTCAGTTATATTTAACGCAGGATTTGTAGATGCAATGATATGACGAATCAACCCATTTTCAGGGACTACTTCTACTGTATCCAAATAATCAGCAAATGTTTTAAGGACTCTAAATTCTTCCTCTGCTAAGGGTCTTCTTAGATGTGGTGGAAGAGGTATTGTTGTATCTCCAACGGGAATGTTTGATATTCGATCCCCATAAGTTTGCTTTGTCATCGATCGTTACGGCCTAACGGTTTAATTCCCATGCTTCTTTCTGGAATGATTCCAGCATTAAAGTTAGCGATATTGGTTTGTGTTTCGCTAACTGCTCTGCGAACATATTCGCTCGGATCTCTTTCTAGCCGTCTAAGAGTTTTTTCTATTTCATTTCGCAATTCAGGTACGTTTTCATAGACGGTATCAAGTTTAAAAACCGCTTTTTTCCTTGCAAAATCTGTTTCGTGATTAACCAAATTAGAGATAATATGACTTAAAGCTTCAACTCTTATTTCTGTGGAATGTGCATCGTAATCTGGTCGAAGCCTGTTTATTGCAATTGATAGTCCTGCAATAGATTTAGCAAAATGATCTTGGACAACTCTGCCTAGCTCAGATTTGTCATTCATAATGTTTTGTGAAAGAACCAGTATGGTGTCTAAATGATTTGGACAATCTAAAGCGAGATTTCCTAGAACGCTCGCTGTTTTTCTTTTAACGAAATGATCGTTATCTCCAAGGGTGTCTAAAGCGAAACCAAATAATTGATCTTGAGTTTCATCGCTAAATTCTATTTGGGTCGTATGTTTATCTTTTAGTATGTTAATAAGATGGTCAGATACTTTTTCTTTTTGTTCACCCTTGGCGTTACGAAACGCCAAGCGCATTGTTGCGATAATATCTGGACGTAAATGCTCTTCAACAACATAGAAAGAATTAGTTAAAGCAACCAGAGCTTTATGGGATAAAACTTCATCATCCGTTAAAGCGAAACTTTTAATATGATCTAAGAATTGAGGAATAAAGTATGAGTCTTTGATTCGCTTAACAAAAGAATTTATTCTTTCAACTAATTCTAAAGATAGATTTGGGTCTTCTAAGTTAAGAGTCTCTAACAAAGCGATCGCATAATTGTTGACAAATTTTGGTTGTTCAAGAACTTTCTTCTTCAAATCATCTAGATAATCAAGAATTTGAGATTCATTTTTTGTCGATAATTGTTGGGCTATATCCGCAGTTGTAACAGCACGATCAGCAGGTGAATCCAACATGAACTCTATTGGCTCAGGTCTATTGGCTACACTGGACGGGTCGAATTTGCCGGTCATAAATATCCTGTCTAAAATGGTTAAATAACGGACAAATAAGTATAATTCAATTAGAATATTTGGTGCAAAAACTTACTTTTGGAGAAAAATGGATATTACCTTCTTAGATGACCCACAGACGACATTTACCACTTTTCAGGCTGATGGTATTACTTTTAAATTATTTGAAGGACCTGAATTAAGGTCAGTCGAGGATCCTGTTGAATATGTAATGTCTCGGATCGCAAGATGTAACGGATTGAGAATATCAGAACGTGGTTTAACCGTTGAGTTTGCCCCGAGCTTTTTTGAAGGACACGATACTCTAATAAGTTCGGGCTTAGACGTAGGTAGAGATGTGACTATTCATGCACATACCTCAATTGGTCAGGGCGTAATAGTCGGTTCAGATAGTGAAATTGGGTATGGATGCACAATAGAAGATCATGTAACAATAGGTCCAGGCTGCAAGATTGGGGATGAGAATTATATTCCTAAACTTGTAACAATTGAACCTGGCGTTGTAATTCCACCTGGGACGTTTTCGCCACTAAAAACAGAGTTGATTACACCTGCTGCAAGCATTACGCAAGATTTTGTAGATCGTTTAGTTCAAGGCGTTCAAGTTAGATCTGGTTTAGCTGGTCGTTAAAAGACTCATCTAATAAAACAGCAAGATCTTTAACAGCTGTATGTTTACCATCCTGTTCAATAGATGCAACACCATCACCGAGCATTACTGAACAAAATGGACACTCGGTAATGATTGTATTTGCTCCAGTGTTTATTGCTTCTTTTGCTCTATTTATATTTACACGTTCATCACCAAGTTCTTCCATGAAGAACTGTGCGCCACCAGCACCACAACAAAAATTTGATTTTTTATTGCGATTCATTTCAATAACTTCTATGCCTTTTATGGAACCGATTATTTTTCTTGGTTCTTCAATTACGTCGTTATGTCGTGTTAAGTAACAAGAATCATGCAATGTTATTTTTTCGTTTAATGTTGCATCTTCAATTTTAATTTTTTCCTCGTCGATTAACTTAAGTAAAAATTGTGTGTGATGTTGCACATTGAAATTGCCACCAAAATCTTTATATTCATTTTTGAGCGTATTAAAACAGTGTGGACATTGTGTAAGTATTGTTGTTGGGTTTATTTCGTTTAAGTTATTTATATTTTCCATCGCTAACATTTGGAAAATATATTCGTTACCACTTCGTCTTGCAGGATCACCCGTACACTTTTCATTACTTCCCAAAATTGCAAAACTAATTCCGGCGCGATTTAATAGGGAAGCAAGCGCCTTTGTTGTTTTCTTAGCTCTATCGTCAAAGCTTCCAGCACAACCCACCCAGTAGAGCACGTCGAATTTAAAGTTGCCCTTTTCGTTTACAAAACTATTCTTATTTTGCGGGTCGATGATTGGAACTTCGATATCTACTTCTTTTGTCCAATTAGCGCGTTCTGATTGCGAGATAGACCAAGGATTTTCTTGATTTTCCATTCCTCTGTATGCATTAGATAATTCACTAGGGAAGCTAGATTCCATCAATGTGTAATATCGCCGTATGTCAACAATTTTGTCCATGATTTCAATATTTACAGGGCAGATTTCATCACAAGCTTTACAAGTAGTGCACGCAAAAACTTCTTCTCTGCTAACTAGTGATGTTATTTCATTCGTTCCAACTTTTATGTTGTTAACGCTTTGTTTAGTTGTGACAGTTGGTGAAACAACAACTTCACCTGAACTAGTCATCACTTCATTAATAGAAAGAACAATTCTTCTCGGATCTAAAACTTTGCCTGTTGCATTTGCGGGACAAACACTTGTGCATCTTCCACAGGTCGTGCAAGCATCGGTATCGTAAAGTTGTTTCCATGTGAAGTCTTCTACCGTGCCGGCTCCAAATGAGTTTTGTTCAGACGTTGTTAAATCTTCCATTGGGGTTAGCGAACCTTTTGGTTTTTCACTTGGAGATAAATACGAATTAATTGGAGATGTAACCATGTGTCTTAATTTGGTTGCAGGTAAGACAATTAAGAAAATCAAAAACAAACCAATATGAATTGTCCATGTCCAACGGTGAAAAATAGCTAAATGATTAGCCGTCATTAAGTCGTCTAGAAATCTAGCTAGAGGAAAACCAATAAAACTATATCTCTCAAAATCAATTGGACGATGTTGATTCATAAATATCGAAATACGAAATGCTTCAACAAAAAATCCCGTTACTCCTAAAGAAAAAAGTAGAGCTAAATTAAAGCCGTCTTCTCTTTCAGTTTTACTTTTTAGACGATCAACTTTTTGTATGTATCTTCTGTAGAACGCCCAAATACAACCAATTAAAAAAACAACTCCTGCTAAATCAGAAAGAAAAGAATAAACTTGATAGGTCGTGCCTTCTAAAAACTTAAAAGAAGTCGGAAGTTGATGATCAATTTCTAGCGTGATTGTTGCCAATAACAAACCGAGGAATCCGAAATATAAACATGAGTGCATTAGTCCAGCACTTCTGTCGCGCATGAGGGTTTTCATTGACAAGGATTGGTAAAGTTTGGCTACTCTTAATTTGAAGTTTTGTTTTGTTGTAGATCTATCTTCGTCTTTTCCGCGACCATAATTTTTTGTTCTAATAGAAAATAGCCAAAAGCTACAGCTAAGAGCTGCGGCTACAGCAAAATAAAAACTGACAACCATAGGTTTTGGAATACCCTCAAAAACTTCACGAGTGATAATTATGCATTTAGGGTTAGCTGGTTCGTTGTCGCAGGTAATCCGATGCCATCCTGTTATTTCTGGCATAATGCCGGACGCTAAGGTAAAAAATGCCGCAAAAAGCCCAATTCCTACTACGGTTTTTTCTGTCCGGGAAAATCTCATCTAACCAGTATAAATGTAAAAAAACCTGTATTACGGGAATATATATTGACTCAACAATGTTGATAGGTGTCGACTCAACAAATTTGAGTCAGAACTATTAAGCGTGATAAAAATGTCGACGATACCGTAAGGACGGTTTCGTCGAAGGAGGAACTAATGGCAAAAGCAGTAGGTATTGACCTAGGAACAACAAACTCGGTTGTTGCATTTCTTGAGGCTGGTGAACCAGTTGTTATTCCAAACTCTGAAGGAGCGCGAACCACCCCATCGGTTGTTGCATTTTCAAAATCAGGCGAAGTCCTAGTTGGTGAAGTAGCCAAGAGACAATCTATTACCAACCCAGATCGAACAATACGTTCAGTTAAACGTCATATGGGTACAAGCTGGGATATAGAAATCGACGATAAAAAATATACTGCGCAAGAAATTTCAGCACGAACACTAATGAAATTAAAGCGAGACGCGGAAAGTTACTTAGGTGACAGCGTAACCCAAGCCGTTATTACTGTTCCTGCATACTTCGACGATGCTCAAAGACAAGCAACAAAAGAAGCTGGAGAAATTGCTGGTTTAGAAGTACTCCGTATTATTAACGAACCAACAGCAGCATCGCTAGCGTATGGTTTAGACAAAGAAGATCACGATCAAACAATTTTAGTTTTCGACTTAGGTGGTGGAACTTTCGACGTTTCAGTTCTAGAAATTGGTGATGGTGTTTTCGAAGTTAAATCAACATCAGGTGACACAAACCTAGGTGGAGACGACTGGGATCAAGCAGTTGTTGACTGGATGGTCAGCGAATTTAAAAACTCACATGGTGTAGATCTCTCTCAAGACAAAATGGCAAGCCAAAGACTAAGAGAAGCCGGTGAAAAAGCAAAGATCGAATTATCGACTTTAGGTGAAACTTCAATTAATTTACCTTTCATTACAGCTACTGCTGATGGCCCGCTTCACCTAGAGCTCACATTAACTCGAGCAAAATTCCAAGAGTTAACATCTTCATTATTAGAGAGATGTCGTGAACCATTCGAGAAAGCTATTGCAGATGCTGGCCTAAGTGTTAAAGACATTGAACATGTTGTTCTAGTTGGTGGTTCAACACGTATGCCTGCAGTAACAGATTTGGTTAAAGAGCTAAGCGGAAAAGAACCACAAAAAGGCGTGAACCCTGATGAAGCAGTTGCTGTTGGTGCAGCAATTCAAGCAGGTGTTTTAAAGGGTGAAGTTAAAGATATTCTTTTGCTTGACGTGACTCCACTTTCGCTTGGTATTGAAACCAAAGGTGGAATCATGACCAAGTTGATTGAACGTAACACAACGATTCCTGCAAAAAGATCTGAAGTATTTACAACTGCAGATGACAATCAAAGTTCAGTTGAAATAAAAGTTCTTCAAGGTGAAAGCGAAATGAGTTATCGTAACCACAACCTTGGAACTTTCCAACTTCAAGGAATCCCACCTGCCCCTAGAGGTGTACCTCAAATTGAAGTTACTTTCGATATTGATGCAAACGGTATAGTGAACGTTTCTGCGAAAGACCTTGGTACAGGTAAAGAACAGCAAATGACAATTACTGGTGGTACTGCACTTTCAAAAGAAGAAATAGATCGAATGATGAAAGAAGCAGAATCTCATGCAGAAGAAGATAAGCAGCGCAAAGAAGAAATAGAAACAAGAAACAATGCTGATCAGCTCATTTGGCAAACTGAAAAATTGTTAAACGAGCAGGGTGACAAAGTTAACGAAGAAGAGAAAGCAAAAATTAATGATGCATTAAAAGCATTAAAAGATGTTGTTGCAAATGAATCTTCTTCGTTAGAAGAAATTAAAAATAAGCATGATGAATTAATTAAAGCGAGTCAAGAGTTTGCTCAACGCATTTATGCTGCAGCACAAGCTGAAGGAATGGGCGACCAAGCAGGCGATGACTCTGTAGGCGACTTTTCAAAACCTGAAAATGAAGATGTAGCGGAAGCTGAAGTTATTGATGAAGAGACTCATGAATCAACTGATCAAGTTGACGATGCACAAGTCGATGGCGAAGCAAAGGATGAGAATAAGGAAGAGTACTAATGTCTTCCGAAAACAATATTCCTAACGACGATTCTTTCGACGAAGGCTTTGATGATTTAGATCGCATACCTTCTTGGGTTGACGACGACGAAATGCAAAATGAAGTAATTGGAAGCGAAACCGAGAGTGAAGATGTGTATTCGCTTCCAGGGAATTCAGATGTATTGCTTGATTCGTTGAAAGAGACTGAAGAACAGCGCGATATGTATATTGAAGCTCTTCGTCAGCTGCAAGCCGACTTTGAAAATTACAAAAAGCGTGTACAGCGAGACATTGACGAAGAAGCAGAAAACAGAAGCATGAAGTTAATGGAAGATCTTCTTCCTGTCATGGATAACTTCGAACTTGCTCTAAATAATATTGACCAAGATTCAGAAATGGAAAATATTCGTAAAGGAATAGAGCTTGTATATAACGATCTCTGTGCTGTTTTAGAACGTCAAGGTTTAGAAGTGATTCATTCGCAAGGTCAAGTTTTCGATCCAGAGATTCATGAGGCTGTATCTCATGAAGACAACGGTGAACACGAAGAAGAAGTTGTTGTTGAAGTTTTACGATCAGGATATAAAGTGCGCGGACGAGTAGTCCGTCCCGCAATGGTAAAAGTAGCTAAGTAGGAAATCATGGGTGCGTCAAAAGAATGGTTCGAAGAGAACTATTACGAAGTGCTTGGTGTAGAGCCTGATGCAAGCGATAAAGATATAACAAAAGCATATCGGTCACTTGCAAAGCAATTTCATCCTGACGCAAACCCAGGTAACAATGAAGCAGCAGAAAAGTTTAAAGATATTACAGCAGCATATGAAGTTTTATCTGATAGCGAAAAGAGAAAAGAGTATGACTACATTCGCTCGATGATGCAACAAAACTTTACTGGCCAGCAAGGACCTAGTCCTTTTGGCTTTACCAATTACGCTGATGCGAGCGAAAGTCAAATGAATGATCTTTCAGATATGCTTAGTGGATTATTTTCACGCATGCGTAAACCTTCATCAAATCAACAATCGCAACAAAATTTTGATCCGTTTGCAAACATGCAAAACGAACAACCTAGAACCTCAACTCTCGATTTAGAAACAGCTGCAAATATTTCTTTTTATCAAGCATTAGAAGGCGTTATAGTCCCGATATCTATTACTCAACCCAATAGGCCAGCTAAGGAAATAAAAGTAAAAATTCCTGCTGGGGTCAATGATGGTCAGAAAATAAAAGTGACAGGAAAAGGAGCAGTTTCTCATAAGGGTAAAGCTGGAGATCTTTATGTAGTAGTTCATGTTGGAACTCATCCATGGTTTTCACGAAAAGGTAAAACCTTAATGATCAAAGTTCCAATTACTTATCCAGAATCAATAGTTGGAACAAATGTGAAAGTTCCTACGCTTGATAAACCAGTTACTGTAAAAGTTCCTCCACACACAAAATCTGGCACAACTCTTCGTGTTAAAGAAAAAGGCCCAGAAATTAATGGATCAAAAGGTGATTTATTAATTACATTTGAGATTGATCAACCAAAAGAAATGTCTGAACAAGAAAAAGTATTACTCAAACAATTAGTTGAAGTTCAAAGTTCTAATCCTCGTTCAAAATTTGGATTGGAGAAATAATGTCTGAACAAAGACAGAATGATGATCGAGAAGTGAGACAGACTGCAGTATATGTAATGTCTGTTGCGGCAGAATTGGTCGGTACACATCCTCAGACTTTGCGTGAATATGAACGTCGAGGATTAATTACACCGACCCGTAGCGAAGGTGGTAATCGCCGGTATACACAAGGTGATATTGAAAGAATTTTACGAGTAAAAAAATTACGTGAAGACGGGATGAGTCTTAGTGCAATTGCTTCACTTATGGAATATGAGCAAGCTATATATATTTTGAAACATGAAAATGATGAGTTAAAACAAGAGCTAGAACAAACACAGTTGAGATTAGATGATGTAGAGAATAGGCTTCATGAAGTAGAAGCAAGCATCGACAGTTCTAAAGCTCTAGTGCGAGCAAAGAAAAAGGATGTGGTTCCATGGCACTAGATCCAGAAAAATTTACACAAAAAGCAGCGGAAGCAATTAACGCTGCTAACAGCGAAGCTTTATCTGCAGGCAATGTTGAGGTTTCACCTGAACGAGTTTTACTTGCAATGCTTGATCAATTCGAATCTGTTGTACATCCAACGTTGAAAAAAATTGGAATTGACCCAAACGTTCTGCGACACCAATCAAGTGCTCGAGTCAGTAGCGAACCAAAAGTTACAGGTTCTGTAAACATGCCTGCGATCTCTGCGGACTTATATCGAATACTTGAAGCTGCTGATCATGAACGAGCAGCAATGCAAGACGAATATCTTTCAACGGAACATATTTTGTTGTCTATGGCGCGATCAACAACTCCTATTGGAGATATGTTACGTGCAAGCGATGTAACATACGAAGCAGTTTTAGAAGCCTTAAAAGAAGTTCGAGGATCACATCGTGTTACAAGTGCAGAACCGGAAGGAACGTTTCGTGCTTTAGAAAAATATGGTCGTGATTTAACTCAAGAAGCACGCGTAGGAAAATTAGATCCAGTTATAGGACGCGACGAAGAAATAAGAAGGGTTATACATGTTCTTTCTCGACGAACAAAAAATAATCCAGTATTAATAGGTGAACCTGGTGTTGGTAAAACAGCAATTGCTGAAGGATTAGCTAGACGTATCGTAGAGGGAGATGTTCCTGAATCGTTACGAAACAAAAGATTAATTGCACTCGATATTGGAGCCATGATTGCTGGTGCAAAATTCCGTGGAGAATTTGAAGAACGGCTCAAAGCAACTTTGAAAGAAATCACTGACTCAGGTGGAGAAGTGATTACTTTTATCGACGAGCTTCACACAATTGTAGGCGCCGGCGGTGGCGGTGAATCTGCTGTAGATGCAGGAAACATGATTAAACCAATGTTGGCTCGAGGCGAATTGCGTTTACTTGGAGCTACAACATTAGATGAATATAGAAAATACATTGAAAAAGATCCTGCCTTAGAACGACGTTTTCAGCAGGTTTATATTGGTGAACCAAGTGTTGATGATTCAATTGCAATTTTGCGTGGTCTAAAAGAACGATATGAGGTTCATCATGGTGTTCGAATTCAAGATGCGGCTTTAATCGCTGCTGCTGTTTTATCAGACCGATATATAACAGGCCGTCAACTTCCAGATAAAGCAATCGACTTAATGGATGAAGCTGCTTCTTCATTGCGTATTCAAATTGATTCGATGCCAACAGAAATTGATGTTGTAGAAAGAAGAATTCGTCAACTAGAAATTGAACGCACTGCTTTGGCAAAAGAGACTGATCCTGCATCGGCTGAAAGATTAAAAGCATTAGAAGCTGAACTAAGCGAAAACAATGAGAAGCGTGCAGCTTTAGTTGCGCGATGGCAAGTAGAACGTGAGGCTATTTATTCAATTCGTGAAGCAAAACAAGAACTCGAAGATGCTCGTAATCAAGCAGAGAGTGCTGAACGTGAAGGTAAGTTAGAAAAAGCTGCAGAGTTGAGATATTCACGTATACCAGAATTAGATCGTGAAATTGCTTTGCGTACTCAAGCTCTAGAACAAGTTGCTCCTGGTGAGCGAATGCTAAAAGAAGAAGTCGATGAAGACGACATCGCAAAAATAATTTCTAAATGGACAGGTATACCGGTTTCGCGTTTATTAGAAGGCGAGATGCAAAAACTTATCCATCTTGAAGATGCTTTACATGACCAAGTTATTGGTCAAGATAAAGCGGTCGAAGCAATCGCTGCTGCAATACGTAGATCTCGTTCCGGATTATCTGACCCAGAAAAACCAATTGGTTCTTTTATGTTCTTAGGACCTACTGGTGTTGGTAAAACTGAGCTTGCTCGCGCATTGGCTTTAAATCTTTTTGATGACGAAAAAGCTATGGTTCGCATCGACATGAGTGAATACATGGATAAACACACTGTGTCGCGTTTAGTTGGCGCACCTCCAGGATATATAGGTTACGAAGAAGGCGGTCAGCTAACAGAAGCAATTCGACGAAGACCATACGCAGTTGTTTTGCTAGACGAAATTGAAAAAGCACATATTGATGTTTTCAATGTCTTGCTTCAAGTTCTAGATGATGGACGTCTAACAGATGGACAAGGTCGAACAGTTAACTTTTCAAATACTGTGATCATCATGACTTCTAACCTGGGTTCTGGTGGTAGTGAACTTCAAGTCATGGAAGCAGTTCGACATCACTTTAAACCCGAATTTATAAATCGTGTTGACGAGATTGTTGTATTCGAATCGTTAACAATTGATAATCTTGTCAATATTGTCCGACTTCAGTTGCGTGATGTTACAGCTCGACTTAAAGATAAAAGGTTGACTTTAGTTGTTGATGACGATGCTGTTAGATTGCTTGCAGAAAAAGGATATGATCCTGATTTTGGAGCAAGACCATTAAAGCGAGTTATCCAACGAGAAGTTGTAGATGCAATAGCGACAAAACTTTTAGAAGGTGTATTTAGAGAAGGCGATGTAATAGTTGTCCGTAAAGGTGAAAGCGATTCACTTATTGTTGACCGCGAATCTGGAGGTTCCACCTACCTTTCCGGACAAAAAGGCGATATCCACTAAGTCATACTAAAATGTGATTAGGTAGGTGGAACCTCCAGGGGTTGCACTAAATGTCCAAAATGTCTATAATTTTCTAATGTCTAATGCAGGACAATTAGAAGATTTTATTGATCCCCTCGATTTCGCTGGCTTAAAAGAAGGTGGCTTTACTGGTCAAAGACAGTTTGAGCGATCTCGTCACTATTTAATGCAGCCATTTTTTAATGGTTTCTTGCAAAGATATAACATTCCAGACAGTGCTGTCTTTAAATTAACTGAACAATTTAAATCTGCTTTTGCACGACAATATATTGATAGGAAAAACTTATCACCTATTTTTGCGACAGCAATGCTGGAACCTGAATTAAGAAAGTTGCTTTTAGATTCAATTGATGAAACAGTAGAACAAGAATCAGCGAGAATAAAACAAGAAGCTCTCGAGGCGAAATCTCTTGAATATGATTTTGTTATCGTAGGATCAGGTCCTCATGGTGTAGCTGCTGCATCGAAAATTTTAGAAAAACTACCTCACGCAAAAGTTTTAATTGTTGAAAGAGATCCACAAATTGGTGGACAGTTTAGAAAAAATGGTGCGGCATTTAGACTTAACTCAAGGTCACATAGACCTAGTTCACAATTCGATACAGGTGGTTTACCTGGCGGAGATCTAAATCTAAATCCCTTAGGTCCTGTTGCATTACAGTTGAGCGATGTTGTTGGTTCCACTTACCCAACAGGTATAGATATAGGTGACGTAACTGCAATAAATGGTTTTTTAGCTTGTGACATTGTTACCGAAGCAGAGTTTGTTGGTTTTGACAGAAAATTTTTAGAAGAGAAATACGAGATTAGATTAAGAGACACGCAGACAGGAGAAACTTACAAAGTTAATTCATATTGTCTTTTTGCTGCACCTGGTATTGGAGAACAACCTAAAGATGCAATCGCATCTAATTCAACATCCGCATTTGATTTGTTTCAAGATGTAAAACGAGATCCTGCTGCAGTTTTAGATCGCTATTCTGGCAAAAGGGTTCTTGTGATTGGGGCAGGTGATACCGGTCGTGTAACTGGAGAATTTTTAGCACGACTTGGGCCAGACTATTTATATGCAGCGTCTCCTGTGCAGTTATGTCCTTTGCCTGAAAAAATTATTTGGTCTGGACAAAGTGCTGATAGCTCAAATGATTTTCAAGGAATGAACCGTTCGAGATATGCACAAATTTCTGCATTCTTACCAAGAGAGCAAAGAAATTATGTTTCAATTATTGATCCTGTAGACGTGCGTGTTGCTTCAGTTGTCAATGGTTATGGTGGCGAAAAGATAGTTTCTTTTGAAAATGGAACACAAGTTTTTGTTGACGAAATTATTGATGCACGTTCATTGCTTCCCGAACAAATAATAGGAATGTTCGTTGATGATACTCAGCTAGCTACTACAGATGTTCCAGCTATTGGTAACGCTCAAGTTGGAAGAATTTCTTCAAATGGAGCTATTGCATTAATCGGCCCAGCTTCAAATCCAGGACTTACACAATACGAAAGAAATAGAGGTGCGAACATTGGTGAAAATACAGTTGCACTTTGGGCAACGATACCGCGCACAGTTGAAGCTGTCACTGAAGCAATAGAGCGACGTGCTTCAAGTTTGAGATTTTCTACAACGTTCTCAGTATTTTCTGGAATTGATTTACAGTTAGAAACTTATATGCCAAGAACTCCTGACGATTTAGATAAATTGGTTCAACGTTTAACTTCTAACTCTCTTAAAAAATCTAATTCTTCAGATACACCTTTTATAGACGAGATAAGAAGAATAAACCTGAATAATATAAACAAAATCGATAAAACAATAATAAAAACAAATTTAAATAGTCTGCCAGCCAGATAGGTTTCTTAAGAATTATTTGGCGGCATGGTTGAAGCAATTTCGCCAGCTAGAGCATGAACAAAACTTGCAATAACTAAACCAGCTAATGCTCCGCCTAAACCATAAAGTTCTAAACCACCGAATACAACAAAGATTGTAACTATTGAATCTAATCTCAACATTTTTGGTCCTAAAAGTTTATGTCTCATAAATGATTCTGCAATTTCGTAGACAAGAAAGAAAATCAACAGAGTTATTGCAAGTTTCATGCTTTGCGCTCCAGCTAATACAACTGCCGGTAACGATCCCAACACAACGCCAAACACAGGAACAACATTCCACAACGCAACCCACACACCTAATAAACCTGCTGCTGGTATTGAATAAAGTCGACATATTAAATATGTTGTTACCCCTGCTGCGATACTTAACCCAATTTGAGACCAGCCAAACTGGGCAGTTTTTGCATAAGCGCGCTTAAGTATGTTTGTTATATCTTCACGCTGTTTTTTATTGCTTACAACACTCAAAGCTCCTGTTACTAAACGATTTCCGTAGAGTAAAAAGAAAATCATCAACACGCCACCAGCAATAAAAGCTATAGCTCTGTCGGCATTTGCTTTAATTTGTTCTTTACGATCTCCACCTTGCAAAGTTTCTGGAATACTTTTTAGTGCTCTCCTCGTTTTCTTTTCTATTTCAAACTTTTTAAAACTTGCAGCGAAACGTCCAGAAGTTTCTAGCTGATGTGCGCGTTTTGGAAGGGACTTTTCTAAATTTTTTGTTTGACGATTTACATTATCCACAACTGTGTAAGCAGGAAAAGCAATCATACCGATAACAAATAAGACTAAAACAAGCACTCCTATTTGTCTGGGTACGAACTTATCTAAGAAGTTCAATGCCGGATAAAGCATCAAAGCAATACAACCAGAGAAAACAATCCAACCTATAGATCTGGAAGCATTATCAAATAAACGCACAAGAAAAAGTGAAACAGCGATAGATAAAACAATTCCGATTGCCATCGGTATTGATATACGCAGGCGAGCAAGGTTCACAGTTTTTGATGTCATTATTAAGTAACCTACTAAAGTGGCGAATAAAAAGAGTGAACCCTCAGAAAATGCTGATCTAGACTTAGACGATATTGGTATTGAGATCTCAAGAAATACTATCGATCTTGATCCGCGAACATTTCCAGCAATAATTATTGCAATAGTGGCTTGCGGCTTGGGTTATAAGTTTTTATCAAGTATCGCTCAAACCATAACAGCTCTTGTTATTGCTCTTTTGTTCGCATTAGCCCTAGACCCTGTTGTTCGAAAAGTTCAGTATTTATCTTTTGGGATTTTTCGTGGCGTAAAGAAAAAAGAAGACCATGAACCTAAAGAACGCATTAATCGTTATGGTGCGGTGGCTATTGTCCTCGGAATATTTGTAACTCTGCTTTTTTTAATTGGATATTTTTTATCTCCAAAAATCATTGATCAGGCACAAAATTTCGCAAAAGATATTCCAGCAACAGTTAAAGGCCTTTCGAAACTTCCAATTGTTGGTAAACAGTTAGGAAATGAACACACTCAAGAGAAAATTAAAAAGACACTTAACGAGCTACCCGAACGACTAAGTGCACAAGGTTCACCTTTAGGGAACATCATTAAGTCCTTCGCTAACGGAGCATATCTAGGGTTTTTATTCGTAATCATGTTTATTGCTCTATTGCTCGATGGTCCACGATTTGTAAGGAATATAAGGCGTTTGATTGCCCCTAAACACCGTGATGCAGCTGACCGAATAGCCCGTGCCGCATATAGGGTTATTGGTAAATATATGGCAGGATCGATCCTTGTGGCGGTTTTAGCTGGTCTTGTAATAAGTATTTCAGGTTTGATTTTGGGTGTTCCGCTTGCGCCACTGTTGGGATTATGGATTACGGGAACAAATTTAATTCCACAAATCGGTGGACTTTTAGGTGGAGCTCCTTTTGTAGTTTTTGGCTTTACAAAATCAGCAACGACAGGAATTATTTGTGCAGTTATCTTTATTGTTTACCAACAAATTGAAAACCACATTATTCAACCAGTCGTAATTGGTAAGACAGTAAAAATTTCTCCACCTGTAACAATGGTTGCTGCATTAATTGGTGTGGCAGCTGGAGGAGTCCTAGGAGCAATGCTTGCAGTTCCTTGTGTTGGTGGTGCAAAAGCATTAGCTGCAGAGTTCGATTTTCCTCGCGGATCACGCAATAGAGCTCTACAAGACGTTGATGATAAGAAGGATAAGCATACTCTTTAGCAGGTAAGAATTTATCTGTGGTGGATATACCAAGAGTTGTTAACCATGTTAAAAAATCTGCTTTAAGTGAAGTTAAAAATACATAAGTCCTGGTGGAAAAAAATCTGAAATAAAACTCTTGATCTTGAATTGAAATGCGCTTCAAATAGCAATAGGATCAAGGGTCACATCAAATGATGAAAAGGCATATAAGCGGTCAAGAGATTTTGAGTTAGAACAAGAATAAAGTCATCGGTTGATGTGAAGTCAGATTTGGCTTGTGTCAAAACGAGGGTGACATAATCTTAAATTTGGCTGGGGCGGAACCCACACGAGTTAATCGTATATGTAAAGTTAAACTTTATATTTATAAATTAAGTCGTGTTAGGAAATTGGCAGTTAGATTACGAACGAATGTCGTTCAGATGGGGAGAAGATTATGGCCCTGACCGAGGTCACACCAGTAGATCGAGAAGAAGAAAATGTTGGGATAAGCGCGAACGCAAGTTCACGTGAATCAACAACTTCTGCACCTAAAGATCCCACAGCTACAGGGATGAAAATTAAAAAACGTAACGGTACTTATGAACCTTGCGATGTAAATAAAATTGTTCGTGCTATTGCACGTTGTGCTGTTGGACTTGATCGCGTTGAAGCACTACGTGTCGCTATGCGTACTATTGCTGGTTTGCATGATGGGGCAACAACAGAAGAACTCGACAAACTTTCTATACAAACAGCTGCCGCTTTAGTGGTTGACGAGCCTGAATACTCGAAACTTGCATCTCGATTGCTCGCTACCTACATAGATAAAGAAGTCCGTAATCAAGGAATCCAAAGTTTTAGTCAATCTATAGCCCATGAGCATCAACATGGTCTTGTAAACGATGAACTCTTTGCTTTTGTTAACGCAAATGCTCGTAAATTAGATGACGCAATTGAGCCTTCGAGAAACTGGCTTTTCGAATATTTTGGTTTGCGTACAGTTGCTGACCGTTATTTATTGCGTCATCCAGAAACTAGAAAAGTTGTTGAAACTCCGCAATACTTTTTCTTGCGTGTTGCATGTGGTCTAAGTGACTCTGTTCGTGAAGCAATTGACTTCTATAATTTAATTTCTTCACTTGCATACCTCCCAAGCTCGCCGACACTGTTTAATGCTGGAACATTGCATACGCAAATGTCTTCTTGCTATCTATTGGATTCTCCTCAAGATTCACTTGACTCTATATATGACAAATATAAAGATGTTGCACGCCTTTCAAAACATGCTGGTGGAATTGGTCTTGCTTACACAAGAATTCGTTCTCGTGGTTCTTTAATCAAAGGTACTAATGGTTTAAGTAACGGTATTGTTCCTTGGCTTAAAACTCTGGACTCTTCAGTTATGGCTGTTAACCAGGGAGGACGCCGTAAAGGTGCAGCTTGTGTATACCTAGAAACATGGCATGCTGATGTAGAAGAATTTTTAGAATTACGCGACAATACAGGTGACGAATCTCGTCGTACACACAATCTAAACCTTGCTAACTGGGTTCCAGATTTATTTATGAAGCGAGTTGAATCAGATGCAATGTGGTCACTTTTCGATCCAAAACAAGTGCCACAACTTGTAGATACCTTTGGTGAAGAGTTCGAAAAAATTTACGAAGAAGCAGAAGCTCAAGGTAAATATGAAAAACAAGTAAGTGCCCGAGAGCTTTACGGAAGAATGATGCGAACTTTGGCTCAAACTGGTAACGGTTGGATGACCTTTAAAGATGCATCAAACTTAAAATCGAATCAAACAGGTAAGCCTGAAAACGTGATTCACCTTTCTAATCTATGTACAGAAATTCTGGAAGTAACTTCTGAGGGCGAAACAGCTGTATGTAACTTGGGTTCAATTAACTTGTCAAAGTTTGTTGATAATGGTCAAGTTGCTTATGACCGTATAGGTGAAGTTGTTCGAACTGCAGTTACTTTCTTAGACCGAGTGATCGATAGAAACTGGTACCCAATCGAAACTTCTCAAGCAAGTAACGCACGTTGGCGTCCAGTGGGTCTAGGAATGATGGGTCTACAAGACGTATTTTTCCAGCTTGCGATTCCTTTTGACAGTGAAGAAGCAAAGAAAATTTCTGCTCGAATCTCAGAAGAAATTTACTATCACGCATTAGTTCGTTCTATTGAATTAGCAGAAGAATTTGGTGCGCACGCAGCATTTAGTGAAACAAGAGCAGCGCAAGGTAAATTCCAATTCGATCTTTGGGGTGCAACACCTCAAGAACCAAAACGATTCGAAGATTTACGCGAAAGAATGATGAAATCTGGATTGCGTAACTCTTTGATAATCGCAATTGCTCCTACTGCAACTATTGCATCTATCGCAGGTTGCTACGAATGTATAGAACCACAAGTTTCTAACTTGTTTAAGCGTGAAACTCTTTCTGGAGAGTTCTTACAAGTTAACTCTTATCTAGTTCGTGATCTTCAATCACGTGGACTATGGACAGAGACAATGCGTGACCGCATTAAATCAACTGAAGGTTCTATCCAAGATATCGACGACATCCCTACCGAAATGCGCGAAGTATATAGGACCGCATGGGAAATTCCTATGCGATCCTTAATAGACATGGCAGCAGATAGAGGAGCCTACATTGACCAAAGTCAGTCATTGAACTTGTTCATGGAAACTCCTACTATCGGAAAATTGTCATCTATGTATATGTACGCGTGGCAAAAAGGAATAAAGACAACGTATTATTTACGTTCTCGCCCTGCGACACGAATCCGCCAGACCACAACTGCTGGAGACGTATCAAGTGCGAAAACACCAGATACAACTGTCGATCTTTCTCTTGCAGAAAAAATCGCTTGTTCGTTAGAAAACCCAGAAAGCTGTGAATCCTGCCAATGACATCAACTGCCGACACGGAAGAAAATCTATTTTCAGAAACTGATGTAGAAAACGAAGAACAAACTTTGCCAGGGATGGAGCATGAGCCTCACATCTTAGATCCTGGTTTCAAGTTGACTCTACGACCTATGCGTTACCCAGAGTTTTACGAAATGTATCGTGCAGCTATTCGTAACACCTGGACAGTAGAAGAAGTCGATTTTTCTTCAGACATAAACGATCTAAACAATAAGTTATCTCCGGCAGAAACACACCTTGTTAAAAGACTTGTTGCGTTCTTTGCTACTGGTGACACTATTGTTTCGAACAACTTGGTTTTGAATCTATATCAGCACATTAATACTCCGGAAGCGCGACTTTATTTATCTCGTCAGCTTTTTGAAGAAGCATTGCATGTACAGTTTTATTTAACTCTGCTTGATACATATGTCCCTGATCATCGTGAACGTCACGAAATGTTTAGAGCAATTGAAACTATTCCTTCAATTAAACGTAAAGCAGATTTTTGCTACAAGTGGATAGATTCTGTTTGGGATTTAAACAAGCTTGAAACTCCACAAGATCGACGTAAATTCTTGTTGAACCTAATTTGTTTCGCATCATGCATTGAAGGTCTGTTCTTCTTCGCTGCTTTTGCTTATGTTTACTTTTTACGTTCAAAAGGTTTACTAAATGGGTTAGCATCTGGAACTAACTGGGTTTTCAGAGATGAAAGCTGTCACATGGAGTTTGCTTTTGCAGTTATTGAAACTGTTCGAAAAGAAGAACCGACACTTTTTGATGATGAAATGCGCGCTCAAGTTGAAGAAATGTTTCAAGAAGCCATAGATTGCGAATATCAATTTGCTGAAGATGTTTTAACAAACGGAATTCCTGGTCTTCCTTTGGCTGAAGTAAAACAATATTTAGAATATTGTGCTGACCGACGCTTTGTTATGTTGGGTATGCCAACAAAATATAATGTCAAAAATCCTTTTGAATTCATGAATCTACAAGATGTTCAAGAATTATCTAACTTCTTTGAACGTAGAGTAAGTGCATATCAAACTGCTGTTGAAGGCGAAGTCGACCTCGACGAAGACTTCTAACCCTAATCCCCGTGTTGGGTCGAAAAACTATCGTTTTTCGATAGAAAATCCCACAAACACTATTGATTTACAACAGTCCAGTCTAGATCTCCTAAACCTCTATCGTATGCGTCTTGAAGTACATTTATTGAAGCATCCAGAATCGAGACATTCAAAGATGATTCAGAAAAATTATTTTCGTTTAGCATTTCTTTCGCGTACTTTAAATCTTTCAAAATCCATTTAACACTGAACTGTGTTTGTGATGGAGGTTCAAAATACGCTTTGCTCGACATTTGTGTCGGATACCCACCTGGCTTTTCTGCAATAAATTCTGCTGTCGTATTTAAATCCAACCCAACAGTCTTTGCCTGCTTCATCGCTTGACCAAACGCAATGACATGAGCTGCTTGAATAGCGTTAAGAATTAATTTAAATTTCATTCCATTGCCCGCTTTACCGAAATAACGAACATCTCCAGCTATAGGTTCTAAATGCTGTCTCAAGTCAGAAAGTTTTGTTTCTTCACCACCTACGAGCAGAGTTAAATTTCCTGATTCGGCGCCTATTCGAGAACCAGTCATAGGCATGTCAAAAAAAGTTAATCCTTTTTCTTCACATGCAGAACTAAGTTCATTTACATAATCAATAGAAAGTGTTGCACAAGTAATCAATACTTGATTTTGAGTAGCACGAGCGAGGATACCTTCGTCGAAGAAAATAGATTTAGATGACTCATCGTTAGCTGTCACATCAAAAATAATATCTGCATTTTCACAGACTGCTTTTGGAGAATCAACAGTGGTTGCACCTAAAGCTTCAACATTTAAACATTTATCTTTAGATCTATTCCAAACATAAACTTCATATCCGGATTTTAAATAGTTGGTCGCGATCCCGTTCCCCATGATTCCAAGTCCCAGAACAGCAATTTTTGGATTAGCCATATAGCAATCTTAGCTTTGAGATCTACCGCCGTCGCGAGATATATCATGAAGCGAAACAATTAAGTTTTCAATGTGGTCAGCTTTATTTTTACCAAAAATCTTTTGTGTATCAATTGCACTAATCGCAGATATTGCTTTTTCGATTGTCTTATTTTTTGCTAATTCTTTTGGTTCGTGAGTAGCTAGAATGATAAACGCATCTATTCCTTCGACGACTTTTCCGCCCTGAATCAAGCTCGATAGCACCCAGCCTGTTTCAGAGTTTTCTGCAACAAGTTTTGGTTCATTTACACAAAGAGCGAAAAATTGCTTAGCAACATCTTTTACAAAGCCTTGATGAATAAGAGCTTCATATGCCTCGCCAATTGAGGTATTCGCAGCAATATTTGCAGGGTGTTCTCTAGTTGCTCTTCTGAGTATTTCTTTAACAGCACTTGCATGTCCATTATTGGCAAGCGCGCTAAGCGCAAAACCAACATGCTTGTTAAAGGTGACTAGTGCTGCTTCGCTATTAAACAAGTATTCGACTGCTTCTAGAGCTAAATCACCGTTGCCATTATTGGCAAGTTTTGCAGCAAAATCAAAAACTTCGGTACTTCTTGCAGCATCACGAGGAAACTTTTTTACCAAATGGCAAAAATCTTCTGCATAAGATCGATGCTCATTTTCTCTTTTTCTCCGAATACGCGGACGATTAGTTACTTTTCTAAAAGCGTCATCAAAATTTCTTGTATGTTTAGTCATGTCAAACCTTTAAGACGGATCTATTAGCGAAATGCCGCTGGAAGGATCCATTATTTTTTCTAATTGATGCTGACTTGACTTAGATAGAAGACCAATCGCTTTTTCGAATACATCAGGTGTAACAAAATCAGGTAAATCTAAATCGTACGCAACGCATAACTCATTGATCGCGACAATTGTGACTGGTCTTAGAATTCCAAGAGAATTTTTATACACTTCAAACTCGTAATCACCAGGAGTATTTTGTGTCTGAAATATTTCTGCAAGTTTATTTATTAGTTCTTTAGCTCTTTCAGTGTTGTCTGATGAGCCACTATTTCCAATTAAAAAACCATATTCAAAAGACACATTATCTGGGAGTGGCCAAAGAAGTTTATTATCAGAATCCATAACACTTCTCGGCAACCTTGAATCAGAAAATTGTTCTTTGCTTACTTTGTTCATTGGTGGAACTAAGTTATTTACTCTTATTTCCCATCCATTTATTTCAGCTTGTTGTTCAATATAGGTTATTGCATCAGTTATTGCTGCAAGTGAGTCTGACTTTATTTCTATGTTTGCTCCAGTAGTTGGATCATCAAGATTCGGTACAGCAACATACATAGGTGATCTACCTAGTACTTCAACATCAAAATTTTGAATTGCACGTTGAAGAGTGTCGAGTTGGACATTAGTTTTTATAGTTGCTCTATATTCTCTAGGAGCAATACCATCTATGGCATGAACTAAAGCTTTGATTTCGTCGATAGTAGCATTGGAACTAAAGGTAAGTTGTTCCACTTCAGATGTCTCCGGAACCACAATAGTAATTTCTCCGTCCATAGAAGGATACATAGACTTTGTGTCACAAACTTTTACAGATGAGATGGCTATATTTCTTTCTCTAAGGCTTGCCGCAAGAAACGCATATCTAGCAGGTGTAAATTTTGATATATCAAAATATATATCAACACCTTGTTGACTTTGATCAAAATCATAACTATTTCGTATTTGTGATTCAACTAAGCGCACGTATTCATGTCCATCTTCAGGAATAGCTGCTGGATCTAGAGTCCAAGAAGAAAATAACTCGGGATATGTAACAGGAGTTTCTTCGTTTTTAGGTACTATAACATTTTCAATGTAAGCACCTATTTGGTTCACCATTAAATCTGGATATCCAGAAAATGATGCAACTGTAATTGGTCGTGAGTAACGTCCTGTATTTACAAATAATGGAATTGTTGCACCAGTATCATATGCAACAAATAATTCAGATTGAATACCATGTGCGCGTAACTCTGGTTTTTCACAGAATTGTTGAATGTGAGATACAACTTCTGGGCAATAGTCTGTTATGCACCCGAGTGCTTGAGCTACGCCTGACCTGTGATTGTGGCCGCGTAAATCTACGCCAAGTGCTCCAAGAGTAACTATGTTGTCGCAACCTTGCGAAATTAAATCTCTTATTGCACTATTGATTTGCGATGAACTATTTCCAGAAATTGCGATATTTGAAACTTGAACTCCAGCTTTTTCTAGTTCTGAAATTAAAACTGTCGAAGCACCATCTTTGAACTCACCATTGAGTACTCCGTCGCCAACTACGACAAGACCTATATTTTTTGCCATTTGATTCCATTCATCCAATAATTGGCCTTAATTATTGTAACAACAAAACCTATATTAGGACAAATGCCACATATTCAATATGGGTCTAATGATTTATAGAGAAAAGACTATTTCTCTTCTTTGAAAAGAACGTGTTTACGAAGTTTTGGATCGTATTTCATTAATTCGATACGTTCACGAGAGTTGTTCTTGTTCTTTTTTGTATAGTAAGTAAACCCTGAACCTTCAGTAGAACGAAGTTTAACTAGGATTCTTTTAAGATTTTTTGCCATTTAAATCAAACCTTTTCGCCACGAGCACGAATCTCAGCAATAACGCTTTCGATACCTCGTTTATTGATGATTTTGATACCTTTAGTGCTTACTCGAAGTTTAACGAAGCGGTTTTCACTTGGTACGAAAAATCTTTTTGTTTGTAGATTTGGTCGAAACCAACGATTAGTTCTTATATGAGAGTGGGATACATTTTTCCCTGTTACAGGGCGCTTCCCAGTTACTTGGCATACACCACTCATTTTTTCCTCCAAAAGGCTTACATTCGAGCTTTACATTCTAGCTCTAAACCTATATGTATATGCCAGTCGACGGTTTACCTAAGAATAATTTCACTATCTGGTTTGTTGAAATTACTTTATTGAATATAAAATTTA
>JAXLRE010000009.1:0-81046 GCA_046331265.1 Acidimicrobiia bacterium | reverse complement strand
TCCAAACACAAAAATCCTCGTCCTGGAGGGAATGTTTGTCCCGGTAAAACACGTAACTTAACGCCAAGGATTTCACCATCTAATTGTGGATCAGGTTTTAACAACAAACCACTCTTTAATTTTTTAACTTCAGCAATCCATCCTGAGTATGCTCGAGCAAATGCACTTTGATCACCTGCTGCTACAACATGAAGTTTGTCTCTCATTTCACGCATCAAAGATTCTAAAGTAAGAGAGAAAGTCCCTTCTGACAAATCTTCACAATCATCAATAATCACAACGACTTCAGGACTTTGTCCTTGACTTTGGTTAACTGCTTGAACCAATTCGTTTAACTGCTCTTCACAAGCAATGGTTCCTACAGCGACATTATGCATATCAGGAAGTGAAGAAATGAAATTTGGTCGTGGGGTAAAAACAAAAATTGCTGGAGGATTTTCTTTCGCATTTAAAGAATGAATTATTGAAAGAAGCGCTGTTGATTTACCAGTTTCACGGCCGCCTGCAATAAGGAAATGCCCGCGTCCTAAATCGACGCCACAAGGCGCTAAACCTATTTCACTAACAGCGACACCTATTAATGCATGTAAGTTATCGCCACCATGTGGAATTGAAGCTAATGAAACATGGTCAGGAAGCGACGGAACCTTAACAGCTTCAACATCACCATAAACACTCTTCAAATGTTGAGCAATTGCAACTAATTGCGTCGCTTGACTTGATCCGTCTGGGGCCCCAGAAACTGTAGGTATTTGAATTTCAAGTTCACCACGCAATAATGCACGTCCTGGTGACAACTTAATTTCTTTAGCAATTTTATGCGGAACTCCTAGCGAACTTAATTCGTCAGGATCAGCCATATTAAGAATCAATTTTTGTTCCACAAGCCCTGCCATATTAAATGGTATCGCTCCCCTACGATCTGCAGTAATAACAATATGAATACCTAAAGGTCTACCTTCTGCTGTTAAACGTTGAACTTGATCTATCCATGCACCATATTCAACTTTTTCAAACGCAGCGTTAAATCCCGCAAATGAATCCAAAAGCACAACGATTCTTGGCATCGGAACATTTGTTTCCATACCATTGTTACGCAACCTTGTTCTATATTCTCCAAGACTTGCGACACCTTCTCGTCTGAATAGTTCTTTTCTCATTTCTGTTTCAGAATTCATTCGATTTAAGAAATGAGACATGCCTTCTGCATCACGTGAGTTAATAACGCTTGCACAGTGAGGTAATCCTTTTAGACATTCCAAACCACCACTTGCACAGTCAATCGCATAAATAACAACATCACTTGGTGCAGCAGAAACTACTAACGAACCTGCAATTGTTCTTAACGCTGTAGTTTTTCCTGAGGAAGAAGTACCGTAAATAAATAAGTTGCCGTCACTTTCAAAATCATGCACATATGTCTGTTGATCTTGAAGTTGAGGTAAGTCCATAACACCTAAAATGACGCGTCTACCTGGATCATTCGAATCCAATAAAGATGCATCACCAATACTATGTAGAGGAATAGATGTAGGCAGTGGAGCTTTCCATGGAGCACGAGGTGATGGAAGATTCAACATTTGGGCAGTTTGCGAGATAACAGCACATAGATAACGTAAATCTGTCAAGGCAGAATCATCTTTTTCTTGAGCTTCATCAACCAAAACTTCTAAGTCGTCTTCAACAGATAACTCAACAACATTTAATAACGAGAATGGTTCAACGATGATTGGTGTTTTTTCTTTAACTTCTTCGTTCGCATTATTTTGATTTACAGCGACTGTAAAATCTCCACCATAAGCAGTTTGGAATGCTTGAAGATCACTAGGACCCATTCTTACAAAAGCTCTACCTGGAATTGTTCTTGGAATACGTGCAGCTTCATCGGTACCAATAACATCGTTTGAGTCACCAGTATCTGCAATACGTAAAGCAATACGTAAGTTAGTATTTGCACGTATATTATCGTTAACGACACCTGCTGGTCTCTGAGTAGCCAAAATTAAATGTAAACCTAAACTTCGTCCTCTTTGGGCAATGTCAACAACACCTTCAACGAAATCTGGGACTTCACGCACGAGTGCCGCAAACTCGTCAATAACAATTAAAAGTGAAGGTGGACATTCATTTGGAAAACGTTTTTCAAAAACTACAAGGTCTTTAACTCCATATTCACGCAACAATGCTTCACGACGTTTAAGTTCTGCATTTAACGAAATCAAAACACGTTGAGCTAAATACTCATCAAGGTCGGTTACCATACCAACGCTGTGTGGAATAGTTGAACATTCTGCAAAAGCTGAACCACCTTTATAGTCAACAAAAAGGAAGTTAACTTTTTGCGGTGAATAATTTGCGGCAATTGATGCAACAAAAGTTTGAAGCAACTCACTTTTACCTGAACCTGTAGTACCAGCAACAAGGGCATGCGGACCATCACGTCTCATGTCAATACGCATTACTCCATCTGTTGTAACACCCAAAATAGCTTGTAGTGATTCAGGAGGATTATTCCATCTTCTAGCAAGTTCATCTGTAGATGGGTTTGTTAATTCAATAACATCTAATAAGCGAACACCCTTAGGTAACGATCCACCGCCACCACTAGCAACGGAAGCAGTAACATCACGCATAGGTGCAATCATTTGTGCAACATCTAAAATGATTTCTTTATTTACACTTTCCTTCATGCACACAATCGGATTTTGACCCGATCCTGGATAAGAAATTGAAGCTGTTTGATGGTAAGGATCAGTAGCGTTAACTTCAATCACTGCTCTACATTCACCAGGGAGATCTCTAAATTGTGTTGACAAAAATACAATAAACACACCTACTGCAGGACCTAGTTTTAATATTGAATCAATTAATGATCTTTCTTTTACTACTGATTCATCAATAAAAAATATTACGCTTGGCCAATCTGTATAATTCGTTTGATAAGCATTTTTATTGTTCGATAAACGTGCATCAATAAGTGCTCTTACTTTTTGAAACAATAAAATAGATTTATCTGGACCAAACGCAACTGTTGGATCATCTATTTCAGCACCACCATGCATAACATGTGGTAGCCACTTCATATATTCATATTCTTGTGCTACATCATTTGGCAATGCAGCGCATATAGAAACGTCACGATGTGATTGCAAAGTTATGATTTGCAATATCAACCATGATGTGACATCTTTCGTTAAATCTCTTGCTCCAACCAAACCAATGGCGCCATATTGAGGTAAAGGAATTGCTAGCGGTGCTAATTTTATTGGGTCAGTTCTTCTTAACTTTCTTTCGCCATAGTCTCTTAAGTCTTCGCTTCCACCATTGCCAATTGACGCACTTACTAATGCTGCTTGATCACCTACACCAATTCGTAAAGCAAGATAATCAATATCTTCTCTTCTTCTATCCCAAAGGTCATGACGTGAATCAGTCACGCGCGATACACAATCGGGTGCGTCAGGAAAGACCAAACGACGAATAGCTAATTCTTCACGACGACCAATACGCATTTGAGCAACAGCATTATCAATATCTTTAATATATTTTGCTTTTCCAAGTTTGTATTCTTTTTTACCTGATCTTCGAGAGTCAAGTGCTTGACCAATCATCATTATTGGTGAAAGAGCCATAAACATTAAGAACACGGGGTTTCTTCCCATTACAAAATACATTGCAACACCAGCAACAAGTGGAAGAAAAACTAATATCGGAGAAATTCTCGCTTTTTGTGGATCTCTAGGTGGCGCTTCTATCCCAATTATTTTTTCTGTAGGAGGCTGCATATCACGGGGAGGCCTATTAATACCGATAATTCCACGCTCAGAAACATGTTGATTTTGTTCTACTATTCTTTTGCGGACAAACAGTTGTACTCCACCACATACGATCATCGCATGTTCATCTAATTCAGTTTTCTCTGTTACTTTTCTAACTTCTACAAAAGTGTCGCCATGAATTGGTGTAAAAAATATTTTACTTTGACACTCAATTACACATGCTGCAGCATCTAGTTGAGTTACACCTTCATATTCGACTGAAGTGCCATTTATATTTTCAGGACCAGGAGCGTGGGCTAAAACTGCAGCATCACTAACACGAACCATTCCGCCTCGATCTACAATTACAACAGAGTTTTGATTAAGGCTAAATCTAATACCATTTTGAGATCCAGATACAACACAAAGTTCGTAAGGCGAAGTACCTATCGAAGATTTATTTTGTTTAGATGCATTATTTTTCTCATCAATATCACCAATCATCACTGAAGAAGTAGAAGAATTTCGACCTAAGACAACAACTTCTCCAACTTTTAATTTTGCAGCTGACACGCTCATGTCGTTATTTAGCCATGCATTTCTTGCAGGTAAAAATATGCTCATGTCTTCACTAAGTACAGCTGGTACTCCTGTAGCTTTTACTAATGCATCAACGACATCTTTTATTGGACGTGATGCATCAAGAGAAAAATCTACGTCTATAGCTGGAGACGAAGGCGGTTGAACAGTAAGCGTTAATTCCATTATTTTGGTCCTGACTTGTTTTTCCACCAATTAACTAGGTCTGTAACTGAACCTGTAGATAACGTGGCTTCACCAAATAATCTTGAATTTGAGTCATACCAAATTATTTTTGGATTAGGAGTAGAAACACAAACAAACGATCCACCACTTTGATTTGTTTGCTTGGAACCCCATTGACCGAATTCATTTGGAGTTGCAGAGCAAGGATCTGATCCTGCTTGAGTAGCAGCTAATTGTCCACCTGAATTTTTAGCATCTGTCTCGAATGCATTTCTTGCAGCTAAAAATGTAGATTCAAGATCAGTTTTATTCGCAAATAGACCATAATTTAAAGTAGTTATTCCCGTAGATTCACAGTTAAGAATAGCTGTTGCAATAGGCCATTTTCTGTCGTTTCCAACATTGCGGTTTATTTGACATGTTTGATTTTCTGGTTTCAATAAATTTAAAAGAGTTTTTTCATCATCGGTTAGTGTTGCTGCCCCAGTTGTTGGAGTCGAAATTTGTGTAGTAGTTGTTGTAGGTGAATCCGATGAAGAAAATACGCTAGTGATGACTTTGAAAATACCAAACAATAAAAGTATTGAAACAAAAACCCCAATGCCAATTAATAGCATTGGAACAGGTTTATGTTCTGGTTGTGGTTTCTCAATCTTAACCCTTGTACGAGGTTGCTCTAAAACTCTCAATGAATCTTCGACTAAAGCACTAGCACTTGATTGTCTAGAAATTGCTTGTGGAGAAAGCCCGTTCATAATTACATCAGATAGAGGCTTTGGAATCTCTGGATTCACATTATGCAATTGTCTCAGTTCATCATTGGGACGCCAAACATGAAACATTCCATCACTTGATTTGTGAGCACCTACAGCCAAATTTGCACTCAAAGCTTCATACATGACAGCAGAAAGCGAATAAATATCAGATCTATTTGAGACTGGTATACCTGCTCTAAATTCAGGTGCAGCATATACGCCAGCTCCAGTTAGAGTTGCAGATGTCGCAGCAAGTGTTGGTTCCAAATAATCAACCAACATCATTTTTTCTTGGTTATTTTCAACAACGACAAGTAAATTGCTTGGTTTTATATTTGCGTGCAAAACATTTCGTTGATGAATAGTATCTAAAGTTTTTGCAATAGGTAGTAAAAGTTCTATAAGCCATCTTGGATCAATAGGTGCATGCAATCTGATTATTTCTAACAATGAAGATTGCGAAACGCGTTCCATCACATAATATGGACGTGGACCGCTATCAACAATTTCAGAAATTTGCATTTGAGTAAATTCCCCAAGCGACTGGTTATATCTTGCATTAGTTAAAAATCTATTTTTTAGATCTACATCTTTAGTTGCACTGGTCGTTAAAATTTTGATTGCTTTTTCGCTACCTTGTTTATCAACTTTAATTACGTCAGTTATATACGATGAACCTAATGTTGATTTAACCTGAATTCCCGCAGCAGTAAATACGCCATTCGTAATTGAATGCGCGTTATCCATCGGGTCATCTGGTGGCTGCGACCAGGTCATATTGCTATTCTCGTCGTGTTTTGACTACTTATTTAGCATCAATACTGGAGGTTCCACCTACCTTTTCAGGCCTTTTCGGACATATCACCCGATAGTATTCGAGTGTTAGTAGGTTTAACCATCAAAATTACGTTTTCACTACAAAATCTTCACAATTCGACCAGATAGTACAGTGAAAGAAATACGTAGAATATAGGTGTGAAAAAGCACATCCTCATTGTCGAAGACGAGCAAGATATAGCTTCTGCTCTTGCCGCTCGACTTATTAATGAAGGATACCTAGTTTCAGTCGCAGATAACGGCAAAGATGGCTTGGATCTAGCCATAAATGAACCATATGAAGTGGCCATTTTGGACATAATGCTCCCAGGCCTTGATGGTCTTAGCCTGGCTTCAAAACTTAGAGCAAATAAAGATACTTCGATATTAATTTTGTCTGCTCGAGACAGTGAAAACGATATTATTTCTGGTCTTGAAATTGGCGCAGACGATTATGTAACAAAACCTTTTTCAACTCGTGAATTAGTAGCCAGAGTTAATGCTCTGATTCGTAGAAGAGAAAATATCAATAATATTTCTACAAAATTAAATAACAAAGTTACGTTTGGAACTTTAACGATCGACCCAACTTCTCATAGCATTTTTATTAAAGATGAATTCATTCACACCACTCCAACTGAATTCAAACTTCTATCAACTCTGTGCTCTAATCCTGGTGCTGTATATACAAGAGAAGAACTAGTTGAAATGTTAACAATTGATGATTCTTCAAATGAAAATATAAACGATGTATTTAACCATGGAAATTTAAGAACTGTTGATTCACATATCAGATCACTAAGAAAAAAGATCGGTCCGCATTTCATTCGAACAGTGCATGCTGTTGGTTACGCCTTTGAGTATGAGGAAAACAACAAAAAGGTGAGCGCATGAAAAACGAGCAACTAAGTGAACACCTTGAAGAACTCTCGCAAAGCATAAGCCACATAGTTTCTCACCCATTAAGGCCTTTATCTGCATTTAGATCTTTAAAAATGAAAATTGGTTTTCTAGTTTTCGGTGCAGTCGCAACAACAGTTGTTCTTTTTTGGATTGGCGTACAGACAGGTTTAATTTGGCCTTCAGCCGCAGGTGCCATTGCTGCAATAGTTGCTTTAGTATTGACAAAATTCTTTGCGGCAGGTTTAACAACACCGCTTAAAGAGATAGCGCAAGTATCTAAACGGTTAAGTGTCGGAGATTATTCGCAACGTGTCGAAACTCTCTCAAGAGATGAAATTGGTGCTTTGGCTCAAACATTTAATTCGATGGCAGAAGAACTTTCTAAAACAGAGAATTTGCGTAAAGAATTAATAGCAAATGCAAGCCATGAGCTAAAAACTCCTGTAACTGCGTTACAAGCTCAATTAGAAAACCTTGTCGATGGCATCGAGCAGCCTACTAATGAAAAACTATCGAGTTTATTAACGCAGACCGAGCATTTGGCTGCATTAGTAAAACAACTTCTAGACTTATCTCAACTCGAATCAGGTGTAGCTCAGCTAGATTTTAAACCTGTCAAAATTAGTTCAGCGTTAAACAGTGCTCGTGACGTTGTTTCGACGAATTTCCCTGAGATAACAATCTCAATTGAATCTCGTGAAGTTTATGTTCAAGGAGATTTTCACAGATTAGTTCAAGTGTTTACGAACATAATGAGTAATGCTGCCCGTCACTGTCCTGAAAATGGGATGATTCGTGGATCTATGCATCCTAAAGGAAATGAAATTATCGTTTATATAGATGATAATGGACCTGGTGTAGATGAGGCTGTTGTTGATCATGTTTTTGAACGATTTTTCAGAGCAGACACCGATCGAAACACTAAAGACGGAGGAGCCGGCATTGGTTTGGCTATTTCTAAACAAATAATTTTGCTACATAATGGATCTATCAGTGTTTCTTCATCAGATCTTGGCGGTGCAAGATTTGCAATTAGTTTTCCTGTTTCAAAACCAAATAATGAAACAGAAAATGTAACCGGTGCTAACGCATCATCAAATAATAAACAAAGTAAGGAGACAGCCTCATGGCACTCAATTCAATTAGCGACGTAATCGAAAGAATTGCACGTGGAGAAATTGTTATCGTCGTTGACGATGAAGATAGAGAAAACGAAGGTGACTTCATTATGGCTGCAGAGTTCTGTACGCCAGAATCAGTCAACTTCATGATCACACATGGTCGTGGATTAGTCTGCATGCCATGCTCTCCTTCAATCATAGAAAAACTCGAGCTTCAACCAATGTTGACAGGTGACATGGTTACTGTTGATACTCCGTTTTGTGTTCCAATAGACCACAAAGGTGGAACAAGTGGAATTTCAGCACAAGACCGTGCTTTAACTGTGTCTTCTTGTGCAAAAGAAGACACAAAACCAGAAGATTTTCACCGTCCTGGTCATATCTTCCCTCTTCGAGCAAGTGAAGATGGAGTTTTAGCGAGACGCGGGCATACAGAAGCGACAATAGACTTAGCTCGTCTAGCTGGTTGTGCTCCAATTGGTATGCTTTGTGAAATCCTCAACACGGATGGAACAGCTGCTCGTATGGATTCATTAGAACAAATAGCTAAAGAACATAACTTAGCTATTACATCTATCGAATTATTGGCGCAATACAGGCAAGAAATGGCTAAAAGCGAAATTAATTTAGACGAAGAAGACTCTGAATTGATGCTTGAACATGCGAATGTTTAAACGTGACATTAATTGTTAAAGGAAAAGACCGCGAAGAATTATCTCGCGGTCTTTTTTTAGATCTAATAGAAAAATATAACAAGGTCATATTAGATATTGGAGCCGGTGATGCAAAAGGTACCCTCCGAGATGCACGTAATCATGAAGATAGCTTATACGTAGCAATAGATTCTGCATACAACTCACTTGAAAAATCATCAAAACAAGCACACAGGAAAAAAACTCGCGGTGGTGTCGATAACTTGTTGTGTGTCTATGGAAACATCAAAGATTCTTATCCAACTTTCGAAAACCTATGCGATGAAGTACGAGTGATTCTCCCCTGGGGTGACCTTCTCACAGGAATTGCGGAATTAGACAAAAACATCCTGAATTCAATCTCGTCTTGCGCCAAAATAGATGGAGAGATAACGATAATTATAAATGGTGAAATATGGAAAGAGAATTTGCCAAAACGTTTATCTCATCTAGGTGAGATCACACCAGATTTCTTCATTAATAACAAAGATGAATTTGCTAAATGCGGTATTAAAGTAACAAATTCAGAAATCATGAGCCATGGAGAAGTGGAAAATTTAAATACTACTTGGTCAGCGAAACTTTTAAGTTCAAGAGATCATGCGAATTTTATTAAGGCCAAAGCCGTTCGCGTTTAATTGTTCCATCATTTAGTATTTGGAATTTAAATCTATCGTGCAACCTATCTTTATGACCCTGCATAAATTCATACTCATACGGAACGAGCCTATAACCACCCCAAAAAGGTGGCCTCTCGATGTTATCGCCCAAATCATGTTCATATTGTTTATAAGTTTCTATTAATTCTTTTCTAGAACCTAATGGTTCACTTTGCCGCGACACCCATGCGCCTATTTTTGAACCTTGTGGTCTCGTTGCAAAATAACGATCATTTTGATTGCTATCTAGTTTGTAGGCTTTTGCTTTCATGCGAACTTGTCGGAAAATACTGGCAAAATAAAATGTAAGTGCGACATCATTATTTTCTTCTATTTCTTTTGCTTTATTTGAATTGTAATTTGTATAAATATATAAGGAATCATCAGCAATGCCTCGCAAAGCAACCATACGCGCATTTACACCTGATGAACTACATGTACTCAGCACAAATGCGTCAGGTTCAAAATCGCCATTTTGTTTTGATTCTAAAAGCCAATTTTTAAAGTGACTAAGTGGATCACCTAATAAAAATTCTTCACCTAATTCATTTTCTCCATAATGTCTTCGCACTATAAGTTCATCATTTGACATTTAAAAAGTATAATTTAAAGCATAAAAAAAGGAGGACCTGCACACCTGCCCAGACAGACCCTCCTGTAGAAAGCGGACTAATTCCGCACCTCGTACCGTCATTATTATGGAATAAGTCTCAGTTAACAATGGGTCTATCGACCTAATTTCGTTCCATAACCTTTAATATTCGCGAACGGTTATATCTTTGTATGTATATACAAGGAATATTGGCTATAAATGCATAAATAAACATTATTACTGCTAAAGAAACCGGATTAATTAAGAAGAATATTACGAAAACACTAAATATTAGATAGTGAACTAGCTCTGCACGTTTGGCTTCATATAGGAGGATATTTAACCCTTCTTTATTTAACGACATTAAAGATTTTTTAGATATACCGCCATTGAAGAAACCTCCAGCCTCAGGCATTGCGTCTTTCCATTTTTTTATTTTTAGATACTTTTCTATACGCCGTGATGTTTTTCGTGAAACAGGAAATACAATACTTTTATCCAAAAAATTTTTCGGTAGTTTATTACAAACATAACCGATTACTACAGAGGCAAAAACCCATATAAGTGAGTCTAAAACTATAAGTAAAATTAACGTTTTCATTTTTATGCTTTTATTTTTCTATTAGCCCATACGATTTCTTTTTTAAATATTTGACTTAGCAATGCAAACATAAAAGTTACAATAAAGAACATTATACAAACAGGATAAAAAGCAATACCTAAAACATAATTCCCCAGCTTTAGCGCAATTCGAATAAACATAACTAATAAAATTAAAAAACAAATCAGATTAATAGCTTGCAAAGTTTGATCTCCATAAAAGATATTCAATGGCATAGAAACCATGCTTCCTATCATGATGACCATAGCCAAAACTATTAATGGATTAGTTTTCGTTGCGCCTCGAGAAATGTTTTTTGTCCATCCGTAAAATAGATCTTTTAGCGATGAGTACATTCTATATTGAAAAATATTTAAACCAATTTTACGACTATATTTTATATTGTTAATTTCCATAACCCTTGACAGTTCATAATCTTCAATGACGCTTGTCATTACGTTATTGTTAGCAAAACCTTTAGTTGATTCATACGTATTCTTTGTAAATGCAATACATGGCCCATAAATGCCATTGTCAATTTTTATAGTACTAAAAATACCTGATCCAACAACTGAAACAAAATGAAAAAATAACGACAATTGCTCAAACATTTTCTTAGATTTATGGAACGGCTGTACTGAAACTATTTCTACGTTTTCCTTCACAAAGACATCTACTAACGAAGATAAAAAGTTTTTCGACATAAAAGTATCAGCATCAACAAAAACAATTATGTCTCCAGTCGACTCCAAATAGCCTTGATGGCAAGCATAAGCCTTTGGTTTCGCTTTCGGTGGCCTATCATTAATATCTACAACTTTCGCACCGAACGATGCTGAAACTTTTTTTGTATCATCACTTGATTCATCGTTTGCAACAATCACTTCGAAATTCACATAACTTTGTTCATAAAGGCTTGGCAACAAGTTTTTTAAATTTGAAGATTCGTTTCTAGCTGGGATAATTACTGATATTAACGAATTAGAATCTGATACAGATTCTCTTAGAACATATTTATTCTTATTTCTATATGACAAAACAAATAACGAAATAATCGAGATTATGCCTATGATTAAATTTGTCACGCATCGAAACTAGTCGAAATTTCAAACTAATCTATACTCATGAAAAGCATCGATTCTCTAAAAGCGCTTTCTTATAAGCCCTATAGAAGACTTTTTATCGGTGCAGTCACTTCAAATATTGGGACATGGGTCGAAACTGTCACCATTGGTATATACATGCAGTCCACAACAAAAAATGCAATAATCGTTGCTGGAGCAATGGCTGCTGGATATATCCCTCAAGCTCTGTTAGGTATTTTCAGCGGGACTATTGCAGATAAATTCCCACGTCGAAATACACTTGTTATCACCAATATTCTTGCATGCATTATTGCATTGTTCTTATCTCTTAGCGTTGCAAAAGACTTTGCTACCCCAACACTTGTGATTTCTCTAATTTTCATGACAGGTTTTTTAAATGCCATAAGCTTCCCTACTTGGCAAGGATTTTTCTCAGATATAGTTCCTCCAAAATATTTACCGGGAGCGTTATCTTTAATGTTTGCTCAGTGGAATTTAGGAAGGATTATTGGACCGGCAATAGCTGCCATTTTTGTTTCTACCGGTCATTACACTCAAGCACTGCTTCTAAATGCTTTCAGTTTTTTATTGGTTGTTGTCATGTTGCTATTAGTTAAAGACGATCACTACCAAGAACATGCACGCAATGCAGATCACAAAAATTCAGCAACTCTGTTGTTAGATGGATGGAAATTTATATTATCTAAAGAATCTGGAATTAGAACTCCGTATTTAATTTATGCAGTGACCATCTTTTGGGCCAGTCCGTTTATTTCACTTTTACCAAATGTCGCAGATGAAGTTTTCAAATATAGAAACTTAGGAACTTCCTTATTTACATCATCTCAAGGAATAGGCGCCGTTTTAATTTCGGTAATGATCACTACCCTACATATTAAATTTGGTCCGACACGTACTCAACAAGTATTCCTTTTTACACTTCCATTTGTACTTATCTTTTTTGGATCATCGCCAAACCTGTTTGTCGCCACACCATTTTCATTTTTGTTTGGAGTGACTTATCTAGGAACACTCACATCAACTACTCTTTCATCACAATTGGTTGCACCTAATGCATTAAAAGGTCGAGTATCAGCAACTTTCATGGCAACACTTGGGCTTTTATTCCCTCTTGCTTCGCTAATACAAGGTGCATTTGTAAACCGCTTTGGGGCAAGAATACTTTTTATAGTTGTCGGAGCGTCACTTTTTGTTGTTTTAGCAGCTATTGGAGCATTTCGAAAAAACTACTCACTTCCAGATCATGTTGGTTTTGCCTCTAAAATAGAGACAAACAAATATGAAGAATAAAGAATCGTTGCCTGTAGGAGAAGAAAAGAGAAACATGGTTAAATCCATGTTTGATGACATAGCACCAAGTTACGAGAAAGCAAATAAATTCATTTCATTAGGGATGGACAAACATTCCAGAAAAATTGCCATTAAAGCATTAAGAGCAAGCAAAAATTCTTTGATAATTGATTTAGCTAGCGGTACAGGTGATTTGTCGCGAATGCTAATTAAAGAGGGAGCTCGTCCAATTTCATGTGATTTCTCATATGGAATGCTAGATAATTCATATGGAACACTTCTTTCGGTCCAATGTGACGGAAATAATATGCCTTTTGCAGATAATAGTTGCGATGGTTTGATTTGTGGTTATGGTCTTAGAAATTTTGTTGATTTAGAAACTTTATTTATAGAGATAAATAGAGTGTTAAAACCTGGAGCAAGATTTGTCGCCGTCGATGTTAGTGTGCCAAAAAACCCTATAATACGGATATTCAACAAATTATGGATGTTTAAAATCGCTCCTAAACTCGGCAAGATAATCTCAAAAAATAAAGATGCCTACGAATACCTTCCGAGGTCAACTTCTTACTTACCTAGTAACGAAAAAATAGTTGAGCTACTAAAGAGTGTTGATCATGAGAATGTATCTGTTGACACGTTAATTGGGGGTTCGTTAATTTTGGTATGTTCGACAAAGTCTGTTGCTCAAGGTTAGTACGAAATGATCGAAAAAATTTTTACTCAATATAACCAGTATCAGCTAGAGGCAACTCTTGAAAGAACTCTACTAGAAAGCGATCAGATTTTTTCTTCTAATCGAGGGATCTATATAAATCGTGGAGAACTATTTACTTCTAATATTTCAGATATAAAGGGTTTACTTAAAGAGGTAAATGACAATTACGAAACACCTAAAATTAAGCCGTTTATAATTTTTGGACTTAGCTTTAAGAACAAGTCGTCAGATGAAACAAAAATATCCTTTCCTAAAGAAGCTATACATATTGATAATAGAAATTTTGTAACGCATTACAGGTTTTCTATCGATGAGAATTTTGAAGAAACTAAATTTGTTAACGACAGTAATGAATATCCTCACCAGTTAGAACTTACAAGCACAGAGGCAAAAGAAAACTTCAGCGACAAGGTCAGCAGAGCTTTAAAATACATTGAAAATGGAGAGGTTTCCAAAGTTGTTTTGGCTAGACAGCTAAAAATGGTTTCGGATACTGCAATAAATAAACGAATATTGTTTTTAGAGCTCCTAGATTCACAACCAGATTGCTACGTTTATTCAATTAATAACTTTGTAGGTGCCTCACCAGAGCTACTACTCGAAAAATTTGATGACACAATTAAATTACAACCAATGGCAGGTACAAGAAAAAGACATGCCCGAATAAATGATGATGAACAAGACCTTGCAGATTTGAGGACTAATACAAAAGATACTTTTGAACATAAGGTAGTCGTAGAAGATATTGTTGCTAAGTTGAACAAAATTTCTAAAAATGTTTTTTACCCCGAAAACCCAAGTGTGATAAAGCTCCCTCATGTTGCCCACTTAGCAACAAATATTTCAGCAATTGTCGATAAAAATATCGACATAATTGATTTAATAAATATAATTCATCCGACCCCTGCAGTTGCAGGTGTGCCTACAGCTAAAGCACTTGAAATAATTGATGAGCTAGAAGATTTTGATCGTGAGATTTATGCAGCGCCTATTGGGTGGTTTGATTCAGATTTGAACGGACAAAGCGCTCTCGCTCTTCGCTGTGCAAAAGTGATTAAAGAAACCGCTACATTGTTCGCAGGTGTAGGTATCGTAAAAGGTTCAGATCCGATAAAAGAATGGGATGAAACCAAAGCAAAACTTGGCGTAATACGTGATGCCTTAATGAATATCAGCCAATAGCTCATTTATTTTGATCATACATTTTCTTCCTGAATAATGATCGACTTTAAACTTAACTATACACACACCGTTTATATTTCCGTTTAAATACTCTTCTATGTGTTTAAAGTTTTTATCATTTTCAAATTCAAAATAGTTAATACCTAGAGCTGAACATAGGCTTTCATAGTTTATATTTGGCTTTGTTATATATAAGTCAGAATAGTTATTTTTCAATGAAGTATTATCTGCCTGATCAAGATGACTAAATATTGCCCCACCATCATTGTCCACTAGAGCAAAGACTATTTTTGATGAATTCCTTTTAGCGATTTCATTACACGATCCAAGAAAGCCAATATTATGCGTCAATGCGACATCACCAACAACACATAAAACATCTTTTTTTGACCCAATTGATATCCCGAGCGAAGATGAGACCATTCCATCTATACCATTAGTACCTCTATGCGAAAATACATTGACATTTTCAGGGATTGAATTGAGGAACCATTCGCTATATCTAATTGGCATTGAAGACGCTAAGAGAAGATTCAAATTTTTGTCATAATTGTCTATAAAGGCACTTAGCTCTTCATATATTTTTACTTCACCAAAAGTCTCAATATTACTTTCAGAAATACTAGATGAATATTTATTCCATTTTTTTATATATCCAGCATCTTTTGGCTTTACGTCTGCAATTAGATCTTCAATAGTGTCATCAAAATTAACTGAATTAATATTCTCGATTACATTACTAAACGGAGAAAAACCATCATCGAAATTTTTTATAGAGACTACATCAGTATTTTCAATATGTTTATTAAATTTTTTTGAAGTAAGTGGATCAGAAAATTGAAGAACTAAGTCTGGTTGTAAATCTTTGTGACTGGTGCGCATAATAAAGTCATAATTAGTTATTACTTTGCTTGAATTTCTAATATTGCTTGTGACATCAGCCAAGACCGGAATATTTAATGTACCCATCAGTTTTTCGAATGAATTACTACTACATTGATTTTTTCTTCCTACAGTTGCAATAATTTTTTCTGATTTACTAATTAGATCAAGCAGGCCGTCGCTAATTTGATCTGTATCATCTGTGTATTTTTGGTTTTCTAAATTAATTTCGCCAATATTTTCATCGCCATCAGGAACTAATGGTTCGTTAAATCCAATATTTAAATGTACTGGACCTTTTAACGAAGATCGATAAAGATCATTTGCGAGTAATGCCCAAAACATATTGTCATTTTGCATGTTCGGCGAAGGTGCATCAATTGATAATCTGACATGTGATCCAAACATATCTACTTGGTTTATAGTCTGAGCTTGTCCTTTTCCTCGAGCACCCTCAGGTCTATCAGCACTAATAACTATTACAGCAACATTTGAATAGTACGCTTCAACAACACTTGGAAATAAATGTGCTGGTGCTGACCCCGAAGTTGTTATTACGATACAAGGTTTATTAGATGATTCAGCAATCCCTAATGCCGTAAACCCTGCATCTCTTTCATCAATAATTACTGTTGATTCAAGTTCGTTTATAGCTGCATAAGCAATGGGTGTTGACCTCGATCCTGGTGAAATTACGCATTGTTCGACGCCAAGCATTTTTAATGTTTTTATTAAAGCAAAAGAGGCGGTGACATTAGGATTCATGAGAAAATAGCTAGATGTTAGACACTATATGCTTTCCTGGTTTTTCTTTAAAACCAAGCATGTATTCGAACGTTGATTCATTAAACAATTCACAATCAATAGAGTTTAATATAGACCAAGATTATCTATCCATACTTGATGAATTACATACAAAAATACCTAAGAATCATTTAGTCGTTGGATATTCACAAGGGGCACGACTTGCACTAGCAATTGAAGCTCAATATCCAGGTACATTTAGAGGAATGGTTCTAATCAGTGTTAATGCTGGACTGAATGCACAAGAGCAAGAATCTAGAAAAATTCAGGATTTTGAAAATGCTGAATTAGCTAAAAATGATCTGGATAGTTTCTACAAAAGCTTTGATATGAAAGATGTTTTCTCTCAATACTCACAGGAACAACAAGAATACCTAGATAGTCTAAGAATCAACGATGAAAATATAGTTGCTTCGCAATTACGAAATTTAGGCCTAGGCTCAATGCCAAATTATGAAAACAGACTAAATTCAATTTCGATTCCAGTCGCATATATAAGTGGAGCTAGAGATAAAAAATATACTCAACTATCGGCAAAGTATAAAAAAATGACACCGTTCTCTAATCATATAGTTTTAGATAGCGACCATAGAATCTTTTTAGAAAGTCCGAATACTCTTTCTTTAGCTATCCAGTGGTTCTCTAATCAATTTTTTAATAGGTAAAGGATTCAGACCATGCGCATAATTACTTTTATGTAGCGACTTAGCCAAGGTGGTAGCAACGTTTAGCCCCACTTCTGTTTCCATCATATGTGACACAATCACATCACCTCCCCAATATTGAGAGAGTTCGTATGCTTTATGTAGTCCCCCACATGGTTGAATTTTTATTGCGATAATATCAGCAGCTTCTTTACGTTTGATCTCATCGATTTCTTCAAAATTTCTGGCTAGCTCATCAATACATATAGGAATATCGATTTTTTTTCTCACCTTCGCACATTTTTTTATTGTCCTACAAGGCTGTTCGATCATTTCTAAATCTACTGATTTAAGAATTTGTGCTATCTCTAACGCTTCTTCCACGCTGAATCTAGCATTACAATCAATCCGTATTTTTTTTGAGTTACCGTATATATCTCTAACTTTTTTAACTCGTTCACAGTCTCTTAAAGTATGAACTTTTACCTTTATACAATCAAAGCTATTTAGCTCATCTTTCTCTAAGTCATAATCATTTGATACAAGACCGTTTATCTTTATTTCACTTTCAATAATATTTGGCCATGGTTTTGAAACTGTATCAATTGCAGCTAATAGACAAAATAAGTCATCGTCGAAATATGCAGGTAATGGTGATACTTCCGCAATACCATAAGGGCCAGATACATATATACCATCTCGATCATCTGTTGTATATCCACTTGAAAATGAAACTTTAAACCATTCGTATGCAATATCACTTGAAGTCAATACGTCACTTACTACTTCTTTCCATCGAAGTTTTTGAATACTATGCACTTTATATGTCCAGCATTAGTAGACCAAAAATAATGACAGAAAAGAAAAGATTTAATTTAGAAGTATTAACAAGAATATATATGTAATCCTTTGGATTATTTGCTCCAAATATTTTTTTTGCCAATACATAAAGCAAAGGTGAAGCAGCCAGAGCGAACAAAACATAATGAAAAGTGATACCTAATATCACTATCCAGAGTGCCACTAACAATATGACGAGTGCATAAAAATACTGTGAATATTTTTTGCCTAATCGAACAGGTAATGTTTTTTTGTTAGATTCAATATCTGTTTTAATATCACGAATATTGTTGGCTAATAATATTGCTATTGAAAACATGCCTGGAATGAGTCCAGCGATTACAGATTCAAATGTAATTTTTTCGGTAAGGACGTAAAACGAGCCTGTAGTTGCTAGAAGGCCAAAGGTTAAGAATGCACTTAGTTCCCCAAAACCATAGTACCCATAAGGATGCTTACCCCCAGTGTAAAACCATGCAAGGAGAACACATACCAGTCCTATAGCAATAAGCCAAAATGTCGTTTGAAATGAGATGTATAGTCCTGCGATACAAGCAATAAGAAAGCATATATTAGTTGCAATAAAAACAGATCTCGGCGAAGCTTTGCCAGATCCGACTAAACGCATTGGACCAACTCTATTTTCGTCCGTTCCTTTAATTCCGTCTGAATAATCATTGGCGTAATTAACGCCGATTTGAAAAAATATTGAAACAACAAAACAAGCAGCAATTAATGGCATGCTTATTTTGTGGTTTTCATGTTGACTATATGCCATACCTACAGCAATTAATACAGGAGCTATAGCAGCGCTTAGAGTTTTTGGACGTGCTCCGTGATAAAAGTTTTTTATTGTTTCCACTTAAGGCCTTCGCGGAAACTTTGTAAAGTCTGGTTTTTGTTTGTTGACATACGAATCGCGACCTTCATGTGCCTCTTCATTCATATAATAGAGAAGTGTGGCATCACCAGCTAGCTGTTGAATTCCTGCGAGTCCGTCATCAGCTGCATTATGCGCAGCTTTTAATAACCGCAAAGACATGGGCGAAAGTTGCAACATTTCGTTACACCATTGCACCGTTTCTTTCTCTAAATCTTCAACAGGAACAACTGTGTTAATCAGCCCCATATCTAGAGCTTGTTGAGCATTATATTGTCTACATAAGAACCAAATTTCTCGTGATTTTTTTTGACCTACACTTCTAGCGAGAAGACCGGCCCCGTAACCTCCGTCAAATGAACCAACCTTAGGGCCAGTCTGACCGAATATTGCATTGTCTGCTGCAATTGATAGATCACATACGACATTTAATACTTGACCGCCACCGACTGCATAGCCAGCAACCATTGCGATTACAGGTTTAGGAGTACGTCTAATTTGAATTTGCAGGTCTAAAACATTCAATCTACCGATTCCGTCGTCTCCAACATATCCATCATCATGGCGAACGCTTTGATCACCGCCGGAGCAGAATGCTTTAGATCCCAGGCCAGTTAAAATAATGCAACCAACACGCTTATCGTCGCGAGCTATATCTAAAACTTTCATTATTTCTTTGACAGTTTGTGGTCGAAAAGCATTCCGAACCTGAGGTCTGCAAATCGTTATTTTTGCAATAGCTACTGGATCATCCAATGACGACAGTTCATATGTAATATCTTGCAGTTCTTCATCGCAACCAGGCTTCCAATTCGCTGCTGGAACAATTTCGCGGCCATTATCATTTATTTCTATATCAGAAAAATTATCCATATTTCCGTCCTGCTTTATAGCTTTTAATCATTTTGTTCTAAGTTATAACTATGTCTAAATATCTTAGAACTTTTCTCTACGATTCAACCTATGAATGTACAGATAAGCTCATAGAAAATATTAAAAAATCATGGGAAAACCATGATGCTATAAGTTTAATCCCACTATCTTTCCCTAAAAATGTTGTAGATGAGCTAATAGTTAAGTTAGATCCAAATGAGGTTATAAACTTGCGAGAAAACACTTCATATGTAAGAGATCTAGCAATTGTTGAAAATGAGGATCTAGCAGCAGTTGTTTTTACTTCCGGAACTATTTCACAGCCTAAACCAGTCGAATTAACTTTTAGTGCAATGGAAAACAGCGTAAATTCTATATATGAATACTGTCGACTAGATAAAAATGACTCATGGATGTGCGTTTTGCCATTGCACTACATTGCAGGGCTTTCAATATTAGCTAGATGTTTTATTTCTGGTTCACAATTTTTACATCAAGAAAAGTTCGATGCCGAATTTCTTTGTAATGAAATAAGTCTTGGTACTTTTAGCGCAATTTCTCTTATGCCCTCTCAGCTAAAAGAACTAATGAAATATGAATGCAGCCTAGAAAGCCTAAAAGCAATATTAATAGGTGGCTCCCATATCGACGATCAGCTATTAGAACAGTGTGCGAAGAGACAACTAAATGTCTATTGGACATATGGAATGACAGAAACCTTCGGAGGTATTTGCATAAACGGAGATTTTCTACAAGGAACGACTCCAAGAATTATCGATTCGATTTTGCAGATAAAATCAAAATCTCTAATGTCAGGATACAGACATGAATATTCATTAACCAATGACTCTTTTACAAATGACGGCTACTTTATAACTAAAGATAGAGCAGAGATTATTGATGGAAGACTAAATATCCTTGGACGATTAGATGATGTCATTATTTCTGGTGGAATTAAAATTGATCTAATTGACTTAGAAAGAATATTTAAAAGCAAGTTAAACAACTTAGACTTTGTTTTATTTCCTAATCCTCACGATAAGCTCGGTTCGTGCTTATCAATTGGAATCAAAAAATCACAAGCGGTCAATTTGAATATTAAAAACATACGAGACACATTACGCGACCTTGTCCCTGCAACACATTTGCCAATTAGATTGTATTCGGTTGATGATGAATACTTCGATGGAGTCTTAAAGATAAGCAGAAATAAAGCCTCTGAAAGTGCGGAGTTGGTAGACCAATATGAAATATGACAGTATCGATTTAATAGCATCTCTTCATAAAGATGGATCATTAAAAATTGAAGATACCATTTCAGAATGTTTAAGCAAGATACAAAATACAAACGAACAAATTAATGCTGTAGTTTGGCAAAATGATTCCTTTATCGAAGGTGAACTTGAGAGAGTTAATAATCTCAAAAGAAATCAAATTGATTTACCTCTACTAGGTGTTCCCATTTTCGTAAAGGAAATAGATTCAGCAATTATTAATACAGAAAATTCGTGGGGAAACAAAAAACTAAAAAGTGAGAAGTTCTGTGATAGCTTTACTTCGACTAGCGTTTCCAAGCTTCAAAATGCTGGCGCAATAATAATTGGAAAAACAAATAATCCAGAGCTCGCGTTAACAGTAACTACAAAATCCAAAGCACATGGTCCCTGCAATAACCCTTTGGACCTAACACGAAATTCTGGTGGTTCCTCTGGTGGCGCTGCAGCTAGCGTTGCCGCAGGTTATGCTTTAGTCGCTACTGGATCTGATGGCGGTGGAAGTATACGAATACCTTCTGCTTGTTGTGGCGTATTTGGTTTTAAACCTAGTCGAGATGGCATTGATCTTGGACCTCTATTCAAAGAGTTTTGGGGCGGCTTAGTTTGTAAAGGTTTAATTTCAAATAATGTTGATAACCTAACTTCTACGTTCAATGTTTTAAGTGAAATTAAAAAAGCAAACACAATATTTAATAGTTTAAGTTCTGTTAAATTTGGTTTTCGTTTAGATGGCTTCGCAAATCTATATAGAGTTATCCCTGATATAAGAGAAGGAACCATTAGCTTTATTAATTACCTTGGATCAAAAGGTTCGATTGTAAGCAATTCTTCACCGACGTGTTTTGATGACTTGAGTTTTATTAATGACTTTTTAGATATTATTGCATATAACGTTTACAACGATTTCTTGGTCATGAAACAACGGTCAACATCTTTGACGATAGATGAATGTGAAAATGAAACTCAATATTTCTATCACTTAGGTAACAAAATAAATAAAGACCAATATTTAAATGCTTGTGAATCAATAAATCCTTTTACTCAAAAATTTAATGAGTGGTTTGAAAATTACGATTTTTTAGTTACTCCAACTATTGGCGATTTTGCACCAATTCACGGAAGAGTTGAAAGTGATCCAGAGAATGCTCCATTCATTTACTCTGGGCTTTGCTTCCCTGCCAATGTTGCAGGATTACCATCTATAACTATTCCATTTAAATCTAAGGATTCTAAGCAGCCTTATGGAGTTCAAATAATCGCTAAACGTAATCACGATTATGAATTGTTGCATCTAGCAAAACTAATTGAATCGGACAATTCGGACATTATTGTTACCAATACAACAAATATTACTAGTTAGTAACTACTTTGTGATGTTTTAGGGTAAAATCACTGTTTTTTTTGACGAAAATAGCCGATAATCCTGATATGGATAGCGGAGAAACCCTTAGGGGAAAAATCCTTTTTAAAGCAGGACGCTTTGCAACAAATCCTTTTGTACTCGGTCCATTAATCGGAGTTTATGGATTATGGATGTTTATCCATAAGAAAAATGTAGATAGCGATTTTAATGTCTACTTCTCTGCTCTAATTGAATGGACCAAAGGTCTTTTTGCTTTCATAGCAATTTTTGGATCGATACGATTAGCAAGAAAAGAAAAAATAATTGGTTGGAGGTTTCTTTCTATCGCATGTGTCTTTTGGACAATAGGCCAATTCATATATGGAGCATGCATAGTAATTTACAGAACACCTGAATTACCAGTTTCACTTGCAGATATATTTTTCTTAATAGCAATACCATTAGCAATCATTGGAGTATTCATGGTTGGAATGCATGGTTTGCGACAAATGGAAAAACTCAGAATTGCATTAGACGCATTAGCAACTTCATGTGCTGTTGTATTCGTTTGTTTAACATTTATAGTTGAACTTGTTAGCAGTGAAAAAGGATTGCTAAATGAAAACACGAAACTTCAGTTTGCGTTTTTCATTCTCGATGTAATTTTTGCATCACTTGCATTGTCTATGATGCTCTATAGACGACTAGACAAAATGATATTGCCAATAGGAATTGGAATGGTTCTTCAAGCTAGCGCTGACATGATGTGGGTTACAGATCAGTTCAGAGGAAGCTTATCGACAAGGCCTTATGCAAGGTTATGTTTATTTATTGCAGCTGCTCTTTATTGCTATTCTGCAACAAGATCAAATGGACGACCTACAAAACTTGCAAATGAAGTAAGCGACAGACAGCTTCGCTTAGGTGTGTTTGTGATTGTCTTCGGAGTGATCATCTTCACCATCGCAAAATTGATTTACACACAAACTATTTCACCAATCGTTGCTCTCTCTTTCGTAGCATTGTTCTTTGTAACTTTGGTAGGGCAAATAATAAGTCATTTTGAGAATCAACGGCTAACAAAAGACCAAAATAAATCTTTGGATGCCATATCTGAAAGTGAAGCACGTTTCAGAATTGCATTCGAAAATGGGCCAACAGGGCTAATGTTGGTAGATGAAAATGGGATTATTGTAAAAGCAAATATTGCATTCGGCACAATGCTTTCACAATTCCCTGCCGATTTAGTTGGAACTGAGCTTATTTGGTTAATACATCCAGATGATAGAGAAACTCATTTGCGCATGAGTCATGGTGTTTACAACAAAGTTGCAAGAGTCGAATATGAGGTTCGCTTTATAGAGCGTGAAGGCTCAGTATCTTGGGGATCAGTTTCAGTATCCGAACTTCCACAATCTGGTGGAAATAGTTATCTTGTTTATCAGATTGAAGATATTTCCGAAAGAAAAACTTCCGAACAACGTCTTCAATATCTAGCAATACATGACCCACTTACAGGTTTAGCTAACCGAACTTATTTTATTGAACGTATAGATGAAGCTTTACGTTTAGCTTCTGCGCAACACGAAACCTTAGGAATACTTTTTATAGACCTCGATAGATTCAAAGTTATTAACGACTCACTAGGACATGCAGTCGGAGATCAAGTGATTCAGACTATTGCACACAGATTAAAGCGTGTTGTTGGAGAACGAGGTACGGTCGCAAGATTTGGAGGCGACGAATTTGTTGTACTTATCGCTCCACCAACGAGCGAATCAGCTACACATTTAATAGCCAATGAAATCCTCTCTGAAGTAATCAAACCATTTTCACTCCAAGACGGAGAAGCATATATTTCATGTTCGATCGGAGTTCTGCTTTCTGACGGCCAAAATCACGATCCACAATCTCTTTTACGTGACGCTGATTCGGCTATGTACCGTGCAAAGGAATTAGGTAGAAACAGGATTGAAACAGCTGATCATCAAGTTCACAAACGTGTTATGCGCGAACTCCAAACCGTCAACGAGCTACATCATGGTGTTGCTAATAATGAGATGAAAGTTTTTTACCAACCTATTATTCGTTTAGATACTGGAGAAATATCTGGATTCGAAGCTCTAGTTAGATGGCATCATCCAAAGAAAGGCTTAATTTCTCCAGATGAGTTCATACCAATGGCAGAAGACACTGGACTTATCCTCGATATAGGAAAGTTCGTAATGTTCGAAGCATTTAAGCAACTTAAAAAATGGCAAAACTATTATTGTCAAAGCGACGGAACTCCCTTAACCATGAGCGTCAACCTTGCCGTCAGACAGTTAAGTGATGAAAATTTATTGGACATGCTAGATAAGATTCAAACCGAAATCGCTCCTGCAGAAAATTCTTTAATTCTAGAAATAACCGAAAGTGTATTGCTTGGTGATACTCGCCATGCGATAACAATTCTAAATGAAATCCATTCAATGGGATATAAATTACGTGTCGATGATTTTGGAACAGGCTACTCGTCGCTTGCATACTTAAAGCGATTCCCTATAGATGGATTCAAAATAGATAAAAGCTTCATTTCTGGTTTAGATAAAGATGATAACGACACCGCTATTGTTCATGCGTTAATTGGTTTAGCGAAATCAATGAAATTAACTGTTGTAGCTGAAGGCATCGAAACAAAAGCATCTCGTGAATCATTAAAGAATATTGGTTGCATGCACGGCCAAGGATACTTATTTTCTAGACCTAAGCCAGCAGAGCAATTTCATTTAGAAGAAAATAAGTTCAATATAGCTAGTGCTATTTATGTTAAACCTAAGACAGGCACACAAGATGATGAATCTACTGATCCAAATGTTGATGGCACGCCAGACATTATTGATTTAGATTCTCGTCGTAGCGCCAGTTAAAAGAATGACCTGGCCATAAAAGACCAGGTCTTCTAAAACATTTATCCGCCAGAAACGTCTTGAACTTTTTTGTTGCCTTGCCCTATGAATGGCATGAGTGCTCTTAAAGTTTTACCGACTTTTTCTACTTGGTGATCGTTGCTTTGTTTTTGTAATTTCTTATAGTTCTCTAGACCAGATTTATTTTCTTCAATCCATTCTCTAGCGAATTCGCCAGTTTGGATTTCATCTAAGATCTTGCGCATTTCAGCTTTTGTAGCATCAGTAATAACGCGAGGCCCTCGAGTGTAACCACCATATTCTGCGGTAGTGGAAACAGAATAGTTCATTGCTTCAATTCCACCTTCATAAATTAAGTCAACAATTAACTTAACTTCGTGAAGAGTTTCAAAATATGCAGATTCCGGTTGATATCCTGCACCTACTAGTGTCTCAAACCCAGCTTTGATAAGTTCTTCTACACCACCACATAGAACAGCTTGTTCACCAAATAAGTCTGTCTCAGTTTCTTCTTTGAAAGTTGTTTCTAGCACGCCAGCACGAGTTGAACCAATACCTTTTGCATATGCAAGTGCAATATCATGCGCTTTACCAGTTGCGTCTTGATATACAGCTACCAATGCAGGTACAGCTTGACCAGCTTCATATGTTCTACGAACTAAATGTCCTGGACCTTTAGGTGCGATCATCCAAACATCAATGTCTGCAGGTGGTTTAATTTGTTCATATTGAATATTGAAACCATGAGCGAATGCTATTGAGTTGCCTGCTTCTAAATTTGGCGCAATTGACTCTTCATAAACTTTTGCCTGCTCTGTGTCAGGAAGAAGAATCATAATTACGTCACTTTGTTTTACAGCTTCGGCTATTGGTAGAACTTCTAAAGAAGCATCTTTTGCTTTTGCTGCCGAAGATGACCCTTCACGCAATCCAACACAAACATTTACACCTGATTCTTTCAAGTTAAGAGCATGTGCATGGCCTTGGCTTCCATAGCCGAGAATTGCAACCTTCTTTCCTTCCAATAATGAAAGATCTGCATCTTTATCGTAATAAACGGTGGCCATTGTTGTTCCTTTCCTATTTGTACAAATTAACCTAGTGACTTTTTTACTTCTTTTGCTAGTTGAATAAGTTCTTTTTCTGTCGGCGCCTTATTATTTTCTTTACAAAGAGCAACTGTATAAGCGAACTGCCCGCTTTTAACAATAATTGTCTTTCCGCATTTTGCACCACCAACACCAGTGACAAAATCGTTAACAATAAAAGATTTATCGCCTAGTTCCACATCTTTAACTTTGAACTGTTCGAGAGAATCATAATAAGTATTCGTTGAAATAATAGAAACGCCAAGTTTTGGATACAGTTCGTTATTTTCTTGCCAATTACATGCCTTCAGTGGCACAATTGCAGTTTGCACTAATGGGCCATTAACAACTGGATCGCTAATTCTTTTATCAATTGTCTTTTTACTTAAAGAATCACAAGGATTTGGGATAAGACGACTTTGATCCGTTTCTTGATCAGAAGGAATTGTTGTCGTTGTTGAAGTTGTTTTAGAAACCGCTTCTTCGTGACTCTCGCCTTTAGCTTTATGATCTTTATTGTCACCAGAAAATATTGCTACTAACGATGCAGTCACAACAAATAACAGCAGTGAAAAAATTAAGTAGTTTTTTACACTTTTATTCATTTATTCTCCTATTTCAATGTCCCAACGGTCTAGACAATCTTTACATCTATACGAAAGGACACTGCCTTTTAGTACTTTCTCATTCTCATCAAGTCGATCCAACAAAAAAGCTTCTCCACCACAGTCCACACATGTGATTTGCTTAGGAGGCTCTATATATTCTTCTTCCATTATTTAGGCAGTTTTAACTGCCTTTAATTTTGTTGGTGCTTCACGATTCAATTTAGGTAAAGCAATTCGACCAGTACGTTGAATTTCTACAACGCCATGAGGTTTTAAAAGATCACTAAAAGCATCGACTTGGTCTGGAGTACCTGCCATCATTACTGTCATCGAGTCGTATCCAACATCGACGACACTTGCTTCAAAAATTGATGCTAGTTCAGTCACCATTCCCCTGTTATCTGCATCGCAATTAATTGTTGCAAGCATTAATTCACGTTCAACGCCGTCGCCTGATCCAATTTCAGCAATCTTAATAACTGGAATTAGTTTGTGGAGTTGTTTAACAACTTGTTCTAATGGGGTACCTTGCGCATCTACAACAATTGTCATTCTTGAAAATCTGTCATCTTCAGTTGGTGAAACGGCCAATGAATAAATGTTGAAACCACGTCTAGCAAAAAGAGATGCGATTCTGGTTAAAACACCGAAACGGTTTTCAACTAAAACAGAGTAAATATGATGACCTGTCTTTTTGTAATTTGAATAACCCATTACTTATCTCCTTCAAACATTGGACCAAGTTCAACTTGTGAGTTAGTACGTCCAACAGGAACCATTGGATAAACTTTTTCAGTAGGATCGATTCTGAAATCAACAACTACAGGACGATCGTTAATTGAATTTGCTTTCTCAATTGTTGGGATAACATCTTCAACTTTATCTACCCTAAATGCTGCACATCCCATTGCCTCAGCCCACATAACAAAATCAGGAATAGTGTCAGACAGGTAAACTTCGCTATATCGTTCCTCGTAGAAAAGTTCTTGCCATTGTCTAACCATTCCCAAATAGGAATTGTCCAGGATTGCAATTTTGACTGGAATTTTTTCAATTGCTGCCGTTACAAGTTCTTGTGCAGTCATTTGAAAACAACCATCACCATCAATACCCCAAACGGTACGATCTGGCATTGCTACTTTTGCGCCGACTGCTGCAGGAACACAAAATCCCATTGTGCCAAGTCCGCCAGAGTTAACCCAAGTGTATGGATAATTGAATTTCCAATATTGACTTGCAAACATTTGATGCTGACCAACACCAGAAACCAAAATTGTGTCGTCAGGAGAAAGATCCCTTATTTGTTCCAAACAATATTGTGGTTTCAAAGATGAAGTGTCAGCTTTATCGTATGCGAGAGGAAACTTTTCTCTCCACCCATCTACTTCTTTCCACCAAGCAGACAAGTCTGGTTTGTTTCCTTTATCGTAAATCTTTTTAGTTGCTTCAAAGATTTTTTCGATAACTTGTTTTGCATCACCAACAATTGGAACATCTGGATTTCTAACTTTACCGAGCTCAGCAGGATCGACATCAACATGAATGACTTTTGCATCTGGAGCAAAACCATCTAGCTTTCCAGTAACACGATCATCAAAACGTGCACCCAAAGTAATTAATAGATCACTTTGCTGCATTGCAGTAATGGCAGTGTAATTACCGTGCATACCAGGCATACCTAAACATTGTTTATGGTCATCAGGAAATGCGCCTCGAGCCATCAATGTTGTTACAACCGGAGCGTTGATTAACTCAGCTAAATCTTTTAATGCCTCGGCAGCTCTAGCTTTTAAGATTCCACCACCAACATATAAAACTGGTTTTTTCGATTCAGAAATTAATTGTGCAGCTTGTTTTATCTGTTTTGGATGACCAACAGTTGTTGGTTTATATCCTGGCATGTCAATCTTTTCTGGCCAGTACCATTCCATCTCCGCATTCGCTATATCTTTTGGTAAGTCAACTAAAACAGGACCAGGTCGACCAGTTGTCGCAACATGAAATGCTTCTTTAATAATTCTAGGAATATCGTTAGCGTCAGTAATTAACCAGTTGTGTTTTGTTACACCCATAGTTATTCCAACAGTGTCACATTCTTGAAATGCATCTGTACCAATCACAGCCAAAGGTACTTGACCTGTGATTACAACCATTGGAATTGAATCCATCATTGCATCAGCCAAAGGTGTAACAATGTTTGTAGCGCCTGGACCTGAAGTAACTATTGCTACTCCGGGTTTACCAGTCGCGTGAGCATAGCCTTCTGCCATGTGTCCAGCACCCTGCTCGTGACGAACAAGAATGTGTCGAATAGGCGAATCTAAAATTGGATCGTAGACGGGAAGAATTGCACCACCTGGCAGACCGAAGACAACATCAACGTCTTGCATTTCAAGACTTTTGACGAGTGCCTGGGCTCCGGTTAGTTTCATTTCTTCTCCTTTTTGTTTCCTTAAATGAAAAACCCTCCGGTTTTCGGAGGGCAGCTGCTTACAATCGCTTGGTTAGCGCTTGTAAGCTATATAAGGACCACAAGATTTTTTGTCATATTAGATTGGTTAGTCTAATAAAAAAATTGTGGCTTTCGCAATATTTTTACGCTTTATCCTTTAAGTCGAAATTGACGATATGTCGTTTTTCGCATAATATATGCACTTTATGAATAGCACCCTTCAACAAGTACTTAGCGATAATGACTATTGGGGTCCAAGTTTAAAGAATTTTTGGAAAGCAAATCACAAATATTCTCGAGCATTGAATAGTTACGAGAATAAACCACAAAATTATTCGAAACTACAAAGAGGTATACGCATAGGTGGATCACTAGTAGCTTATTTTGGCGTTGCTGCATTAAAAGTCGAATTATTTCCTTTAACGAGTTCAGGCCCGAGTTTAGGATTTCAACTTTTTGGACTATTACAAGTTGCCACACCATTCGTTGGAGTTAAATTTGCTTATCTTGATAAAAATAGAAAAAACAAACTAACAAAAAGAAAAGATAAATTAGCAAGAAAAGAAAACCTATTAAATGCCGGTTTTCCCGGTCGCACTGCAGAAAGCTTCCTAACATCACTTCTTGAATTAAAAGAAAAAGATTTTGGAAAGTTAGAAAATAAAAAGTTATCTAAAAGAGATAAGAATAAAATTACACAACATTACTTAGATGTAGAAAAAACTCTAGCGTGGTTTGCACGAGGTTATTACTGCGGTGAAATTAATAGAAATTTTCTAGATGACTTTAATCAAAAGCTCAGAAAAATTGAAGCTAAATGCAATCAACATGGAATAGATCTTGGTAGTGCAGCTTTTTCTGTAATCAAATCAATGTCGAAAATTCGTCAGGACCAAGATGGTACATCAGAAATTATTGATGTCGATTTAGCTGAATCCGAGCCCGGTCGACCAACATCGCCTTTTCCAAATCGTCCCATAGGTACGTCACGAGCATCAAGAGCTATTGAAGCAACAGCAACTGAAAAACCTAGCCCAGAAACCCCAGGTAGAAGTATACAAAAATAGCTGGTGTACTTTTTGTACCTTTTATTTTACAATTAAAAAGTGAGGTTTCCTGATCATGATGTTGACTTAGTTTTACTAATGAGTCATGTTCAAGAACTCCAGAATTATCGTAAACAATTCGCAACACCAAAAAGTGATCTTGGAAATTGCACAACTTTTTCAGTCTCTCTCGCGACACGCTTAGCTCGTAATTGTTTCCCTAACGGTTCGAGATTTGCATTGCAAAACCCTACACTTCTTTCTTACTCGGCATCACCTCACCAAAATATTTTCTCACCACCTGATTACATACAAATGTCAGTTGGCGCACCAAGAAAATCTTTTAGCACATTACAAGAGCTAGTTGAATATGTAAGTGATCCAAATAATGGTGTACATGTTGGTCTGGTCGATGGCGCAGGTCATGCATTTAATATCATTCGGACAACCGAAGGAATAAAAATCGCTGATGGCCAATACGGAATTGTATGTGACGTTCAAGATTACAAAAACTGTTTAGCTTTAGCGTCTGGAATCCCGGACCGGTCTTTAGACGGCTATTTCGGATTAATAAATATAGCGGATCACAATCCTGCAGTAGCAATGACTCTAGATCGATTTGTTAGAGATATGAGCGGTTTGGAAGCAGCCCAGGGAATAAAAAATAAATTAGCTCAATTACTTGACGACCGCTTTTATGGCGACAATAGAGATTTTGCTCATATCTTTTTTGCCGCTGCCACCGACTCTCAAACTTTACTTAATAGTGGTAACGAGGAATATCAAGTTTGTATTCAAAATAATAACGGTGAGATGAATACGCCATTTGGCAATTTAAATGACCTGACTTTAAAACCTGGACAATGGATTATAACCAGTGACAACTTTGGTGAACATATATATTTACAAACTGAAAATGGTCTCGTATGCGCAGATGAATCTCGTGCAACACTGGCAGATAAAAATCTTGAAGGACCAGCATTCGTTTTAGCTACAAGTAAAGGTGTTGATGTTTCTATGTTTGAACGACAAAGAATTTTCGGCAAAGAACAATCTCTTCAGCAAGAACCAATCACCATAAAAGTAGAAAAAGGCTTCTCCCGCTAACTCAATTCCGTTAAACCCGTGTTGGGTCGAAAAACTATCGTTTTTCGATAGAAAATCCCACAAACACTTTTTGTTACTATCGTGTTTATCTGTATTTGGGTCGAAAAACGATAGTTTTTCGACCCAACACGGTGAAAGTGGGATTAGAAGTTAGTGATTGCTCCGACTTCTGCACCGCGAGCTAACTTAGCATACTTAGCCAAGAACCCAGATGTATATCTTGGTTCAGGTAACTTCCAATTAGCTTGACGTTTCAAAAGTTCATCTTCTTCAACCAACAAATCGATTCGATTGTTTAATGCATCTATCTCAATTAGATCTCCATCTTCAATAAATGCAATTGGTCCACCATCTACAGCTTCAGGCGCAACATGTCCTACACAAAATCCATGTGTTCCACCAGAAAATCTTCCGTCAGTAATTAACGCGCAATCCGCTCCACGTCCAGCACCTTTCATGGCACCCGTAACAGCCAACATTTCTCGCATTCCTGGTCCACCTTTTGGACCTTCATAACGGATAACGACAACTTCACCTGGGTTAATTTTTCCTGCCAAGATTGCATCCATAGCTAAATCTTCACCATTAAATACGCGTGCAGTCCCTTTGAATTGAAGTTGTTGCTCTCCTAAACCAGCAACTTTAACAACTGCCCCATTCGGAGCAAGAGTACCTTTCAATATTGAAATACCTCCAACTTCGTGAATAGGTTCTTTAACGCTATGAACAACTTCTCCATCAACACTTGGTGGATTCATATCTGCGATATTTTCCGCCATTGTTTTACCAGTAGCTGTCATGCAGTCACCATTTAACAAACCAGCATTAAGAAGTTCTTTTAACACAACAGGAATACCGCCAATACGATCAATATCAACCATGTGATATTTTCCTGCAGGTTTTGTATCTGCAAAGTGTGGAACTCGCTTTGAAATCTTTTTGAATTCATCAAGCTCAAGTTCAACGTGTGCTTCGTTAGCAATTGCCAAAAGATGCAACACAGCATTAGTAGACCCGCCCAAAGCCATAACAACAGTTATTGCATTTTGAAAAGCTTCTTTTGTCATTATGTCTCGTGGACGAATGTTGTTATTAACAAGATTCATAACTGCCACACCAGCATCGTACGCACATGTATTTATTCTGTCGTCTGGAGCTGGAATTGCAGCTGAACCTGGCAATGCAATACCTAATGCTTCACCAACGCTAGCCATTGTGTTTGCTGTGAACATTCCTGCACATGAACCAATACTTGGACAAGCATTACATTCGATTTCTTTTAATTCTTCTTGTGTGATCTTTCCTGTTGCGCATGCTCCAACAGCTTCGAAAACATCAACAATGTCGATTGCTTTACCATTGTGTTGTCCCGGATAAATAGATCCACCATAAACAAAAACACTTGGAACATTTGTTCTTGCTGCTGCCATCATCATTCCAGGAAGAGATTTATCACAACCTGCAAAAGCGACTAAAGCATCTAAACCTTCAGAGTGAATTACACACTCAACTGAGTCAGCAATAATTTCACGACTAACAAGAGAACCACGCATCCCCTCGTGTCCCATTGAAATTCCATCACTAACTGCAATCGTACAAAATTCAAGTGGATAACCGCCAGCATCATGAACACCACGTTTTGCGTGTCCCGCTAATCTTTGTAATGAAAGGTTGCAAGGGGTTACTTCATTCCAGCTACTTGCAATAGCAACTTGCGCTTTGTTCCAGTCGTCATCTCCCATACCGACAGCTCGGAGCATTGCACGTGCAGGTGCTCGGTTCATACCATCTGTCACTATAGATGAGTTAATTTTTCCCGGATTTTGTGTTGAATCATTCGAAGACATGCATAAAGGCTAGCGCTTTAAAGTTATTAATCCCCAGTTAAAAAAGCTATTTTTTGAGTTTTTACTATTGCAAGCAGATTTTACAAAAATAAGCATTAATCTCGCGAAGATTTTGTACGAGAACCCTATTGTGGAAGAGATGACAAACGTTCAGCTAATTGAAACTAGAGTTCACAAAAGTTTCGATATCTTATGTGACAACTTGTCCAAAGGTTCTTCTTGTGAAATTGGCGAGTTTATTATTCATAACATTCGTTCATGCTCTAGTGATAAACATTCATTCGATGCAGATGTCACTAATGCAAATGGAATTACGTACCAAGCACAAGTTCGATTAAGTCTTTCACTTTATGAAAATCTATTAGGCAATAAAGTCGATATCAGTTTTATTGGTCCAAAAATTAATGAAACTCATTACGAACAAACATTTTCAACTCTTTAAGTTTTATAAAAATCAGCCGAGTTTACGTGCAATAATTTCACTAAATAATTGTGGGTTACCTTGACCTTTTGATTCTGCCATACACTTACCCATGAAGAAGCCTTGCAACTTCTTGCGTTTATTTTCGTCAGCTTCACCCCATTGAGAAACATCATCAGCAAATTGAGCTAAAACTGAATCGACAATTGATTCAAGAGCGCCAGTGTCAGAAACTTGTTTTAACCCTAATTGGTCAACAACGTCACTAACGACACCACCGTTATCAACTAAATATCCAATCAGAGTTTTTGCTTGGTTTCTCGAAATATCTTTAGAAGCAACCAATTCACAAACTTGAGCTAAATTCTCTGGTGTAATAGGAGCAACATTTATATCTAGATTCTTTTCATTTAAAGAACCGGCAATTTCGATAATTGCAAAACTTGTTGCATCTTTTGCAATCTTATTACCACCAATTTCAACGCTAGATTGAACGAAGCTGCATATATCTTCGTTAGCTACTAGCGTGCGAGCATCTGATTCACTTAAGCTCCACTCACTTACAAATTTTTCACGTAATGCTTTAGGAAGTAATGGCATTGATTCGGCTACACGTTCACGCATTTCAGTAGTTGGCGCAACAGGCACTAGATCAGGTTCAGGAAAATATCGATAGTCATTTGCTTCTTCTTTTGAACGCATTGAAGAAGTTTTGCCTTCATTTTCATTCCAGTGTCTTGTTTCTTGAACTACATTCTCACCAGATTTAACGACACCAATTTGTCGTGAAATTTCATAGTCAATTGCTCGACCCAACGAACGTAGAGAGTTCATGTTTTTGATTTCAGCGCGAGTTCCGAATTCTTCTTGACCCACCGGACGAACAGACACATTTGCATCAACGCGCATGGACCCTTCTTCCATCTTCACATCAGAAACGCCAATTGCTTTTAGCACCCCTCGTAACTCAGTAACATATGCGCGTGCTTCTTCCGAATTAGAAATATCAGGACGCGAAACTATTTCCATTAATGGAACGCCAGCACGATTGTAATCGACTAATGAGTAATCTGCTCCGTGTAATCTTCCTGATTCACCAACGTGAGTTGATTTACCCGTATCTTCTTCCATGTGGGCTCGCTCAATACGAATAGTTTTTGTTCCGTTAGAAGTTTCGATTTCTAATTTTCCGTCTACACAAATTGGCATGTCATATTGTGATGTTTGGAAATTTTTTGGCATGTCAGGATAAAAATAATTTTTGCGATGAAATACGTTTACTTGAGGAATATCAAAATCAAGAGCATTCCCTATTCGTACTGCATATTCAACAACTTTTTCGTTGAGTACCGGTAACGCACCTGGCAAAGCCAAACATACAGGACAAACATTTGTATTTGGTTCTGAACCAAAATCATTAGCACATCCACAAAAAAGTTTCGTAGCTGTAGAAAGTTCAACATGAACTTCTAAACCTATAACTGCTTCAAAATCTGTATCAATTACTGTAGTCATGACTTAGTTACCCCACGAATATTTCTGGAACTTTGTTGTAACCCATTTCTGATTCCACAACACTTGCTACTTGGAACATAACGTCTTCTCCAAGTGGTGGAGCAAAAATTTGCGCGCCTATAGGAAGCCCATTTTGATCAACACCAATAGGGACAGACATTGAAGTTGCACCGACGATATTTGTTGGCAAAGTACAAACATCAGTTAAATACATTTCGTATGGATCTTGTGTTTTTTCTCCGATCCCAAATGCTGTTGTTGGCGAGGTAGGCGCAAGTAAAACATCGTAATCTTCGTATGCTTTTTCGAAATCTTTTATCATGATTGTCCGAACTTTTTGTGCTTGTGCATAATATGCATCGTAATATCCTGCACTCAAAGCATATGTTCCAAGCATTATTCGACGTTTAACTTCCATTCCAAAGCCTGCTTGACGACTTGCTTCATTGGTTTCACCAGCGGTTTGTCTTTCAACACGTAAGCCATATCGCATTCCATCAAAGCGGGCCAGATTACTAGAGGCTTCAGCGGGAGCAATTATGTAATAAGCGCTCAAACCATTTGCGGAAGCAGGTACAGAAACTGTACCAACACTTGCTCCTTGCTTCTCAAGCATGGCAGCAGTATCGTCGATTGCAGATAGTACTTCACTTTGGAAACCTGTTGGCCCTCTAAGCTCTTCAATAATTCCAACACGTAATCCCTGAACACCCTTATTCAACACATCAACTAAAGGCGAATATGTTTTATTGATTGATGTTGAATCTCTAACGTCATGTCCTGATAAAACGTCAAGCAATTTTGCAGCGTCTTTAACGTTACGAGCAAAAGGACCAATTTGGTCTAATGAAGAACCAAAAGCAACAAGGCCGTATCGCGAAACCCTCCCATAAGTTGGTTTCACTCCAACAATTCCGCAAAGAGAGGCAGGCTGGCGTATTGATCCACCTGTGTCTGAACCTAATGCGAAAGTTACAGCACCAGCAGCGACAGTTGCAGCCGATCCACCTGAAGAACCACCCGGAACTTTTGTTACATCGTGTGGATTCTTCGTTGTCTTAAATGCAGAATTTTCTGTTGATGACCCCATCGCAAATTCATCTAAGTTTGTTTTACCAATAATGATTGCATCAGCTTGCTTTAATTTTGATATAACAGTGGCATCGTAAACAGGGATCCAGTTTTCTAAAATCTTGCTAGCACATGTTGTTTTGACTCCATAGGTTGCCATGTTGTCTTTAACAGAAACAGTCGTTCCAGCAAGGGGCCCGAGTTTTTCACCAGCTGCTTTTCTTCTATCAATATCTTGTGCTTGTTCAATTGCTTGTACATGCATTATTTCTATGTATGCATCAAGATCTGGCTCTTGAGATTGAGCAGCGTCTAGAGCAGCTTGCGCTATTTCTTGTGCAGTTACTTCGCCAGAATTAAATGACTGCATTAATGAATCAGAGTTTTCTCCAACAATTTTTGACATTATTATTCGCTCTCTAAAATTTGTGGAACTATAAAGCGTCCATCTTGACTAGCCGGAGCATTTGATAAAACTTCTTCTTGAGTTAAAGAAGGCTTCACATAATCACTTCTCAAAACATTAACCGTTTCAATCGGACGTGCAGTAGGTTGCACTTGAGTTGTATCAATTGCAGATATTGCGGAGAAATGTTCAAGCAAACCTTCTAATTGAGAAGTAAATGTCTCGACTTCTTCATCTGTCACCTCAAGGCGAGCTAATTTTGCGACATGGCGCACCTGTTCGGATGTAATTCTTGTCATGTTATAAGCTTAGAAGCTAAACAACGAAAGAGTACAAGCCATGGATCAAAAATTTGAGTTTCTTTCACCAGAATGGGAACAAGCGGCAGAAGAACTTCATGATTCAAATAAGCCTGAAACTTCAAACGATATCGAATTTTCCATGAATGTGACTATAACCCCTACTCCATTTGGAGAAAAACTCATATCTATTGATGTAAAAAATGGACAAGCAGCAGTCGAAAAAGAACATATAGAAAACGCTGATATTACGGTTAAAACAGATTACGAGACTGCCTATAAATTATTCACACAAGGCGATATGAATATTGTTATGTCAAAAATGCTTGAAGGCAAAGTAGTAATTGGGGGCAATGTCGCAAAATTATTATCAATGGCTACGAACCCTGGTGCTATGGGATCAATGCCTTTTCTTGAAAAATTAGCCAACGAATTAAAATCAATAACTAAATAACGAGAAATTTATTCGTTAGTTAAATCAATGATTGTGTCGCCATCTTTTTGACGAGCAAAATCTATAGCTTGAGTTTTGACTGTATTATCAAAAAACATTTCTGGAGATAAATCTTCTCTAGGTTCCACAGATTGAGTAGGTCCTGGAGCGCCGAATGACAGTCGACCGTATCCGGCGCCAGGTCTCAATATTGATGGACCCTTTGTAGCTCCTCGACGAAATCGTCTCATGAAACCCCCTTGCCAACACTGTACGTGTTGGTAACTTCCGCTTCCTCTTATTTACATCGTAAGGAAACAACTGAAGATTTACAAGATATTTCTATATTTTGAATTCTTAATTTAAGATTTTGAATTCACTATGAGTAGTATGTCCGAATTGTCTATAGTGTTGGTTGGATTTTCATGACATATACGTAAGAAAATCCTACCAACGGTCACAGTAGAGTTGAGGAGCGAATATGGCCAAACTTTTTAATTAGAGCAACTGTGCAATTAGCAAAACCAACATAGACAGGCCAAGCATAAAGAATTAAATCATTATTTGGAACAGCAAATACCGTTATAAAGCCAGAAACTCCAACCACAATCCAAGCCCAATATATTTCAGTTTCGGGATGTAAATAAACTTTGTGAACAGTTGGAACGATAGCAACAATATCAATTGCAATAGCTAACAAAGTTGTAATGCGTGTCTCACTCGACGCAAGCCAAAAAACTAGAAGTACAAGAGCAGAAATCAAACAAATAATATCTAGTTTTGATTTCCCTCCCATTCCTTTTTTAATTGATAAAACAAAAAAGACTAAAACTGAAAAAGCTGTTGATGCACCAAATAATGCAGAATATCCTCCCCCATTTATTACTTGATTAAAAAAAGTAATTAGACCAACGATAGTAAATATACCCATTGATATACGGTGAGGTCTTGCATTACCTCTCAATATTGATATGACATATGGAATGTTACCTATAAGTGCAATGATTGCACTACTTAATCCGACAATTAATTCTTTGTTCACGATACAACTTTAGACTGTTTAGAATGAGAAACTTTTTTGACCAACATAACTGTAAGATTCATAGCGATTACATATGCTGGAAAAACATAAAGAATATAGTCGTGATTTTCAATGGCTAATATTGAAACAAAAGCAGACATAGAACTTAATATCCAAGTTATATATTTTTCACTACGTGGCATTCTATAGACTTTGATTACAGTTGGGAAGGTAGCTACAAAATCAACCATGACTCCCAGAATCGTTGTGGTACGGGCATCATGAGAAAGTCCTCGAAGTACAAGAAGCAGCAAGGCAGCTGCAAGTACTAACTTATCAAAATTTGTAGAACCACCTATTCCCTTTTTAATTGATAAACAAAAAACTGATGCAGCCAAGAAAGTACCAGATAATGGAAATACAATTGAATATCCACCTTTGTTTGATATTTGATTGATTAAAAACAAAAGATTTAGAACCGAATATAATAAAAAAGTTATTCGATGTGGGATGATCTGGTTTTGTATTGTTCCTTTAATGTATGCAAAATAAGTTGCAATGTTTAATAAGCCTGCAAGCACTCCTGCTAATACATATGGATTCATTACTTTTCTTTAGAGTTCAGAAAATTTTTCGGCAATTTCGCTTGGAGTCCAACGAGCCATTTTTTCTAACTTTTCTGTTTCACTTAGCGACCAAGGTTCAAACTTTTGAATTAAACCACCTGTGACTAAAAATGTCTGTCCGCTAAAAGAACAAGAATCTGACAATAGATATGCAACCATTGGAGATACATTGCCCGGATGCCAAGCATCAAACTCATTATCGTCTTCTGGTTTTTTAACCATATCTTCAAAACCAGGAGTATGTTCAGTCATTCTTGTTCTTGCAGCTGGAGCAATAGCATTAGATCTAACTCCGTAGCGATCTAATTCCATTGCACAAATTTGAGAGAACGCTGCAATGCCAGCTTTGGCAGCACCATAATTTGTTTGGCCAACATTGCCTAGTAAGCCTGAAGTCGAAGTTGTGTGAACAATCGAAGAGTTTATTTGGTTTCCATCTTTTGATTTACCACGCCAATACTCAGATAAAACTCTTGTTGGGCAATAATGTCCTTTTAGATGAACGTTTATAACGCTGTCCCATTCTTGCTCTTCCATATTCACAAGCATATGGTCACGCAAAATTCCAGCATTGTTTACTAAGCCGGTTACTTCACCAAAAGTATCAATAGCTGTTTTAACTAAAGATTGCGCACCGTCCATAGTTGCGATGTTGTCGACGCTACCAACCGCTTTACCTCCGGCTGCAATTATTTCTTCAACAACAATTTGTGCCGCTGCTTTATCTTCACCTTGACCATCTAACGACCCGCCTAAATCATTTACAACAACATTTGCACCTTCACTTGCTATAAGTAAAGCATGTTCACGACCAAGTCCACGTCCAGCACCAGTGATTATCACAGTTTTATTTTCGAGTATTCCCATTATGCTCCTTTTGTAAGGCCAGGTCTCCCTATAAATATAGAGTTACCTTAGTACCCTTTTTCACTTGTCCGCCGCTAGGTGCTTGAGCTTTGACTTTTGCTCCAGCACGATAATTTTGAACATCAGCGACAAGTCCTAAGTTCTGTAGTTGCGCTGATGCCATCTCCACACTGGCACCAACAACATTTGGAACATTTACAAGTTCTGGACCTTTACTAACAGAAATTGTAACTGTTGAATTTTTTTGTATTTCAGTATTAACACCTGGATCAGTACCTATAACAGTGCCAGCAGGAACAGAATCAGAAAAATCATCACGTCGTGCAGGATTAAATCCAGCATTCTTAATTATTTCAGCTGCTTGTTCGTATGATTTTCCTGTAACACTTGGAACAGGAATTGGCCTAGGTCCATCACTAATTACGAGATTAATTGTTGACTCTGGTGATAGCTTCTTATTCGCCGGATCAACTTTTATCAATGAATCTTTAGAAACAGTTTCCGAAAACTCTCTTGATTCAGTAACTACAAAACCTTGCGCTTCAAGTGCTTTTCGAGCATCAACGGCCCCAAGTTTTTTGCCGATAACATCAACCACAGTTATTGGTTTTTGGCCTTTAGACAAAACTAAGTTAACCGTACCATTTGAATCAATATATTTTCCTGCACTTGGTTCAGATCTGACAACTGTACCTTTTGGATCATCAGAGTAAATTTGTTTAAACCTTACACGTAAACCTGTAGTTGCTAATTTTGCAGACGCAACATCTTTTTCTAAGCCTGCAACATTTGGAACAGCAATATTACTTTTATTAAATGATGAAAATGCAAATACTCCCGCAGTAAATAATAAAAATACCATTGCAAAAATTGCTACACCAACAAATTTCTGCTGACCAAACTTTTTAATTAAATTTTCATCTTTATGAAAACGAGAGGAAACAGCATCAGGTGACATGTCTACTTCAATATCATCACCGTTTAATGCGTTATCTTGATCAAATAAGTTTGTAGGAGTAAATACAACATTGGTTGGGTTAGGATCAACAACTAAACCATCTTGAGGAACAAGCGTTAATGGGCCAGGTTTTGGCAAGGCAGCCGCTACGTCATTTAATGCCTTATACATAGTAGAAGCATCTACATAGCGCTGTTCTGGATCAGATTTTCCAGCGCGTTCTATAACTGCTCCTAATATTCCCAAGTCTGAACTAGCAACTACATCATTATTAACTCGTGCAGCTAAAGTCGACACTGCAGTATCAGAAGCGAACGGAACATCTCCGCTTACCGCTTCATGTAAAACTAAAGCTAAAGAATAAAGGTCAGAACGTCCATCGAGTTTATTGCCGCTCGCTTGTTCTGGAGATGCGTAACGTGCTGTACCGACAACAGCTCCTGTTGGTTCTGTGAAACTTGCTTCAGCGAGTGCTCGAGCTAGACCAAAATCGGCAACTCGAACAATACCGTGTTCGTCAAAAAGAATGTTTGCAGGTTTAATATCTCTGTGCACTAGGCCTCGAGAATGAGCGTATTCAAGACCAGCGCATATTTGCATTCCAACGTGTGCAGCTTGCGAAGGCGTAAGTGTTACACCTTCATCAAGCATTGATCGTAAAGATCCACCCTCTAAAAGTTCAAGGACAAGATATGGAACTTCATCTTCTCCCCAGTCATAAACAGAAACAATATTGTGATGATGTAAACGTGCAGCCAGTTGTGCTTCGGCACGGAACCTTCTTAAGAATGCAGCATCAGCGTTATAGCCGCGGTGTAAAACCTTCACAGCAACTTGACGTTTTAAAGTTATGTCATCGGCTGCATAGACAACACTGCTCGAGCCCATACCGGCACCACTTAGTAATCGGTAGCGGTTCGAGAGAACTCGTCCCGTGAGATCCATAACTCCTGTATTCACCCCGTTAACGCTAGTTCAAATTTCTCTACAATATGAGTCAAACGACCTCTTCGCTAACAAAATTTTGTTTCAACTTATGTAATATGGCTTTACATGTTTAAATCGTTTGGTAGAACTATTGTTTTGGCAGTACTTGCATCTTGTGTAGCTATATTTTTTACTATTGCTATTGTCAGTTCTGATACATCACAGCCAAAAGCCCAAGCAAGTGATGTTCAAAGCGTTCAACCTGCTCCAGGAGCAATTCTTCGTCCACAAGAACAAATTAATGTTGATTTAAATGATTCTTTCACTGGCAGAATTGAAATTGATGGTACGCCAATACCTGATGACGAATTAGAGCGAGTTGCATCTTTAGGTCAGTTTTCTTTTAGACCTGGCAAAAATAAAACATTTGAAAAATTTGAATCTGGGACTCATAGCGCAAAAATCACTTACTGGCCTGCAGATAAATCTGAACCAGAAAATCCTCAAACTTATACTTGGCAATTTAAGGTAAGTGCTTAATCAGCAAGGGCTGGGCTACAAGCTTTCGTAACAGGATCATAGCTACCGTTTAAGTATTTTGTTAGATCCTCTCTACACGCAGTAAACATTCCTCTTAATTCAGGAAACGCTACTACAAATAAATCCGATGTCGCATCTAAAAATTCGATTATTAGTTCACGATCTTCAGTTGGAATATATTTTAATTTATACCCTGTATCCATTGGATTTGAGAGAAGTGCAACTGCGGTGGCAATTTGTTCATTCAAATTATCAAAACCGTGTCCAAAATTATTTCCTTGAACATAATTTTTTTCTGCCAGATATTGATAAATAGTATTTTTGGAAAAAGCTTCATACATTAATTCATCAGCGTTGCTCTCATGTTCAGATGCCTTCGAACTATTAAAGGCGGTTGATTCATCTCTATTAAATTCAAAACCCAATTTTGAACTCATTAAACCTATTTGACGTATTATTGAATTGGAATTACACCTAGCGGAATTAGCCCCAAATTGTGGTTCTTGAACATCTACATAATATGGATCAGCTTCTGGAAATATAGATGCTAAATCACCGCGATCATAAATATCAGCTAAAGCGGAAGCTGATGCTCTGAACGATTCAAATTCTGTCAAACTTGCAATTTCGCGTAGTTCATCTGCGACTGGAGGCAAGTATGGCTGGACTTGTTCAAAAGCGCGTGATCGTATTTGCGCACAAACATTTTGCAAACGTTCAACTTGTTCTTTATGCTTTCCGTGCTTTAAATAATCATCAGAAATAGCACCTGCTATAAGATGAGAAATTTCATGCATAAACATTTGATCAAATAATTCTCTCGAAAGAACAAATTGAGATCTAGGAAAAGCTAAATTCATTTCGTTCTCAAGAGTCGCGTCCCCATCCATCTCTTTTACTTGAGTTCCATACGATTCAGAAATTGCGTCACTAACGTTTAATTTTATATTGAATTGTTTAAATCCATTTCTCGATGCAATCGCCTTAATTATTTCTTCTCTTTGCTTAATACGTTGCAACAACCAAAGTTTTGCATCATCATCAACTTCATCTTTAGAAGTATCTTTAATACGAATATTGCCGTTAATTACTGTCACTTGTAATGCATCCGGGCCGCTTGTTCCATCAAGTTTTTGATCGGGTAAATAGTCTTCTATTGGGTCTTCACTTGCAAAGCCGAGTTTTTCTTTTGAAAAACTAAAATATTGTGAGTCAATGAAAGCAGGGTCTAGCTGTTGTTCGAGTGTTTGACCATAATGCTTTTCTATATATTTTATGTATTCTTGCCCAACAGCTCGTCCTATAGCTGCTCCAGGTCTGTTTGGGGTATTCGAACATGCAGGTGCAACCAATAATGCGCCTGCTAAAACAATCGCAGCTCCGTTGCGTTTTCTTTTTGTAGACATTTATATTGATCTACCTGAACCTGAATTTCTCGATTGTCTTGCAGCTAAGCGGCCATCATTCCATATAAAAGCTAAACCTGGAACACCTATTGCAATTCCACCACCAAAAATTAATTCTTTGGAATGTGATCTATCTGCAAATGCTTGTCTGCAAACATTTGGCTCATATAAAGCAGATGGCGTATTAGTCGTTGATTGTGCAGCACAAGAATTGGCAATTGCATTTGAGTTTAAATATAACATCGAACCTGCAACAACTGACACAAAACCAGGCGCAATAACTGCTGCACCTGCAAATAAATTTATGGTTCTAGGATCAGCACTTTTTCTCCAGGAACGAAATCGACTTAATTCGTCTGAAGCAATATGCTTAATTTCTCTTGGAATATTTAATATTCTCGATTTAGCCATCAATACATTATATACGTTTTGTCCGTTTTGAGCAATTGGCTATACGTTAAATCTAAATTCTGTAACGTCACCATCTTGAAATAGGTAATCTTTACCTTCCATTCTGAGTTTTCCCTGCTCACGGGCCTTAACCCATGATCCAGCATTTAGTAAATCTTCCCATGAAACGACTTCGGCTTTAATGAAACCTCTTTCAAAATCTCCATGTATGACACCAGCAGCTTGAGGTGCTGTAGCTCCGGCCTTAAACGTCCACGCTCGAGATTCTTTTTCGCCAGTAGTGAAATATGTTCTAAGTCCCAACATAGTAAAAGCACTTCTAATAAATTTATCCATCGCACCTTTACCCAAGCCAAGCATCTCAAGCATTTCTTTTCTTTCGATCGGATCTGCGATCTGAGCAGCTTCTGCTTCAAGTTGAACGCAAAGTGGAACAATCTCTACACCTTGAAGTTCTTTTTCGATTCCTTTTTTTATTTCGTCAACGTTTTCTAATTGGTCATCAGAAATATTTAATACAGCCATGAATGGTTTGTTGGTAAGCAGAAAATAATCTGCGATAGCATCACGATCTTCTTTAGACATCGAAGATCGATATAAAGGTGTTCCTTCTTTTAAATTTTCTAATGCTATTTTTGCTATTTCATTTTGTGCGGCAATATCTTTATCATTCTTGCCTTGTTTAATACGTTTTTCTAATTGTTTTTCACAACTTTCAAAGTCTGCATAAACAAGTTCAAGTTCAACGACTCGTAAATGTTCTAAAGGATCTGTAGGGCCAGGAACGCCAGCATCAAATGCACGCAGAACATAGACGACACCGTCTACTTCACGTATATGGCTTAGAAACTTGTTTCCTAATCCTTCACCACTATGAGCACCTTCGACTAACCCGCCAATATCAACGAACTGTACGCTGGCATAAATTGTTTCTTTTGATTTACTCATCTCGCTTAGCTTGTCTAAGCGTTCATCTAATATTTTCGCGTTTCCAACATTAGGGTCAATCGTGGCAAAAGCATACGGTGCAGCATATGCTCCACCACCAGAAAGTGCATTAAATAGAGTTGATTTACCTGCGTTTGGTAGACCTACAAAACCAAATTTTTCCATTATTAAATACCTATCAATTAATACTATTTTCCATAAATTTCATAGCCACCGTCAGCAGTAAAAAACTGACCTGTAATTATTGCACTTTGATCACTTGCGAAAAAATAAATTATCTCAGCCATCTCTCCGGGCTGTGCAACTCTACCTATCAAACTTTCTTTCTCATACTGAGCTCTTCGTTCTGGGGTCCATGTTTTAGCCATATCTGTTTCTGTTGGACCTGGAGCAATAGCATTAACACGAATTTTTGGTGCCAAATCTTTTGCTAAACCAATTGTTAATGAAGCAATACCAGCATTAGAAACAGAGTATGGCAAAGCTCCGGCACGGGCTAAATTTGTTTTGCCTCTTGTTGATGAAATATTAACAATGGTGGAACCTTCACTCATATGAGGTATTGCAGCTTGGCAAAAATTAACAACACCTAAAAAGTTGACATTAAAATCGTCATACCAATCTTGAGCTTCTAATTCTAAAAATTCTTTTGATTTTATTGTTCCAGCACAATTCACTAAAGAATCTATACGACCAAATTCATCGATAATTCGACTGAACTCTGACATAACCTGTTTTTTATCTGAAACATCGCAAACAATAGGAAAAGCATCTAATTCTTTAGAGATTCTTTCTAGTTCATCAGTTTGAGTTCTACCGTGAACAACAATTTTTGCACCTTTGGAATGAGCTAGTCGCGCAAACGCAGCACCGATACCTCTAGAAGATCCACTAATTACAACAACTTTATTTTCCATTTTATTAGTCTAGAAGTTTTTTAAATTCCTGCTCTGAAAGTACGCTGACTCCTAACTTTTCTGCCTTATCCAATTTTGATCCAGCTTTATCTCCTGCAACAACATAGTCAGTTTTTTTAGAAACACTAGAAGATACTTTGCCTCCACGAGAAAGGATTAATTCACCGGCTTCTTCACGAGTCATATCAGTTAATGACCCGGTCAAAACAAATGATTTGTCAGCAAAACGCTGGTCAATATTTTTTACAGCAACCTTTTCACCTTTAACATTTACGCCTGAATCGACTAAACGCGAAATCAGTTTCTGATTGGCTTTATTGTTGAAAAAATCGTGTATTGACTCAGCCATTACCGCACCAACGCCATCTATCTCAGATAATTCATCGATTGATGCATCCATTATCTGAAAAATATCTTCATACTTAGCGCTTAATTCGCGTGCCGAAGTTGGTCCAACATGTCGAATACCTAAAGCAACAATAAGTCTAAACAGTGGCCTCGATTTTGATTCCTCGATAGCATTTAACAAATTAGTAGACGACTTCTCTTTAGTTTTCTCTAGCGATTCAATCTTTTCTTTTGTTAAATCATAAATATCTGCAATATTTTTTATTAAACCAGCATCCAACATTGCTCGCACGCGTTTTTCACCAAGAAATTCAATATCCATTGCTGTTCTAGAAGCAAAATACTCAATCGATGTAGCAATTCGTGCTGGGCAATCAATATTAAAACAACGATGTTGAGCTTCGCCTTCTAAACGAACCAGCAGTTCATCACATGATGGACATTTTTTTGGAAATTTCCATTCCTTCGCTTCTTTTGGTCGTTTAGCCTCTATAGGTCCAACGACTTCAGGAATAACATCACCGGCTTTTCTAACTATGACCGTATCACCCGGACGGACATTTCGCCTTTTCACTTCATCCTCGTTATGAAGCGTTGCCATCGACACAGTTGAACCACCCACAAAAACTGGTTCTAAAACTGCAAAAGGCGTTGCTCTACCAGTTCTACCAACACTTACTTTTATATCAATTAATTTTGTTGTTTTTTCTTCTGGAGGAAATTTTAAAGCAATCGCCCAACGAGGAAAACGCGAAGTGAAACCTAATTTTTCGCGTAACAAAAAATCATTAACCTTAATTACAGCACCATCAATTTCATATTCTAAAGAATGCCTAAGTTCTTTTAATTCAGCACAACGCTTTATGGCATCATCGATAGAAGAAACTTTAATAATCTCGTCATTAACAACAAATCCTTGCTTACGAAAATAATCTAATGTTTTTTCATGTGATGTAATTTTTGGCGTACCCTTAGCCTCACCAATTTGATAAGCAACAAAACTTAATTCTCGCGATTTAGTAATTGACGAATCTTTTACACGTAATGAACCGGCAGCAGCATTTCGAGGGTTTGCAAATATCTTTTCTCCGCTTTCGCGGTGCTTTTCATTCAATGACTGAAAAGAAGCTATAGGCATATATACCTCACCTCTAACTTCTAACAATTCAACGTTAGTTTTAAGCTTTTTTGGAATACTTTTAATGGTTTTAACATTTTCAGTTACATCTTCACCTGTTGAACCATCACCACGTGTAGCCCCTCTAACAAGAACACCGTTTTCATAGAGAAGTGACATAGCAAGACCATCCATTTTTGGTTCAACCACCATCTCTACATTTTCATGGCCCAGAATTTTCTTGACTCTATTTTTCCATGCAATCAAATCTTCATCAGAAAATGCGTTGTCCAAGCTAAGCATTGGTACAAGATGTTCAACTGGAGCAAAAGTTGATTCTTTGAATGTATTTGGCTTTTGTGTTGGTGAATCTGGCGTGATTAGATCAGGGTGAAGTTCTTCTAGTTCTGTTAATTCTTTATATAGTTGGTCGAATTCTGCATCAGAAATTTCGGGCTCGTCTAGACCGTAATATCTTTCATTATGGTAAGCAATTAATTGGCGTAACTCATCGATTCTTTGAACATAATCAGCTTTTTTTACCACTATAAAAGCCTAGTCGGATAATGCATATTTTACTTTAATTTACCTTTAAAAGAACTAGCATTGCCTATGTGAAATTTAGATATTCTTACCTTATTGCATGTCTTGCATGCATCGCTTTATGTTTTTATGCTGCGAATAAATCAGACAATTCCCCGGCTTACGTAAATGCCGCATTGATAATCACGATTGTGTCATTATCTATTACTGCCTTGTCTCTCGCATTTTTTACAATAAAAACTTTAGGACTGTTACATATTTCTAGATCTAGTATTTTTGTCAATACAGTAATTCTGGCATTGAATTTTAAGCCGACATTAATAATGACATGCATATTGTTAGGCATAATATTGAATGTCATTTGTTTTTCAGAAAAATTCTTAACGAGAGTTTCTATTGATGTCGGAAATGCAAATGAAGACATGTTTATTCTCAAATCTCCTACCTCTGTGATTCTATGGTTCGTTCTGGTTTGGGGGATCTTCTGGTCACTTTTTAGCGAAACCATACACTTATTTGCAAAGAATAACTCGGTACAAGCGGTAATCACACTTGTTATAGCTGTAATTGTTGGAGCTATTTTTATAACTCCACAATTGAGAATCTTTTTAAGAAGGTCAGTGATAGTTCCTAATGGAATTGTTATTGCAGATTCGATTGAGTTCACAGACGTAATTCTCTTGCCACTAGCAAAGATTAAATCTATTGAAATGGTTAAAAGTGATGACATAAGAAAAGATGTTCAAGACAACATTTATGTTCCTACAACTATTAGAAAAAGACTTATTAACATTTCTTTAAATGAAAAGACAGATTCATTGATTGTAAGAAACAAATTAAATGAAACATCGAGAAAAAACGTCGACAGTCTCTATTTATGTCTTGCTGACCCTAAATTATTTCTAAACAATTTCCATTCTCGTTTTCACAAAGTCGACCCTGAACCTTTGTCTAAGTCCGAAGAAAAGATTATGGAAAAACAACTAGGAATAGAAACAGCCCCAAGGTCAGATTCACCTCTGCCTCAACACCGAAAGAAAAAGTCTAAATAACTATTCCAGCACCAATACATTCATCATCTAAATAACAAACTGCACTTTGACCTGGAGAAATTTTAGGTGATGGTTCTATAAACTCAATTTCATTCTCGTTATTCCAAATTGCTTCGATTGTAGTTCCATGAGCACGAGGTTGAACTTTCACATTGACAGGAAATTCAATCGGCCTTGTAAATGTAACATTTGTAATTCTCGCGCCACCAACAAGTAAATCGTTTTTGCTTCCTACAACAACGCTATAGTCATCGACATTGCGATCAATTACATAGTGTTTGTCTCCAGCATGATGACCAACTGCGAAACCTGCACCTCTGCGTTGACCTATGGTCAACAACTCAGCACCACTGTGTTTTCCTAATTTATTTCCATCAACATCAATGATATCTCCGGGATGCAATTTTATTCGGTCAGCTAAAAAATCTTCTCTTCCTTTTTTTTGAATAAAACAAACATCCATGGACTCAGATTTTGAAGCAGTTCTTAAATTATTTTGCGCAGCAATTTCTCGTACTTGAGGTTTAGTTAAATGACCTATAGGTAGAAGTGTATGACTGAGTATTTCTTGATTAACCATTGATAAAACATAACTTTGATCTTTTGCAAAATCATGTCCTCTCTTGAGTTTATAAATACCATTTTCGAAGACAACTTGAGCATGATGACCCGTCGCGACATAGTCATAACCCATAGACATAGCCCTGTCATGAAGTCCTTTGAATTTGATGTGTCGGTTACATTCGATGCACGGGTTTGGCGTCTGCAATTTAGTGTGTGCATCTAGATATGGATTGACTACATGCTCCATGAATTCATCGCCAAGATTAAACACAAAATGATTTATACCAAGCTGAGAAGCAACCCGTCGGGCATCTTCTACATCTGCCAAAGAACAACAACCGGAATCCGTCGTACCGCCCCAAAGTTTAAGAGTTACACCGTCAACTTCGTAACCTTGTTCTTTTAGGACAACTGCAGCTGTGCTCGAATCCACACCACCACTCATTGCTAAAAGAACACGCTTATTTTTCATTACTTGCCACTACTTTTGCTGAAAGCATATCAACACATTGTTTGATTTCGTTTATAGCCATATCGATATCTTGTTCTGTTGTGTCGGGCAAAAATGAGAGCCTTATTGTTGAAAGCGCTTTTTGCTTTTCGATTCCCATTTCCAAAAGAACTCTTGATGGGGTACTTGCACCAGAGGCACAGGCACTTCCTTTTGAAATACAGATACCTTTATTACTTAACATCGCAACTAACATCTGAGATTCAATTGGATAAATTTCTAGCGAAATAATGTGGTTAGATGTTTTCACCTCTGAACATCTAATACTTACAAAAGGAAGTTCGACATTAATTTTTTCGATTGCATACTTTTTAATTTTTTTCATTTGTTCAGATAAAACATTTCGATTAGCAATAACATCTTCAAAAACTATTCTTAGAGCATGAATTAAAAATGCAGGTGTAGTTCCTGGCCTAACTTCCCATTCTTGTGAACCACCGAAAGTTAGTTGATCTATTTTTTTCCTATCCCTGACATATAGCATTCCAACCCCATGTGGAGCTCCAAGCTTATGCCCAGAATAAATAGCAAAATCACATTGACTAATTAACTCTATTGGATCGAATGAATAAATACTCTGTACTGCATCGAATAAAACTAAACCTTTTCTTTCATGAACTTGTTCGGCTAAACCAATTACATCGTTTATTACACCCGTTTCATTATTAACAGGCATAATGCAAACCAAATCGCCCTCATTTATATCGTTTAGAAAATCTCTCTTATAAATCGAATTCGAGTCAACGGCTATTTTTACTGTATCGATATTTGATTCAGAAAGATATTCGATTGTTTTAAATACAGCATCGTGCTCAATGGCTGAATAGAAAATTTTAGATCTAGGATTTTTTCTAGCAAAGCCTTGCAAAACTATATTGAGTGCTTCTGTTGCACCTGAGGTAAAAACTATATTTTCGCTTTTAGCCTCTATTAATTGAGCCATCTTTTCTCGGTCTTCTTCGAGCATATTTTTAGCTCTTGCAGATACTTGATGTGCACCAGAAACATTTCCCCAGTTATCAGACAAAACATCAATAATGGCATTTTGTACCATTTTTGAAGTTGGGGCTGTCGATGCAGCATCTAAGTAAATCACCTATACATTCTAGATGTGATGAAGGGGCCTTACAAAAGTGTCGTAGGTACATGTTTTAATAAAAACATGACAAAGCAACTATCTCTCATTGACACAGATTCTTATACTTCATGTAAAGTCGCTTTAATGCCTAAGAAAGCACGTAAATCAGTCACCATCGACAAAGAAAAACCATGGAAACTATCAGAAGAAGATAAGCGTCAGGGCTTGGCGGGCGTTCGCGCTATTCGTGCTATTCTGCAAAAAACTGAGCACAATTACGAATATTCTTATTATAAGGCCAGCTAATTACCTATTTTAACTCATAAAACCCTATAAATTGCCGACATTCTTTAGGTGAACTTAATTAGATTTCTGCGCCCTAAACATGGGAACAACAAAAGACGTTCACACTTATTCATTGGCCCTATCCTCGCATCAATAGTTGTAGCTTTGGTTTCTGTTTCTTCATGGGCAGCACAAGTTTCAAGCGATAATGCAAAAAATAGAGAGATCGATAAAAAAATTGAAAGCGAAGCAAAAAAATCTATTGAATCGATATATAAAAAAATTGAGGATATAAATGATAGAGCAACTAAAACATATGATTCTGACCATGAAAAATTCAAACAGAATTTATATCAATTTAGTCTAGATACACGATTAAAAATTAATAACCCTTCCATAGCATTTATTAGTTATGTTGAACCTTTTAATGGGATGAGTAACCAGTATCAAATAAAGTTTTCAGAACCACCTTTTGAAAACTTTACACAAAATACTAATAATGATTCGATCATCGGTAAAAATCTTAATAAAGTGGTATCGACTAGTGATGAAATTTCTGATTCAATCAGAACTGGTTCGTCATTGATAACTCATCCTTTCTTAAATAACTATCTGATTGATGGACAGTCAGCCTATATCGCCGTAATCACACCTGTGTACGAAAAATTACCCACAAATCCAAATGAAAAAGATCGAATTTCCGCATATCGCGGTTCATTAGTTACACCAATAGCATTAAATATTTTCCTGAACAATGCTCAAGCAAAGTCTAAAACATTTCGTGTATTTAAAATGCTAGATAAAGAAAACGAAGCTATAGCAAGTAGCAACAGTTTGATTTCTAATGATGATCTGACTTTACACAGTGCTGTCGTGAAAATAGATCAACGTAAATTCCGTCTTGCTTATGACGACTACTATACATCAAGTATTCGATCTGCTGATTCAAGACAACAAACATTAATTACTGGTTTAGGTTTAGCAGTTATTGTATTTCTACTATTTTTAATGTTAAGAGTGAATGAAAGACGTGCAAAAAAACTTAAAGAGAAAGCCCAAGAAGAAGTTGAAGAAAATGAAGCACGTTTTTCAGCTTTAATCAAACAATCAAGCGACATCATTATAGTTTTATCTTCGCAAGGATTAATCAAATTTGTCTCACCATCAATCTGGTACAAATTAGGTTACAAGCAAGAACAAGTTATAGGAAAAAATCTAGTAAACGTATTAAATGATTCTGAAACCAAGAAAATAGCTGTAAGTGTTTTACATAAGCTAAATAAGCATAACGATATAGAGCCTTTTGAAATATATATCAAAACCCGAGAAAACAAGAAGTTAACTTTCGAATGCGTTGTTAATGACTTGCGTAATGATCCTGCTATCAAAGGTATCGTTATCAATGCTCGTGATATCACTGAAAGAAAACTTGCTGAAGCACAAGTGGCAAAAGCTAAAGCGCTTTACGAAAATGCACTAGAAAATGCTCCTGTTGGTGTTGCTTTAGTCCATAAAAATAACGAAATTTTCTTTTGCAACGAAGCGCTAGAAAACTTTGTAGGTAAAAGATCCTCTGATTTACTAAACACACGGCTACGCGACCTAATACTGACTGACGATCAGTTTGCGTTTTCTGATATGTGGAAAATGCTAGAAGCAAGGGGTCCGGAACGTACGACTAAAGAATTGCGTTTCACACATCCAGACGGTAGACAGCGATGGGGTTTCATCTCTGCACAAAGTGTTTACGACGACGACATTTTTCAATACTACGTAGTTCAAATTGAAGATACAACCGAAAGAAGATCGATTGCAGAGCGGCTTGAATATCAAGCTATTCACGATCCGCTGACAGGTTTACCGAACAGATTACTTTTCGTAGACCGCCTAGAGGTAGCCCTACAACGTGCGAAAAGATCCTCGCTAGGTGTTACAGTTTTATTCCTTGACCTCGACCGATTCAAAGTCGTCAATGACTCTCTTGGACATGCTGCAGGTGATCGTCTCTTAGAGTCAGTATCCGAAAGAATCAAATCTTCAGTTAGACCAAATGACACGATAGCTCGGTTTGGTGGTGACGAATTTGTTATCTTATGTGAAGACATTTCTGATGAAAGACAAACTCAAGAAATTGCTGATCGACTTTTAGAAAATATCAATCGTCCAATAATGCTGGTCGAAGGTGAAGTCTACGTAACTGCAAGTATTGGTATAGCAAGAAGCTTGAGCGGAGAAGATACTCCTGAAACCATTCTTCGTGATGCCGACACAGCAATGTATAGAGCAAAAGACGCCGGACGAAATAGATCAGAAATCTTTGATGAGCGAACTCACGCTAGGGCTGTTGCAAATCTTGAAACAGGAAACGGAATGTTCCGTGCACTTACCGAACACGAATTTAGAATGCGATATCAACCAATCATTAGCCTCGCTTCAGGACGATTAAGCGGTTTTGAAGCACTTGTATATTGGGAACACCCAGAACGAGGACATATTGGTCCATCAGATTTCATTCCACTAGCAGAAGAAACGGGAGTTATCATTCCGTTGGGATTGCAAATATTTGAAGAAGCTTGTAACGAGCTGCATCGTTGGCATCAATTCTCTGCAAATGCTTCACATTTAACAATGAGTATAAACCTGTCCCCTCGACAATTAAGCGAACCGACTTTCGTTGAAGAAGTTAGAAAAATTTTAAAACGAAGTAAAGTTAATCCTTCACGTATTTGGTTTGAAATAACGGAAAGTGCACTTATGGTTGATGCTAACTCAACAATTGCAATGTTAGATCAATTAAAAAATCTTGGCGTACACTTCGAAGTAGATGACTTCGGTACTGGATTCTCTTCACTTTCGTATTTGAAAAAATTTCCAGTTGATGCACTAAAAATAGACCAAGGTTTTATTGATGGTTTAGGCCGAGACCCTGAAGACAGCGCAATAGTTACCGCCGTTGTTTCGCTATCTCATGCACTAGGTCTGCAAGCTATAGCCGAAGGTGTTGAAACACCGTTACAGATGGCAGAGTTAAAAACTCTAGGTTGCGAATATGCACAAGGTTACTTATTTGCCCGACCAGCCCTAGCTAAACATTGGGATAAATCAGTTCAATCCAATGAATTGTTTAAATTCGAGGACCAATTAAGCAGCTAGCTTGACTTGTAATTTCTTGTGTTATATTGTTTTATCATGGATTTAGTCAGCACTTCTTATGTATTTCACCCAACTTATATAGAACATGACTCACTTCATAGTTTTTTTGCATATGACAGCTATATAGAACAATTCTGGCTGCCATTATTGGGACCCACGGCTACTTTATTAATTAATAATTTAACTTTGAAATCATTAAGTAACTCCCAAACTTTTTATATATCAAAAGCAGAGTTATCACTATCTTTAGGTACGGGATACAGAAGCGGAGACTCATCACCAATACAAAAACAACTAATACGACTTTCACGAAACAAACTTATCTACCAAATAAATTCAAACGAATATTTGATACCAAAGATTGTTCCTCAATTAGGTATCACTCAGATATCTAAACTTAGCAATACACTTCGAACGCAACACGACGCATGGATAACTCGGCTCGAGATATCACCTATCTCAACCTTTAGAAGAAAAATCAAACAATTAGTCCTCAAACTCCAATCCCTAGATTATGACAATCAAAAGGTTAAAAACATCTTAAATTCGACAGGATTACATCCTTCAATAATTGCTGAGGCATTAGAACTCGCTGATCAAAGCAATGTTGCATAAATTGTCTTAAATCTTCGCTAATCTATATGTAGATATCGGAGAAACATGAACGTTAAAGATTTAATTGCACAAGTAAAAGACAACATCAAGCAAGTTGAGTCGGCAAATATTAATTTTGATGATTATACAATTGTTGATGTTAGAGAGCCCTCTGAACTAGAAGGTGGAATAATTCCTAACGCAATTACAATTGCTAGAGGAATTTTAGAAACGAACATTGAAAATCGTATTCCAGAAAAAGACACAAAAATACTTATCTACTGCGCATCTGGTGTTCGTTCGGCTTTTGCAACACAATCGTTAGGAACACTTGGGTATAGCGACGTTTCTTCTTTAATTGGTGGTTTCAATAAATATAAAGACGATGGCTACAAGTTTGTGATACCAAAAACACTATCTAATGAACAATACGAACGATACCAACGCCATATTTTACTAGCTGAAGTCGGAGAAGAAGGACAGCAAAAACTTTTTGACTCAAAAGTATTATTACTTGGAGCAGGAGGCTTAGGATCACCAGCAGCAATGTATTTAGCTGCAGCAGGTGTGGGAACTTTAGGCATTATCGACATGGATAGTGTGGATAAATCAAACTTGCAACGCCAGATAATTCACTCTATTCACAATGTAGGAATGAGTAAAACAGAATCCGCAAAATCGAGAATACTTGGGTTAAATCCCGATTGTAATGTAATTCTTTATAATGAAAGATTAAATTCAAACAATGTTGTTGAAATCATTTCGCAATACGATGTAATTGTTGATGGTACAGATAACTTCCCCACTAGATACATGCTTAATGACGCTGCAGTTCTGCATAACAAAACTGTTATACATGGATCTATATATAGATTTGAAGGACAAGTTACTGTTTTAGATCCAGAGCATGGACCTTGTTATAGATGCATGCTTCCTGAACCGCCACCACCTGAATTAGCGCCAAGCTGTGCTGAAGCTGGAGTTCTAGGTGTACTTCCTGGTGTAGTCGGTTCTTTGCAAGCACTTGAAGCCATTAAATATTTACTAAATATTGGCGACCCACTGGTAGGAAGATTATTGGCCTTCGATACGTTAGAACAGGTTTATAAAACTTTTAATGTAAGAAAGAATCCTGAATGTCTAGCTTGCAGCGAGGGTGCAAAACCTGTAATTAAAGATTACGATCAATACTGTTTACCTTAGTTATTTTTTAACAGTAATTAAGCCCCACTGACCGCTTTGTGGACCACCATGAAAATGGCAATGGTAATAGTATTTTCCTGTCTCAGTGAAAAGCCAAACATATATATCTCCAGGTTTTAAAACATCACTTGAAAAATCATGCTTGTCATTTTTAGTGCTTGGAGCTTCTTTCGAAATATGGATCTGTGCCCCATCCCACTTCACGTCATGAATTGCTCGACCTACATGTTTCCAAATAACTATCGTTCCTGGTTTAACAGGGATTTCTTGTGGCTTGAAATAGTTATCTCCCATTTCAATAGTTGTTTCTCTGTACTTCTTTTCAGCTCGAAGTTCTTTCAATTTTTGTTTTTGAGCTGCTTGATCTGAGGTCTTTGTGGTTGCACAACTACTTAAAAACAAGAACACAACAATCGTGATAGTAATTGGAATCAGCAGTCGTTGTGATCTTGTTTTCATATCTAATTATTAAAAGTTCTCAGCAAGTTGAACCAGTGTTCTAATTCCGAAACCTGTTCCACCTTCTGTATTTTCGCCATCTGTTTTAGAAAGAAATGCTGGGCCAGCAATATCAAGATGACACCAATCAACATTGTTAACAAATTCTTTTAAGAACAAACCAGCTGTGAGCGATCCTCCCCAACGAGGTCCCGCATTTGCAACATTAGCAACAGGCGTATCTATGAGTGCGCGGTAGTCTTCAGGTAAAGGCATTGGCCAGAATCGTTCGCCAGCATTTTCAGCAGCATCTAATACTTTCGATCTGAATTTGTCGTTATTGCTCATTGCAGCAGCAATTAAATCTCCTAATGCGACAACACATGATCCTGTTAAGGTTGCTAAATCAACAATGGCATTTGGTTTATCATCAGATGCTTCAATTAACGCATCTGCAAGAATCAATCTTCCTTCAGCATCTGTATTTTGAATTTCTGCAGTAACGCCGTTTCGATAAGAAATAATGTCATCAACTCTATACGCTGAACCTGAAGGCATATTTTCTACCAGCGGAATGTAGCCTTCAACATTCACATTTGGTTTAATTGCAGCAATTGCTTTAAGCGCGCCAACAACAGCAGCTGCACCTGACATGTCACATTTCATTGTGGTCATAGAATCGCCAGGTTTAATCGACAATCCACCAGAATCGAATACAACACCTTTACCAACAAAAGCCAATGTCTTTTTAGCGCCAGTGGCTTTATATGATAACCGTACAAAACGAGGACGATTTTCTGATCCTTGACCTACAGCAATCACACCGGCCATTTTTTTACGACGAATTGCTGCTTCATCAAGTATTTGTACTTTCACTTTAGCTGTACCAATACTTTTTTGAATATGTGATGCAAAAACTGCTGGAGATTTTGCGTTTGGCGGAGTATTGATCGCATCTCGCGCCCATATCACTCCATCGCAAATACTTTTAGATCTTTTAAGCGCAGCCGTTGTAGATGTTTTAGTTACATTTGAAATCGTTACTTTTTTCAAAGATTTTTCGTTTGACTTTTTATAAACACTGTATGTATAAGTACCAAGAGCAAAGCCTTCGTACATTGCAGTTGCAACGATTTTAGAATCAAGGTGTTCAGCAACTATATCTCCAAATCCAGCAACAGCAGCTGAATATGAACTCACAGCTCTACCTGCAGCAGCGCATGCTCTTCTAAGTTTCGCCATATCTAATTTTTTAGCGTCACCTAAACCAACTACGAGCACAGGTCGTTTTGAACCTTGAAGCAAAATCGTAGATTCGCAATCACCTTTAAAATTAAGATTCGATAAAGTTTTTTTGAAATTTTTCCCAATTGCTCTTTCAAAAATTTTCTGTGATGATGAAGAAACTTTAAGATCAGCGAATATAGCTAAAATCTCGACTGGAGCAGCAATTGCCTCAGATTTTGAACTTGACCATGTAACTTGAGTCATTTAAACCTCTCTTATTTAGTAGATAAGAGCCTAGTATAATTTTCTACGAAAAAATTGCTCTAGGGATTAGTTCAACACCATTTGAAACAAGGATTGCTAGGTACAAAAGTCCGGTAGTTGCCATGACTGCAGAATAACTCTTTTCTTGTAAAGCTTTGTACGCCGCGATCAATAACGCCAATGTTGTTACACATGATCCAATCCACATATAGCCGAGAGTCCCTCCCCAACCATCAGATATTGTTCCATTAATTACATGAAACATTGATTTAGGTAATAGCCAAAGCAATATATCTACAAGTAAAACGAATATAAAAGTTTTTGTGAGTTTAGAAATTGGCTTACGTGTCAAACCTGGCTGTACTAGATACCAGTGTCCTAAAAGCATCGTAGTTGTTATGCCACCTAGAACTGTGCCACCAATTACTAACCTAGTGGTTTCGATTAAGAGTTTGTAATTTTGAAATTTCTGATTAGCTGTTATAAATAGGATCAATACTGAAAGCAATATCGATATAACATTAATTATATTTTCTAAAGTTATTTTCTGACTTTTTACAATGTTTCTTTTCACTATTGTTATTATTAAATTCATAAAACATAGTAAAAGTAAAATAATAGACAGTATTTTTATTTTTTCGTCTGACGAGATGACACTAAATAAAGAAAAACTCCCCGATGTAGCGTACATCATCCAGAAAAAGCCAGCACCAACTAATAGTCTTGTTCGTATATAGAAGGTTGAGACTAAAACACCCAAACAATATGCAATGCAAACAGAGCTGACGCTAAAAATCACTCTAAATTATATGTTGTAACGTTTAAGCTTCTCTAGCTGCAGAATTAATTGAATTATCGCCTGATTTTGTACGTGAAATTGTTCTTTTAACACCTAGAGGAAGTGGCCAATGGAAGTTTTCTTCCTGATCAATTAAATCATCAATCAACTTAGGTTCAGAAAATACATATCCCTGGACAACATTACAGCCAATATCTATAACCTTTTGTAACTGATCTGGTGTTTCAACTCCAGAAGCAACAACTGTCATGTCGGAACTTCTTGCAATTTCAACAACAGCTGGAACAATCGAAGCTGAAGGATTTTGAGCAAAATCAGTAATTAATGATCTATCTAATTTAATAACATCGTATGGATATCGTTTCAAAGCTTGCAACGATGCCTCTTCGGAACCAAAATCATCTAATGCAATCAATATGCCTAGATCACGCAACTGACTTAAAAACGGATACAGAAGTCCATTATCTATTTTGAATACTTCTTCTTCTATTTCTACACCAAGCTTATCTGCAGTTGTTTCACTATTACGAAGCGCTTTCAAAACATGTTGATAAAACTCTCCTTGTATTAAGTGTCTAACTGACAAGTTAACCCATATTCTTGTATCACGGTTAGATGTGTTTGATAGTTTTATTGCATTATCAAATGCTTTATTCACCATCCAACGATCAATCTCAATAATTTCACCCGTTACTTTTGCTGCATCTAAGAATTGATCTGGAGTTAAAATTCCAAACACTGGATGCGACCATCGACAAAGTGCTTCATATCCGTAAGTTGTTCCATCAGAAACATTTACTAACGGCTGTAAAACATCAACAATTTCTGAACGAGTTGCAGCGCCCTTAATTGAAACTTCAACTTCATGTCGTCCATCGACAATTGATTTCAATTTGTGATCAAAGACTCGAATTCTTTCGTTCTTATCCTGTTTTGCTGCATACATAGCTGCATCAGCAAATCGAATAATTGAAGATGAATCACTATTTGCATCTAATTGAACTATCGCAATTCCAATACTTGCTGAAACACATACTGGACCAGAATCAAGCATTACAGGGAATCTGACAACTTCTATAAGTCTTTGCGCAATTCTTGTAGCTTGAATCTCATCGCTTACTTCTTCTAATACAACAATAAATTCATCACCACCAAGTCTTGCTAATACGTCTTTTCCTCTTACTTCTTTTTGTAATCTGCGAGCTATCGCCATTAAAAACTCATCACCCATTTGATGACCTAATGTGTCATTAATGGCTTTGAACCCATCTAAGTCAATAAATAAAACTGCTACTTTTGGTTGTCGATGTACAGGAGCAGTTATTTTTTCAGATAGCCATCGTTCTAAGTAGAACCTGTTTGGAAGCCCAGTTAATGAGTCGTGTCCAGCTTGGAAGGTTAAGTTAACTTCGCGTCTTCTTCGAACTTTATGCATCAAAAATAGTATGGCTAAAAGTAAAGCTACAAACTCAACATTTGCAACCAAGAATGCATATCTAAATGCTTTTTCTTTGTCATATGAAGAACTAATAAATTTTTTATTTGGTGTTACAACAGCTGTGTATTCTCTCGTTCCTGTTGTAAAAGTAAATGTGGATTTATATTTAGATTTTTGATTTGTAGTTGGTAAAACTAAATTTTTATTAGTATCTGTATCGAAAATACGAATATCAATATCTTTAAGAGAGTTCAAGGTTGGAAGCACTGATGAAAAATCGATAAATGCAAATACCCATCCAGAGAATTTTTGATTTGCATTTGAACTCACATTTATAGGTGCACCATGTGTTACAGGATATGCCATTACGAACCCATTTGTAAGTTTTGAACTTACGTTAAAGCTCATGGGTGAGCTAGCAACAACTGCGCTTGTTTGTGATGCTTTAACTAATCCTTCTTTACCTCCTGGAACAATATAGGCATCCATGCCTGTAGGAACTTGTTTGTTGTCAGGATTTATATATAAAAGCGTCGCGTGCTCACCTGGCAAATCTGAAGGTTCAATATTTAGGTTAATTCCAAGTTCTTTAGTTTGCTTAATTGCTTCTGCTTTTTCTGAACCATCCATACGTTGTGCATAAGCAATACCTTTAACTCCAGGATAAGTATTTTCGGTTCCTAAACCATTAATAAATAGATCGAACTCACTTGGCGATACACGATCAGATGCATTGAAAAAAGCTCCAACTGTTGCTACTAGATTTTGATATCTAATAGCTTCACGTCCAACTTCTTCTCTTATCTTTTCAACTCTTTTTGTGAAACTACTTTTAATATCATTTTTACTGTTATTTGATATTCCAACATAAACAATCGACGTAGATACACAAATCACTAATAATATTGAGCTGATAACTAAGACCTTTTTTAAGTTTGTCTTATTTAATATCCCCTGAACCTTCACCTATACGATATCGGCCTACAAAATGCTCAGATCAAGAGCATTTTTTGAGAAAAAATCCTGATTTATGTCTAATTTGTACCTTGTGCTGCTTCTTTTGCATGGTAAGAGCTACGGACTAAAGGACCTGATTCGACGTGGTTTATTCCAATTTTATGGCCATAATCAGCAAATTCATTGAACTCTTTAATATTTACGAACCTATGAACAGGCAAATGCTTAGGAGTGGGTTGTAAATACTGCCCTATAGTCACAACATCTACACCAACATTTTTTAAATCGATTAACGTCTGGTATATCTCCCCGTTTGTCTCGCCCATTCCGACAATTATTCCGCTTTTAGTTTTTAGACCAGCAGCTTTTGCTCTAGCTAAAACTGAAAGGGATCGTGCATAGCTGGCACTTGGCCTAACTGCTTTTTGTAATCTTGCAACTGTTTCTATATTGTGATTTAGCACATCAGGCTTTTCATCAAAAATAATTTTTAAAGATTCGTCTTTGCCTTTACAATCAGAAATCAAAAGTTCTATTCCTGTGTTAGGTGACTTTCGACGAATTGCTTTAACTGTTTCTGCAAATTGATTCGCTCCATCGTCATAAAGATCATCACGAGCGACACATGTTATAACAGCAAATTCTAGTTTCAGTTCTGCAATTGCTGTTGCTACGTTTTCTGGTTCATTTTCATCAGGCGCAAATGGTTTTCTAGTATCTACTAAACAAAAACTACATGCTCGAGTACAACGTTCTCCTAAAATCATGAATGTTGCTGTTTTACTTTCCCAACATTCATAAATGTTTGGGCAACCTGCTTCTTCACATACTGTATTTAGCTTTAAATCTTTTGAAAGTTTCTTTAGCTCTAGGAATCCTTCGCTTTGAATAGCTTTGTTTTTCATCCATTCAGGTCGATCTCTTCTATCTTTTGTTTTGTCAACAGCAACACCTGCTTTTGACAATCGACCCAGTAAACGCAAGCTAGGTTGTGCTGGTGAAAAAGATTCAGATGAAAAATTAGATATTGTTGCCTGTGTGTTTTCAATATTTAGAGTCGATGCAATATCAACATGATCAAAATTAAATTTCTCTATAAATACTTTTGTAATCGTTTCTATAATCTCATCTTGTGATATATGTTCATAACCCAATTCTTCTAAAGAGGTTGCTTTATATTCATAGATTCCACAAGGAATAATTTTTTCAAATGCATTTAAATCTGTAGAAACATTTAGTGCAAAACCATGAATAGTTTTACCCTGAGCTACTTTTACACCTATTGCAGCTAATTTTTTGTATCTAAAAAATTCTGGTTGACCTTCGCCTGTATCAACCCAGACACCGGTGTACCCTTCTTTTGATATTGCTGGTACACCTAATATTTCTAATGATTCGATTAATAGCTCTTGCAGAGTCCTAATAAAAGTTAAAGAGCCTCTGAGATCACCTCGTGTTTGCCCAACTGAAATAATTGGATAACCTACTAATTGACCAGGTCCATGAAAAGTAATGCTTCCGCCACGATCAGCATCATGCAAGACGCCAGGACTAACGAGCAATTGTAAATGTTTTATCTTTCATGCCTGAATCCATAGCGACAGGATCATATTCTAAAGACAATGAAGCAGTATCTTCGCTTTTTGAAGGCTTTCTGTAATAACTTCTTCATTTCTTGATGGATTTCGAACATATAAATCTTGTCTTTCACAAAAGCAAATCATTATACGATTTCGAACTCTAATCTGGTTTCTAGTACTTCTGCTGAATGTGCTAAATGGTAAGTGTAACCGCCGTCAGATATATGGTCCCAACCAAGTGTAAGCATTCCCATGTGGTGAACCGCTATGACATCTTGACCGTATTCGTCTTGAACTACTACTGGTTTCTTGCTCACACCATCTGTTGCCAAAATAGCAACTTGTGGTTGATTGATAATAGGAAATGTTTGATATGAGCCATACGGTCCAGGATTAGTAATAGTAAATGTTGAACCAATTATTTCTTCTGGTTGTAATTTTTTCGAACGCGCTCTAACTGCAAGATCTCTAATTTCTTGAGCAATTAACTTCAAACGTTTTCCGTCTGCATTACGAACTGCAGGTACGAGTAAACCTTTATGGTCCAAGTCAACTGCGATACCAACGTGGAAATCGTGATGAACAATTAAGTTGTCTCCATCTACAGAAGCATTAACGTTTGGAAATTCTGGAAGGACTTCACTTAATGCTCGAACGATAAACGGAAGATACGTAAGAGAAAAACCTTCACGTTCTTTAAATGCTGGGCCAAAGTTTCTTCTAACTCTTTCGATATTTTCGAAATCAACTTCGACAGAAATGTAGGCATGAGGACTTGTGTGTCGGCTCATAACCATATGCTCTGCCGTTCTTCGACGCATGTTATCGAATGGAATAACGCTATCTCCAGATGAAGGGATTGCTGAAGGTGCAGGGCGAGCTGCAGTTGATGTTTCTCCGCTTGCCACTTCGCGGCCTTCGGCACCGGCTGAGCCTGTAGTCTCAGCCTGCGCTACAGATGCAAGCTTCGAAACATCAATTCCAGCTCCTCTACTAGATATTGCTGCGTTTACATCGTCGCGAGTTATACGTCCACCAAGTCCTGTGCCTGTGATTGTATTTGCATCAAGTCCGTTTTCATTTATTAATTTGCGAACGATCGGGCTAAGCAACTTACCAGCAGTATTTGTTCCAGCACTTGCTGCCTGTACGTCAGTTGTATCAGCAGCTGATGATTCAGGAGCTGCATTTGAATTGGTTTCTCCGCTTGCTGCTTCGCGGCCTTCGGCACCGGCTGAGCCTGCAGTCTCAGCCTGCGCTGCAGATGCAAGCTTCGAAACATCTTCAACTGCATCAGCTGAATCTTTACTTATCGGCGCAGCACCTGAATCAGAAATAACTGCAAGCTTCGCTCCTACTGCCGCTGTGTCACCTTCATTAACAAGAATTTCAGATAAAACTCCAGCTGCAGGAGAAGGAACTTCAGAGTCGACTTTGTCAGTAGACACTTCGAATAAAGTTTCGTCAGCAGATACGCTATCGCCAACTTTTTTTATCCACTTTGTAATAGTACCTTCAGTAACTGTCTCGCCTAATTGTGGCATTGTAACGTCCACTAATAACTCCTTGGTTTAAAAATCAAAGCTATTCTATTCGCTGTTGCGTAATTTTTCTCTCTCGGCAGTTGCAAAAGTGAGCTATCTTAGCCGTGTATAGGACGACCAGTTAATGCTATTGCGGCTTCTCCAAATACTTCACTTAATGTTGGGTGCGGATGTACAAGCGGAGCTATATCATCAATTGTTGCTTCCCAGTTCAAAGCTAAATAGCCTTCAGCTAAGAGCTCTGTAGCCCAAGGCCCAACAATATGGACACCTAAGATTGGACCATCTTTTTCTGCAATTATTTTTACGAAACCATCTGCTTCACCGATAATCACAGCTCGCCCATCTCCGATGAAACCTTCTTTTTTAACAACAATGTCATATCCCGCTTCCCGAGCTTTTTCTTCAGTCATACCGCAGAATGAAACTTCAGGGTGGCAATATATCCCCCAAGGAACTTTCCCATATTCGATTCCTGCAGGATTTTCACCGAGGATTGTTTGTATTGCAACCATGGCTTCGCCAAATCCAACATGTGCAAGCTGAGGTGTTGCAACGAGATCGCCGACAGCGTAAATACCGTCTATGTTCGTTCTCATATTTGCATCAACAGCTACAAAACCCCGCTCATCAATAGCAATGCCATTTTCATTTAACCCAATATTTTCGCTTCTTGGTTTACGGCCAACACTTACTATTACAGCGTCAGACTCAACTTTTTGAGTCGCGCCTTTGTCATCAGTATATGTAACTATTCCTTTAGCGCCTTTTCGTTCAATCGAATTTACATTGACACCTGTTAGAACTGACATTCCACGTTTGATAAATGATTTTTGCACAACAGCTGCTGCGTCTTTATCACATCCTGCTAGAAGGCTAGGAGCAACTTCAAGAAGAGTTATTGAAGAACCCATCTCATTAAGATAGCTAGCGAATTCACAACCGATCGCTCCACCACCAATTATTACTACTGAAGCAGGTGCATAATCAAGATTTAATACGTGATCTGATGAAAGAATAACTTCACCATCATATTGAGTATTTGGGAACTCTCGAGGCGATGAACCAGTTGCAAGTATTAAAGCTTTAGTTGCTTTAATAACTGCTCCATCAGATAAAGTCACAGATTTATCGGATGAGCTCGAAAGAACACCAGTTGAATTAAAGACTGTTACTTTACGACGCTTTAATAAGCCTTCTAATCCACCACACATTTGGTTTATAACAGCATTTTTTCGGTTTTGAATAATAGAAAAGTCGACTACAGGCTCTGAAGAACTTACACCAAAATCACTTGCGTGTTTGATGGTTCGTGAAACTTCAGCACTCTGCAATAGAGCTTTTGCTGGTATACATCCTCTATGTAAACAAGTACCACCAACTCGGTTTTCTTCAACAAGTGCAATGTTAAGACCAGCAGCTGCACCGTATAAAGCTGCCGCGTACCCGCCAGGCCCTCCGCCTAAAACTACAATTTCAAAGTTATTGGATTCAGTCATAAATAGATTTTATTTCAGATCACAAGTTTTATTTAACTCGTAGGAAACTATATAGCAATTTAATTTAAATATATTGACATACCGTGCAAACGGTATCATTACAAGCATAGAGCATCTATACATGAAATATATTTGTCGATGATGCTAGTCTCATTAGACTATGTGGATTGTCTCGATACTATCAAAATTACTTAAATTTTTAAAAAGGGATTATTTAACAAAACCACATAAAGTTTTTTTATGCACAAGTTTACTTTTTGGAATACTAATTGTATTTTTAACACCCCCATTTCAGGGACCTGACGAAACAGTTCATTTTTTCAGATCTGTACAGATTTCTAACTTTGACATGTCAGTAAATAAAAAAGGTAATGTTGCTGGCGGAAATGTTGATACCGCATATGCAAAACTCGTAAAGTTAACTCACGATGATCCAGGGATTGCTTTCCAGCCAGATAAAACTATGCCATTAAGCGCATTAGAAAAAGGCAATGATCTAGACCTAAGCCACAAAAGTATTTTTGTTGACTTTGGATCAACTGCGACCAACCCTCCAATCGCATATCTTCCTAGTGCTGTATTTATTAAAATCGGAACACTAATTGGATTTGGTCCACTAAGTATTTTTTATCTCGCTCGAATAGGTGGTTTATTAGCCTGGGCAATAATTACTTATTATGCTATTAAAATTATCCCTGGTCAAAAATGGGCATTAGTTATCGCAAATTTTATACCCATGCTTTTATTTCAAGCGGGTATGGTAACAGCAGATAGCTTAACCTTTGCTTTGCTTTCTCTTTTTGTTGCCGAAATTATCCACTTGCGAGTAAAAGAAGATCCTGTCTCAAGAAACGATTGGATTCGCTTAATTATTATCATCGCGATTATGTCAATAAGTAAACGGCTCATGTTTTTTTTCTCCCCATTAATTTTTTTAGTACGCCCATATAAAAAAGTCGCGATTACACGCTTTGTACAGGCACTCGTCACAGTATTATCAATTCCATTTTCAATGGGATGGGCACAGCTAATGAGATCTGAATTAGGATCAAAAATACTTGTTGGAGGTGACGCTAACCCAACAGCACAAATTAATTTTCTTAAAGGATCACCGATTGCTGTTGCTAGAGTTACATTTAATACATACTTTTCTACAACAAGTGACTGGATCATACATAGCATATTTGGCGTATTCGGATCTATGGACACACCCCTGCCAATATGGATAGTAATTATTTCATCATTCATAACATTGATTGCAATTACTCGTCAAGATCCCATTATCAAAAACACTATTGAGCAAAAGGAAAATATTAAGCTTAAGCGCTGGGAAAAATTATTGGTATTCTCGATTTGTGCTTCATACTTTATGGCTGTAAATCTTGCACTTTACGTGTATTACACTCCTCCAAAATTTGCTACTTATTATGGTGTACAGGGTAGATATTTTCTGCCAATACTAATAACACTTATACTTTTTTTTGTTGGGACAAAATATGAAGGAAAAAACAGTATTATGACTCAGCGTAGATTGGTATTAGTGTCCGAGTTGATACTTATCGCAAGTTTATCAACGTTATTTTTAAGGTACTATGTGATTTAAATATAAAATTAGGACGTTATTTCAGTAACTGATTTAATTATCAGATCGACATCATTTTCGTTTAAATAATGATGTATAGGTATTGAAAAAACTGATTCACAAACCTTGCGTGTTACATCGCAAGAGCTAATTTTAACCTTTTCGTTATTCATATATGGGTCGTATTCAAATACTGGACGTGGATAATATACGCCATTTCCTATTCCTGCATCAGTAAGTGACTCCATAATTAACTCACGTTTTGATGGATCTTTGACACGGAGACTGTATTGATGCCATACAGAATATGCTTCCTCCCTAACAAATGGAATTATAAGGTCATCACAGGAAGCAAATGCTTCATTATACATTTGCGCTGTGAGATTACGTCTTTTATTAGACTCATCAAGACTTTTCATTTGTGGAATTGCAACAGCTGCCTGGAGATCAGTAAGGCGAAAATTCCATCCGACTCTTTCGTACTTATAGCGTTCTTCCATTCCTTGATTACGAAGCAATCGTAAAGTATGTGCAATATCTGAGTTGTTAGTAGTGACCATCCCACCTTCACCGCTGCCTACATTCTTTGTCGTATAAAAACTAAAAGAACCAGTTCCAAATGATCCAACACCTTGACCATTCCATAGCGCTCCGTGTGCTTGTGCCGCATCTTCGATAATCGCCAACGAATGTTTATTTGCGATTTTGCATATCGAAGTCATATCAGCACTTTGACCAAATATATGAACAGGCATGATCGCTTTTGTATTCTTTGTTATTGCTGCTTCTACCCCAGCAGGATCTATACAATATGTTTGTGGGTCTATATCGGTAAATACTGCTGTTGCCCCGGTATACAAAATTGCATTTAGTGTGGCTACAAAAGTAAAGGGTGAAGTGATAACCTCATCTCCAGGACCTATACCATGCGCAACTAGAGCAGCAATCAGAGTTACTGTGCCATTTGAAAACGCAACAGCATGTTCAGCCCCAGACATTTCGACAGATAGGTCTTCTAACTCTCGGACCATTGGACCCTGGGCAAGCTGCCCACTTCTTAGTACTTGTAAAACAAGATCTTCTGTTTCAGGCGTAGTTTTATAAGTTGAAATAGGAATCATAGTAAACATTAAATTTTACCATATGACACGTTAACGATGCTAAACATCAGTACCCTGGTTTATGTGATACTGAACAATTTTAAGTTCTAATAAATTAGAAATATCTTTGATAATTTCGTCTGGGTTTAGCTTTTTCAGCAATTCTATGTTTCTTATGCCAGTAGATACAGCAACTGAATTTGCATTTACTGCATGAGCTGCAAGGATATCTGATTCTGTATCACCGATTACAAGAACCTTGTAGTCGGTTACAGGAAGCTCGTTTATTATATTTGATTTAACTTTATATCCTTTACCCTCGGTATGACCACTTTTAATATCTTTAAAATAATCGTTTATACCTAGATACTTTAATTGTTCTATTAAATTTTCATGATTTCTTCTTAAACTGATTAAATAACAATCAGTTTTTGCAATAAATATTTGTAAAACATCCTTAACATTAGGTAGCAGATTGTCTATTTTCAGATTTTCAGGTTTCTCGATTTCTGCAATAAATAGATCTAAAAACTTATTTTTTTTATCATTACTTAGATTGCTTTTTTCGAGAATAAATTCCCATGATGAGTTTGCTCTTTTATGATCCCAATATTGTTGTATAGATAATGGTCTTCCACCAAGATTTTCTATTGCATTGGAATACACAAAATAATGACGACTAGAAATATCAATTAATGTTCCATCCAAATCAAAGATAGTTATTGGCTTATTTGCCATTTAATCTGTCCCTCTATTCCTGCCGGAAAAATATAATTTGCCTTAAAACCAAGTAAAGATTTGGCAGCATCACAATTTAAAATAATATCTGAGGAAGGTTTCTGTCGTGGAAGTACCTCGATTTCACTATTTGAATTTGTAATGTCAACAATTTTTCTTGCTGTGTCAAGTATGCTGATTCCTACGCCAGTTCCAATGTTATAAGTACCTTGGGTTTCACCTCTTGTAGAAATAAGAATTGAATTTACAGCATCATCTATGTGTAAGTAATCCCTTAGTTCTTCTCCTCCATAAACATGTATTGTGGCATTATTTATCGCTTGGTTAATAAAATTAGGAATGGCACGTTTAATTAAATCAGGAGACCCATACATTACACTAAATCTAAGAGATACAAAGCTTATATTATTTCTTGAGCAGAACTCTTTTGCTAAAATTTCGCTCGCATATTTTGTAATCCCATAGTAACTTTTTGGTTGAGGCATTTGTCTTTCATCAATGAAGTCGATGGCTTCTGGTAAGCCATAAATCTCAGCAGTGCTACCAAAAACAAGTTTCTTAAATCGGTCTTTGAAACTAGATAACAAGTTAATAGTGCCAACTATGTTTACAGCAACCATTTCTGACATCATGTCTTCTTGTCCTGTCTTAGGAACTTTTGCAGCTAAATGAATAATAGTATCTAGTTCACCAATAGTTTTTGCAGCGTTATTTAATGAAACTACATCGCAGAGATTAGCTCGAATGAAAGTAAATTCAGTGTTGACCTCTGGAATATTATTTCCTATAACAAAAATTTTAAGATCTTTTTCATGTTGAAGTGCTTCTAATAACCTTTTCCCTAAATAACCTGATGCTCCAGTTATTAATATTTTCATTTTAATTTTTTCAATATTTCATCGCGTTTAGCGACTTCACCTTCAACAATGTCAATTGTAGATAGAACTGGTTCGAAATCAATTCCACGTATCCAAACCTTACCATTTTCAATAGGATTCCGTATTTTTGACAGTATCGGAAGTTCTACCCCATATGCTAGATTTACAAATATTTCAGGCATGTTCAATCCTGCATCCGTAAAAAACTGATGAGTTGTAAAAAATCTACCAATATTTATTTCAGTTGGATTAGGAATACCATTCTTGTCATATGCCATGTCAACACCAAATAGCCCATTTGGATTATCATCTACTGCTCGCACAGCTGCTTCAGCGATTCGATCTAATTCCGGGTCTGAATATGTCAGTCCTGTACCTGTTGCTCCTGTTACGCCTGAAGGCGAGACTTTGCTGAGTTCCCAATAAAGTCTTTTTCTTCCCTGAGCAACAACTAATTCGCCATTTTTCCAAATCGACATCCAAGTTACGGTTTCAGGCTCCAGTAGCTCAGAAGCAGTAAAGTTACCATCCCATGACCCATTTAGTTCATTGAAATCCAACCAATTGATAGCAGTTTTTACATCGTAAACGGGTAATGAACCTCGACCACCAGCACCACTTATAGCTCTAATCCACATGCTGCCACCCATATTCGATAGAAGCTCGTCAAGATTTGTATCTTTATCTATCAATACTGTTTTTGGAACTTTTATTCCTGCAGCTTCCCATTTTTCAAATGATTTAAATTTATCTTGAAGCAAAACAACTGTTTCTTTTGCAGGCAAAAATGTGTTGGCATTTATTTGATCGCGATTTTCACTAATAAATAGAACTTCTGCATCGTTCTGAGCGTGTATAAATTCAATATTTTCTTTCTCGATAATATAGTTAAGAAACTTTAAATAAAGAGGATCGTTAGCAAGTGGAGCTAAGTATTTAGAATCAACTTCTGCGCGCTGCAAATAATACTTATCAGCATCAGTACCGACAATATAATACTCATCATCAGACTGACGTAAAGATCTTATGAAATTAGCTGATGGAGACCCGCCTGCACCAGTTACCAATATTCTTTTCATATACTTCCAACTTTCATTTTCATAATTTTATTGCAATGCTTCAAGCGCTATTTTCAATGCGTCTCTTGCATCAGTTGCCTTAACTAGTCCGTTATCATCACTCGTATCATTTTCATAAATTGCCTGGATAAAGGTGTACAACTCAATTTTTAAAGGTTCTTTGAGAGTTGATGAAATTGTATATCTATCATTATCTGCTAAAGCATTAACAAAATTCTTAAACGAATCATTAATGGGCTTTATAGCATGTTTATAGTAAGTAATTTCTTGAGAAATGTAGTTACCTTCTATGTAACCTTCTGATCCAGTAACAGCTATAGTACGTATTTTTACAGGGGTAATCCAATTTGCTTGGATAAAACCAGAAGCGCCTTTATATTTCATAAGAATTTCTGCTGAATCCACTTCTGTTGAATGTATTGTTTTTGAACCATGACTAGAGATCTCTAATGGTTTTTGTCCTAGTAAATAATTAATAATTTCGATATCATGAACAGCCAAATCAACTATAACATTCGTTTTAGGTTCAACACCTGGAAAACCACCAACCCTCTTAATAACAATTGAGCTTATCTCTCCAACTTCCTTGTCATCGACTAGTTTTTTTAGTTTCTGGATCATTGGATTGTAATGCTCAACATGTCCAATAGAAAATATAATATTGGCTTCTTTAGCCGCGCTGATCAATTCATCACTCTCTTCGACAGTGCTAGCAATAGGTTTTTCCAACATTAAATGGATGCCCCGCGAAATAACATTTTTTGCAAATTCAAAATGTAGGGGTGTAGGAACAACAATGGATACCGCATCTGGTTTCTCGATATCAAGCATTTCTATATAATTTGTATAGAAATTAATATCGAACTCACTAGCAAGATTTTTTGTTTCAGGATCAATATCCGAAATCGCTAACAGCTCCACTTCATTAATCGAGTTATAAGTTCTAATGTGGTTTTTCCCCATATTTCCAGCACCAATTACTGCAACTTTGATTCGTCGATTATTAATTGCCATTATTCGTCCCTCTTTGTATAACTCAAACTAAAATATTCTATTACATCACAATTGACATACCCTATTAGTAGAAAATAAGTGAGTTTATATGCATAATAATAAAGAAGTCGCTGTAGTCATTCCATGCTATAACGAAGAACTGCTTATTAGAGAAACTGTCTCAGCAATACCTGATTTTATAGACCACATTATATGTGTAAACGATGCTAGTACAGACAATACAGCAAATGTACTAGAAGAAATCGCAAACACAAATTCGAAAGTCAAAATAGTTACAAATGATAAAAATCTTGGTGTTGGTGGTGCTTTGATTAATGGCTATAAATATGCAATTGATAAAACGAATTCAACTGCTATAGGAATAGTTGCTGGTGATGCACAATTTGATAGCAGCTATTTAATTCCAATGATTGATCTGCTAGAGACAGGAGGATACGACTACGTAAAAGCCAACAGATTTTTCCATCGTGAAGCTTTCAAGAAAATGCCTAAATATAGACAGATAGGAAATATAGTTGTTTCGATCCTTACTAAATTCTCTACTGGGTACTATTCAATTTCTGACATCACCAACGGTTGTGGTTTTCTTACACGAAAAGTACTCGAAAGAGTAAATTATGATTTTGTACAAGAAAGATATGATTACGAAACCAGCATGTTAACTGCTCTTTCAATTGCTGGGGCAAAAATTAAAGACTTCCCTGTCCCCGCAAAATATGGAGACGAAAAATCTACCATTAAATTATTGCCCACAGTAATGAGAAACCTAAAAGCTATATGGGTTGGTTTTTGGAGAAGACTTTATTATAAATATATATTGTTTGGGTTTCATCCTATAGCGTTATTCGCATTGTCAGGCATGCTATTAACTAGCTTTGGTATAGCTTATGGAGCATACATATCATTTCAACATTATATCTATGGACATACCCCCTCATCCGCTACAGTTATGATTTCTGTTCTTCCTATTATTTTAGGTTTTCAACTCTTGCTTACGTCTATATCAATGGATATGAATTATGAAGGAAAATCTTAACAACTAATTTGAACCTTGTTCTTTAGTATGATGATTTCAAATGAAAACTATAAATTCGCTTATGGAAAAAATCATAAATGCATTACCGCGAGGAACTTTCTCAATTGCATCTGGCATGGTTGTAGGTGCAATAACTGGTTATGTAGTTGTTATTAAAGTAAACGAAACAGTAGGAACCGTACCTTATGCTGGCTTCGCTACCTTTTGGAGCTTAATTTTTGTTATTGGTCCAGGTTTATTTTTGCCACTTGAGCAAGAAATTAGTAGAGCTATCTCTCATCGTAATGCCCATAAGGACGGTAGTGCCCCCATAGTTAGAGTTTCGACACAGATGGCAGGAATTCTTGCATTAATCGCTGTGTTAGTAGGAGCTTCGTTTAGTCCAATATTTATTGAACACATTTTTCATAATAATTCTCTGTTACATATTGGATTTTTGATAGGAATTGTTTCATATGGACTCTTACATTGTTCCAGAGGAGTATTGTCCGGTAACCACAAGTTTGGAGCTTATGGATCTTCATTAGCAGCTGAAGGAACAATACGTTTTATTGCAGTTTTAGTATTAGCAAATTTGGGCGTAACAAATGTTGGCTACTACGGCTTAGCAATGGGCATAGCTCCTATATTTGCAGTCCTTCCTTTTTCATTTGTAATTAAAAAACTAACCACTTCAGGCTCCCCTGCCTCAAAAAGAGAGTTAGGGACAGCTCTTGGATTTCTTGTAACGAGTTCGGTTTTGTCACAGGCACTTGCATACTCTTCATTGTTTTTGACAAATGTTTTGGAAGGTGAATCTGGACCAACAGCAAGGTACTTTACAAATGCATTCTTCATTGCAAGAATTCCCGTGATTGGATTCATGGCTGTACAAGCTGCATTACTTCCTAAACTATCCGCTTACCATGCACGAAAAAACCATAAAGAATTTAGACATGAATTTAAGAAACTACTAAGTTTAGTTCTACTGCTTAGTGTTAGCGGTCTAGCTTTCATTGCTATTTTTGGAACTTCAATAGGAAAACTTCTTTTTAAAGCAGATAAATTTCAACTATCGCTTTCGCATTTTGTCATATTGTCTCTGGGCAGTTGTATATTTCTTATAGCTCAGACACTTTTACAAGCTTGTATTGCTTTACAGCAATACAAAATAGTCACTATTGCATATATATTTGGAGTTATCACCACTATTATTTCATCAATTTTTTTCGTTTCCACAGATCTTCCTACAACGCTGTGGGTGTCACTATCTTTCTCATTAGGCTGCGTTATCGTAGTTGCAATCCTATGGTATGAATACGAAAAAACAATAGAGTCTCTTGTTAAAGCTGAGTTAAATAATTAGCAACCTAATCTCTTACTTTAACTTAAATGCATAATTAGAGAACGTCAAAGCGAAAGCAACAAGAATAATAACAGCTAAGATTACCGAATATATTAATAATGTTTTAGTTTTCACAATATAAATCTACCTTTTAATTAAATATTTCTATGAATCTAGCTCCACTTTGCGAAGCTTTAAATTTTTTGTAAATTGATTGTCCTACTTTGCTATCAAATTCTTTACTCATATATACAAATTCGAAAATGCCAACATAGTTGCGTATATAGTCTTCTAAATTAGCAATACCGTGATGCAAACACGAAATGTTTCTCTGCTGAAAAAAAGTAACTTCTTCAGCACTAAACTCAGTTAACTTACTATTGCTTGATTTGACAGAAATTACTTGTACAAATTCATCTAAATTTATATTTTTGTAATCGTCAAAATACTGTCTAAAATCAAAATCACTGTCTAAAATATAAAGGCTTCGACTACTTGCATGTTGATGCCATGATGCTTGCAGATCGAAAGGGAATTTTCTGAATTCAATCTTATTAGGTAATTTTATGAAATATTCACGATACTTCTCAGATAAATATTTCATATTCCGATTCTTTATATCCTGAAGGTCTAGCAGCTGTTCAGATGATTCACCTTGGACATGAAAAGCTCTTGCCCCAAATAGAACAAAATTCTTAAAACCTATATTCGATATCTGCAAACTGAGATCAATATCTTCAGAATATGCTGGATTATAAGCCGGATCAAAACCTTTTGTTTGTTTATACACTGACTTTCTCATCAAAGTACAAGCAAAGGATGCATACGGAACTGACCATCTACCGTATTCAGGAACTTTGTTAGATCTGGTACCTGCCAATATAGGAAATGCATCACCATTAGATGTCAAAACCCGACCTGCTTCTTCGATCCGATCGTATCTATTAATCAATACTGGCGAACAACACCCTATAGATTCATCGTTTTTCAATTCGTTCACCAGAATAGCTATACAATCATTTCTGACAATTACATCTGAGTTTAAAAGTAAAATGATTTCATTAGTTGAATTCTTAATCCCGGTGTCGCACGCATCTCCAAATCCTTTGTTTATATCATTCTTAATATATTTGATTTTTAGTTCATGTTTCAGAATATTTTTTGCTAGATGGTCAGGAGAACCATTATCAATAATAATTACTTCGGGCACGATACCTTCAGAATCAGAAATAGAATCTAGGCATTTTAATAATGTTGGACTACTCCCGAAAACAGGAATTACAATTGATAAATGTTCTAAAGGAAATATTTTAGAATTACTTTGTGATACAACAGAAAACTTCTTTTCTTTCCAAAAAAATTTACGATTGACTCTAAAAAGTAGATATACGATGTGGTTAAAAATATTTTTAAATAAAGTTTGATGAATAACTTTATTATCCTCATATATTCGATGAGATCGTTTCCAAATAGGCTGTTCTTTCAATTCAACTCCTCTTGCATTGCAAAACAGAACTTATCGTTTTTTAATTAATCAATCTGCATTTCTTTTTGAGGCGTCCAGCGAGTGTTTCATATACTTTTCGTGCTTCGAAGGATCTTTTGCGATCCAATAGCATTTAAATAAAAGCCAGTTATATATTGGAGATTTGACGAAATTTTTTACTTTTTCAATGAAGTTATAGTCATCGTCCTTCCTAATAAAATTCCAATCTTTTAAAGTATGTGAAATAAACCCCTTCAGTCTTGAAACTCGTGAAATAGCATAAATTTCACCAGTTGCACGATAGACCCCAATTCTTTCATCTATTTTTCTTTTATAAAACGATTTAATTGAATAATTATGCGAATGATAAACAGCACCTAAGGGAACATATGCTTTTAACCATCCGTTCTCAAGATGATCTTTCCCTAATGCCTGATCTTCAGCATACTCTACATCACGAAAAGGAACTTTAAGTAGATATTCTCTTCTCATAGCTGAATTTACATCAGATAAGAAATTATTTACAATATTGTACTTGTCATTTATTTCTGATTTTCTTTGGATCGAAATCGATGCGTCATCGCCAAAGGAATTAAACACTAAAGCGACCTCTCGTTTCAATGGGGCAACACAATCAGGCCTTGGTATTTGTTTTCCAAAAACACATGTTACATTTTCAAATAATCTAAAAGGTTCCAGTAATGATTCAAGCCAGTTTTCATTTGCAGGAACAGCATCTTGTGTGAGAAAAACCATGAATTCGGAATCTGCTAATTCGACAGCGAGATTTCTTGTTTTTCCATGACCAAATTGATCATTAGGAATTTCATGTAAATTAACCTCTGGAAAATTTCTGATTATTTCTAGTGTTTTGTCTGTGGATCCCGAATCAATAACCAACACATTATATGAATAATTAGTTACTTGCGAAAACAATTGTTTAAATATCTCAGTTAGGAATTCTTCGCCATTATAGGTTGGGATGCATACAGTAACATCATGGAACATATGTATCAGCTTCTGCTTGGATAAAGTGGTCCCATGTCTTCTTGATTCCACTTTCTATATCTACAATAGGTTTAATTCCAAATTCTTCTATGAATCTATAAATATCTAGTACATTTTTTTCAACAAATGTACTAGGAGCTTGTTTATGTAAAACCTTAACTTCTTTTCCTGTTACCGATTCAATTACTTCAATAAGCTCGTTTATACTTATTCCTTTACCTGAACCAATATTGTAAATATTACTTGTTGCATTCTCGTATGTTTCACAAATCATCTTTGCGACATCGGAGACATATATATAGTCTCTGATCATCTTCCCGTCACCGAATACTGTAATAGGTTCATCATTAATGACATGGTGCAAAAATATTGGGATAACTCCTTGTTTTGCATTAATAGACTGACCCTTACCATATGGATTTGAAATACGGTAAACAACACTCTCTAGCTCATGTTTTTCTCTAAAGTAACCTAAAAATTTTTCAATAGTTAACTTTCCAATTGCATATGGCGATATTGGATTAGTTGCAGTATCTTCACTAATTAAACTGTTGTTTACGTTTCCATATATAGACCCGCCAGAAGATGCATAAATAACCTTCTTAATTTTCTTTTCTACACAACGCTGAAATAATTCGACACTATAACGAATATTCGTATCAACATCTATAAGAGGATTATCTTCCGATGAAATCGGAGTAGTTGTAGAAATGAAATGAAATACAAAATCAATATCTTCCAAGGCATCGCTTATATCGGCTTCATTTAAAAACTCACCGTGGAGCAACTCTACATTTTTTGATTTAGTAAATCTTGTATTCGAATCTATATACTTATCAAACGCTCGGACAGTGTTATTTTGCGATGCAAGATAATCTACAATCTGAGATCCAAGAAACCCATTTGCACCGAGAACTAAGCACTTATTCATGTATTTCTTTCTCGATAATTTCCAAGAATTTTTTACCAGCATCTTCCCATGTACACATTCTTACACTCTCCGATGCTTTTAATGCTAGATCTACTTGCGCATCATTATTTACTATATCTGATAATGCTTTGGATAGAGATCCAGGGGTAGGTTCACAGTATTTAATATATTCATTATCTGAAACCAATTCGTTGTTCAAACCTTTATTAAGCACTGGTATTACCCCGCAACTAAGAAGCTCTAAAGGCAATAGCGAAAGATTAGAAAACGATAGTATCAGTGCAGCCGCACACTCATTATAAATTTCTGGCAAATCATTTATATGACAAACTCCTAAATTTACAAAAGGAAATGGAACGTCGAAATCAGATACATCCCATCCCGCCATAACAATTTCTATGTCAGGGTTTTCATTATGGAATTTTTCGAGGGCGAGAATACCAAGTTCAAACCCTCTTCTTGATGTAACAGGACGGGCATAGAAAAATACTTTCTTTCTTGTCGCATGATTTAAATTCATATACGAACCGCTGTCCACACCAAAATCGTAAAAATCACAATTCATCGAGTACTCAGTAGTCAATTTTTGTGTTAACCATTTTCCAGCAGTTATCCCAGTAAAACCAAATTTATAAGTATTTTCCGCTAACGCAAACTCGCTACCAATTGTATAAAAGTATGGTTCATAGTCTTGGATAAAATAAAAACGTTTAACTGGACTTTGTTGATTATAAACAGGATATGCAGTTTCCCAACCCGTAGCAAATATTGCATCGGCTTGTTCCATTTCTCCTTCTAGAAATTTAATTTGAGCATTAACCTTTGTGTATCCACTAGATATATTTTTGTTAACGACTTCCAAAGACGGCATTATTCCTGAAGTGTACAAATATATTCTGCATGTATGGCCTGCCTCTTCTAAAAAAGAAATAAATCGAAATATGTTTTGGTGTCCTCCACTTCCTTTGCCAGGAGGTGACATCACCCAGTTAAAAATATATGGGCCTGATTTCTTATTTGTCTTGAATTCTTTTTTGCTATTATCCCAATCACAATTGATTACGTCTTCATTTTTTACAAGAAATTTAATCTTATAAGGTGAAAAAGTACGTATAAGTTTACGTTGTTTTTCTTGAATGATTTGGAAAATGCCTTTAACTCCGTTTTGTTTATAAACAAAGGCAGCCGTCCTAAATTTTTGCATATTCGACTATTCTAATTGAATATGTTTACCATTATCTGAAACATCGATTAGTGCAGAAAAGATTTACTTTATTTAACGGTACTTGTAAGTTGAGCATGTACCGGTAAATGCAGTGTACCTAAAGTTTTAAAATTATTTGTAACATTAAATATGTATTCGCCTTCGTGCCAATCATAAATTATGCCACTATCAAGACTAGTAACGGAAAAGTTCGCAGTGTAAGTTCCATCAGCCAATGGTACCTGATCCCATAAAAATTCTATACTTCCTTTACCTTCTATAGGTTGAAGACTCATATCACGTGTGAAAGTTTCAAAAACTAAAGTTCCAGAACTATCATAAACTTCAATTGTAAAGTTGAAATCATCGACACGTTCTTGAGCTTCATATTCAATGCTTGCTTGAAGCGGACCACCTGTATGTATTCTGTTAGAAGAAGGGTTATCCGGATTTGAAAATCCACCATTTAATATCTTTATTAAACCTAATTTGTTGTTCAACTTAGGATCTATATTTTTAGCTAGTAGATTTTTATCTTCATTAGTAATCTCTTCAGATTTTTCATCTTCTACATCTGGAGTTTTTAGAAATAAATGCTCTCTAAAACTTCTTATTGCTTCTGAAGTTTGCCCATCGTATACAAGACGACCATGATCCAAAACCGCTGCTGAATCAGCTATTGATCTGATTTGATCTGTTGAATGCGATACTACAATTATCGTTCTTCCTTCTCTCTGGAATTGCTTAACTCGTTCATAACATTTTCTTTGGAATAGTTCGTCGCCAACTGCTAAAACTTCATCTACCAACAAGATATCAGGATCAACGTTTACAGCTATCGCAAAACCCAATCTGACATACATACCTGATGAGTAAAATTTAACTTGTGTGTCAATAAATTTATCTAATTCAGAAAACGCAACAATTTCGTCAAAACGTTTAGATAATTCTTTTTGAGATAATCCTAAAATCGCACCATTAAGAAATATATTTTCACGACCTGTTAAATCTTGTTGCATTCCTGCACCTAGCTCTAACAGTGCCGCTATCCTTCCCTTTGTGACAATTTCACCAGAGGTAGGTTGTAAGATACCGCCAATAAGTTTAAGTAAAGTAGATTTCCCGGAACCATTGTGACCCATTAGACCA
>JAXLRE010000008.1:0-91770 GCA_046331265.1 Acidimicrobiia bacterium | reverse complement strand
CTCCTACGTATCGTGAATAGTATTTGCCTAATTCTTCTTTTACTTCACTAGCATAAATATCTGGATACCTAGATAGATAATTGTTGTCTTTACTTAAACCACTAAACAGTGATTGTTTAACTGCATCAGACATTCCCCACTGAGAAGTGTTATCACTTAGATCATAGAGAACTGGTTTTCTTTCAGGATCATACAGTTCTATATTTTGAAGATATTCAGGAACAAATCTATTTAAATCAAAAACGCTCATGGAATTAACCTCTCAATGTGTGAAACCAGAATCGCTTGTACTCCTAAATTACGCAATTTAGCAATTGTTGAATTCAAATACTTTGCTTCGATAACAGTATGTATTGCTACTATGTCATCTTTTCCATATAAGTCAATGACTGTTGGCGATGACATACCTGGCACTATTTCTTTAACTTCTTCTAGTACTTCTTTAGGAACGTTCATCATTAAATAGCGCTTACCACGAGCATTTATTACAGAGGTAAGAACTTCACAGAATATTTTTGCTTCGTTTGATTTTTCATTATCTTGGTTGAGATCAATCTCCGGTGAAGCAATAACACATGCCCCAACATCTTTAATTGTCTCGACTTCTACTAATCCATTAGACCTTAATGTTGCACCTGATTGAGTTAAATCTATAATTGCGTCCGCTATTGAAAGTTTCGGTGCAATTTCAACCGAACCAGACAAAGGTACTACATCTATTTCTATGCCTTTTTCTCTACCCCATTGGTTTGCAAGATTTGGGAATGATGTTGCAATACGTATTTTTTTAGGAACAGTATTCAAATAGTCATCTCTCCATTGTGATTGTGCTGCTAAAACTAACCTGCAACTAAATATAGGAAGTTTTTCAATAAGCTGAACATTACTTTGCGATTCTTCAACAATGTCTGTACCTGTTATACCAATATCAACAACTCCATCTGCGACTACTGTTGCAACATCTTTTGTTCTAACAAACATTGCTTCAATATTGTTAGATAGTTTTGCAAAAAGTGTCCGGTCAGTTTCAGATATCGACCAATCGTAGCCTGCTTCTTTAAATAGAGGTCCTAGCTCGTCAGCTATACGTCCTTTTTTCGGCAAAGCAATGCGTAGAGTCGTGTCATTATTATTTAGTTGAGACATTTGTGTCCTTTCTAGAGATTGAACTAATGCCATGAGCAGTTAGTCCTTCCATATCTGCAAATTCTTTTGAAAAATCACAAAGTTTGCTATAAGTTTGGGAATCAATTTCGAGAATTGAAGTTCGTTTAAAAAATGAACCCGATGAAAGACCCGATGAAAATCGTGCAGTTGAATTTGTTGGTAAAACATGGCTTGGCCCAATAACGAAATCCCCCAGAGGTTCAGCTGAATAGTTACCAATAAATACTGCTCCAGCACTGGTAATTTGATTTAAAAGGTCTTGGGCATTATTTACTTGAAGCTCTAAGTGTTCTGGTCCATATGAATTAGAAATTTCCATAGCCTGTCTTACATCGGCAGTAAGGATGAGAAATATGTTATTTTCCCAAACCTTTTCGAAACCAGGATTGTTTTTTATTCGGGGTTTTAGATCTTCAAGCTCTTTTTTTACTTTATTTATTAGCTCTGCACTATCTGTTAGTAATACTGATCGTTCGAAACCTGAACCATGCTCTGCTTGAGCCAATAAATCACATGCAATGTTATAAGGCAGTGCTGTTTTGTCTGCAATGATAAATACTTCTGATGGTCCCGCAATCATGTCTATACCGACTTCGCCGAATACTTGACGTTTCGCTTCGGCAACATAGGCATTACCGGGTCCGCATATAAAATCAACATTGTTTATTGTTTCAGTACCATAAGCAACTGCTCCAATACCTTGAGCCCCTCCAGCAAAAATAATTTCTGTAACTCCTGAGATATATGCTGCGTAAGCAAAAGCTGGATTTAGATCTTCCTTCGATGGAGAAGTCACAATAACAATTTCTTTTACGCCACATGTTTGTGCAATTGCACAAGTGTGTATAACTGTAGAGATTAAAGGGAACGAACCTTGAGGTACATAACAAGCAACACGATTTAAAGGAGTAAACTGCTCACCGGCTCTTTGTCCATCTATTCCAGTTTCTATCCAATTTTTAGGAATAGATTTTTCTGCAAACCAAGTTACATTTCGATATGCAGTATCGATTGCGTCTATCTGGCTTTTAGTTAAGCTTGTTTTGACCATCGAGACATAACTTTCAAGCTCAGTTCTCTTCATTGTGCGTACTGAATTACTATCTACACCATCAAACTTTGATGAATATTGCACAACAGCTTGATCTCCGTTTTGCTTAACGTTTTGCAATATCTCACTAACGATACTTGTAACATCATTTTGCTCACGTTTAAGTAATTTAATCAGATCGATATTTTGATTTGTTGAATTTATTGTTTCCATTTTCCCTCTAACTTCTAAAAAATTTGCGGGAAATAAAAAAACCCGCCTTAAAGGCGGGCACACTACGATGAGATTAACTCATGCAGACTCAAGCACCCGCCAAAATATGGTGGTGATGAGAATGAACAAAAGCAGATGAATTAATCATTAGAAACATATTAGACGATTTATATATTTTTTACAACCCCGAAGTCCTATTTCAGTTCAATCGAGATAGGACAATGATCTGAACCCATTACATCCATATGAATCTCAGGGTTAGCTATCTTGTTTTTTAGCGATTTGCTGACAAGCCAATAGTCGATACGCCATCCTACATTTCGTTCGCGAGATTTAGCGAAGTTCGACCACCAAGAATACATGCCAGTTGTTTCTGGATAAAAATGTCTGAAAGAATCTATGAAACCTGCTTCTAAGATTTTATTAAAACCTTCACGCTCTTGATCAGTGAATCCATGTTTGCCTCGGTTTTGTTTAGGTTGTGCAAGATCAATTTCTTGATGTGCAACATTTAAATCTCCACAAAACAACACAGGTTTTTTCTTCTCTAATTCAATCATATATTCGAGGTACGCAACATCCCAGTAAAGTTCACGAAGACTTAAACGTGTTAAATCACTTTTAGAATTAGGAGTATAAACAGTCGATACAAAGTAATCTTTAAACTCTAAGGTAAGGACCCTTCCCTCTGAGTTCGTATCACCGTAATTATCTTTTAAATCATATTTTTTAATAATCGAACTCGGAAAATCGTTAATAACGCTAATTGGTTCTTTTTTTGTGAAAATAGCTGTACCGCTATAACCCTTTTTTTGTGCAGAGTTCCAGTATTCAAAATAATCTTTCAAATCGATTTCAACTTGATCTCTCTGAGCTTTTGTTTCTTGCAAACACAAAACATCAGGATCATATTTTTCAACGAATGGCATGAATAATCCTTTATTAAGGACTGCTCTTATTCCATTTACATTCCAGGAAAAAAGTTTCATTTATACCGTAGCCTTTTCTTCTGTAGTGGCATTAGCCAATTCATTTTCATGTGCCCGAACACGTTCTACATGTATTTGCGGAATTATTTTGTCTAACCACTTAGGAATCCACCAGTTTCGATCCCTCAATAATTCCATTGTGGCAGGAACTAAAAGCATACGGACAATTGTTGCATCTAGAAGTACCGCTACAGACAGACCAAGTCCCATAAGTTTAAATACTCGGTTGTCAGCAATGACAAAGCTACCGAAAACACAAACCATAATGAATGCAGCCGCAGTAATAACACGAGCTGTCGCCGCTAAACCGTGAGTAACGGCTCCAGCATTATCTTTTGTATCGTCGTATTCTTCTTTGATTTTGCTTAGAAGGAATACTTCATAGTCCATCGATAAACCAAACACTATGGCGAAGAGCATCATAGGTGCCCACGGTTCTATTGGTCCAGGTGCCCCGACTCCGAATAACTGTCGCATCCATCCCCATTGGAATATGGCGACAATCACACCATAACTAGCACCAATAGATAACAAGTTCATTAGTACAGCTTTAATCGCAACCAATACTGATCTAAATACACTCATCAACAAAATAAAACTTAAAATAAGAACAGCACCAATAAAGTATGGAACTTTTCTAGACATCGTGTCTGCGAAATCTATATTTCCGGGAACTATACCTGACAGATATACTTTCGCACCATTATCTTTTACAGCTTCAGGAAAAACATTCTCACGTAAATTGTGAACGAGTTTTGTTGTATCCTCGTCTTGGGGTGCAGTAGTCGGAACGATCTGTATTGGGATGATTAACTTCTTTTCTTTACTTAACTGCTTATATTGCTCAATAAATTGTTGTGATTGAGTTACCAGCTGCTGAGAAGATGGAAAGACGGCCGCAACACCAGGGGTTGCTTCTGTTTTTTGAATAATATCGAATAAAGCTTTGGCGTTTTTAGCATTTCGTAGATCAACAACAGTGAATAGCGGACCATTAAATCCAGGCCCAAAACCTTTGGCTAATATGTCATATGCTTTTTTAGCAGTTTGTTTTTCATTTAAATTTCCATCATCACTTGTTCCGACTCTTAGCTGGGTTACAGGTATAGCAAGTATCACTAAAATTATTACACCAGCAAAGAAGGCAAACCATGCTCGCTTTTGAATCAACTCACTCCATCTAACCCAAATAACTGGCTTTTCAGGAACTTCTTTTTTATGAGGTAATGATAATTTGTCTATATATTTTCCAACCCATGTATTTAGTAATGCTGGAAGCAAAGTTAAAGCACCTAATACCATTACTAAAACTGCCGTTGATGTACCAATAGCTAAACCTGTAATGAAATTGATATTGATAACAATCATTCCTAACAAAGAAATAACAACAGTTAAACCAGCAAATAAAACAGCTGCGCCTGCTGTAGTCATTGCTTCTATCACTGAAGCTTCACGGTTGTTACCTCGTTTCATAGCTTCGCGATATCGAGTAACTATGAATAATGCATAGTCAATACCGACACCTATAGCAATCATGGCTGCTACTTGTTGAGTGAAGTTTGGCACACCTGTTATGTGTCCCCATATCGAAACTAATGCTGATCCGATCCCTATACCTATTAGTGCAGAAAAGATTGGCAATCCTGCTGCCACTAAAGAACCAAAAGCTACTAATAAAATGAATATCGCAGCAATTATTCCGATAATTTCACTTGGTGGAAATTCAACAACTTGAAATGCGTAACCACTGAATTCAACATCAATTGATTTTCTTAGATCTTTCGCTAATGAAACACTGCTTTTACCTAAGCCATCAAGTTTTGCTTTTTTGTCAAATGTTATTTGTGTATATGCAATTTTTCCATCGTTAGAAATTTGTCCTTTTGCTAACTCTGAGAAAGGATCTTGAAATTGAACGACTTTTGTAGTTTTTTTCTTTTCAACTAGAAGATTTAAAAACTGATTTATTTCTTGTTTGTGATTAACAATATTGTCTTTGGACTGGAAAACTATTCGACCAGTTGATGCCGATGCTTGTTGCGCTATGTCTGGTCGTTCTTTTCTCAACAGCTCTAATGCTGCAGTGGATTCAGTACCTTTAAGCGTTCCTTGCTCTAACCATTTAGGTCCTAGCAATCCCGAAATGGTTGTTAACACAATTAAGGCAAAGAACCAAATACTGATTACTAAAATACGATGACGGAAACAAAAACGTGTAATGGCATGAATCATGGCAGATATCCTACACTTGTATTATGGGCTCACTCGAAGACTTATATAGAGAAGTAATATTGGACCACTATCGGTCGCCACGTAATCGTGGTGAGCTCGATTCTCCCCCGGCTATAAAGTCGGAAGGAAAAAATCCTGTTTGTGGAGATGAGCTCACTTTATATTTACTTGAAAACAATGACATTATTGAGGATGTAAAAATTGCAGGTTCGGGATGTTCAATTTCTATGGCCAGCGCCTCGATGATGAGTAGCGCAATAAAAGGCCAGTCAGTTCAAAGAGCGCGAGAAATCATACAAAATTTTAAAGAAATGATGCATATACATGAGGCAAATCTTGAAAATGAAATTTCTGATCAAGAAGAATCCCGTGAAAATAACCTTGGAGAACTAGATGCCTTACGTGGAGTTGTTAAATTTCCCGTAAGAATTAAATGTGCTGTTTTAGCTTTCAATACTCTTGAAAATGCTTTAAACGACGGAAAAGCAGCAAAAATCGCGACTTCCGAGTAACCTCTCTTTCGTGTTGGGTCGAAAAACTATCGATTTTCGATAGTTTTTCGACCCAACACCGCAACAAATAGGAAGAAACTGCAGGTGGGACTTAGATTTCGTAATATTCGTTCCAGTTGGAATAGCATATAGAAACAACCGTTATATAGGTAAAGAAAAACTCAAAATAAGGTCTCGACAAACTACACATAAAGGTACAGAATGGGAAACAACGCCCACCCCGACTATATAAAGGAGAGCGACATGGAAAATGCAACACTGTTGCTCCTTATTGATTCAAAACTAGATGAATTCAAAAATCGAGAAATGATATCAGGCGCAGAAATAGTCGACTTCTTGCTAGATCTACGCAATGCTGTAGACAACACAAATAATGAAGACCCAAACCGAGAGCTTATAACCCAATAACGTACTAAAATATTTTCACGCACATCTCGGCTAGGAAATCAATTGAATAAAATTATTACTTCACGTTTGTTTTTAGCATGTTCTAGCGCAACAATTGTTTTAGCAATTTTAGTTTTTGTTGGATTTTCTTTAAGGAATAATGATCAAGCAAAAGCATTAAATAAACCAAAAAACATAACAACCACTTCTTCTACTACAACATCTTCAACAACTACAACAACAACCTTACCGCAAGCATTAATACAACCTGCAGCTGCTAATTTACCACTGTTAGGTAATGGTATAACATTAGGTAGTGGATCTAATAGTCCGAACGTTGCCCTTTATGAACAACGCCTTGCAGATCTTAAATTTGATCCGGGAACTATAGACAATATTTTTGACAGCAAAACAAACTATGCAGTTCAATCTTTACAAAAATTAAAAGGTCTTCCAGTTACTGGACGCATTGGTGATAGCGAAATACAAAATTTAAATACATTTCAATACGATCAACCACATGTTTATCCGGGCGAATCAAAACGTTTTGAAGTTAATTTAGATAAACAAGTCGGCATTCTTTATGAAAATTATCAAGTTCGTTTAATTACAACTGTCTCAACAGGAAGCGGTCAACATTACAGCTACGTATCGAAAAAAACAGGACGACAAGTTTCATCAATTGCAAACACACCAACGGGTCGTTTTACATTTTATCGCCGTTATAAAGGCTGGGAAAAAAGTGATTTAGGACGCTTATATAATCCGGTATATTTCAAAGGTGGCGTTGCTGTTCATGGGTACCCTAGTGTTCCTGCGAAACCAGCAAGTCACGGATGTACCAGAATTCCTATGTATATTGCGGAATATTTCCCAAGTCTTGTTTCTAATGGAGATGCTGTTTACGTTTATGGTTCAAAAGAAGTTCCATATATTGCAGATAAAGTCGGAGCTGTTGTTACAACACAGCCAACAACTACAACTACTGTTCCAACTACGACAACAACAGCGACTACAACAACTACTACAACTATTCCCGTTCCATCTACCTAGATTAGACGAAACTTTCGTATCCAGAAGTTTCGAGTTGTTTCGCTAACTCTATAGATCCACTCTTAACTATTTTTCCTTCAGCAAAAATATGTACATGAGTTGGCTTCAAATAATTTAATAAGCGGTCATAGTGAGTTATTGCAACAACCCCAAGATTTCGAGATTCAACAAGTTGCATAACCTTAGTCGCAATAATTTTTAATGCATCAACATCTAGGCCTGAATCAATTTCATCTAAAATTGCATATTTAGCAGAGCTAACAGAAAGCTGGAGTGTTTCCATTTTCTTTCGTTCACCCCCAGAAAACTCGTCATTAACACCTCGGTCTAGAAAATCTTTATCCAAAATTAATTCGTTAGAAATATTTTCAATTGCATCTGACACATCACCATAAACAGATGACAGAATTGCATTTACATTAACGCCAGGAATCTCAACAGGATATTGCATTGTTGCAAATAAACCGTTACGAGCTCTTTCAAAGGTCGGCATACTTGTTATATCGACACCATCTAATAAGATTTTCCCTTTAGTTATTTCATATTTTTCGTTACCCATAATCGCATGAGTCATAGTTGATTTTCCGGAGCCATTTGGCCCCATAAAAGCATGAATTTCACCAGGTGAGACAGTCAAAGAAACACCATTTAAAATATTTTTATCTGATGCTGCAACTTTTACATGCAGATCCACAATCTCAAGCATTCTCATCTTCCGTTTCTATAAAAACTTTTCCATCATTAACTAAAACTCTATATGTCTTCACATTCTGGGTAGCAGGTAAACTTCTTGGCTCGCCAGAAGTAATATCAAAAATTGCGCCGTGCTTTGGGCATTCGACTTCTTTCGCACTCGTGTCTAGATCACCTTCAGAAAGTGAAAAATCAGCATGCGAACATCGATCATCAATTACATAAAAGTCATTTTCAACATTCATAACACATAAACGCAAACCATCAATATCGACTCTCTTCATGGAAGGAGACGGATAATCATTTACATCACCAATCTCAATCATTTTCTACTTGCTCACGTTTTTTAGTTAAAGTCGAAATTTTTTCATTGACACTTCTTCGCAATGGATCTATAAGTGCAGGAATTGAAAGCCTGTTAAAAACATCTTCAAAAAAGCCTAAAACAATTAGACGTTCAGCATCTCGAGGCGATACACCTCTTGTTGCTAAATAATACATTTGATCTTCATCTATAGGACCCACAGTTGATCCATGAGAGCATTTAACGTCATTTGCTTCAATCATTAAATTAGGAATCGACTCTGCATGAGCACCATGATCTAAAACTAAATTCCGGTTTGTTTGATAAGCCTGTGAGCGTTGAGCGACTTCGCGTAAATGAACCATTCCAGAATATACACTTCGCGCTGTGTCTTCTACTGCTCCCTTAAACAAAAGATTAGAAGTTGTATTTTCACTTCTGTGGTCTTGTAAAGTACGAAAATCTAACAATTGATTCTCATTACCGAAGTAAACAGCCATAACATCACTATTAGAACCAGGTCCTAATAGTGCTACTTCCCCACGAAGACGAGCATATTTGCCACCCAGACTCACAGTTGAAGATTCAAAACGGCCATCTCTGTGAACATGAGTTCTGTGTAATGCAATATGTGTTGTGTTTTTTCCATCTTCCTGCGTAGTCAAATATTTAACTGAAGCATTTTCATCAACTACGCATTCAGTAATTGAACTCAAAAATATTTTTTCACTACTTGATTCAAATCTTTCAATAACATTAAGGGATGAATTAGCTTGAGCATAAACAAATGTACGATCGAAGACAGCAACATTCTCGCCTTCACACCAGTGAACAACAACTATTGGTTTTGGAACTACAACATTATTTGGGACATGAATATATGTGCCACCAGAACACATAGCTTCAGTCAGAATAACGAATGCATCGCTGGATTCTTCTGCAAGTGTACCAAGATTTTTTTGAATTTGACTTAAAGCTTCGCCTTGCGCTTGAGCAATGTCTACAAGAATTACACCTTGTTTTTGCAAATCATCATCTAAAGCACAATGCACTATTCGTCCATCACGGACAATTACTAAACCGCTGTGCTCGCCGGCTTCAGCAGCCACAACACCGCCGCCGGGAGACTTTTTTTCACCAGGTTCACCAATCTCATCGGATTTAAGCGGCGAGTATTCGCTCAGATCAAAATTATCAATGTCGCTATAGCGCCAAAGCTCTTCTGCTGATGTCGGAAATGAAATATTTTTTAATTTTTCAAAATAAACATTTCTTCTGTCACCTAGCCAAGATGGTCCAGGCAAAGAATTAGAAACATTTTCAAAATCTAAAATATTTTTTATAGGCACGAGTTTTATCCCACCGAATCTTCCATATTTACTTCAATAAGTCGAGTTAATTCAACCGCGTATTCCATAGGCAAAATAGAAACAATAGGTTCAATGAAACCATTTACAATCATGGCAGTAGCTTGTTGTTCGCTAAGACCTCTACTCATTAAGTAGAACAATTGGGCATCTCCAACTTTTGAAACTGTTGCTTCATGTCCAATTTTTGCATCTTTTTCTTGGACTTCCATATATGGATAAGTATCACTTCGAGATTGTTCATCCAAAATTAAAGCATCACATCTAACATGCGACTTAACATTGGTTGCGCCTTCATCTACTCGGACTAGTCCTCGATATGTTGTTCGACCACCGTCTTTTGATATTGATTTTGAGTCAATCACTGATGTGGTTTCAGGAGCAACGTGAGTCATTTTTGCGCCAGCATCTTGATGTTGATCAGCTCCAGCATATGCTACAGATAAAACTTCACCATGTGCTTTTCGGCCAGCTAAAACAACTGCAGGGTATTTCATAGTTAATTTAGAACCCAAGTTTCCATCTACCCATTTAACTGTTGCTTCTTCATGCGCTAATGCTCTTTTAGTCACTAAGTTATAGACGTTTGGTGACCAGTTTTGGATAGTTGTATATTGAATTGTTGCGTTTTTCTTAGCAATCAATTCAACAACTGCACTATGCAAAGAGTCGCTTGAATATACAGGGGCAGAACAACCTTCTACATAATGAACGTTTGAACCTTCGTCTGCAATAATTAGCGTTCTTTCAAACTGTCCAGCATTCTCAGAATTGATACGGAAATAAGCCTGTAAAGGCATACCGACATCAACACCCGGTGGAACATAAATAAATGAGCCACCAGACCAAACTGCTGAATTTAACGATGCAAATTTATTATCACCAGGAGGAATTACAGTCGCGAAATGTTCTTTGACTATATCCTCATAGTTTTTTAAAGCTTCATCCATTGAACAAAAAATGACACCTTTGTCCTCAAGCTCTTTCATGTTTTTGTGCAGAACCACTTCTGATTCGTATTGTGCTGTAACACCTGCAAGATATTTTTGTTCAGCTTCAGGCAGTCCTAATTTTTCGTATGTTGCTTTCATCTCTGAAGGAAGATCATCCCATTCAGAAACCTGTTTATTGGTGGGCTTTAGGTAATAATAGATATCGTCAAAATCTATGTCTGGCATGTTTTGAGCAAACCAAGGGAGCATAGGTTTTTTTTCAAATCTTTCGAGAGACTTCAAACGAAAATCTGTCATCCATTGTGGTTCAGACTTGGCATGAGAAATCTCTTGAACAACATTTTTGTTCAAACCCTTTTTAGGGCTGATTGCGTAGTCGACTTTATCGGCCCAGCCGAGCTTATAAGCACCTAAATCGATATCTGGTTTCGCCACTTTACCTGCTCATTTATAAGAAAATTATGTTAAGTTTGCCTAACCATTGTACTAACAAATAAGCAAAAAATCGATGCCGGGTATAGTTATTTACTTCCTAGAGTTCAATTCGTTAACTATTGTTACCATCTCATCTGCAGCTTTTTGTAAAGCCCCAAGATCAAGAGGATTCTTAGCTTTTTCGTAAGCTTCACTAGCTTTTGCTAACTTTTCGATAAGAACATCTTGAGTTAACTTCGATACATCATTTGTTGGTTCAGTAGGAGTTTTACCTGCATCTGGAACAAGTTGTTGAGTAAAGGGAACACAAATTGATGTACCTGAAACTAATGCGTCTATTGCCTGATCTATTGTTGGAGCGCAAACTGTTTGACCGCTTACAGAAACTGTTACATAGGTCAATACTGGACGAGAATCACTAGATTGTCCTTTTACATAAATTGGTTCAATGTATATAACTGTATTTCCAACTGGAATAATTTGGAGATTACCTGGAACTATCGTTGAGCCTCTCTGATCTAGCAAGGTCGCCTCTTGTGAATATTCCTTATCAGAGTTAATCTGACCGATAGCTTGAGTCGGTGACAAAGTTGGAGTTTTATTGTCAGAATTAAATTTAATTAATCGTAATTTTCCATAATTTTTGCCATCAGAGCTAGCGCTAATAAATGAATCCATTTTAAAAGAGCTACGAATAGGAACAAATGCTCTTGTTAACAAAAACTCTGGAGTATTCATTTTGGAATGTTGAATATATTGATATAAAGGTTCTAATGGAACACCCGAGGATTTAGATTTATCAGCTCGGCCGCCTTTTGGTGCAGTAGTCGTCGGTAGGATCTGTCCTGAATTTGATTGATTCGAATCTACAGTAGTTGGGTCAGTAGATATAGGTGCAATCTGCCATCTATTTGAACCCTTCAACAAGACAGTTGGATCGCTCACATGATAGTCACCATACATTTTTGTTTGTATATCAAATAACTCTTGGGGGTATTTATAATGCTCAACAATATCTTTTGGAGCTTTTGATCCATCAATAAATAATTTAGGAAATGCTTTTCTATAAGCTTTTATTAAAGGGTCAGTTTTATCAATTATGTATAATGACACTTTTCCTGTTCGTGCATTAACAACTGCTTTAACACTATTTCTTATGTAATTTATATTCTGACCAGAAAAACTAGTGCCATCTAACATATCGCCGTTTATGTATTGGGAATATGGATATTGACTCGAAGTTGTATAAGCATCAACTACCCAATTAATTTCACCATTTGAAACTACTGGATATGGATCAGAATCAATATCTAGAAAAGGAGCGACAGTTTTTACTCTTTCTTTAGGATCTCTAACATAGACTATTTTTGATTTCGAGGTTACGGTATCGGCAATCATTATGTTGTAGTCAGAAAAGCGTAAAGCAAATGCAGCTTTTTTGAAGATATTATTTAGCTTTACGCCACCGAGCTCGTTAGTTGATACTTTGTCATTAGTTGGAGTTTGTTCTGCACGAGTAGAACCTACAAAAACAAAATCTTGCATCTCTTCACCAAAATATACACGTGCTTTTGCGTTGTTTAGCTCTAAGGCTTTGTCCTGTACAGATTTTTCTTGTTTTGAAGGTAAATCTGAAACTAAATAATCTGGTTCGTTACCCTTTGCTACTGCGACACCATTGGTTATTGCAGCACCAAAACCGTGTGAGTATGTAACATGTTTTGATTGCCATGACTTATCTGGTAAAGAATCTGAATCTACAAGTTCGCGAGCAGAAATATAAGCAGGAATAACCTGGTTATCAATTTTGTATCTGTCTAGATCTACATTTCTGAATTCGTAGATTTGTTCGCCGCGCTGCTGTTGAACCCAAGGTGCAAGATTATCTTTATTCCACAAAAGCGTGTTTGCTAAAGTCTTTTTCGCTAACTCGCCGGTTGCTTGATCAAGATTTTGTTTAAAGTCAACATTAAAATTTTCAACATTATTTAAATTATATGCCTGCTTAGTCGCTTCTATATTTCTTACTGTATAAGGTCTTTCTTTTGTATTTCTAGACGGCTTAACAACAAAGTTCTGTACAACGAGAGGATAAATGTTACCTACTATCAAAGAAACTATTACCCATAAGGCGATAGCAACTAACGGAAGTACGACACCTTTACGGTAAACATTTACAATGAATAAAATTGAAGCAATTATTGCAACAAATATAAGTAAACGAGTTGCAGGTAGCACCGCATTAACATCAGTATATGTTGCTCCATCTACTGCTCCTCTAGTTGAATGCACCAATGCAAAACGATCAAAATAATATTGAACTGCACGTATCAAACCACATAATGCACAAATAATTGATAAATGCACTTTAGCTTTTACCGAAATATGTCTTTTTATTTTTTCGAAACGTATTTCACCGCTTACATAATTGGCAGCAAAACTAACTATAAGCAGTATTGCAAAGCAAAGGAATAACCATGATAAGACTAAGCGGATAAATGGCAATTGAAATAAATAAAATCCAATATCTTTCTTAAATTGTGGATCTTTTATGCCTACATTTTGACTATTTTGAAACAATATCCATTCTTTGTAAAAACCTACTGTTGTTCCTGAAAAGAAAAAGCCTATTAATATCGCAGCTACATTTCTAATTAATACTGATCTTTTTTTAAATGTTCTGGCAAACGGGATTATCCATTCGTCAAAGTCGTTAGCTAATGAATTTTTCTTCCCGGATTTAGCAGCAATAGCAATTGTTATAGCAACTAAAAGTGCCATAGCAGCAAATGCAATAGTAGGGATAAAAACTTTCGAGGATAACAACTTAGAAAACGTGCTATTTTGTTTTAACGAATCAAACAATAAGTAGTCTGTATAAAAAGTCGCAAATGATTTAAGACTAGATAAAACAAAAAAAAGTACAACAAGAGAAATAACAACAATAATTGCTTTTTTTGATGGAGGACGAAACTCCATTTGGTTTTCATTTTTTACCGCTGGCATCAACCCATGTTAGGCGATTGCAAGAACACACTTACAGCCGGAATGCGCAGGAGGTGCAACTTGTCCTGTAGGAAATGTTTCACCTGCAAGAGTTGGTTCTAAAGCATTATCGTCACAATCTGGACAACGACCTGCTTTTTCAACCGACCATTTAAGTGTTTTATTTCCTTTAGCTGCTGCAACCACACCATTGTTGTATGCGCTAGACATTGCATCGAACAATGCACTCTTTAAATCTGCATTACGCCATTCACGATATTTAGCACCAACTCGATTTGTTGCCTCACTCGGTTCACCTTCATCGATTGCCTTAACCAAAGTTTCACGTAAAGGCGTCACTATCCAATTAATTGCACTCTGTAGAGAATCTGCAGAATATTTAACTTTTTCATCAGAAACTGATTTAGCTCCAGCTATAAATACAGCTTCTAAATCTGCTCCTATTGCAGCTTCCCAATTTTTTACGTGAGTATTTTCATCACTAAGGATGTTTTCTGCAAGCAATCGCTTTTTTGGTTTTACTGTACGCAATGATTCAAGGATTTCGTTTTGTTCATCCTGTAGTTGTCGTTTTGCTTTTCGTGTGACGCTACTTGTTATTTGTGCAATTGCTTCATCACGTATAGTTACTGCATCAGTGATTTTACTTTTTTTAGATGACTTTTTCTTTTTTGAATCATCTTTGTCTGTTTTTGCTTCTGCTTTCACTTCAGCTTTTTCTTCTTGCTTTTCTGCTTGAACTGCAGCAGGAGTATCAGTTGCTTTATGGTTTTTTATAGATTCAAATAAAGCGTTGACATCTTTTTTCTCAGATTTTTCTTCGTCTTGAGCTTTAGCTGTCTGCTCTTCTACCTTTTTATTTTCAGTTTGGCTAGATTCTTCTTCGCCAACACCTAAAGCATCTTTCATATAGTTTTTTATAGATTTTCTTTTACCAGTTACATTAAATTCAGTATCATTTTGAGATTCATCTTTGGATTCTTCAATTTTTTCTACTGGTTTAATAATTTTTACTGCAGAAAATTCAGTTTCATCATTCTTTTTTTCAACAGTTTCTTCTTGTTTTTCCTCTTCTACTGGTTTAGGAACATCTTTTGCCTCTACTTGCTCCACTTGATCTAGAACTTGTGAAATATCTTGTTTTGAATCTAAAACCGCAGGTAGTTCGACTGGAGCTTTAAGTAATTGATCTACGTCAATAGGATTAGCCATCAATTCAGAAGCTGCTTTTTCTTCAACAGTAGATAATGCATCTGTTGCTTGTTGAAATGACGATTTAACAACCTTATATGAATCTAGTAAAGACTCGCGACCGTTACGCAGCTCTTCTATTTGTTCGAGCAACAAATCCCGACGACGCAAAAGATCTTTTAATATTTGTTCGCGAACAACAACTGATTCTTGAAATATTTCTCTACCTTTTGAACGTGCATGAGAAATTATTGTTTCACTGTCACGATTAGATTTTTCACTTAACGATTTGGCCTTTGATTGCGCTTCTTCAAGTTGTGATTGGACTTGTGATCTAACTTGTGAAAGTTTCGATTCGGATTCTTCTTTTGCTTTACGCAAAATTTCTTCTGCTTGAGCCTTAGCCTCTGAAACCATTTGCTCTGCAGCTTCTTCTGCGCTTGAAAGAACTTTTGTAGTTTGCTCGCCAAGAATTTCTAATAATTCAGCTTTTGACGCTTTTGGTTTTGACTCAAAATTTTCTTGCATTTGCTTGATTTTGGCTAAGAGTTCATCTTCTCTTTCACCTAAACGGTTTACTTCATCAGCGACACGTTTAAGAAATGCTCTAACCTCAGATTCAGATAATCCGCGTACCTTTGATGCGAAACTACGTTGTGTAATTTCTTCCGCTGACATTCGTACAGATTTTGATCCTAAATACTGCGAATCTGTCATCTGTCGCCTCCTTAAAGCAAGAATTATTAGAGGCTTTTATTCTAATCGGTAACAGGGCATCTCTGCATATGGCTAATTGGATCTCCACCATTTTTTTCAAGAATGCTTAAAGCTTCGTCAATTGTTGATACTTCAAAAACTTTCATGTCGCCAGATTTATTTTTTGTTTTAGATGCTTCACCTTTTGGTACTAAAAATATTTTTGCGCCGGCTTTTCTAGCAGCAACAGTTTTTTCTTTTACTCCACCAACTTTTTCTACTACGCCATCAGTATACATTTCACCTGTTGCAGCTATCTTTTGGTCGCCCGTTAAAGAACCTTTAGTCATTTGGTCAAGTATTGAAAGAGTAAAAGCAAGGCCAGCTGAAGGTCCAGAAACATCACCTAATTCAATATTTATTTTTACAGGAAAATCGAAAGATTGATTTTTTGTAACAACGCCTACACCTAGAAAACCTGTATTTTTTTGATATGGACTTTTAGCTAAAATAAATTTAACTGTTTTTGTTTTTTTATCTTTCACTGAAATATAAGTAACTAGCGCTTCATCTCCTGGCTTTTTCGACGAAATATATTTAGACACATCAGATTCAATTTTTACTTCGTTGGTATCAATTTTTGTTATCACATCACCAGCTACTAATACTTTTGAAGCAGGCGATTTTTTTTGTACAACTGAGACATATGCACCATCGCCGTTTTGTGTAACAGTACAACCAAGTTTATTTAATGCAACAACTTTTGCAATATTTTGTGATGCATTCATTAATGCAATATTTAATTCCTCATTTTGTTTAGAAGTCTGATCGCCATTAATTTCTTTCCAAGAAAATATTTCTACATCTTTATCGATATATTTTGCCTTTAAATATTCGATATAGGAAGGCTTCTTAGTAGAAACGTAAACAGTTAAAAATTGGATTTCACCATCGGGTTTATATGTCTTTATTCCTTTAATAGAAATTTTTTCATTAACGTTTTCAGAGGTCCCAGGTTTAATAATTACCTTATCGACCTTAATTATGTTCAAAGTTATTATCGCAATAAGTAAAGCTATCGAAATGAAACTGCCAAAAGAAAGAAAAGAAATCTTTAAAACGTTTTTCTTCATAAAACTTATACGTTAGCCGATTTAAGACTTAGGTGGGTTTACAAGTTCCCCATAAATAACATATCTTTGAGCAGCAGATCCTGGAGGATGGCATGCAAAAAGTGTAATTCTGTAGCCAGGTGTTTGGTCAACAATCCAAATGTCTTTAGGATAAACAATTTGATGTCCTGTAACTTTATAAGTAAAACGCCCTTGTGAACTAGTAACAATAATTTCATCACCTGCAATCAAGTCATCTATATGACGAAATGGTTTTGAATGAGTCACCCTGTGCCCTGCAATAACAGCGTTTCCATATTGTCCAGGCATTGCAGTTCCTGGCCAATGTCCGGGACCCACATTTAAAACGGTTAGCCATACGCCTTCATATAGATCTGTCGACAAAGAGATCTTAGGAATTTCAATTGTACCAATTTTATTTACAGGAACTTTTTCGTATGGGTCTGCTGGTGAATCTTCAGGCTGTGGTAACTGAGGTACAGGTAAAGTCGAAGTTGTTGTCGTAGATTTAGGTTTAGTTATTTGAGAAATTGGATTTTCATCTTTTTTATTATTCGAACATGAAACAACAATAGAAATTGCTATAACTAAAACAACAAATTTATACAGTTTGATTTTATGCAACATAGTTTCATTCAATATTGTCGTCATGAATGAACAGAAGGTTTACCCATAAACATATCTTTAAGCGAATCAAATGCCTCTAGACAGCGTCCTGCCCCTAAAACTACTGATTCGAGCGGTTGTTGCACAATATGTACAGGTAGCTGCGTTTCGTTAGAGATTCGTTGATCCAATCCTCTCAAAAGTCCGCCACCACCAACTAAATGTATCCCACGAATAATTAGATCTTGAGCTAATTCTGGTGGCGTTCTAGACAAAGCAGAAATTACTGCATCACAAATTTCACGCACTTGTTCTTCTATTGCATTACGAACTTCTTCAGGCGTCAAAATAACGACACGAGGTAAACCAGTCATTAAATCACGACCACGAACTTCAGCATTACATTCATCATCAGAAGGAAATGCAGAACCAATTGCTAATTTAATTTCTTCAGCAGTACGCTCACCTATTGCTACGCCATGTTCTTTACGAACATGGTTTTGTATTGCTGTATCGATATCGAAAGAACCCACACGTTTAGCTTCAAGTGCAACAATTCCACCTAAAGAGATAACTGCTACCTCACTGGTTCCACCACCGACATCAACAACTAGGTTTCCAACTGGTTCGTGTATGTCTAAACCTGCACCTATCGCTGCAGCCATTGGTTGTTCAATCAAATACGTTGCAGCGGCACCTGCACGACGTGCTGCTTCTAAGACTGCTCTTTGTTCAACGTGAGTAATAGCACTAGGGACACAAATCAAAACTCTAGAACGATTCATTCTTGAAACACCGACACGTTGGAAAAGAAGTCGAATCATTCTTTGTGTAACTTCAAAGTCGGTTATTGCTCCGCCTCGTAATGGTCTTGCAGCAACAATATAACTTGGTGTACGTCCAATCATCTGCCATGCTTCATGGCCCATTGCCAACACTTCTTTGTTTTGTTGATTAAGAGCAATAACAGTTGGCTCGTTTAAAACGATACCTTTTCCTCGCGCATACACAAGAGTATTTGCGGTACCTAAGTCAATTGCTAAATCACGTGCCATGTCTCATCCTTGAATAGGCATTAATTTCTACGCCGACGTTTCACCGGCGCTAGGGCTTGCCTCTTTTGCGAAAACATATCAATGCTTGAATCCATAGATTTGGGAGTTCGATGGCGAAAGTGGATTATGCCATATCCGACAAAACATATAGCAAGCGCAAAAAGTAAAAACAACATATATATCAATTACATGCTACTAGGGCCATAACAATATCTTCCACCCCTAAGATTCTGCCGTGTTTATATAGCTCGCTTAGACTTTAGATATGGATATTTCTGATAGACAAAAAGAATTACTAAATGCTGTTCAATGGTCCTTCCCTGTAGTTGAAAGACCTTATTTAGCTTTGGCAGAAAAATTAGGACTTAGCGAAGAAACAGTAATTGATGAATTACGAAGTGTAAAAGAACTAGGGATCTTAAGACAATTAAGCGCAATTTTTGATACTCGTGCACTTGGCTATTCTTCTGCTCTTGTTGCTGCAAAAGTTGCGGATGAAAATATTGACGAAGCTGCAAAAATAATTAATGCACACCCCGGCGTCAGTCACAACTACAAAAGAAATAATGACTATAACCTTTGGTACACAGTTGCTGTACCACCCCATGAATCTTTAGATGCGCACATTAATTTGCTTCACGATATGAGCGGTTCGAATGTTACACGAAAACTTCAAACTTTGAAGTTGTACAAAATCGGCGTGAAATTAGACATGACTGGTAAAACTAAACCGTCAGATAAATCTCAAGTACTTGAACATGAAAAACCAAAACGTGAAGCGAATATGGAGATACCTGAATTTAGTGAATTAGAACTAAATATTATTCGTGAAACCCAAGAAGATCTTCCACTAGTTTCAAAACCTTTTGCGGCTATTGCTGTTGAAGCGCAATGCAGCGAAAAAGAAGTTTTAGATGCATTGGCCAATTTCAAAGAAAAGAAATACATGCGTAGATTTGCTGCGGTTATGAATCACCGTCACGCTGGATATAAAGCAAACGCAATGGGTGTATGGGCCGTACCTGAAGAACAATGTGAAGAATTAGGCCCAATAATGGCAGCATTTTCAGCTGTGAGCCATTGCTATAAGCGTCCTACATATGAAGATTGGCCGTATTCAATTTTCACTATGATACATGGACATAAAGCAAGTGAATGTGAAGAAACAGTTAGTGCGATTGCGAACGAAACGGGAATAGACGAATATACATTATTGTGGTCAATTAAGGAATATAAAAAGGTCCGCGTACGTTACTTTACTCCAGAGTGGGATGCATATATTTCTAAGTACGAGAAAGAACTTAAAGCATTTGCATAAACTGCCGACTTATTTAGAACGTAGGATGTATTTATGAATCCAAATGACAATCCAAACGATGATGAAAATGAAAATCAGTTTGGATTTAATATAGATCCTGAATCTATTTCCGGAATGATCAATGAAATGTTATCTGGATCAGCTTTTTCTATGGGCCAAAATATGCAAGGTGGTCCAATGGGAATCGCTGAAAGAGTTGCAGCCGATATTGCGTCAAAAGAAATTGAAGACGGCGCAGTAGACCAAAATGAAATTGCTACTCCTTCACAACAAGATCCTATGTTAGAAATCATGAATATAATGTCAATGCTTTCTACTCCTCCAACAAAAACTTTGGCATTAAATATTGATAAAGAATTTTTAGCTCGATGTGAACAGATCTTTCCAGCAGCACAAAATTATGTTTCTGGGGTGACAAACTCTGATGCTATTAATTCGATTGAACTTCAAGTAACAGATCGTGTTACATGGACAAAAGACTATTTAACATCTATGAAAGGGCCTCTAGAAGTTGCATCTAAATCTCTTAGCCCTACTTTTGATGACGGAACAAACGAACAAAACCAGCAAATGGGATTTGACATTCAGTCAATGATTGCAAAAAGTATTGCGCCAATGATGTTCGGAGTGCAAGCAGGTACAATGCTCGGATTTTTAAGCCACAGAGTTTATGGCGACGATGACATCTTGCTACCTGTTCGCCTTGACAATAGAGTCGGTTTAATCGCATCGGCAGTACAGAAATTTATTGATGAATGGAGCGTTGAAGCTGACGGGGCAATTTTATATTTCTTAATACTACAAAGTGTTCGAGCACACATTCGTAAGACGAGCTGGCTTACAAACAAGTTGGACGACCTATGTACAAAATATGTTGCTGCATATGAGTTAAATCCATATAAGCTTCAAGAGTTAATGTCTGACATAGATATGTCTAATCCAGAATCTATAACTGCTATCAGCGTTACGCCTGAGCAAATGTTTGAAACATTACGCACACCTGCCCATGATGTATTAGACGAAGAAATTGGAATTATTTCTTCATTACATGATGCTTATGTCGATTATTTAGTGCACAAAAATCTTTCACAACTATTACCCGACTACCATGTGATTCAAGAAGCACGTAAACGTATTACAGTTACTACATCTGATGCTGACCGATTTATTGAACAGCTATTTGGAGTTGCGACCACTCGAACAGAAAAACAAGAAGCCAGTGACTTTATAAATGGCGTAATTGAACGAGATCAAGAAGAACTATTACATAAGCTTTTTATCGATGAGCGCTATATTCCTACGGAATCAGAATTTGCTGCTCCTGGTTTATGGCTAGCCCGTATAGAACTTATGTGATGCCTAGCCTCCTAACAACTATAACTATATGACCGATTTGCACCTTTTGTAAGGCCAGGTCTCCAGAAGTACAACAAATCAGCCGAAGAAATATGAATGCCGCAGCATTTTCTTGATCGTGATACTTCATGGGTAGATTTCAATAACCGTGTTCTCTACTATGCAACAGATAAAGATGTCCCGCTTTTAGAAAGAGTCAACTTTTTAAGTATCACATCTGCGAATTTAGACGAATTTTTTCAAGTCCGACTTTCATCGTTACTAGATGAAAAAAATCCTCACAAAAAAAAGTTTTCAGAAACACAAGAGCTATTACAAAATTTAATTACTAAAACACATGAGTTTTGTGAAAAACAAGAAAAGATTTATCGTTCACTCGTTAAAGAACTTAACAGCCACAAAATTCATATTTCAGAAATTAACGAACTTGATGATGAAACTAAAGGTTGGACAAGTGAATACTTCGACGAACATATATATCCAGTTTTAACTCCGTTGGCAGTTGACCCTGCTCACCCATTTCCTTGGATATCTTCTCTAAGCATCAACCTTGCTTTCATATTGCGTGAACCCAAAACAAATACACAAAGATTTGCAAGGGTAAAAATACCAACCAACCTAGATAGACTCATTAAAGTTCCAAATACAAATACTTTTATTCCTTTAGAGAATTTTGTTAAACACTATTGGGAACGGCTATTTCCTGGCATGGATTTAGAATCACATTTCACCTTTAGAGTTACTCGTTCAAGCCAATACAAACTAGATGAAGCAGACGACTTACTAGAAGCAATGAGCACCATAGTCCGACGTCACCAAAAATTCGGTCGTGCAGTGAGACTAGAGATTGAAAAAGGTATCGATGACACATGGCTAGAACTTCTGCAAAATGAGATCACACTAGAAAATAGTCGTGTATTCCATATTTCATCTTTGATTGATTTAACAGATTTGCATAAGATTGCAAAATTAGACATTCCAAAACTTAGATACCCTGTCTGGCAGCCACGAGTACCTGCGAGATTAAATAAAATTCCAACAAAACGAGCAAATCTTTTTGCAGAACTAAAAAATCGAGATCTACTTATACACCGGCCATATGAAAGCTACGAGGAAACAGTAGAAGCTTTAGTTCGCCAAGCTTCACGAGATGAAAATGTTTTAGCAATTAAACAAACCTTATACCGTGCAGCCAGTGTCGACTCTCCGATTGTTCAGTCCTTATGCCGTGCAGCAGAAGAAGGTAAACAGGTCGTCGCGTTAGTAGAACTTAAAGCACGATTCGAAGAGCAAGCCAATATTGAAAGGGCAAAAAAGCTTGAACGTTCAGGTGTACATGTTCTTTATGGGAAAGTCGGTTTAAAAACTCACGCGAAGCTCTTACACATTGTTAGAGAAGAAGGCGATTCAATTAGTTATTACTCGCATATTTCTACAGGGAATTACAATCCCTCTACTGCAGGCATCTATGAAGACTTCGACCTTTTTACTTCTGACCAGCGTATAGGACGAGACGTCGGTGACTTGTTTAATAATCTCACTGGGTATACCAATATTGAGAACTTTAGAGAATTACTCGTAGCACCAAATCAAATGCGCGATTCATTACTTGAGTTGATTAATTCTCAAAGTAATGAACAAGGAAGTATCGTTCTTAAATGTAACAACATTGTTGATGAAGAAATACTTACTGCAATATGTGATGCAGAAAAAGCTGGTGCAGAAATAAAAATAATTGTTAGATCTTCGTGCGGTTTAAAACCAAAAACGATAGCAAAACATCCAAATATTAAAGTCATATCGATTATCGGTAGGTTCTTAGAACATTCGCGAGTTTATAAATTTGGTAATGGTGACGACTCAAAAATATATATAGGTTCTGCCGACTTAATGGTGCGAAACTTAGACCATAGAGTCGAAGTCTTAACACCTGTTTATAGTGAACACACAAGACGATACATAAACGAAGCACTCACCGAACTACTAGATAACGAAAATGAACATTGGGAATTAACTCCAACAGGATGGGAGCATATTAAAACGTTTAATTCAGCACATAAATCACTTATGGATATTGCGTTATACAGATCAGATACACAAAGAAAATTAAGTGATGCTGAAAGAAATATGCCTGAACAATTTATGAATGATCAAGAATAAAATTATTCTTCTTCAGCAACTTCTTCTTCGTCGAAACCTAGATCCCACTCAAGAATGATTCCTTCACGAGCAGCGTCTTTTATTACACGTTCACGATTTCTTCTAAATTGTGGATCGTGAGGTGGAACATAATTTAATCTTGCAGCAACACGTTGCTTGAAAGCTTCTATTGCATTGTCGTCACCAAAAATCTTCTCGATACCCCAATGTGGGTGAACTGGCCCGTAGTAAACAATTTTCACATGGCCGATTGTTGGAATTTCTGGTTGTACTGCTGTCATGGTTATATATTCTAGAGCGGACGCTCGGTCAAGGTCACCTTGGTCGTTTTTTCTTTGCCTAAACGGTTGTATTTAACCACGACAGTTTCCCCTGGCTGCTTAGTTCTTATTGCTGAAACCATGTCATTTGCTGATTTAATGGTTTTGTCACCAATCTTTGTAATAACGTCATTTAACGCTAAATCACTTTTACTCGCTGGTGAACCAGCTTGTATTTCGACAATAAGTGCGCCTTCTGAAACTTTTAAATCCAACTCTTTAACTAGTCTGTCGTTAACATCTTGTGCAGCGACACCTAAAAATGCAATCTTTCGGTCTTTACCTTTTTTAAGATCATCAATAATAGGTTTGGCTCTGTCGATCGCTATAGAAAATCCAATATTTTGTGCATAGCTCGGATTAGCAATAGCAGTGTTGATGCCAATTACTTCACCTTTTGAATTAACCAATGGGCCACCAGAGTTACCTCTATTAATTGCAGCATCTGTTTGAATAATTCCCTGTAACTGGAAATTCAATTCAGTATCAATAGTTCTATCCAAACCAGATACAATTCCCCTTGTTACGCTTAAGCCACCTTCTAACGCAAGCGCATTTCCAATTGCTATTACGTCATCTCCTACTTTTACTTTCGAAGATTGACCTAAAATCGCACTTGGTAATCCGGTCGCATCTACTTTTAATACCGCAAGATCTTCCAAAGGGTCACGACCTAGAAGCGTTGCACGAAAACTTCTACCATCTCCAAGAGTTATTTCGATTTTATTTTTTACACCTTGAACAACATGGTTATTAGTAACAACAACTCCATCAGAAGAATAAATAAATCCAGTACCGGCGCTTCCACCTGTATTTACTCCGCCATCAACACTAACGGCAACTGTGGCTGGTTCAACTTTGGCAAGAACTTCTTGCACACTACGAGGTTTAGCTAAAACGGAACTGTTTGATTTAACTTCATAAAAGTAAGTGTGACGATTTTGGTAGTACCACATTGATCCAACAACCAATGCACCAACTACTAATCCCCAAAAAAGAGCTATTGCAATTGAAGACTTTTGATTTTTAACAACTACCAGAGGTGCCGGTGAATCTTGAGACTTTGTTGCACTTGGTGCAGGAGTTAACGGTCTTTTTTGCGTTTCAGAGTCATCGGAATTTTGTGATGATTCAGGATTAAAAAATGGAGGAAGATCGTCAGTCATACTTAAAGGCTACAATACCAATTCAGCATTTTTTCAAAAGTTTGAAGCAATAAGAATTAAGATTTTTTGTCTTCTTCTTCCGCATTACCTTCTTTTACACCTTTTTCAAATTCTTTTTTCGCTTGACCAATACTTCGTGCAAATTTAGGTAGCGCTGATGCCCCAAATAACAAAATAATAACTATGGCTACGATCGCAATTTCTTGTACACCAATCTCAGCTAGAACCATAATTTTCCTTTCAAAATTTCTTAAGCTATACCCTAGCTAAATTTATTATTCAAAGTGGTGATTAAGCGCTTAAAAATGCATATTTAGGAGAACAGTTGATATACGAATGCGTAATTAATGTTTCTGAAGGTCAAAACTTAGACAAAATTGACCAAATAAAACAACATACCGGTAAGACATTAAAAAATGTTCATTATGACACTGATCACAATCGAAGTGTATTTACACTAGCTAGTAGTTCACTTGAAGACATTTCTTCGTCAGCAAGAGATCTGACCGATAAAGCTCTTGAACTTATTGAAATAAAAAACCATGACGGAGTCCATCCCCGACTTGGCGTTGTAGATGTTGTTCCCTTTATCTCATACAACAGTGAGAACTCTCAACCAACACATGAAACAATTTCTGCATCAATTGAATATGGGCACTGGATAAATGCAGCTCACAATATTCCTGTATTTTTTTACGATTATTCTTCTAAAAAATTATTGACACTCCCCTTTGTTCGAAAGAATGCATTCGTAAATCTAGAACCATCAATTTCGGGTCTACACCATGAAAAGTTTGGCGCTACATGTGTCGGTTCACGAGAACCATTAATCGCAATAAACGTAAATTTAGATAGTGATAATTTGGCGCTAGCAAAACAGTTTGCCAAAGAATTACGAGAAAGCTCAGGTGGAGAAAAAGGTGTACGAGCCATTGGCCTAGAACTTAACAATCAACATTGTGTACAAGTTTCGATGAACATAATTGATTCATATCATGTAAATGCTGGTGAAATTTGTTTAAAAATTAAATCATGGTCTGAACAATTATCGATTCAAGCACACGTAGATTTAGTTGGATTAGTCCCACAACATCAGTACAATATGTGGTCTGAAGAGTTTAAAAGCTGGTCTAAATTAGACAATGAAGTTGTTGTTGAAAATTTTCTTTAGATCAAAAATACCTAAACGAAATGACTGGTGATGGGCTGTCTACTCTTGCTCCAAAGATCGCACTGGCCAGACCTTCAGTTCCTCGATAATCAAAACCTTGATCAGCAAATGGTGAATAAATCCATGAAGAAGTCATTATGTCCCATCCTGTAAATTGCTGAGCTAGATCTATGGCAATATCGTCACATGTTTGCAATGTGCTTGCTTGATGTGCAACCATTTGACCGTCTTTACGAAAATTTGCAACTGCCATTTCAGCATAAAGAAATACTGATTGAAAAGCATCATCAATACTCTCAGAAAGTTCAGCACAACGTATTACATAAGAACATAAAAGTGCGTTTGTTGCTCGTATTTGATCAGGAGTAATAATTTTTTGTAATCCATTATCTGGTCTATTCGCAATTACCGCAGGAGCACTCGGTGGTATAAACACTTTTCCGTTACGAGCTAAAACTCGCCCAAATATTCGATCTATAGAAAAATCATATTCCTCTGTTGTTCCAAAAGCGGCTGTTACACAATCAACTATATTTTCTTCAAAACGTTCGCGAACACAAGCTAATGCTTGTTCATAAAATGCTAAATCAGAGTTATCAGAATCAAGTATTCTTTTTGCAATAAGTTTAAATTCACCTATATCAATTGGATTTATACGTGGCCTAGTTAAAAACTTATATAAATTAGGATAATTAGAGACTTTCGCCATAACAGTATCGCAGAGTTCGGCAAATTCAGGAGTTATTTCTTCCAACATACCCAGAGCAAGAGCAAGTTCGTTGCCATCATCTCTTGGAACTATCAACTTTGAATATTTTTTTACAACTTCTTTAACTTCGCGAGGCAAAGACATTAAAAGATAATCTAAGTTGCCTTTAAGAACGTTTTGTTCAATAGAACTAAAAAATGATTTCGAGAAATGATCTACGAACGATTCACAGTATGGCGATTTGGTTTGCCATTTTCTAAATTCATTTCTTAAAGGCAAATCCAAGTTTGGAAGTATTCTATAAAGTCCGTCTGATATATCTATTGCAACTTGTTGTCCACCGAAACGTATTAAAACTTGAGCTCCTTGAGAAAACTGTTGTGGCTCAATACCTAAATGTGGTTGAACAATTTCTATTTCGACATCATCAACAGATGTAATTCCTATATCAAATAATGATTTCTTTGGATCATTAGAATTAGCAGACATCATCCCCATCCCGTCAGATCAAGGATAGGGCTTTTATTGTTTAATCAGCAAATACTTATGCAGTCATTGCGCTAGCCGCTTGAGCAGCTTCAGCTTCACGGGCTTTACGCTCGAGAGCACGTTGACGTCGAAGCCTTCTACGTTCTCTTTCGCTTAAACCGCCCCAAATGCCGAACTTTTCACCATTCGTTAATGCGTATTCGAGGCACTCGCCTTTTACTTCACAACCGGCACATACAGATTTTGCTTCACGCGTCGAAGCTCCTCTTTCAGGAAAAAATAGATCAGGGTCGACTCCTAAACAGTTGGCTCTTGTTTGCCATCGACTTGGATCTTTTGAGACTTGGATTTGTAGTAGTTCAATCATTTCTTTAGTCCCCCCTCGTCCGTATGCGAATTACATACGTGAAATTACAGACGTGTAACTTTGCTTGTTTTTCACATATAAATGCAAGAGGAGCAGGGCATTTGTCCTAATTTTGTAGGTAATTTCCTCAATAGATTCACTCTTGGCGAATTTTAAAATCGCGTTTTTCACAAATCGTGTTCGATATAAATCTTCGGTGCTCATACGATTACTCTACACATATGGTTAAAAAAATTCGTTTTGTTCTAATGACTTTGTTTATTTTGGTCGTATTATCACTCACTTTATCTTCATGTAGCTCTAATAAACAAACAAAAGCTGTAGGTGATTTGAAAAAAACTCAATATTGTAAGGCTTATAAAAAGTTTGAGTCTGAAATTCCTATGTCAAACGTAAAGACTCAGAAGAAGATGTTAGAAAATATTTTGGCAACTAAAGATTTTCCTTCAAGCCCCAAATCACTCCGTGATGACTATGAAACATTAATTGATGGTTACGATAAATATTTCAGTAAAAAATATGACATAAAAAAAGAAAATAAATACAAAGACGCTAGTGAGCGGATCCAAAAACATGCCATTGTTCACTGTGAAACTTTGAAATCCAACTCAGGATCGAGCATATAGCCATTTCTTCTCCGTTGGGTGTGGAATACACAAATAATTAGTACATTCCGTACCCAACATGAAAATTTATAAATTGTAAGAAACTCGAAGTATTGTTTATGCCATGACAAATGTTGCAATCAAAAGTGCATCGGGACATACTCCTGCGATAAAGCAAAAAGGTACAAAAAAATTGCCTTGGCCAGTAGCTTTTTATTCGACTTCGGTCGGAAAAAAATACATTATGGCAATATCTGGCATTGTTTTAATGGGTTTTGTTCTTTCTCATATGGTTGGAAACCTAAAAATGTATTTAGGAGAAAAAACTTTCAACCATTACGCTGAATTTTTGCGTGAACTCGGCGAACCACTATTTCCTAGAACTGTTTTATTATGGTCGATTCGAACAGTTTTAATCGTTGCATTCATTGTTCATTTTCATGCTGCTTACTCACTCACAATACAAAACCGCCGTGCACGTTCACACGGTCATAGTTACAAATCAAAACGTGACTATATAGCTGCAAATTTTGCATCTCGAACAATGCGTTGGGGTGGAATCATCATTCTGCTTTTTTTAATTTGGCATCTTGCAGACTTAACTTGGGGTTTTGCGAACCCTGATTTCGTTAGAGGTCAAGCATATGAAAACGTATCGCAATCTTTACAAAGAGTGCCTGTAACGATTTTGTACATAGTTGCAAACCTTGCTTTGGGTGTGCACTTATTTCACGGCGCTTGGTCAATATTTCAGTCATTGGGAATCAATAATCCAAAATATAACAATGCCAGAAAATGGTTTGCGAGAGGATTTGCAGCAATCATTGTTATAGGAAACATATCTTTCCCAATTGCAATTCAACTTGGAATAGTAGGTTAAAAAATGATTGGAACAAAAAAAACCTCTTCTGAAAAACTTACATCAAAAATACCTGATGGTCCCATGGACAAAAAATGGGAGAATCATAAATTTTCGTCAAAACTTGTTAACCCAGCAAACAAACGTAAGTTTGAAATTATCGTTGTAGGAACAGGTCTCGCAGGTGCAAGTGCTGCTGCCTCAATGGCTGAGCTTGGCTACAAAGTTAAAGTTTTCTGTTTTCAAGATTCACCCCGACGTGCTCACTCTATTGCTGCACAAGGTGGAATCAACGCTGCAAAAAATTATAAGAATGATGGCGATAGCGTAAGAAGATTGTTCTACGACACCGTAAAAGGTGGAGACTTTCGAGCACGTGAAGCAAATGTTCATCGTCTTGCTGAAGAATCTAATAATGTAATCGACCAATGCGTAGCTCAAGGCGTTCCATTTGCTCGTGAATATGGTGGACTTTTAGACAATAGAAGTTTCGGTGGAGCGCAAGTATCTAGAACTTTCTATGCTCGTGGTCAAACAGGTCAACAACTTCTACTTGGTGCATATCAAGCACTTGCACATCAAATAGATGCAGGCAATGTTGAAATGTTTCCTAGAACAGAAATGCTCGATGTTGTAATTAAAGACGGCAAAGCTGTTGGGATTATTGTAAGAGATCTTGTTTCAGGTGAGATCACATCGCATAGTGCTCACTCTGTAGTTTTAGCTACTGGTGGATATTCAAACGTATTTTATTTATCTACAAACGCAATGGGATGTAATGTAACTGCAACTTGGCGTGCACACAAAAAGGGCGCATTCTTTGCGAATCCTTGTTTCACACAAATTCACCCAACATGTATACCTGCATCTGATGATTTTCAATCCAAGCTCACATTAATGAGTGAGTCACTTAGAAACGATGGTCGAATCTGGGTTCCAAAATCTAAAGATGACAACCGCGCAGCTAAAGACATACCTGAAGATGAGCGTGATTACTATCTAGAACGAAAATACCCAGCATTTGGAAACTTAGTGCCAAGAGATATTGCTTCGCGTAATGCAAAAACTGTTGTAGATGAAGGTCGAGGTGTAGGTCCATTAAAAAATGGTGTTTACCTTGATTTTTCTGAAGCAATTGGACGTTTAGGTAAGCATGTAATTGAAGAGCGCTACGGAAATCTTTTTGAAATGTACGAGCGCATCACGGGTGAAAATCCATACGAAGTTCCTATGCGAATTTACCCTGCTTTGCACTACACGATGGGTGGTACATGGGTTGATTACAATCTTATGAGCACAGTTGAAGGATTGTTTGTTATTGGTGAAGCTAACTTTTCAGATCACGGCGCGAACCGTCTTGGTGCTTCTGCTCTTATGCAAGGTTTAGCTGATGGCTACTTTGTACTACCAAATACAATAGGAAATTATCTTGCTCCCCTGTTAGGAGAAAAACCAGTATCGACTGAAGATCAAGTTTTTGTTGATGCAGAAAATGAAGTTCAAGATCGTATTGAAAAGTTATTGAGCATTAACGGTACAAGATCACCAGATGATTTCCATCGTGAACTAGGAAAAATTCTTTGGGACAACTGCGGAATGGAACGTTCGAAAGAATCATTAGAAAAAGCATTAGAAGAAATTCCGAAATTGCGTGAAGAATTCTACAAAGATTTGCGTGTAACTGGAACTGATGATGAGTTCAACCAAACATTAGAAAAAGCTGGACGGGTTGCAGATTTTCTCGAGTTTGGTGAGCTCATGGTTCGAGATGCTCTACATAGAGAAGAAAGTTGCGGTGGACACTTTAGAGTGGAACATCAAACTCCAGAAGGTGAAGCACAAAGAGACGATGAAAACTTTGCATATGTTGCAGCCTGGGAATACACAGGAAATTTGAGCGATCCAAAACTTCATAAAGAATATTTAGAGTTTGAAGAAGTTCATTTAACACAAAGATCATATAAATAAGGACAAGTAATGCACGTAACATTAAATGTTTGGAGACAAAACTCAGAAAAAGATAAAGGGCATTTCGAAACTTATGACGTTAACGACATAAGCGAAGACATGTCATTCCTTGAATTATTCGATGTGTTGAATGAACGACTAATTGCTAAAGGACAAGAGCCTGTAGCATTCGATTCAGACTGTCGTGAAGGTATTTGCGGTATGTGCTCAATGATGATTAATGGTCAAGCACATGGCCCAGAAAAAGGTACAGCAACATGTCAATTGCACATGCGTAAATTTAACGATGGCGATGTAATTACAGTCGAACCATTCCGCGCAACCTCATTCCCTATCATCAAAGACTTAACTGTTGACAGAAGTGCTTTAGATCGCATAGTTGAATCTGGTGGTTACATTGATGCCCCAACTGGAACGGCGGGAGATGCAAACCTAACTTTGATTCCAAAAGCAGCGGCTGATAAAGCAATGGATGCTGCTGCTTGTATTGGATGTGGTGCATGTGTTGCTGCTTGTCCTAATGGTGCTGCAAACTTATTTACATCGGCAAAGATGATGCACATGAATCTTTTGCCGCAAGGTCAGCCTCAACGTTTTGATAGAGCAGTTTCAATGGTAGAAACTATGGATGCTTTCTTTGCACATGTACAAATCATGGTGAATGCCAAGAAGCATGTCCTAAAGAAATTTCAATTGACTTTATTGCTTATATGAATCGCGATTATGTTAAAGCTCAATTAAATAATCGAGCAAAAGTTTCACAATCGTAACTTTTAATCGGATTTACATGATATATGTTTTGGTTCATGAGTTTTTTACCTCACCAAAACCCGCGCAGCAACAGGTCATAAAGGCCGACGTCCGACCGGTCGACATTAGCCGCCACCGCTGCGAACGCTACCGTAAGGATACAGAAACAACACCGTCAAAGGACTGTGGTTCTTGAATAATCGATCTAGACGGACAGTGGCACTCAGCATAATTATCTGGACGTTAGCTTACATGAGCCAAAATGGCACCATCACCCAACTTTCTATACCAACTATTGACATCAGAAGATACTCAGCCTTGTAACCTTTCTAAACCAGTACGCTGACTTCTAGAACCCTGCCGAACTATTCTCAATAAAAAGGTTGTGATAATAACAACAAGAATAAGTCCAACAAATGTACCGAATGTAACGCCACCATCCGATGAGTTCTACATAGTGTTGTATCCAGGTACGCATTATAATCACAACTTTGAGTTTTCCGGCCGATATAGCAATAACAAATGCACCAATAGTCGATAAGATCGCATATATTACTGAAATTTTCTTGAGCCTTTCACCGCTCCTAACTTGTCCCTTGTAATTCGTCATTGAATTTGTTTGTACAGATGCCTGAACAGGAACATATTCATTTCGTTCATTTACCATGTCTAAAGTATATATATATATATGCTCTCAGACCAAATCGATGCTTAGTAGTTTGCTTCTCGATCGACATAGCGATCTGCAACCTTTAGAAATTACTAATGCACAGTTCTATTCATCTTTTATTTTCGATTACACAATATTAGATTCTGTCGAAGCCTAAAAGCCTTGTTGCAACTATCAACGCAGGAGTTCTCATTTGGATTTCGCAATACAGGCCTAGCACCTGACGCCACGCAAAGACCGCCATCAAACTTTCCATTTGATTGCATTGGACCATGGTTCCGGTGTCCAAGCTCGTTCTGGTAAACGCGGCATATCACTCGTGTGCCCAACATATTTCCCCCTCCAGAGCCAACACGTATTGAACCTACACCGTTATCAGCAGATAATGCGTACGTTGCTTTTGGAGGAATGTTTGCAATACGTATGTCTAGATCTGGTTTATCTAAATCGACAACCTGTACATCCAAATAATCTGGTTCGTCTGAGATTGTTCCTGAGCATAGCCAGTTATTTTTTGTCCAGCATCAATAAAGTCAACGCCTGGAGCCTGATGCCGGAAAACATCTTGTGCAGGTTCACTTGGCGGCTGGTCAAGACCTTCTACCAATAAGGTGCATGCTTCATTGGCTTCACTACAACTTCTGACGCAGCTCCATAGTCATGAAACGTAGGAGCATAAACTCTTGCCGCTTGATTATAATTCCATTTAGATCTACGACTACTGGTGATTTCCTATGCATATTGTAAGAAAGTTTCACTCCTGGAAAACATTGTTATCTTTAAAAACGACATCTAAAAAGTGTGCGCCGTTGCGAAACAAAGTCGATGCCAACCATGCAATAATGCCGACTGCCAATATTGAATAAATCGTGTATACATATACGATTAACGAATTAGATGAATTCATTTTATCCTCTTTTCTTTTTATTTAAGCACATGCTTAATATATACCATGTGAAATAATATGTCAAGCGGTTGCTCAATTTATTTTAATATGTCCTGTTTAAATCTGAATTCACTCCGTGTTTGTGGGATTTTCTATCGAAAAACGATAGTTTTTCGACCCAACACGGGTGGATTAGAAGAGGAGGCCACCTAAAGGCACGCCACGGTCTGGACCAACAAGTGTCACTTCTCCGTTTGGGCCTGGTACACCAAGTGTTAGGACCTCACTCATGAATGGGCCAATCTGTCTTGGAGGAAAATTAACTACACATAAAACATGTCTATCTAATAAGTCTTCTTTTGAATATAGATCAGTAATTTGAGCAGACGATTTTTTTATTCCAATTTCTTTCCCTAAATCAATAGATAATTTATATGCAGGTTTACGAGCTTCTGGGAAATCTTGCACTTCAACAATTTTTCCTACAGCAATTTTTACCTTTTCAAAATCATCATAAACTATTTCTTGAAAAGCCATTATTTTTCCTCTGCACTCATAATATTTTCAACTTCAAAACGAACACTTTCAATTCGACCCTGGCAAAACTCTATAAGCTCTTGTGCTCTTTTTATTTTTTGACTCAAAATATCAATATCCACATCTGCATCATCTAATTCGTCAACAATTTCTTCGAGCTCGTTTATCGCGTCCTTATACGATTTTGGTTTTGTTGTTGCCACTATTTTTTCCTTTTCTGTATATGAGAAATTTTAGAAGTTAATTCACCATCGACAAGCTTTGTATAAACCAACTCATCTTTGGCCACATCTGATACTTTTTTTATTACCTGACCATTTTCATTAAGGGTCAGAGAATAACCTCTTTCTAACACTCGCATTGGGTCATGTGCATTGATAAGAGCCTTGTAATTTCTAACTTTATCTTTTGAAATTTTTATTGCACGCACAAAAATTGCTTTTAAATTTGAATCGATTGAATCTAACTTATCTTTAGATTTATCGAGAACATAGCTTGTATCTAATATCTTTCTAGCTAAATTAGCTTGGCGTGTTTCGTAGGTACGTAAAATATCGTTACACGATTGCTCAATGTTTTGTACATGTAATTTTGCACTATCAATAGCTGATTTAGTTCTTTCAATTAAAAACTGTGCGCAAGCCGTTGGAGTCTTTAACGCTAACGCACAGACCATATCTGCAACACTTATATCGATTTGATGGCCTAATCCACAAAGTACAGGTTTTTTCATTTTCGTTATATGTCGAGCTACTGCCTCAGAATCAAAAGTAACAAGATCAGTCTTTGACCCTCCACCTCGACATAAAAGAACTACATCAACATCTAGTTTGTCTGCTGCTTTTAACGATGAGACAACAGATTCAACTGAACCATGTCCTTGCATAAGTGCATTAACAACAAATATTTTAAATCCATATCCACTAGCTTTTAATTGATCGATCACATCGTGATACGCCGCTGACTCAACTGATGTAACTAACGCTATGTTACAAATTAATTCTTCAAAAAAAACATTTTTATTATTTTCTATTATTTGTTCTTTTGTCAATTTTTCAATTAGTTCACGTCTGGCTAAAGCTATTTGGCCTAAAACGAACGCTGTGTCAACATCACTTGCTGCTAAAGACATACGTCCATATGGTGCATAAAAATCAGGACGACAAAGTATTCTTACTTCTCTATCTTCAACCAATACTTCACGGAGATTTGCTTTTATATTTCGTGCATTCCAAGAAAGTAAAGTGACAGGTATCGAACAGGATGATTTGCCATTAGTTCCTGTTTCAACGAGATCAAAATATACATGTCCGCTTGAATGAAAACGCAACCGCTGGACTTCTCCCCTAACCCAAACATCACTTGGGAAAGATTTTGAAATACACGAGGAAATAGCTTCGTTGATTTCTTTTACAGAATAAGTCTGTGGACTAGATGCAGAAAGCTCAAGCGAAATCTCTGTATGTTCGATATAGTTTTCTAAATCCACGATATTAGACTAATCAAATAATATGACAAATGTCCTCTTCTTACACGCCCACCCTGACGATGAAGCAATATTTACTGGTGGGACTATTGCTGCGCTTTCAGCCGCTGGACATGAAATATCTGTCGTCTTCGCAACTGGTGGCGAACTAGGCGCTAAGACAAATATCGATGATCTGGCAGCAAAACGAAAGGCTGAGGCAATAAGAGCATGTGAGATTTTAGGAGTGAGAAACGTTCGCTTCCTTGAATACCACGACAGTGGCCTAGATGAAAGCAAAGCCCCAACAAATTCTTTAGCAAAATGTGATGTTGATAAAGCTGGTCAAGAACTCGCCCAAATTATGGCCGAGCTCGATATAGAAACAGTTTTTTGTGATGATGAAAATGGCATCTATGGCCACCCAGACCACAGAATGTGTCATAAAATCGGCGTGAAGGCTGCATCGCTACACGGTTTAGATTGCATAATGGAAACGACAGTCGATGGTGAATATTTACACTTCGTTGAAACACATGTTGTAAAAGATGCTTTCGATGCATATGGAATTGATCCGTCTTCAAATTTGTATAGATCACGCTCATCGCGCCAACATCCGGGTTTAACTTCAATTGAAATTACAGATGAAGTAAGAATTAATGGTGAACATATATTGCTTAAACGACAAGCATTACAAGCACATTCAAGTCAAATACCAGAAGATTCGCTTGCACTTGGTTACGATGAAAAACTTTTTGCACAAGTGTATGGCCATGAATGGTTTAGACACCATCCACTAAAGCCAGATCATAAGGCACAAGGCAGCATCCTTGGTGATTTAGGTATTTAGAACCGCTAGCATTTAAGTTTATGAATCAAAATGCTTTGCCAGAAATTGATGTTAACGAAGCTTTAGAGAAACAAAGTGAAGGCGTTGTTCTTCTTGATGTTCGAGAAAAAGATGAGTTCGAAGCAGGTCATGCTGTTGGGGCTTTGAATATTCCTTTAAGTGAATTAAAAGATCGTATAGATGAAATCGATCAAACTGTTGAACTTAATATTATTTGTAAAAGTGGCGGTCGAAGCGCGCAAGCGGTAATGGCATTAAATTCAATTGGATATAGCGCTACTAATGTTAAAGGTGGTTCATTAGAGTGGATGTCGATGAAATTACCATTTGTTTCAGATACAGGCGACACACCAAAAGTAATTTAAATAGCGCCCTCGTGTTCTAACAGCCATTTTTTTGTTTTTTGCCCCGAACCTTCACTGCCCATATAATTTCCCAATTCTCCTGTAGAAGGTAAAACCCTATGGCATGGAACAATGATAGGCAATGGGTTCTTTTTCATTGCGTTACCCGCAGCACGTGCCGCTAATGGGCTACCAGCAAGAGCAGCTAATTCACCATAAGCAACAGTATGAGAGCTAGGTACTTTTGACGTTAAAGCTTTATAAACCTTAGATTGAAATTCACTAGATTTAGGGAAATATTTGTTTCCAATAGAAACCTTTACGAGTTCTTTCCACTTTTTTGCAACTTCATTTTTTGAAGCAGATTTAAAGTATTCGTTGAAAGCGTTTGCTACTTGCTTTTCATATTTTGTTGATGGGTTTTTAATACTTGGTTGTATTTTTTCATTCCAACCAGGAAGCAAAACTTCGACAACATGATCATCTTCGCAAAAAACGCGTATATTTCCTATAGGAGATTCGATGATCATGTTACACCTCTTGTTTATTTATACAAACTGATTTACATCTGCCTGCTTGGATCTAACAGCATCGGCTGCTGCAACCAGTGCTTCTTTTTCTGATGCATCTAAATCAAGTTCAACAATGTTTTCAACGCCTTTTGCGCCAATTACAGCTGGCACACCAAGATAAACATCATTGATGCCATACTCACCATTTACAAATGCACAAACTGGCATTTGTTCTTTTGAGTCAGTAGCAACAGCTTTAACCATTGTTGCTGCAGCACTTGATGGCGCATAGTAAGCAGAACCTGTTTTTAGTAATCCAACAATCTCTGCTCCACCATCACGCGTCTTTTGTACAAGCTCTTCAATATCATCGCTAGATAAAACATCTGTAAGGTTTTTGCCTTGAACTTTTACTTGTGATGGCACAGGAACCATAGTTTCTCCATGGCTTCCTAATGTCAGAGCTTGAACTTCTTGAGGTCGAACGCCTGCTTTTTCTGCAACAAAATGTTTAAATCGTGCAGTGTCCAACATTCCTGCTTGGCCCATAACCTTTGAATTTTCAAAGCCAGAAACTTTGGCAGCTAGCGCTGTCATTTCATCTAGTGGATTTGAAACAACAATAAGGACTGCATTTGGTGATACTTCAGCCAAAGACTTTGTTACTTGAGAAACAATTTTTGCATTTACTTCTAATAAGTCCATTCGACTCATTCCAGGTTTTCTTGGAAGTCCAGCTGTTATTACGCAAATATCAGATGAAGCTGTATCTTCGTAATTATTTGTTCCAACAATTCGTGTATCAAAATTTTCGATGCTTCTAGATTGCATCATGTCTAAAGCTAAACCTTGTGGTTTACCCTCTAAAATGTCGATCATAACAACTTCATCAGCATAATTAGCCTCAGCAATTCTTTGGACAGTTGTTGAACCATAAAAGCCTGCGCCTACAACAGTAATTTTCATTTTTCTCCTAATTTTTTAAATATATTCTTAAGTATAACTTAGCTAACTTTATATTTTCACAGCGCGCAATGCTAAGGTTATTTCGTACCTGGGGAGCTCATAAATGGGCTGAGAGGATACAGAAGTATCGACCCATAAACCTGATCTGGATAATGCCAGCGGAGGAAGAAATGAAATATAAATTATTACTATTAGCCTTAATTATTGTTCTAAGTGCAAGCGCTTGCACTTCTACCAATAAAAACTCAAAGTCAAACAAAAAAGACCTTGTTCTCATCACATATGATTCATTCCCTAAAAGCGGAACATCATTAAATAAAGCTTTGAAAGATTTTACGAAAGAAAGTGGAATAAAAGTTAAAATTGCTAATGCTGGCGATACCGGCACAATGCTTTCTAAAGCAGCACTGACCTCTGGCAACCCAGAAGGTGACGTCATGTGGGGTATCGATAATACATACATTTCAAAAGCTAGAAACAAAAAAATATTTATAGATTCATCCATCACTTCAGTTGATTATGGAGATGTTTGCATTAATTACGATAAAAAGTTCTTTAAAGAAAATAACTTAGAAATTCCAAAAAACTTTGACGACTTAATAAAGCCAGAATATAAAGGAATGCTTGTTGCGGAAAATCCTGCAAGCTCATCACCTGGCTTAGCGTTTTTACTTGGAACAATATCTAAGTACGGTGAAAGTAAATGGAAAAATTACTGGACCAGTTTAAAAGCCAATGAAGTAAAAATCGTCGAGTCATGGGATAGCGCATATTATGAAGCATTCTCTGGTTCATCAGGCAAAGGGAAATATCCTTTAGTTGTTAGTTACGCCACCAGCCCAGCAGCTGAAGTTGTTTACTCCGAAGAAAAAATCAATGAATCGCCAACAGGAAATATAGATGGAACATGTTTTCGTCAAGAAGAATATGCAGGAATACTTAGAGGAACTAAAAATACAGCTGAAGCAAAAAAACTACTTGATTTTCTTACTAGCCCTGAATTCCAAAAAGAGATTCCTCTTAACCTATTCGTTTATCCGTCGAACAAAAAGGTCACATTGCCAGTTGAATTTACAAAGTATGCAAGCAAAATAACGAAACCACTTAGCGTTAATCCAAAAATCATAGAGAAAAATAGGCAAACATGGATTGACGACTGGACAAATATTGTTATGGAGCAACAATAAATCGTTGGCTTAAGTATGGTTCAACATTCGTACTGATTTTTTTTATCGGTCTGTTTTTTCTCTGGCCGTTATCAAAAATAATTTACGAAACATTTGATAGATCAACGTTTAAAAATGAAGTTAGTAGCGGTAAATTCTTAAAGATCTTTACTGTTACTTTTTTTCAAGCAACTCTAAGCACTGTTTTCACACTGTTATTAGGCATTTTCCCAACATATCTCATATCCAAATGGAACTTTAAATTACGCAAAATTATTTCTGCGTTAATTGTTGTTCCTTTTGTCTTACCAAGTGTCGTCGTTGGCGCTTCGTTTTTAAAAATCCTTCCAGAAAATTTGCACAATACTCTTATTGCCGTAATAGCAGTACATATATTTTTTAATATTGCTGTAATTGTAAAGATTGTTGGTGCAACATGGGAAAAAATACCAAATGATTTGCCCGATAGTTCTTTAACTTTAGGTGCTTCAAAAGTTAAAAGCTTTATTTACGTCACCTTACCTCTGTTGATTCCATCCGTTATTTTCGCATGCTCAATAGTTTTTATTTTTTGTTTTACCTCTTATGGAGCGATATTAATTGTCGGAGGTATTAAGAACTCTACGTTAGAAGTAGAAATTGCTCGCCAGGCACTTACCTTTGGAGATGTTGCTACATCATCTGTACTAAGTATTATTCAAATAATATTTTTAAGCATAGTAATTGTTGTTTCAAACATAATCTCAAATAAAAATAAACATTTATTCAATGCTATTGACACCCAACGTAGAGAGTTAACAACAAATCGGCATAGAGTTTTAGCCCTACTTGGTTCTATATCTATATTCTTATTCGTCCTGGTACCGATTATTACCTTATTTATTTCATCAATAAAATATGGAAATAAATTTTCCTTTTTTGCTTGGAAACATTTGCAGCCATACGAAGTGCGCCCCGGAATAACAAACGGAATTAGTTCAATTACTTCTCTGATTACTAGTTTAAAAATAACTTTAATTGCCCTTTGCTTATCTATTTTTATTGGTTTACTAGCAACCCTTATTATTTACAAAACCAAGTTCATGAGCAAAATCGTTGAACCGCTCTACATGCTACCTCTTGGTGTTTCAGCAGTAACCTTAGGTTTAGGTATTCTCATTACTTTTTCCAGTTCTCCATTCAATTGGCGATCTAACTGGATATTTATACCTATTAGTCATTCATTAATAGCAATTCCATTTTTTATTCGAACAATGTTGCCCGCGTTAAATGCAAAATCAAAAGATTTGTCGAATGCTTCGTTTACTCTTGGGGCATCACCAATTCGATCCATATGGGAAATAGATTTAAAGAGAACAAAAAATGCATTTAGCAAAAGTATTGGTTTTTGTGCTGCAATATCTTTAGGTGAATTTGGGGCAACATCGCTTTTAACAAAAACCGGTAACGATACTGCCCCTGTCGCTATCGCCAAACTTCTTAGTCGTCCCGGAGAGCTATCAAGCCTGCAGGCATACATGCTATCTAGCGTGCTGGCACTTGTCATTGGATCAATTGTCTTTCTTGTAGAGGTGAGAAATGCTTGAATTAAAAAATATATCTTTTAAATATGAAAAACAAACAATATTTGAAGATTTAAATCTTGATGTAAAACAGGGTGAGATTTTAGGTTTATTAGGCTCTTCTGGCTCAGGGAAATCAACATTATTGAAAATAATTGTAGGACTGATCTCGCCACAATCAGGCGAAATTATGTTGAATAAACAAGATATAACTTCTAAACCAACACATTTAAGAGGAATTGGCCTAGTATTCCAAGATAATCAGCTATTCCCACATATGAATGTAGAAAAAAATATTGCGTTTGGTTTAAGAATGCATGGCAAATCTAAAACAGAGATAAGAAATCAAGTACAGAACATGCTTTCGCTTGTAGGACTTGAAGGATATGAAAAAAGAAAGGTTTTTGAACTTAGTGGAGGTCAAGCAAAACGAGTTGCTCTTGCACGGTCTTTAGCACCAAATCCAAAACTTTTACTTTTAGACGAGCCTTTAACTGGTCTAGATAAAGATTTACATGACACTTTATTAATAGATCTAAAAAAATTGTTAGATCAAATGGGTACGACTTCAATATTTGTCACGCACGATAAATCTGAAGCACAAGTAATTTGTGATCGTATTCTTGAGGTACGAAAAGATAAGTTAAAGTCTGTCAATTAAGGCTTTTGCAAAGTCACTAGTAGAAACTTCTGTTGCACCATCCATAGCTCTTGCAAAATCATATGTCACATATTTATCTGAAATAGTTTTTTCTAGCGCAGAAATTATCGAATTAGAAACATCAAACCAACCTAAATGTTCAAACATTAAAACACCAGAAAGAATTACTGATCCTGGATTGACCTTGTTTAATCCAGCATATTTAGGAGCTGTACCATGGGTTGCTTCAAAAATACCGTGGCCAGTTACATAATTTATATTTCCACCAGGAGCGATGCCGATACCGCCAACCTGGGCAGCTAATGCATCTGATAAATAGTCACCATTTAAATTACATGTAGCTAAAACTTCAAATTGCTTAGGGTTTAATAGTGCCTGCTGAAATGCATTATCTGCAATTACATCTTGCACGAGAATTTTATCTCCAGGTTCACCATTGCAGTCTTCCCAACTTACGTGTGTATCGGAGAACTCTTCCCCTATTAGTTCATAACCCCAACGCATGAAAGCGCCTTCGGTAAATTTTTGTATATTACCTTTGTGGATTAAGGCAACATTTTTTCTAGATCGATCTATTGAATATTTATATGCAGCTCGGATTAGGCGTTTAGAACCTGATTCTGAAACTGGTTTTATACCAATTCCTGAACCTTCTTTGATTTTCCATCCATATGCATCATGTAAAAACTCGATAAGTTTTTTTACCTCAGGAGTATTAAATTCGAGTTCTAAACCAGCATAAATATCTTCAGTATTTTCTCTAAAAATAACCATATCTACATCTTGAGGATTTTTTACAGGACTAGGAACACCTGAAAAATATTTCACAGGACGTAAACAAACATACAAATCTAACAATTGACGTAAAGCTACATTTAAACTTCTGATTCCTCCACCAACTGGTGTAGTTAAAGGACCTTTTATTCCAACAAGGTATTTTTGGAATGCATCAACAGTATCTTGTGGAAGCCAATCTCCCGTTTCATTAAATGCTGCTTCGCCTGCAAGAACTTTAAGCCATTCGACTTTTTTCTCTCCGTTAAATGCTTTTTGTACAGCTGCATCAAAAACTGCTTGAGCCGCAGGCCAAATGTCTATTCCAATACCGTCACCTTCAATAAATGGAATTATAGGATCGTTAGGTACTTTTAACGACATGTCATTATTTAAAGTTAGTGCAGTTCCCATAACTACCTTTACTGTTTAGCGATTAAGAAGTAATGCAATAATTGTAGTTACATAAACGCCGATAATAACGCTAGAAAATGCAGCTATGTCTTTAAATCGAGGCATGTTTTTGATTGGTTGCTTGTAACCACAATTAGGGCATTTCACGTAGTTAGCTTCGGGCTTCGATAATGCTTCCGAAGAAATTTCGTGCAAACAAAATGAACACTGGATAAGTCGTGATTGATTAGGTTCTATGTTCGTAATATCTAGTGGTTGGGTCAAGACGTTTATTTTTGCATATCTGAATATACTTACTTGTATTTAGAGCACTATAAGTAATATACAAGTACGTGTGTTCGCCTATTTATCTTGTAAGCGCTCTTGAAGCATTAACAACAGCAATTGGTGCAAATCTATCAGGCACATTTTTTCCTAAGTGAGTTTTTGCCATACGAGTTAGCTGTACCTTTGATGAGAAACCTATTCCTCCATTAGGACAGAATCTATTCTCTATATCTTTTAATAGTTTTTGAAAACCACCTGGATATCTTTCACGAATGGTAGATACAGAAGGAACTTGCACACAAGGTACCCCCAATGCTTCACACTGAGCAGGGTCTAACTCACCGTGTTTTGCCGTTAATGTCGCTTTGACTCGAGTCATAGCTTCAAGATCTTTCTGCACTGGAGGATCTTTTAGTATCTTGCTGCTAGGTCGGTATCCTCTTGGATTGTGACATCTCCATGCTTCACAATAATTATTAAATATACGTTGTTGAGTCCAATACCCTCTTGGGTTAGAAATCGGTCGACGTATAAAAGATTTATCATCTTCTATACCAATTTGCTGGCGTAACCACTCAAGAGAACGCTCACAATCAGCTGGCTCAACTCCCTTTAAGTTTGTCCCATGATATATCCATGATTCATAAACATTCCAGGGAACCCCATCTTCAAATGTTCTTGCATAATTTTCTATATCTACGCGTGAAGGTGTTAAAGCAATTGACGAGTCGACTGTTTGCTCATCCATCCATTTTTGAACACGTCTTAAATTATCGACTAGATCGTCAACAGTAAATTCATGTTTTTGTTCTATGCTTTCAAAATCTTCAAAAGATATTTCCTCAGGTATATCAAAATACATACTATAAAGAGTTGCCATACCATTCGATTTCCTACCAGGGTTCTGAGAAGAAGCACGCTTTTGATACCGAAGAGGGCTTGGAACAATAACTCCAGTTTCCTTCAGAAAAAGTCTTTGTTTTGAATACTCTGCAAAATCTTGCCATCCTGGATACTTCCCTGTTTTCTCTTTATGCATTTTCACGACTTCTCGGAAAGCAGCTTTTAACTCGTCATCAGATAAGTGTACATGTAAACCAGTTATACGAAATAATGCAGGTAATAAAGTTATAGATGGATTTGCCGTAAATAAATTTTGAAAATGTAGCTGAGTTCTCTTACCTTTTTCATCTCTTAATTGGCTAGAAGAAAATCCCCGAGATGTGAGATATTTTATGAAATCATCTCGATACTGACTTGGAGGATTAGAACGACCCTCAATTTTTGTTTTATAAAAATGGACCCAGTGCTTTACAATACTTCGTTCTAGTAGAGTAAGTTCTCGTAGTAAAAATGGCTGCGATTCAGCTATATCAAATAGAGGTTTAACCTTATCTGAACTTAATATTTTTGGCGCCACATATCATCCTTGATAAAGCATATTTACGAACTTAACATTTTACATTAGGTATAAAAAATCAACAAAACGCCTAGTTATCAATTGTATATGCCATAAATACTCTTTTAGTTATATCTAAACCTAATCTAGCTTCGGTTGATCTGAGATCTTTGAGTGTTTTATCTAATTCATTAGATGGAATATCACGAAAGCCAAGTTTGGCATAGAAGTTTTGGTTCCATGGAACATCATTAAACGTCGACAATGTAATACGTTCATAATTATTTTGTTGGGCCCAATCGATTGTTGCTTTAACAAGTTTTGCACCTATACCTTGCTTTTGCATTCTTGGTAAAACCGATACCTGTTCTAAATGGGCATTTTCATTGATAAGTATCACTAAAGAAAATCCGACTAGTTCATCGCCATCCTCAGCAACCCATAGCCTTTTATTTCTTAGCGCATCATTAAGAGTATCAATAGATTGCGTTTCATCATTACCAATATCAATACCATGTTCTACAAAAATTTTATCAGCTTGCTTTTCAATCTCAGAAAGTTCCGCTAGATCACTTTCTTCAGCTAAACGAATATTAATCATTCTGAGATAAAGTCAACTCGGCTGCATCAATTGTGTTACGCAATAACATTGCAATTGTTGTTGGTCCTACCCCACCAATGCGAGGTGTTATATAGCCAGCTATGTTTGCGCAATCTTCATCAATATCTGGGATTATTTTTCTTCCTTCGCCAAAAGTCATTCCCGCACTAACAAGCGCTGCACCTGGCTTAACCATATCGGAAGTTAAAATTCCTGGCACACCAACAGCAGCGATAACAACATCTGCTTGTTTTGTATATTGAGCAATATCTTTTGTACCCGTATGAACAATGGTTACTGTCGCATTGGCAGCATTTTCTTTTAGAGTCAAAAGGTTTGCTAAAGGACGACCAATCGTTAGCCCCCGACCAATAACAACTACATGCTTACCCGCAAGATTAACACCGTTCTCAGACAATAGTGCTTGAATACCTAATGGTGTGCAAGGTCGAGGAGCTTTAACTCCCATCACGAGTTTTCCTAAATTTACTGGGTGTAACCCATCAGCATCTTTCTTCGGATCAATAGCTAGTAGCGCTTCTTCTTCATTACATTGTTTAGGTAAAGGTAATTGAACAATAAAAGCATGAACAGATTTATTGGAATTCATTTCTTCAATTGCTTGTATAACTTCGCTTTGAGTTGCGCTTTCGCTTAGTTCTTTATGGTGAGAAATAATGCCTACATCGGCGCATGCTTGATGTTTATGTCGAATATAGCTTTGAGAATTAGGATCGTTACCGACCAATATCGTACCTAACCCCGGTTCAACACCATTTTGTTTAAGATTGCTAATTCGTTGACGTAGTCTTTGTTTTTCGTTTTCTAGAAACTCAGTTCCACTTAAAATTTTTGCAGACATTCATTAATCTTATCTCTAACGCTGCCAATCAGAAATATCTGGAGAAAAATCTAATTGATATCTTGGTATGCCAAGCTCTAAACCATAACTTACAACAGGCTTATATTGGCTAGGATCTTCTTTATTCACAATGAATATCTTCTTATTAAAGATAATATAATGTGATTTTTCATCTTTGAAATCTGCATACCAATAATCTTCTTCCAGATTTTCAGATAATAGCTCTGATAGCTCTAAAACATCACTTTCATCAACATAAACATCATGCAATGTCCATTGAGTAAGCCATGGAGTCATATGATTTTGTTCAACAGGCTCTATTTTTGTGTCAGTAATATTGAACCGATCTAATATTTTTTTGTCGCACAGGCTTTCTTCAATTATTACACCACGAAAAACCATTAGTGCCTAAAGTGTCTTGTGCCTGTGAAAATCATAGCGATGTTGTGTTCATTGGCAGCTTGAATGACTTCTTCATCTCGCATCGAACCGCCTGGTTGAATTACAACAGTCACACCAGTTTGTGCAGCAGCATCGATTCCATCACGGAACGGGAAGAACGCATCAGAAGCACAAGCACCACCACTTGCTCTATCTTTTGCTTTATTAGCAGCAATTTCAGCAGCGTGCACACGAGATTGTTGTCCTGCCCCTATCCCAACAGCTTGTTTATTGTTAGTTAGAACAATGGCATTTGAAGTTGTTCCGCTACAAACAGTCCATGCGAATTTAGCTTCAGCCAATTCTGTTTCACTTGGTTGGCGGTCGCTTACGATTTTCCATTCGCTTTCATTATCACGAAAATCGTCAGCAGCTTGAGAAAGAAATGCACCATCGATGTGCTTAAGTTCCCAACCTAAAGGTTTTGGTTTTTCTGCTGTTATTACTCTTAAATTCTTTTTCGCTTTAAAAGCTTCAAGGGCTTCCGGTTCAAAGCCAGAAGCAATAACGACTTCTGTAAATGCGTCGTTAATAGCTTGCGCAGTTTTTCCATCGACAACGCCATTAATAGCGACTACGCCGCCGAACGCACTTAAAGAATCACAATCGAATGCTTTTGAGTATGCATCAAAAACATTTTCACCGCTTGCGACTCCGCATGGGTTGGCATGTTTAACAATTACACACGAAGGAGAATCTAATTGATTAACCAGTGTCCACGAAGAAGATAAATCAAGATAATTTATATAGCTAAGCTCTTTGCCTTGATGAATTTCCATTTGGCTAGGCCAAGATTCGTCATGATTTACATAATCATATATTGCAGCTTGCTGGTGAGGGTTTTCACCATAACGTAAATCTGATCTCTTTTTTAAAGAGACAATTATTTCATTTGGCATATCACCAGTATTTTCAGAATCATCATTATTAAGCCACTCAACAATCGCTGCATCGAATGATGCTGTTAAAGCAAATGCTTGTCGTGCAAGTTTCCTTCTTAATTCGTCACTTAAAACATTCTTGTTTTCTTTAAGTTCAGTTAGAACTTCTCCATATTGATTTGGGTCAGTCACGATTCCAACAAATGCATGATTTTTTGCACTTGCACGAATCATTGCAGGTCCACCCACGTCTATGGTTTCAATACCAGGTTTTTCAACAAATGGATAGAGGTTAACTACGACTAAACCTACTGGCTCAATACCAAATTTATTCAGGTCAGCAATATGTGACTCTTTATCTAAGTCTGCCAATATTGCGCCGTGAACTTTTGGATGCAATGTCACGACTCGATGGTCGAGCATTTCAGGCATACCTGTTACATCTTCAACTGTGGTTACTTTGATGCCAGCTTCTGCTATAGCTTTTGCAGTACCACCCGATGAAACAATATCGATTCCAAGATCATTTAAAGCTTGAGCGAATTCGACAACTCCAGTTTTATCAAAACAAGAGATTAGAGCTCTCTTAACAGGCTGTGTCATTTGTTACCTTTCTTCCTTTAGGTAGGTGGAACCTCCAGAGACGAATTGACGAATAGTTTGAGGATATATTCGATGTTCCACTTTTTTAATACGTTCATGCAAGGTTTCTTCATCGTCACCATCAAAAACTTCTACAACACCTTGCGCTAAAATCGGACCGGCGTCTACCTCTTCGGTGACAATATGAACTGTTGCTCCAGTTACTTTTACTCCTGCATTTAATGTTGCAGTAATTGTTCCTTTACCGTATGTTCCTGTAAATGCAGGAAGCAAACTTGGATGTATATTTAAAATACGATTTTCAAACTTTTTAATAAACGCAGGGGGTAAAATTGTCATAAACCCAGCAAGAACAACTATTTCTATTTCATAACTTTCTAAAACATTAATCAATTCATTGGCAAAAGATTCTCTGTTTTTAAAATCTTTTTTACTTACAACTTCACAAGGGATTGAACTGTTTTTAGCACGATCAATAGCTCCAGCATTTTCATTGTCACACAAAACTAAAGCAATTTCGATATCATCATCGATGATAGCTTGAAGATTTGTTCCAGACCCAGAAGCTAATACAGCAATGCGTGGAAAATGCTTTAATTCCCCTATTTGATCCACTTATACATGCTCTCACATTTAGAGAATATAAATCGAAGTGAGTTAATAATTTGTTAATAATTTAAGAAATTAAATCCACCGATCGCTAATTGAATAACGATTAAAAGTATAAAAATTACTATTCCGACAGATCCACAACTAATACCAGTTATAGCCAAACCTTTACCGAGAAACATGCCATTAGATTTCTTAATTCTTCCCAATGAAAGTATGCCGAAAACTATTCCAATAATTCCTAGGATCAAACCGATAATTCCACAACAAAATGCAAAGACTATAGAAGGAATACCTACAGAGATTGCTGTCACAGCGAAAGGATCATTTTTAGGTCCGGAAACGTTGAAGCCATTCTGATTCGAATAGTAAGTTCCAATTTGGGGAGGCGGTGGCGGAGCAATTGGATTTTGTGGCTGAACATTATTTGGATTTTGCCCGAACGGAGATACAGGTGTTGATTCAGGTGGTTCGTTGCTCCCAAATGGACCGATTCCAGGTGTTTCATCTTCGCTCATGGTTAACTCTTTCGACTAACAAAAAAGTAACTTTAATAGCTTTTTAGCCTGCGTTGGGTGTTATATGACTGCAATATGCAGTCATTCCGCACCCAACGCGAAAAAATTTAAAGATTTTTTAGAACGTCTTCCATAGCTTGGCCAATTTCAGTCGGGTTCATAACAACTGTGGCACCAGCTTCAGTCAAAGCTTGCATCTTCCCTTGAGCTGTTCCTTTACCGCCAGAAATAATTGCTCCGGCATGACCCATCTTCTTACCAGCAGGCGCTGTAACACCAGCAACATAAGCAACAACTGGTTTGCTCATTTTATTAGCAATAAATTCAGCAGCATCTTCTTCAGCTGATCCACCAATTTCACCTATCATGATAACTGCTTTGGTTTCTTCATCAGCTTCGAATCTTTCTAAACAATCAATATGACTGACACCAGGTACAGGGTCGCCACCGATACCGACACATGTTGTCTGGCCGATTCCGCGTTGAGAAAGTTCATGTACAGCTTGATAGGTCAAAGTACCTGAACGTGAAACAACACCTACGGGACCTCCTGGTAGTGCGATTTGCCCAGGAATTATTCCAATATTGCATTCTCCAGGTGTAATTATTCCAGGACAATTTGGTCCAAGAATAAAAGTATTTGGATACTTATTTTTTAGCTCATTATAAAATTGTGCTTCATCGTGACTTGGCACACCTTCAGTTATAACAACAATAAATTCGATACCAGCCTCTGCTGCTTCTAGAACCGCACCCTTAACTCCAGGTGCAGGAATAAAAATACAACTAGCATTCGCACCTGTTGCTTCTTTTGCATCTAGCACTGTCGCATAAACAGGAACGCCATCTACGTTTTCTCCAGCTTTTTTAGGATTAGTTCCTGCGACAACTTGTGTCCCATATTCACGGTTACGGAGCCCATGGAAACGTCCTTGTGAGCCTGTTAATCCTTGGTATATAACCTTTGTGTCTTTATTAACAAAAATACTCATCTACTCATCCTTTATTTTGAAAGCTCAACAGCTTTTTTAGCAGCGTTAAGCATTGTTGAAGCAAAAACAATTTTTTCATTCGGGTGTGCATCTAATATCGCTCTTCCCTCTTCAACATTTGTTCCATCTAAACGAACAACAATTGGAGATTTAAGTTCGACGCGACTTGTTGCTTCAATAACACCGTTAGCAACGTCATCACATTTTGTTATTCCACCAAAAATGTTTAAGAATATTGCTTTAACATTCTCATCTGAATTTACAACTTCGATCGCGTTTGCCAATAGCTCTGCATCCGCGCCGCCTCCAACATCTAAAAAGTTTGCAGGTCGTCCACCGACTTGATTAACAATGTCTAATGTCGACATGACTAAACCAGCACCATTTCCTATGATGCCTATTTCACCGTCTAAGCCTATGTAATTTAAACCTTTTTCTTTAGCAAGTTTTTCACGTGGATCAAGTTCTTGAGTTACTTCGTATGCTTTCCATTCTTCGTGTCTAAATATTGCATTTTCATCCAACGTAACTTTTGCATCTAAAGCGTGAACTTTGCCTTCTGGAGTCAATATCAAAGGATTTATTTCTGCAAGATCACAATCGCCTTTAACATATGCGTTATATAACTTAAGCAGAATATCAACAGCACCTTCTTTAGCTTGAGGATTTAGTTTTGCATCTTCAACCCAAGCTTGGCATTGCTCTATGGTTAATCCAATTGAAGGATCAATCCATATTTTGCTTATAGCGTCAGGATTTTCTTCAGCTACGACTTCAATTTCAACTCCACCTTGAGCACTTAACATGCCGAGATGTTTTTTTGCTGCTCTGTCTAGAGTAAAGCTTGCATAGTATTCTTCAGCAATATCACTTGCATGCTCAACCCATAGTACTTTTACTATGTGACCTTTAATATCCATTCCTAATATTGCGTTTGCATGCTCTCGCGCTTCTTCTTCGTTATTTGCAAGCTTGATTCCACCCGCTTTACCGCGACCACCTACTAAAACTTGAGCTTTAACAACTACTGGATATCCAACTTCGTTGGCTACAGCAACAGCATCATCTACATTTTCTACTGCTTTTCCAGAACTAACAGGAATGTCGTATTTAGCAAAAAGTTCTTTACCTTGATATTCCAATAAATCCATAACTCTCCCTCGAGCGATTCTAAGACTTTTTAACGCTACTAAAAAATGAAATAAAAACTTAAAAAGAGCTCGAATTAAACCAGTTCTAATGGAGGATTTAGTGAAGCCATAAATGTTCGTGTTCTATCTGCAGGGAAAGCAACACTTATTGCAACGTCACCATTATTGTGTTTCTCAACATTTGTGACAGTGCCTAGTCCATATTTTTCATGGCTAACCCTTGAACCCGCTTCAAACCTAGACACATCAAAGTCATTTTCTAGTTCAAGTGTTGGTTCAACAACGATATCTATCTCATTGTCGATTTCATCAGATTTCGAATCACCCCAAATTCGTGAGCGAATGATCGCATCTGTAGCAAAATCACGAGGACGTTTTTTTCGCGTTCCACCAATTACATGCCCAGAATACATTTCATCATTTGGATCTAAATCATTAAATTCATGTTCGTCATAAACCTGAGAATATCGAGATTTAAATGTGTTCCTTTCCGAATATTTTGACCTACTACTAAAGTCAGAAACTGATTCTTTATCTTCTATCGCATTAACTAAATGTGCTGGTATTTCCTTCAAGAATCGACTTGGAGTGTAGTAGTCTGGTGTCGCATAAACCATGCGCGATAATGCACAGGACAAAAATAGTCTTTGCTTTGCTCTTGTTATACCCACATAACATAAGCGTCGCTCTTCTTCTAATTCTGTAACGTCACCCATTGATCTTTCATGTGGAAATAGTCCTTCTTCTAAACCGACAATGAACACAACATCAAACTCCAAACCTTTAGCAGTGTGCAGTGTCATCAATGTAACAGATTCTTCGTTTTCACTTGCTTGATCTGAATCTGATAGCAACGAAACGGCTTCTAGAAATGCTATACATCTGTCAATTATTGAGTTTGGATCAATTAGAGTTTGGTCTTCTAATTCGAAATCATCATTACTATCGATATTTGATTGATTAGAAATTTTTTCATCGAACGCAATGTCGAATTCTCTCGCTTGAGAAATAAGTTCAACTAGGTTTTCTAATCTTCCTTCTGATTCAAAACTACCATCTGTTTCAAGTGTTCTTTTATAAAGCGAGTTCTCTAATAAATATTCGAGAACTTCTGAAACCTTTGACAATTCACCATTTCCGGCAATATCAAATAGAGTACAGAGACTCATTGCTGCACTAGCTGCTTTTTTAGAAAGCCCAACTTCATTTGGCCTTTGTAGAGCTTCACGAAACGTTATATCGTACATTCTTGAAAATGCTGCAATTTTATTGATTGAAGTATCACCAATCCCTCTTTTAGGTTCATTGATTACTCTTCTCCAGGATGCTTCATCTGAAGGATTAACAAAAACTCTCACGTAAGCAAGAGCATCTTTGACTTCTTTCCGATCAAAAAACTTAGTTCCACCAATAATTTTGTATGCAATGCCTGAACGAATTAATTGTTCTTCGATCAATCGGGATTGTGCGTTGGTTCGATAAAAAACTGCGACTTCATTTAAGAGATGTGAGTCCATTAATTTTGCGATTGAACCTGCCACAAACTGTGCTTCACTTTTATCGTTGGATGCATAATAAACGGTTATTGGTTCACCATTACCCTTTTCGGATACAAGTTCTTTTTTTCGTCTCGATGTGTTATTTGAGATAACGCTGTTAGCTGCATTAAGGATGTTTTCCGTAGATCTATAGTTTGTGTTTAAGACAACAATGCGTGCTTCATTATATTTTTCTTCAAATCTTTCCATGTTCAAATGATCAGCACCACGAAACTTATAAATTGACTGGTCTGCATCACCAACTACTGTGATATTTCGATTTTTTTCAGCTATAAGATTTACTAGTTCCCATTGGGCCAAGTTTGTATCTTGAAATTCGTCCACCAATACATGTTGAAAACGTGTCTGATACTTTTCTCTTACAGTCTCATCCATTTTTAGCATCTCAACTGTTTTAACTAATAGATCATCAAAATCAACAGCGTTAGCTGCACGAAGACGTCTCTCATATTCTGCATAAATTTTTGCTACTGTTCGAGTTGTATCAAAATCTGCCTTTTCTAGTGCCTGAGCAGGAGTTATGAGTTCATTTTTCATTGATGAAATACTGCGATGGAGGCTTTTCGCACTGAAACGTTTTGGGTCTGCTCCTATATCTCTTCTGGCATAATCAGCAAGTCTGGTCGCGTCTGCAACGTCATAAATAGTGAATCCACTTTTTATCCCTATTGATTGTCCATCAAATCTCAGCATACGTGCGCATGCAGAGTGAAAAGTTGAGACCCACATTCGTGAAGCAATTGACCCTACTAAGTGACCAACTCTTTCAATCATTTCAGATGCCGCTTTATTGGTAAAAGTAATGCTAAGAATCTGGTATGGAGAAATATTTTTTTCAGAAATTAAATATGCGATTCGTCTAGTTAAAACTCTCGTCTTTCCTGAACCCGCTCCGGCTACGACAATAAGGGGTCCACCATCATAGATAACTGCTTCTTTTTGGGATGGATTTAAATTATCTAGAATTGAATCTGAATCGTACTTCTGAACTTCATTAATTGTCGATGCAAAAATATTAGCTGGAAATGTCACCTATATAATCTAGGCTTTTCGAGTAAAGATTTCTTGTTCGGCGATTTCTGGATCTTGTACGTCAATATAGCCGCGCATAATTTGTGTTTTTTCTTCATTAAGAAAAACTGTAAATGCTGAATCGTCAGCGTCTATTTCTAAATCGCTATATTTTTCCCAGTCGACATTTAGAACAAAAGAATTTGGATCCATGTCCCTTGGAATACGTCGAAATCTTAAGAGCTCTTGATCAAAAATCCACCAACTATTTGATGTAGGAATTGTAATCATTTTTAACCGGTACCCTTTATAAAGTTTTTAAAGTATAGACGAGAAGATATAGTTTTGGCCAGTAGAGTAACTACTTAGACTGCTGACCTATCTCAAATGCATGGCATTTATTGATACCAGCACTAGAACCAATTAATAATACTTCTGTAAATTTTGTTTGAATTGCCACAATTGTTTTTGAATATTCCCCGCCTAGAGTGATCAGCCTGGAAACAATTTCTATGTTTCGTTGTGGATCTTTACTGGTCTTCGATTCATTTGATAACGAAATATATTCTTTGTACTGATCCTTAACTTTTGATACTAATGTCTTTAACTCATTTAGGTTGTCTAACCCTCTAGACCATTGCGTTACTACGCTTTTCGGTGGGGAAATGGCTTTAAAACCTGTATACAAATTCGTAATTGCAGTGTCTGCATCTATAAATTTTTGTTCGAAAGCGGTATCTTTATTTGGATCTACAGCAATTACCGCATCAAAAACTGACGGGTCAACACTATTACAGACCTGCTGTACAGCATCATTGAAGCTTCTAGCAGAGCCATATGAATCTTTAATCTTAAGTCGAGTTGTTTCAGTCGTTGAAGTTGATGAAGTCCTTTTAGATGTTGAACATCCAGTTACAGACAAGAACAGCACCACTAAAAGACTTACATATAATAAATTTTTTTTCATTTAATAATCACTACTTACATCTATAAAATCACAGTTATCAAAATTTAGCCGTTTTGATATTTTTTTGATTTCGTTTCTACGTTGCGTTTGATCTTCTATAATAGGTTCAATATCTGATTGCAATTGCTCCATATCCGATTGAGCTTTGTTTTGAATTTCCAGATCAGTTGAATTCGAATCAGCCATTGCCGCAACAAGCTCTTTGAATTTCTCTGAAAGAAGTGGGTATGAATCCCTAATGGCTGATAGGTCATCTAAGAACGTTTCAAAATCATCTGACTGTTCATCAGGAATTTCAATACCGTCTAATTTGCCAATGGTTTTGTCCATTTCATCTTCAGCACCTTGCAATGCCTTTTCGAAACGCGGAAAATCTGTTGTCGATTCATTTGAAGAAGATGAAAGCTCAATAAATACATCTTTGTCTACACCCAAACAGACATTGTCAACGCTATTAGAAAATTTGTTTTTAGCTAGTTGAGAGTTCTTAGATTTTGTATCACTTGTTTTAGTTTTGGAACTCGAGTTAGAACAACTAGTAAGAATTATCATGAAAATAGTTAATACAAATATTGCGCTTAACTTTTTGAGCATAAAGAGATACTAGTGGATGACTACTCCCACTCAATAGTACCTGGCGGTTTCGATGTAACATCATATGCAACACGATTAACTCCAGGCACTTCATTTATAATTCGGTTAGCCATCTTCTCAAGAATGTCATATGGAATCCTCGCGAAGTCTGCAGTCATTGCATCATCAGATGTAACAGCTCTAATTACAATCGGATAAGCATAAGTTCGTTCATCACCTTGAACACCCACACTTTTTACCGTAGGTAAAACGGCAAAACTTTGCCAGATTTCTCTATACAACCCAGCTTTTTTGATTTCTTCAACAACTATATGGTCTGCTGCACGTATTATTTCTAATCGTTCAAGAGTAATTTCTCCAACAATTCGAACACCAAGACCAGGACCTGGGAAAGGTTGACGCCAAACAATATCTTCTGGAAGACCAAGTTCTGCACCAATTGCACGTACTTCGTCTTTGAATAGATTTCGTAGCGGCTCTACCAAGTCGAACTTCATGTCTTCTGGTAGCCCACCAACATTATGATGACTTTTTATTGTTGATGCACTGTCATTGCCTGATTCAATAACATCTGGATATAAAGTTCCTTGAACTAGAAACTTTGCGTCTTGGATTTCATCTTCTACTTCTTCAAAAATTCGAATAAAAGTTTCACCAATAATTTTTCGTTTTTCTTCAGGCTCTGTTACACCCTTAAGTTTTTCTATAAAACGATCTTGAGCTTTTACATGTATCAAATCTATTTTGAATTGATCTCGGAAAGTCTTTTCTACTTGCTCAGACTCTCCTTGTCTCATTAAACCTGTGTCAACATATACACAAACCAGCTGTTCTCCAATTGCTTTATGGACCAATGCAGCAGCAACAGAAGAATCTACACCGCCAGAAAGTGCACAAATAACTTTACTTTTTCCTACCTGTTCTTGGATAACTTCAACTGCATCATCAATAATGGTGTTGTTAGTCCATGTCGGAGAACAAAGCGCTGCTTCGTATAAAAAGTTTTTTAATACATCTTGACCATGAGGACTATGTTTTACTTCAGGATGAAATTGAACGCCAAATATTTTTCTAGATACATCTTCCATAACAGCAGCGGGAGTATTTTGTGTTGATCCAAGCGTTTCAAACCCATCAGGTGCGCATGTTATCGTATCAAAATGGCTCATCCAAACAATTTGATCGTTTGGTAATTCATTAAACAATTTAGAATTAGAACTAACCTGTAATTCTGTTCTTCCGTATTCGCCAGATCCAGTCTTTGCAACTTCTCCACCTAGTTGTTTTGCAATAAGTTGAGCTCCATAGCAAATACCTAAAATAGGAATACCTAGATCAAAAATCTTTTGGTCTAATAGAGGTGCACCTTCTTCGTGAACAGATTTTGGACCGCCAGAAAGAATAATCGCTTGCGGTTTTTTTTCTAAAACCTCTTCTGCAGTTATATTTTTCGAAACAATTTCTGAATACACATGCGCTTCACGAACTCTTCTAGCAATAAGCTGTGCATATTGAGCACCGAAGTCAACTACTAAAACTATTTGTTCAGGAGTATGCAAAGAAGATGTCACGATTTTGCACCCATACCAATATTTTGTGCTTTTTGTAGCGACTTACCTTCTGTTTGCAGACTTGGTGCAACCATGACTTCAGCTTTTTGAAATTCTTTTAGCGTTGCATGACCTGTTGTTGCCATGGAGGTACGGAGTGCACCAAAAAGATTTAGCGATCCATCATTTTCATTTGCAGGACCGAGAAGTATTTCTTCCAAGGTTCCTTTTTGGCCAGAAAATACGCGAGCGCCTCTAGGCAAAGTCGGATGAAATGTCGCCATACCCCAGTGGTAACCTTTGCCTGGTGCTTCTTGTGCACTAGCTAAAGGAGAGCCAATCATTACAGCATCTGCTCCACATGCAATCGCCTTGGCAACATCTCCACCAAGTCGCATGCCACCATCAGCAATTACATGAACGTAAACACCTGTTTCATCTAAGTGCCTAATACGAGCTCCGGCAGCATCTGCAATTGCAGTTGCTTGTGGAACACCAATTCCTAAAACTCCGCGCGATGTACATGCTTGACCCGGTCCGACACCAACTAACACACCAGCCGCACCAGTTCTCATAAGATGAAGCGCACCCGAATAGCTTGCGCACCCACCAACAAATACAGGAATATCTAATTCTCTAATAAATTTTGTTAAATCTAATGTTGTACCGTTTTTAGATACATGTTCTGCTGTAACTACTGTTCCCTGAATAATAAGAATATCTAGATCACCAGCCAAAGCATATTTAATAAATTCGTCAACACGTTGCGGCGTTAAAGAGGCACATGTTATTGCTCCAGCATCTTTTATTTGTTTAATCCGTTCAGTAATCAATTCACCTTTGATTGGTTCTTGATAAATTTCTTGCATTCGTTTTGTTGCAACTTGTGGATCAAGAGTAGAAATTTCTTCTAAAACTTTTTCAGGATTTTCATAACGAGTAAAAATGCCTTCGAGATTCAGACATCCAAGTCCACCTAATTCAGACATTTTTATGGCAACTTCTGGAGAAGTAACTCCGTCCATAGCTGCAGATATTGCAGGAAGATTAAATTGATATGCATCAATTTCCCATGTGATATCAATATCTTCAGGATCTCGAGTTCGTCGAGAGGGCACGATCGCAATATCATCAAACCCGTATGCTCTTCTACCAGATTTTCCTATACCAATTTCAACTTCCACTTGCATTCCTGTCTATAAAGAAAGCCCTATTCTAATAAATGATGCTTCAATTTAGACAACGCAGCATGTCAACTATTATTTGTGCTGTCGCTCCCCAAATAAAAACTGGTTCATTATTCGCATCTTTCACACTAAACATATGTATTGCAACAGCTATGTCACCCAAGTCCCAAATTTCACAATAATATTTATCGGGTTTTAAGAGCTCATCGATTTTGACAATATGTATATGTTCAACTTCGCCTTTATTAATAGATAATTGTCCGGTAATTTCTTTATTAGCAATTGTAACTATAGGTGTTATTAGGTTTAATCTTGATCGTGTAGAAACCTTATTTAATTCACCGATAACTTGAAACCGTTCTGGTTCAACTCCAATTTCTTCTTGCGTTTCCCTTAAAGACGTTTCGGTAAAACTGCTATCAGCTTCTTCTCTCATACCACCTGGAAAAGATATTTGACCTTTATGATGGCTCACATTCATAGATCTTTTCATTAGTAATAACGAATCGATTTCATTACCATCATCTGTCATCAGTAAAACAACATTGACGGCAGATGGCCTTTGGATAATATCGTTATCTCCAAGCTCTTCGATTGCTTCTTCAGGAACTTCACTACTCGACGAAATATGTTTATATTTATTAAGAAAATTTTGGAGTTTATCGAGATATAAAATTCGTTGATTTACCGGTATCATTGACCACGAAGACGGTGGGCCAGGCTTAAAAGATTTAGGCCGAGGAAGCGAATCGATTTGTTCTTTAAAAAATTCTTCCATCACACCTTAAAATTATTGGTAGGTTTTCATAACATTCTCTCATGAAAACCTACCAACAGTTAAAAATTAGGCTGGAAATTTTGCGAGTACGTCGCGTGCAGAAAGAATTAGTAGATCTTCTCCATCTACTGTTATTTCTGTACCACCGTATTTAGAATAAACAACTACGTCACCAACTGCTACTTCCATAGCTACTCTTTCGTTGTCATCACCAACACGGCCTGGACCAACTGCCAAAACTTCACCTTGTTGTGGTTTTTCTTTGGCTGAGTCTGGAATAACTAGACCACTAACTGTTGTTTCTTCTGCATCAGCTGGTCTTACTACAATTCGATCTTCTAATGGCTGCAGTCTCATGCAGTTCCTCCTGGGATATCTTGATTTCTAGCACTCTCGACTTGAGAGTGCTAATACATTATCAATGCCCACTATCTAAATTCAATCTGTAGAACCAGCTCAGAGGCATAAAACGCCCTTGTGCACTATTGCCTATTTGTACTATTATGGGTACCTTATGTCTATTATTGAAGATCCTCTTTTGGACGATACTCCTTTGGAAAATTTAAGAGTTCCAATTGAAAAAAATGGACAAACAGTACGTGTACCTCTTAAACCAGCACAAGTTGATGGCATTCGAAGATTAAATTCTAGAGCACATCCAGTTTTTCGCGACAGACCAAAAGGTAAATCATTAGTTCATAGTGCTGTTGGTACACGTAAAACAATAATGGCTGCCCACCCAGCAATTACACAGTTCCAAAAAACAGGACAGCCAATTTTCTTTACCGCTGATGCAATTACACTAATGGATAACTGGGAGCAACAATTTATTCCACTATTTCGTCAAGCAGTTGGTCGCGACCCAATTATTCATCGCCATGGTGAAAATGGTCACATAGATGATGGTGAGCCTGACCTTGTGATGGCGACCCCCCAATTCATTTCAACTTATTTAACCTTCGAAGGTCGCGATCATGAATTAATGCAACGTGAATATTGTGTTGGTGTTGCTGATGAAAGTGATTTGTACGCAACAAAAAATCGTGTCGAAATTCTTGAACGTATGCATGTTGGTCACCTCATAGGTATCACTGGTACAAAAGATAGAAGAGATGATCCTGAAGTAGGACATAGAGTTGAAGAAGTTTTTGGTAAACCTGTATTTGAATATTCAACTGAAGATGCAATTGCTTCAGGTGAAATAAATAGACCCGACTACGTGCTTTATGCTTCAAATATTTATCCAATATTGCATCATGTTCTGAAAGGAAAAGTAAAACTTCATGAGATAAATGATGTTTATACATCTAAAGAATTAAATAGTGAATATCTAAGAATTTTTAGAGAAAATTATGAAGAATTAGATCATCCACAAACGATTTTTTACTGCAAAACAAAAGAACATGCAAAACAAATTGAAGAGGCCTTACGAGCTGAAGGTTTTGATCCCATTCCGGTACATACCGGTGTAGACGCTAAGACACGTAAAAATAATATTGAAGAATTTCGAAGAAGAAAAAATGGCGGAATCGTCGTTGCTGTAAATATGCTTAGACGTGGAGTTAACTTTCACGATCTTGGCCTTATTGTTGAAACAGCTGAATCAAGAAGTGCTTCTAGATTCTTCCAAACATTAGGTAGAGCTGTCAGAGGGCAAAACGTTCGTTTCGTAGATATAACTACAAACTTTGCTCAAATCCAGCATATTCGTCTTTTTGCCCAACGTCTGAAAAAAGCATATCGACGATTTAATAGAGAACAATATGAATCAAATGATGTTGACTTAACCGGTGTAAGTATTCATAAATCTACAGATCGACTAACTTCTGATTTGATTAAATTAGGGATAATTTCTGACCAGTCAGAGATTGATCAGAATGTTAACTTTGATGTTTTACTCGAACGTTCAGGATTAAAAGATAAATTTTTCTTTGCACTACGAGCTCATGCTGCAGCTGTTTGGGAAACGAGGGATGAAAAATCTAAACGCGACTTTAAAGTTAAGCTAAAAAATGGTTCAGTTATCACTTTAGATAATGGAATAAAAGTCACTCTTCAAGAAGATGAAACAGTAAATGTTAAACATTTGTTTAAAAATCTGATTAAAGATGAACATGGTAATTTTATTGTTACAGATGAACAACAAAAACTTTTACAATCACTCGAAATTAATCTTGAAGAACTTGAATACTCATTAAAAAACATACATCGACCAAGCAATATACCTAGGACAGGTTTAAGAGAGTCTACGTATAGAAAGTTAGAACGCGAAGCATCTAAATTTTTCAATAGCCAAGATTTTAAAGACGGTTTAGTTATTTACCGTGAGCTTTCAACAGCAGTGACTCCTTTTGATTTGCAATATACTGATCTAGTTTTTTCTACAGATAAAAGTAAATTAGGTAAATGGAATAGACAAGTAAAAAAACTTATAGATCATGCCCCTTTTGAACTCCAGTTACAATTACTCGAAAGTAGTTACTTAGCTAACAAATCACTTCTTCATGAAGTAATCCTCCGTGAATTTAGAGCACTTGAAAAGAACGCTCCATCGATAAGTCATTATGGTGAGACATCATTAAGTAATGATGGCCAAGTATGGAATATGCATAATCAACATCCAGGCAGCTTGACTATTAAAGCAGGATCGCAGTTTCACATTTCTAGCAATAGGTTGATTACTTTGCCTTCAGATTTAACATTTTCTTATGTAGAGGCATTAAAAGTAGAGGCTCGCTTTCCAACTAGTGATTACTTTACAGCAGTTGGATACGGTACTAGCAAGGCGCATGCAAAAGCGCCAAATGATGTATCTGCAACATTCTTTATTAAAAGTGACTATTTTTATTTAGGTCTTGCAGCAAATAATCTGGGTAATGCTGGTGACAAAAACCTGATAATCCCTCATGGAACGATTATCTCTAGAAGTACTTTTGGAGTAACGAGCACAAGTGACGATTCCTTTCGTGTACCCACTGATATTTCTTTTAACCTAAGCAATTTTTATGATGAGCTTTTACATCATTTACAGTTTGTTGACACTGCAACTAAAGATTTAATTCTAAATGCATTTGGAGTTATCAAACCTACAGAAATTTCAACTTCGTTCAACCAAAATATGCGTGAAAACACTGAACGTCAAACACAATTTACACAGCAATTAAATCGAAACAATTTTCAAGCAGAAAGATTCATGTTAAAAGCATGGTTAGACACACGTCCAGAAAGTCTAGATGTGGATGCGATTCCAGATGAATTTGTTACTAGCAGAAGACTTAGTTATAGAGAAAAGAAAAACCCATCTATTGCTTTAACTACCGCAAAAAGATTAGATCCTCGCCTCGCTTTAGAACATTGTCAATATTTAGCTTATAGAACATTGATGCTAAATAATCTAAAACTTCCACATGAACAAGATAGCAAATTAAATGATTTATATAACGACTTAATCGACTGCGGTTGGGACTGGAAATGGATAAAAAGTCAATTCAGAATAGATCCTCATTTGTTGGACAGAGACAACGTTGCACAAGATTTTTCTGGTAAAAAAATATTAGAAATAATTCCCGAAGATCGTTTAAAAGAATTCTTTCTTGGCATGCTTGAAATAAATACCTCAAAAGATAGCATTGGGTATCCTGGCTTTCTTCCACAAATAGACGAACAGATAAGCTATGATGAATATGAATTTCATTTACTGCTTAGACTTAAAGCCCTAGAAATTTGTAATGCGGAACATGCCTTAACCATGTTTGGTTTCGAACCAAACAATTCACGCCCTCAAAGTTTTATCCCTGCAGGAACAGAATTTACATTTTCTAATGGTGTTAGTGTTCATTTGACATCAGACACATTGATAGCAAGAGCTTGGTTTGAAAACATGATAGATGAATTCAGATTCAGCGCTCAGTACCCAGGAATAAATGATTTTGAAAATCACATATGGGCCGAGATGGATAGAGTTGGACGAGAGATATTGGATTTACCAGAAGTTATGCTCGGTTTTAGTTTATATACTTTTGAAAAATGGATCGACAGCAATCCTGACAACTATGGAACTACTAGTGAACCTGAAAAATTTATTATTCCTGCAGGAACTAAAATTAAATTAGATAATGGCCGTACACATACATTATTAATTCCATATATGTGCGAGAATGCCTTAGATTCCTGCCGAAAGTTAGCCATTTCATACTTAGTTAATCAATCTGAAAGCGTCGCAGCCTTTAATGACCAATACAATTTAAACGTAGACCTTCGTGACTTCGAATTATATGGCATAGGTATCGATCTTTCGATTGAAGAAGACTGGGAAAAAGCAAAGTCTCTTGAATCATTTGCTCAAAGAATTATTGACTTGATACCCGAAGGAAAGCTTGAAGAGTTCTTAGGAGCAACAGAAAAAAGACCAACTCAATGTGATGGTCTTTCATATAACGCCAACTTCTCAGAAGCATTAGAAAACTTCGAACATGCTTGTCTAGAAATTAGACCTAGTAAAATCACCAAAGGACTCGTTCAAATCACTAAAGGTTCTGCCAATATTGATTTTGCAAGGCAGTTATGAAATTTTTAAGTTAGGCACAATCCCTAAATCTAAATTATCAGGACCATCAATTTCATATTTGATTTTTGCAGCAACTGAAATCATTGCCGCGTTATCTGTACACATAAATTTCTCTGGCATTAACGGACGTATTTTATAGTCAGCTGCTAATTCACTAATGCGAGACCTCAAATAATTATTTGCAGCTACTCCTCCACCTATTGAAATCGCTTTAGGTGGGTTTCCTTGTTCAATCATTAGATCAAGAGCAGCTTTTGACTTATCGATTAATGAATCTACAACCGCGCGCTGAAACGACGCACAAATATCTTCAACTTTTGCCTGAGGGTTATCTCGAACTGCATATTTAACAGCTGTTTTTAAACCAGAAAATGACATATTAAATGGATCATTTTTCATCGGTCTAGGAAAGTTAAAAGCTTTTGGATCACCTGATTCACTCAACTTATCAATTTTTGGCCCACCCGGATACCCGAGCCCTAAGAGCCTAGCTACCTTGTCGTATGCTTCACCAGCAGCGTCATCAATTGTTGATCCTAAAACTTTATATTTGCCTGGCTTCTCGACAACTATAACAAGAGAATGTCCACCCGAAACAAGAAGTGCCAAATAAGGAAACTCTACATTTTCGTGTTCTAAAAGAACACTAAGAATGTGGGCTTCATGATGATTAATGCCAATAAATGGTTTATCCATAGCAAATGCATATGTTTTTGCAGCAGTTAATCCCACCAGCAAAGCTGCCGCTAATCCTGGTCCATATGTTGCAGCAAATAAATCGACATCATTTAAAGCAATGCTTGCTTCTTCTAATGCTTGATTAACTACATTATTTACAAGCTGTAAGTGATGCCTACCAGCAAGTTCAGGTACAACACCACCATACTTTTTGTGAACGTCAATTTGGCTAGACACTACACTGCTAAGCAGGGTTTTTCCATTTTCAACAACAGCAGCTGCCATTTCATCACATGAAGATTCAATTCCCAAAATTATCATGACATTTCTTTCAGATTCCTGTTCCACATGAGTAATGCAGTTTCATTATTATTTGAATAATAATTTGGCCTTTCACCTTCGACAACGAAACCAAATTTTTCATATAGTCCGATAGCTACTTCATTGCTCTCACGAACTTCAAGAGTTGCAGATTTAATATTGTGAAATTTTGATTTATTTATTAGCTCATTTAGTATTTTCGTAGCAATAGAGTTTCTTCTATATTCTGGGCTCACAGCAATTGAATGTATATGAAGTTCATCAGACACTATTTGTGCACTACAAAAGCCCAGTACCTTACTGGAGCCCGTTGCAACCAACATAATATGGGCAGGGTTAGTTATCTCTTTTATAAATAACGAACCTGGCGTAGGGCTTGGGTTAGTCAAGTGATCAATTTCTAACACATCATTTACATGGTGTTCTGACATCGGTATAATGCTGACTTCAAAACTCATGACAATTTTCCTGTACCCCAGGAAAGTTCAGCATCTGATTTTCTTATGTATAAAGCACTGGGAGCAAAAACATTTTGAGTTATCGATGCCATTACAGAATCTGTAACATGATTTATAAATATTGAAGGATCTATTTTTGCTTCAATTATTTGTTCTCGCACGTCATTTTTAATCAGATTAAATTCTTCATATTTTCCAATATCATCAAGAACAACGTAAGTACCATTTTGCGAGTTAATCATATCGACAAAATCTTTTGGTGAAATTAATTGTTCCTCTTTTACTCTTTCGAGCTGTGTTGAAATCGTAGTTGAATCGATTGTAACTTCAGACGGACCAATATTTTTGAATACATATGATGCAAAGTAAAGTTCTTTACGACGAGCATCTCTAGCAACAATAACTTGTTCAGATGCAGTTGAAGATCCTATAGCAGCAGCATTTTGAACACTCGAGATTGCAGTGAGTTCTAAAGAAGAAAAATACACAAGCGGCACATTCAAAGCATGAGCAAAACTGTGTGCTGAGGCTATGCCAACACGTAAACCTGTAAACAAACCTGGTCCAACACCAACACCAATAGCATCGATGTCTTTAATCGTGATTTTCTTCTCTTCTATTGCATCTTTTATCGCGACGACAATGTTCTCACTATGCGAACTATATTGCTCAATAGATCTTGTAACACTATCTTCGTTAGTAGACCCAACAGCAATCTCGACAGCTTGAGTCGACGTGTCAATAATTAAAACATTAGACATCTAACCATCCATCATTTTTAAGCTCGGCTACTATATCTTTTTCACGATCGCCGCTAGTTTCAAAATATATAGTTCTTTGATCTCTATCTTTTTCAATTATTTCAATAACAAAATGTTCTTTATCGATATAGTCTTGAATTCTTTCTCCCCATTCAATAAAAGTAATAAATTTTTCGTCGAATAAGGTTTCAAAACCTAGATCATAAAGTTCATTAACTGATTCAAGCCGATAAGTATCAATGTGTACAACAAAATCTCCATATGTGTTAACTATTGAAAAAGTAGGTGATGTAACTTCATCTTCACAACCTAGATGTTTAACAAGAGACTTAATTAATGTTGTTTTACCAGCACCGATATCACCTTTAAAAATAACTATGTCACCACTTTTCATCACTCTCGACAAATTTGAAGCAATGTCATTAATATCATCAATAAACACATTGTCTTTAAATAGTTTCACAGAGTTAGCCTTCTAACAGTTGTTGCACATTCTTAAGGTCTTCAAGCATTTCTGCTTGGGCCTTTATTCCATTACGGAGGACAAAAGCTGGATGAACTGTAGGGATTACGGCACTATCTCCTCTAACAAATGCTTTACCACGCAATTTAGTTATACCTTCTTTGGTGTCCAGCACAAAACGCGCAGCTAAATTACCTACAGGAACAATAACTCGCGGTTTAACAAAATCAATTTGAGATTCCAGAAATGCACGGCATTTTTGTATTTCAAAAGGAAGAGGATCTCTGTTGTCTGGCGGTCTACATTTAAGAACATTAGCAATGTATATGTCTTCTCGTTTTATTCCAATTTCATTAAATAAACGAATAAGCAGTTGTCCTGAACGACCTACAAAAGGTTTACCCATTTCATCTTCTGTCGCACCAGGTGCTTCGCCAACAACCATAACGCGAGCTTTTACTTCACCATCACAAAAAACAACATTCGTACGCGTTTTGCATAAATCACATCGTGTACAAGTCAAAGCATCGGCCTTTAATTCTTCATATGAAGCGTAAGTTCTTACATCGTCTGGTACAAGTTCTTTTGATTTCACGAATCAACCTTCACTTTATCTAAAAACTCTGTTAACGCTATATTAAATTCTTGCGGGTCTTCCAACATCGGACAATGGCCTACATCGTTAATGATAATTTCTGAAACACACAAAGCTTTAGCGACTTTTTCTGCATCTTTTAAAGGTGTTACTGGATCAGAAGTTCCAACAATTACGCTTGCAGGAGCGATGAAATTTTCTAATACATTTAAATAATTAAAATCTGCTAAAACCTGTAGTACTTTTACGCACACGTCACGATCAGTAGAAATAATGCATCTTCTAACAAATTCAGTAACGCTATGAGGAGCTTTCTTGCCTAACGCAAACCTTGCCATCGGATAACCAAATAATGGAATTTCAGAAAGAGCATGGAACGCTTTTCCAGTCAAAGAAAACTTCGTTAAAGCCTCCGAAATATTTTCCAGATGATGATAAGGAGGATGCGCAAGTGTCGAGACTAAGCAAAGGCCTTGCACTTTTGCTTGTGCTATATCATTATATTTATCTAAGAATGCCATCGAGACAACTCCACCTGTAGAGTGCCCAACAAGAATGAAATTATCGATATCTAACTGGTTGATTACTTCGTATAAGTCATCCGCAAAGCGGTCTAAAGATATTTCTTGCTCACCTAAACTCGAAGCACCATGTCCTCTAAGATCAAAAGCTACCAAATCATAATTTTCTCTCAACAAATCATACTGATGAGCCCATATAGGTGAACATAAAGCGTATCCATGCAAAAAAATTATTGTAGGCAGTTCACTATTTCGCGGTCCGTCACGATAAGCAACAAGTTCTGCTTTATCTTTTGTTCGAATCACTATTTGCTCTGATGCTAAAAACTCAAAATCAACTTGAGAATTAGAAAGCGATTTAACCATAAATTTTTGAGCACCATAAACTGCAGAAGCCAAACCAATAGCTGTACCTGCAACAATTGAAGCAGCTTTAAAAGGATTATTCGCCATAACTAAAACAATATTTTAGTCGTATATGTGTTCTAGCCTTCCGCTCAGGTTACAAATCATTTCATATGAAATGGTTCCTAATAAATCTCCCCATTCGGTGGGTGCGATTTTTGCATTTCCGCTCTGCCCTAGCAATATGACCTTGTCCCCAACATTGCATGTGACATTTGTTACATCAACCATTGTCTGGTCCATTGTTACACGTCCAATGATCGGGCAGCGGGTTCCGTATATTAAAACATGTCCACCTGCTGTCCCTAAATTTCTTGGAACTCCATCACCGTATCCTATAGGTAAAGTAGCTACTTTCGTATCTCGTACAGCTGTGTAACGTGCACCGTATGAAACGCTATCGCCAGGCTTAATAGTTTTTAAATATGAAATTTCTGTAGATAAAGACAATACCTGCTCTAAGTCCACAATATCTGAAGATTTAGCATCTGGATAAATTCCGTACATCGCGATACCAACTCTAACCATAGAGAATCTTGTTGAAGGCATCGATATGGCTGCAGCAGAATTAGCAGCATGAATGATAGGTGGTGTTAACCCAGCCATTTCAACTTCATCTAATACTGATTCAAACTTTTGTAGCTGCATTGAAGTACCTGGCTGCCCGGGTTCATCAGCGGTCGCAAAATGCGTAAATATTCCTTCAAAAAAGAGTGATTCGTGATTATGAATGTAACGTGCAAACTTAAGCGCTTCTGAAGGATTAATACCTACACGATTCATTCCTGTATCGATTTTCAAATGCACATGTGCTTTCTTATCTTTAGATGCATGCGCTGCGATTGTATCTATTGCTTCTAGTGTGTAAACGCTAAAAGTTATGTCATGTAAATAACATTGACCTATTGCTTCTCTTGGAGGTTCACTCAAAATTATTATCGCGCAATTAATATTTGCTCTTCTAAGTTCAAGGGCTTCTTCAGCCGTTGCAACGCAAAGCATATCTACGCCAAGTTGCTCGAGTCGTTTAGAAATTTCAACCAATCCATGACCATAAGCATTTGCTTTAACAGCAACACTTAGCTTCGAAGGGCTGACGAGTTTTTTTAATTCAGAAAAATTATGTTCGAGTGCTTTGAAATCAATAGATATTCGTGATGGTCTATAGGCTCGGGGTTTTGTTTCAATCGACATTAAAACATCCTCGGTATACTGGCCCATATTTCGAACCTTAAGCATAGTTGCTTCATTACCTCGTGAAAATCGCACTTGGTCCCCCTTATTCCACAAACAGTGGAAAGGACCATTCTATTTATCATCCTTGATAAAGTGTGCGATCATTATTAACTCCAATATTTTGCCAGCGTAAATACAGGCTCAGTCAATAACTCGACAATATCTATTTCTGCCAGTTTTGATTCATCAAAGCTGTCTTTAGTTTCAGTTACAGCATCTCGCAATGCATATAAACGCTGTTTGTAGCCCTCTAATATACGTTTTCGCGATTCAATAGACAATTTTTCATTATCAATAGGATCAAAATGCAATAATGTTATGCCTGTTGTTTTCGAACGATGAATCTCAGGAATAAGGACTACATTTCTTCCGTCACTCTTTCCTTTTGTAACCCAAACACTTTGCTCTCTATAGACCAAATGCTTAGTACCTCTTAGTTCTGAATTGCTTGTTATTCGAGAAACAAGATTTGAGGCACTGCCTTTTTGTTCTATAACACTTATTTTTTCATCTTCAGATATCGAGTAGCGTGTATGACCAGTTATTGATCCGACCATTTCGTCAAGCGCCAGCAATGTTCGAATGACTGAGAACTGAAGTAGATCTCTTGAGATTGAATTATCAATTAAATAAGCGACGCTTGGAGACTTCAAAAGTGTGTCATCAGAACGAGATATACCAACAGTAACTGTTTTAGCTTGATGTCTAATTGCGTCAATCGGTCTAGTCAATTCATCAATTGCGTGCGTCAAAATAGATACAGCACAATTAAGTAAGGCTACCGGAGTTTGTAGTCCCCCGCAGTTAGAGCTTAACAATGAGGTATTAAACGGTGGAGTCAAGGCGACAAATAATTTTGTTAATTGTGTTGCATCTGATGCGTCAAGTATTGCATCATATTTTTTGTTTGATACATCTTCAAAAAATTGTGCTGACGCACCTGATAAAGCTTTGCCGATTAGGTCTATCCCTTTTGGCGAATCAATATCTTGGGTCTGTAATTTAGCTAGTTCACCACGAGCCACTCTAAAAAGTGTTGCAGTTTTATCAATTGCTCGTGCGGATTCATAACCATATATATGCCCAGCTAATGTTGCCAATATAAAACTTATATAGCTATTTATTTTAGGTAAAACAATCTTATTTTCGATTGAATCAAAACGTTCTGTATCATCATCAGTAATGACAACAGGGCATGCTTTATGAGCTTTATATATTGCCACTTCTTTAGCAATATCATCTGCTGTTGAGCCTTCAATACCTGTTGCACAAACGACTATTAATGGTTCAGATGACAAGTCGATATGTTTTTTATCTTCTGTAATATCTGTCGCAATAGATTTATAACAAAGCTCAGATGATTTAACTCTAATTTCGCGAGCAGCAATAGCATTTGCCCCATTGCCCACCGTTGCCCATGAACGTCTGTCTAATGCAGTTGCCTGTGCTACTTCTGCTATTTGTGGCCTCATTGAAATTATATTTTTCATTGCAGATGGAACATCATGAAGCCCATCAATAATTGAATTATAAATTTTCTCATCATAATTGCCTCTTGTATTTTCAATCAAAAGTGCTAAATATGCTCCAGCAGCAACTTGAGCATAAAAAGCTTTTGTAGAGGCAACAGACATTTCAACGTCTCGTCCGCTCGATGTGTAACAAACTCCGTCTGCCTTTGTAGAGAGATCGCTACCTCGTCGATTAACTATGGCTATAACTCTTGCACCGCGGTCTTTTAACAAATCTACTGTTCGGTTTGTATCAGTAGTAGTTCCTGATTGAGATACTGCGATAACCAATGTATCACTCATATCATCGTCACGTAACATAAATCCTGATACTTCACTTGCCAATATTGCTTGAACATTTAATTCAGTTTGTAAAACGTTAAAGAAATAACTACATGCTTGGCTAGCTACTGCAGCGGTACCTTGACCTATAACATATACATTTTTAAATTTATTTTCTTTAATTTTATTTTCAATATTTTCTGGCAATATTTCAGATAATTTTTCTACTTGCCATGTCTGATTTTTTTTATGGAACTTACCTTGCAAAGTTGAAATAAAACTATTTGGACCGTCGTTAATTTCTTTCCAAAGATAATGTTCGTATTCACCACGGTCGATATCACGAGTTGTTACTTCACTTTTAATAACATCTTTTTCAGTTACTTTAATTTCACTACCATCATAAGATAAGCGTGTTAGCCCTTCTAAGGTGCCTGCAACATTGCAGTCTATAGAAAAAACTTGTCCGCGAGATGTTATCGGTTGGTTTGGATCACTTGGAGTTTCGCCATCTACTCTTACATATTTATCCGCAATTTCAACGACACCATATGGTTCACTAGCTATTAAATATTCATTATCACCAAGGCCGATGAACAGCCCTTGACCTCCGCCACGCAAAGCTAAAAACAATTTATCTGAATCATGTGATGTAACTAAACCAACCGCTGTTGAACCTTCAAAAGTATTTACGACTTTTCGGAAATTTTCAATCGAACTTGATTGCTCATTTGCTGAAAATTCTCTTTCAAATAAGACAGGTATAAGCTTTGCATCTGTTGTTATATTTTCATCGATAGACAGCCCAGTACGCAGATTGTTGTGATTATCGATATCTCCATTTAAGACCCCTAATGTGCATTGAAGATTGTCTATGTCTGTTTCTGTCGAATCAAGTGGATGCGTGTTTTCTTCACTTATTACACCTAATGACGCCCAACGAGTATGGGCCAATATAGTTTCATGACATTTTTCATTGCGAGCAAGAAGATCAAATAATAATTCATCTTCACGTATTTGTTTACGCAGAAACTCTACATTATCGCCTAACTCACCTATTTCCGCAGCACGTTTATAAGCAAAATAAACATTAAAACCTTTATCAGTTTTTACAAAACGTATTGTGTCATTTAAAAATGTTGAAGAGTTTCGTTTTTGTATCAGCTTCAAATCATTTTCATCGAGATTAATACCTTTTAAACATACACTTATGCCAGCACTGTCTCGTCCACGTACTTCAATACGATCCAAACTTCGTAGAACTAAATTTATTGAACGATAAGCTGCAATCGTATGTAGATTTAAATTTGATGCATCGTGTGATTGTTCTGAGACAAGGGAAATTATTTGCGCAACTGAATTACATGCATCTTTTGAGATAACCCAAAGAGAATCGACCATAGAAGTTAATTTTGCTTTTACGTTTTCATCGTTTTCTTCTAGCAACAATGAATTAATGCAACGCTCACGTAATCCATCTGCATTGGTTCGCAGTTTTTCAACAAGTTGATTATTTTTCGTTAATGAAACTATGCCTTGCAAAGAAATTAATGTTTTTGAAATTTCTTCCAGATTATTTACTTCTTCATTTGTAATTGAGTTTAAAGAATCTTTTTTTGTAGTAATTAGTTCAAATTGAGCAAACAAATCGGATGCATCAATGCTTGATATCTCTCTTGGTTTTCTGACAAAAGCGACTATTCCACACATTATTTACACTCTTCTTTTACAACATTCGACAAGTTAGATATTGCACTCTGAGCTTTCTCTGCATCAAAAGATTCTACGCTAATCCTTACCACTTCTTCCGTTCCGGAAGGACGGAGCACTATTCGAGAACCTTTTTCCAGTTCATTTAGTTCATGTTCAACAGCTTCAATTATTAAATCATTATTTATTGCATTGGATTTATTAGCTACATGAACTTTTTCATGTATTTGAATCATTGGTTCATAGAAATCAAAAAAAGCATTGGAAGAAAGATTTTCGTTATTATCTTTATCTCGTGAGTAGTACTTAGCTATGAATAATGCGTTAGCTATTCCATCTCCCCACAGCGCTATATCTGTTCTAATTATGTGACCAGATTGTTCTCCACCTAAAGATAAATTGTTATTAACTATTTCTTGTAAAACAAATTTGTCGCCAACATCTGTTTCGTGAACATCAATACCTAATCCTGATAAGTATGTTTTTAATGCGCCGTTACTCATTGAAGTTACTGCAATTGCATTTTGTTTCAAGATATTTTCTCGGCTCATCTTCTGAGCAAATAACGCCAAGATAAAATCGCCATCACGAATTATTCCATTTGAGTCAACAGCGATTACGCGATCTGCATCTCCATCAAATGCGAAACCTAAATCTGCATTATTGTTAAGAACTTGCGTTTGCAGTTGTTCTAAGTGAGTTGCTCCACAATTATCATTAATATGTGCGCCATCAGCTTTCGTATTTATAGCAACTACTTGCGCACCTAAATCTTTAAACACTTTTGTAGCAATCGAATACGCAGCACCATTTGCACAATCCAAAACTACATTTAAATTATTTAAATTTTGAGATGAAACTAGCTTTAATAAGTGATTGACATAGTCATCTTCATATGATGTTGTTTTTATTTCGCTTACTTCAAAGTTGACATCTATGTTTTGTAAAATTTTCTCTAGTTCAGATTCAATTTCTGTTTCGGCTTTTTCTGTTATCTTTTTCCCACCAATGTCGAAAACTTTAACTCCATTATCTTGCGCAGGATTATGGCTTGCTGTAATTGCACAAGCACGGAAGCCTAACTTTTGAGCAATAAAAGCTATGCCAGGAGTTGACATTATCGATATATACTCCGCGTTAGCACCTGCATAAGTCAGGCCTGAGATTAAAGCCTTTGCTAATGGTTCACCAGATGTACGAGTATCACGACCTACAAGAAATGTTTTATCTGTTCCTAATGTACGAGCAATAGAAATACCCAAACAGTAAACAAACTTTTCATCGAAGTTTTTTCCGTAAGTTCCTCGCACTCCATCTGTACCAAATTGTGGATACAGCGTAGAAACCATTTAATTGGAATATATTGTTTATCGCTTTGAGAACTGAGATGCTTTTCGAGCTTTTTTCAAACCGTACTTGCGACGTTCTTTTTCTCTTGCATCACGAGAAAGAAGTCCAGCTGACTTCAGTGGTGATCTTTGATCTGGATCTAAGCCAACAACTGCTCGTGCAATTCCTAAACGAAGTGCACCTGCTTGACCTGAAATTCCACCACCTGTAACAGTTGCATCAACATCATAAACTTCTGTCACATTTGAAACGCGTAAAGCTTCAGTTGCATGTCGAACTAAAACTTCGTTATTAAGGTAATCGCCAATAGGTGCTTTGTTAATTGTTATTTGTCCACTGCCTGGACGCACTCTTACTCGAGCAACAGCACTTTTTCTTCTTCCAGTAGATTGAATTAGCGGTTTTGATTTTGGCACTTTATCCTCTTTAATTTTTACGCGTTAGTTTTTTCTTTTTTTGATTTAATTTCGTATGCTTTTGGTTGTTGAGCTGCATGTGGATGTTCTTCACCTGCATATACATGAAGTTTTTTCGACATTGCACGACCCAAACGACCGTGAGGCAACATTCCTTTAACAGCAAGTTCTATAACTTTTTCAGGTTTGCGCTCAATCATTTCAGCCAATGTTAAATTACGTAGACCACCAGGAAAACCGGAGTGGAAGTAATAGTTTTTGTCTGCAGCTTTTTTCGCTGATACGTCAATCTTTTCTGCATTTATGACAATTACATTGTCGCCAACATCCATGTGAGGAACCCAAGTTGGTTTGTGTTTACCTCTAAGTAGATGTGCAGCTTGAGTTGCCACGTGGCCTAGAACTAGATCTTTTGCATCGATTACATGCCATTCACGTACTATATCTGATGCTTTTGGTTGATGGGTACCCATAAATTCCTCGTTAGCTTTTGCTATTAAATAAGACAATATAGGTTAGTCTTTTTAGACCTACTTGCGCAATGCGGGCACTCTTATTGTGTTTGTGGGATTCTCTATCGAAAAACGATAGTTTTTCGACCCAACACGGGTAGTAAAGGTTTGAGGTTTTTACCTCACCAAAACCCGCGCAGCAACCCCGTAGTCATAACGGCCGACACACGACCTGTCGACATCACCTTTGCCAAATTCGTCAACGCGACCGTAAGGAACAGAAACAAAACCGCCAAAGGAACGTGGTTCTACATCAATCTGGCGGACATAACACTCATCAGAATTCCCAGGACGATTCGCTCTAACCTTGCTACGATGAGCCAAAACCCCACCATCACCCAAACCTGCAACACCAATCTCTACATCAGGAAACTCAGCCTGTAACTCTTCTAAACCAGCACGCTGAACATCATAAGAACCCACGCGAGCTTTATCATAATCTAAAGAAACAACAGCTAAATCAAACTCACCTTCAAAATCTGGACTATAACCAGACAAAACATTCGCATCCCAACCTTTAAGATAACGAACACGATTATCCCAACGATATTGTTCACCGCCAGCTTTCTTAGCAGCACTATCCCACAAACGAACAATCCTTTCATGGTTAACAGGAACATTAACCCTAGGAAACACAAGCTTACGAGAACTAACACCAGGCAACACCCGATCTACAGCCTCAAGACGAGAACGAGTCAAAAACGGCTCAACAATACCCTTAAACCTATCAACAGGAAAAGCCTTAGCGCCAACAACAGGCGCAGCAACATTAAACGCCTCAACACCATCAGTATTACCCAACAACACATCACGCAAACCAGCTAAACGCCTCGGCAAAGAACCAGTCTCCAACAACGCAGCATTCACAGGCGCAACAGGCGTAGAACCATCATCAACCATAACATCCTCCATAACAAAAAGCTACAAAACAGAATAACACACCCAAACAAAACACACCAACGCACCCGCGATGGGCTCCAAACCTCCCGGAAACGAGAAAAAAGCCCAACACGGAGCAAAAATACAGCTAGTAAGCGACCTCAAATAGAACGAGTCCCTGAGGTGGAGCAAAAGACCGAGAAGAATCTCGCTGTTTGCGAGCTAGAAGCTCCGGCACTTCGTCTGCAGATATTTTTCCAAGGCCAACATCCACAAGAACACCAACAATAGATCTGACCATATTCCAACAAAATGCGTTAGCTGAAATTTCGTAGCAGATGGTTTCATCACCGAAAATTTCATCCTCGATGAAATGAGAAGTAAATACTTCCCTTATGTTGTGAGGCATTGATTCATCTTTTTTGCAAACACTTGTGAAATCTTGCTCACCTATAAAAACTTTCGCAGCTAACTTCATTGCCTCAATATCTAGTGGTTTTGAAATATGCCAAGAAAAACGTGAATTAAATATATTTGGTAGTTCGCTATTATCTATAAAAAATCTATAAGTTCTTGATTTTGCAGAGAATCTAGCATGGAAATTTTCATCGACTCGTTCAATACTCTTTACGAGAATTTCAGGATTTAGTTTTGAATTACAAACATATGCCAAACGACTTAATTCTTTTTCATCAATATTTTCAGGCAAATCAAAGGATATAACTTGGTTCAAAGCATGGACACCTTTATCGGTTCTGCCAGATACAATAATTTTTGGATCATGTTGTGTAACTAAATTTATTATCGCTCTAAGTTCACCAATAACCGTACGAATATTAGGCTCATCGGGACCGTTAAGTTGTTCGGCTACGCCGTGAAAATTTGTGCCGTCATATGCAATTGTAGCTTTGTAGTTAAGCATACGATCTCTCATCTCTAAATTTAAATAATTGGTTTTATTTTTTCATACACACAATCTGCAATAAGTTGATGCCCGATACTGTTCGGGTGAAGGCCGTCAGGAAGAATAATATCTTCACCAAGCTCATCCACCAACTCACTAAAACGCTCAAAAATATCAACAAAAATCAGACCTTTTTTCTGCGCAATTTCAAATACTGCACGATCATACTTTCTAATTCGATCGTTCTGGTAAGTATCCAGGTTCTCAGTGTATAAAACTGGGTCACACAACTTCTGATTACAAGGTGTTATACCTACAAGGAAAGGCTTTATACCAATTTCGTTTAGTTGGTCAACGACTAATTGATAAGTCTCTTTGAAAGTTTCAAGAGGTACTTCTTCTGTCTGCAAAGATCTATTAAATCTTGAGTCGTTTATTCCGACTGCAATACCGACGATAACATCATCTATCTGAGACTTAGTTATGTCGATTCGTGTTTTTAGTTCACTTTCAATCCGCTTGGAAATTCCAACAATAGTGTCGCCGCCAATTCCTAATTCCATTAAAGAATGTTTCGCAACTTTTATTCCTTCATGGTCAACAAAATGTGTCACTCGAATTGTTTGCCATAGCCTCGATGTCCATCCACCATTTCCGAGGTCGTCTGCTCTATTCGTGATCGAGTCGCCAAAAATAATGATCATATTGATTTACGAGATGAAATGAAAGACATGCATCCCATCAAAAAACTAGACGAGTTCGATGCGAGCCATCATTGTCTTGTCACCGTCACGGTAACCAAGTTTTAAGATTCGCACATAACCGCCAGGTCGTGATGAATATTTTGGAGCAATTTCATCAACGAGTTTGTGAGCTACACCTTTGTCGCGCAATACAGCAACCAACTGACGTTGAATGTGTTGGTTATTGCCTTTACGTGCTTTAGTAATCATTCTCTCTAGCTGAGGACGCATGTGCTTTGCCTTAGCTAAAGTTGTTTCAACGCCACCATGTGTAAAAAACTGACGAGCTAATGTCGACTCAATAAGTTTTTGATGTTTTGGATCACGACCTAAACGTGGTCCTTTTTTCGGTGTAGCCATTTCTTAGTTCCTTTTATACCTTATGGAAGGCCAGGTCTCCCTAGTGTTTGTTAGGGAGAGCCAAGCCGCGTTCGTCTAGTTTCTCAATAATTTCGTCCAAAGACTTTTGACCAAAGTTTGTTAATGCAAGAAGTTCTTCTGCACTATTGCTCAACAATTGACCAATAGTTTCGATTCTTGCACGACGCAAACAATTGCGTGGACGTTCACTAAGGTCTAGTTCGTCAACGCTTAGTTCAAGATCAGGTGAAGTTGTGCTTGTTGGAGCAAGTTCACCAAGTTCAAGGCCTTTAGGATTTTCAGAAAGTTCACTGATCAAACCAAGAAGATTTTGCAAAGTGCTTGTTGCGCTTGCAAGTGCTTCACGAGGTGTCATTGAACCGTCTGTTTCGATTTCCAAAGACAATTCATCAAAGTTAGTTGCTTGCTCAACACGAGTTGGAGCAACACTGTAGCTAACTCGACGCACTGGTGAAAATATTGCATCGATAGGAATGATGCCGATTGTTCCAGAACCTTTTGCGCGATCAACGCTTTGGTAACCGCGACCTTGTTCGATCGTGATGTCACAAGCAAATTGCGCTTTATCGTTTAAGTTCGCAATCACTAGTTCTGGGTTAACAACAGTTACTTCAGAAGAAACTTGGATGTCACCAGCTGTAACTTGTCCAGGCCCCATTTTGTCTATACGAGCAGTAATTGGTTCGTCTGCTTCAGAAGTTAAAACAACATCTTTTAAGTTAAGAATAACGTCAGTAACGTCTTCTTTAACTCCAGCAATTACATCAAACTCGTGTAAAACAGAATCGAAACGTACTTGAGTTACTGCAGCACCTGGTATAGATGAGAGCAAAGTACGACGAATTGAGTTACCTAGTGTTTGTCCAAAACCTGGCTCAAGCGGCGAAATCGTAAACTTGCATGTGTTTCCGAATTCTTCTCCGGCTTCTACTTCTGGTCGTTGAATTATAAGCATTTGTTCTCCTACCTGGATTACTTCGAGTACAACTCGACTATGAGTTGTTCACGTACTGGAACGTCGATCTGTTCACGGATCGGGAGTTCAGAAACTGTCATTTTCGCCTCACCTTTAGTGACTTCAAGCCACATAGGAGGTGTGTGGTCAACCACTTCAATAGAGTGACGGACAACAATCATTGCCTTAGCTTTTTCTGTCAAAGCAACAGCGTCACCTTTTTTAAGTTGATAACTAGGAATGTCTACTCTTTTACCATTAACTAAAACGTGACCATGACGAATAAATTGTCTTGCTTGAGAGCGAGATGCTGCAAAACCTGAACGGAAAACAACATTGTCTAAGCGAGTTTCTAGCAATTGCAAAAGGTTGTCACCAGTTTTACCACCACGACGTGCAGCTTCTTTGAATGTAATACGGAATTGTTTTTCTAAAACTCCATAAATACGACGTGCCTTTTGCTTTTCACGCAACTGAACTAAATATTCAGTCTCACGTACTCGACCTCGACCATGTTGACCTGGAGGGTAAGGTCGACGTTCGATTGGGCATTTCATAGTGTCGCACTTTGCGCCTTTTAAGAAAAGCTTCATGCGTTCGCGACGACATAATTTACAGACAGGACCAGTATAACGTGCCATTTATACTCTCCTTCTTTTAGGAAGACGACAGCCATTGTGAGGCAATGGAGTTACGTCTTTGATTCCTACAACTTCAATTCCGATAGTCTGCAAAGAACGTATTGCAGTTTCACGTCCAGATCCTGGACCCTTAACTAAAACGTCAACTTTTTTAACGCCGTGTTCCATTGCAGCTTTTCCTGCCATTTCAGCAGCAGCGCCAGCAGCGAAAGGAGTTGACTTTCTTGAACCTTTGAAACCTGCTTGTCCTGAGCTTGCCCAAGACAAAACATTTCCTTGTTGATCTGATATTGAAATGATTGTGTTGTTGAATGTGCTTTTAATATGTGCAACACCATAAAAAACGTCTTTACGTTCTTTCTTTTTAGGGCGTCGCGATTTAGTCTGAGTCGCCATTACTTAGTTACCTTCTTCTTACCAGCCACAGTCTTCTTTGGACCTTTACGCGTACGAGCATTTGTATTTGTACGTTGTCCACGAACAGGAAGACCACGACGATGGCGTATGCCAACGTAGCATCCGATTTCCATTTTTCTTTTTATGTTTTGAGAAACATCGCGTCGAAGGTCACCTTCTACCTTGATGTTTGCATCAATAAATTGACGTAATTTCGCAACTTCTTCTTCGCTTAGATCTCTAACACGAGTCTGTCCAGGAAGGTTTGTTGCCTCACAAATTTGCGCAGCTGTTTTTCGACCTATTCCATATATATAAGATAAAGAAATATCGAGACGCTTTTCACGCGGGATATCAACACCGGCTATACGAGCCATATATAAACTTTGCCTTTCTCTTTATCCTTGACGTTGTTTGTGTCGAGGATTGCTTTCACAGATGACGCGAACTGATCCATGTCGCCGAATAACGCGACATTTCTCACACATCTTTTTTACGCTTGGGCGTACTTTCATTACATTGCCTTTGTGTATTTCAGTTTTATCAATTAGTGACGAGAAGCTCTTAACCTATTTGTAGCGATACGTAATACGACCTTGATTTAAATCGTATGTTGTAAGTTCTACTTGCACTTTATCTCCGGGCAAAATTCGAATGTAATGCATTCTCATTTTTCCAGAAATTTGTGCAATGATTTTGTGCCCATTTTCAAGTTCAACTCGAAACATGGCATTGCCTAAAGCTTCTGAAACTGTGCCATCTAAAACAATGACATCTTCTTTACCTTTAGCCAACATCACTCCATCTTTTTTTTGAGATTAACGTCATTTGCCGCAACGCAAATCTCTGGTTTTGAGACAAGGATAAATTCTAGACCAAAATGCCCCTATTTAGCCAAGCTGGAGAAACATAGCCATTTTCTTCTTGAAATTATGCAGCTTATGCCTATGCCAAAACTCAAAAGACTAGCCGCTAACAACAAAATAGGACCACCTGACAAACCTGTAATCGGCAATATGGCAGGAGAAACGATATTTCCTTCATTATTAGAATTCGAGACAGGAAGCTTCTCGAATACCGATCTCGCTAAATTTCCATTATTGGAACTTGTATTATCGATAATATCCAAATTATTTATAACGGCATTTGTAAAATCAGAAGCATCTGGGTCAGCTCCTAAAATCGGCGCGACGGCATAATTAGTGAATTTTAAATTGCTTGTTATTGCAACATTAAAAGTTAAATATAAGACATAAGACTCTTGATAATTCAAAAAATGTCCTGATCCAATATATCCACAATTAATAATTGTATATGTAGAGTGGTTACCTAATACAGGTCCAAATAATGATGCAGAGTTAGGGCCGTATGAAGCACATGAAACATTAGGATCACTTACAGATACAAAAGTAATTTCAGGTGGAGCTATGTCTAATACGATGCTGTTAGCACCGGGATTTGACCCGTCTAATAGCGAAAAATCTACTGGAACATTCCCGTTATTAGTCAAAGTTAGTTTGTAAGTAATGTTTTGCCCAACTTGTACATTAGATGGATTCACTAATTCTTTTTTAATATTAAAATCCAACAAAACGTCTGCAGAAGAACCGAATTCACTTGTGCTACCAAAACCTGTAGGAGATGAATTTATTTCTGTTGCTGTCATTGCTAAGTTAGTGACACCAGTCACACCAGATAGAGTATGAACAAACGACTCAGTACCTGAACCTGTATGAGTTATATTCGTGAAACCAATGTATGCTTCACCTTCTCCATACCCCAAAGGATCTTGTACGGCATTGGAGTAAAACTCAATACGATAATCACCTGCGGGGACATCTAAATCAAAGTTAACTGTTGTATCTCCTCCAGATTCAACCACGCTTTGATATAAAGGAAAATTAAGACGACCATTCGCACCAGTGTCTGTATCGTTAGCGTCATTGAGAGAAACTCCGTCAGAATTTAAATCTATTCCAATACCATCATTACTATGAATTGAATTACCTAAGATCGACACATGTGTATCGTCTGGCATAGCAACTAAAATTCCAGTCCCATTATTAAATGCAATCACATTGCCTTCATTTATATTGGTACCACCGATAAGTACATCAGAAACGTTAACAGTCGAACATGAAGTTGTAATCCCTGTTCCTGCGTTTCCAAAAGCATTCACTCCATTTATATCTGTACCAATGTAGTTACCTTGTATTGAAACATCTGAGCTATCTCCAAAACATATCCCATCGCTTCCGTTAGCGGAGATAATATTTCTAGCTGCGGTTGTATTTCCACCAATTATCGTTCCTGTTGAACGATTTAAATTGATTCCTATGCTTCCATTACCAAGTGCTTGAGTACCTGTGTAATCTAATCCAATAATATTTCCTTGAATTGTTAGATCAGTCGTATCATCAGGAGCGATACCTTGATTCAGATTTCCTGAAAACACATTTGTCGCACCTGGAGATGTACCTCCAACTAAAACATTCGCAGCATGATCGATCGACATACCACCTGGACCACCAACAAATGAATTACCTAAAGCTTGTGTTCCAGTTGCATCGACACCTACATAGTTTCCTTGAATAACCCAACCTGTATATGGATATGCACCCGCACTGTGATTATCAACAATCAAATTCCTATCTTCAGGATTAAGCCCACCTACTAAGGCGTTTTCACCACCATCAGGTACATTCGAGTTGTAATATGAAGTAATTCCTGCCCAATCATTACCACGACCTACTAAACCTGTCGGATCTGAACCAAGGTAGTTACCTTGTATTGAAACATTATTAGCCCGAAGTGAGATGGCATCTCTAGTGAACATATTGATCACTAAGCCTCTTATCGTACTGTTATCAGAGCCAAGGCTAAAAAAGAATCCTGTTGAAACTACCCCTACTCCATCATTTACTTCTTCACCATCTATCTCAATTAATAATGTTCCATTAAATGGGTTTGGACTTGTTGCACTATTTGCTTGTGCATTTGGCTGTGAATACCCATTTATATTTACTTGATCAGTTATAGGTGGGTAACTTGTCTGAGGTTTAAATGTGTATCCGTTCTGTGAATTATTTGTAAAGTCTGCAGGTTCACTTATGTTGAAATCTATATTGTCTGTACCTGTTGTGGCATTTGACTCTTCTATTGCTGCTCTCAACGTACAATTTCCTAAACCATCGTCACATATACCGTCGCCAGGATTATTGTCTGATGAGTCCAACGTAGATGTAACAGTAAAAGTTGTGGCCGCACTGGCTTGTTGGATATTTAGAATAAGCACAAAAGTCGAGCAAAGAATACTTAGTATCAGAAAACTTAATAGTTTTTTAGTCTTTGCAACATGAATATGCACTATATAATCTTAGTTTTGATTAGATATTGCAATTGGGACTGCTAAAACTAGCCCTGTAACCTTTTAGAAATTATGTTTTCTATCCGTTCTGAAACCTCTTTGGCTTCGCCTAAACCATCAACGATTTCAAGAAGATCTCTATCTTCATAAAATTTAAGTAGAGGCATAGTTTCTTTTTCATAAAGATCAAGGCGTCGATTGATTGCCAGTTCACTGTCATCTGGACGTTGGCGAACTTCGCCACCGCAGACATCACATGTCCAAGGTTTTTTTGGAGGATTATCTACGTGATAATTTGTTCCGCATTCAACACAAACTCTTCGACCTGTAATTCTTTTCAGAACAATATCTCTTTCAACTTCAATATTGATTGCACAATGCAATGGAGCATTTTTTTCTTCCAACAATTTTTCTAATGCATATGCTTGCGCACTTGTACGAGGAAACCCATCTAAGACAAAACCTTTAGTTATTAATTCAGGTGTGGTTTCAAATTTTTCTTCAACAACTCTGATTACTGTTTCGTCGGGGACAAGTTCACCTTGATCAATAAATGAGCGAGCTTCTTTTCCAGCAGGTGTTCCGGCTTTTATTGCAGCACGGAAAATATCCCCTGTAGATAAGTGCTCTACATTATGACGTTCAACAAGTAGTTGCGCTTGGGTACCTTTTCCAGCGCCTTGCTTTCCAAATAGAATTAACCGTGGAGTTTGCGTCATAAGTTAAACCAGAATATATGTATTGTAACTAGCTTGTCGCCTTGGCCCGCATGCAAATGTTTAGCTTATTTGGTTAAAAAGCCTTCATAGTTACGAAGTGACATTTGCGAGTCGATCTGTTTCATAGTTTCTAGGGCTACCCCAACCAAAATCAACATTGATGTACCACCGAATGGGAATTGGGCAATATTCCATAGGATGATAACCGCAATTGGAAGTCCAGCGATCGCCGCAATTGTCATTGCTCCTGGAAGAGTAATTCTATTTACAACTCGAGTTAAATATTTTTCGGTTTCTTGTCCTGGTTTAATACCCGGAATATAACCACCTTGTTTTCGAATAATGTCTGCCTGCTGCACAGGGTTGAAAGTTATATATGTATAGAAATACGCAAAGGCTAAAATCAAAATAACTTCAGCAAGCAAATACCACCAAGATTGTCCATTAACAATATGTTTTTGAACGAAATCTTCTAATGCTTTGTTATTTGCAAGACCAGCAATCAATGCCGGGAAGAGTAATAATGACTGGGCAAAAATAACTGGAACAACACCAGCTGTGTTTACCTTAATTGGGATATAAGTGCTTTGGCCACCCATCATTTTTCGCCCTACAACACGTTTCGCGAATTGAACTGGAATACGTCGCTGTCCAGATTCAATAAATACGACACCAGCAATCATCAAAATTCCCATTGTTGCAATAACCCAGAATTTGTATGATCCACCTTGGGTCCAAACTGCTGCAAACTGAAAAGGAACAGAGCTAGCAACAGAAGCAAAAATAAGAATTGACATACCATTACCGATACCACGTTGAGTTATTAATTCACCGAGCCACATCAGTAACGCAGTACCAGCTACCAAAGTTAGGATCATAAATAAATATTTTGGAGTGGTCATGTTTTTAACAAGGAATGAAGTTATGTCTTGATTGTTGCTTTGAAATCTTTGACCGTATAGTTGGCCTTGGTTTAGTTGATATACCAAAACGCTTGATTGTAATAAAGCTAAAAGAATAGTTACATAACGAGTTGTTTGTGTAACTTTCTTTTGTCCTTCAGGACCTTCTTGCTGCCATGCTTTAATTTTTGGAATAATTTCACCTAAAAGCTGCATGATAATACTTGCAGTTATATAAGGCATGATTCCTAAAGCAAATACAGCAAGGTTTCGTAGACCTCCACCAGCAAGAAGAGCAAAATAGTTAAGCAGTCCTCCACCTTGTTTTGTAAATACATCGTTGTTACCTAATGTTTTTTGTACAACGTCATAGTCAACATATGGGAGAACAATGAACGAACCTATACGGTAAATACAAATGACAAGTATTGTAAACAGGATTTTCTTTCTTAAATCCTCAATACGAAACATCATTGATAGTCGTTCGATCACTATTTCCTCCAAACAAACGTAGGTTTACATCCTAGTTGAACACTACGTTATATATGCCCATTGTCCTTTGGGTTAGTATGACTTCATGAGTGTTACAAGGCTGAATCATGCAGTGCTATACGTACGGGATGCAAAAAAATCTGCAGAATTTTATATGCAAGTCTTAGATATGGAAGAAGCTGCTTCTATGCGTGGCGCGGTTTTTCTAAAATCAAGAGGCACTTTAAATGATCATGATTTAGGTTTATTTTCATTAGGTGAAAACGCGCCGATGTTACCTAGAGGAGCTGCTGTTGGTTTATACCATCTTGCCTGGCAGGTAGATACTTTAGGAGATTTAGTCGAATACGAAAAGAGACTTCGTGAGGCCGGAACATTTTTAGGTGCTACAGATCATGGATTAACAAAAAGTGTATACGGACATGATATTGATGGAATTGAATTTGAACTGACTTGGGTTGTTCCATCTGAATTATTAAATGATGGCGATAATATGAAAACAGTGCGTTTAGATATCAACAAAGAAATCGAACGTTTTGGCGCTAATACAAAATCTAGAGATCTCTCTAACTAACTTTCTTACGTTTGCGTTGTGTTAGGTCGAAAAACTATCGAAAATCGATAGTTTTTCGACCTAACACGGAGATAAAAAGGTTAGCGGTTGGTGTGTTGATTACCTTGAACAGGTCGACGACCTTCACCCCATGGCAAAGGAACAATCTCGCAAGATCCACCTGCAGCTTCAATAGCTTGCTTTGCAGATGCACTAAACGCATGCGCAGAAACATTTAAAGCTTTAGAAACTTGACCACGGCCAAGAACCTTAACAAAACCTTGTTTCTTTAAAACACCAGAAGTACGCATTTTCCCAGGGTCAACATTGTCACCTGCATTAAATGAGTTCTCTAAAGTATCTAAGTTAATTGATAAGTATTCAACACGGAATGGGTTGGAGAAACCTTTTGCTTTTGGAGAACGACGGTATGTAGGAACTTGTCCACCTTCGAAACCAGCAAAAACTGTGTTACGTGCGTGTTGACCTTTACTACCTCGTCCAGCAGTTTTACCGCCTTTACCAGATATACCTCTACCTACACGCTTCTTGTCTTTTTTCTCACCAGGTGCTGGTGCTAAATCGTGAACCTTAATCATGACTGTTCCTTTACGTCAATCAAGTGCGGAACTCGTGCAATCATACCGCGCACAACCGCGTTATCTTCGTGAATACGTGTACGTCCAATACGTGTTAAACCTAACGCACGCATTGTTGCGCGTGTTTTTGGTTTAGCACCGATCGTACTTTTAGTTTGAGTAATAATTAACTTGCCCATAATTGTCCAAACCTATTTAGATTCTTTCTTTTGTCGTTGAGACTCTTTATATGCAGCGTACATTCCAGCAGTTGTTACTTCTTCTGGAGATTTTCCTCGAAGACGTGCAACATCTTCAGGACGCTTTAATGTTTTTAATCCATTGATAGTTGCATATGCAACGTTAATTGCATTTGCGCTACCTTGCGATTTAGCAAGAATGTCTTTAACACCAGCTGCTTCAAGAATCGTACGAACTGCTCCACCCGCGATAACACCTGTACCAGGTGCTGCAGGTTTTAACATAACTCGTGCTGCGTCATGAATACCAGTGTTTAAGTGTGTCACTGTTCCACCAGCTAATGCAACTGAAAAAACATTTTTCTTTGCTTCTTCAATACCTTTTTGTATCGCTGCTGGAACTTCTTTTGCTTTACCGTAGCCAAGACCAACGTTACCGTTTGAGTCACCAACAACAACTAACGCAGTAAAAGCAAAGCGACGTCCACCTTTAACAACCTTCGCAACACGGTTGATCGCAATAACTCTTTCTTCAAGACCATCTTTACTTTGTTGGTCTGCTTTAGCTTTTGTCATAGTTGCATCTGTCATGTTTATCCGATCCCTTAGAACTCTAAGCCTGCTTCGCGTGCTGCATCTGCAACTGCTGCGACACGACCGTGATATTTATATCCACCACGATCAAATACTGCTTTTGTTATACCTTTTTCTTTTGCGCGTTCACCTAAAGTTGCACCAACTTTTTTTGCTGCTTCAACATTTGAACCGATACCACTAAATGATTTCTCACTTGTAGAGGCACTAGCAATTGTTACACCTTTAATGTCGTCGATAAGTTGTGCGACTATATGCTTGTTCGACCTAAACACAGCAATACGAGGACGTTCGTGTGTACCTTCAACTTTTCGTCTTACTCTAATATGTCTACGCACTCTTGCGTCTTGTGATGTCTTTAACATTTAAATTCCTCCAGCACTACTTAGCTGACTTACCAGCTTTACGACGTACGTATTCGCCTTCGTAACGTATACCCTTACCTTTATAAGGTTCTGGTTTCTTTAATTTTCTAATGTTTGCAGCAACTTGACCAACTAATTGTTTGTCAATACCACTAACTTCGATTCGTGTTTGAGTCGGAGTAACAAAAGTAATACCTTCTGGAGCTTCGAAAACAACAGGATGAGAAAACCCTAAAGCCATATCTAGTTTTGACGTACCTTGTGCTTGTGCACGGTAACCAACACCAACTATTTCAAGTGCTTTCATGTAGCCTTCTGAAACACCAACAATATTGTTAGCAATTAACTGACGGGTTAAACCGTGTAATGCTTTTGATTGTCTTTCTTCATTTTCGCGAGCAACTTTAACTTCTCCATCTGCAATAGAGACAGTTACAACTGCTGGAATTTCACTTTGAAGCTCGCCTTTTGGTCCTTTAACTTTACAAGTTGAACCAGAGACAGAAACTTCTACACCGCTCGGAACGGGAATGGGTTTAAGTCCAATACGTGACATTTTTTACCACACCTCACATAGGATTTCGCCGCCGACATGGCCTGCGCGTGCTTCACGGTCAGTTATTACGCCTTTGCTTGTTGAAAGGATCGCAATACCCATTCCGCCTAAAACTCTTGGAGCTTCATTAGCAGGGGTGTAAACACGAAGACCTGGCTTTGAAACTCTTTTAATACCTGTTATAACTCTTTCACGACGTGGAGAGTATTTCATTTTGATATTTAAAGATCTAAATGGTTTACCTTCTACATCTTTTACTTCAAACTCTTCAATATATCCTTCACGCAACAAAATTTTTGCTACAGCTTCTTTTAATTTAGAAGTAGGCATAGCAACATTGTCGTGCATAGCAATATTTGCATTACGAATTCTTGTAAGCATGTCTGCAATTGGATCAGTTACATTCATTACTACTCTCCTACCACGACGACTTTGTTACACCAGGAAGCTCACCATTGTGCGCCATGTTTCGAAAACAGATACGGCACAATCCGAACTTTCGTAGAACCGAACGAGCTCGTCCGCATTTTCTACATCTTGTATATCCGCGAACTTTAAACTTTGGTTCTTTTTGTTGTTTATTTACTAATGCTTTTTTAGCCATGAAAACCTCTTATCCTTGGCTTTGCTTACGAAAAGGAAAACCAAGTGCTTCTAATAAAGCTTTACCTTGCTCATCCGTTTGTGCTGATGTACAAATTGTTATATCCATACCACGAGTTGTATCAATATCGTCATAGTTAATTTCTGGGAAAATTAACTGTTCGTTGATACCGAACGTGTAATTTCCTCTTTTATCGAAACTTTTAGGATTTAAACCACGAAAGTCGCGAATTCGAGGGATAGATAATGTAACGAGTCGATCGTAGAATTCCCACATTCGATCTCCACGCAAAGTTACTTTCGCGCCAATAGCTTGACCTTCACGAACTTTGAAACCAGCAATAGATTTACGTGCTCTTGTTATTGCAGCTTTTTGACCTGCAATAGATGTTAAGTCTTTAACTGCACCTTCAATCAAGTTACCTTGTTGAGTTGCACGACCAACACCAGAGTTAATAACTATCTTCTTCAAAGTCGGAACTTGATGAATGTTCTTAAGCTCTAATTTAGACTTAAGTTCATCACGCAATTCTTTGACGTATTGTTCTTTCAATCGTGGTGCCATTAGATTACGCTCCCAGTCTTTTTAGAAAAACGAACTTTCTTACGCTTACCGTCTTGTTCTTCAATACGAATACCGACACGTGTTGCTTGACCATCTGCGTCAATTAGCATCACATTAGAAACATGAATTGGCATATCTTTATCGATAATTCCAGCCTGCATAGTTGAACGAACTTGCTTTTGGTGCTTCTTTGCAACATTTGCGCCTTCAACTAAAACCATGTTCTTCTTTGGGTAAGTACGAATAACTTCGCCTTCTTTACCTTTAGATTTTCCTGATATAACTCTTACTCTGTCACCTTTTTTGATTTTCATTACAAAACCTCCGGCGCAAGTGAAACAATTCTCATGAATTTTTTGTCACGTAGTTCACGACCAACTGGACCAAAAATACGAGTACCACGTGGAGACATGTCGTCTTTAATAACAACGCACGCATTTTCGTCGAAACGAATGTAGCTACCATCTGCACGACGTGTTTCTTTTTTGGTTCGCACGACAACGCATTTCACTACGTCACCTTTTTTAACCTGTCCGCCAGGTTGTGCATCTTTTACTGTCGCAACGAAAATATCTCCGAGGCGAGCATAACGACGTCGAGTTCCACCTAATACTTTTATGCACAACACTTCGCGTGCTCCAGTATTGTCGGCAACTTTGAGTCGACTCTCTTGTTGAATCATCTTGGCCTACTTTGCCTTCTCGATTATTTCGACGAGTCTCCAGCGTTTTGTTGCACTCAAAGGTCGAGTTTCTGCAACTCTAACTTTGTCGCCAACGCCTGCTTCGTTTTTCTCGTCGTGTACGTATAATTTCTTTGATTGAAGAATTAGTTTTCGATATTGAGGATGAGGTTTACGATAAGTAATTGTTACTACAACTGTCTTATCCATTGCGTCTGAGGTAACAATGCCTTCACGTACTTTTCGACTGGCTCTTGATTTTGTTTCTTCATTTGTTTTTGTATCAGCCATTAGTCTTGTTCCTTCACTTCAATTTTGCGCTCTGTCAAAATTGTTTCAACACGTGCAATATCTTTTTTAAGTTGTGGTATTAAATTATGTTTTTCTAATGAACCTGTTGCGTTTTGGAATCGCAAGTTAAACAGTTCTTCACGTAAATCTAAAAATTTAGTTAGAAGTTCTGAGTCATTTAGTTGTCGTAATTCACTTGCGTACATTATTCGCCTTCCTCTCGAACAATGAAACGTGAACGCATTGGAAGCTTGTTTATAGCTAATCTCATAGCTTCACGTGCTACTTCTTCAGATACACCAGAAAGTTCAAATAAAACACGGCCTGGTTTTACAACAGCAACCCAACCTTCAACGTTACCTTTACCCTTACCCATTCGAACTTCAGCAGGTTTGTGAGTTACAGGCTTGTCAGGAAAAACGTTGATCCAAACTTTACCACCACGTTTGATATAACGAGTCATAGCAATACGAGCAGCTTCAATTTGGCGGTTGGTTACGTAAGCGGGTGCTAAAGCTTGGATACCGTAGTCACCAAATGATAACTGTGTTCCACCTTTAGACATACCACGCATACGTCCGCGCATTTGCTTTCTATATTTGGTCTTACGAGGCATCAACATGATTATTAGTCCTCTCCGCCACGGAAGTGTGGAGCTTCATGTCCACCTTTATTTGTGCGGCGTTCAATTTCTTCTTCTTCTTCAAGAAGTTTTTCTAGTTCTGGATCTGCTTCACCAACTAGAGCTTTGTTTTCAACTTCAACATCTTCTAGTTGTGCAATCTTTTCAACTTCAACTTCTTCTACGTTGTCTTTACGTCGCTTACCGCCACCAGAAGTAACAACCTTTGGCGCAGTTGCAACATGACCAACAGTGTCTCCAACTGCCATTGCAGCTTCACGAGAAATTTTGTCGTCTGCAGAAGTTTTGTAAGGAACGATATCGCCCTTATATAGCCAAACTTTCACACCGATTCGTCCAGCAACTGTTCGAGCACTCACTGATCCATAATCAATATCTGCACGCAATGTATGTAGTGGAACACGACCTTCTCGATACCATTCTCGACGAGCCATTTCAGCTCCACCAAGACGACCAGAAAGTTGAATCTTAATTCCAAGAGCACCAGCTTTAAGAGCAGTTTGAACTGCACGCTTCATTGCGCGACGGAAAGATACACGTCCTGCTAGCTGATCAGCCACACCTTGAGCTAGAAGCATTGCGTCTAGTTCAGGATTTTTAATTTCTTGTACATTAAGTTGTGCTTTTGGATTACCAGTAATCTTTAAAAGCATTCTTCTATGCTTTTCGATTTCTGCACCTTTACGACCGATAACAATTCCTGGTCGAGCAGTAAATAGATCAACTCGAACACGGTCACCTGTTCGTTCAATTTCAACACGGCTTACAGCAGCATGTTCAAGTTCTTTAGTTAAGTATTCACGAATCTTGTTATCTTGAACAACATTTTCTGTATATTCTCTACCAGTTGCAATCCAACGAGATTTCCAATCTGTTGATACACCTAGACGGAACCCATACGGGTGAATTTTCTGACC
>JAXLRE010000007.1:0-92623 GCA_046331265.1 Acidimicrobiia bacterium | reverse complement strand
TTAGGTACATTAAATACTTCAGGGTCTCTGTTGTTACATTCATTCTTGTTAGAACCATCAGCATTACAAGGATCAACAGGAACAGTTTCGCCATATGGTTCTTGTGTGCTTGGTTTTACAGTTGCAATATTTTTAATTGCTTGACCTGTAATAACAAGATCAGGTTTGATCTTTGCAATCACACGAATAACATCTGTTGTACCAACAGCTAATGTGTGATCAGAAGTACAAGTAATGTCTTGTCCAGAAGCATTACATGTATAACCTGTACCAGTTGCACTTATGAAATTAAGTTCACTTGGTAGAGCGTCTTCAACTTTAAAGCCAGACTTTGCAGTAGCTGGACCATTATTAGTAACAGTTAATAGATATTCAACATTTGTTCCAGGTTTATAACTTGGATTCTTTGAAGTATCTATAGATTTAACGACACGTAAATCAATTGGCAAACCAAAACTTTGGTTATCAACATTGTTACATGTTTTACCGCCAACAGATCCGCCAGTAGCGTCACAGTTAGTCAAAGGATTATCTTCAACAACATCGTTAACGCTAGGTGTTATAGTCGCAACATTTTGTAGCGAGTTTGTCGATGTTGAAAAAGTATTAGCAATTACTGCATGATATGTGATTTTCTCTGTCACACCTTTAGCTAATGTATGATCAGAAATACATTCAAGTTTTTGTCCAGTAACACTACAGCTATATCCACTAGCAGTCGCGCCGCCTTGATAGGTCAAGCCGCTAGGCAAAACGTCAGAAACTTTAAATCCAACTTGAGCAACACCATCACCGATGTTGCCAACAGTTAATTCATAGTTAACAACATCACCAGGTTTATATGTTGAACCGCTAGGTGGCTTGTTAGTTATAGCTTTCTTTAGAGTTAAATCTATAGGAACAATAGCGGGTTTAATACCTGCATCTATTGTGTTATTTGTTGTGCCTACAGGAAGAGTGATTTGTTCGCTACATCCAGTAGATGTATTAGCGTTCGAATCAAGAGTTCGATCTGAACCTGCCAAAGCTTGAGTAAAGACTGAACCATTAGGCAACTGGAATGCAACATAATAATTTCCTGGAGCTAGATTTCCGAAACTATATATACCGTTAGCATCAGTAGTTGTTGTAGCAATAGCAGTACCGCCAACACCACATGCATTTATATATAGAGTAACGTTAACGCCACTAACACCAGTTTCACCTGTTGTCTGGATACCGTCCTTATTTGTGTCGTTCCATACTCTGTCACCTAGTGAACTTGGCTTAAAGAGACCAAAGTCAACCGTGTAATCGTTTTGATTATCAGGAGTATTGATTTTGTCTCCCTCTAATTCGCCTACAGGTTGTTTGCCTTTACCTAGAGTTACCGGTAACGAAACTATGACATTATTTTTGGTTGTACCATTGTCGTCGTTATCGACTTTTAAGTTTGCACTTGTGTCAGGACTAGGCGCAGGTTCGTATGGACCGCTTGCCTTAGCGTTAATACCTGTTGATGAAATATAACCGGCAGGTGCAACAATTTGAACAATGTAACTACCTGGATCAAGGTTCGCGAAATAATAATTTCCGTTTGCATTCGTTGTTGTAGTTTTACCAGTTGCTGTTCCGTCACTCTTTAATAGAGTCACTGCAACACCAGCAATACCAACCTCGTTTGCATCTTTTAATCCGTTGTTGTTTACATCGTCAAAAACCTGGTTACCTAATGCATAAACAGGTTTGAAACCAAAGTCATACGTGTGGTCGTTGTCTCCAGCAACATGTCCTACAACTGATGTAGAAATATAATCATTGGCTCCTAAAACACCATCACTGTCAATGGAATCGTTTGATCCAGCATTAGCAGTTGTAGGAACAGCTCCAGCAACACTAGAAGCAATAACTCGGACTGTGTATGGCGTGTTCTTAGCAACATTAGAGAATAAGTATTCACCAGAAGCATTTGTAGTTGTTGATTTAACAACTGTGTTATTTGCGTCAACTAATTCAACGCCAATACCACCAATGCCATTTTCTGCAGGATCTTGGATACCGTTACCGTTTTCATCTAACCAAACTCGGTTACCAATCTGTAGGGGAGCCTCATCACAGAGAACTTCTAAGTCACCCAAACCACCTGCTTTAGAAAATGTCCAGTCAGATTGATTTGGATTATAAACAGTTGTACCACGAGAAGAAGTACCAGCACTTGCGTTAAACCAACGAGTACCAGCAGCCCATGCAGATGTTGTGTTACCAAAGAATTGATAATTCGAAGGGTCACTTTGTGTTGCTAAGAAAGTATTGAAACCTCCAGGTTTAGCAATTGCACCTAACGCACCTTCACCGTAGTATTCCCAAGGGTCTTCACCAGTAAACCATTCACCGCCACCAGGACCGTTAGTCATATGGTGGTTGGTATCAAATGAAAGCTCACCATTAAATGATTCATCATAATTAGGTGTTGCTCCCGTTGCTTTTCGTCCATCAGGACAGCTTCTATTTGATTCAAGTACATATTGATCAGAAGTTGTTGAACCACAAAGACGAACCAAGTCACCTTGCGCAGCACCCCAGAAGAATGGTTGGCCAGGTTGTGGAACGCCATTAGGAGGAGTAGTGTCAGCGTAGATATCTCGCATACCAACTATCAAGTCGTTGCCATCAAAAGTTATGTCAGAAACTTGAGGATATGGGTACAAATAAGTTTCGTCGTTAACAAAACGAGTTTGCTGACGGTCTTGCCATGGTTCCCATCTTGTAACCGTAGTGTTTCGTTTACTTGAATCTGGATAAGGAGTACCAGCAACTCGAGATTGCCATGGATTAGGTGCCTTTGATCGATCGTATTTTAGATCGTGCGTAGAAACTAACTTTTGTGAGTAGTTATTTGATGGATCAAACTTGAATACGTAGTAGTACAAGTCATTAGGGTTCTGTGTTGATTGAGCTGTACAAACACCACCAACAAAAACATCACCATTAGATTTAACTCCTAAACCAAAAATTCGAAAGTCGTTTGCATTTGCAGTTCTAGAACATGTTCTGCCTGCAGAAGTATTAAGTGTTCCAGTTATTGATAGTCGTTGTGTGTTTTGCGGATTAGCAATTTCTATTGCGTAAATACTTCCAGTATTTAAGTTAGTTGCATAAAGTGTTTTTCCATCTGGAGAAATATCTATGTCACCAATACCGCGACGTCCAACATATGGTTCTGTTTCGTAGTCGTTGACCGCTAAATCATATTGTGTTTGATTAGCTGGACGTGGATTCGCTCCAAGAGTTTCACCGTACTTTTGAGCGACAGTCTCTAAATTTAACCAGTTTGTAACAGGATTGCCTGCAGTACCTAACGATGTTTTATAGATACCGCCAATTCCCATAGGCCCAAAGCCGGCTTTACGTCGTAAATATGCAGAACTAAATAATTCTTTTGTATCTTTCTTGTATGCAAGACCATAAACGGTTCCGACTTTTCCAAACTTAACGGTATCGGTCCAGTCTGATGTACTATTCCATGTATTGCTTTCGATTGATCCTTTATTTGGGTAAGTAACTGTTATGTTTCCTCGTCCAAAACATGTAACTAAAACATTTGGATTGTTTTGACAGTAGTCGCCAGGGTATTGAAGACCAAACATTACATTTGCTGTACCTGAACGGTGGAATTGAACAAGCGTATTTGAATCAGTACCAGCTTGAGAAGATTTCATACCAGTAGGAATACCACTTGTTGTTTCAACACGACACTGTCCAGTTACATTCGAAATAATAAATTCACCTTTATCATTTGATGTTGCTGAACCTGTTGTTGTGACACCAGAATTATCACAAGTAGCTTTAACAGTTACACCTGCAATTGGTGCATCAGTTGCTGAACCTGTTGTGCCTGGATCTTTAACACCATTTGTGTTGAAGTCTTGAAAAATAACACCAGATATTGTGTTTGCAGTTCCAGTTGTTGTCGCTGCAGACGCACGAGAATAAGGAGGTAGATTAGACGCAGCAACAGCAAATAGTGCGACGATTGCTGCGATTCGTACCAACGGTTTTTGTGATTGGTTGCGGAGAAACGTAATTGAACTAGTTGTTTTCTTTTGTGTAGCAAGCGAAACATCAGTTGCTGAACTGTCACCTGCAATACGTGAATGACCTCTTAAAACATATAGTGGGTAAGTCAAAGTGCAGAATTTTGTTAGAATGGCTTTGTCTTCATCTGACATTGATTCGAAAACAAAACCAATACGGTAATTAACTCCAACTTTTGTCGAATTAACAACACGTGATTGTAAATGTATTTCTTTTGTAGTATTTCCTTGAGGGATAGAAAGCGAAATTACTTCTTCATGACCGATTTCTGTTGGGCGAGATGAGATAACGCCACAGTCACTAGGGGAGAGGTCTGCAATTTCGATTGCACGGCGACCAAACTTTGCGTTGATATTTAAAATACGTCGTAATGTGTTTCGACGTTGCTTAAAGCCAACAAGTTCTAGACCGTATACTAAATATCCGAGTGAAATAATCCCAAAAAGCAAGGCAGGAGCGCTATTTTGAGACTTAACATCATTGCCAAAATTCAAAAACCATCTAGCAACTAAACAAGATGCAAGATAAATAGCGAGAGCTGCTCCAGCAAAAGTATTTATTCTTTTTGCAATAGCTGTATTTTTCTTTAACCAAGAAGTTAAGTCAGAACCTAAGTTAGCTAGAGAAGTTCTAATTCTTGATATTTGATCGAGGCGTTTATTCGAAAGAAACTTTATTGCTAGTAATGCACAGACATAAAATGCGCATGCTCCAAACATGATTGCAATGTTTGAATTAGGGAATGGAATTTTGCCTGTTAAAACACTTATACCTGCAACAACAAAAAATGCAATCGTTCGCAATGCGCGTAACGGTCTTGTTGCATAACGAAGATTTGCAATAGAGCTTTTTTTGAATCCATCTCTAAATAATGATTTTGTTCCAACTCTGATTTCATTTGTACGTGTTTCAATTCGAGAGAAAGCATTGTTGTCTTGTTGCTCGAAACCAATCACGTCGATATAAACAGATTTAGCTTTAGCAACGTTTAAAGCTTTGTTTATAGTTGCGAAAAAGTTTGCGTTTTGAACGTTGGAAGTAATGTTTTCACTGAAGAATTCAGATGTAAAAATACAGCTTTCACCAGCCCATTCTTGGCTACTAGTCGAAGAAATAAAGGCGTTTACTTCATCATTGATTATGTCTGAATTCTCAGGTGAAGAACCATTAGAAATTTCATTAGACCATAGAGCAGATTTAGGGAATACAACTGCTATTGAATCTGTGAAGTAAGCACTAGCTTGAGAAATTGTGTCTTCTAAAATTACATCGCCTGCATTCATCCATGCAATGAATTTTGGATTGCTTGTTATCTCTATTTTTTCTGTAAGGATTGCTTTTTTGTAGTCTGCAATATTTTCGAATGCGACTTCGTTTGTAACCGCGTTGCGTAGAACTAATGCGCGATCAAACTCAGATGATTCTTCAATTGAGTATAAAGATGCAATAAGTTCATCTTGTGAACAGTTGCGTGCATCAATTATTGCCACAGCATCAGTTATCATCTCGCGTTGTTTTTTATTTCGCTTTTTCTGATGCGTAACTGCGAAGTAGATAAAGCAAAGTTCTAATACAGTGATTAGTTCAATTGCATATACCAACCAACTCATTGGTGTTGCGTTTTGTATTTGCAGATAAGTTCTAAATGCTAAATACGCAAAACCAATGAAAATAAAAATGTTAGATATATTGTTTTTTTTCATAGCTTCCCTTTATAAAGACACAGTTATATATCGGCACTTAGAAGGGATTCTTTCTATAATTTGTTCGAATAATTCATTTGACCCATATTTCAGGATCTTTATTCGCCATATTCATAGAAAAATCTATCTAGTTCACCTGTTTGCGCTGGTTGATGATATGATTTTCGATCTGAATGCGCCCGTAGCTCAGTTGGATAGAGCGACAGACTTCTAATCTGTAGGCCGTGGGTTCGAATCCCTCCGGGCGTGCGTGAAACGCTAAGGTTACTGGGCGTTTATGCATGGTGGTTGTAGCTCAGTTGGTTAGAGCGCCAGTTTGTGGCACTGGAGGTCGGGGGTTCAATTCCCCTCAGCCACCCCATTTTCCGTCCGGTTGGTCGAAAAACTATCGAAAATCGATAGTTTTTCGACCCAACACGGATAGGATGGCGCGTGTTTTTAAAGCAATTGACCAAAAAACAAATAGTTATATTCGTCGCTGCTTTTCTAGCCGCAGTTCTAGTTCTAATTATCGTATTTAGTTCTGATGATGATAATAAACCTTCAAAGCCGTTAGTCATTACAACTACAACAACTTTGCCAGCAAAAAATGCTCAAGCTTGTGAATTTCTAACAGACACTGCATTGTTAGCTGGAGGGATAGTTGCTGATGTCGAACCTAAAATCACAAAAGACAAAAAACGTTGTACGTATTCAAACATAGGAAAAGAAATTAACTACATAACTTTATATGTAGATTCACCAGCGCAGTGTGCTGTTCTTTTTGATTCACAAAAAAATAAAGTTGCAATACCTGATGTTGCAAAAAATGCAATTTATTCCGATGAAACAGACCCAACGATTATTGTAAGTCAAACAGATCGATGTTTTTTTGTGCAAGGATCAAAAACTATTGTCGATAAAACATCGCTAAGTGCAATAGCTAAAACAATTGTCGATTTATTTGTTGCTGTAGATTCATCTACAACTACTACCACACCAACAACTGCTGTTGGTCCGCCTTCTTCAACTCAATTACCAGGTCAAAATACAGCAACTTCAGCAGCATCAACATCAAGTTCAGCACCTTAATTAGGCGTTATCCGGATAATTTTTCCGTTCGAAGAGTCATCTGTTGCAATATATAGATTTCCATCTGGACCTTGCGTCGCAACTCGTATTCGTCCAAATTCTTCGTTGAAAAAAGTTTTATCAAATTCAATTTTGTAATCAGCTGAGAACTTAATAATTTTTAATTCTTGTGCTTTCAATGTTGCTACAGCCAAAGCTCCATCAAATAATTTCCAATTAGAACCTCTAATATATGATGCGCCAGAGGTAGCAAGAGTGGGGGATCCGCTTGACCAAATCGCAGATATTGCATCTGGAAATTTTTTCAAGTTAGTCATTGGAACATTTTCGTTGTAATCACCAATAGGAGCCCAACCAAAATTACCTTTTGTTATTAAGTTAATTTCATCGTCTTTGTCAGGCCCATGTTCAGTACTGAATCCATAAACGCCGTCTACAGGTTTATCAAACAAAGCAATTCCTTGAACATTTCTATGTCCATAATTTAAAATTCTTGAATCAAACGGATCAGTTAGATTTCCTTTTACTCCGTTACCGTCTCTGTCAACATGTAAAATTTTTCCACCAAGACTTTTAGGATTTTGTGGGTTATTCGAATTGGCAGCATCACCAGTTCCAATAAATAAAGTTCCGTCTTGCGCTGTTCGAATGCGACAACCACTATGGCGTCCGGAATTTTTTGATGGAATGCCTGTAATGATTGCTTTAGGATCCGAAACTGTTCTTACATCTTTACTTACTGAAAATCTAACAACCCTTATATCTAATGCAGTCTTTGAGTTGTAGCATGCGTACAAGTATCGGTTTTTATTGAAAGTCTTATCTAATGCTAAACCTAAAAGTCCGCCTTCGCCGTCTGCTTTAACATCAGGATTATCTATTAAAACTCGATTTTCTGTACCGACTAAAGCGTTGAGTTTGCCATTTCGTTGCGTAAAAAACATTGTTCCATTTGAACTAAATGCAATATCCCACGGGTTGGTCAAACCATCTAACATGACTTTAGTTGTCAATGTCGGTTCAACTTTTGAAACAGTTGTTGTAGTCGAGCTTGAAGTTGAAGTGGGAACAACTTTTTCTGGTTTAGCTTTTTTCTCAGCACATGCAGACAAAACTACTGTTAGAACTAACAGTAGAATTACAAGTGCTTTTTTCATATAGTCGTACCCTCAGCTTGTTCTTTAGACATTGAATGTTTAGGCAACCAAATAAGAGCAACAGTAATTGCAATAACAACTGCAATAGCGCTCACGTACATACCAACATGCATACCTTTAACGAAAGAATATTGTGCTCCATTGACAATCGAATTGCTTACACGCTCGCGTACTGGGGCTGGTAAAGAACTAACTTGCGACTTTAAAGTTGGATCAGGGATAGTCGAAGGGTCTCTAACGCCTTTAGCTATTCCAATAGCTTTACCTAATGAGTCAGAAAGATTAGTTAAAAGTTCTTGCTGTTTGTTCTTGCTTACGCCAAGCGATTCCATGGCAGCTAACAAGTCCTTTATTGCTGGAAAGTTTTTTAACTTGTCTCTATAAATAGATGCAAAAACAGAACCGCTGACTGCTAGTCCTAAAGCGCCACCAACCATTCGTGTTGTGTCATTCATTGCAGAACCAACACCTGCTTTTTCACGCGGCAATGAGTTCATAACAGATGAAGTTGCAGGAGCCATCGTAAGGCCCATACCGCATGCCATTAACATCATCATCCAAATTACATTCGCATAGCTGTCGTTAACTTGCAGAGTAGACATTGCTAAAAGCGCAATTAATACAAGAGTTAAACCTGTAACAACGGTTTGTTTAGTTCCAAATTTTGCAGATGCTTTAGCGCTTAGGGGAGCAGTGACAATCATTGCAAAAGCAAAAGGAATAAACCTTACACCGCTTTGTAGAGGTGTGAAACCAAGAACACTTTGTAGATATTGTGAAAGTAAAAAGCTCATACCAAACATTGCAAAGAATGTCAGAGTAATTGAAATCGCGCCAGCAGAAAATCGTTTATCTTTAAAGAATTTCAATTGCAACATCGGAGATGCAGTCTTTGATTCCCAAGTGAAAAAGCCGACAAGAGATATAAATGCAATTGCTCCAGCAGTTAATACACCTGGTTTTAAGAATCCATCATCAGCACCAAAAATAATTGCATAGAGCAAAGTTGATAGACCAATGATTGAAAGTATTGCTCCGATGATATCGATTTTTTCTGAATACTCTGCTTTTGATTCTGGAACCAAAACTGCGTTTGCTAACACACCAAAAATTACAACAGGAATATTTACTAGAAATACCGAGCCCCACCAGAAATGTTCAATAAGAAAACCACCAGTTAGTGGACCAATAGCTACACCAATTCCAGCAAATGCAGCCCAAATTCCAATTGCTTTTGCGCGTTCTTTTGGAGGAAACACATTTGTAATGATCGACAATGTCGATGGCATTATTGCTGCACCACCAATACCCATTAGGCCTCGACCGATGATTAACTGAGTAGGTGAATGAGAAAATGCAGATATTAAGGATGCCAAACCAAAAATTGTTAGCCCAATTTGTAGTAACGATCGTCTTCCGAAGCGGTCACCTAATGTGCCTGCGGTTAGTAGGAGTCCAGCAAAAATTAATGTATAAGCATCGATGATCCATAAAAGCTGTTGATCGCTGGCACGTAATGTTTGACTGATAGTCGGTATCGCAACGTTTAAAATTGAGTTATCTAAAACAATTACGACGAGCGAAAGGCACATCACAGCCAAAATTGATTTACGTTTAGGGTGCCCTACAAGGGGATCAAATTTTAAATGCGAAGGAAGCTCTTCGATTTTTTCAGAAATTTCATGTTTAAGCGTTTCGTTATCGTTTGAAGACATGAACAAATGCTAATCGCTTTTTAGTCGCACTTTAGTTTTATATGGAGCGGGTGACGGGAATCGAACCCGCATAACCAGCTTGGAAGGCTGGGGCTCTAGCCATTGAGCTACACCCGCGTAAGGTGGTTCACAGTTTATAGTTTGTGATGCCTGTGAGCTACACCCGCGATATGAGATCTAGATGCTATCAGACATGTCCGATAGAAGAACACTCGATCCTGATTATTTTTCTTTTTTTGTAAGATGAATTAAATATAAAACTCCCATGACAACACCGCCGACCATAGTCGCTCCAATAGTTATGTTTGCAAGCTTGTCAAAAAGTGTTGAATCCTTTGCTATTACATCTGAAAGAACCCAACAGATTCCTGCAAGGATTGCTGCGCCTGCTGTGAAGTACTGCGCAAAGTCACGAAGTTTTTCGAATGATGTTTTTGATTGTTCCATATTTACCTCTTTCGGTTTCGAATATGTTATTTCTTTAAATCTTGAAAATGTGGGATTACAAACAATAAAAGGATACGAAAGAGCTATTTATTAATAGTTAAATTGTGGTCGGGATGCAGGGATTCGAACCCTGGACCTCCTGCTCCCAAAGCAGGCGCGCTAACCAAGCTGCGCCACATCCCGTGACTGTAGAACGGAAAGTCTATACGATATTTATTCTCAAAGTTTATATGGAAGAAAAAATTCTTTATTTCCTCTAGATTGTCATCCAATGGTTTTTTTGTTATTAGTGATTGGCATTATCTTTGCAGGTTTAGGCGGTGAACTATTTGTTAAAGGAGCAGTTGGGGTTGCTTCATGGGCAAAGATCCCTGCTGGAATTATTGGTGCAACTATCGCTGCGTTCGCAACCTCGTCACCAGAACTTAGTGTTTCTATAATTTCTGCCACCAACAAAAAATCAGAACTGGCTTTAGGAGATGCAATTGGATCAAACCTAACTAACATTTGCTTGGTTCTAGGCATTGCATTAATACTTAAACCACTTAAAGTTTCTAAAAGGGAGTTAAAAAGAGATTTACCTTTTGCAATTATTGCACCTGTTTTAGTTTTAGTTTTATCAATCGATAAAAAAATTAACTATATAGACGGCATCGTCATGATTTTATTTTTTACTGTCTGGCTAATGCTTGGTCTTATTCAAACAATTAAAGCGCGTTCAGAAACGAGCGAAGTTTTGGGAGAAAAGAAAATAAACAAGTCCGTCATATTTTTATTAGCAGGATTAATTTTATTGGTATCAGCTGGTTATCTAATTGTTGACGGCGCAAAAGCAATCGGAGATCTATTGGGTTGGGATACTTTTATTGTTGGTGCAACTTTTGTCGCGCTCGGAACTTCAACACCTGAATTAGCAACAACAATTATTTCAAGGATGAGAGGTCATGACGACATAGGTGTTGGAACTGTTATTGGAAGCAATATTTTTAATATGCTTTTAATAGTTGCAATAGCGGCAATTATCTATCCAATAAAAGTTAGCTCAGCAGACATAACTGCGCCAGTTTTGTTAAGCCTCATAAGTATGGTTCTTTTGATCCCACTTAAATCAAATGTTTTAAATCGTTCTAAAGGATATGTACTAGTTGCTATATATATTGTTTATATTTTGTATACGACAATATTTATTGCGCATTAATTTTTAGCCAATACTTGCACCAAGAGCTACTGAAATCACAAAAGCAGCAATACCACCTGTCATTATTCTAATTAATGCACGTTTAACAGGTGCACCGCCAAGTCTTGCGCTTGTATAACCCAAAATTGCTAGAGCAATTACTCCAATTATTACAACAGGAATAACTCTTGCTGTAATACTGTCATAAACGTTTCTTGAAAATAGTGACAAAGCAAAGGGCGCTGAGCCGCCTAGAGAAAATGCAATAAAGGAAACATATGCAGCTTGAAAAGGATTAGTAGCTTCAATATCTGACATTCCGAGTTCATCACGTAAATGCGCTTCAAGGGCATTGTGTTGTGTCATTGCTTTAGCAACATCAAGAGCTAAAGCATCATCTAGACCTCTAGCTTTATAAATATTTTTAAGTTCAATAAGTTCGTCGTCGGCTTCGGTCTCTAGTTCCCAGGTTTCTTTTGCGATGTTTGCATTTTCAATATCTTTTTGTGATGCAACAGAAACATATTCACCAATTGCCATAGAAAATGCACCAGCAACAATTGCGCTCAAGCCTGTAAGCCACAAAGTATTAAGACTTGCTTTAGCGCTAAGTACTCCAAGAAGCAAAGCAGTAATAGACACAACGCCATCGCTGGCTCCTAAAACTCCTGCGCGAATCCAGTTATGTCGGCCGAGTTTATGACCTTCGCTGTGAACTCGATGTTTACGGTGACTTGTGATGCTAGACATGCTCGTATTCTATTTGTCTTACACCTAATTAATTAAATCTCTCTTACAATATGTACTTATTTGTAGCTTCTTCTAGACTATAAAACCTTATGAATACAGAGATTGAACATCTAGCAGACAATAATATCCGCCTTACGATTACTGTACCTGAGCAGGAATTTGAGAAATCAATTGATGAAGCATTTAAGAAGCTTGCAACTCAAGTTCGCCTTCCAGGGTTTAGGCCAGGTAAAGCTCCTAGAAAACTTTTAGAAAAACAGATAGGTTACGAAGCTGGGCGAGCACAGGCGATTAACGATTCGTTGCCAAAATATTATATCGATGCAGTTGACGAAAATGATATTGATCCAGTTGACTATCCAGAACTTAAAGTCAATTCTGGTGAAGAGGAAGGCGATGTAGTTTTTGAAGCAACAGTTGCAGTTCGACCTGTTGTAAAAATTACTGGATATGACAAGCTCGAAGTTCAAGTAGATGTTGAAGCAATTGACGATGAATCGATTAATAAACAACTCGACTCTTTACGTGAACGTCATGGAGAACTTAAAGACAGCGAAGACGCTATTGCAGATGGAAGTTATGCAACCATTGATATTTCTGGTTCAATCGAGGGTGAAGCTGTTCCTGGCTTAACTGCTAATGACTATTTATATAGTGTTGGTTCTGGAATTATTGGCGAAGAACTTGATAAACAATTGATTGGTAAAAAAGTAGGGGACACGGCAACATTTACAGATGTTCTTTCTGATCAGTTCGGTGAGAATGCTGGTAAAGAAGTTGAGTTTGAAATTGAAATTAAAAATGTTCAAAACAAAGTTCTTCCTGAAGCAACAGATGAATGGATAAAAGAAAATACTGATTTTGCGACATTAGATGAGTGGAAAGAAGACACTAAAAAGCGAATGGGTAATTTGCAAGTGTTGCAAGCCCAAATGCAGGCGCAACAAAAAGTTATGGAAGCATTAGCTGAACTTGTTGGTGAAGATGTTCCAAAAGCATTTTTGGATCGTGAAATTGCTTCACGTAAAGAATCAATTGCTCATCAAAGCGGAGTTGATGTTGCTCAACTCGAAGCATATCTCGATTCACTCGACGAAACAGCTCGAAGCGAATTTGAAGAAAATGTCGAGAAAGATGCGATTGCTGCCATTAAATCCGATTTAGCAGTTCGGGCAATCATCGAAGCTGAAAAGCTTGATGCTACAGACGAAGAGCTCGAAGAAGAAATAGAGAAATTCGCAGCTACATCGAAAGAAAAAATAAACAAAATAAGGAATAGAGTTAAAAAACCTGGTGTTGAGAAACAAGTAAGACTAGATATTGCTAAATCTAAAGCCTTAAAGCTTGTAATGGATAATGCAGTTGGTAAAGACGCTCAAGGAAACGAAATTGCTCTTCAGATACCTAATCAAGATGGCGAAGATATCCTTAGCGCGCTTAGTGCCGTACAAGATCACGATCATGATCATGACCACGATCATCAGCATGATCACGAACATGACCACGACCACAAGCACTAAAACCAACAAGCAATCAAAATTGCTCTAGACTGACAAAGCTAAAACAATCAAGGAGAACTTAAGTGAGCGAATTTTATATTCCTAACCCATCAGTTGTTTACAAAAACAACCGCGGCCAAGAAGTAGCAATGGATGTATGGTCACGTCTTTTGCAAGAAAGAATTATTTATTTAGGTACTCCAATTAATGACTCTGTAGCAAACATGGTTATTGCACAACTTTTACACTTAGCAAGTGAAGACCCAGACAAAGATATCTCTTTGTACATTAACTCTCCTGGTGGAGAAATCACAGGTCTTTTTGCAATGTACGACACAATGCAGTTCATTAAACCTGATGTTCAAACAATTTGTATTGGTCAATGTGCTTCAGCTGCAGCTGTTCTTTTAGCAGCTGGTGCAAAAGGTAAGCGTTTCGCTCTTCCAAATGCAAGAATTTTGATTCACCAACCTTTAGGTGGTGCGCAAGGTCAAGCAGCAGATATCCAGATTCAAGCAAAAGAAATTTTGCGTATGCGTGAAGCTCTCGATGAATTGCTAGCAAGCCACACAGGCCAAAGCATTGAAAGAATCCATGCTGATACAGACCGTGACTATATTATGAGCGCTGAAGAGGCGAAAGAATATGGAATGGTTGACGCAGTATTGTCGAGCAGTGATTTAGCAGCTGCTTCGCTTTCATCAACAAGCTCAAACTAGTTGACAAATAAATAATCATTTTTATATGTAGATATAAAAATTGTGCTTACATTCACAGTCAAAAACGTGATACGCTCAAGGACACACATATTTTTTGTCGACAAGATAACAAAAATCGAAAGGTAATATTTCGTGGCGAAGTTTGGTGACAGTGGCGATTTACTAAAGTGTTCTTTCTGCGGTAAAAGTCAAAAGCAAGTAAAAAAATTAATTGCTGGTCCAGGCGTATACATTTGTGATGAATGTATAGAGCTTTGTAACGAAATAATTGAAGAAGAATTAAATTCACTTGAACCAGCGCAACAAACTTCACTTGAAGAATTACCAAAGCCTCAAGAAATTTTTGATTATCTAAACGGATATATTGTTGGACAAGATCAAGCAAAGAAAATTCTTTCTGTTGCCGTATATAATCACTACAAACGTGTTCGTCTCGGTGGTTATGGTGACAGTGAAGTTGAATTACAAAAATCTAATATTTTGCTCTTAGGTCCTACTGGTTGTGGTAAAACATTATTAGCTCAAACTCTTGCTCGAATGCTGAATGTTCCTTTTGCAATAGCTGATGCTACAGCTTTAACTGAAGCTGGTTATGTTGGTGAAGACGTAGAAAACATCTTATTGAAACTTATTCAAGCTGCGGACTACGACGTTAAAAAAGCAGAAACTGGAATTATCTATATTGATGAAATAGACAAGATCGCACGTAAAGCTGAAAATCCTTCTATTACAAGAGACGTCTCTGGTGAAGGTGTTCAGCAAGCATTGCTGAAAATTCTTGAAGGTACAGTTGCTTCTGTTCCTCCTCAAGGTGGACGTAAACATCCTCATCAAGAATTCTTGCAACTCGATACAGCTAATGTTCTATTTATTTGTGGTGGAGCATTTCCTGGTTTAGAAGAAATTGTTGAATCACGTCTTGGCGGAAAAACTTTAGGTTTCATTTCTGATTCAAAACGTGCAGAAGAAAAAGATCTAGTCCAAATACTTGGTAAAATTTTGCCAGAAGATTTAATGCAATACGGTTTGATTCCAGAATTTATTGGTCGACTTCCTGTTGTTTCTGCTGTTAATCATTTAGATGAAGCTGCTTTGATATCTATTCTTACAGAACCAAAGAATGCGCTAATTAAACAATACGAAAAGTTTTTCCAATACGACAATGTCGAACTCGAATTTACAGAAGAAGCTCTAAAAGCAATTGCTCAAGAAGCATTAACCCGCCAAACAGGAGCTAGAGGTTTACGTGCAATTATGGAAGAAGTTTTGCTCGAGACCATGTATGAATTGCCTTCTCGAAGTGATGTTAAAAAGTGTGTAGTTGACGAGCAAGTAGTACTGAATCGCTCTACTCCTAAGCTTATATTTGAAGGTGGCAAAAAGTCTGCATAAGACTTCGCTACATTCATTTAAATTCGCATAATTTTTTACTTTAGATCTATGTACCTTTATGCCGAATAAATATATGTGAGGCGAGTGAGGGCAAATAAATTCTGCGTGATAGCTCTAACTATTGCTGTATCAATTACGAGTTTCGCATTGCCAAGTTATGCCTCTTCAGTAAAGACTCAAGCGAGCGACGTAAGCGTAGACAGTGGAATTATCGATGCAATAAATTCACAAGGCTCAGTAGATGTAATTGTTAGCTTAAAAAATTACACAACTAATGATTTAAATTCAACGACAAAACGAAGTGAACTTTCTAGTGATCAAAATGAAATTGTTGATGATGCTGATTTAAACAAGAGTGAAACTGTTAAGTATTCACGGATACCTTCGATGGCGACAAACGTAGATTTGAATCAACTTGAACAACTAAAACAAAATCCAAATGTTGAAACTATTAAACTTCAAAATTTCTATACACCGTCATCAGATTTAATTCGCCCATCTTTAACTCAAGCAGTCTCGATATTAGGAGCGGATAGTGCATGGAATAACTCAACTTCATATACAGGTGTGGGTAGCAAAATTGCAATCATCGATACTGGAGTTCAATCGTCTCATCCATTTTTATCAGGTGCTGTAACAACTGAAGCTTGTTTTGCTCAAGGTCCAGATGGAATAGGTGGGTCAGGATCTTGTCCTAATAATTTAGACTCACAAACAGGTTCCGGAGCTGGAGCGCCATGTGCAACAACGAGTGGATGTGGACATGGAACTCATGTAGCCGGTATAGCTGCAGGACGGCGCAGTGTTTCTGGTGCTCCAACAGGAGGAATCGCACCTAGTGCCACCATAATGGCGATACAAGTTTTTTCTACATACACAAATGCCAATTTGGATTCGCAAGGAAATCCCATATGTTCATCAGTTGGTGCAGCAAGTCCTTGTATTTTAACTAGTGATAGCGATGTTTTAAGTGCTCTCAATTATGTGTTATCTCACAGGACAGGCGTAGTTTCAGTCAATATGTCGTTAGGCGGTGGAGCGTATTCAACGAATTGTGATGCAGACAGTCCAGATGAAGCAGATGCTATATCACAACTTAGAAGCTATGGGATTCTAACAGTTGTGGCTTCAGGTAACGATGGGAGTTCATCTAACATTTCTTGGCCTGCATGTATTTCTAAAGCTGTTGCAGTTGGTGCAACGACAAAATCAGATGTAGTAGCAAATTATTCAAATTCGAATTCTATGTTGAGTCTATGGGCACCAGGTTCATCAATAAAATCTTCTGTACCTTCATCATTAGATATAAATGATGGAACAGTAGATGGATATGAAATTAAAAGCGGTACCTCAATGGCCACACCGATGATTTCTGGTGCTGTAGCACTTTTGCGTCAAGCGTATCCTAATGAAAGTTCTATTCAAATTTTGACAAGACTTAAATCTAGTGGACTCGATATTAAAGATTCACGTAACGGCATTACAAGAAAGAGACCATCTATTATCCAGGCAATACAAATGGCTTCTCCAACTAATGCAGAGCTAGTAAGAACTGTTTCAAATTCTTCAGTGTATTTGATAAATGGTGATACAAAATATCCCATAACAAATATCGGAGTTTTCAATGACTTCAGTACTTTAGGACCAGTGCGATTCGTTGAGAAAAGTTATCTTGACAGTATCCCTACGGGAAGCAATTTAAGTAGAGTCATAGGCTCAACTGCCGACTCAAATGTATATTTGATAATTGCTGGAATCAAACTTTTGTTTCCTTCTTGTGACCTAGTTGTAGATTTTGGATACTCATGTTCAAATCTGATTTTGTTTTCACCTGATACATTAAATCGTTTTGTAAATGGCCCTGCAGTGACTGTCTATTTCCGTAGCGTAACCGACGCTACTGTCTATTTCATAGATAACGGTTATAAGAGGCCAATCGCTAGTTGGCCAGATTTAGTGAGCCTTGGATATCCAATAGCAATCCATCGTTTCTCAGACTTATTTTTGAATTCAATAGCAACAGGTGACACTATGTTGGGTGGAGGTTCGTTAGTTAAAGTTTCGAATTCGGCAAGTGTCTACGTGGTAAATAATTGGTCTGGATCTCCATCTCTTTTCCCTGTTACCAGTTTTGCTAATACTGTTGATTTAGGTTTGGGCACATCGGTAAGAACTATAAGTCCTAGTGAGTTTTCTAAATACAGTATCGGATCGAATCTCCGTACAACTATAAAGTGTGGATCAAATACGTACGTTGGAACAAATGGCGTCCTTTACAGAGTTGATTCTACACTTTATTCAAATTTCGGGTATACCTTATCTAGCTTTTTAGATGGTGGTGAAATCTGTAACAGATTCAACTTTAGCCAAAATGATCTTTCAAAATATATTGTTAATAGTGGCAGTATTTATTTAGCCGAAAATGGAGTTAAAAAAGGGTTTACTAGTTACAGTGCTTTCTTGTCTAATGGAGGTGGGTCATCAACCCCTACATTCATAAGCAATACTATGGCGAATAGTATTCCAAATGGACCAGTTATCTCTAGTTAGATCATAACGGGTAATAAATAACATAAGCATATTGGTTGTTAGGTCTAGGATACCGTCGTGGAAGATTTAGAAAATTATTGGGATCAGCTAAACGATGATTACATTTCGCATGCTTCACGTTTAGGAAAAAATCGTCTTGTTGTCTCGGCTGTGATTTGTGCTGAAGATAAAGTATTGGTTGTACGTAGGGCTAAAGAAGACACTTACCCTGGATTATGGGAATTTCCTGGTGGCGGTGTCGATGAAATAGGAGAATCTGTAGTTCAAGCTTTACGGCGTGAAGTACTTGAAGAAACAGGCATTTCACTTCCAGAATTTCCTACAGGCGAAGTTATGGTTCACCCTACGCGTACAGCACTGCGCATAGTTCTTAAATTTGATCTAGATAAAATTATGGATGTAATCCTTTCCCACGAACATGACGAATATCGATTTGTGGATGTTGACGAAGCCAAAACGACATTTGTAGATAAAGACATAATATTTGAAGCCATGAGACAAGAAAATCAAAGTGTTTTATGTTTAGTATTGGGTAATTCTATGAGCGAAGAGGTCCAGTGATCGCCTAGAATATCTCATCTTATGAACGCCAAAATTCCAGAAAATGTTACAGCTGATGGTCTTGAAGACAAGTGGTCAAAAGTTTGGCAAGATAAAGACATTTATGCATTCGATAGAAAATATACTCGCGAAGAGATTTTTGCTGTTGATACACCTCCTCCTACCGTTTCTGGTTCTTTACATTTAGGACATGTTTTTAGTTATACGCATACTGATACCATTGTTCGTTTTCAACGTATGTCTGGCAAGCATCCTTTTTATCCAATGGGATGGGATGATAATGGTTTACCTACTGAACGCAGAGTTCAAAATTATTATGGAGTTACATGTGATCCAAGCGTCGAATATGATCCAAATTTTACTGCTCCTGAAGAACCGCTTGACCCACCGCAACCAATTTCGCGTAGAAACTTTACTGAGCTTTGTTCAACATTAGTTTCTATCGATGAAGAAAAGTTTGAAGAACTTTGGAAACATCTCGGGCTTTCCGTTGATTGGAAAATGACATATACGACAGTTGGCAAAACTGCCCAAGAGATTTCACAGCGTGCATTCTTAAAGATGGTTCAAAGGGGAGAAGCATATAATTCGGATGCTCCAACTCTTTGGGACGTTGATTTTAAAACTGCGGTTGCGCAGGCTGAAATTGAAGACAGAGAAAAAGGCGGTAAATTTTATAAATTGGCTTTTCCTTTTTATGACGAAGCTAAAAATTCAGCATCAGATGAATATTTAATTATCGAAACTACTAGACCTGAATTGATAGCCGCAGATGTAGGTGTAGCTGTTAATCCAAAAGATGAACGTTTCACTCATTTAGTAGGTAAGAAAGTTTTATCTCCAGTATTTGGAGTTCCTTTAGAAATATTTCATCATGAGATAGCTGATCCTGAAAAAGGATCAGGTGTTGTAATGATCTCGACTTGGGGTGATATTAGCGACGTGCAAATGTGGAGAGAATTAGATCTTCCTGTGCGTTCCATTATCGGTCGAGATGGAAAAATAATTGATCTATCCGATTCGATATCAAGTTGGGGTCCAATAGATCCTGAAGCAGCAAAGAATGCTTTCAGTAAAATTGCAGGTCTTTATCCTAATCAGGCAAAAAAAGTCATGGAAGAAATGCTGCGTGAATCAGGATCTCTTTTAGACGAACCAAAAGAAATTATGCGACCCGTGAAATTTTATGAGAAGGGCGATAGGCCTTTAGAGGTAGTTGCTTCGAGGCAGTGGTATATAAAAAATGGTGGTAGAGATAGACAAGTAGCAGCTGGGCTAAAAGACAGAGGATCTCAAATACATTGGCATCCAAAATTTATGGAATCGCGATATCAAAACTGGGTAGATGGATTAAATGGGGATTGGCTAATCTCTCGCCAGAGGTACTTTGGTGTTCCAATCCCAATCTGGTATCACTTAGATGAAAATGGTGAGCCAAATTACGAGGAAGTTTTAGTTCCTGATTCAAAACAACTTCCAGTTGATCCATCTATTGATGTTCCAAACGGTTATGACGAATCTCAAAGAAACCAACCTAATGGATTCATGGCTGACCCAGACATTTTTGATACATGGGCTACTTCTTCACTTACCCCACAGATTGCAGGGCAGTGGAGTGTTGATGATGAACTTTTTGAAAAAGTTTTCCCAATGGATCTACGTCCACAGGCACATGAGATTATTAGAACTTGGCTTTTCTCAACTGTTGTACGATCACACTATGAACATAACAGCATTCCTTTTTACAATGCATTGATCTCTGGTTGGATTTTAGATCCAGATAGAAAAAAGATGAGTAAATCTAAAGGAAATGTCGTAACGCCAATGGGACTTCTAGAACAATATGGTTCTGATGCAGTTAGATATTGGGCGGCAAATGGTCGACCTGGAGTTGATACTGCTTACGATGAAGGAATTATGAAAATTGGCCGGAGGCTTTCTACAAAATTATTAAATGCTAGCAAGTTTGTTTTGACAGTTGCCTCTGATTTTGAAGATGTTCAATCTGAGAATGTTACAGAAAATATAGACAAATCATTTCTAGCAATTTTGAAGAAAGATTGTGAAGATTGTCAAAAAGCATTCAATGATTTTGACTATTCGAGGTCATTGCAAATAGCCGAAACACGTTTTTGGGACTTCTGCGATAACTATTTAGAAATAGTTAAGAGCCGAGCATATGGAAGTCAGGGTGATGCCGCGAAGCTGAGCGCTCAAACAACGTTACGAATAGCTTTGAGTATTTTCCAACGTCTCTTTGCTCCGATAATGCCATTCGTTACTGAAGAAGTCTGGTCATGGTGGCAAGAGGGAAGTATTCATCATGCAAAATGGCCACAATCTGGAGACCTGCCATTTGATACTTCTCACGATGTTTATGCAACGACTAAAGAAGTCGTTACACAAATGAGAACACTTAAATCTGAAGCAAAGATTTCAATGAAGACTGAAGTCACTAATGCAAAAATGATGGGTGCTAATTGGTTGAATGGAACTTGGCTAGATGATGCTGTCTTAAGTGATATTCGATCATCATGCAATATTACAGATCCTGATTTTTCTATAGGTAATGTTATTAAAACAGACTCAAATGTATTTTGGGATACTTCACAAGTAAAGTTTGCTTTAAAAAATGATTAGTCACGAACTTGAAGACTGGCTAAACAGTCACGACAATTTTGAAAACGGGAAGCTTTCGCGTCGTGCAACTAGACCTACGTTAGAAAGGATGAAAACCCTATGTAAACACATGGGTGACCCACAAGAAAATATTAAAGCCATTCATATCACTGGTACTAACGGTAAAACTTCTACGACACGAATTAGCGAATCTTTAATGCGAGCAAAAGGTTTTTACACAGGAACTATTTCATCTCCGCATTTGGCGTATATGAATGAACGTGTTTGTTTGGATTCAATTCCTTGTTCTGACTATGAGCTAGAAGAATCTTTGCGTTTTATAAAAAATGTAGAAGAATCATTTGAAGAAGTATCAAAAGACTTGCCTTCATATTTCGAAATTTTCGTAGCTAGTGGATTTGAAATAATGAATAAAGTTGCGACTGACATAGCTTTGATCGAAGTTGGCATGGGTGGACTTTATGATGCAACCAATGTTTGTAATTCTCAAGTAAGTGTTATCACTAACGTCGAACTAGACCATATGGCGTATCTGGGAGACACTAGAGAAAAAATTGCTATAGAAAAAAGCGGAATTATTAAAGAGAATAATAGTGTTGTTATATCTGAACAAGATCATTCGATATCTCAAATATTTATTGAACAAGCTCAGAAAGTTAATGCGCGTCCGGTTATTATTAATGAAGACTTTAAATTATTATCTAATGAACCAGCCGTTGGTGGAAGACTGCTAAGTTTTCAAACGCTATTCAATACTTATGAAGATAAGTTTTTGCCACTGCTTGGAGAGCACCAAGGCATGAATGCTTTAACTGCTGTTGTTGCATGTGAAGAATTTTTAGGTGGACCACTAGGAGACGAAATCATTGAAATTGGTTTTGGTCAAGCATCATCTCCTGGACGCTTAGAAGTACTGGAACGAAATCCACTAATAATTATTGATGGTGCACATAATGTTGCTGGAGCGCAAGCACTTGCTAGAACATTAGAAAGTGATTTTGCACCTATGCGCAAAATCTATGTTTTAGGTTTAACAAAAGAAAAAGATGCATATGCAATGATCAATGCTCTTCAGATAGATGTTGATGATGTAGTAATTGCAACTGCAGCAGATTCAAAACGTGCAATGGAAGTTTCAGATTTAGCTAAATATCTAAATGAAGAAGGAATCGATTCGGTTTTCGAGATACCGAGTTCAAAAGATGCTATTGAATATGCAAAATCTATTGCTTTAGATGACGATCAAATAATAGTTACTGGCAGCCTTTATGTTGTTGGGGAAGTGCGCTCACACCTGGTCTAGCGATTTGTATAAAATGTACTAATTGTGTAGAATGTTGAGTTCTATGGATAGAAATATACCTGGACAGGACGACCCTGTCATACAATTTTTAGAAGAAATTGATATAGATAGTTTAGGGTCAGAATCTGGATTAAGAGAGTTTTTATTTAGCTATTCATTGCCTAGAGAAACAGTAGTTAGTTTATTACAGCGGATAAATCCTAACGAAAAAAATCATGTAACAATATTAATGGCATTTTTAGATCCTGATTTAGAGTTTGACTTTAATGGGGTCGAGATTGCCCCAATTATTGATCGAATTGATCCAAATACAGTAATCGGATCATATGCCATACTTGTCTTACAAGAAGCCGGATTGATAACTGAAAAAGATATATTAAAACTGCGTGAAAAAATTGATACGCATGCAGTTGCCCATGCAGACCGTAATGCTGAGTTTGGTTCACCGATACAGAATTTAATTGATGCGGGCCTTGTCGAAATAACGGTTCCGGGATTACAAAAACCGCTTATCATCGACAGAACGCTTGGAATTGAACGTTTAAATTAACTACAAATCGTATTTCTAGAATTGACTGACTTAAAATTTAAGCATGCTTGATACAACACTTATTATTCTTAAACCAGATACTGTTAAAAGAAAACTTATCGGTGAAGTTATTTCTCGTATAGAACGAAAAAATTTAACTATTACTCGTATGGACTTACGGACACTAGACCAGAATGTGCTTGATAAACATTACGAAGAGCATAAAGACAAAGGTTTTTATCAAGAACTATGTGACTTTATGAAATCTGGACCAGTTGTTGTAATGGAAGTCCAAGGCCGAGATGCGCAAATGGTAATGAGGAATCTTATGGGTTCTACTGATCCAGCAACAGCTGCACCTGGAACTATCCGCGGTGATTTTGGAATACTTTTCACAGAAAATCTCATTCACGGTTCAGACTCAACAGAATCAGCAGCTAGAGAAATCGATATCTTTTTTAGCTAATCAGTTCTCTCAATAGAAATCTGTCCTCTTTTGGACGTAGTTGCCTATTTTGGCCTAGCCTTGTATCTAATGGAGGCCGATTTTCTTGTCTGATTCAATACTTTCTACCATTGTTGGTCGCGATATGGCTGTCGATTTAGGTACGGCAAATACGCTTGTATATGTACGCGGTCGAGGCATCGTACTTAACGAGCCAAGTGTTGTTGCTGTCAATACTCGCGATGGCCGGCCATTAGCTGTTGGATCAGAAGCAAAGAGAATGATTGGCCGTACGCCAGGACACATCAAAGCTATTCGACCTTTAAAAGATGGCGTGATTGCAGATTTCGATGTATGTGAAAAAATGCTTCGATACTTTATTCAGCGTGTACACCAACGCAGATGGGCAAAACCTCGAATGGTAATTTGTGTGCCAAGTGGAATTACAGGTGTTGAACAGCGCGCAGTTCAAGAAGCTGCAGAATATGCAGGTGCTAGAAAACCTGCTTACATAATTGAAGAACCAATGGCAGCCGCAATCGGTGCAGGCTTACCAGTTCATGAGCCAACAGGAAATATGGTTGTAGACATTGGTGGAGGAACAACCGAAGTTGCAGTCATCTCTTTAGGTGGAATTGTTGCAAGTGAATCTGTTCGTATTGGTGGAGATGAACTAGATGAATCAATAATGACTTTTATTAAAAAAGAGTACTCGTTGGCAATTGGAGAACGCACAGCTGAAGAAATCAAAATGCGCTTAGCTTCAGCATCTCCATTAGCAGAAGAACAAATGGCTGAAATTCGTGGTCGCGATCTGGTCACCGGTCTGCCTAAAACAATTGTTGTATCCACTGTTGAAATTCGTGAAGCAATCGACGAACCAGTGAGTGCAATTGTTGATGCAGTAAAAGTTACTTTAGATACAACACCACCAGAATTGGCTGCGGATATTATGGAAAAAGGAATTGTTGTAACAGGTGGCGGCGCGTTGTTGCATGGATTGGATAGACGACTCGCAGACGAAACTGGAATGCCAATTATCATTGCTAAAAATCCTTTATTTAGTGTTGTGGTTGGATCTGGCCAATGCCTTGAAGAGTTTGATGTTCTCAAATCAGTTTTGATTTCATCTAATCTTCACTAAAAGAAAGCTCGTATGTGAATATTAAAAAAAGAGTAGTAATACTCTTATGTGTTACTGCTATAACACTTATAACAATAGATGTTCGCGGTGGTTCCTCAGGTCCAATAGGAACTTTACGATCCGGTGTTAGAGAAGCATTTTCTCCATTACAAAAAGGAGTTAATGCGGTTACGGATCCAATTGGCAATTTTTTTGATGGAATATTTAATGCTTCTGATTTAAAAAATGAAAATAAAAAACTTAAAAAACAAGTAATAGATGAGAAAACAAAAAATAAAACTTATGAGGCTGCTGTTCAGGAAAACGATGATCTGAAAAAACTTTTAAATTTGGTTGACGATATTGGAAGTAAATACACAACCGGACGAGTCATAACCGGTGCACCTTCTAACTTTGAAACTACTGTTCAAGTGAATAAAGGATCGACTTCTAACGTAAAAGTAGGCGATCCTGTCGTTGTTGGTGATGGACTTGTGGGAAGAGTAATTGAAGTATCTTCTACAAGGTCAACTGTACTTCTAATTACAGATTCAACATCAGGTGTAGGCGTACGTGATTCTCGTAGTCAAATAGTGGGGATAGCTCAAGGAAGTTCTGGAGAAAAAGATTTAGCTATGCAGTTTGTCGACCCTGATGCAGACATCAAAAAAGGAGATACAGTAGTGACTTCTGGTCTTCAAGATGGCAGATTTCCTGCAAATATACCGGTTGCAACTGTGAAAAGTGTAAAGAATGATCAGAGCGGCTTAACCAAAATTGTTGTGCTTAAGCCTATTGTCAATATAGATGAAATTTCAGTCGTTTCGATTTTACATACAAACAAATGAGAGAAATGATGAAATCAGGATCGCACGCTCGACATCGACTTTCTCTAGATCCTCTAGCTGTAAGAGATGACAGCGATCGTTCGCCGATAATACGTTGGAGTGCTATTGCTTTAATGGTTTTAATCGGTCTGCTTTTTGAAACAACGATTTTTTCATCTTTGCGTTTCTTTGGCGCATCACCATCATTTGGTTATGTAGCTGTTGCTGCTGTTGCATATTATGCTGGTGCAAATACTGCACTTATCTTTGGTTTTTTTGCAGGTGTCGGATTGGACTTCTTTTATTCAACTCCTGTTGGTGTAACTGCTATTTCAATGATGGCCTGTGGCCTAGTTGTTGGGATAATGCAGACTGGAATGATAAGGCCAACTCCTTTTGCTGTACCTCTTTTGGGGTTTGTTTTAAGTTTTATTGGTAATTCTATTTATGTTTTAGTTTCTATCATTGTAGGATTTGAAAGCCTATTTAGTCTACATTCGATTGCTTTGATTTTCTTAACTTCACTTATAAACATGATCGCATCGCCATTTATTTTTGCAATGGTTAAATCATTGATTGGAGCTCCCGCATGGAAGAATCGATGAGCGATCAAATACGTGAAAAAAGAATAGGTATCGTTGGCGTTGTCATTATAGCTATTTTTTTAACTTTGATTACTCGATTGTGGTATTTACAAATAGCTAACGGATCTCAATTGGCTGCGGCAGCTACACAAAATCGTATACGTGTAATCCAGGAACAAGCACCACGGGGGAGAATATTAGATATCAATTCAAATGTTATTGTTGATAACAGAATTGCAAGATCAATCGTTGTTGATAGGCAACAACTGGATACTCCTAAAAAGAAAGAATTTGTAATAGAAAAACTTTCTAAGGTTTTAGGAATTTCCAAAGAAAAAATAAACGAAAAGATATTGGACCAAAGAATTTCGCCTTATAAACCTGTGCCTGTAGCAATTGATGTTCCTCTCGATCGTATTCAATACATAAAAGAAAGACAAAATGAATTTCCAGGTGTTGATGCAGTGCCTTTAGCTGTACGTAGATATCCAAACGGAACTGTAGGCGCTCATCTTGTTGGATATGTAGGCGAAATTAATGACGAAGAATTAAAACAGCGCAAAGGTAACTATCAACTTGGTGAATCAATAGGTAAGTCCGGGGTTGAACTGGCATACGAAAAAGATTTAAGAGGTAAGCCATCTGTTAAAAAAGTTGAGATAGACGCCAAAGGACGGGTGCTTCGTCAGGTTAGTTTTGAGCCTGCAGTTCCAGGACACGATGTAGTCTTATCAATTGACTTAAACCTGCAAAAGCAAAGCGAAGAAGCTTTAAAGTCTCAGATTGAAGTTACACGTTCACAAAGAGATATTGCTGATAAAACGAAATTCTCGCTTTTTAAAGCACCTGGTGGTTCAGTAACAGTTGTTGATCCCAATAATGGATTCGTTAGAGCTCTTGCTAGTTTTCCAACTTTCGACCCATCATCTTTTGTTGATGGCATCCCAACGCCGATATGGAAAGAACTTAACGATCCGAAAAATGCATACCCATTAAATAACAGAGCAGTGCAGGGTTTATATGCTCCTGGTTCAACATTTAAAATGGTTACAGCAATTGCTGGTCAACGTGCAGGAATAATAACTCCTTATTCAACTTTTAATGACACTGGTTCTTTAAAGGTTTCAGACGTAACATTTTCAAATGCCGGTAAAAAAGTTAATGGGTTGCTTTCATTAGCAAAAGCACTAGAAGTTTCATCTGACACGTATTTTTATAATATTGGATCAAAGCTATGGTCTTTGCAGTATAAAGGTAAGAGCGCTGGAGATGAGATACAAAATACTGCGCAAGAGTTTGGTTTTGGAGAAGTAACAGGTATTCCAATAGGTAACGAGAGCAAAGGTCGAATACCTGATGAAAACTGGAAGAAAAAGGTGCACGAAGAAAATCCTCAAGCATTTCCATACGCACAATGGTTACCAGGAGATAACGTTAATACTTCCGTAGGTCAAGGTGATACTTTGGTTACACCTATACAAATTGCGATGGCCTATAGTGCATTTACGAACGACGGAAAATTATACGAACCGCAGTTAGTCTCTGAAATTCGCAAAGCCAATTCTAAAACTGTAATCAGAAAAATAAAACCAATATTAAAAAGAGATATAAAGTTAAATAGCGAAACGATCAATGTTATGAAGCAAGGCTTCCAATCAGTTATTACTAACGTAGACGGAACAGCTCATGGTGCGTTTTTGTCTTTTCCTTCTAACATTTCAGTTGGTGGAAAAACCGGTACCGCTGAAGTAACTGGCAAACAAGATACATCTTTATTTGTTGGTTTTTCTCCTGTAGATAAACCTAATTATGTCGGGGTAGCAGTTGTTGAAGAAGCGGGATGGGGTGCAGGAACCGCAGCACCAATTATAAGAAGAAGTTTTGAAGCTGCATATGGTTTGGGGTCATCTGATGTTGCATTTGCTGCACCACCAGGAGGTGCAGACTAATGGCATTTACAAAATCATTAACTGTAGCTAAAAAACGTTTATCAGCTAAGCCGTGGCGACAAGTTGATTTAGTTCTATTTGGCTCAGTAATGGCGTTGAGCATGCTGGGTTGTTTGATGATCTATTCTGCGTCAAGGTCGCGACTCAAAAGCTTCGGCTTATCTCAAACTTATTATCTAGAAAGGCAAGTAGGATTCATAATTGTTGGGTTTATTGCAATGATCGTTGTAATGTCTGTCGATTATCGCAAGTTAAGAGATATCTCACCTTTACTTTATATAGGCGTCATCTCATTATTAGTTTTAGTTTTGTCTCCATTGGGTTCAACGGTAAATGGTACTCAAGGTTGGTTCGTTCTGCCTGGTGGTTTTCAACTACAGCCAAGTGAGTTTTCCAAATTCTTTTTGATAATTGTTTTAGCTAGTTATATTTCACAAAACGAACAGTTCCATCTGAAAGCATTAACGAGAACATTAATTGTTGCTGTTATCCCTATGGCACTTGTTCTATTGCAGCCAGACTTAGGTACAGCCATGGTTCTAGGTGCCATAACAATCGGTATGCTTAGTGTTGCAGGTACAAAAGGTAGATATCTTTTAGCGCTAGTAGCAATTGCGATTGTTGGAGTAATTGGAGTATTGCAACTTGGTGTTTTAAAACAATATCAGATTAATCGTTTAACTGTTTTTGTTAATCAAAACGCCGATAAAGGTGGTTCCGCATATAATCTTGATCAAAGTAAAACTGCAATAGGTAATGGTGGGTTAACCGGTAAAGGATTGTTTAGGGGTGAACAAACAAATCTAAATTATGTTCCAGAGCAACATACTGACTTTATTTTCACAGCTATAGGTGAAGAACTTGGATTTTTAGGCTCGGTAACAGTACTAGGTTTGTTTGGAGTGATTACCTGGAGGATATGGCGCATATCTAGAGCTGCTCCAGATTCGACAGGAATACTAATTTGTATAGGCACAGTTTCAATGTTCGTATTTCATGTTTTCGAAAATGTGGGTATGACCATGGGAATCATGCCAATTACGGGCATACCTTTACCTTTTGTTTCATATGGTGGATCAGCTGTTATTTTGATGTTTATGTCCATAGGGCTAATAAACAACATATATATGCATCGCTTTGAATAGCTGCGTTAAATATTTAACAATCTGCGAATAAACAGTTCTTTAGACCTATTCTTAAATCCCTCTTTTGCGACGATATAAATACATAAGTCGGGACAGCAGAGGTGTAAAAATGGGCAAGAAACTAAAAGCCATATTGATCTCCACAATGTTGATGTTTATGCTTGGGACTACTCAAGTCGTGAATGTATCTAGTGCGTTTGCAGCAGATGGTAATAACGCAGATTTCTTCATATATGTTGGAAGTTCTAAAACTGAATATATGCCTGGAGCATTTTACGACAATAACTGGATTCAAGTTTGTTCTTATGGTGCAGGTTCAATCAAAACAATTGATTTTGATATTCAAGCAACCAACTGGAACATGACACAACTTTCTGTTCAAGAAAGAAACGAGTGGAATACAGCAACTGATTTAGGAAGTGTTGATCTAAACGGTGTTTGGAATGGTTTAATAGAAGACAATCAATGTTTTACACTTTTCCCTTGGGGAACTGTAACAGGAAATGTGGGAGACACATTAACTGAAACAGTATCTGTTACTTCAAGCACTCTCGTCGACGACACACCGAATCAAGGAGTTATTCAAGAAAATTCTTCACCAACAATTTCTTATCCTATTGTGACACCTGTATATCAAGTTGATTTACAAACCTATATTGGTATGGGCAATAATCAAACAACTGTCTATCCAGATCAAACATACCAAAACTGGTTTAACGTTTGTGCTTCTGGATATGGTTCAGTTTCAGAATTTGATTTAGATGTGCAAACTTCAAATTGGTCAAACGTTACTTATAGTGTCCAAGATAATCAATGGAGCAATCAAGATGTTCTAGATAAAGGAACTATTGACGCTAACGGCCATTGGACAGGTCTTATGCAAGCAGGTCAGTGTGTAAGTTTTGGTGGACAGGGCACAGTTAGTGGAGAAATTGGTCAACAAGCTTCATGGAACTTGAATTTACTTTCAAGCAAGTTAGGAGATGGATCTGATAATCCAGGTTCATTAAACAATGGTGGTCAACCAGATCTGATCCAAGACATTGTTGAGATCGTTCTTGATGTAGATCTAAATATGTATGTAGGCAATAACAATGTTGTATTTCCAGTAAATGGTTTATATTCAAATTCATGGGTGCATATTTGCACATCAGGTTTTGGAGCTGTAGAAGAAATTACTTTCGACTTTGATGTTCAAGGTTGGACAATGACAAAAATCGATTCACAAAAACAAACAGACCAAGGAAATAGTGCTACAGATCCTGGTTCGGTTACACCTGAAAGTGTTTGGACAGGATTGAATGTAAGGGCTGGTCAATGTTTAGTATTGAATCCTTCAAGAAGGACAATATCACAGCACCTATTGGAGATACAGTATCTTTAGCTGTAACCATTGTTAGTGTCGAAATTAGTTGGTGGAGATAACCAAACCCAGATTCGAATCAGAACAACCAAACAATGGCTGTATCTGCACCTGTTGGAGAACCTGGTGATCTTGCAATTCAAACTCGATTATTAACTTCAGGAGATATTTCAGAAGGATCAGATGTAAGTTATGAAGTGAATGTTTCTAATATCGGCGCAGGTGATATCTATTCAGACCAAGTCGGATTGTATTACTTACTTTCCTGCAGGAGCAGATCTGCTAGGTGTTGTTGATACTAGATCCTAAGCGATCCGTATTCTTTCGCATTGGTTGTACAAGCATTGGACAGATTCAAGATCTTGGACCAGCATTCCACTCTATATACTGGAGAAGTCATTCAATGCTTATTCGTAAGTTCATTAGGGATTGTGCCATCAGGTGCTAGTTTTCCACTACAGATCAACATTCAAACTGGTCAAGGTTTCACCTCTAATCAAACTGAAGTTTATGGAGTAGTACTAGCAGGAAATCTAAGTGAACCAGATAGCTACGAATTCGCTTACGAATTCCAAATGGGCCGTGATGGTTTCGCGCTTTACTCCAATAACATTATGCACTTGGTTTATGACAATAATGAACTACAAGTGACCATAAATCGTTGTCCTGGAACTGGTGAAGAAATAAATGTAGACGATGCTTGTTTCAACGTCGAATTTTCTAAACCAATTTGGGCTCCATCATTTGACCAAAGCGATCTAATCTTGGATGGTGGCGGAAATGTATATAGTTTCGTGCAGAATTCATCTACAGAATGGACTATACGAATAAATGGTATGACCGCAGGCGGAACTCTACGTGTCCGCTTAGGTCAAGCTTCAGTTAGCGACTATTCAGCTATACAAAATGGGGCTTCCGTTCTTGGCGAAAATGTTGTTAGGTATGCGGCGACAGATTCGAACTCAACTAGCGAAGGTTCAAGCAACAGCGGTGTTAGTACAGGAACAACTGGATCTCATTCTGGTAACTCTTTGACAGCACTTACGAATTCATCAACAAGTGGAGCTACAACATTAACTCCTTCAATAGGGACTATTTCTGGCTTAATGTCAGAAATTCCAGAAGTTGCTAAATCAGTGCTAAATCCAAATCATTTGTTGCTAGGTAGTTGGTCGTTTACAAAAAGCAATATTTTAGACTTCTCATTTATATTGGTAAATATGAGCGGCATCATGGCAGCTATTTTGATATTTGCTAATCGTAGAAGAATAAAAGCACTCAGAAATAGTTAACTAGTCTCAGCGAAGCTCCAGTTTTTAGATAAATAAAAGCTGGAGCTTTGTTCTGTAAAAGTTTCGTTAAATGAACTAAAAGCGGTGTCATCGTTGACAATGGTGAAAAGACCTGCATCATTAAAAACTTTTAAATATGGTTGAGTAGTATCGTTCCAAGAAATATTTGTAGTAACAATTATTCCTTTGCTGTCTATTAAGTTTAAATACAATTCTGCTTCTTGTGGGTTAGGTGCAAAAGCATCGAAAAATATCATTTCAAATTTATCAGTAAGGTCTGGTAGCACTTCTAGAGATTTTCCCATAATTGGATATATATTTTCTGTCGAAAAATTATTCCAATATTTTTTTGCAATTTCTATATGATCCTCAATCATTTCAATGGTCGTAACTTTTACATCATTATCTAATGCCAAACATGTAGAAGAATATCCAATACCTGTACCGATTTCTAAAACAGATTTTATTTTGAATTGTCTGACAAATTCGTTTAAAAACAGTCCATCTGCGTATGGATAACTCCCGCATTTATGTATATTTCTGTGTTGAATTGAATCATTAAAGTAGTTAACTAAATTTTCCTGTAGTCTTAACATATGGTTAAATCTCCAATACTTATATTAAAGAATATTACACACGAAGGGCCTGGTTCGTTTTTGCAACATGCACGTAACAGGGGTTTCGCAATTGATGTAGTCGATCTTAATGCAGGAGAGAAGCCGCTAGATCTAGATAATTATTGTGGGGTAGTGATTTGTGGTGGTCCTGACAGTGCTAATGATGATTCTGAGAAAATAAATCTTGAAATACAGCTAATAAAAGATGCAATTGAACAATCGAAACCATATTTTGGAATTTGTTTAGGTATGCAGCTCCTTGCTGCCGCAGCCGGTGCTCAAGTAGTTAAGGCAGATATTAAGGAAATTGGATTTATGGACCAAAAAAACGAAAGTTTTAAAATTGAACTCAATGAACATGGTCTTATAGATCCATTATTTTCTGGTTTAGCCAAACAATTCGATGTTTTTCAATTACATGGTGAAACAATAATTGAAAATGATTCTGTACATATATTAGGAACAGGAAAGTGGTGTAAAAACCAAATTATAAAAGTAGGTGACTGTGCATACGGAATTCAAGCACATGTTGAGTTAACAGAAGAATTATTTGAAGAAGTTATTGTGCTCGATGATGATTTACGGATATACGATCATGCTCAATTACGAAAAGAGTACGCATCATATAAAGAATCATATGATAGAACTTCGAACGTATTATTTAATAACTTTCTCGACATGATTACAGAAAAATCCTTGTGACTAGGACTTATTGTCTTAAATAGTAATTAAGATATATTTATTAAAAGTCGAGTAATATATACATAGTTCGTTATTTCGATATTGATATCGAAAATGTTATTTATTAAATGTCGAACTAAAAGGAAACTAAGTGAAAAGCTTAAGAAACAAATTAGTTTTTATATCATTAGATCAGCCTAAGCAATTATCTAGGCGCATCTTTTGGGTACATCAAAATAAAGGTTTACAATGTCAGAATTACAATCCGATACTGCTGAAAATCAAGCAGATAACACAATTATTAACAACATAGAATCAAGTGAAAATGAAATAGAGATTTCGCAAACTACAACTAGGAGAAGAAGAAAGGTTTTAACCCCTTCAGAGCCAGATGTAGATAACGATCGTGTTTTTACTAACGAAGATATCCTCGACGATGCAAAGTCTGAAGCGATTGATGCAGAAGAAACGCCAAGTGTTGTTCAGCCTAAAGCTAGACGTAGAAAGCGTGTAGAAAGTTCAGCTGAAGAAGCTAAACCTAAGATCGGTTCAACGATTTCTGTAGACGCCTTAAATAAAATCGACAAAAAAGAGACTAAAGAGAAACGAAAAAGAAGCAAAAAAGATAAAGCTCCAGCCGCTACTGATGAGACGCTAGAACATGTAGTAGCTAACTTGGGAGTAGACGAAGATTTTGAATTAGATAAGAAAACTCTTAAAAAACGCTTGAAAAAGCTGGGTAAGGGTAAAGCAACAGGCCGTTATTCGATATATATCCATGTTGATAAAAGGGGAAATACACAGCTAGCAATTACAGAAGGCCGTATTTTAACTGAGCATTATGTCTCTAGATCCGATTTAGACGAAACAACATCTATTGACGGAAATATCTATTTAGGCCGCGTGCAAAATGTTCTCCCAGGAATGGAAGCAGCTTTTATCGATATTGCTACACCTAAGAATGCGGTTTTGTATCGAGCAGATGTTGCTTATGACAAAACAAAATATCCAAACCAAACACCTCGCATAGAAGAGTCGCTAAGTAATGGACAAATGGTTCTTGTCCAAGTTACAAAAAACCCAATAGCGCATAAGGGGGCACGCTTAACTCAAGAAGTTTCGTTAGCAGGTCGTTTCGTTGTGTTAATTCCTAATCAAAGTGATACATATGGAATATCAAAACGGCTTCCAGATGAAGAACGAAGACGTCTGAGGAGAATTTTAGATGAGATACGTCCAGATGATGCTGGTCTAATAGTTCGAACAGCTGCTGAAGGTGCGACAGACGATGAATTAAGACGTGACATGATTCGTTTAACAGAACAATGGAGCCAAATCAAACAAGTAGCAGCTAAAGCCGAAAGCTCCAAAACAGCTACATTGCTTTACAAAGAACCTTCATTAGTCATGCGTATGATTAGAGAAGAGTTCAACAAAGAATTTCGATCAATTGTTGTAGATAATAAAGAACTATATGATCAAATAAAATCATATGTTGATGCAATTGCTCCAGAATTATCTAGCCGAGTTCAGTATTATGAGCATGACGATGAGCTTGATATTTATGAGCGCTATCACATTACTGAACAACTAACTAAAGCTTTAGAGAAAAAAGTTTGGTTACCTAGCGGTGGCTCTTTAATTATTGAACGTACAGAAGCATTAACTGTTATTGACGTTAACACCGGAAAGAATGTCGGTACGTCTAATTTAGAAGAAACTGTTTTTCACAACAACTTAGAAGCAGCTGACGAAATTGCTAGACAACTTAGACTCAGAGACATTGGTGGAATCATCGTTATTGACTTTATCGATATGGAAACAGAAGAAAATCGATATAAGTTGACTCAAAAACTTAGAGAAGCTTTGGCTCGAGACAAAACACGCACCCAGGTTTTCGAAGTCACAGAACTAGGATTAGTTCAAATGACGAGAAAACGATTGTCTGAAGGTATGGTCGAGAGTTTTGCTGAAGTGTGTAGTACTTGTGAAGGTCGAGGCTTCGTAATCGATCATGAAATGGTCGGTGGTTTTGCCCCAAATGTCAGAGCTTCTGAAGGCGAAATAAGTCCGAATTGATACTATTTTGTAACAAATTATTGGGTATTTAAGCTTGAGTTAAAGCAATTTTGGTTCGATATATTTAGAAATAGATTAGGAGCCAAAGTGAAGAATTCTTATCAGAGGAAGATTGGTGCTGCAATTGTTGCAATCGCTTCTATTGCCTATGGAATTTACAGGCTTACCACGCTAATTAATAATTACAGTGATATAAATGTTTTAACCGCTACTTGTGAATTCACACTTTTGGCGTTGGTATGTGTCGAAGCATCATTAATGGCTACAAAAGTATCAACAAATAACCGTGTCCAAGATGAAAATGTACTTATAGAATCTGCAAAAAAAGTTCTATATTCAAAAGCAGCCAATGCAGAACAAAATGCTGGAACAAATACAATTAAAGTAGAAACTGAGCAAATTGTTGCGAGTGGTGAATATGGTATTGCTCCGATAGATGTTGTAATTTTTGCTGAAGAAGCAACTATTGATCAGTTACGTAGATGTTTTCTTTCAATCGAAATGCTCGATAATGCTGCAAATGTTTATGTAATCGATAATTCTCTTTCACCAGAGCGAGAAATATTAACAAAGGATTTTAGTTTTCATGTCGCAGAGAGTTTTCACAACATCGCAGCGACAACAGATCAAGTTTTAATTTGTCGTGGGACTGACATCATGTATCCAGATGCATTTGCAGTTGCTAAAAACTACAAAGTAGACGAATCAACATTTTTAGAATTGCGAAGTGTATATAGTGATGAACGAGCTTTAGGTGTAAATGGCATTATTGAGGTTAGCGATAAAAGGCAAATGATTAGAGAAGCATTGGCGTCACGTTCCTTATCGACTTGGTCAACTGGACCTGTTTTAGTTAATGCATCAGCTCTTAACAATTCTTCTTATGCAACAAGTTCCGCATCTTTCTTAAGATCTTGCGAACGAAATAACATACATGGAACAATAACTGAAGAGGTCGTTAGTGAAGAAATTTCGTATGAACAAACAATTTCTGAGGTTCAATGGCGTGGATTAGATTTCCTATATTCTTCTGGTGCTTGGCGTAATTCGTATCCTAAAGGGAAGCGAATTATTGGGCTAGGAGTAAAGACTTGGTCTTTAATGATTAATGCTTCACTAATTCGACGTGTTGGAATGATTGCTCTTGTTCTAGGATTTGTGCTGTATCCATCGAACTTTTCTTTCGTAAACCAAACATATATTTCAGCTGCTTTGGCAACTATATTGACTGTATTTTTAGGCAGCGTTTTAGCTGGAGATAAAAGGGGACCTCTAGCTCGCGTTCGTGAGTATTATTTTGATGTTGAAGCGGTAATGTATAACATTTATAAGGTTTTTATGTCTCCTGAAAAGAGATCGAGTACAAAATCAATTGTAAAGAAGCTTCCTAGTGTTAGTTTTCTTCTAATAGTCACCGACGTAGTTTTGATTTACCGGGCCTATATACAGCATAAAAATGTTCCAGAATTGTTAGTTCCACGTTTACTTAAATATGGATCGTTATTTGCTGGCTATGCATTATTGGTTACGTTACTAATTGGATTAGGAATGGTAATTATTCGTCAATCAAGAAGCGCAATGAGACGTGAAGTGTCACGTGGAGCGAATATTGATTCTAAGCCGATATCGATGATTGATCTTTCAGCTGGTGGAGCAGGTTGTGTATCTGTAGAGCCATATGAAGAAGGTAGAGAGATCATATTTGAATCTTCACTTCCTACAAAGAACTCAACTAATGAAAAATTTTCTTGTAACGCTTACATCAAATCATGTGTAGCTTGGAACGATTCATATAGATTAGGGATTGAGTTTATTGATTTAAAACAGAGTCAAATAGATACACTTGAAAAATATTGCTCTATTATCTATCCTTTCGAACAAGCGCGTGAAGCTAAAACCGGTGTTAAAACTGAACAAGTATCTAGAAAATTTAATGGTAAACCAGAAAAAAGGTTTTTATCATATGCGGCATCTTTTACAGCATTAGCTGCAATCATTTTTTCTAACTTATCAAACCTAAGATAAGCCTTTTACCAGGTAAAACGATATAGCTCTAGCTTTAAGTAATTCCTGCCGATATTAAAGACAAGGTTAATAGGCATGGGGTGAGAATGCTTAGAAAATTTACTAAGTTTATTTTGCTGCTGACGCACAAATTGTGTGCATTAGCTTTCATGTCCTATTTAATTTATTGTTTTGTAAAATCTAGAAACTTTTTTGAGTTACTAATTCTCATATCGTTTACACTTGGATTTTTTCTGCACTCAATAGAGGTTTATTTATTACGCCGGGTACGCATCGTTTCGTTCGAGAAGATTGCTGACAAAAATACTTGTGTTTTAATTTTTGTTGGTGATGAAGATTACGAAACGGTAAGAATTTCATTTCTCTCGATTAAGAACTTGAGAGGCAAACCAGAAGTTTTTGTATTTGCACAAGATGATAGAAAAGATATTGAATCTTTATGTAGTGAATTTAATTTTAAATACAATAACTCGGAATTAAATAGTGAAGTAAAAGATACGAGATTTTTAGTTACTAATGGCCATACGATTTTGTATCCTGATTCAGTTCTAGTAGCGGAAAGACGCTTTGCAAAACAGATATCATTTGTTGAACTGAACCATAGTAACTATTCTTCGCATGCTTTAGGTGTCCGTAGGTCGAGGAACGATCTATCTATTGATACTTTGCTTGCAGAAAAAGCAGGAAGTTATAACGTTCCTATTTATACGGGTGGACCGATTTTAGCTGATGGGACAATTGCAGGTTTGGGTGAAATATTAAAAGAAATTCTAACTTTAAATTTTGAGAAATTTATTGCAAAAATAATTTCTACAAGATCGGGTGGGACAATTACTTCACATCCATGTTGTGAATGTATGTCTTTCAATGAAGTCGATCATAATATAACAACCAGATTGTCGCGTATATATGTATCACGAAATTTACGTAAACATCCAGAATATGTAGATACTGCAATGGGCATTATTCGTAGATATCTTGGATGGCTTTACATGCGGTTCTTTTGGGTTAAAGCCGTTTCTACGTGTTTGTATGCTGTAGCTTTTCTTTCTGTATCAATCAGACCTCAAATAGTCAATCAAGAAATATTTATCAATCTTGTTTTACTTTTAGGTGTTTCCACTCTTGGGTATTTTTCAACCAAAATAGGGTTGGACAGGAGGGGGTTATTCGAACGTATTCGCGATCGAGTACTTGATCTAGAGGCATTTTTAAGCATAAGTTTTTCGAACAGAAAGCATAAAAACCTTTTAACAAATCATAAAGTAAAAATAATTCCTGCCTTTTTATTAATCACATTTATAGCTTTGATACTTAATAGTTTCTTTGTGAAAAATAAAAACATTTCAAAATTAATACCGATTAATGTAACAATTTTTTCGTTGTTCATGACACTGCCTTTGGCTCTAATAATTTATTATTCAGCAAAGAGGTATATGTCAGCTCGACAACGTGCGTTCGCGCGGCGTCAAGTATCCATAACGGGTTCATCTAGTTATGAATCTATGTGGATAATCGATCTCACCCATCGAGGCGCCGCGTATCTATCTGATACGAAACTTCAAGTCGGAGATGAAACACCTATTGTTTTCAGAATTCCTACAATCCATGGCGATTCGCTTATAACAGTGGTAGGAAAAGTGACTTATTCTGCAGCCCGTGGAGATAAATACCAAATAGGTGTTGCATTCAAAGAACTTTCACAAGAGGCTATGGACGATCTAATAACTTATTGTTCAGTTCTTTATCCGTATCATCAAGCAAGAAACATTGAATTAGAAGAAAACTTATCTTATGACAATGTAATTAAATCAGCTGGAGCATTTAAACAGCGAGATTTCTTAACAAGGTCGGTAAATCTTATTTCGTTTAGTGTTATTTTGCTTCTTATTTGTTCTTCCATGCTTAAATTAACAAATATCACACATGACAAGACATCTAATAAGTCTCTCAATAGTGCTGCGATAAAAACAGAGTACTTAAGCTATTCAAATAATTCAATTGATACAAACTCATCAAATAAATCGGATTCTGGCGCAGTTAGTGTTACTTCATCTTTATATGAAGACAGTAATAGTAATGGAGTAAAGGATATAAACGAATTAGGAATTAATGGAGCAAAACTTAAACTATTTGATTCAAATGATAAACAAATCAATATTGGTAAAGATGGAGTATTAGGAACGCAAGATGATAATGGTGATGATACTGAATCCGATTCATCCGGGCAAATATCTATTAGGTTAATAAAACCTGGAAAATATTACGCGAGAATATTTAACATTGATCCTTCATTCGATATTTCAGAAGCTTCAAAAAAGGCAAATAAATCTGTCAAAACTACAGATGGATTTCGAACAGAGATATTTAACGCAAGTGAAGCAAATAACGGTAAAATAAATAATCTAGATATAGGGTTTATTAAAAAATATGATGTTGGCCTATCCCAAGAACTTACAAACGTACCATCAAATGGTTACGTTCCTGGCGACAGTATTAATGTAAAAATATCACTTAGAAACAATAGCCAAGTGTCTATAAAATCTGGATATCAAATTACTTCTAAGCTAGGTAAAGACTTTGATTATAAAAGTGCCTTAATGACGTCGACTGGAGATTTTACGCCTTGTGGGTTCATAAAAGAATCAATGAAATGTTCATCTAGGAAAGATCTAAATCCAGGTGAAACCAAACAAATTGAGTTTTCTGTTATATCAAATATTTCTACGACTTCTACTTCACTTAGTCGAATGATTTCATCGAGCTTTGTGAAAGCAGATGGAGATATAAACGAAAGAAATGATGTTCAACTATCCAATAATGACATATCAAAATTAATTGTCCCAGTTGGTCAATCAAGTTCTATAGGTGGGCAGGTCTTCTTCGACCAAAATTCAAATGGTATAAAAGATGATGGTGAATATCCAATTAGTTCTGTATCAGTATCTCTCGTGCAATTTAAAGATATCAATGGAGATGGAATTAAGGATCCAGGAGAAACTCCTGAAATTGCAAAAGATGTAACTGATAGCGAAGGATACTTTGGTGTATCAAAAGGAAAAACGAGTTTCCAAAATTTAACACCTGATGCCTCATACGCATTGGTCTATACAAATATAGGAAATAAAAAAGTTTCTAGTGGTGATTTTGTTTTTGGTAATAATTCTGAAATATCGAATCTAGACTCAAAGGCTGTTGTTACAAAATGGTTTCAATTATCACGAAATCAAGTGTCGTTTGGTAATAACTTGCCGCTTGACAATGAGCAGAGGAGTTATTCAATTGCTATTAAATCAAAATCAGATAATAAAGAAGATCCAAAACTGGATACAGGTGATATTCGTTTAATTCGATGGGTAGATTTTAATGAAAATAAAAAAATTGATAGCCAAGAACTTGCATCTGAACCTGTCAACGTTTCAAAGATTGTTGAATCAAAAATAGATTTTAATCTTGTTAAAGACTCTATCGCGCCCACATATTATTCACTAGAAGGAAATATATCTACTGGTTTCGAATTTATAAACGATAGTTTTATACGAATCAAATCTTCTTCTAATGGCGACTTCAAAACGTCATTTATTCCTGGGAACAATTTAAATAAAGTACGATTGGTGTACAAACTTCGAGGATCGAATATAAACGGCAGTTACTGGGCAGATTTCAACAGGAATAATATTAAAGAATCTATTGAACCAGGTGTTTCAGGACTCGAAGTGGTTCTTATTGATTTATTTGGTAACCAAGTAGCTTCAACATTTACAAATAAATCAGGTAATTACGAATTTCGTAAAGTGAAGCCAGCGAGATACTTTGTTGGTGTAAAATCCAAATCAATACCGAATGGATTTGTTCTTCCACTATCTAATAAACAAAAAGTTATCGATGGAGTAGTGGGCAAGACAGACAAAGCAGTTACGCTGGTGAATAATTCGAGTGTGACTATTACTTCGTTACCTTTAGTAGGTAGCGCATCACTTGTTGGTAAAGATGAACCAGATACAAAGGTGTTTCTGTACTCAGATAAACTTCGAATCGGACAAACTTCTACAAATAAAGATGGAAAATTTTCATTCGAAGATATCAATGTTGGGGATTATTCATTAAAGCTAGAAGGAGGTAGGACTATCCAATTATCTCTTGTGCCTGGGACAAAGCATATTGAAAATACAGATAAGAACGGTATTGACCATATAAATCCTCGTTCTCTACACGGAGATTTATTGTTAGTTAGATATGTACTATTAATCCTTTCTCTCAGTTTATTTATCGTGATTATTAGCATTTTGATAGTAAGAAGAAAGCTTTTTTATAAGACAAAGACAATATAAGCCTAAGATTTGGATACATCTTCTAATTTCCATTAGTATTTATAGGTCAATTTGAGGAGATTTAGTCATGTATGCAATCGTTTCTGATGGTTCGAAACAATATAAAGTAGAGACAGGTGACAGTATTACTGTTGAGCTTTTGGATGAAGAAAATCCAACTGTAAAACCAATAATGATTGTTGACGGAGACAACGTAATCTCTAGTAAGGCTGACTTAGCGAAAGCTACAGTTTCTGTTTCTATTGTCGGTGATACAAAAGGTAAAAAAATTGATGGATTTACATATAAAAATAAATCCAACAACAGGAAACGATATGGTCACCGACAAAAGTACCATGTAATTTCTATCGATAAGATCGCTTTGTAAGGAAAAATAATGTCAAAGAAAAAAGGTGCAGGTTCCGTTAAGAATGGTCGCGATTCAAATGCACAGCGACTAGGTGTAAAACTTTTTGGCGGCATGCTTGCTGTTCCAGGAGCAATTATTGTTAGACAACGTGGAACTAAGTTTCATCCAGGCCGTAACGTAGGTATTGGTAAAGACGATACCCTCTTTGCTCTTAAAGAAGGTTTAGTTCAATTTACAGAACGTAAAGACAAAAAAACTGTAGACGTAGTACCAGTTGAAGGTTAATTTAATTTCTTTTTTTGAATTTAAAAACATATTTACACTGACCTGAGGTAAATATGAGTGAATTTGTTGACAGTGTATATATAAATGTCAAAGCAGGCTCCGGTGGTAATGGAGCAATGTCTTTTCGTCGTGAAGCTCATGTCCCTCAAGGAGGACCTGATGGTGGTGACGGCGGGAAAGGCGGCAGCATCTGGATCCAGGCCGACCGCAATATCGTAAGCCTTTACGCATACCGTGATCACCCGCATATTAAAGCTTCGAATGGTACCCATGGTGCTGGCAAAAAAATGCACGGTAAAAAAGGTGAAGACAAAGTTGTACGTGTACCTGAAGGAACTATTGTTTCATATAAAGACGGTGAGATTATTGCTGACCTGGTAAACGATGGAGATAAAGTTTTAGTAGCTCTTGGGGGTAGATCAGGTAGGGGAAATGCCCGATTTTTATCTAATCAAAGGCGTGCACCATCTTTTGCCGAGAAAGGTGAACCAGGCGAAGAATTCTGGATTTCATTAGAAGTTAGATTAATGGCTGATGCTGCATTGGTTGGTTTTCCGAATGCAGGTAAATCGACTTTAATATCATCAATAAGTTCTGTTAAAGCAAAAATTGCAGACTACCCATTTACTACATTGGTGCCAAACTTAGGTGTTGTTAGACTTGATGAACATGAATTTGTTTTAGCTGATATACCTGGGCTAATTGAAGGTGCTAGCCAAGGCAAAGGTTTAGGTTTTCAGTTTCTAAAGCATATTGAACGAGCGATGGTTTTAGTAATTTTGGTTGACTTAGCTCCTAGTGATGATATTTCTCCGAAAGAACAAGAAGAGAAACTTATCTATGAACTAGGCCAATACAATCCAGAACTTTTAGAAAGACCACGAATGGTTGTTGGTTCAAAAGCTGATGTTGCCACTCAAGACTTTGATGGCATAAAAATATCCGCGGTGACCAGAACTGGACTAGATGAATTTGTTGGACAATTAGGTTCAATGGTCAATAAAGCTAAAGCTGAAAATGAACAAAGTGAAAGCTATATCGTTCATATGCCCGCTCCTAGTGGATTCTCAATTTCGCGGGAAGATGATGGATCTTATCGCATATCAGGAAAAACAATAGAGCGAGTTGTAGCAATGACCGATATAACCAATGAAGATGCTTTAGATTATGTTCATCAAAAAATGAATCGCATGGGTGTAGAAAAAGCTATGAAAAAATTTGGAATATTAGACGGTGATATTGTGCATATCGGTGAGCTGGAATTTGAATATAAAGACGAAGGATTTTAACGAGAATGAGCGATACTGTCGCAAACCGATCACAACCTATTGTTATAGCTAAAGTCGGATCTAATGCCATTACAACAACTTTAGAAGATTCGACTCAATGTGTAGATCAAGAAAAAATTGCGAGGATCGCAAAGGGTATCTCTAATGCTAGAGAACATGGATATCAAGTTATATTAGTGACATCAGGTGCTGTTGCAAGTGGGATGTATGTAGAAAATTTTACGAAAAGACCTGGGATCGGTGAAGCGATAAGATTAAGCTCGCTCGCAGCTATAGGTCAATCTCAATTGATGGCAGTTTATGAAAAAGAATTCTCTAAATTAAAAATACACATTGCTCAAGGACTTCCTTCTCAAACTGACTTTCAACATGAAGTCGTAAATAAACATATGAAAGAAACTCTTTTAGATTTATTATCTCTTGGAGTTGTTCCAATCATAAATGAAAATGACTTTACTTCGTATGCAGAAATGCGCTTTGGGGATAATGACATTATTGCTGGATTAATTGGAATCTTATGTGATGCCCAGTACCTATCTATATTTACCGTTCAAGACGGAATTATGTCTGCTAACCCTAATCGAGATCCTAACGCTTATTTGCTTGAAGTCATTGATGGACTAACTCCTGAAATGTTCGATGATTCGCAAGAAAAAAGCGCTGCAGGATCAGGTGGCGTTAATTCAAAACTTTTTATTGGCGATCTTTGTCGATACAGCGGCATACAAACTTCGATCTCGCATATCGACAACGCTGCATCTTTGGTAGACATTGTTGAAGGAAGAACTAAGTGCACGCGTTTCAAAGTCCGAGATGAAAATAATATGTCAATATATACAGCAGGTAAAATTGTTCAAGAACAAAGCGCTCCGAGAGATAACCCATTTTTCTCGGTTGAACGCTATGTGCAAGATTTCAGAAATTAATTTCACCAGACCTAGAGAAGTTTTTTCTTAAATGCTTGCAATTGCCTCAGAAGTGAGGCAGGATTCTTTATCGAATTTTTTCAGGAGTTCTAAATGCCAAAATATGATCGCACTACTTTATTAAAAGATCTAACTTCTTCTTCACCTTCAGCTGTTAAACGTTTACTTCGTACAAGTGACATTGCATTATTGTTTCAGGTCTCAGAAAGAACAGTTGCTGAATGGGCACGTAGAGGACGAATTCCTTCAGTTAGAACTCCAGGTGGTCACCGTCGATATCCTAGCGATGCAATAATTAAGTTGCTCAAAGAAGCTGAATTAGCTGGCGAAAGTATGGACTAAGAGTCATCATTTCGCGTCAGTGCATTAAATTCGCTGGATTGATTTAGACTTTTAAGAATATTTAACATTTTCCTTTACGTAGCTAGTTTTTTTAGGCGATAATAGTTTTGTTAGGAGATGTTATGAAGAAATTTAAGTCTGTCCTTTTTGTTTCGTCTATTGCTGCACTTGCTGCAGGAATTGCATACTACTTAAGGAAAAGTAATGACCGTGTTGCTGCTCAAGCTGTTGACTCAACATTTACAGGTTTACGTGAATGGAATTCATCTTTACAAAGAGAGATCGTTCGATCACATCGTGATGCACGTGATGTATGTATAGCGGTTATGACTATTAATACTTCTGAAAAAAAATCTGATCCACAAGCATATGCAAAAATAGAAAAAGATTTTGCTCTAGCGGTAAGAGGCTCAGATCTAATCGCAAGAAATGAAGACGGGGAATTCTTTGTCCTGTTTCCTGAATCAGGTTTAGACGAAGGTTATGAAGCTGTAGAAAGACTGCAAGAGTCTTTGCCTCCTACGGCCTCTTTAGCCGCGGGAATAGCAGTTTGGGACCACTGTGAAACAGCTGCTGAGCTGGTATCTCGTGCCGTTGGCTCTATGCAGGGTGAAGACAAAGCTTCAAGAGCAAAAATATCAGTTTCAGAAACACCACAAACTGTTAAGCATTAAATATTTTTAAATTTAACTCAGATATGTAAAGATATTATGCATGTCTGTAGTCGATCAATTAAAAAATGCAAAAGAATCTGAAATTATTGCACGTAGTCTAACTGAAGAAACAAAAAATACTTTATTAAATTTGATCGCTGATGAAATTTATAATAACAAAGATCGAATACTTGAAGTAAATGCTGTTGAAGTTGAAAACGCAAAATCAAATGGCTTAAACGAATCACAAATTGATCGGCTTATATTAAATCAGGCTCGAATTGATGCAATGATTGAAAGTGCAAGAAACGTCGCCTCTTTATCCGAGCCAGTCGGTGCAGTATTAGAAACAATTGTTAGAGATTCAGGGATAACAATCGAAAAAATTTCTGTACCAATCGGTGTAGTAGCAGTTATATATGAAAATCGACCAAATGTGACATTAGATTCGGCGTGTATTTGCTTAAAGAGTTCAAATGTTTGCGTTCTTAGAGGATCATCTTCAGCACTTAATACAAATAGGACAATTGTTGAATGTATACACACTGCATTGCGAAAAACAGAACTTCCAGAATCACTTGTAACTTTTGTAGAAGATGAATCGCGAGAAGGTGCACTAAAAGTTATGCAGGCACGAGACTATATTGATGTGCTGATTCCAAGAGGGGGTAGTTCCCTGATTGAATCAGTGCAAGAAAATGCCAAAGTTCCAACAATTATTGATGGTTCTGGAAATTGTCACGTATATGTTGATAAAGATGCAGATTTAGACATGGCAGAAAAACTTGTTGTCAATTCAAAAACTCAGAGAACTTCGGTTTGTAATGCAGCAGAATCTTTAGTTGTTCACACTAGCGTTGCTAGAGAATTTGTACCAAGAATCATTAAAGCACTTAAGAATAAAGATGTCGATATTGTTGGTGACAAAAACGTTATAGATATTGATAGCTCTGTTCCAGAGGCGAATGAAGAAGATTTTGGCTGTGAATATTTAGATAAAAAGATATCAATAGCAGTTGTAGATTCTCTTGACGATGCAATTAAGTGGATTAATAAGTATTCTTCTGGTCATACAGAATCAATTATCACAGATAATCCTGAATCTAAAAATAAATTTGTAAATGGAATTCTGTCTGCTGTTGTTATGCACAATACTTCCACAAGATTTACTGATGGAGAACGATTTGGGTTCGGTGCAGAAATTGGTATATCAACTCAACGTTTACATGCGAGAGGACCTATGGCATTGAGGGAGTTAACGACATATCAATATCGAGTGACTTCAAGTGGAGCAACAGTTAACTAATTTGTTGCTTATAAAACTCAATAGCAATTTTATGGTCAATCATTGGTAGGGGATAGTCCAAAGAATCTGTCGATTCGAATAAACTTTGATTCATTTCACATGGGAAATGAATATATTTTTCTGGAACATCTTTGAGTTCAGGTAAATACTTTTTTATGTATTCTCCATGTTCATCAAATCTTTCACTTTGTCTTATTGGGTTAAATATTCGATGTGGATTTGTATCTGTGCCTGTTCCGGCTACCCATTGCCATCCCAAACTGTTGTTAGCTGCATCTGCATCGGTTAACCATTGAGAAAACCACCACGCACCTTTTTGCCAATCGATAAATAAATCTTTTGTTAAGAATGAAGCAACGATCATCCTGCAACGGTTATGCATATAGCCTTCATGCATCAACTGTTTCATAGCTGCATCTACTATTGGATAACCTGTTTTTCCGTAACACCATTTGTCAAAAGCTTCTTCGTCGTCGTTCCAGCCATATTTTTTATCTAAGTAATTCTTGTATGAACTTTGTGGATTAAAGAAAAGAATTTGACCATAAAAATCCCTCCAACATATTTGTCGTAAAAAAGGATCAGATTTAGGCATCTTTTTTAATTTAAAAACTATTTCATTTGCTGAAATAGTTCCAAAATGTAATGCAGAACTTAAGTTTGAATTCTCGTATCTGGGGAAATCCCGAAGTAGATCATATTTTTCAAGACCATTTTTTATCCACTTGTTTAAATGTTTCCTGATGAGAGTCTCTCCACCAATTTGTCGATTTGCTGAACAAGATTTTTTCTGCGCATTTGTTAGTTTTGGAACTACACCTATATTTTTTGATGGAAAATATTTTTCAAGTTTGGGCAATGAAGTAATTTTTGATTCGATTGAATGGAAAGGTTGTTCTCTCCATTTGTTGTAGTAAGGAGTAAATACTTTATATTCGCTATTTTTATTTTGTGGAGTTATAACGCCAGGTGCTACAGCGAAATGCGAGTTAGTTTGATGAAAGCCAATTTTCATTTTTCGTAAATGAGCTGATAGTTCTTTGTCTCTGACTTGGTTAATCTCGCTAACATCTTTTGCCCAAGTGACATAAGTTATTTTGTTTTTATTTACAAAATCAGTTACTTCACTGTGCCAATCACCTTTTTTTATAATTAAATCAGACCCCAGTTTTTGAAGAGTATTTTTTAGATCATTTAAACATTCATATAAGTATGCTCTTCTATTATTTGAATACGTTATGTTCTCAAAATATTTTTCATCAATAACAAATAATGGAAATACTTCATCAAAATTTGATGCAGCGTAAGACAACGCAGGATTATCATTAACTCTGAGGTCCCGAGTAAATATGACAAGAACACGATTATTGGTCATTAGTTTATAAAGTATAGATACAATGTGGCTAAATACCTATAAACTTATGTAATGCGTAGAGGTATTTTTGGTGGGACTTTCGACCCTATACATTTTGGACATATATATGTAATGGGTTACTGCCTTGAGCAGGCTAATTTAGATTTTTTACACATTGTTGTAGCTGGGGATCCATATCAAAAGGGTGAGGTTACTGATGCATCTATTCGACTTAAATGGGTAAAAAACTCTGTTGAAGAGTTTTTTGAAACAGAAAATAATGTTTTTATCGACGATAGAGAAATAGTTCGCTCGGGACCTACCTATACTATTGAAACCTTAAAGCAATATAAGGATGAATATAAGAATGATGATTTAGTTTTGATTTTAGGTCAAGATACTTATGACAATATTTCTACGTGGAAAGACGCTCAGCTAATTGAGCAATATTGTGAACTTTTTGTTGTAAATAGAGATACTTTTGTTGTATCTTCAACTCAAATAAGAGATTTAGCAAAACAGCATATGTCCATTACTGGTTTAGTCCCTAAAGTGATAGAGGCTGAGATTATAGAGAAAAAGCTATATAATTAATGATTAATTAAGGAGTTAATATTTCGGCGAATAAACAAATGATGAGTCCTCTTGAGATAAGTGAAATTTGCGCTCAAGCTTGTGATTCTAAGAAAGCTATTGATATTAAAATTTTAGACGTCGGTGATATTTTAAATATCGCACAATATTTTGTTATTTGTTCGGGGTCTAGCGATAGGCAAGTGAAAGCTATCGTTGATTCTCTTATCCGCCAAACCCGAAAGCTTTCAATTAAGCCTATAGGTATTGAAGGCGAGAGAGAACTCGAATGGGTATGTGTTGACTTTGGTGATGTAATAGTTCATGTCTTTTTAAATGAGTCTCGAGATTTCTATAAGATCGAAAGACTATTTAAAGACGCAGAATCTATTGATTGGCATGAACTAAATGAGGATGCTGTCTAAATCTAACTGACTAGTAACAAGCAGAAAAAATAGAGTTTCTACCATATACCTTTTTAAAAGTTTTTGTTGCTTTTTCTTGTAAGCAGAATACAAAGAATATATTGCTAAACGATTTATGTTGTGTCGATAATTAAGCATACCTTGCGAAAGGCAAATGCTTTTCGAAGGTTTAATCCTAAGGAGGATTAAATGAAAGCAATGTTATTGGACAAAATTGTTCCATTGTTGTTGGTCCTTGGTGGCCTTACTTTAGGTCTTAGCCAAGTGTTTGATTTCAACCCTATCGAGAAAGTGCTTGGTGCCGGCACAACCGGAACAGGCATTGTCTACATTGTTTTTGGTGTAGCAGGCCTCATAGGTTTGTATCATTTAACAGACGACATGATTCATCATCACTAGTCCACAATAACTAAACCTAAGAGGGTTTGGCTTTAGTGCTAAACCCTCTTTTTTATGAGTGTTGTCTGAGCAAGCAATTGTGGAGCTGAAGGGAATCGAACCCTCGACCTCTTGCATGCCATGCAAGCGCTCTAGCCAACTGAGCTACAGCCCCAAGATTAGAGATAATACTAATTAATCATGTTTGATAATTATAAATCATCTAAAGTTGGCGCCGCTCTTGTCGTATCGGATTTTTCTGTGCCGTGTTGTCTATGCGCTGGAGATGCGATCGTTACAACACTCAACCCGCTTACAACGCCATTAGGCTCGTCGTAGTCTCTTTCCTCACGGTCAACACTTTTTCTTATACCAAGAACTTCTACATGTGCGCCAGGTATCAACTTTGTAGGCGTCGAGTCTGAGTCAATAGAAACCGCTTCGTTCTCGACGAAAGCAGCAAACGATTCCCAAGCAATAGCAAGCTCCCAATAATGTTGGTCGCCGTTTTGATCACTACCTTTATAATGTCCAATATGGAATTTATCTGCATCTTCAGGTAAAGGAAATAATTTTTGGCGTGCAGTTGCAACAATTTGTTTCCCTGCTATTTGTAAAACTAGTTCATCGCCTTCTTCGATTCCATGTTCTTCTAAATATGATTCAGTAATCGTGAGTTTTGCGTTACCGAAATTATCTATATGCCAAATAAAAGGACCTTCGTTTTCTCTTGGAACAAAATAGGTATTTATATCTTCAATTGGTGTGTGAACAAGATCTTTATCCGCATATAAAAACTTTGATAGTAAATCAGAGAACCATTTAAATGATCGGAATTGGGTCGGTTGTAATGTCTCGTTTTGGACCATTACATCAGTATGAATTTTCCACGCATTAGCAATCCGACCTTCGAAAGGCTCGAGCACGCCAGGTCCATTGGTTAATAAAACAGGAACCCCGTTATCTAATTCAATAACTAGTATTTCACCACCGATGAGTCCTTCACCTTGAACTCTCGGTGCGCTATTAAGTATCAATGCGCATTGAACTTCGTTTTTTTGAGAATATTCGCCAAGATATCGTGCTAACACGGCACCTTGAACTCCTAAAACATCTGTTTGAAACTTAGGTATCCCAATCGTTGGTAAGAGTTTCCAGCCATCGCCGAATGCGTCAATTTTTGCGAGTTCAACTTTGGTTAGGGCTAAATCATCCGTGCAGTCCGTTATGAAACCTAGAACAGGTGGTTTGGCTCTTTCTGGAAGTGCATAACGGGGTTGAAATGCCTTTTCACTTAGATCTGGCGTGTAAGTCATTTTTTGCTCCTTGGTTAACCGCTGATGGAGCAAAAAAAATCACCCCATCGGCGGGGTGATTGTTCGGTCGTGCTTAATTACGCAAGACGATCAATGCCCCGTGCGGGGCTCATCATCACTTCGTACGAATTAAATTTAAGCATTAAATAGATAATAGCTCAGTTGTCCGGTTTGTGCAAATCAATAAGCGAACAATGATTGAACACAACTAAGATTAATCTTCATGTCAGATCCAACAAGCCAATCTAGAGAACCTCAATATAAATATGACGCAAAGCTCGCTAATGCTCTAGAACTCAAATGGCAAGACATTTGGGAACAAAACCATACTTACTACACACCTAATCCAATTGGCGATTTATCAAGAAATTTTGATGCAAGTAAAGAAAAAATATACATATTAGATATGTTTCCTTATCCTTCTGGTGCAGGATTACATGTTGGACATCCGCTTGGCTATATAGCGACTGATGTATATGCCAGATTCAAAAGAATGATGGGCTATAACGTAATGCATTCCTTTGGTTTTGATGCGTTTGGCTTGCCTGCGGAACAATACGCTGTACAAACAGGAACGCATCCACGTATTACAACAGAAAAAAATATTGCAATAATACAAAAGCAATTAAAAAGAATAGGCATGGATTATGATCCACGCAGATCTGTCTCGACTATTGATCCTGATTATTACAAGTGGACACAATGGGTATTTTTACAAATTTATAATTCATATTTCGATGAAGAACTAAATAAGGCAAGACCAATTGAAGACTTAATTGAAGAATTTGAATCAGGAAAAAGAATTCCTGAGGATGGATCTTCATGGAGACTGCTAGATAAAAAACAGCAGACTCACATTATTGATTCATATCGTCTTGCATATCTTGCGGATTCTGTGGTGAATTGGTGTCCAGGCTTAGGAACTGTTTTAGCTAATGAAGAAGTTACAGCAGATGGTAAATCTGAACGCGGAAATTTTGATGTTTTCAAACGACCTATGAAGCAGTGGATGATGCGTATTACTAAATATGCTGATCGCTTAGTGCAAGATCTAGATGGTCTCGATTGGTCTGATGCAATTAAGTTACAACAAATAAATTGGATTGGTAAGTCACGCGGTGCAACAATAGCTTTTGATGTTTCTGGTTTTGCTGGAGATCCAATTAAGGTATTTACAACACGAGCAGACACTATATTTTCTGCTGCATTTGTTGTATTGGCTCCAGAACATCAGCTGGTAAATGAAATCACAACGCAAGAAAACATGCAAGCCGTCAAAGATTACGTTGCAGAGTCCGCATCTAAAAAAGAGCTAGAGCGTACATCAATGGATAAAGAGAAAACAGGTGTATTTACGGGAGCTTATGCAATAAACCCAGCAAACGGTGAAGCAATACCTGTGTGGGTAGGTGATTTCGTATTAGCAGGATATGGAACTGGGGCAGTGTTCGGCGATATACATGACGAAAGAGACTTCGAATTTTTAAAGAAATTTGGAATTGATGCTCGAGTGACCGTAATTCCGGAAGATCAAGATGAAGCTAAGAAAGTTTTAGCGAAAGAATATAGCTTCACTGAAGAAGGAATATTGATTGAATCTGAACAATTTACAGGGATGAAATCTAAGGAAGCTAAAGAAGCAATTACTGATTGGCTTGAAACAAACGGAGCAGCCGAATCCACAATTACATATCGTTTACGTGATTGGTTATTTTCTCGTCAACGATATTGGGGTGAACCTTTCCCGATAGTTTTTGATGAAGATGGTTTGGCATATGACTTGCCAGAATCTATGCTGCCTGTAGTTCTTCCTGACTTAGATAACTTTGCTCCAGAAAGTTCGGACGATCCCGATGCTGAACCGAAACCACCATTGGGTAGAGCAACTGATTGGGTTAAAGTTGAACTTGATTTAGGCGATGGCCTAAAAACGTATCGTCGTGAAACAAATACTATGCCAAACTGGGCTGGTTCTTGTTGGTACTACTTAAGGTATCTTGATCCCAAAAATGAAAATGAAATGATCAATAAAGAAGTTGAAAAATATTGGGCTGGCAAAACAGGCCAATATGGAATTGTTGATTTATATGTCGGAGGGGCAGAACATGCAGTTTTGCATTTACTCTATGCCCGTTTTTGGCATAAAGTTCTTTACGACCGTGGGTACGTATCAACGAAAGAACCATTTCAAAGATTAATTAATCAGGGAATGATTCAAGGTAGTGCGTATAAGGATTCGCGTGGCTTCTATGTTGAGGCTAAAGAAGTGGTTGAGCGTGATGGTAAATATTTCTATAACAACGAAGAAGTAGAACAAGAGTTTGGAAAGATAGGGAAATCTCTGAAGAATATGATTTCTCCAGATGATATGTGCACAGATTACGGTGCAGATACTTTGCGTATGTACGAAATGTTTATGGGTCCACTTGAAATGTCGCGTCCTTGGTCAACGTCGGATGTATCTGGTGTATATAGATTTTTACAGCGTCTATGGCGCAGTATCATTAACGAAGAAACAGGTGAGATTGATGTTTCTGATGACGATTACTCTGAAGACTTGAAAAAGACTTTGCATAAAACAATTGATGCTGTAACGAATGATTATCAAAATTTAAGTTTCAATACTGCAATTGCAAAAATGTACGAATTAAATAATCAAGTAACAAAGCACATTTCTAAAGGAAATAAATGTCCTCGGGAGATCGCTATAGCTATGACCTTGATGGTTGCACCTTTAGCTCCACATATTGCTGAAGAGCTATGGCAGAAATTAGGCAATAGCGAAAGCGTTGTATATCAAGAATTTCCAAAAGCACAAGGCGAGTATTTAGTCGATGATGTGATTGAAATACCTGTACAGATTTTAGGTAAAGTAAAATCTCGTATAAATGTTTCTCCTGATGCAAATGCGAACGAACTAGAAGAAGCAGCAAGAGCTGATGAGAAAATTGCCGAGCTTCTAGCTGGCAAAGAAACCATTAAGGTGATTGCGGTCCCAGGCAGAATGGTGAATTTTGTCATTAAATAACGAAGATTTCTTTTACAGATCAGAATAGCTTCGATATACTGTCTTTTCTTCCCTTCAAATTTTCAAAAGGGAAGTCATGGAATCATTTTCAGAGTTTCGCAATATTGCAGAGAATACAAACATTGTTAAAACCCCAATTCGGCCTGCTTTTGAACCCACCAATATAGAGAAGATAAAAGAATATATTCAAAATAACTTTTTAAAAATTGTTTTAATAACAGTTGGAGTATTTATAATTTTTGGTTATTTTTTAACACAAAAATCACAAACCTCAACTAAGTCAGAACAAATTAATATTCCAACTTCTAATACTCAATTGCCATCGACGACCAGACAAGTTCTCATGAAAGTATATGTGACAGGTGCAGTAAATAAGCCTTCTGTAGTTGAAATAGATACCAAATCTCGCGTAATCGATGCAATTGAAAAAGCTGGGGGACCGAAAAGTGAAGCAAATCTAGCTCATTGTGATTTAGCTGCGTTTGTGCAAGATGGTTCAACAATTCGTGTGCCATCAATGAACGAATCGAATCTAACATGCTTAAACGCGTCTATAGGCCAAGGTGAAATAGGCTCTACGCAAGAGACTCAAAATACTAATTCGAAAATCAACTTAAATACTGCATCACAAAGTGAATTAGAAACACTGCCTGGTGTTGGGCCATCATTAGCTTCTTCAATTATTCAATATCGTAAAACACGAGGGTATAAATCAATTAATGATTTAAGAAATGTAAAAGGTATTGGAGATAAACGCTTTAGCGACTTAAAAGATTTAGTGAGTATATGACATCAAAAATATTATTTATATTCTCACTTATAGGTTTAAGTATTGTATTTCTACTTAGATTAGATGTAGAAACCAGCAATATGGCAAGTCCACGATTAAAAGAAATAGTTAATAGTCAAACATCTTATAAAACAAAATTGATGGTAAGAGATGACATCGAAAGCACACTGTATTCCAAATCATTTGTTGCATCTGATCAGTATATTAAGCACAGAGTCTTAGCAATTAGTGATTCTATAAATAACAGTTTGGTTTCTGGACTAAGAGTTGGAGATGAAATTGTAGTCGAAGGATATTTACTGTCATTAAATAACTTTCAAAAATATAGATTAAAAGAACATGTAATTGCTGTATTTAAAATAGAAAAGATATTTAATATAACCAAATCGAACAATGTTCTTTATGCTACTTCTCAGCGGTTTAGAGATATCGTAACGTTTGGATGTTTAAATTTATCTAAGGATTCTGTTGGCGTCTGTCAGGGCTTGCTAATAGGTGAAAAAAATAAAATAGATAAAAAAGTATACGATCAATACCGTAAATCGCAGTTAACGCATATATTGGTTGCATCAGGGGCAAACATTGCTTTTTTGCTGGGATTTATAATGCCTCTAACTAAAAATAAATCTTTAAATTTTCGTATGTTATTAATGATAAGCGTATCTTTGTTTTACTGCTTTGCAACCAGATTCGAACCTTCAATATTGCGCGCTAGCTTAATGGTTCTCTTACCGTCTTTATTTGCAATGAATGGATATAAAATTTCACAATTAAAAATACTTATTTTGACTATATTTTTATCATTATGCCTAGATCCCTTTTTGTTTTACAGGGTAGGGTTTTGGCTTAGCGCTTCAGCAACATATGGATTAATAGTTGTCTCGCCCAAAATCAATAAATATTTAAAAGCTCAAATACTTTCAAATACGATAAGTGCAACAATTTGTGTTCAACCGGTACTTTGGAGGGTATTTGGATACAGTTTTCCTATTAGATGGTGGGCTTCGGTTATCGGGGTTTTTATTGCAGAAATATTGAGCAGTATAGGAATGTTTATTATTGGCCTATCAGGGTTGGTTGGTCAAAAAAATATAGTTACGGCATTATTAATTTTGCCCATGGATTTTGGCATTAAAACACTAAATTTCATTGCATTTATTGGATCGAGTGAGAAAGGAAAATTTATAGGGTGGACACTGACCGGTCTTTGTGTAATCGCCTACACTTATAAGTTAAGAAAGCAAAATCTTATAGGTAAATCCAATGGCCAAAACTCTATTCTATATAACAGGCGATGACGAAGAAGGAAAATATTCTGAACTATCGAAGCTTGAAACAGAATTGCTTAATGGTCAAGATAAATCATTATGTGTAGAAAGTTTCGATCTTTCGAATGCTGGGGAAGATGAAGAAAAATCCAAGATAATAGAATCGGCAGTCAGTTCACTGATAAGTCCTCCTTTTTTGACGCCATTTAGAATCGTGATTATTTCGAATATTGGTGCTGCATCCACAGAAGATGTTGCATCATTACTTAGTTATATTGAAAATCCTGTAGAGACTTCCTATTTGATTGTTATTCAAGGTGGAGGAAGAATTTCAGCTTCGTTGACAAAAGCTTGGAAGAATATCGTTGAGCAAAGAGGACAGGTAAAAGAATCTGAAAATGATGTACTTAAAAATCTTATAAAAGAACATAAGATAAAATTAGAACCAGGTTTGAACGATTTAATCCTTAAACATTATGGTCAAGACTCGACAAAAATACGTGGTTTATTTTCGAGGCTTGAATCGGTGTATGGTACAAATTCTCAAGTCGGATTTGAAGAAGTTAAGCCTTTTATGGGTGAAGCGGGCAATGTCGCTATATATGAACTTTCGAACGATATCTTAAATGGTGATATAAAAACTTCTTTAGACGTAGTCTCAAGAATGATGCATTCAACATCATCTGCAAATGTTAAGCCAATGCATCCATTGCAAATACTTTCGCTTTTATCAAATCATTTTCGAAAGTTAGCAACACTCGATGACAGCAGTATCCGTAATCAAAATGATGCATACAGTGCTCTAGGTTCAAAAGGTAATCCGTATGCTGCTAAAAAAACTTTAGATGCCTCACGCAGTTTGGGTACAAGAAAAATATTAACTTCCATAGAAATTTTAGGATGTGTAGATACGATCTTAAAAGGAGCTAATGCAATAGATGCTGAAATCGCAATTGAATTATGCATTACTTCTTTATGTCAAATATGTGTTACTAGTGATCAACAAGAAATAAAAAAGATTAGAGACCAATTTAACGAATCTCTATATGTATAAAACACGTTACAAAAAATACTAGTTTCGCTTTATTCGCTTTAGTACTAAAATTATACGTATAAGCCCATAGATGCGCGTGGAGACGCTTCATTCACGTAAAGGGAGATTTCTATGAGCGCCTCCATGGAAGAGACCGTTAAGCCCCACCGTATTAATCGGTACCATATAACTCTTATTGCATTGGCTATTTCAGTTGCATTAGTAAGCGCCTTGACTATCGTTGGTTCTACTAAATCAGGCGCAAATCCCTTGCTTAAGACAAAATCTGTACGGTTAAGCGCAAATAATGATGTTGTTAATCCGCCGATAAAACTCGATTGTGAGAAGCCTGTATTGACGCTTGCTCTGGTGCTGGACCGTTCAGGTTCTGTCTCAGAGATCGATTCAAATCCTAATTTTTATAAAGAAAGTGTTAATAGATTTCTTTCTAGCTTAAGTAATATTCTTATTTCTCGTGGGGGAGAGGCAAACGTTCTGCTTTATGCATTTGGTTCAAGGACCGTTAGCCAAAATAAAAAGACAGCATCTAATCAGCTGATAACAAGAATTAATGACACAACAAGTTTAGATGTCATGAAACAAAGTGTTAACGAAATATTCTTCTCTAAAGCAGCATATGGAAATGATGATTCGACGATGAATGCATCTGAAAATCCAAATGATGTAGCACGGGGATATAATGCTGGTGTACGCACCCCAACAGCGGTTCCTTTTACATATACAAACTGGGATGACGCGTTTAACGAAGTAGCCAAAGTTGGATCAGCATCATATGCAGATTCTGCCCCAGGTAAACACATAGATTTAACCCTTATGCTTACTGATGGAAAACCAAATGTTAACAACGGTTCAGACCGTGTTTTTCAACCTAGTGACGTATCAAGTTATGATGCGGCTCAAGGCCGTATCTATTCAGCAGATACAGTACGCAAATTACGTCAAGGTGAAGGATCTCGTCCTCCAATGGTTGTACGTGGTGTTTTGATAAATTCAGATGCAACATCTGCAATGGATGAAGTTTTTGGCGCAGGTTCGGCTAATTATTCAACTGCGGATAACTTCGAATCAGACTTACAAAAGGTTTTAGATGACATCATAGAATCAATCGATACAGACGATATTTGCAAAATAGAATATGTAACGCCAGCAATAAACGTGTCACTAAATAAAACAGACATAGTTGTTGACGAAGGATCTTCTGATAGCGTCAAAGTAACAGTTCGTAACGATACTATTGCAACTAATGGCGTCAAATTGCCTCTGGAAGATGTAGCGATTTATGTTAACGGTGTACAACGATTTATTGTCGGAGATCTTGGAGCTGGTGAGACAAGAACATTTACTATTTCAATTAATATTGCTCTAGGTGGAATGTATCCGCCAAATTCAGTTGTGTTTGCAAAAGGCTACTTTAGAGAACCACCTAAGAAGTACAAAATCAAGCCTGGCTTAAATTTACCAACGGATGGATTAGGTAGATACATAGTAAATTCAAATTCAACTTATTATCGTGTTGAAATTGACAGGCTTGCTCTACCAGCATAAATGAATCTAATTACAAAAATAACTAGGTCTCTTTACCCATAACAAAAAGTACCTGATTATATTTTTCGCGAATTAATGGTTTAATTACGTCATTAAGCTCATATTTGAGCTTTCGCTATTGCCCAAGCGAAGGAGAGATTAATGACCGCCTCGAACGAGAACGCAACATTTGCGAAAAATAATATTGCCAAAAGTCTTTTCTTCTTCCTGTCAGCACTGATATTGATCGCTGTTGCTTTAGCTTCAATAACTTTTCGTGATAGCAAAACAAAAAGCACTCATGTTAAAGCTCAAACCGTAAGACTAAGTGAAACATCAGACACTAATAATCCTGTTGCGACTTTATTTTGTGAAAATCCTATCTTTACAATTGCTTTATCGCTTGACCGTTCAGGTTCTGTTACACAAGACAACCCTGCTGCACCAGGTTTGTACAAAGACAGTGTAAACAGATTCTTACAAAAATTATATGATGAACTTGTGGACAGGCGACACGGAAAAGTAAACGTTATTGTAAATGCATTTGGTTCACGATCTGTAAATCAAAATCCTAAGAGCTCAACAGGCGAGTTGTCTATAGCGATTACTGATTCCACTTCACTTAATTCTTTAAAATCAGCTGTAGATCGTATATATTTCGCAGACCATGCAGTCGGAAATGATCCATATACAATGTCACGCGATCCTTCAGACCCATATGACATTGCACGAGGATACAATGCTGGATCTTATACATCTACAAACATTAATTTTTCAGCTACAAACTGGGATGACGCATTATTAGATATAAAGAACATTGGATCATCCCCTATGTTCTCAAGTTTCGATCGAGGCAAGCATATCGACTTAGCCCTTATGCTTACAGACGGAAAACCCAATGTGAATAACGATAGTGATCGAGTTTTCCAACCAAGTGATGTTAATGACTCTGACCATTCAAACCGAAGTTACATTATTGATACTGTAAACGAACTAAGACAAGGTCAAGCAGGTGTTCGGCCACCGATGGATGTACGTGGAGTGCTTATTAACTCTGATGAGGGTACCTCTCATGATGATGCAGTAAACGCTATGAATCAAGTTTTTGGAGCAGATTCAAATAGCTGGCTATTGGCAGAAAACTTTGATTCAGATTTACAAAAAGTTTTAGATGCCGTGCTCGCTTCTATAGATACCGACGAAGAATGCCATTGGGAATATGTTTATCCTAAAATTAGCGTTCAATATTATGCCGATGCCGCTTTAGGTCCAAATAATAATCTAAATATTTATGAAGGTGCTCCTGGGGGTACAAAAATATTTTTGAAAGTTTGTAATTTAACAACAAATGCACCGCTAAAAAATCCTAGATTTTCGTACAGCAATTTTGCTGCTGGAGATCCAGGGTATCCATTAATTCCTAGTGCTGTAGATGGTGGCGAACTAGCCCCTGCCGGACAACCAGGAGATTGTGTTTTGATCGAAGGTCGAACACCTACATTAGGTATGGGCCAAAGTTTTCCTTCCGATTGGAAAATAACCGTACGTGCTGAATTTACGCCAACAAAATCGAGAAGACTTGATCCTGCCTTAAAAGCATTAGCTGATGCGTACGGAAATTTCTATCCAATGGATAGTGAACCCCTTAGATTTACAACTATAAGAGAGACATTACCTAGCTAAATTTAAGCTGAAGCTTTTTTCATCAAGCGTGATGTTTTTCTTGCAGCAGCACGCTTGTGGATTCGACCTTTAGAAGCAGCACTGGCAAGTTTAGATTGAGCAGTGCTTACTTTTTCCTTAGCATCTTTTTCTTTAGCATCAACAGATGTAACTGCATTTTTGATATAAGTCTTTAAAGCAGATTTAGTAGCTGCATTTTTTTGGCGTGCTTTCTCATTTGTTATAACACGTTGCTTTTGACTTTTAATATTTGCCACATCTTCTCCTGATAAAAATTATGGAAGAGAAATTCTAGCAGAATAAAGGAATTTTTCTCATGTTGAAGCTAGATTACATAGGCGATGATTGATCAAAATAAGCTCAGAAACGTCTGTATAGTGGCGCATATTGACCATGGAAAGTCTACTTTAGCAGACAGGTTTTTAGAGCTAACAGGCGCTGTAGACCCTCGAAAAATGCGTTCTCAATATCTAGATTCGATGGATATTGAAAGAGAACGGGGTATCACCATTAAAGCCCAAAACGTACGGTTGGATTACAAGGATCATCATATACAACTTATAGATACACCTGGCCATGTCGATTTTGGCTATGAAGTATCTCGTTCATTAGCTGCATGTGAAGGTGCGATCTTATTAGTTGACGCTAGCCAAGGAATTGAAGCACAGACATTAGCTAACTGTTATTTGGCATTAGAAAATAATTTAGAAATTATTGCTGCAATGAACAAGATAGATCTGCCTGCAGCTGATCCAGATCGTGTTGCGAATGAGATTGAAAAAGTTTTAGGAATAAATGCAAATGATGTTTTAAGAATCAGTGCAAAAACAGGTGAAGGTGTAGCTGAATTACTTGATGCTGTTATTGAAAAAATTCCTGCACCAATCGGAAATCGTGACGAGAAACTACAAGCGTTAATGTTCGACTCTTATTATGATCAGTACCGTGGCGTTATTTCTTCTATACGTGTTATGAATGGAGTAATCGATTCTTCATCAAAGATTCTTTTTGTCCAACAAGGTTCAAAACATGAAATTGAAGAAATTGGTATTCGTACTCCAAACCCTAAACCTGTTAAAGAATTAGGACCTGGTGAAGTTGGCTATTTAATTGCTGGTATTAAAGATGTCGGTCAAGCACGTTCAGGAGAAACTGTAACTTTAGCTTCGAATCCTGCACAAGAATTAGAAGGGTACCAAGATCCTGTTCCTATGGTTTATTGCGGACTATATCCAGTCGATGGTGATGACTTTTCGAATTTACGTGAAGCATTAGAAAAACTGAAGCTTAATGATGCGAGTTATACATTTGAACCTGAAACATCGGGAGCGTTAGGTTTCGGTTTTCGCTGTGGCTTTTTAGGTCTACTACATATGGAGATTATCCGTGAACGTTTAGAACGAGAATACAATCTTGCATTGGTAGCGACTGCACCAAATGTTGTTTATAACGTGACGAAAAAAGATGGTGAGAAAATTGAAATTGAGTCTCCATCTCAAATGCCATCTCCTGATGCTATTGACTATATAGAAGAGCCGTATGTAAAAGTTACATTGCTTACCCCTAATGATTATGTAGGAACTTTGATGGATCTCTCACAAGAGCGTCGGGGTGAATTGATAAACATGGAATATCTATCTCCTGAAAGAGTGGAACTCAGATATGAGCTACCTCTGGCTGAAATAATCATGGACTATTTTGATGCAATGAAATCCCGTACGAAAGGTTATGCGTCTTTAGATTACGATCCGAGCGGATATAAAGAATCAAAATTAGTCAAAGTTGATATTTTGTTAAACGGAATAATTGTTGATGCATTTTCTTCAGTGGTTCATAAAGATAAGTCTGTTGAGTATGGAAGAAAGATGACTGAAAAACTTAGAGAACTTATTCCAAGGCAGTTGTTTGATGTTCCTATTCAAGCTGCAATTGGTGGAAGCATTATTGCTCGTGAAACTGTAAGAGCAAGACGCAAGGACGTTTTGGCTAAATGTTACGGTGGAGATATAACTCGTAAACGCAAACTTTTAGAGAAACAAAAAGAAGGTAAGAAGAAAATGAAATCTATTGGTAGGGTAGAGGTTCCGCCTGAAGCTTTTGTCGCGGCTCTAAAACTTGAAGATTAAAAATTAACCTGGTCTTACTCCACCAATAGTGCGACCTATTGAAGCTATTTTTACTACATCACCAGTTTGTGGTGCAGTAATAATTAATCCGTTTCCAATATATAACGCAACATGTTGTGAACCACCAGGTCCTCTAAAGACGAGGTCACCAGGTTGTAATTGGTCTATTGGAACCTTTGGAAACATCGCATATTGAGCACCAGAATAGTGAGGAAGTTTCAGACCTGCAGCACCGTATGCCCGCATTGTTAAACCAGAACAGTCATATGAATCAGGACCAGCTGCAGCATATCGATATGGTTTTCCAAGTTGTTGTCTAGCAAATTCAATAGCAATTGCTGCTTTTGGTGAAGGCGCCGGTAAGTTAGATGGCAAAGTTTGGTTGCTTGACCCAGACTTTTTTGTTGTCTTTGGTGTTGCCGCTCTAACTGTTGCTGCGCGCGCTCTTGCCTGTCGAGCTTGTTCTTGTGCAATTAGCGTTGCCAGCTCACCTTTAGTTTGATTTAAGAGATCTTGTTGTTTTTTATTCGCATCTTCGATTGATTTCTTTTGAGCAGCCAAACTTTTTTCTTGTTCTGAAATTGAAGATAATTGTTTTTCAAGTTCTGCTTTTCTATCAGTAACTGTTTCTTTAGTTATTTGTAGCTGAGTTAAAGTTGACGAGTCATTACCTGTTGCGATATTCGCATAGTAATTTTTTCGAATTGAATCTGCAGGATTAGCTACTTCAGCATTTGTATCGCTAGATCCAGAGTACATTTCAACTGCTCGTTTTTGAACCCTTGCTTTAACTTCATCGTTTTGAGACTGTGCTGAATCTAGTTGTGCTTGAGCGTCATTTACTGATGTTTTTAGGTCTGAAAGCTTGATTTGGGTATAGTTGTAGCTTTCTGCAAGAGCAGAGATCTTGTCCCCGTTAGCTTCAATTTCTTGAGCTAATTGGGCAGCTTTTTTTCTTTTATCATCGATTGGGCTAGCAAAAGCACTTTGGGCGCTGATTGCAATTAAAACAAATACTGTTACGAAAACGAATATTCGTTTGGTTGACCAATGATGCTTACTTGAAATAAACACAGCCATATACTCTAGCAAGCATTGACCCATAAATCTCACAATGAGTGTAATAAATGGCTCTGATCTGGTATTACTAGCGAGTTGAGTGGTGGTTTTTCCTAGTATAGACCTGTGTCTTTAGGAGTCTATATACATATACCATTTTGTTCTAGGCGATGTGATTATTGTGATTTCGCTACATGGGTAGACAAGCAAGATTTAATAGATTCGTACTTCGAATCAATATCAAATCAAATTAAATTTCATGAGAACAATAGAGAACTAGACAGTCAGATAGATACCATATTCTTTGGTGGCGGCACGCCTAACCTTGTGCCTTCATTAAAAATTGAAAAGGTACTTGAACGCTTGCGAAATGTTTGTGGATTTTCGCCAGATATAGAGGTGACCGTTGAGTGCAATCCGGATCATGTAACAAAAGAACAGATGCGTCATTATTATTCAATGGGTGTAAATAGAATCTCGTTGGGCATCCAAAGTACAAACGATCATGTTTTAAAGTTCTTAGGAAGAGAACACGATCCAGAAAATGTGTACGAGTCAATCGATCATATATTTAGCTCTGGGATCACTAACGTTAGCGGCGACTTGATATACGGAAGCGCTGTCGAATCTTTACAAGATTGGGAAAACACTTTAAACGATATTAATTCTTTAAATTTAAAACATGTTTCTGCTTATGCATTAGGTGTCGAGACTGGAACACCGTTATATTCTTCGATTATTAAAGGTGAGAAGAAAAACATTAACGAAGATGACTTAGCAAACAAGTATGAGATAGCCGACGAAATACTTAATCGCAATGGCTATAACTGGTATGAAATTTCTAATTGGTCAAAACCTCAATATGAATCTAAACATAATTTATCTTATTGGTTAGGTGGAGATATCGTTGCCTTAGGTTGCGCCGCTCATGGGTTTACAAAAGATAAGAGATGGTCAACACCTAGGAACCTTGAAACATATGTAAATCGATTTTCACCAAACTCAACAAATCTAATTAATGAAAGTTGTTTCAAATATCACAACGATTATTCAAACCTAAGTTCTAAACAGGAAAAATTTGCACTCAAAATAAGGACTAAATATGGAATTGACTGGCCACATAAGTCTATTCCTGAGACAGTACATAAATATATTGATCTAGGAATGATTGTTTATAATCCAAATAATTCAAATATATCTTTAACGGCTAGTGGGCGACTTTTAGCCCACACAATTACAGTGGATTTATTCGAAGCTCTAGAATGTATAGATGGTTAAGCAGGCCAGTGAAGTTAATAAAGCTGAATTAAACGAGCGTCAAGGCATGGTCGTTAAAGCTGTTGTCGATTCATATGTTGAGGAGAAAGTGCCTGTAGCCTCAAATAAAGTTAAAGAAGCAATACAACTCGATATATCAAGTTCAACAATTCGTAACGATATGCATTCTTTAGAAAAAGCTGGATATCTAGCTCATCCTCATACTTCGTCTGGTCGTGTTCCTACTGATCTTGGGTATAGGTACTTCGTAGATCACTATGTAATAGACAAACTTGAAAAGTCGAAAGCTAAACCTATAGATCTAATCAATGATGATTTCGAAAATGTTGTTCTTGTTTTATCATCTTTGACAAATTACACAGCAGTATTAGTTAACAATATTGTTAATAGCTCGAAAATATTAGACGCCCATGTGTCAAGACTTCATGACGATGTTTTGGTCTTAGCAATTTTTTATGATGATTCAAATATTCAAAGAGTAGTCGTTAATGTAGGTGACTTAAACCTGGAACCAGATTTTCCGATTGATGAGTTAAATTTATCCATCAAGTCTTTATTGCTTAACTCAACTTCCGCACAAGTATCAAATATCGATGGTTATGATCTAAACAAAAAATTCAAACCAATTTTGAACAGGATACTGGAACAGTTTCAAGTTGATAAAAACAATACTTCTGATGACGTCCAAGTTCATGTTGCAGGTTTTGCTAATGTTGCAAAGATTGCAGACCAACAAGAAATATCTGAGCAACTGTTGTCGTTATTAGAACAACATATGAAACTTGCCGAAATATTGAAATCAAATGTAGGCTCAAAAGTCAATGTAAAAATCGGTGAAGAGAATGCAGCCAGCGAACTTGTGAATTTCTCTGTAGCATTTTCACCTTTTAATTCATCTCCAGGAGTAGAAGGAGTACTTGGAGTTATTGGTCCCACACGTATGGACTACGCCAAAGTGCTCTTATGCCTACAAGCGGTTTCAGAATCGATGGAAAACAAATAATGCAAACAGATTTTTATGAATTATTAGGCGTGTCTAGAAACGCTGATGCTAACGAAATAAAAAAAGCATATAGAGCTCAAGCCAGAAAATATCATCCTGATGCAAATCAAAATGATCCTGAAGCTGAAGAGCAATTTAAAGCAATTTCTGTGGCATATGAAGTACTAAGTGATCCAGAAAAGCGTGCTAGATATGACCAATTTGGTATAGATGGACTTCGGGGTAACGGCGGATTCAATGGTCAAGCTGGTGGAGGTTTCGAATTCAACTTATCTGATTTATTTGAATCATTTTTTGGTGGTAGTGGATTTTCAAATGGATTTAGTAGAAATGCGCAAACAAGTAATGATGTACAAGCCCCCATGCAGATAACTTTGCATGAAGCGGCTTTTGGTACTGTTAAAACTCTAAACGTTGATTTAGAAAGAACATGCGCTACTTGCTCTGGTAGTGGAGCGCAACAAGGGAGTGCTCCAATTACATGTTCAACTTGTGGTGGTGCTGGAGCAGTACAAGAAGTACGGAACTCTTTCTTTGGACAGATGATGGTTTCATCTATTTGTCCCACATGTTCAGGGTATGGTTCAATTATTCAAAATCCTTGCAATGTTTGTAATGGTTCTGGTGTAAATGTTGAAGATGTAAATCTTGAAGTAACGATTCCTGCAGGTGTTGAAACAGGATCTCGATTAAAACTTCCAGGGCAAGGCCCAGCAGGTTATAGAAACTCTAACCCTGGCGATCTATATGTTTTGATCGAAGTTTTAGCAGACAAAAATTATGAACGACATGGCGATGACCTTGTTGGCGTGAAAGAAATAAGTTTTATTAACGCAATTTTTGGTACATCAATAGAAATAGAAACTTTAGATGGTCCGCAGATGCTAAGTATTCCGCCCGGAACTAAATCGGGTGAAGTATTTAAACTAAAAAATCATGGAATGGGTAAACTTCGTGGACGTGGTCGAGGGGATCTGCTCATTTTCGTGAATGTTGAAATTCCATCTTCAAAAAATTTAAATGATGAACAAAAAGAGCTATTGAAAAATTATGCCCAATTAAGCGGTGAAGAAATAAATGAGAACAACGAACATCAATCATTATTTGAAAGAGTAAAACGACATTTCCATGATTGATGTCTTGCGGAACTCCAAAGCACATATCTTTATTGATAGTTTCGACGATCATATTTCTATTAAAGATGAAGATTTTCATCATTTAAGCAATGTTTTAAGGCTGAAACCTTCAAACATTATTAGCTGCGCAAATAATGGAAACTTTTGTCTATACGAGATAAGTGAAATAACAAAAACAGAAATACGAGCACAAAGAATACGTGAGGTACAAAAAGACGATAATGCAGAACTACACGTTTATATTTCTGCATTTAAATTAGATCGTTTAGAAGTAGGTATAGAAAAGTCTGTTGAAGCTGGCGCGACAAAGATTTCCATTTTTCAAACAAGTAGATCTTCACAATCTTTAAACGAATCTTTTATAGAAAAATTACACAGGAGGACACCAAAAATTATTAAATCAGCTTCTATGCAGTCTCGGCGTACCTCGCTTTGTGAAATTGAAGTTATTGAAGATATAGATGAAGTGTTGAGTAATGAATTATTGCCTATTTTTATTTGTGATCCAGAAGGAGAGGTAAATTCTGTCGCAAGTCCCTGTGCAATTATTGTAGGACCTGAAGGCGGATTTAGCCAGGAAGAATTAGAAATGCTGAAAAAATACGGTAAAACCTGGAATATTTCTCCATACATATTAAGAGCAGATACTGCAATGGCTGTTGCGTGCTCAATAGCTAAATATCAGCGGATTTAACGTTACCTATGCAAAACCTACTAATCTTAAATGTCACGAATCGTGGTGAGCCGGGGGAGTAATGGAAGAAATCGACAACAGTGAAATTTCAAGAGCGGTCGGTGAAAAACTTCGACAGATCCGCAAAGAACAAAGACTGTCTTTGCATGATGTAGAAGAAAACTCTAAAGACGAATTTAAAGCATCAGTTGTAGGTGCATATGAACGTGGTGAGAGATCAATTTCTGTTGCACGACTTTTGAGACTTTGCGAGCATTATCATGTTTCCCCTAATTCTGTGCTTCCAAGTGAAACAACAATAGATTTAGTTGAAGAAGAAGGAAAAGCAAGAAAAATTGTTATCGATCTCTCTAAAGTTGCAAACAATAACCATGCGGAAGCAATGGTTATCGGTAGGTTCGCTCAGAGCGTTCATCAACAAAGATCAAGCTCATCAGGTCGGTTTCTCACTCTTCGCAGCGATGACATGAGAATCCTTTCAGCTGTATTTGGTAAAACAATAGAGGAATTCACAAAGCGTTTGGCAGAAATCCATCTTTTGGCTGACCAGGAAAAACTTTCCTCAGTAAACTGATTTTTAAGCTAGTTTATATAGTGGTCGATGTATAAATAGAACATGAAAAAACCTTCTTCAATTTCAGTATTTACTTCTACATATATTGTGGAGGACAACTCGTTGATGAACGAGCTTTTAGGAAATAACGACGAAAATCTTGATCTAATCGAAGAAGCATTTGATGTAAACATTCTTGTTCGGGGAAACGAAATTACGGTCACTGCTCGAGATGAAAAAATTGCAAATAGTGTTGTAAAACTTTTTGACGATTTAAAAAATATTTTGAAAAAAGGTCAAGGGATAACATCACATGACATACTTAGAGTTATAGATATGGTTAATTCAAACGAATCAGTAAGTGAAGTAATACATCGAGATGTACTAAAAGGAAAGAAATCAATTCATCCAAAGACGCAAGGTCAAAGAGAATATGTTGAAGCGATTGAAAACAACACAATAACTTTTGGTATTGGTCCTGCAGGTACTGGTAAAAGTTATTTAGCTGTTGCTAGTGCCGTAGCAGAATTGCAAGCTAAGAAAATTCAACGAATAATTTTGACGAGACCAGCTGTAGAAGCAGGAGAACATTTAGGATTTTTGCCAGGAGATTTACTTGCAAAAGTTGATCCTTACCTTCGTCCCCTTTATGATGCGATATTCGATATTGTCGGTACTGACTCTTTTTCTAGGTTTCAGGAACGTGGTGTAATTGAAGTTGCACCGCTTGCCTATATGAGAGGTAGAACTTTAAACGACTCTTTCGTTATTCTCGACGAAGCACAAAATACTTCTCCTGAACAAATGAAAATGTTTTTAACAAGACTTGGTTTTGGTTCAAAAATGGTAGTAACGGGTGACTTGACTCAAGTCGACTTACCCTCTCAGAAAAAATCCGGTTTAAGAATAGTGAGATCCATTCTTGAAGGGATTGATTCTGTTGCATTTTGTGATTTCACTAAAAAAGATGTTGTACGTCATAGGGTTGTGCAAGATATTGTTGACGCCTACGATAAATGGGATAAGCATCATCCACATCCGTACGAAGAGAGTGATAACAGATAGTGAATTATTCTGAAGAAATTATTGGTGATGAAAAGGTAGTAGTTTTCGGTTCCAACGAACAAAAAGATGTTGAAGTTAATGTTTCTCGGTATGTCCTTTTAGCTCGTCTAGTACTAGATCGAGAGAAAATTATCGGAACTTCAGAAATGTCACTTATTTTTTGTGATGTAGATTCCATCTCAAAACTAAATCAGCAATATATGGAGGCACAAGGTCCAACCGATGTGCTTGCATTTCCAGTTGATGATGACATTGTAGGTTCTGGCCGAAATCCTGATAATGGTGGTAGAGGCCCAGGTACTCCAAGTGAAGATAATGAAGTACCAATGTTGATAGGTGATGTTTACGTGTGTCCCGAAATAGCATTAAAACAAAGCGAAGAACATAATGTTTCTCTAGATCAAGAGTTGGCTTTATTAGTGACGCATGGAACATTACATTTGCTTAATTATGATCACTATGAAGAAGAAGAGCGTGAGCAGATGCAGTCGCGTGAAAAAGATATTTTGGACGAGTTTTTCAGACTTTATCCAAACGCAGATATGTAGCTATATGCACTAGAGTATTAAAGAGATATCTTATGGAACCAGTTCAGGTCATACTTATTATAATCGCATTCTTTTTATTTATGTTTTCTATTCTTTGCGCTTTGTCGGAGACTGCTTTTATAAAAATGAATCGTATTCGAGCTATGGCATTAGAAGACGAAGGTCGTAAGGGTTCTCGTCGACTTCGTATAATGCTTGAACAACCTGAAAAAACAATAAATGTTTTACTTTTATTAATGTTGATTACTCAACTTGGTACAGCTTCAATAATTTCAATTGTGATTGAGGATGCTTACGGTACTTGGGGCGTATTGATTTCTATTGTTATACAGATTTCATTGTTTTTCGTAATTGGTGAAGTTGCTCCAAAAACTTTTGCAGTGCAAAATCCGGAACGTGCAGCATTAGGCGTTGCTCCTTTTTTATGGGTGATAACTAAGTTTGCTCCTTTGGCGTGGATCGCTAAAGCTTTAATTGGGCTCTCAAATATAATTCTGCCTGGCAAAGGTTTAAAAGAAGGCCCATTCGTTACAGAACATGATCTAAAAACTATGGCCGACGTTGCAGCGAGCGAAGCTGTTATTGAGCATGAAGAGCGTGAACTTATTCACTCAATTTTTGAATTTACTGACACTGTAGTTAGAGAAGTAATGACGCCTAGGACAGATATAATTGCTGTTGAATCCGCAACAACAGTAAAAGAAGCTCTGGACAAAACAATTGAAGTTGGCTTTTCTCGTCTACCAATATATGGAGAAAACGCCGATACAGTTGTTGGTTTAGTTTTCATGAAGGATCTTGTTGAAATCGAAAGAAAAGGTGATGGCGATAAACCTGTTTCTTCATTTAAACGTACTGCGGTATTCATCCCAGAACAAAAGCGTACAGCTGAGCTGTTAAAAGATATGCAGCAAGGCCAGTTTCACATGGCTATTGTTGTCGATGAATATGGCGGTACTGCGGGGTTAATAACTTTAGAAGACTTAATTGAAGAAATCGTTGGAGACATCTCTGACGAATATGATTCACATGAGCCAACAATCGAACAGCTTGGTGATAATAAATGGAGAGTACCAGGTCGAACTTCAGTTGATGATTTAAGTGAAACACTAGGTGTTGAAATTCCTGATACGGAATGGGACACTGTTTCTGGTCTTGTGTTTAATGTATGTCAACATGTTCCTTATGAAGGTGAAAGAGTTGTCTATGACAATTTGGAGTTTTATATTGAACGCGTTCAAGGTCAAAGAATTGTTTCTGTGCGTGTCACTAAAACGATTCCTATAGATGAACAAGAAGATGTGGAAACAAATTCATCAGTTGATGCTTCACCTGACTATTCGTCTTCAACTGAAAATTAATTGTGAAAGATAATTTTAAATCAGGAATCATTTCTGTTGTTGGTAGGCCTAATGTTGGCAAATCAACTTTAATTAATTCTCTAACTGGTCAAGATTGGATGGCTACTTCAAGTCATCCGCATACAACTCGTCGACAGATAAGAAGTATAGAAACGACACCTGATCATCAAATTGTTTATGTTGATACTCCTGGGATTCATAAACCTAAGGGTAAATTATCGGAACAAATGAATGACTATGCATATGACTCGTTAGATGAAGTTGAAGCTATTGTGTGCGTTTTTGATGGTTCAAAGCAAATAGGTAAAGGCGATAGCTATATTGCTTCAATCTTAGAAAACAAGAAAAATGTAATAGCAGTACTAAATAAATGTGATGCTGAAAAAAATATAGAAAATATTGCATCGCGAGCACAACAAGTAGCAGAACAGTTACCAAATGTTAGCGACATCTTTATGATCTCTGCCTTTACGGGTAAAAATGTAAAGATTCTCAAAAAAAGACTTTACGAGTTTTTAATAGAATCTCCTCCAATCTTTGAAATTGATCAAAATCATGATTTATCTGACGAACAATTGGTCAGTGAGTTCTACAGAGAAGCACTTATTCGAATCTTGGAACAAGAATTGCCTCAATCTGTAGCGGTCGTCGTAAGCGAAGATACTGAGAATCAATCAAAAAATACAAGATATTTCAATATTAAAATTCTTGTATCAAAAAAATCACATAAGCCAATGATTATCGGAAAATCAGGTAATAATTTACAAAATGTTGGTACTAGAGTCCGAAAACGCCTTGAAGCGATTATGGGCTGCCTAATATACCTTGACGTAAAAGTTGAAGTAGATGAGAACTGGCAGGCAAATCGTGACCACTTAGATTCATATATTTTCTAAAACATCCTTACCATTTCAATTTTGGTGTGAGTTTTTCACTAAAGTAGTCACGTTATTTCTAATCAAAGAGGAGATAAGTAGTACATGAGCAAAACCAGACGTGTTTTCTCGATTGTAATATTTACGTTCGTATCAGCTTTATTGCTTAGCTCATGTGCGACGGGACCAGACAACAATCAAAACTCATTAAGACCTAAAGGTGAAGCTGCAGAGAAAATTCTGAACTTATATTCACCAATATTTTGGATTGCAACAACTATAGGTACAGGTGTCCTAATAGCTGCAATTTATGTATCGATTAGATACCGCGCAACAGAAAAGAACAAATCACCTAAGCAGGTGCATGGTAACAGTGTCCTTGAAATTGGATGGACAATTCTTCCTCTAGTTATTTTGATAGGTGTTGCAATTCCAACAGTTAAAACAGTTTTCGATCTCGACAAAAAAGCTGGCCCCGGTGCAGTTAATGTTGAAGTTGTAGGAAAACAATGGTGGTGGCAGTTTGGTGTAAAAACAGATCAATATCAAGTTTTCAATCCAGATGGCACACCTAAATTAAACGAATTCTCAAAACCTACTTATGCTGATACTGTCTACACAGCGAATGAATTAGTTGTTCCAGTTGATACACAGATACAGTTGAACATAAAAGCTTGTGATGCAGAAACTCCTGTTTTAAAAAAGACTACGGATGAATTAAAAAAGGCTAATCCTTGTAACGTTATTCACTCGTTTTGGATACCATCTTTAGGTGGTAAAGCAGATGCTGTTCCTGGGCGAGATCACAGACTTGTACTAAAAGCTAAAGAAAAAGGCATCTACACAGGCCAATGTGCTGAATACTGTGGATTGAGTCACTCTGTAATGCGTATGCAAATTCGTGCAGTATCTCGTGCAGAATATGATAATTGGCTAGCGAATATGAAGAAACCACCCGTCACTTCTTCGGTTGCGGCAACTGGCGCTAAAGCAACTAGTGCACAAGCAGCAATACAAAAATTTGGCTGTGCAAACTGTCATACTATGGATGACCCAAGCTTGCCTTCATATGGTCCAAACCTGACACACTTCGGTCAAGATTTTGATAACGAAGTTTTAGGTGGAGGCTCAATACCAAAAACATATGATCACATTTGGAAATGGATCTTTAATGCAACTGATTGGGAAAACGGTAATGGTATTCCAATGCAATCAGATGACTGTCGTTTAGGAGTAGCTCCTGGTCCTGGCAAACGATGTAATGGTATGCCAAATTTCTCTGCAGAGTACAGATCGACAGATGAAAAGGGAAGAGAATTGATACTCCCAGCTATGACTGAACAAGAAGCTAAAGACATCGCTACTTATTTAGCGAAAAACAAGTAGGTAATTGATGAGTTCTAATCCGTTAGCAAATATAATAAAACGTCCAACAAAGACAACTGGTTTTTGGAGTTGGATGACTTCAGTAGATCACAAAAAAATTGGTCTTTTATATGTTGGACTATCTCTAATATTCTTTGTATTAGGTGGATGTGAAGCTTTATTGATTCGTCTTCAATTATTTTCACCTAACAGTTCTGTCCTTACTGCAGTTCAATACAACCAAATGTTTACCATGCACGGTACAACAATGGTGTTCTTAGTTGGTATGCCGATTATTGCAGGCTTTGGTAATTATTTAGTACCTCTAATGATCGGAGCAAGAGACGTTGCATTCCCGCGACTAAACATGTTTGGTTTTTGGGTTTTCGCATTTGGTGGAACATTCATGTACTCAAGCTTTTTCATGGGTGGTGCACCTGATGGAGGATGGTTTGGTTATACGCCGTTAACATCTTCACCATATTCAACAGGCATCTTGCCAGGAAATGGAACAAACTTCTGGTGTTTAGGTCTATTGCTGTTAGCTGTTGGATCTACAACATCTGCGCTTAACTTCATTGTTACCGTTGTTAATATGCGTGCTCCAGGAATGAAACTTATGCGAATGCCAGTATTTGTTTGGATGATGACAATCGTTTCATTCTTAACTGTGTTTGCATTGCCAGTTTTTTCTGCTGCATTAATCATGGTTTACTTCGACAGAAATTTTGGGACAACATTTTTCTTCTCTGCAACAGGTGGAGACCCACTTTTATATCAACATATGTTCTGGATTTTTGGACACCCAGAGGTTTACATTTTGATTTTGCCAGGAATGGGTATTGTCTCTGAAATTCTTCCAACTTTCTCACGCAAACCATTGTTCGGATATTCAGTAGTTATCTTTTCTGGTATCGCAATTGGTTTCGTTGGTTGGGGAGTTTGGGCACACCATATGTTTGCATCAGGACTTGGTCCAGTCACAATTTCAGCGTTCGGAGTTGCGACCATGCTTGTTGGTGTTCCAACTGGTGTGAAAATATTTAACTGGTTAGGTACGCTGTGGGGTGGATCAATTAAATTCACGACACCAATGCTGTATTCAATTGGTTTCATAACAATGTTTACAATCGGTGGACTATCTGGTGTTACTCACGCAGTTGTTCCAGCTGATACTCAGCAGACTGATACTTATTACATAATTGCGCACTTCCATTACGTTCTATTTGGTGGACTTGTGTTTGGTCTCTTTGGTGGAATGCATTATTGGTTCCCTAAAGTTTTCGGGCGCTTTATGAATGAAAAAGTTGGTAAATTCAATTTCTGGTTTACATTCATAGGGTTCAACCTAACTTTTGCACCAATGCACCTAAGTGGTTTAGCAGGGCAAGCTAGAAGAACATGGCGCTATCAAGAAGAACTTGGAGTTACCCTTCTAAACAGACTTTCGACTATTGGGGCTTTCTTAATTGCGCTATCAGTTTTAGTTTTCGTTATCAACCTTGTATGGTCAAAATATAAAGGTAAAATTGCTGGAGCTGACCCATGGGATGGTCGAACAATCGAATGGTCTATTCCATCTCCAACTCCGGAGTATAACTTTTTAGAAGTTCCAAAAATTCATAGCGTGGATGATTTTTGGCACCAAAAATATGAAGAGGATGCTGACGGTCGACCAATGCTTAAAGAAGGTGTTGACCTAGAAAAACAACCTCTGCGAGTAACAACTAAAGAAGCTATAGAAAAATATGGCGTTCATTTACCTTCACCATCATTTTGGCCATTTGTTGTTCCTTTGGGCATGACTATTGGAGCATACGGAATGGTGTTACATAACTATTACACCGTTGCAGTAGGTATAGTCGTTACAGCTGGAGGTTTACTCGGTTGGGCAATTGAACCAGATACTGAACCATCAGAACATGGAGAAGCACACTAATGACATCTGAAAATATAGATTCACCCACTGATGATTTTGTTTCGGATAAACATCAAAAAATATCAAACGGAAAACTTGCCATGTGGCTATTCCTCGGATCAGATTTTCTGTTCTTTGGCGGTTTTATCTCTGCATTTTTATTGTATCGAGGACGTTCACTAGAAATTGCTGATTCAACAGTCGCTGCTGGAGGACAAGCGTCAAAAATACTAAGTGATGTATTAGATATTCCATTTACTTCTGCAACTTCATTTATCTTGCTTATGAGTTCTTTAACAATGGTTTTAGCACTTGCTGCAATAAAACGAAATGACATCCGAAGAACACAACTTTGGTTGATAGCAACGGCAGTATTTGGAACAATTTTCTTAGGTGGCCAAATCTTTGAATTTACAGAATTTGTTCGCGAAGGGTTTACATTTACAACAAATCTTTCTGGTACAACATTCTTTGTTCTCACAGGACTACATGGTGCTCACGTTACCGTCGGTATCTTTTGGCTAGTTTCATTGCTCGGACTTGTTCTTAGCGGAAAGCTAACTTCAAAAGATTCGGAAAAAATTGAGATCGCTGGATTGTATTGGCACTTCGTCGATGTTATCTGGATTGTAATATTCACATTGATTTATTTGATACCAGTGAAATAGGTGGTTAAATGTCTGAAATAGAAACACAACATTCGCATAGGTCTCCAGCACAATATGTATTAATTGCAGTTATCTTATGTGTATTAACAGCAATGGAAATCTCTTTATATTATTTAGAAAGCTCAATTAACACAACACTTTTAGTGGTATGCCTTTTAACTCTCGCTGCTATTAAATTTGGTCTTGTTGCAGCATTCTTTATGCATCTTAAAGATGATCCAAAAATATTTAGAAGATGGTTCATTGTTGGTGGCATAGGAGCACTAATAGTTTTCACAGTTGCCCTTACTGCTTTACGCATCCAGGACCACAGATTTTTCTAGACAATAAATGAATTCTTTACCGCCATTTGAAGCGCATGCGGATGTATTTATAATTTCATTTATATGGTGTGGAGCATACTGGGCTGCATTTAGTCGCTTAGCTCCAAGGCTAAAACAATCAACGAAACCATCGAAAGTGCAGTTAACAGCCCATATATGTGCGGTTGCTACTTTTATAACGGGATCAATATGGCCTGTACATGATGTCAGCGAAAAATCAATGTATTTCGTTCACATGGCACAACACTTAGCGTTTATAAACTTAATGTCACTTTTTATTGTGATGTCTGTTCCAACTTGGTTAGCACGATGGATAATCGTTAGGAAATTTGTTTTGCCAGTCGTGCGTAAAGGATCAAGGTTTATCTATGCGACATTGCTTTTTAATCTGTTAATTGTTTTTTTTCATTGGCCAGCAGTAGTGACATTGACATTAGAAAATGGATTATTACATTTTCTAGCACACCTCACTATGGTATTGAGCTTTGCTGTAATTTGGATGGTAATTGTTTCACCTGCACCAGAAATCACACGTCCAACCCCAATAATGCAGATGATTTTCTTATTCCTTCAGTCCGTTATTCCGACAATACCAGCGTCTTTTCTTACATTTGGAAATAAGCCTTTATATAAGGTTTACGACAACCTTCCAAAACTTTTTTCTATGGATGCACTAGAAGATCAACGTGTGGCAGGTCTTATAATGAAAATAGGTGGAGGACTGCTCTTATGGGGTGTTATAGCAATCGTCTTTTTCAAGTGGTCTTCTACAGAATCTAAGAGAGAAATACGCTATCGAGAGTCTCAAAATAATAAACTATTAGATAAAGCACAGCTTTAAGGAAAATAAAATGTCAGATACGAACAAGCAAGAAACCCCGTCAAAGATCGACGAAGAAGTTTCATCAAAAGGTGAAGTGCGTAAAAATTTACGGGAAAGAGTATTTTTACCATTTGGAATTCCAATCGCTGCGGCAGCAGTTGTGGCCCTATTGGGTATTAGCTTTTCGCGTATTTTCTTAACAGGTGCTACAAAAACTGAAGAGGCAAGTGCAGCGGTCGAAACAGCTAAGTCGTCATCTATCTCTGCTCCTGTTTTATGGGCAACAATAATTACATTGGTCGTACTTTTAGGTGCAGCTGGGATCTCAGCGATGAAGTCAATGAGCAAAACAACATTTTCTTTATTGATTTTAGGCGGAGTGGTTTCGGTAATTCTTTTTGGCTCGATTTTGGCTGGTTCTGCAGATCCTAAAGTTGAGGCTGTTGATTTTGGAAAGCCGACAGAAGCAGAATTAACAACTGCTGATCCAAATAATGTTATTGAAATTGACGCACAAGGTACTAATACTTTTCAGGCGAATACATTTAATGCAACTGCAGGTGTAGTAAAAATTCGTTATGTTGGAATCGGCGGTAGCCATCGTTTGAAATTTGCAAATGATACAAGATTTAACTGGTTCGATATGGTAGCCAACCCAGCCCCCCCCCCCCCCCCCCCCCCCCCCCCCCCCCCCCCCCCCCCCCCCCCCCCCCCCCCCCCCCCCCCCCCCCCCCCCCCCCCCCCCCCCCCCCCCCCCCCCGGGGGGGGGGGGGGGGGGGGGGGGGGGGGGGGGGGGGGGGGGGGGGAGGTAGTTGGAAATAAAATGATACAAGATTTAACTGGTTCGGGTAGCCGATAAAGAAGAACAAGATGTTGTTTTAGAAACTGGCGAGTACACAGATTTTGCCCTATTCCTGGTCACGAAAAGATGGTCGCAAAACTAGAGGTAAGTGAAAACTTCACCACGAAGTTGGACGTTGCGATCCTAGTCGCATTCCAAAAAATTTAGATAAAAATCTCTTCCATCTCACATAGCAATCGTCATGGATGGAAATGGACGTTGGGCTAAACAACGGGACTGTCTAGAACAAAAGGTTACATGCAAGCAAGTGAACAAGCTCTTATGACGTTATCTATGGTGCTCTAGACGTTGGTGTTAAATGGATAACTGTTTATGCTTTTTCAACCGAAAATTGGAAGAGACCAGCAGCGAAGTCGCGTTTCTAATGAACTTTAACGAAAATTATTGTTAGCGGGCTGACTTGATGAATTACATGAGCATATCTGAATTATTCTTTGTAGACTCAGAGAGAGAAAAAAAAAAAAAAAAAAAAAAAAAAAAAAAAAAAAAAAAATTTACCAGATTGTTAAAGCGCATGAACGAAGCTCAAGAAAAGACAAAACAATACAGCAATGAATCTATGCATCGCATTTAATTATGGTGGTAGAGCAGAAATAGTTGACGCTTTCAAAGAACTGATTGCTGACCTCAGGTGAAATTTCTCGTTCGGTCCATCACAGAAAAAACTTGGCGAAGTATTTATATTGTCCACAAATGCCAGGTAGATTTAGTTTTTTACGTTCATCAGGTGAGCATAGAATTTCTAACTTTATGTTATGGCAAAGCGCATATGCTGAATTAGTTTTTAACCAATACACTTTGGCCAGACATGAGAAGAGAAGATTTATTTGACGCCATTATTGAATATCAAACGATCAGACGTTTGGGAGCCTTGTAATGGGGCGGCAAAACTAACCGCGATACAGTTTGCTTCGCGAACGGTAAAAGCTTGGCGATTCGACCGTATTGTAACTTTTTTAACTTGTGGACATGGCAAAATCTAAAGGGGTAGCCAAAGGGGCAAGAAATCTGGATCGAAATACTCAGCGAGATTTAGAAGTTGGTTCAGTTATCGATTTTCAATGGATTTCATCGAATAAAGAACTGTCCGAATACCGAATAGAACTGCACAGTTCGAATCGTCACTTGCGAGAAAATCTAGATTTAATTAACAAGACAGCTCGAATGCTAGATGCAATCGACACATTGTGTGTAGATAATTCTCCGCACAATGATCTAGCTGTTATGGCGATAAAAAGCACTCTCAACAATGAATGAGACTAAATCGCCAAATGTTTGTGGAGTATTTTTAATTAAGCTTTTATTGCTAGAAGGTTTTATGCCAGAAACAGATTCATGCCCCACATGTTCATCAGATTCGAACCTTAATTATTTTTCAGTCCGTAGAGCAGCTTTCTTTTGTGAGGACCATTCAAACCCAGAAATGGTACAAGTATCTCTCCTGGCACCAGAGAAGCTATCGGAGGCAATAATTTCTAAACGCACAACATCGGTTATAGCCAATATGACACCCGAGATTGCGCAAGAAATCGAATCACTAGCGATTGCCATGATCGAGTTTCATTCTGGATCTCATTTAAGAGCTGTCCATGTTTAGCTCTATGGTTCTATTGGCTATATTCTTGAGCTAGCCTTATATCTATGACTCAATCGCCTAATGATCCAACATTAATGGACACTATTGTTAATCTGTGCAAAAGACGTGGTTTTGTATTTCCATCTAGTGATATTTATGGCGGTTTCCGTTCAACATGGGATTTTGGCCCGCTAGGTGTTTTATTAAAACAAAATGTAAAAGCACAGTGGTTTAAATCAATGGTTCAAGATCGTGACGATATTGTTGGTTTGGACTCAGCAATACTCATGCCACCTGCAGTTTGGGAAGCATCTGGACATTTAGCTGGATTTACAGATCCATTAGTTGAATGTGCAGTATGTCATCAACGTTATCGTGAAGATCAACTAGAAACAGATAACGGAAATATCATTCCTCCACCTTGCCCTCAAGCTAAAGGTAAACCATGTGAATTAGGAGAAGCAAAAAACTTTAATTTGATGTTTAAAACTTATGTAGGGCCTGTTGAAGACAGTGCCAATATTGCATATCTAAGACCTGAGACAGCACAAGGAATATTTTTAAACTTTTCAAATATTTTAAATACAACAAGAATGAAACCGCCTTTTGGTATCGCCCAAATAGGTAAAAGTTTCAGAAATGAAATTACTCCAGGAAACTTTATTTTCCGTACTAGAGAATTTGAACAAATGGAAATGGAATTTTTCGTACCACCAAGTGAGGGACCTAAATGGTACGAGTATTGGAAACAACATCGTATGGACTGGTACCAAAACCTAGGAATTAAAAGTGAAAACATCCGCTTACGTGAACACGAGCAAGATGAGCTCAGTCACTACAGTGCTGGTACAAGTGATGTTGAGTTTATGTACCCATGGGGTTGGGGAGAACTCGAAGGTATAGCTCAAAGAACAGATTTTGATTTGAATGCACATTCAAAACATTCAGGTGTGGATCTTTCTTATTTTGATCCAACTACAAATGAACGCTATGTTCCATATGTTATTGAACCAGCCGCAGGTTGCGACAGAGCTACCTTAGCGTTTCTGTTAGATGCTTATGATGAAGACGAAATCAACAATGAGAAACGTATTGTTTTAAGGTTAAACAAAAAACTCGCACCATATAAAGCAGCTATCTTGCCGTTATCTAAAAAAGAAGAATTACTTGCACCTACGCAAAAGATCTCTGAAATGCTTCGTGAAAACATGCATGTAGATGTAGATGTCACTCAATCAATTGGTAAACGCTATAGAAGACAAGACGAAATCGGTACACCATATTGTATTACTATAGATTTCGATACACTAGACGACAATGCTGTAACAGTGAGAGACAGAGATACAACAGAACAACAACGAATTGCTATTGCAGATCTGACAGATTTCATGAAAGAACAATATTCATAATGCGTAAGGTATTAGATATAGGTAGCGTTGAATACGCTTCATTCCCGCAGCGTATCATTGCACGGATTATCGACAATATAATTTGTTTTGGAATCTTCTATTTATTTTTAACGTTAATAGGAGAGAAGCTAACGTACAATGCAGATAAGATTGATGGCAATCTAGGGCTTGGGAATTTAATTTGGTTTTTTCCGTTATTTGTTATTGCTTATGAAATTCCTATGATGGCAAACTACGGAACAACATTAGGCAAACGCATGATGGGCTTATGCGTTGTTAGATCAGATGGAATTATAGGAATAGGTTTAGATAAAGCATTGATTAGATTTTGTACTCCAATTGTTGTTGGGATCATTCCTTTTATTGGATTTTTCTTATTTATTGGTGCTCAATGCTGGTACTTTTTCGATCCTAATCGACAAAATCTTGCTGACAAAGCTGCAAAAACCTATGTGATTAGAACACCGAAAGGTTTATACAGCAAAATTGTCGAACCTCCTGAAGTTATCGAAGGAGAATAGACGTGAGCGACGCAAAACGCGAACGCCAAAAAAAATCCAAGGCAAAACGGCAAGATTTAAAAATCAGAACAAATTTGGCAGATCGTCGACGCAAAGGTCTAAAAAATGATGAAGAAGAAGCAGATTTAGCATCTTATCCAAGAAGGTTTTTTGCTTATTGTATAGATCAAGTTATTTTCTTCTTTTTTAATTTCTTTTATTTATCTATTGCTAGTGTTTATTTAAAGAGTTTTGCTACAAGCGTTATAAGTGGCTTTTTCCCGCTATACATATTTGGAATGGTTTACCTTGTTCCAAAGATTGCAAACAAGGGAAAAACATTTGGTTGTAAAAAAGCAAAGATAATGATTATCAGTGAAGATGGAACTAGTTTTCTAGGTTTCTCACGTTCGTTTGCCAGATGGTTTATTTCGCAAGGAGCTCCAGCTTTAGTTGCCATTGTTCTTTCGCTTTTGTTGCCAGACCAGAAGTATTTCTTACTTATTGCTTTTGTATATTTAGTTTCAATAGCAGCTGTGCAATTACCTATGTTCTTTAACGATAATCGGCAGGGCTTTCATGACAAAATAGCCCGATCTGTGGTTATTCGCGAGTTGAAAGCTGCAAAATAGCTGGTTTTTGCTATTAGTGTCGTACCCATATCGTACGATACAAGTGATAAGACTATGAATAACCGAAATGCATTAATTGACGAACCTAGCGGTAGAGCTTCAAATGGTAATGGAGCGTCGGGTACCTCTCGTGCAAAATTATGGGTTGCGACTATGGGCGGATCCGAGCATGGTCAGGTAGTAACACCACATAAAGAACCTATTGAATATATTCCATTTGAGGGGCCAAGAGAAGTCCCAGCGAATAGAGGTCAACAAGCTTTATTAGATCTTCAAGCTCGCTTAGATCTCGAGTTACAAACATTTTCTCCAAGTGCCACACTTTCAACACCAGGATTTTATAGAGCTCAAAATAAGCCTGTAAAAGATCACCGTGATGATTTACCTCTAGTTGGTTTAGATTTACGTACTCGTTTTGAAAAAGACAGAGATCGAATACAACATTTTGAAGCTTTCCGTAGACTCTCATACAAAACACAAGTGCATTTAAACCCAGATGATCATCAAAGAACACGAATGACTCACACGATAGAAGTTAATCAAATTGCTTGTGCAATTTCGAGCGCATTGAGATTAAATGTGGCATTAACTTCTGCAATTGCTTTAGGTCACGATTGCGGACACGGACCTGGTGGTCATGCAAGTGAAGATGCATTAAATCCATATTTACCTGAAGGTTTTAATCATGCAAAATTTGGTGCAGATGTGACTTTAGTCCCACTCAATTTATGTATTGAAACACTCGACGGTATACGTAATCATTCTTGGTCTCTAGATACCCCAATGACACCAGAAGGTGATGTAGTTTCATTCGCCGATCGTATCGCATATGTATGCCACGATCTCGAAGATGCTTTAAGGTGTCAAATGGTTACGTCAAAAGATTTTCCAAAAGAATTGGCTGCTTTTATGAGTTTGACTAGAAGTGAACAAATTGATTTCTTTATACGTAGCGTTATAGAAGGAACGTCTACGTCCGGATCCATTGCGATGTTAAAAGAAGGTGCAGAAATATTAAAAGGGTTACGAGCTTTTAATAATGAGAAAATATATCAACATCCAATATCAGTAGCGGCAAATGAAGACGTTATTAAAACTTTACGAGAACTCGTCGACTTCTATATAGACAATCCTGGCCAATTGCCCGAAAAACAAAGAAGTAAAATTGACCAAGGTGTACATAGTGAAGTCGAAGGTGTAGTTGCCTATGTGGCAGGAATGACCGATAACTTTGCTTACAGGGATCATTTGGAGAAAATTCAAAGACAACATCCACTCGATGGTGGGGTCCATTTTCTTTAGTCTAAACTGATTTTAAATGGGTATTGTCAGTGAAGATATAGCGCGGGTTAAAGAAAGCACAGATTTAGCTGCTTTAATTTCAGAATTCGTCCCTCTTAAAAGAAGTGGTCGACGCTATAGCGGTTGCTGTCCTTTTCATGAAGAAAAAACTCCTTCATTTAGTGTTAATTCTGAACTTGGTTTTTACTATTGTTTCGGATGCGGAAAAAAAGGCGATGCAATATCATTCCTTCGTGATTATCAATCGATGGACTTTTCTGACGCTGTTGAGTATTTAGCGAAAAAAAATAACATCACATTGCATTATGACAAAAATGAATCAGTTTCAAAAAGTCATTTAACTCCTTTATATGATGCGCTAAATGATGCACAAACCTTTTATACACAAATGCTTACTTCAAATGATGAAGCAAAATTTGCTCGCCAATATGTTCGATCTCGCGGGTTTGATAAAGACGTAGTGCATGAATTTAATCTTGGATATTCACCTAATAGCTATGATTCTCTAGCAAAAGAATTAGCAAAAAAATATCCTGCAAATGTTTTGATAGAAGCAGGCCTGTGTTATAAAAATTCTAGAGGTAATCTTAGTGATGTATTTAGGAATCGTTTAATGTTTCCTATACATAACTCTTCTGGAGCGGTAATTGGTTTTGGGGCAAGAGCCTTAGATGCGACACCACCAAAATATAAAAATACAAGTGAGACAAAACTCTATAAAAAAACATTTGTTTTATACAATCTTGATAAAGCAAAAAGTTTTGCTTCAAAAGAAGACTCATTCGTAGTTTGTGAAGGGTACACAGACGTAATTGCAATGTCGCTTGCTGGCATTGGTCAATCAGTCGCAACATGCGGTACTGCAGCAACACTTGAACATGTAAAAGTAATGCAAAAATACGCAAAAAAGATTGTCTTAGCATTTGATAGCGATGACGCAGGTATAAATGCAACTAGTCGGTGGTTGGAATTCATGAAAGATGCTCAAGCAGATTTTTTTGTTGCAAACTATGGCCAAAGCAAAGACGCAGCAGAAGTCTATTTAGAAAATCCGCAGCTTTTAGTTGAAGCAGTAAATAACGCTATCCCATTTTTAGAATTCTTATTACAAAGAAAAGTTGTAAATATCAATAGTTCAACTTCTATAGAAGAAAAAGCCAGAATTGCACAAGAAGTTGTAGAAATTATCTCGAAAACTTCAAACCCTTTGGTTCAAGAAGGTTATGTTATGGCATACGCGCCACAATTAGGTTTCGAGCCTGATTGGTTTTTTAATTCATTAAATAAAAAAGGAAACACAATTCATAAAACAGCTCCAGTGCAAACAATAAAAAAGTCTCAACCATATTCTGGAGATTTAAGGCAAAGAGAATTACTTAAATTATGCATACATGAGCCATCTAGTGTTTCATCTTTTATTAGATCCGATGTATTTACTGACCATGTATACCGAGAAATCTTCGAATCTCTATTGGAACACGAAACTGTGGACGAAGCTTTAGAAAGCGTTTCTGAGCCAGCCAGCGAAATATTTAACCAAATATTGGTTGAAGACATAAGTTCTATCGAAGAAGTTTCGCCATATTCGCTAGATGTTTTCATTAGGTTAGTTGAATCTCAAATGAAGGAATTTCTCCGTAAATTAGTAACTCTAGGAGCCGACAATACATCACAGGTAAAACGGTTAATGGATGAAATGATTCATTCTATGGAAAAGGCAGATATAGGTAACGCTATAAAGAAAGCTGATCAACTATTAGATATAAAAGTTGAGTCATCTTTAAACAATTTAATCTAGATTAGGATTTACGATATGACTGATGAAAATAATGATTCAAATAGTGCAAAAGAAGTCATTGATGCACTAATTGAAAATGTTAAAGAACGTGGATTTATTACATCTGGTGAAATTTTTGCTGCTCTTGCTGATCTGGAACCTGAAACTGAAGAATTAGCTGAGATATATTCCAATTTAAAAGAACATGGAATTGAAGTTGTTGACGAAATTGTTGATGAGCTAAAAAGGGAAGACGAAAGAAGATTTGGACAAACTTCTAAGGAAGAACGCAAAGAACGGTTATCTAAGCCAGAAGAGTTTGCATCTGAACCTAAGTTAGGTTCTTTAGATCCTCTTCATTTAACAACTACTTCTGCTGCTTCAACTTTTGATCCTGTTCGTATGTACTTAAAAGAAATCGGTAAGGTTCCTCTTCTAAGTGCTGATGAAGAAGTTGTTCTAGCTAAACGAATTGAAGCAGGATCGCTAGCTGCTAAAAGATTAAAAAAAGAAGAAATCGATGATCCATCTCAAAGATCAAATTTAAGAGCAATAGCAAGAGATGGAGAACTAGCATCAAGACAACTTGTCGAAGCAAACCTACGACTTGTTGTTTCTATAGCTAAGAGGTACGCAAATAGGGGAATGGCTCTTCTTGACTTGGTACAAGAAGGAAACCTTGGATTAATGAGAGCTGTTGATAAATTTGATTATACAAAGGGTTTCAAATTTTCTACATATGCAACTTGGTGGATACGCCAAGCTATAACTAGAGCTATTGCAGATCAAGCACGAACAATTCGTATCCCAGTTCATATGGTTGAAACTATGAATAAGGTTATGAGGATCCGTAGACAGCTTGCTCAGGAATTAGAACGTGAACCAACTCATGCTGAACTCGCGAAAAAAGCTCAGCTTCCAATCGAAAAGATTAGAGAGATCGAGCGGATACAACAAGACCCTGTGAGCTTAGAGACACGTGTTGGCGAAGAAGACGACTCGATGTTAGGAGATTTTGTTGTTGACCCAACAGGTTCCACTCCTCAGAGTATCGCTGCGAGAAAATTATTAATTGAAGCAATTGAACAAGCTTTGGATGAGCTAAACGAGCGAGAAAGAGCAATTGTACGCTTGAGATTTGGTCTAGATGATGGTCAAGTCCATACGCTTGAAGAAGTAGGGCAGACCTTTGGCGTGACTCGAGAACGTATCCGTCAGATCGAATCAAAAACTTTGCAGAAATTACGCCATCCAGTACGTTCAAAACAGTTAAGAGACTATCTAGAAGAGGCTGACGAGCTCTAATTTTTGTGTCGTATCCTGCTTGTAAAATATAAATAACTTACAAGCGAGGTTATTTTGGGCCATCAAGGTAAAGTTGCAGAAAGAAGCAGAGCTCGTATTCTACGAGAAAAAGGGATGAGCATAACCTCAATTGCTTCAACTCTTAAAGTATCAAAAAGTTCTGTTTCTATTTGGGTAAGAGATCTAGACGTTGTTGTAACAAAATCAAGTTCGAATAATAGTAAAAGATCTCCTCATCCACATATGATCGCAAGACTAAACGAAATAGAAGATAATCGCAAAAGCGGTATTAAATATTTTGAAAATCTGTCTCGTAAAGAGTTTTTTGTTGCAGGTATAGCTTTATACGCAGGGGAAGGATTCAAAACTCAAAATTCTATAGGAATGGCTAATACAGATCCATCAATAATTAAGTTCTTTATTAAATGGTTAAGAACATTTTATGAGGTAGAAGAAAGTAGGATTAAAGCTAGATTGTATTTACATGAAGGGCTTGATGTAGATGAAAGTACAAAATATTGGAGTAATTTGACTGGTATCCCAGCAGGACAGTTTACGAAGCCCTATAGAGCAAAAGCAGACCCCTATAGGAGATACTCGAAACATGAACACGGATGTATCACTATAAGGTATCATTGTTGTCATACTTTGCGAAAAGTTATAGGTTTGATGCAAGGTTTGCTAGAGTATTCAAACTTTCCGGAGTAGCTCAGTTGGCAGAGCAACGCACTGTTAATGCGTGGGTCCTCGGTTCGAGCCCGAGCTCCGGAGCTTTTTTTGTTATAGGTTTATTTCTGCACATTAATTCTGTCTAGCTTTTGGTGTTTGTGGGATTTTGGTCCGGAAACCGGACCAAAATCGACCCAACACCATAAAATTATTTTTCTGTTAATATTTCTTCGAGTCGATCCCATGTTTGGGTTAGACCTTCTTGCATTCCCATCTCTATAACTTGTTCTAGTTCGGCTGGTGAAGAAAAAATACTGGTACTTATTACTTTTGTAGAACCATCCTGTTTTACAAATTCCATTGATATATCCATTGCAGGCATATTTGGAGCAACTACAGCATTTTCGTCGCAAAACTCATCAATATATTTGAATGAATCTTGTGGATTGATTTCGTTATACGTAGAAAGACCCCAACTTGTTTTTCCATACCAATCAGTTTGTTCCGGATCTTCACACTTCATTCCATAGTGAAGTTGTCCACCTTCTTTGAAATCCATTTTCTTGACTTGAGTAACCCAACCTTTTGGTCCCCACCATTGAACAAAAACTTCTGGTGTCGTCCATGCTTTCCAAACACGTTCACGAGACGCAGGGAAAACTCTTTCAACGACTAACGTGGTCTTATCATCTAGTACGGTAAATTTAGTTTCGCTCATTTGTTATTCTCCTTTTAATTCTGCGATTGATATTTTTGACATTTTCATTAGACGTTCAAACGAACCAGGTATTTTCATGAGTTCTTCTATATTTTCTGGAACTATTTGCCAGCTGAGTCCAAATTTATCTTTGACCCATCCACATACTTCGCTTTCAGGAACTGCAGAGAGTTTTTCTTGATAATAATCAATTTCTGCTTGGTCTTTACAAAATATCTGAAAAGATAATGATTCATTCAAAGTAAATTCTTCGCCAGCGTTGAGTGCTGTATAACGCTGACCAAACAATTCAAAATCTATTGTAAGTGTTTTGCCTGCAAATTCTTGTTGGAAATCTGCAAGACCTTCATTAGGGTAATAAGAACGTGAAACAATTTTGCTTATCGGAAAAACAGACAAGTAAAAATCGACAGCTTCTTCTGCATTGCGTGTGAACCATATACATGGGGTTATTTTTTGCATTATTCATTCTCCATTTCTTTTAGTAGTTTCTCTAGGCGATCAAATCTGTTCCCCCAAATGTTGGCGTAAGCTTCTATTTGTTTTTTGGCTACGTTTAAATTGTCGGGAACGATTATGACAACTTTCTCTTTTCCTCTTCTTTGCTTTGTTACAAGGCCTGCTTTTTCGAGAACATTTATATGTTTTGATACAGCTGCAAAAGTTAGTTGATAGTGTTTCGCAATTTCTCCGATAGATAATTCCGTTTTAGCGACACGCGCTAATATGCTTCGTCTTGTGCAATCCGCCAAAGACATAAAAATGTTATCGAGAACAATTGATTCAACCATTTAGTTGAATGTTAGTTCAACCTTAATTGTCTGTCAAATATCGATAAAATGTCTATATAAGTCCATATAGAATGTATCGCTTATGAATATATGCGTTTTTTGTTCCGCCGTATTAATTGATGAAAAATATACAAAACCCTCACTTGAACTAGTTGATAGTTTTACCAAATTAGGTCATAACTTAGTGTGGGGTGGCTCAGATACTGGTTTAATGAGCCAAATAGCGAATGTTGCTCAAAGTAACAGTGTAAAGACATTTGGTGTTTCTGTTGATTTTCTTAAAGAAGTTGCAAAAAAAGACGCGACTGAAATGACTGTGGCTAAAGATTTGTCTGAACGTAAACAAATTATGGTTGATAAATCAGATGCTTTTTTGGTTCTACCTGGAGGAATTGGAACTTTGGACGAAGTGACAGAAATAATTGAGATGAAAAAGCATAACTATCACAGCGATCCTATAGTGTTTCTAAACGTATTGAATTTTTACGAAGGCTTTAAAATTCAATTTGATCGAATGGAAAAAGAAGGGTTTTTGCCTGAAATCACTACTCCATATGTTGAGTTCGCTGAAAATCCTGAGAACGCATTGCGATTTTTAGGGGTTTAATTCACTTGGTAAAGCCAAGACTTAGCTTAAACTTATCTAGCTAATAATAAAACACTACAGGATGTATGAATGTCTAAAACAAAAAACAGTTCTACGTACGATGCAAGTAAAATTACGGTATTAGAAGGACTTGATCCAGTTAGAAAAAGACCTGGAATGTACATTGGTACAACAGGATCACAAGGTCTGCACCATTTAGTTTGGGAAGTCGTAGATAACTCTATTGATGAAGCTATGGCAGGATTTTGTACACGTATACAAGTTGTCATCAATAAAGACGGTTCATGTTCTGTTACTGATGATGGTCGAGGGATACCAGTAGACCCACATCCAAGTTATCCAAAAAAATCAGCAGCTGAAGTTGTACTTACAACTTTGCATGCTGGAGGTAAATTCGGTGATGGGGGATATAAAGTTTCTGGAGGATTACACGGTGTTGGTATAAGTGTGGTTAATGCATTATCAAAGAAATTAGACCTCAGAATTGAACGTGACGGAGCAGCCTATGAAATGTCATTTGCGGCAGAAGGTAGTGGAAGCTCAATTAAAAGTGGTATTGCTCAATCTAAATTGAAAAAAGTCGGTACAGTTCCAAAGAAACGTTCGGGTACTTCAATTACGTTTTGGCCTGATGAACGCGTATTTGATGATGTTAATTTTAAAGCGCAAACAATTTGTGAACGTTTGCAGATAATGGCTTTTCTTAACAAAGGATTGATTATCGATTTCAGAGATGAGAGGTCAAACCATGAACGAGAAGAGACTTTTGTATACGCAGGTGGTATTTCCGATTTTGTTAAACATTTAAATGCTTCAAAAACACCTCTATTCCAAAGTGTTGGTTCTTTTTCGACTGCAACACCTGAAGGTGAAATTGATGTTGCTTGGCAATGGAATAATTCATATAACGAAGGTTTACACAGTTTCGCTAATGGTATTTCAACGACTGAAGGTGGAATGCATGCGGAAGGTTTCAAGCGAGCATTAACAACAGCTTGTAATAAATATGCAAGACAAATGGGAATGCTGAAAGAAAAAGATTCAAACTTATTTGGAGAAGACACACGGGAAGGTATGTGTGCAGTTGTCAGTGTGCGCTTAAGTGAACCTCAATTTGAAGGTCAAACAAAAACAAAATTAGGTAACACAGGTATGCGATCTGCTGTTGAAAAAGCAACAAGCGATTTCTTTTTTGCTTGGCTTGAACAGCATCCTAATGAAGCCAAACAAATAATTAACAAGGCAATAGGGGCTTCTAAAGCTAGAAAAGCTGCGAAACAAGCAAAAGAATTAACAAGACGAAAATCATCTTTAGATTCTGGAGGTTTACCAGGAAAGTTAGCTGATTGTTCTTCAAAAAAATCTCAAGAATGTGAAATGTTTATCGTTGAAGGTAATTCTGCTGGAGGTAGCGCTAAAGACGCGAGAGATCCCAAAACTCAGGCCATACTTCCTCTTAGAGGAAAGATCCTAAATGTTGAGCGTGCTCCAATAGATAAGATTTTGAAAAATGCAGAAATACAAGCTTTGGTTGCTTCTATTGGTGCTGGTATAGGAGCAGATTTTGATATCGAAAAAGCTCGATACAAAAAAATCATAATCCTTGCTGATGCTGATGTCGACGGCGGTCATATTAGAACTCTTCTTATAACGTTCTTCTATAGACAAATGTTTCCATTGGTAGAAGCAGGGTGCCTTTACGTAGCTCAACCGCCCTTATATTCCACAGAAATTAAAGGTGAAAAAATTTACATTGCTGATGAAGCGCAGAGGCAAGAGATAATTCAAAAGAATTCGCGTAGCAACTTACGATTTGTTCGCTTTAAAGGTCTTGGAGAAATGGATGCTAAAGAACTTAGAGAAACGGCAATAAATCCAAAGACTCGCAGACTTGTCCGTATCGATATTGATCAAGCAGCTATATGCGATGATGTTCTATCAAAGCTTATGGGTGATGACGCAGCAGCTAGAAGAGAATTTATTCAAGACAACGCTAAAGAAGTAGAAAATATAGATATTTAAGCTAAGGAATTATTGTGGCTAAAACAAGAAAATCTTCAACAAAAAACAATGAAGCATCCCTCTTCGATGAAGTAGTTCCATCAAAGGCATTAGTCGAAGAGGTAGAGAGTGCTTTTTTGGAATACGCAATGAGCGTTATTGTTTCACGTGCGTTGCCTGATGTTAGAGACGGGTTAAAACCAGTTCATAGAAGAATCTTATGGGCAATGCATGATGCGGGTATTCGAAGTGATCGACCGTACGTAAAATCTGCTCGTGTTATTGGTGATGTGATGGGTAGATATCATCCTCATGGCGATCAATCTATATATGAAGCCTTAGTGCGTATGGGGCAAAGTTTTTCTTTGTCTTTACCGTTAATTGATCCACATGGAAACTTTGGTTCACCAAGTGACCCTGCAGCTGCAATGCGTTATACAGAGTGTCGTTTATCTTCTGTAGCAGACAAACTGTTAGCTGATATCGATGAAGATACAGTTGACTTTGTTGATAATTTTGATGCATCAGCTAAAGAACCAGTTGTTTTACCCTCGAGAATTCCAAACATATTGATTAATGGAAGCCAAGGTATCGCAGTTGGTATTGCAACAAATATTCCTCCACATAATCCTATTGAAGTAATAAAAGCTGCTATTTATTTAATTGAACATGAAGATGCGACAGCTAAAGATGTAGCAAAAATTGTCAAAGGTCCTGATTTCCCAACTGGTGCAACGATTCTAGGAACAGATGGTATTTCTGACATGTATACAAAAGGTAGGGGATCTATTCGTGTACGTGGTGAACATGAGCTAGAAGAAAATAAAGGCAAAACATCAATTGTCATTACCTCAATCCCTTATCAAACATCTGTTGAAGCAGTTGCTGAGAAAGCAGTTGAGGCAGTAGAAGCCGGCACAATTGTTGGTGTAAAAGATATTAGAAATGAATCAGGTCAAGGTAAAACAAGGTTAGTAATCGAATGCAAGCCAGGAACCGATACCAATGTTGTTTTAAATAATCTATACAAGCACACAACCTTACAAACTTCTCTGCCAGTAAATATGATTGCTTTAGTTGAAGGAGTTCCAAAAACTCTCGCATTAGATGACATGCTACGGGCATGGATTAATCATCAGATTGAAGTAATTCGTCGTCGTAGCTCGTATCGATTGGAAAAAGCGAAAGATCGATGTCATATTGTTGAAGGTTTGGTACGTGCGGTTGACATGATCGATGCCATCATTAAAACCATCCGAGCTTCTAAAGATAGATCTATTGCTCGTGAAAAATTGATAAAAAAGCCGTTTGATTTTTCCGAAATACAAGCTAACCATATTTTGGATCTACCTCTAGGTCGTTTAACTGAACTTGGTCAAAAAGAATTG
>JAXLRE010000006.1:0-112760 GCA_046331265.1 Acidimicrobiia bacterium | reverse complement strand
ATTAATTAATTTTTATTTATTCCCCCACCCAACGCAAGTATTTTGTCGTATGTACTAATTAAACTGATTCATAATTACTTTTTTAATCTTCCCTCTTGCCTTAAAAGACAGGAGGAGTATGTCTAATTTTGAAATAGTAACACAGCTAGCTGCACAACAGTATGGAGTGTTTGCGACTCAACAACTAATAGATATGAAAATACCAAGAGGCTCGATCCATAGGATTGTCTCAAGAAAGATCGTACAAAAGGTTGCGCGTGGAGTATTCATTATTGATGGATTCACACCTTCGTGGCACCAACTTGCACTTATTAAAGTTTTATCAAATGGACGCTACTCTGCCCTATCACATGAATCTGCTTTGATCAATTTAGGTTTACTTCAGGAAACATACGTATCAAAAAGACACAATAAGATCATTGATTTTCATGTAACTTATTGTCGTAACCAACGAAATGGGGCGTTTACTTCAAGCCATCGAACAATCTACCCTTCGATCTATTCGACATCTACAATCGTCAACAAAATACCTCAAGTCCAACCAGAGTGCGCATTAATTGACAGTGCAAGATTTATTCCTGAAAAAATCTTTTCATACGTTTTCGATAATGCAATGAGAAATAACCTAACTACTCCAGAGAAGATGTCAGCTCTTTTAAAAGAAATTAGAGTTGGACCAGGCCGATCAAAACTTTTGGTGAAAAAGTACCTCTACGATTATTTTCCTGAAATTAAAAACACAGCAAAAATAGAAAGCACTCTTGAAAGTCATGTTGCAAAAGCACTTTGCAAACTTGGAATTAATCATAAGTTACAACATGAAATTTTGTGTTTTGGAAACCTATATAGACTCGACGCGGCAATTCCTGAACACAAAATAGCGATTGAAACTGATGGATTTGCATTTCACAGAGATAGAAAAACTTTTGACTCAGATCGTCAAAGACAAAATGATTTAGTTACTTCAGGTTGGACTGTTTTACGTTTCACTTCAGAACACTCAAGTGAAGATATCCTAAAGACCATTTGTACAGCGTTGGGTGTTAGATAGCTGCAATACGCAGTCATTGCACACCCAACGCGGGAATATAAGAGAGGGGCTAATGGATGTGTTCGCCACTAATTGCTCGCGAAACTACAAGTCTTTGTATCTCAGAAGTACCTTCGAAAATAGTATAAATTTTCGCATCACGATGCCAACGCTCAACCGGATACTCTCTTACATATCCATATCCGCCAAGAATCTGGATTGCTTCTTCAGTAACTTTAACTGCAACTTCGCCTGCTTTTAGTTTGCTCATTGAGCCTTCGCCTGCCACAAACTGTTTTCCATTTCGAGCCATCCAGCAAGCACGCCAAACGAGTAATCGAGCAGCATCAATTTCTGTAATCATGTCAGCGAGCTTGAATGCAATCGCTTGGTTATGAATGATTGGTTTGCCAAAAGTCATTCTTTCTTTCGCATAACCAAGAGCATATTCATAAGCAGCTCGAGCAATACCAATTGCTTGTGCTCCAACTAAAGGCCTTGATGCTTCGAAAGTACTCATTGCTGCTTGTGATGAAGTTGACTTACCTTCTTTTGCTTTAGCTAAACGATAATCAAGCTTTTCTTTACCGCCTAACAAACAAGAGCCAGGGACTCTAACGTCTTCAAGAACAACTTCAGCTGTATGGCTTGCACGAATACCATGTTTAGAATATTTCTGTCCTTGTGAAATTCCTTTTGTTCCTGGTGGAACGACAAAGCTTGCATGCCCACGAGCTTTTAATTCAGGTTCGACAGATGCAACTACAACATGAACATCTGCAATACCGCCATTTGTTATCCACGCTTTTGTTCCATTAATAACCCACTCATCTTTTGCCTCATCATAAACAGCACGAGTGCGCAAAGAACTCACATCTGAACCTGCATCTGGTTCACTCACACAAAATGCGGCTGTCTGAATTTTTTCTGGAGAGCCAAAACATTGCGGAATCCATTCTTCGATCTGCTCTGGTGTACCGTTGCCCATAATTCCAGAAACACCTAACGTTGTACCCATAATTGCAAGACCAATACCTGCGTCACCCCAAAACAATTCTTCCATTGCTATTGGTAAAGTTAAACCTGTTTCGTCTGCATATGCTTGTGCTAAAAACTCCCAAGAGTAAAGACCAATTTTTGATGCTTCTTCAATAACTGGCCATGGAGTCGTTTCTTTCTCGTCATATTCATGTGCTACTGGACGAACAACATCATTGGCAAAAGTATGAACCCAATCTTTAATTTGTTCTTGATCTTCATTTAAGTCGAGTGTAAAACCTGTCATGATATCCATTCTATAAGTCGGACAATAAAAAAGGATGGCACTAGGCCATCCTTAAATACTAAGCAAAGTAGCTATTAGCGTTTTTTAGCTGTAGCTTTTTTAGCTGTTGATTTACGAGCAGCTGTTTTCTTTGCAGGAGCTTTTTTAGCAGCAGCTTTCTTAGCTGGAGCTTTTTTAGCAGCTGGCTTTGCAGCAGCTTTCTTTGCAGCTGGTTTAGCAGCAGCTTTTTTAGCAGCTGGCTTTACTTTACTTGCAGGAACTTTACCTGTAAGTACTGCATCTTTGAAAGCCTTTAATGGTGTAATACGAGCTTTACGTGATGCTTTAATTTTGATTGTTTCACCAGTTGCAGGGTTACGACCCATGCGAGCTTTGCGATCTACACGAGCAAATTTTGCAAAACCAGGTATTGCAATTTGCTCACCTTTTGCAACGTATTGTGTGATGATTTCAATAGCGTGTTGCAACACTTCATCAGCTTTCTTTTTTTCCAAGTCTGCACGTTGTGCAAGTTCAGCAACAAGTTCTTTTCTGTTCACTTTTCCTCCATTGATTTTGGTTTACATAAATCTTTGCACACTTTTTATGTCTACTGTGGCATTTAAGGCTTATTTTTTGGGATTTTTTTAATTAGAAGGCTGGACGGTTTTTTAGGTAATCGTCTCCAATTTTGTCGAGACTGTAAACATTTTGAATATCTGGTTTAGAAATTTCAACCGTTCCTCGACCGGAAAAAATAAAATCAGAATCGTAGTTAAAACCTTTTATTCTTGCACTAACTTTTTTTAAATCGCCTTTAGTTGTTACATAATATGTAACAGAACCACCAAGTTGATACTTGTCCACCGATACGTTATCTACTTTGTCTTTACCTAAGTACTTAGCTCCATCTTGCTTTATAAGCAGTGGATTATCAGGTGAATCTGAACTTAATTTATGGATGAACTGAGCTAGAGAATCAACACCAAACGTTGTAGGATCTGCTTTTCTTTGCACCCAAGATTTAACTTCTAAATTTTGTTTTGACATTAAATCACTTAATCCAAAATAGCTTTCATAGACTTGCCCTGTTTCAAAATCTATTATCGCAATTAAATCTGGACGGCTTTCAGAAAGCAGATATACAGAAACATTTATTAGACCATTTTGCCAATCTATTTCACCTTTAGCTTTAAAACCCTCTCCAGGGAAAGGACCTGAAACAACTGAAAATAAAGCATTTTTTGAAAGTTTATTGTTATACAAAACACGTGATAGCACTTGTGCTTGTTTATTAGTTATAGTTTTTTGACCTTGGTCAATTTTTTTACTTTTAGATGTTGAACACCCAAAACAAAAAAGAACTATACAAAATAAAATTAAGGTTTTTTTCATATAGATCTGTCGACACTTCGTCGATCGTGACTTGCTCTATGCTCTGCAACATATTCGACAAACTTTCCAAAAAATAATTCTGGGTGATCTAAAAGTTCGGGATGCCATTGAACACCTACAGCAAACCAATCGCCTGTATGTTCTACTGCTTCGATAGTTCCATCGTCTGCTCTACCTACAACATGTAAGTTTTCTCCAACCTCATCAACACATTGATGATGTATCGAATTTGTTTCAATACGGGAAGATTCAAAAACATTGGTCAACCAAGAATCTTCTTCAAGGCTCACCATATGACGGTATGCAATTTTGTCTTCAAAGTCTTCTGGTACTGGCGGATGGAATTCTCTTTTGCCAGCAATATCTTGATCGAGTGTTCCACCACACATTACATTTAAAACTTGCATCCCTCTACATATACCAATAGTAGGAATTTTCATTTCACGTGCAGTTCTAATTAACGCAATATCGCTCGCGTCGAGTTGATCATGTGGTTCTTGAGTATGAACACCTCTTATTTGCCCGTATCGTTCAGGATTCACGTCACGTCCACCGGCAACAACTAGACCATCAACAGCACTTAAAATCACAGGCATATCTTCAGGGTCAGAAACTGGAACAATAGTAACGATTGCTCCTTGACTGCGTAAAGCAGTGGTGTCTGTTGCATAAACATATTCTGGATAGCGAGTTTCCCGCATTACCGCAGGGTCTGCAGCTGGCCGTGAAGTTAATAAGATTCTTGGTTTCATTATGATTTTTCTCGTCTTGTATATGGTCGAACTCAAGAAATAATAACGCGATTTTTCTCCAATTTCTTGGCACGTCGTACAGAAATCACATTAGGAATGATAAATAATGCAGATGTTATGACCAAAAGCATTGTCGAGAGCACGTTAATTTGAGGTGGAATCGAAGTTCGAGATTGGGAAAATACCTGGATAGGGAATGTTTTTACACCACCATTAACGAAAAGCGTGATAATAAAATCGTCTAACGACAACGCAAACGAAAGCAAAAAAGCAGCAAAAATACCAGGCATAGCAATAGGCAAAGTTACTTTGAAAAATGCCTTTTTAGGAGTTGCCCCAAGATCTTGTGCGGCATCTTCTAACTGCCAATCAAACCCTCGCATACGAGCCTTTATTGTTAATGTCACATAGCTCATACAAAACATAACATGTGCCAACACTATTGTGACATTGCCCAAAGGAAAAGTAATCGTAGTTCCACCTAATTTAAAAGAGAAATCTAAGAACAATGCAAACAACGATGCACCTAAAACAACTTCAGGTGTTGTCAATGGAAGAACTAGAAAAGTCGAAAACAGTCCAGCGCCTTTTACTTTATAACGTGATAAAGCAAAAGCTAAAAGTGTTCCCAATATTGTTGCTATTACTGAAGAGATCAATGCAATGATAACGCTTCGTATAAGTGCATTATTTAGGTCAGGATAAAAAAATCTACTTTGTTCTCCCCCAGAAAAAGTTTTAACCCAATGCTTTAAAGTGAAACCTTTCCAAACAAAATTGAACCGCGAAGTTGGATTATTAAAACTAAAAAAGACAATTACAAATATTGGCGCAAACAAATACAACATCGAAATTGAAGCGCAAAAATTAATAAATCTTCTTCCAAACCGGCCAAGACCTGATGCTACATAAGTTTCTTTAGTACTCACCCTGCTAAATCCTCTGCATCAAAGAACGACGAATACAAAATAAATAACACCAGAACAATAAGCATGAACACAAAAGACAATGCTGCAGCTACAGGAAAATCGTTTTGATTTAGAAATTGGTTTTGCACAACTGTACCTATCATTGTGGTTCTTGTTGTACCTAAATAATATGCATTCACAAAATCGCCAGCAGCTGGAATGAACACAAGCAAACTTCCAGCAAATATGCCTGGCATGGCTAAAGGTAAAACTATTTTTCTAAATGCTGTAAATGTATTTGCACTCAAATCTCGTGCAGCATCTATTAAACGAGGATCAATTTTTTCAAGCGCAACATATAAAGGCAAAACCATAAAAGGCATAAAGTTATAAACCAAACCACCTATCACAGCATATGGTGTACGCAATATTTGAAAATCAGATGGAAGCAAAGGCAACGATGCAGTCTTTCCGACAAAGTGCGTGAAAAACGGTCCATCTTTTCCTAGTAAAGTTTTCCAAGCAAGTGTTCTAATCAAAAAGTTTGTAAAAAATGGAACCATTACTAATCCCATAAAAAAGTTTTTCCATCTTCCACCACGAAACGCGATCACATAAGCAAGAGGAAACGCCATCAATAAAGAAATAATGGTTGCAACAGCAGCATAAACAAACGATCGCTGGAATTGATCACCATATTGAGAGAAAGCTCTCGAATAGTTTGCCCAATCCCATGTAAATACTGGTTCAGCAAATCTGCTTGGTTTCGATGAAAGCGATTTCTTGAATAGTGTATATAGAGGAAAAAAGAAAAACAACAAAAGCCATAGCATTCCTGGAGAAATTAGTGATGCAATTGTTATTTTTCTTTTTTGCATTAATTACGCACCAACAATTTCTGCAGAACGCTTATCAAACTGTTCTTCATCTTTCTCACTAAGCCCAGTAAATATGTGAAGATTAGAAAGCATGTCATTGTTAGGAACAACTAATGGGTTATCAACAAGTGCTGCTGCGTCTCCACCTAATTTAGTTAACTCATCTTCTACACCTTTAACTGGTGAAATATATTGCACAGCTTCAACCCACTTAGCTGATACCGCAGGGTCATAGAAATAATTTATAAATTCAGTAGCTAATTCAGGCTTATCACTTGAAATAGGAATCATGAAGTTATCTGAGGATAATGTCCCACCGCTTTCTGGAACAACAAATCGAATGTCAGGGTTGTCTTGTGCCAATTGAGCAACATCACCAGACCAAGCAATACATGCCGCTAAGTTTCCACCACTTAAATCTGTGATGTAGTCATTTCCGTTTACACCATTTATTTTATTTGAATCTAGTAAATCTTTTAGACGGTCAAATTCTTTATTTATTTGCGTTATATTTGCTGATTCAATTTTCACATTTTGATCAAGCAACATAATTCCAATAGTGTCACGCATTTCAGAAATAACTGTTTTTGTTCCTTGCACACTTAAAAAATCATCAAAAGTTTTTATTTCTTTTCCGGTTTGCGCGATGTTATATGCAAAACCAGCAATTATTGAAGCCCATGGAGCCGAGTATTTTCTTGTCTTATCAAATGATGGTGACTTTAAAGCATCGATTAAGTTTTTCTTATTTGGAAACTTACTGTTGCTTAAAGGTTGAGCCCATTTAACCTGATTAATTATTCGGTTTGCCATCCAGTCAGTAAGAATAAATCCATCTCTATTTATTGACTTATTACGATTTAATATTGGCTGAATTTTAGAAAAGTATTCAGTGTTGTCATTTATATCTTCGCTATATTGAAGTTTGATTCCTGTATCTCTTGTGAAATCCTTTTTTAATTGATCAGAAATATATGTAGTCCAGTTATCGATATGAATCGACTTTGCAGAAGATTTAGATGTCGAACTACATGCATTTAATAATGCTGGAGAAATTACTGCGCCTGTTCCTACTAGACCTAAAGCTTTCATAAAGTCTCTACGGTCTAAATCAAAAATACTATTTTCAGTTTCCATTTTTCTCTCCTTTATGAGAAGGTTCTTACAACTTTTTTATCGCAGGTCAATTTCAAAGTTGATCCTGGATTTTGCTCTGGAAGTTCATCGGTCCAATCAATGTATGCAAACATTTCTTGGCCATCTTGTGTTTTTAATGCATATCGAGATTGCGCACCTTGGAACGTATGCGAAAGAACAGTGCAAGTTAAATAATTATCATTGAGACTTGTGTTGCTTTCGGGGGTAAGTATTATTCGCTCAGGTCTAATCATGACTGTCACACTTTGACCGTCAGAAAATTGTCCACACAAAGACTCTGAGACAATTGTGTTCTGACCAATTTTTATTTGAGCTTGTGTTTCAGTAGCAGAAACAATTTCACCTTTGATTAAATTTGCATCTCCGATAAATCCTGCAACAAACATTGATTCTGGTGTGTTATATATTTCTTCTGGAGTGCCTATTTGTTCGACTTTACCTTGACTCATTACAGCTATACGATCACTCATAGTTATTGCTTCATGTTGATCATGTGTCACAAAGATAAAGGTAATGCCGACTTCTCGTTGGATACGTTTCAGTTCAAACTGCATTGCTTGGCGGAGTTTAAGGTCTAAAGCCGCTAGTGGTTCGTCTAACAAAAGAGCTTTAGGCATATTAACTAATGCACGTGCTAAGGCAACTCGCTGTTGTTGCCCACCAGAAAGCTGTGATGGTTTCCTATCAGCAAAATCTGCAAGGCGAACAATTTCTAACATTTCTTTTGCACGACTTGTTGATTCAGATTTAGAAATACCTTTCATTGCTAAACCAAACATCACATTTTTTAACACAGTCATATGAGGAAATAATGCGTACTGTTGAAATACCGTATTTACGTCTCTTTTATATGGAGGAACAGTCGATACGTCTTTTCCAGCAATGCGAATATGTCCAGATGTTGGCATATCGAAACCAGCAATCATACGAAGAGTTGTTGTTTTTCCACATCCAGAAGGACCCAACATTGAAAAAAATTCGCCTTGAGCTATAGAAAAATTTGCGTCTTTAACAGCTACATAATCATCGAAAGATTTCGTGACATGATCGATTTCAATTACAGAATTTGAATCCACTTTCCCAAGATTAGCCTTTAACTTGGCTAAAAGTAAGTCTTTTCGCATACTTGGCAAGTGGCATAAATATTTTTGGCGTAATAGTCTGGACTTTATGATTGATTTTAAAGAACCTTTCGTAAATTTTAAAAAGAATGCTTTTCGCCTTGAGACTTTGCCTGAATACAGAGTTGACTACGAGACCAAACTTATTGAGGATTATTTGGCTGGAAAGCCTGTGGACTATTCAGGTGGAGAAATCGACTGGTGGTTAGACATGGTTTCAAGTAAAACTTCACAAGGTTTAACTATGAGTCGTGTACATGTAGTGAGCGAACCCTTAACCGATTATCTGCGTTTTGAACTTGGCGCTGCTTATCCTATAACATCTGCAGCAGGTGAAGAAATCAGATTAATTAGTGAAGATAGTTTTGATGACCTTTGTGATGAAGATGAATTCGATGTTGTATTTAATCGCTGGGGCGCTTTAGATTTCTGGCTTTTTGATGACGAGCGTTTGTTTATTATGGATTATGCAGACGATGGATCTTGGTTAGGCGTTAATGAATCTTTCGACAATGAAGACATCAAAGATGCAATGCGCATACGAGATGCTGTCATGACTGAATCTAGAGCTTTCTTCAGTCTCTAACTTGCGCGTTGGGTGTGGAATGACTGCATATCGCAGCTATTCCACACCCAACGCAAGAAAAATTAACGACCGAAAGCTTCAATCGCACTTTCTAGTGGAACATCAACAATTCCTCCAGGAGTTTCTGCAGCAATAAATATGCATTCGCCCGGACATTCTTCAGCTGCTTCTACAACTAGTTTCTCTTGACCTGCAGGTATGTTAGCTAAAGGTTCAGGCCCTTCTTCTGGATGATGCAAATGTTCATCACCATCTTTTACATAAGCAATACCATCATCACCCATTTCAAAAATTGGCGGCGCTATATCTGTACAAAGGCCATCGCCTGTACATAAATCTGGATCGATCCAAACTTTTAGACGTGCTGCTCGAATTTCTTCAGCAGCTAAAGCCCCGTTTGCTGTTACAGGATTCACCATTTCTCCCCCTAGAAATTTATAAACCTAACTGCACTTGATCGGCAGAAATTGCATTTCCGATCACTTCAACAAAAATGCATTCGCCCGGACATTCTTCAGCCTCAGCAACAACATCTTCTTCTAAACCTTCAGGTACGAGTCTCGTATGCTCAGTCAAACCTTCATGATCATCATCGCCAACAATATATGCAAGTCCGTCATTCATAGTAAAAATAGCAGGCACATTTGTTGCGCAGTTCGCATCGCCTGTACATAAATCTGGGTCAACCCAAACCGCTATACGTCCTTGTAGTTGCTCTCCATTTGCCGCCATAATTCCCCCTATATTGTTTTTCCTGTGACGAAATTTAGTCGTTGGATTGCATATTTGTCTAGGACCGCCCTGCCCAATCGATTTTGTCGTATATAGATAGTACGCTTATACGGTGGAAAAAATCCCGTTTAAAATGCTGCACTGTGCGGACTTACATATTGATGCCACCCTTGGCGATAATGCGTCATTTAAGCAGCTCGAAAATTTAACATCAAGAGAAAAAGAGCTTTTTTCCAGTGCTCCTTTAATGGCTCTATCAAAAATTGGTGAAATAGCGGTAGCAAATAGTGTTAACGCCATTGTTATGGCAGGAGATTTATTTGATCATCGTGATTCAATAATAAATGACGCACGAACTCGTATAGCTTTTAGAAATTTTCTTGAGCTCATGCAAGACAACTATATAGACGTATTTATAGTTCTTGGAAATCATGACCCTGTCATTCGAATCAGTGAGTTAGCGAAAAGCTGGCCAGATAACACACATGTTTTCCCCTACTCAAAGCCGTCTTCAGTAGAAAAAGACTATACAAATAATAAAGTTATCTTTCATGGTGTCAGCTACGAAACTAATGAAGAAAAACGAAACTTAGCTTCACAATTTCCAGCAAGGACAGACGGTGCAATCAACATAGGAATACTCCACACAAATATTGACCCTAACTCTGGTCATGAAAACTATGCTCCAACGAGTACACAAAACTTGATTGATAAAAAATACGAATATTTCGCTTTGGGTCATGTTCATACTTTTGAAACAGTAAATGAATACCCACACATTGTTTACAGCGGAAATATTCAGGCGTTGAGCGCCAAGCCAACAGAATGCACACCCAAAGGAATCAATTTGGTCACAATTGATTCACCTAATGGAAATGTTGAAACGAAATTTATTACAACTGATTTAGTTCGATATTTGACATTAGATATTGATGTTGAGAATACGGCGATCGAAGATCTAGCTAACACTATTTCAAATAAGATTATGTCTTCATTACCAGAAACAAATATTTTCTATGTTTTAAGATTGAACCTAAACCTTGATCAAGAAACGCAACTAGTTGACACTTCTTCAATCGTCGAATTACTGAACGAGCAACGTGACAATTATTTTGTTACACAAATATCAACATCGGATAAATCGAAGACGTTTGATCAGTTAACCAATTCACATGAATTCTTTAAACTATTAAATATTGACTTAGACGAAATAGAAATTGGGAATCTGCAAGATCTGTATCCTAAGAAATTTGAATCTATTTCTTCTATATACACAAATAATGAGTTAGAAAATATTTCGAAAGACGATATCAAGCAAGAAATACTCAGCGCATACCAAAAGTTAATGGCAGCTAAATCATGAGTAGGCCATTTATCAAAAACCTTGCAATAAGGTATGACTCCCTTAAAGGTATTGAAATAGATAATTTAAGTCAGGGTCTCAACGTTATTTATGGACCAAACGAAGCTGGAAAATCTAGAGTAAAAGAGTTCATCGAATGGATGATCTTTGCATCTAGCCCTCAATTCAATTCACTGTCTCCCCAAGCGAAAAAATCTGCATTTAAAAACTTTGATCCAAGTACACGTGGGTCTTTAACAATATTTACGAATGATCAACCTATTGAAATCTTTCAAGAAAAAGAATCGAATTCCGTGGCTTGCACTTCGAATAATCCTAACTACCAAGCCACAGATGTTCTTCATTTATTAAATGATGATATTTCTTTAGAACACTTTAGAAATGTATTTTCTCTAGATTTAACAGCATTAAGTTTAGAGAGTTCTAATTCTTTGTTGACAGAAGATAAAGTTGCTGAAGTTTTCCTAAGTGCGTCACAAACTGGTACGGGTGTTTCATTTGCTTCACTTGTTAAAGAATTAGGAGATCGTAAAGATTCTCTCTATTTAGATTCAGAACGTTCAACCAAGTCAATTAACAGGCTAATTAAAGATATAAATGAGACCGAGAAGAAGATTCGCCAAATTTATCGTGAAGAAAAAGATGCATCGTATTACTCTGACGAAATAAATCGATTAAACACAGATTTCGAAACCCTTTCTAAACAAATATTTGAACAAGAAAAAGAACATGCAAAATACATAAAAATTCAAAATACTTTAGAAAGTTTTAATGAATACCAAAAACTTATTTCATTCGAACCAGAGAACATAGACAGCGAGATAATCGGTGAAAAAATAAATATAAGCGAATTACTTGCACAATGTGAAATGCGTATTGAAGACGAAAAAGAGCTTGAGTCATTAAACCAATCAATAGGAAAACTTAAATCACAAGTTAAAAACATAGAAGAAAGTTTAAAATTAACTCTTAATCCTGATGAAGTAAACGATACCTGTCTTTCACACAAATTTGCCGTTCTTCTTGAAGATGAGATCGAATCGAGAAAATCATATATAGAAGCATCAGCAAGAAGTAGTGAAGAATTTACTAGAGAGAATTCTGAACTAAATGGTTATATAAGTCAGCTTGATGAAATAGATAACAAAATCGAAAGCCTAACCCCTATCGCAGCTCCATCTATTCAAGTAAAGACTAAAAATAAATCTAAACGTGTACCGCTATCTGCCACTGCTATAGGTTTTGTTGCAACAATAATTTCCGCAATAGCCGATCTTATGCCAGGGCTAATTATAGGTTTATCGCTTATTGGAGTTGGACTAGCTCTATTTCTAAAGAATAAACCTAATGAAGAGATTTCCACTCCTGCTACTAATACGAAAAACGATATTGAGTTAACAGTTCTTGCACAGAGTAAAGCTGATCTCGCACAAAAAATATCGACTAAAGAAAACATAATAGGATCCAATTTAGATAGCAAACGTGCACTTGATGACAACAGGAAAAATTCTTTAGTCGAATTTCAAACAGTCATCGGTGAATATGGTTTCAATCCAGAAATAGACCCACGAGAAATCCAAAGATACCTTAAAGACTTAGAGAATTATAAAGAAGTAACAGATCAACTTGAGTCTTTACATGAATCATATAATCTAAAGTTGGCATGGTTTGAATCTTTTTATAAAAAGATTCAAAAGTTACAGAAAAAATGCACCGGCAAAAAAGTTCAACATTTAGATGAAATAAAGTCTTTATCATCGGCTCAGATCTGGCTTAAGTCAGTCTATGAATACGCAGTCGAAAATGAAAAACTCGAACGTCAAGTTTTAGATCGTGAATCTAAAATACGCTCACACGAAAAATTTATTTTAGATCAATACCCGAATATTGAAGAAGCAAAAAACGAATGCTCAATCTACACATTTGAGACTTTGAATGAATCGCTAGAAAGAATTAACGACGTAAAGCAAAAACTAATCCAAGAGCAACATGATATAAAACAAAAAATTGGAGGATTAGAAAATGACGAAAAGCATGCTAGTAAGTCTCGTGAACTCTCCGATCTAAGACTAAAAGTGCAAACTCAGCGTGAAGAACTTAAGACAGAACACAAAAAATATGCTGCATGTTTTTATGCACATAAACTCGCAGAAAATGCATTTATAAAATGTCAACGCGATTCACAACCTGAAGTTTTAAGATTAGCTTCACACTATTTTTCGCTTGTTACTAAAAATAAGTGGAAAAATATACATGTAAACATCGATTCAAGCAAAAATAAGTCCATCAGCGTAAACATGGAAGTGTCAAATGATTTGACATCACTGAGCGTTAGTAAGTTATCTCGTGGAGCTCAAGAGCAGCTTTATCTATGTTTAAGACTAGCTTTAATTAAATCCTCTACACGGGGCAAAGATGTTCCAGTTCTATTTGACGATATCGCAGTTAACTCAGATCCAGGACGCTTCTCCTCTATTATCCCTCTCATAAGTGAATTATCTAACGAACATCAAGTGTTCTACTTCACATGTCATAAATGGGTTGTTGATGAGCTTAACGAAAGCACGAACACAAAATTAGTTAGTCTTTACTGATTTAGTTCGTGTAATGCTAAGCAACTTCGAATAATCTATTCTTATGGATAAATCCAGCAATATAAATGAAAATGGTCAACAAAATATTTCTCCTGAATTAGCTAAATTAATTCCTCCAGGCATGGCGGAACAATTAGATGCGCCACAGTATCAAGGTCTACTTAGCTTTGGTAAGTTTCCATATTTGACTGAGCCATCACAATTAGATGAATTTAAACCAGATGTAGCAGTTGTTGGTGCACCATATGATGCAAACGTTTCAAATAGACCCGGTGCAAGATTCGGTCCAGCAGCATTAAGATCAAATTGGTACCACCCAGGAACCTACAATATTGATTTAGGTGTAGAAATATTTGATTACTTAACCTGTGTTGATTTTGCAGATGCTATATGCAAAGCAGGAATGTGGGATATATCGCGTCAAAGCATTGAGGATCGAGTTTATGAAGTAACTTCGAGGTCAATATTTTCTATAGCGCTAGGTGGAGATCACTCGATAGCTGTTCCTAGTGTTACGGCTGTTGCTAAAAAATATGGAATGGGCAATGTCGGCATGATTCATTTCGATGCACATGCGGATACAGGAAATATTATCGACGGAAACTTATATAGCCATGGAACACCAATGAGAAGACTTATCGAGTCAGGTGTAGTTAATGGAAAAAACTTTATTCAAGTTGGTTTACGCGGTTATTGGCCAGGCGCAGAAGAGTTTGCTTGGATGAAAGATCAAGGTATGCGCTGGCATACTTGCCAAGACATCTGGGATAAAGGAATCAAAAGCGTTCTGAGAGAAGCTATTGATCAAGCTTTAGAAGGAACACAATACTTATATTTAAGTGTTGATGTAGATGTATTAGATCCAAGCATTGCTCCTGGTACAGGTACCCCTGAACCTGGCGGCATGACATCAACTGATCTATTACGTTGTGTAAGACAAATTGCATATGAAACAAATTTGGTTGGTATGGATATAGTTGAACTTTCACCGCCTTACGATGTGAGTGAAACAACAATTAATGTCGCACATCGCGTTGTGTGGGAAGTCCTTTCTGGATTAGCTGCTAAAAAACGAGACACTAAATAAATGGGCTTACATAAATTTGATGACGATACAGTAAAGCTTGCTAGAGAAATTTTAGACTTTGTTCTTTTCAGATTAGAAGAAGATCCACCTGCATTAGGAAGCACAAAATCTCCTCAAGAATTATTGCCTTTATTTAAAGATGTAATTACAGCAAAAGGTTTGGGCGGCGAAAAGGCTTTCGATTTTTTTAAACAAGTTGTTGAACCTGCAACTATCTCTACAGATCATCCTCGCTATTTAGCTTTCGTTACTAATGCTCCAGCAAATGCAGCATCACTTTTCGATGTGGTGGTTTCTGCTTGTTCTATGTATGGTGGAACCTGGCTTGAAGGTGCTGGAGTTGTTGCTGCGGAAAATCAAGCACTTAGATACATAATGGATGTCATTGGTTACGAACAAAGTGCTGCTGGCGTATTCGTATCTGGTGGGACAGCAGCTAATTTATCTGCACTGATAGCAGCACGCCACTGGTTCAGAAGAGTGAATCCAAACATGGAGCGTGAAAGATTAGCTATTGCTTGTGCTCCTAGTGCACACTCTTCTATTCGTCATGCTGCAATGGCAATGGATGTCGATATTTTTAATGTAGAAGGCGATGAATTTAATCGTTTAACTGCAAGTAATTTACAAAAAGCATTAGATGAGCTTTCTCCTTCTGATCGTTCGCGAATATTTGCTATCGCAGCAACAGCAGGAGCTACTAATACAGGATATGTTGACGATCTAAAACATACAGGAAAAATAGCTTGGGATAATGAAATTTGGTTTCACGTAGATGGTGCTTATGGCGGTGCTGCGATGCTGTGCGATGAGACAGCTTCACTATTCGACGGAGTTATACAAGCAGACAGTTTTGTTGTGGACCCACACAAGTGGCTTTTCTCTCCTTACGATTGTGCTGCTTTAATTTACAAAGATCCTCTTGACGCAAGACTTGCACATTCACAACATGCAGAATATTTAGATCCTGTTACCGACACGCAAGAATTTAATCCTTCTGATTATGCACATCATTTAACTAGACGTGCTCGAGGCCTGCCTCTTTGGTTTACATTAGCTGTGCATGGAACTGATGCATTTAAACAAGCAATAACAACTTGTATCGACACGACTAAAGCAGGAGCTACATATATTGAAGGTTGTTCACATGTTGAGCTCGCGATTGAACCTCAGCTCAGTGTTTTATTGATTCGTCGAAAAAACTGGAATAGCGAACAATATTATTCGTGGTGTGATGCAATGTTAGAGAAGGAATATGCTTTTGTCGTTCCTACATCTGTAAATGGAGAAACACTTTTACGATTGTGCATCACTAATCCAACAACAACTCTCGATGATTTAAAACTAATTATCGACGCTATGGCCTAGATCATTGTTCTCGTGTTGGGTCGATAAACTATCGAAAAATGATAGTTTATCGACCCAACACGACGGAAGAAGGGGGTTAGAGGAATTCAACGCCTTGAGCTAGCGGCAAAGTATCACCAAAGTTAATTGTATTTGTTTGTACACGCATATATGTTTTCCATGCGTCAGAGCCTGACTCACGTCCTCCACCTGTAGTCTTTTCTCCACCAAAAGCACCGCCGATTTCAGCACCGGATGGTCCGATGTTAACGTTCGCGATTCCACAATCTGATCCCCAGTTAGAAATAAAAGTTTCAGCTTCTCTTACATCATTAGTAAATATCGAAGACGATAACCCTTGTGGAACAGAATTATTCATTTCTATAGCTTCATCTAAAGTTTCATATTCAATTACATAAAGCAAAGGCGCAAAAGTTTCTTTCTCTAGTAAGTCGATATGGCTATCAACTTTCACTAAACCAGGTCTTCTATAAAATGCATTTGGTGCACTTGATTCATGAACACGGACAGGATCAACTAAAACTTCACCCGCTTCGCTTGCGATAGAACAAGATTCATCCAACATGTCGCTCGCAGGTTTAGCAATTATTGGGCCCACTAAAGTTTCACCAAATAAAGGATTACCAACGTTCAAAGTTTCATATGCACGCGAGATTCGTCCTAACAAATCTTGTGAAATACTTCTATGGACAATTAATCGACGCAAAGTAGTACAACGCTGCCCAGCTGTACCCGCAGCAGCAAAAGTTATTGCTCTTAAAGCTAAATCTAAATCTGCACTCGGTGTAACAATCATGGCGTTGTTTCCACCTAGCTCTAAAAGCGTTTTGCCATAACGTTTTTGAACAATCGGAGCTAACGCAGAACCCGCAGCGACAGATCCAGTAACACTAAGCAAAGCAATATTTTCGTTCTCAGCTAAAGCAACTGCAATTTCTGGACCACCCATAAGTAGTTGCGAAATGTTCTCATCAATTCCACATTCTCGAGCCGCACGTTTTGCTAACTCGTGGCAAATAATTGGAGCAATAACACTTTTATCTGAAGGCTTAAAAACAACAGGGTCTCCACAAACAAAAGCGATACAGGCATTCCATGCCCACACAGCAACAGGAAAATTAAATGCTGTAACTGCACCTACGGGACCTAATGGATGCCATGTTTCTCTCATAACATGATTAGGACGTTCACTTGCAATTGTTTTTCCATAAAGTTGACGAGACAGACCAAGCGCAAAATCAGCTATGTCTATCATCTCTTGAACTTCACCGAGTCCTTCACTAATTATCTTTCCTGCTTCGACGCTGACAATGAAACCAAGTTCAGTTTTGTATTGGCGTAATAAATTTCCAAAATGACGAACAAATTCACCCCGCACAGGTGAGGGTATTTTTCTATATTCTAAAAATGCTTGCATAGCTTTTTCGCAAGCTATTTCTACATCTTTAACATTATCTGCTTTTACACACCCATAGCTTTCACCCGTTATAGGTGTTCGCGCAAAAACTTTTCCATCAACGGTTCCGGCATTAGTATCGGCATCTAATTTTTCAAAACCATATTGAGTTAAGTCGATGTTCAACAAATCAATAACTTTTCGAACTTCTTCAGCAATATCTGCTGTAGATGGAATCTCTTTATTAGAAATTTTTTCTGAAAGTATAAAGTTACTCATTTCATCCCCTGTTATCGTTCTATAAATGGTGCGGTACCGTTGTGTCCCAAAATGTTAAACGGATCAACAGCATCTTTCAGCGATGCAAAAAGATTTTCGCCTACTGGATCAAAATATTGTTGCAACACCGGTCTATTAGTCAAACCTCTACCATGTTCAGCAGAAATACTTCCACCAATTTCCATAACCTCATCTGAAATAGCTTTTCGAACATCAAGTACTTGACCTTCATCAAATTCAGTTCCAAATGGAACTACAACATTCATATGCAATCCCCCATCACCTAAGTGGCCAAAATCTGCCACAGTTAAATCAGGGTATAAAGCATCAAGTTTTTCACGTATACGAGTTCTTAATAAAAATACATTATTTGCAGTGGTAGAAATATCGCATCCTATTAACTTTTGACCCGAAACTCTTACAGCATCTGACATTCGATGTCTAATGTCCCAAGTATTTTTAGTATCAACAAATACAACATCATCAATGCCGACAGCTTCAAGAAATTCCATCACCAAAGATTGCGCTTGCTCATCTATGTCAAAATCTTGTTCACCTGATTCGAACTCTACAAAAATTGAATCCACAGAAGTATCGTCACCAAAAGGCAACGAAACATTTGACTGTTGCTGTTCTTCGGAAATAGCTATGGCTTCTAACGCTTCATGGGAAACAAATTCACAACTAAGTAATTTCTCACCGAAATGGGATTTTATCTTTATTAACAAATCAGAAATATCTCGATCTTTGTCTAGCTTTATCCAAAAACAATGCGAGTTACCTATTAAAGGAAACGTCTTTAATTCAACTCGCGAAATTACTCCTAGCGCCCCACCAGAACCAATAAAAGTACCTGTGAAATCAAGTTTGGAATTATCTTTTACCGGTCTATTAATAGTTGAGTAAAGACTTGTTTCACTATCTGCTAAAACGACTTCAACACCAGTTGTCATATCACGGAAATTCCCATAACGCACGACACTTGATCCACCAACATTGGTTGCAGCCATTCCTCCAAAAGAAGGATCAACACTAATATCGATTGCAACTTTTACACCATGAGGTTGTAAAAATTCATTTACTTCTTCTAAATGCATTCCTGCAGAAACTAAAACTCTACCGTCCACATTGTTATAGACAATTGGCATTCGATATTTTTCCATCGAAACAATTACACAATTTCTAGCGTCGTCTCCTAATGGTACGCTCGCACCAACTAAACCGGTACGTGCACCTTGTGGAACAATTTTTATATCGTTATCAACACAGAATTTAACTACTGCTTTTAATTCCGATAAATCATTTGGCGAAACAATACATAATGCTTCACCATGGTTATTTCGACCATCGACTAGAAAAGTTTCTAAAGCAGCGCCGTCAGCACTGTCAAGAACACTGGCGATCTCTCTCAGTCTCGAAATAACTTCCGCATTGTCCATATTGTCTCTTTCTTCCAAATGTATTGGAATTATAAGCTTAACAAAATCATATTCTTAGTCGACAATAAGATATTAGATCTGTAATGGAGGATATGTGGAAGGCACAATTAATAAAGTCGCAGTGGTAGGACTAGGAAAAGTCGGAAGTCTGGTCGCTAGCCTCCTTCATCACGATGGCGTACAAGTCACCGGGTTTGATCAAACTTTTTCAAAAGACCATCCTTTCAATACAGAAACAGTAGACGTTACGAATGAAATAGATCTCGAAAATAAATTGAAAAATTTCGATGCTGTAGTTAGCTGCATGCCATATTTTTTAAATACCAATGTTGCTAAAACAGCAATGAAAAATGACATTCATTACTTCGATCTAACTGAAGATGTAGAGTCAACAAATTTTATTCTCGAAAATTCTGCTACAGCTACTAAAGCACTCGTTCCTCAATGTGGATTGGCACCTGGTTTGATTGGAATTGTCGGCGCATCAATTATGCGAAAATTTGATAATGTTCGTTCACTCGAACTAAGAGTTGGAGCGTTACCTCGCGCACCACATGGTTTACTTGGTTATGCTGTTAACTGGTCTGCTGAAGGAATCGTCAACGAATATTTAAACGACGCACATGTTATACGTCACGGACAAAAGAAAACTGTTCCGTCATTACAAGAACTTGAAAAAGTAATCATAAACGGTATCGAACTAGAAGCGTTCATTACTTCTGGCGGGTTAGGGACCATGACAGATACCTATGCAGGTGTTGTAGAAAACCTAGATTATAAGACCTTACGTTATCCTGGGCACTGTCAGTTGATGTCATTTTTAGCAGACGAAATGCGTTTAAGAAACAACAGAAAATTAATTGCGGATATGTTGCTCGATGCAAAACCACAAACTACTGACGATGTTGTTTATGTTTATGCTGCTGCAGAAGGACATATTGATTCGAAACTTATTAGAGACACATTTGTTAGAGCTTTTCATGCTCGTGAATTAAATGGAAAACACTGGCGTGCAATAAGTTGGACTACAGCTGCTAGTTGTTGCGCCGTAATTGAACTTGTATCTAAAGGCGTTCTTCCTCAAAGTGGATTTGTCAAACAAGAAGACATAGATTTTGACGATCTTGTCGAAACTTCATTTGGCCATTTATTTACTGATGGCGTTGCAGTAACTCACACGTAGAAAGAAATATTATGAATCAAAAAAACAATATGATTCTTGCTAGTCCTGATGTAACAATTTATTCTGTTTTACGCGATCTAGTTGGTGGAGCAAGGATTGATGATTTTTCTCATGTTATTTTAGTTCCAGAACAAATTTCTTCTTTTGGTGACGAAAATGTTTCGCGCGCACAAATTTCAATGAGTTTATTTTTAGCTCTCTACGCAGATCTACTTGATCGAGTGCCCCATGCATTGGAGTATTTTCAACGACGAAAAAATGAAGAACAAACTATATTTCTAGATCATGGTGCAGTCCGTACTGTATTAACTCTTCGAAATGGTTCTTTGCCTCCAGGAGAAACTTCAATTACTCGTATTCTTATTCCTCTTGGTTATTTCAATAATGATGTCTATCCCCTCGAGAAATTAAAAATGACTGGTAGAAGTTATGCACATAGTGACTTACCAGAAGTTCTTCCACAATATTTTGTTTCAGAATTCCATCCCGAAAAAGTCGGTGACGACAATTTTGAGAAAGCAGTTATTAGTGTGGTTGAAGATTCACGCGATCCACTCGATCAAGAAACATTAGACAACTTAACTTTCATTGCTGAACATAAATACCTTCCAAGAGAAAAATGTACAAACTTTTTAGGGGCATTAGCTTCAGCATTTTCGAGACAGCACCCGACACCGTTACTATCTGCCTATGAAGAGTTAAAAAAGTACTCTGCTGAAATGGCATGGATTGCAACTGAAGGTAATGCTTTTAATCATGGAACAGATCGTGTCGATGATGTCATGGCATTATCTGAAGACGAACACCGCTTAAACGCACCGATAAAAGATACCGTTGAAGTTTCAAGATCTGGAAACATTTTACAAACTGCTTATAGAGCAGACATGGTATCAAGAGCATTCAGATTTGACGACGATGAAATAGTGCATAAAGAAGTACCTGGGTCATTTTTCGAATTTATTACAAGACATAAGCTCGAAGATGGAACAGTAGATTTAGCTTTTGATGCAAATAATGCAACTGCTATTTTTGCGATGACTAAAGATGAAGATAACAATTTAGAAGAAGAATTTATTGAACAGAATGTTCAAGAAGACTAATGCTTCCCTAATTTCTTATCTAATAGATGTGCACCAAAAAATAGTAAAAGAAAAAATGCTGTCACACCAGCCATGTTCATTAATGCTTTTGCGTAACCTAAATAAATAACGTCCATAAATGAGTATGGATAATAAGAAACGATAGATCCTCTTATCATGGCAAATATTGCCCAGCCGACAGGATAAATCAGCGCAAGTAAAACTGTCCGTGTTGTTGTAACACCATGAGGAACAAAAATCAGCCATCCAATTGTGAACATTATTGGAACGATAGTATGTTCAATAAAACTGGTATAGATGCTTATACCCGACAAGTTTTGCGTTGGGGCAACAAGTAAATAGTAAACAACCCCAACAACAATTATTGATACGACTGCAGAAAAGAAATAAGTAATTTGATTTTGCGATAACTTTCCATTCCTTTTCACGTAGATAAAAGAAAGAAACGCACATATAGAATTTGTAATAATTGTAAAAAAGCAAAATACGTTAACTACTCTTGCTATACCAGTCGAAAACTCACCATAAGTATCGTTATACGAAACATATGCACTTGTTGGTACAGCAAATAAAGCGCAAGCCGAAATTACAAGAAACCAGAGCTTTGCTAACGATGTTTTTGCCATTTTGAAATCCTACTTCGCGTTGGGTGCGGAACGACTGCAATATGCAGTCATATAACACCCAACGCAGAGGAAACAAAAAGCCGTACTCCTAGGAGTACGGCTTTACTTGGTGGCGGGGGTTGGATTTGAACCAACGACCTTCGGGTTATGAGCCCGACGAGCTACCGGACTGCTCCACCCCGCGGCGATTCAGTCATTTAGAGTTAACTAGGTTAACCAGATAAAAAAGTAACCGCAAATTGTTCGAAAAATAGGACTTAGCCAATGGTAATGAGTTTATCTAAGCCAATAAAGTCTAAAAATTGAGTGACATATGAAGTTAACCATGTCATTTTATTCATAAGCAAAATGACACCAAAAAAGATCATTAACAAAACTGAGGTCCATACGAATACGTTTAAATGTTTCTTTAAAAATAGAACAAAGCGTTTATATCTAAAAGAAGAATAAACAATTAACGTCATCGAGAAACAAAGACCAATACAATATGCAGCGATTATCGATATTCTTGAAAATATATTGTGATCAGTAGAAGCATATGCGATCACTGCCCCCATGATCGGGCCAAAACATGGCGACCACCCAAAACCAAATGCAGCTCCGGTAACAAATGCACCTGAATCTTTAACAGCATTACTTAAAAATGGTCTTGAATCTTTAGCAAAAAGTTTTATCCACCCTAAATGATTCATCAACATGATAAAAGCAAAAATTAGAATTAGTGCTCCACCGAAGCGTGTCATAGTCGAAGAATTTCGAAGAAATATTTCGCTTAAGCTAGTTGTAGCCATGCCTATAACTATGTAAACACTAGAAAATCCAAGTGTAAAAAATAGACATATTTTTAATACTTTGCTACCCAGTTTTTTTTCATTTTCTAATTCCCCAATTGTTGCACCAGAAACAATTGAGACTAAACCGGGCAATACTGGTAAAACGCAAGGCGACAATATAGAAACAACACCACCGAGAAAGGCAATAATTAAGCCTATAGGTGAGGCGTCAACATTTATTGCTAGCAATTATCACTCGCTTGGAGCAACGTCATATAGTGCTTTATATTGAGGTCTGATTTCGTCTTTGATTTCACTTCGTTTTGGATTTTCTTTGTCTCTATTAGAAACAGTTAAATCTTGCAAAGGCCAATCAAAACCTAATTCTGGATCAGAATACAAAACACCCAACTCGTCGGAACCGTTGTAGTAGTTATCGACCAAGTAAGTAATAGTCATATCGGTTAAAGCTAGAAAGCCGTGAGCTACACCTCTAGGAATATAAACACCACGGTGGTCTTCACCGCTGATCTCTAAAGTCTGGCTTTTTCCGTTAGTAGGCGAACCTTCACGTAAATCATGAAGAGCAACTAGCGCTGTTCCAAAAGGTACATACCAAAAATCTTCTTGGAATAAGTGGTAGTGAAGACCAACAAGTGAACCCTTTTTTCTAGTAGCTCTGTTGCCTTGGACCATTGTTGGCGCATTTTCTGGCAGCCATTCTTGACGGAACGTTTCGACGAACATTCCTCTCTCATCACCAAATACATCTGGTGTGATAATTAAAACATCGTTTATTTCAGTTGATTTTTCTACCTTAGCCATCAAATAACACTAATTGATTTCTAAATATAAAATCTCTCCGAGAACCTGAATTGGCCAAAAATTATGTATCCTGTACTTATGAGCTGGCAAATGGTGATGAGTTACCGTAACGATCCGAAATCGGTAAAAGGAAAAAAGATCGATAGGGACAAGGTAAAAAGAGTTTGGGGTTTCGCAAAATCCTATAAAAAGTCTTTGATTTTATTTATTAGTTCGATGCTTTTTTCTGCGATTGTCGGAGCAATTCCACCTTTACTTTTTAAGACACTTATAGATAAGGGACTTCCTCATACTAACTCTAAAGGTGATTTAGGAATAATTACATGGCTTGCAATCGCAGGTGTTGTTGTCGCAATTGTTTCAGCTGCTCTACAAATTGTTCAAAGATACTATTCGGCAGCAATTGGAGAAGGACTGATCTTCGATTTACGTGTTGCTTTGTTTGATCATATTCAAAAGCAACCTTTATCATTTTTTACTCGAACACAAACTGGTTCATTAATGAGCCGATTAAATAATGATGTTATAGGGGCACAAACAGCTGTTACTTCAACATTAGGTACAGTTATAAGCAACATAATTACATTAATTGTGACATTAACTGTGATGTTAAGACTCGAATGGCGCTTAACAATTGTTACATTAATTGTGCTACCACTATTTGTTATTCCTGCACGTAGAGTTGGGGCAAGGCTTCAAGGTACTGCTCGTGAAGCAATGGATTTAAATTCTTCTATGAATGCAACCATTGTTGAAAAATTTAATGTTTCTGGAGCTTTAATCGTAAAACTTTTTGGTAGACCAAAGGATGAAAAACAATATTTTGCTAACCGCGCAAGACGTGTTGCTGATATAGGAATTCAACAAGCAATATATGTTCGAACATTATTTGCAATTCTTGGTTTAATTTCAGCTTTAGGCGCTGCAGTTGTTTATTACATTGGAGGAAGACTAGCTATAACTGGTGCTATTTCTGCTGGTACCATTGGCGCTTTTGTATTTTATGTTGGTCAAGTTTATGATCCACTTACGCAATTAACTAACGCTCGAGTTGATGTGTTGACTGCGCTAGTCAGTTTTGATCGAGTTTTTGAAGTACTCGATTTCAAACCGTTACTCCAAGAGAAATCAAACCCTTTGCAACTAGAGAATGCTCAAGGAAAAGTTGAATTTAAAAATGTTTCGTTTACTCATCCTAAAAAAGAATTGATCACACTAGCATCGCTAGAGGAAGAATCGACAGTAGTAAGTAAAGAAGAAAACGAACAAATTCTAAACAACATTTCGTTTATGATAGATCCTGGTCAAACTATTGCGTTGGTTGGCCCTTCTGGCGCAGGAAAAACAACAACAGCAATGTTGCTTCCACGAATTTACGATTCATCTGAAGGCGAAGTTCTAATTGATGACATAAATGTTAAAGACCTTTCTTTTGAATCGATAAAGAAAAATGTTTCGGTTGTCACACAAGATCCACATTTGTTTCACGATACAATCGCGACAAATTTGCGCTATGCAGTACCTGATGCAACAGATGAACAAATCGTTGATGCATGTAAACGTGCACAAATACATGAAATGATAAATTCTTTACCAGACAAATACGACACACTCGTAGGCGAGCGAGGATACCGTCTTTCTGGTGGAGAGAAACAACGTCTTGCAATCGCTAGAGTTTTGTTAAAAAATCCTGCTGTTGTGATTCTTGATGAGGCGACCTCACATTTAGACTCAGAAACTGAATTATCTATACAAAAGGCATTCGATGCAGCATTAGAACAAAGAACTGCTTTGGTTATTGCTCACCGGTTAAGCACAATTATCAATGCAGATAAAATTATCGTCTTAGAAAATGGCTCAATTGTCGAATCTGGTACACATAGTGAACTTATGAGATCTAACGGCCTTTATGCTGATTTATATTCGACACAAAGCCATGGGCATATGTTTGAAGACAATTAATCGTGTAAATAATGCGCATTTTATATAAATCGCCTAGAATATATAAGTTCTTATGGCAGATTTTGATCCGCAAAACCCTTTTTTAAGACAAAGCGAAAATACCGATCCTCGACGATCGGCTTTATTTGCTTCAAACGATAGCCACCATCACGCGGTAGATACCTCGTCTCAAGTTGATAGAGATCGAAAGAAAGACTCAAGGCCATTAATTTCTGCCCGAAGAGAACTAAGACTAAAGCATTCAAAGATTCGTAGAAATGTTTTGATAGCAGTTTCGATTGTAATTGGTTTACTCTTGGCATTAATTGCGACAGATACAATCAAACTTGGGACTGGACAGAGACCCTATTTTTCAAATAGCCAATCGAGTACGAATATACAATCTAACCCTGTAAAAGTTGAAGGCGAAACAATTGAAGCACTTCGAGAACTAACTCCAGAAAAACCATTACGCGTTTATATAGCGGGAGATTCCTTAGTTGGTTCATACGGAAATTTTTTAAGTAAAACTCTTGGTGATACTGGCGTCGTGAAAGCTACATGGGATTCTCGACCATCAAGTGGACTCGTAAATGAAAATTTTTTTAATTGGCCGAAACATTTAAAACAAATGATGTCTAAATACAATCCTGAAATTGTTGTGTTCATGATAGGGACAAACGACGCTTCAATTGCTTCTTCTAATCCAACTAATTACGAAAAAAATTATGAAAAAAAACTTAATGAGGTTTTAAAAATCATAAATTTACAGTCACGCAAAGCTGTTTTTGTTCTACCACCTGCAATGAAAGATTCAAAATTAAATTCAAATGTTCAAAAAATAAATCGTGTTATTAAAAACGTTATTGCAGAAAACAAAGGCTATCTATTTGATTCAAATAATGTATTATCTCCACAATTAAAGTTTCAAAAATCTCTATTGGTATCAAAGAAATCAGTGACTATTCGCACAGATGATGGTATCCATATAACTGGAGCGGGCGGCGAATTACTCGGAAAGAAACTATTTAGTTTTTTAGATAAATCTTTTTTTATTGAGAGATTTAGTGACGGCAAACCTATTAAACCATCAAAAGTTTCTGGTTGTTGCACATCATACAAAACAGCATCAACAACAGATAATTTAAACTCTTCATCTACTTCTACATTTCAGTCGAATTCAAGTACCACCAGTACAGAACCTTCTGATATCTCAACAACCACAACAACGCAAAACACTACTGAATCATTACTTAGCGAATAAAGCGCATTATTAGTTGTCATCAAACCGGCTTGTGTGAAATTTTTAATACAAATGACCTATGGATATTTTTACCAATAAAAACGATTATGTAGACACACGGATTCGGCGCCTTTCTCCCACCCCACGCCGAACGAATGCTAAAGAGGATCGCTCTCTCCCTTGTGATCCTCTTTTTTATTGTGTTTGTGGGATTTTCTATCGAAAAACGATAGTTTTTCGACCCAACACGGGGGTTAGAGGCGGAAGCGAAGTTGTGAGAATTGACTGCCCGTCGCTAAATCAGCCACGAGTTTTCCGACAACAGGCGAAAACGAGAAACCTATTTGCTGGCATGCATTAACAACAATAATGTTGCCTATACGATCGATCAAAAAATCGCCTGAACCATTAAATGTTGCAACACATGTATCACTAGATATTGGATCATCATGTAAACCAGGCATGTAGTTAGTTACAAAGTTGCAAATATTTATTGCGACCAATGGATCTACAACAAAGTCTCGAAGCGTTGAGTTTTCAAAATATGTTCCGAGCCTAATTCCAGAAACCATAATTCCAACACCTGGTGCTTCTTGCGAGAAGAACGTGTTCTCGCCATGATGAAAAACATTTGGCCATATTGCGCCAGGATCACGACCTGAAAAATATAGTGTTTGTTCTTGAGAAACTTTTACCTTTGGCATATCAATAACGCCATCTAAAATTTCCCTGTTCCAAGAACCTGCTGCACAAACAACAATATCTGCACTTAATATCTCATCGTCTGAATCTAAAATCACTTTTGAGGCATCTTCTTTTGAAATTTTCTTTATGCGGAAAAATTCTTTGTATTCAACACCAATCATTGAACCAAGTTCTCGTAATGCAGTTAAAGTTGCTCTTGCATAAATTCGTCCGCCACCGGGATGAAAGACAACACTCTCATCAAAAAACAAATTGGGCCAACGATACGATGCTTCTTCACTAGTAATAACTTCACTAGCTACCCCACACTCGTCCATAGCGTTTACTCTTCGAGCAACAGCTTTAGGATCACCAAAATCTACACAGCCATTTGGTTCAATTAAAGAGACTTGTGCTTCATCTTCTATTTGTCTCCATAAAGCTAATGAGTTCAAAGCAAGCTTTACGTAGTCTTTGTCTTCGTAAGACAAGCGGAATATTTTGGTGGCTCCGTGAGAAGAACCCCGAAGATGCCCAAACTCATACTGTTCGCAGACAACAACCGATTTACCCTTTTTAGCAAGAGCAAAGGCACTAAATAGACCGTGGACTCCTCCACCTATTACAGCCACATCATAATGCTTCATTTATATCCACTTTTCAAAATGTTTCGTTGTTATAGCTGCGTTAGAGATGTGATTGAAATGCTTGGGCACGCTAATCTTTAATCTCATGACTACAACACCAAATCCTACCTTGCAGTTAACCACTATCGATGGAATAACAAGGTCTCTTGACGATTGGACAACAGTATTTACAAATTTGTGGGTAGTTTTGCCCCCAAAGCTTGAAGCTAATGAAATTATTCCTGTTGCTGAACAGATATTTAAAACTTTTGGAGATTCAGATGCTCGCTGTGCCTATCTAATTCCAGCATCCGAGCAAGTTGCAAAAAAAGTATTGAGTCAAACTTCAACAAAAGCTCAATGTTTTATTGATGAAGACGCAAAAGTGTGTGGAGCTTTAGGAGTTACCCAAACTCCAAGCCTTGTGTATATTCGACAAGATACAGCTGTCACACATATAGCTCAAGGTTTTAATTTGGAAAACTGGATTAAAACTTGTGATGAAATAGCTAAAACTTTAAGGTGGACATCTCCTCAATTGAGCAAATTCTCAAATGTTGACGAAATGTCATTTTCAATTTAAAAACTTTTAAAAAATTAAAAAGCGTCGTGTAGTAGTCACACCCTCAAGAAGAGGACCACTACACGACGCGAACTAGTTGGTGTTATCTAACACCAATCTTTCTTGAACAAGCAGGCCATTGTCCCCAACCACTTCGTGCTTGAAGACGTCTTGCTGCATCGTCTTGAACTTCAGGTGGAGCTAAGTCAGCTCTTTCGTAACCTGTGTTCATTGAATTCCATGTACCTGCAGAAAATTGGTAAGCACCGTAGTAACCATTACCTGAATTTCTTTGGTAATTACCACCAGCTTCACAGTTTCGTAGTGCCGCCCATATATCTGGGTTAGCTGCGTTTGCGTCTGCATTTGCAGCAACTGTCTGTGCTTTAACGACAATGTTTTTAGCTATTTTTACAGCTGGGGCAACAGCAGGTTTTGCATATCCATTTGCAACCCAATACCCATTACCACTTTTATGTAAAGCCATATCGATTGATGGAGCGCCAACACGAGTAGGTTCTGCAGCATTTCCATAATCAACAGCATCACCAAAGTTAAATACAGAACCATTTTGAGTTAATACCCAATAGCCTTCTCCAGTTACCGTTAGAGCAATAGCTGTTGCGCTATCAGTAATTTTTCCTGCAACAACTGAACCATAAAAGTTTGCATCTCCATATGTGAAGACAGCGCCTTTACTCGTCAACATTACATAGCCTTTACCAGACTTAGTTGAACGAGCATCAACAATTGTGTCGCCAGTTATAAGACCTGCTGCACTTCCATAATTGATTGCGTCACCAAATGTATGAACATCACCTGTATTTTCTATAAGTGTGTATCCTTTACCAGACTTAGTTGGTAAAAGTTTTACAAATGTCTTATGAAATATTTGTTGAACTTCAGGAGCCGAATAGTATCCTGCGTCACCAAATGTATAGATGTTTCCATTATTTGCCATTAACCAGTACCCGTTGCCAGATGGAGTACTTGCTATATCAACAATATTTGCATAAATATCTGTTGTTATTTCGCCAGCATCTACTACTTGGCCAAAAGGAAACACTTGACCTTTTCTAGTTGCTATCCAATAGCCATCTGTTTTTTTAGATGAAGCTATTGCTACGACTTCATCTCCAGCTGATACTTGTGGATCTCCTAGAGATACTGCTTTCCCAAATCCATTTACTGAAGCAGGTGCATGTGCGCTTGCTAGTGATCTTACAGAGAATGCCATTCCTGCAGTAGCTATTACAGCTAAAACCAACATTACTCCCAAAGCAGAGTTTGCACGCTTGCTTAGATTTGAGAGGCGGGACATACGTCGATGGGGCATCGATGCATGTCCCTGGCGTTGAGGCCAGGATGCGAATGAATAGTTCTGTTTAGGGTTTTCTTGTACAACTCCATCTGAATTAACGTACATTTGTTTACCTTTCTTTTATCCACACGCAGACAGGCATAGGCATGCTCGAGAGCGGAGGAAGTGTTTTCATCGCTGCAGTATTTGGGGCAGCGGTCAGATTTGCCACCATGTGCGGGCTTGGTTCCCCTCAACCAAAAGCTCACCACTCACGGGATGCTTGCAAATAAGACTCTACGAAATTAGTTGGAGATCAAATTCAAAATCAAGCTATTCGCTGTACTTATTTGTCCTAATTTGGCATGATTTTATGTGAGAATTGCGTTTGAAAAGTTACATTAAGCTGCAGTTATACAATTTTATGAATATTTGATATTTTCAAAATATTATACATTTTTAAACAATATTACATAGCTAAGTTAAGGTTATCTCTACCTTTCAAAGTTATCGATTATGCCTTTTGATACCGAAATGGCCTGCTCTGCAATGTTTTGCTGTCTTTGTAATATTAATTCTGATATTAAATGTCCCCCATTAATTTGTGATTTCTTTTTTGCTTTTGCATAAGCACACAATTCATACGTCTGGGAATGATCAACGACAGTTCTATCACTTTCAACTGCAGGTATGGCATTTATAGATATCTTCTGTGTACCAGCAGACATTGGTCCAAAAAATGCTGCCATTGAAGTACACGATGCAACTGCTAAGTCTTTTAGTGTTGCTGATTTGTGATTATTGATTTTCCATAGCGGTTTAAGTAAAAGCCTCTTTATAGCTTCCATGAATATAAAACTCGCTCAACTAGTTAAAAACTACATCTGTTTATGAATTTTGTCTATAGAAAATAAGTGAATTAAGAGCGATTCATGATGCTAAAAGTGTGCCCAAGAGGGGACTTGAACCCCTACGATCTTTCGATCAAGCGGTTTTAAGCCGCTCGCGTCTGCCTATTCCGCCACTCGGGCATTGGTTGGTTAAAACCAAATTTTTTTAGCAAAGATATATTAGGCAATAACACCACGAAATCTTCGACTCGAACAAACTAAGATTGTACTTTATGGCATTACCTAAACAAAGTGAAGATTTTCCATCCTGGTATCAGGCGATTATACGAGATGCTGAACTAGCTGAAAATGGTCTCGCACGAGGATCCATGGTTATCAGACCTTGGGGTTACGCGATATGGGAATTCCTCCAAAGAGCAGTAGATGAGAGAATTAAAGCAACAGGTCACGAGAACCTCTACTTCCCTGCTCTCATTCCTCAGAATCTACTTTCTAAAGAAGAAGAGACACTTGAAGGTTTTGCTCCAGAAGTAATTGTTGCGACTCATTCAGGTGGGAAAGAACTCGAAGATGCACTTATCTTACGTCCAACATCTGAAACAGTAATTTGGGACACATATTCACGTTGGATACAAAGCTACCGTGATCTTCCATTGCTTTATAACCAATGGGCAAATGTTTTCAGAGCTGAAATGCGTTCAAGACTTTTTTTGCGTACCTCAGAATTCTTATGGCAAGAAGGCCACACTGCGCATGAGACATCAAATGATGCAATAAAAGAAACATTAACAATCATGCGTGATGTTTACATGGATGTTATAAAAAACGTTTTAATGATTCCTGGAATTGTTGGACGCAAAAGTGAAACTGAACGTTTCCCTGGCGCAGAAGAAACAATTACATATGAAGCAATGATGAGAGATAAGAAGGCATTGCAATCTTGTACATCACATTATTTAGGTCAACTCTTTGCAAAAACATATGGTGTTCAATTCCAAACACGTGATGGTGGACTTGATTATGCTTATGCAACTTCATGGGGAATATCCACACGAATAATTGGTGCTTTAATAATGTCTCATGGTGACGACAAGGGTTTAAAGCTGCCTAGTGGAGTAGCGCCTAAACAAGTAGTAATTGTGCCTATATATAGAAATGAAAATGAAGCATCACAAGTCATAGAATCTGCACAAAATATTTGTAACGACTTAGTTTCGAAAAACATCAGAGTAAAAATTGATGACCGTGACGAAGTTAGACCAGGAAATAAATATGCACACTGGGAACAAAAAGGTGTTCCACTTAGAATTGAAATCGGTCCTAGAGATTTAGAAGCAAACTCTGTAATGGTTTCATCTCGTCTTGGAGGAGAGAAACAAAAAGTCTCGTTCAACGATATTTCTAATTTTGTTGAGAAAGAATTAATTAATTTCGATAATGCACTCTATTCAGAAGCTGAACAATTCCAAAAAGAAAACACTTTTACACCAAGTAATTATGATGAAATGCAAGAGTATCTAAATTCTTGTAACGGTTTTGTTATTGCACCTTGGAACGGAAAAGCTGACAGCGAAGCGAAAGTTAAACAAGACACTAAGGCAACTATTAGATGCCTACCTCTATCTAATAACGATTTAACGAGTGCTTTAGAAACTGGCGAAACTTCTTCTTTAGTCAGCGAGTTAGAACCTGGAGCTAAATGCATTGTTACAGGGGAACAAGCAACAGAACTAGCTGTTTTTGCTCAAGCCTATTAGCTGTAGGTTCCACCTACCTTTTTGGACTATTTGGACAAAGTCAGCACCGCATCAATAAAACCAAGGTGAGAATATGCTTGAGGTAGATTACCCATAGCCTCTCCGGTTTCAGGATCGACTTGTTCACTCATTAATCCTGTGGCACCGATATTTTTTCGTACTATTTCGAATAAGTTTATGGCATCTTGTTTGCGGCCAGCTTTAAAATAACATTCGCACAACCAAAGTGTTAACAAGTGCCACCCACCTTCTGTTCCCGGCAAAGCATCTTCAACTAAATATCTAAAAACTGTGTTGTTAATCAATAGCGCATCTTCAACTGCTTTTATCGTTCCTAAAAACTTAGGATCATCAGGTTCACAAAAACCAAATATACCTAACGCCAAAACTGAGGCATCAATATCATCTCCGTCGTATGCAGATGTGAAAGCATTCCTATGTGCCTTATAGCTATTTTCGCAAATAGCTTCCGCAATCTCATCGCGAAGCTCAACCCAACTTTGATCAATTTCTCCAGTGAAATAATCAGAAAGTTTTACCGCACGATCAACTGCGACCCAGCACATAAGTTTCGAATTTGTATATTGTCTAGGAGCAGATCTGAACTCCCAAATACCTGCGTCTTCTTCTTGCCATCTCAACTTAACAGCTTCAACTAGTTCACAAACTAAGTTCCAGTGCTTTGTAGCTAATGGTTCACCTTTATCAGCCAAAGTTGAAATTAAGTCAACAATTGCACCAAAAACATCTAATTGAATTTGTGCATCAGCACCGTTATTAACCCTTACAGGTCGTGAACTCCTATATCCAGAGAGTTCATCGATAGATCCTTCTGGAGCTAGGTGTGATCCTGACACCATATACAGAGGATTCAACATAGCTGCATTACCACGTGCCTTAACTATGTCATCTAGCCAATCTAAAAATTTCATAGCTTCACTATGACTTCCTAGATTTACTAATGTCGCTGCCGTCATTGATGCATCTCTTAGCCAACAGTATCTATAATCCCAGTTTCGTTGACCACCAATACCTTCAGGCAATGAAGTTGTGGCTGCAGCAAGTATCGCACCCGTTGGAGTGTGACACAAAGACTTTAAAAGTACGGCACTACGTCTAACTTCTTCCTGATTACTACTAGGAAGCTGTAATTTATCGACCCATTTTTGCCAGTAGACACGAGTACCTTCACGTCGTTCTGCTTCAGATAGTGAATCAGAACGAACATTAGCTGTTCCACAACGCAGTTCAAACTTAACCCTTCCACCCATTGCATCTAAATCAATTGTCGCTGAAGCGCTGTCATGTAAATCATCACTAACAATTGTCCAAGTGATATCTGGCGATCTTAAGCAAGTTAAATCAATTCCACCTTTTATGACTAAACCTCTATCTTTTTGAACAAGTCGAGTTGGTGATCTACCAAAATTTAATCGTGGAGCAAACAAAACATTTATAACTCCTGTACCTTCAACAACACGAACTAGATCACTACGACCTGCTTGATGTTTAGTCCTTCCTCTCGATGTATCTAGATAATCTGTAATGGTAAAGGTTTCAAAATGAGATTCCAAAATCATTGTGTCATCTACATAATTTTGTCTAGGGAAACTACCTTGAGCATCTTCGATCGAAAAAATACCTGCACGCTCAGGATCATTTTCAGTATCTAATAAATGAGCAAATACTGCTGCTGAGTCAACACGTGGAAAACATAGCCACGATATAGATGCATCAGGTTCAACAATTGCTATTGTGCGATTATCGCTTAGCAATGAACAGTCGTTAATGGGTGGAAATGGTTTTATGATGACTCCTTTTGTGTATCTCCGTTTAATTGACGCCAAAGAGATGGAGTCATTGAATACCTCGCATGATCTTCTCTTACTCCTGCCACTTCAATATAATCTTTCGACTCGCCTTCATATACAAAACCGAGTTTCTCGGCGACACGAATACTTGATTTGTTTCGGGGTACTATTGCAATTTCAATTCGTCTGAAACCTAAATTCGTAAATGCATAATTAATAACCAATGATGCGGCTTCGGGAACTAAACCTTTACCTGCATACTTCATATCAACCCAATATCCCAACAGAACAGATTGAAATGGTCCCCGGTTAATTGTCCCTAAAGAAACTTCCCCAATAAAAGTTCCGTCGTGTAAAAAAATACCAAAACCGTATGAAGTATCAAATTGAGAACCTCTATCAAAAGAGTGAATGCGGTATTGATAATTTTCATAAGTACTATGCGTGTCTGATGGAACGCCATCTACAGTTGGTTCCCATGGAACAAGCCAGTCATTACAACGTTCGCGAACTTCTTTATAGCTTTCGTAATCTCCACTTTCGAGTGGACGCAGTATTACTCGTTCGCCTGTTAAATACACACGTGAAATTCTAGCGATTAGTTATTCGCTCCACAGGATGCCGCGATAACCAAGTTTTCCAACTCTTGCAGCACTAACGAGACCGCCGTGTTTACCAAGCCCAGATGGTACAACTTTCACACCTCTAGCAAATTCAATTTTTGCAAGATCATCTATACGTTTTTGGACCATTTCAAAGTATTCTTCACCAAAGCCAAGAGCAACTGATCCACCAATTGTTACAAGACGAATATCTAAAAGCGCCGTAACTCCAGCAATTGCTTGCCCGATAATATCAGCACAAAATTGTTTCATCTCATGTGTTGCTTCTTCAGGTTTAATGGAAAATTTTCTTTCTAGACTTGGACCAGATGCAAATGCTTCAACGCATCCATGTCCACCACACCCACATTGTGGACCACTCGGATCAATAATCATGTGACCAATATGACCAGCCTGCATTTCATTACCATGTAATAGTTTTCCATCTAAAACAATTCCACCACCAACACCTGTGGAGACAACCATCGACATATAATGACTTTGTCCTACTGCAGCACCCTTCCAACCTTCGCCAAGTGCCAGAGCTTTACAATCATTTTCTATGTATGCAGGTTTTTTAATGTGTTTTTCTAGACGTTCTCTAAAAGGAAAATCTACCCATGCATGAGCATTAGCTGGTGAAATAGTTTTGCCTTTAGCTTTCATCGGACCTGCAGCAGCAACACCACAAACAACAATATCATCTTCATAAGGTGCACTAACTTTGTCGATCAAATCTGTTACAGCCTCCCACAAAACTTCTTCATCCATAGTTTTAGGATTAAGGATTGTGTCGCATACGAGCATTTCGCCGTCGTAATCAAAAACACCAGCCGATGTTTTTGTGCCACCCATATCTACTGCAAGTATTTGTTTCATAACAGAAAAACCTACTTATAATTCTTATCTCTGTGCAACTTTGAGATTTTCTAACTAGTCAAAGGTCCAGGATTATGCTCGGGTTGCACCCGCAGGATTTATTGTACGAGCATCGATTCCAACAGTTCCGCTATGAACCAAGCTATTCCTTGCCTCAGCTGCACTTAGAGGAACAATCCCTCTAGAACGTGCATCAATTAACGCAGATGTGAAATTGATATACCCATCAAGACCACCAATATCAAATCTTTCGACATCTCCTAATGGCGTTGTTACCAATAAAGGATGTCCATCATTAACAAATTCATTCATTGCATCTGTTAATTGTATTTCGCCACCTACTCCAGGTTTTGTTGCTTCAAGGTAAGCAAAAAATTCTGGTTGAAAAACATAACGTCCGACAATTGCATTTCTTGGTTGTACATCACCAGCATCCAATGTTGGCTTTTCGCGCAACCTAGTTGCAGATGGACGGTCAACATCAACACTCGGTTCGTGTTCGACTATTCCATATTTATGAGCTTGATCAGCAGGGACTTCTAGAGTCAGTGTTGCATTCCAACCTTTTAAACCTAAATCAACAAGTTCACGTGCAGGAGTAGGAAGGTCTTGATTTGGATTTTGGACCAAGTCAACCATCATTTCATCAGGAAGAAAAACAACAAATGGTCTATTCCCAACTTTATCTTTAGCTTGCAATACCGCATGACCTAAACCTAATGGAGCATCTTGATATGCAATTTCTATATTTGCAGCCTCGCTAATTTCAAGACAAGCAGCCACCGTTGCTGACTTACCATTGCTTGTCCACTCTGTAATTTTTGGATGAGTTCCTTGGACCCAATGGTTAAGATCGGTTTTCCTTCTATTAGTAATAATTACAAATTTATTAATTCCAGCTTGAAGACCTTCTGCAATTATTAAATTAATTGCAGGTCTATCTACGCAGGTAAGCATTTCTTTTGAATTACCGCCGGTAAAAGATGTTGCTCGAGTTCCATCTCCAGCGCAAACTATTACTCCGACTACTTCTGTTGGATTACTCAATTAGACCTCCGTGTAAAACAGTCCGAAAACTATAGCATTTTTCGTTAAATTAACTCTTTTAGTTTGTGCGTAATTTGTATACACATGTAGTTTCAGGAGGAAAAACAATCGTATTTTCTTGATTTATATCTGTTTTTTCGGTACTTAGGCTACTTGAATATATAAGGTCATACTTACCTTCAATATCTAATTTATACACATCATCATCAACATTCATTCCACAGATCAAGTCGTTATATTGATAGCCAATAAAACGTTGTGTCCTAATCCATTGTTTTTCTGCTAATGGCGCATTGGCTATTTCCCCAATCTGCTTACGCAACGCAATAATTTCATTGTATTTATAAAAAGGCGATGTATCTTCTGAAATCTGAGCATTAACACAGTCTTGTTCTTTTCGATCTTCACTCTTTAGCCAAACGTTTTGGCTAGCACTAAAGCCCTGGTTTAATTCTCCAAAGGACCACGCCATGTTTGTTCTTACTGGATCACGGCCTTCTGATATAGAATCTGGAAATCTTATTGCACGCGGATCTCTCGCATCCTTTGTATTAACTAATCCATCTTCCCAGCCAAGCTCTTCGCCATAATATAAAAATGGGAAGCCAGACAAACATGCCGTAAAAGCTGTAGTAGTCAACGCACGCTGTAGGCCTATATTTTCTCCACCAAATCTTGAAACGGTTCTTGAAAAGTCATGGTTGGCCATCATCCAAGTTATTTGGCCAAAAAAATTATGTTCCGCATGATCAAATACTTCTACTATTTTCTCTGGTTCCCAAAAAATTCTTGAACTAGCCAAGTAAGTAACAAGGTCAAGACCTTTACCATTAAAATATTGTGCAAGTCTTTTTGGTGTAGTCTCAACCATTTCTCCAATTAATACTGCATTATATTCACTTGCAATTCTCTTCCAGTTTTCAAAAACTAATGGGGTTTCAGGCAAGCAGTAATAGTATTGGTCATCCATATTTGCAAATTTTTGCTCTTCTGTTGCATCTGCCGGAAGTTCTTTAATTTCGATTGTGTCAGGTAAATCTTCGTGCTTATATAAACCTTGTGTTACATCAATTCTAAAACCATCAATGCCTTTATCTAACCAAAATCGCAATATGTTTTCAAACATTGAGTGAACTTTAGGATTTCTCCAATTTAAATCTGGCTGTTCCGGGTAAAATAAATGTAAATAATATTGTCCAGATTTTTCATCTAATGTCCAAGCTGAACCTCCAAACACACTTAGCCAGTTATTAGGAGCTGAACCATCTGGTTTGGGATCTCTAAAAATAAATAAGTCACGCTCTGGTGAATTCATATCAGCTAACGCTTTTTGAAATAACTCATGTTGATCAGAAGTATGGTTTGGAACAATATCCATTAACACAGCAATATCAAGATCATGTGCAACACTTATTAAATTTTCAAAATCTTTAATAGTTCCTATTTCTGGATCAATATCAAAATAATCAGAAACATCGTAACCACAATCAATAAGAGGCGATTTGTAAAAAGGACAAATCCAGATTGCGCCGATACCAAGCTTGGAAAGATATTCGAGTTTTTCTTTTATACCTGATAAATCCCCAATACCATCGCCGTTACTGTCAAAAAATGTTCGTGGATAGACTTCATATCCAAAACGATTTTCCCACCAAATATTTGATTTTCTGAATGCAGGTATATCCATATCTTAAATACTAGTAGCAGGGTCTAAGAAAAACTTTTTCCAGTTTCTAAAAATCGTGAACCAAGTCTATTTACTAAAGCATCGATATCATTTAAACGTATTGAAGTAAATGCTGCCAATTCTTCATCAGTCAGTAGATCTATTGAGCTACCTTTTCTAACAACTAAAAGATTTTCGCCACCAATACCTTCTTCTGCTCGTATTTCATCAGCAGCGATAAAAGCTGGTATGTCTGGTAAATCATCGCCACAATAAGTTAAGCTTTCGACAGGTTCACTTAGTTTTTCAAAGATGCTTCTTAAAGATGAACCCTTATCGTGTTCAACATCAGGTCGAAATTCTATAACACCATCACACTCATGCAATTGGAACTTGCTAAATGATTCATGATTAGATTTGGCTAAATCTTCAATTATTTTTAGTAGCGAAGCTCGTTGCTCCTCGCTTAACCACCTTAAATGTACAACTAGTCCTAAGGTTTTATGTTCAACAATTTCAGGCAAACCATTGGGTTTATATTTATCGATAACCTGGTATAAGTCATCTGTAGCACCTGCAAAATGCATGAAATCATCACTGATTATTAAATCACCTTCAGCTGATATGCTTGAAAGACCGTGATTTCCGAAAATTGCAACCTTATCTCTTATATCTCTCGGTAATACACTATATAAAAATCCAGCATCACGACCCGTCAAAAATGCAAATAGATTTCCTTGACCTGTAAATTGATCGATGAACGGCTCGAAGCGCTCATGTAAACGTGCATCTGACGCTTTTTCAACATGAGATGATGATGTGCCATCAAAATCACATACAATTAATTTTGTCATCCTGACCCTTGTCTTTATATTTGTCTAGAAAGTGTTCCTATTTCCAAACCTGAATTTGCAAAACATTTAGCCAAAAATTCGTTTCTAGAATTGATAGTCGGAGTTTGATGTTGCTCAGCAACTCCGACCAAATGGTGTAACCAATCTTGTGGTGTCAAACTAGCTCGTAATTCATCTATAAATGCTCTTTCTTCAACTGATCGAGTTAGTGGCATTTGAGGCAATATGTCTTCGAATGCAGTTTGAAGGTCGTCGTGCACATTAAAGTTTTTCGACAATCCATCTAATACGTATGCACTACCAATTCCATTTGAACAAATAACTACTGAATTTGGATTAGCAAAAATAGCTTCTAAAGTAACGACTTCAAAACCACCAAGAGGTGCACCAGCAATAAACACATTTGCTTTTTCTGCTAACACAAGTGATCTATCTCTATTATTGTCTTTATACCACTGAACCTTAGGAAAGTTCATTTCTTGCAATTCAGCAACAAGAGTCTCAATTTCAGCTAGTTCTCTTTCACAGCCTTCTTTACCATCAGGTGGAACTTGTAGAACTAATGTCTTGCCTTTCCATAATTCTGGGTTACTTTCGTAAGAGATTTTAATTTGAGCTAATACATCTGATATTGCATTCTTTGGATCAGCACGACCAGAAATCAGTATTATGTCATCGCCTAAATTATCTCGCTCTAAACTTTCTCGTATATAAGATGCACCATTTGATTCTAGAAACTCACTAATTCCTGTAGCATCCATACCTATAGGCGAAGTAAATATCCTCTCAAGCGCTGCAGGATCGCCTTCATAACGTATGTGTGCTTCTGCTAGTCGTAATTGCCAATTAGGTGAATGCACTCCTACACTTTCTGACATAACCGAGCTGATCATCATCATGCCTATACCATCATTAAGTTCATCCCAATATTGAGCATGAGGTAAAGATGTATGTAAGAAAGTTGTTATTGCAAAATTTTTGTCTGCAGCACGACTTTGAACTACTTCTAATCTTTGAACAATTGAATCTATTTCGTCTTGACTAGCAACACCAGTTAACGCTCTAGCGATCATGGAACCATCAATCGTTCCATTTATTAAACCTGGTAAAAGTATAAACTGATAATCTTGAAAAATTAATGTTGAATTATCTGGTAATTCAGAAGCTTTTTCAGCTGTTGCTAATGAAAATTCTAAAAACTCTTTGAATCCCCTTTGCATATAATGGTTAGGAACATTAGGAATTCTTTCCCTCAAACATCCCCATAATGCACCATTGGCAAAATTTCGTGATGCTTCGTTATAACCTGGCAAGAAAATGTGATGCGGTTCATCATCTTTTCGGAATTCTGCTAATTGAGCATTTGATCCTTCGCCACAGAACCACAAATGTGTTTTTCTATCTGGAAATAATCGCGCCGCAGAACCATATGCTGCCGGATACCATCCAGGCGTATCAATTCGTTTACCATCTTCAACAGTGTAAGCACCATGTCTTGAAAAAATATGAATTTCATTTGTTAAATTTGAAACCAATTCAGGCACATCAGTTTCAGGTCTTGCGCCATTACCGTAATTCATTACAACCACCAAAGTTAAATGAATTTGTGCATTGAATTTCGACATTAAAAAACATGTCGTTTGTATTAAGGGTCGCTAGACGCTCCAGTGAGGAGCCAAGAGAAATGTTTTCTCTCGTCGTCGCAACACCCTGTCCCCGCAGGTGTTGGTTCACTGTTTTCTCCTATTAAGACGCTTTGTTTAAAGCACTTTTTTTGGTGTTGAAATCATAGCCTTTATCGCTATGAAATCCTTTGTTTAGATGTGCAGGTTCTGCACATTTTCTACATGTGTATATTATAACATTATGGGCGATTTATCTTGTTTTCGGTTTTAGTGAATTCGGTAACTTTTACGCTAGTGTTGTGCGATGGCATTCGAACAAGACAATAATCCCAGCTCAAACGATAAAAAATCATTTAAATCTAGAGCTCCAAAGCCAAGTAAATACCTTGTTTGGGCTGATTGTGAGATGACAGGCTTAGACATCGAGACAGATACACTGGTAGAAATCGCAATTGTTGTAACTGATAATGATTTAAACGTAATAGATGAAGGCATAGATATAGTCATCCAAGAATCCCACGATAAGTTAGATTCCATGAGTGATGTAGTGAAGAAAATGCACGAAAAATCAGGACTTACAAAAGAAATTCTAAAAAGCAATATATCTGTCACACAAGCAGAACAAACATGTCTTGATTATTTAAAAAAACTTGGCATCAAAGGTGGATCAGCTCCATTGTGTGGAAACTCAATTGGTGTTGATAGAAGATTTATAAATAAATACATGCCAAACTTAGAATTCTTTTTACATTACAGAAGTATTGATGTTTCTTCATTTAAAGAACTATGTCGTAGATGGTACCCCGATGTTTTTGAAAAGCGTCCAGAAAAACTTGGTGAGCACAGAGCGCTGGGAGATATTTTAGGGTCTATCGATGAAATGAAATATTATCGAGACAACATACTCAAATAAAGACCATCAAGCAGATCTGTACAACTAACTTGTATCTCTTCTAAATCGAAATGTCTCATAATTGAAACAACAATCGCAATACCACCAACAATTACATCGGCTCGTTCTTTTTCCAAACCAGGATTATGAACGCGATCAGAGAGAGTCTCAGTAGCTAAAGTCCGAAAAATATCTTCGGCCATACTTCTTGTAAGAATAAATCCATGAATTTTTTTAGCATCAAAATTAGCTATGCCCAACTCAATAGAAGCAGCAGTAGTAATGGTAGCGGCAACACCAATCCATTTTTTTACACTCGTCATATCACCAATTTGAGTTTGAACATCTTTTAAATAGTCACGAATATCGCTGATTGCATTTGAAAGTTCTTCTGGTTTTGGTGGATCAGACTTTAAATGTCTTTTTGTAATTCTCACGCTACCAATAGGAATCGATATTACTTTGGCACATTTTTCGTATTCATCTTTTTCTGAAATTGAAAACTCAGTAGAACCTCCACCAATATCGAAAACCATACATTGCTCATCAAGGTTCTTTATGCCCGATATTGCTCCAGCAAAAGCATAACTACCCTCTTCTTCACCTGAAATAATTTTGGTTTCACACCCAGTTTGAGAAGAGACCAGATCAATAAATTCTTTTCCATTGCCCGAATTTCTGCTTGCTGCAGTCGCGAAAATTCCTCTATCTTTTTTCTCGAGACCTAATGCTTCACATTCATTAATATATTCCTGAATTGTTTTTAATGTAAAAGAAATTCCTTCTTCACCCAGTAAACCACTACCTTCGAGCTCTGCGCCCAAACGGGTTATAGTTATAACTCTTTTGAGGTCTTCATTAGTTACAGGGTCTTTCACTAGAAGCCGTGTCGTATTGGTCCCAATGTCGATCACCGCTATACGTTGATTATTCATTGTTCATTTTCTCTATTTGATCTATAGTCCACTGTCCAACTTCGTCATTTTTATTTACTAAGTAATTGGCAACATGTGCATGTAAACACTTAACGCCACGTCTAGTGCCACCGACTCCACCTGTTGGTTTTGGACCGTCGTAATTTTGTGATATTTCGCTCTCACGCTTTAACTCATATTGTTTATGAATTTTTTCAATTGTTTCAATACCAACAAATTCTTCTGCTTGTTTAACTCCACCATGGCTTTCAATTCGAGATACTTGTGCGACCAATTCAGGATCGATAAGCCAATACATAGTGGGCATAGGAGTGCCGTCTTTTAAAAATGGTGCATTTTCAATTACCACGGGAGAGCCATCGGCATTTCTTTTTGCAACAAAGAAATCACCTGAGGGTTTTTTGCCTAATAAATTTTCAACATTTTCTACATCAGACAGTTGAGGTACTTCCCAATAATTAGGTTTTATAAATGCCTCAGCTGAATTCACAAAATTATGTTAGTTGAAATTACCTGGCTAAAACGATGTCGTCACGTGTCAAAGAAGGTTCGTATCTTTCTAATGAAGGCTGCAGAAGTGCTTTTGCTTTATCGCTAAGAGTTCTGCCGTCAGATGACAAAACACTTCCTCGAACAACAACTCTTTCCACTAATGCCCCAGATTCAATAGTTAAATCGTGATTATCAGGGACCATTTCATATTCAACATGTGATGCTATTGGATTAGCCACAGCATTTGGATCTGAACCTTTTGGAGCTGCACTTTGAGACAACGAAACAGGTACATTATTTACATTATGTAGATACATTTGAGAAAATGGATTAATTTCATCTGTCCATTGCGGAGCAGTCAATGTTCCACCAAATGGCAGCCCTAGTGTTGCAGCTAAATGTTCCATTAATACGTCCGATTGTCCTGCTCGTCCTGTTATACGTGAAAGCAATCTCGTAGAACCTTGAAATCTAGCATTTAATTCTGTAAAAAATAGCCTTCCATCTTTTGTAAGAAGTAAATCAACACCGAAAGCTCCAATATAACCTTTGCTTCCTAGCCATTGCCCAGTTGTTTTTAAGATCTCGTCACATTGCAATAAGATTTCGTTATCTAAACCAAAAGGAAAGTGGAAATCGTTTCCGGAATAACCAAATTCTAATGAAGTCAGTTGAGGTTGACCGACTAACTGTGCATTAACAGGAAAAGTTGCAACTTGAATTGGTTTATTTCGTCCGCCTTGAGGAAAAACAACACCAGATGCATTTAGCGAAACTGCATTTTCAAAAAGTTCTGATGCCGAAACAACAGCAGCATGTGATGCAAGCATTTCTCTAATTTCTCTACCTACTTGTGCTTCATCATCACCGTCACGAAAAGAAATAATTCCTTTACCGCTCGAACCGCCATCGCGTCTAATAATTAAGCTTGAATATGCATTAGCTAATTCTTGAACTTGATCGTAACCATCAATTGCTTTCCAAGGTATTACTGGAACCCCTAAAGCTAACAAAGCTCGTTCAACATATGGTTTTGAAGAAACTCTTCGAAAATCATGAATATCATTTCCAAAAAATTCAGCAATTGGATCTTGATTAATTATTGTTTCAAGAACAGCATGAGGTTCATAAGCAATAACAGTTGGTATATTTCCTTTTACGATTTCTGATTTTAAAGCTGTCGATAATAATTTACGAAATTGGTATTCACCTGGGAACGAATCTGGATCTTCGTCAAAAGCTCGAGAAAGCCTTCGCTTTAATGTTAAATCTTCAAGAGCTACAAAATTATCTTTAGTATCTGTTGTATCACTTGGGAAAAAACGATCATATAAAGCAAACGAACCCGCAAAGTGATCGTGAAATAATCGCAAACCCATAGCATCACTACCGCGAGGGCCAAACCAAAATAATGTTCTTCCCTGCGCATTTAAAGCATCTTCAATTTGCTGCTGGCGTTTATTTCTGTCCATGAAGCTATCCATGATAGGACAAAACGGTCAAGTAGCACAAATTGTTACAGTATGTAATAAATATTACTTAGCAGGAATAGTGGTTGTAGTTATTTGTCCAGAAACTATATATGCTTCTTCGCCAGGCTTAACTAAGCGGTATTGTTCACGAGCAATTTTGATAATTTCTTCGTCTGTAACTAAGTTACGTCTTTCAGTTCTCATTTTGCTATTAGCTTCTTTTAAAACGCTCAAACGATGTTTTTCAAGTTTTTCTAATTGTCGTTGAGAATAATAACTTCTTATTGGATAAACATATATAAACATTGTTGCGATAACCGTAACTATAACTAAAACACAACCAATAATTGTTCGTTTTTTAGCGTCGTACGTAATATCCACGCCAATATTGTAATCGATAGAAAACTATTGATTGGTGAATGCTTGTTCGCCGGCATATTTAGCATTCTCACCTAATAATGCCTCAATTCTTAACAATTGATTGTATTTACTGACCCTGTCTGTACGAGCTGGTGCACCCGTTTTAATCTGTCCACAGCTAGTAGCAACAGCTAAGTCAGCAATTGTTGTGTCATGAGTTTCGCCACTTCTATGGCTAGCAATTGAAGTGTAGCCATTGTCTTTAGCAAGTTTCATAACATCTAAAGTTTCAGTTAAAGTTCCGATTTGATTTAATTTAATCAAAATTGAATTGGCAACTTTTTTATCGATTCCAGATTTGAGTCGATTCATGTTTGTTACGAAAAGATCATCCCCAACAAGTTGCACCTTGCCAGATAATTTTGAAGTTAATAGTTCCCAGCCATCCCAATCGTCTTCGGCAAGACCATCTTCAATTGAAATAATTGGAAAATCATTTGTTAATGAATCTAAAAAGTCGACCATATCTGATGAAGAAAATGTACGATCCAAACCTTTCAGTACATATTTACCTTCATGGAAAAATTCTGATGAAGCAACATCTAATGCGAACGCAACATCTTTGCCAACTTCTAAACCTGCGGATGTTATTGCTTGAGTAAGAATATTTAAAACATCTTGTGGAGAATCGATTTCTGGGGCAAAACCACCTTCATCGCCTAAACCTGTAGATAAGTTTTTTGATGAAAGATTCTTTTTGAGTACTTGATAAACCTCGCTACCCCATTGCATAGCTTGACTAAATGATGAAGCGCCTAATGGCACAATCATGAATTCTTGGAAATCGATATTGTTTATTGCATGCGCCCCACCATTGATAATGTTCATTAGTGGAACGGGTAATAGATTGCGCGAGTCTTGCGATATCGACTGATAAAGATGCTGTGATTTATCGGTAGCGTTTGCATAAGCAACTGCCAAACTAACCCCTAATATCGCATTAGCACCTAAAGAAGTTTTATTTTGAGTACCATCAAGATCAATCATGATTTGATCAATATTTCTTTGTTTATCTATATCTTGACCAATAAGTACTTCAGAAATTTTTGTGTTTACGTTGTTAACAGCATTTAGAACACCTTTGCCGCCATATCGCGTCTCATCACCGTCACGAAGTTCGCAAGCTTCATGTATTCCTGTGCTTGCACCAGATGGAACAGCTGCTCGGCCTAATATTCCATTTTCTAAAATTACATCAGCTTCTAAAGTAGGAAAGCCTCTTGAATCTAAAATTTCACGCGCACATATTTGTGAGATCTTTGTCATTTTGTATCCTTAGATTTTTCTTGTTTTTTAATTTCTTCCCATTGCTTTTCAACTTCATCAATAGTCTTCGCATCGCTTTCGCCGAAAACATGGGGATGTCTTCTAATAAGTTTACTAATTAAATTGTTGATTACATCATCGATAGTAAATCGATCTTCTTCACTAGCAAGCTGAGAATGCAACATGACTTGAAGGAGAACATCACCTAATTCATCAAGAAGTTCCTCATAATCTTTATCGCTAGGTGTATCTTTAAATTTCTCTAAAACTTCTAGAGTTTCCTCTGTTTCTTCCTCTAGATACTTTGCCAACGATTCATGCGTTTGCTCCAAATCCCAAGGGCATCCAGACTCAGGGTCTCGAAGTGCTTTAACTACATCTACAAGTTGAGCAAATCCGTTTTCGTCCCTCATTTGTTAAGTATTAGAAGAAGTCGAACTTGTCGTTGTTGAAGTAGAAGATTTTTTCTTCTCAGCTTTTGTGATTATTGTAGGGTAACCATCTTTTTTCTCAAGTACACCATATTTAGATGCAACTTTAATCTTTGCTTTCTTTAAATTGGTTTGAACTTTATCAAATAAGGCAGTTTGTTTTTCTTGTTTTATTTGCTCTTCAATCTGTGATTTCAACTTGTCCAATGTTGGAGTCTCGTATTTATTAGATTGCAGAATATGGTAGCCATAATCAGTTTTTACAATGTCGGAAATTTTTCCAATTTCTAGAGTCGCTGCAACATTCTCAAATTCAGCCACGTAGTTTCCTGCAGAGTAGCATCCGAGATCTCCACCAGCATCTTTAGAACCAGGATCTATAGAATTAGCTTTTGCAAGCTTGGCAAAGTTTTCTCCTGAATTTAATTTGTCTTTTATTGCTTTTGCTTCTTTTTCTGTTTTTACAAGTATGTGCGAAATAGATTTTCCTGATTCACATGTCTGAGAAAATGAAGACTTATTCTTCTCGTAATAGTCTTTAATTTCTTTGTCTTTAATGCTTGGAATAGCTCGAGACAAAGCATATTGCTCTGCAAAATCTTCAACTACTTGATCTTGAAATTTTTTGTCAAAGCCTTTCCATATTTTGTCTGATTCGCTTTGCTGTCCACTAGCAAATAATTCTTTTGCGCTTGTTAGTGCTTGGTCTTTATCTGATTTATTTATTTTGACTTTTTTGTCTTCTCTAACTTCTCGTATAGACAAAACACGCATTTTAATATTTGCCCAACTAGCAACATATACGTCACTTAATTTGCCCTTTTTGACAAGAGGTTCGCCTGATTTTTTTAAGAAATCCTCTAATGCTTTATTTTCTTTAAGTGATTTTAAATCACGATCCATTTCTTTTTCACTAATTTTTAGTTTGTTATAGGTAATACCCGCTTTGTCATCAAGACCAAGTTCACCTTTTATTGTTGAACATGAGATCAATATAAATGATGCTATAACGATAAAACTTAAATGGATAAATACTTTATTATTTTTCTTCACAGCTATTTAGGCTAGTTCAGATTCACCGAATAAGTCAGTAATAAGCTTTTGTAATTGGAAGATTATATCCTCGCTATCAATTTTCAAAACAATTTCAGCAGGACCTAATGCATGCCTAGGTTTATATATAGCATAAGGATATAGCCTTTTGAGCCTAATCTGCAAAGATTGTGCAAGATCAGAACATAGCAATCGATAAGAGTTCGAGCTACTTATTATTGAAGTAATCGAATTAGAAATACAATATGTCCGCAAATTAGAGATGCCAATCAAGTTTTCAACAACTTTAGGTAATGGACCAAACCTATCTAATAATTCTTCGCTGATTTGATCTATTTCTGCAACAGTTTTGGCGGTTGTCAGCCTTCTATATATGTCAAAACGTTGGTCTTGTTTCGAAACGTAGTCTTCAGGCAATAGAGCATCCAGAGGTAAGTCAATAGTGACTTCATTTATTTGCTCAGGTTCGACTCCATTTAATTCATCAATAGCGTTTGTCACCATCTCACAATAAAGATCAAAACCTACTGCTGCTATATGTCCAGACTGAACATCACCTAAAAGAGAACCTGCCCCTCGCATTTCTAAATCTCTCATAGCAATTTTGAAACCTGATCCGAGTTCAGTAAATTCGCCTATTGTTTTTAGACGTTCGTATGCCTCATGAGAGATAGCTTTATTCTGAGGTGAGAATAAATACGCATAAGCTCTTTGACCACGGCGACCCACCCGACCACGTAATTGGTAAAGCTGAGCAAGCCCCATTGCATCTGCGCGGTCAACAATCAATGTATTTACAGAAGGTAAATCAAGACCACTTTCTATAATTGTTGTTGCAATAAGTACGTCATATTTTTTCTCATAAAAGTCTTCTACTATACGTTCAAGTTTTGTTTCGCTCATTTGACCATGTGCTGTTATAACTTTTGCCTCAGGTACAAGATCTCGCACGCGATCTGCGATATGTTCTAAGTCTCGAACGCGGTTATGAACAAAAAATACTTGTCCTTCGCGTAACAATTCGCGTCTGATCGCTTCGGCTACTGCTCTTTCATCATATTCGTGAACATATGTAAGTATGGGTTGCCGTTCTGCTGGCGGTGTCGTAATCATTGACATGTCCCTAATACCTGTAAGGGACATTTCTAAAGTACGAGGAATTGGCGTAGCACTTAGAGTTAAGACATCGACATTTATCGTAAAATGTTTTAAAGCTTCTTTATGAGACACCCCAAATCGTTGTTCTTCATCAACGATTAAAAGACCTAAGTTTTTAAAACTTACATCTTTAGAAAGCAATCGATGCGTACCAATGACGACATCTACTGCCCCAGTTTTTAAATCATCTAAAATTTGTCTTTGCTCTTTTGCGGTTTTAAACCTTGATAGCACTTGAACGTTTAAACCGAATGAAGTTAAACGACTTTCAAATGTATGTCCATGCTGTGTAGCTAATAATGTTGTCGGCACTAAAACAGCTACCTGTTTGGAATCTTGCACTGCTTTAAATGCTGCTCTTAAGGCGACTTCAGTTTTACCAAAGCCAACATCGCCGCACACAAGACGATCCATAGGATAATCATTTTCCATATCTTGCTTAACTTCATTAATGGCACGTGCCTGATCTATTGTCAGTTCGTAAGGGAAAAGATCTTCCATTTCCTTTTGCCAATTATTATCTGGCGAAAATGCATGTCCTTTTGTATTTAGTCTTTTTCTGTATAAAACAATTAGCTCTTGAGCGATTAAATTAACTTGTGATCGAATCGAATTTTTTGTCTTCTCAAAGTCAGCTCCGCCTAATTTATTCAATACAGGTTTGTCTGTACCTATATATTTACGAACCAAACCAACTTGGTCAGAAGGAACGAATAATTTATCGCTACCTTTAAAAGAAAGTATTAAATATTCACGTGTGACTCCCATCATGGTTTTTGTTTCCAAGCCTTCAAATACACCTACACCGTGGTGGTGATGCACAACATAATCACCTTTTGTTAAATCGTCATAAGTTTGTATTGATTTCCTTGACCCTAAACTTGACCTTCTAACATGGCGTCGTCCTGCAAGTTCATGGTCTGTGATTATTGAAACAGAAAACGTTGAACTGACAAAACCATGTTCTAGCGTCGCAACAAGAGCATAAATTCCTTGCAGATTTCCAACGCTCGGATATTCATCAATAACAGTTACGTTTAAACCTTCTTTAGATAATTGATCGCAAATACGTTTGACCCCTGAAGAAGAGTCTGAAACTAATATCGTTGTAAAACCATCATCTACTTGTTTGCGTAATCGTTTCGTTAATTCAACAATGTCACCACGAGGAGAATCGAATCCCATAGATAAAACAGATTCGATATTTACACCTGTCGCTATTGAAGGCCAATGGGTTTTGGTACAGTTAATATCACTGACAATTTTTTCTAGGTTAATGAACAGACTTGGCGTGTCTTTTACATTTGCATCCCATGTGACACTTAAAGTTTGAGCCAAAGCACTTTCTTCTTGGATTAAATCATTTAATCTATGATTAATTTGGGTTGGATCACATAAAATAATTTGATCGTCTCCAGAAACGCAAGAGAAAATGCCGTTTTGGTCAGCACTAAGTATTGGAAGAAACGATTCCATGCCATCAAAAATTTCTCTGTTTGATATTGCTTCTAACGATTGACTCGCCCATGTAAAACTTATCGCTAGTTCATTTGCTTTATTAATAAGTTCGTCATCAACGATTAATTCTCTTGCCGGAAAAATTTCTAGATTCTCGATTGTTGTTTTTGATCTTTGATCAGCAATAGAAAATTCACTAATTCTTTCAACTGTGTCGCCCCAAAATTCAATCCTTATTGGGTGAGCTGTAGTAGAAGGAAAAATATCTAATATAGAACCACGCACTGAAAATTCGCCACGAGATTCAACTTGAAACTCACGTGAGTATCCCCAAGTTACGAGAGTATTAATTAGATAATCTCTATCTAACTCTTCATTTTTAGTTATCGGAAAACCAGTTATATCATTTTTAATAATTTTCTGCGCAGCTGCACGCGCGGAAGCAACAACTACTTTTGGTTTTTTATTCGAATGTAATTTTGAAATTACTCTACATCTATGTCCCATGGCTTCTATTGAAGGGCTCACTCTTTCAAACGGAAGTGTTTCCCATGCAGGAAAATATTCAATTACATCTTTATCTAGAAAGTTCTCGAGATCATATGCCAGCGACTGCGCTTGTGTATTCGTAGGCGTTATAACTAATAATGTTGAATCAAAATTTTGCGACGCTATTGCAACGCACAAAGATCTAATCTTTTCTGGTACAGCTAAAGATGAACCAATATTTTTCTTTATTACATCACTTTGAGAATTTGAACATAGCTCCGCCACTAAGTTGGCAAAAGGCGCCTGTGCGTTCTTATTCATTTAAATTAAGATTAGCGAAAAATATATATCTATTTATTACTAGAGCGAATGAAACTTGAGCATGGCGTTTTCAAGATTTGTTTCAATAATCGTTTCCACGATATCTGCAGACATTTCACATGAAATAAGAAGTTCTTCCATTTCTTTTTTACTTAGAGCCTTAAGCACATGACTTGCTCCTTGTGTTTTATGAGATGGCTTTCCAACTCCTATACGGACACGAATAAAATCTTGTGTTTTTATATGTTGCTTAATTGAGCGTAAGCCATTATGGCCAGCTAATCCACCGCCAAGCTTTATCTTTACAATTCCGTCTTCGAGATCTAGTTCATCATGAACAACAATCAAATTTTTAGGACCGACCTTATATCTTCTTATTATTTCTCCAACAGCTACACCAGAATCATTCATAAAGGTATTTGATTTAGCTATAAGAGTTTTATGTCCACCAAGAACAATAGAAGCACCTTGTGATGAAGAAGTTTCTTTAGACAACTTAACGCCATAACGGTCACACAAAATATCTATTGTTTTGTAGCCAACGTTATGACGAGAGTTTTCGTATTCCTTACCAGGATTGCCTAAACCTATGACTATGAATTCCACAGCAATAGATTACTCTTTATCTTTTGATTCACCTTCAGTTGAAGCTGTTGCAGCTACATCGCCTTCTGCTGCTTCGCCCTCAGCACCTTCTGCTGCTTCTTCATCTGACTTACCACGAGGAACTGAAATAACTGCCACTACAGTGTCTGCTTCTTGTTCACTTGTAACACCACTTGGCAATACAATTTCGCCCACCTCTAGGTGTCCACCAATTGTCATTGCAGAAATGTCGTGTGAAAGTGATACTGGAATGTCTGCAGGTTTTGCCTTTACCGTTAAAGTGAAGTGAATCTGCTCTAAACGCCCACCATCTTTAACACCTTCAGGTTCACCTTCAAGGTGCAACGTAACTTCAGCTACAACTTCTTCATTTACGTTTACACGAATGAAATCTACGTGAGTTATTTGTGGCTTAGTCGGATGACGTTTAATTTGACGTGCTAGTGCAGTGTCTTTTTTCCCATCAATGTCGAGAGCAATTAAGGTGTTCGCACCAGTCTCACTTGCAAGAATACGATTTAGTTCTAAAGCATTTACAGATACAGAAAGTGTTTCTGATCCATGCCCATAAACAACAGCAGGCACCTGTCCTTCGTTTCGTTCACGTCGAGAATTTGCTGAACCTAGGCTGGTTCTCATTGTTGCTTTTAATTCTGTAGCTGCCATTTGTATTCCTTAATAATAACTTCAAAAATCAGAACATATATTCTGCTAGAAAACAGCTCCTTCGTGCCACTTCACCAGTAATTATCTGTTAAATCCTGTTATTGCAGCTATTCGGTGGAGAGTTTCACCTGTTTGAACTGTGGGTCGACAATGGTGAGTTCTCGTTGCACAAAATAATTGCAAATCACCTTTTTCTATAGCAACTCTATCGTCTCGTTGAAAAGCTCCATTTGGTGCTTGTCTATTAATAAAAGTGTATAGATCTGGATCATTTGCAGCGCTCACGACAGTAAGATCGCCATAATCAACATGCGGAGGCGTCTCAATATCTGAATAGTTAGGATCACTTATAAATCTAACTTTGCTTGCATTTTTTCCTTGTAAATATGAAGGTCTTCCATTAGCCTGCGAAAATGCTTGATCAATTCTTCTTGCATATGCAATCAACTTTTCGTGATCCATCAACGCTTGAATTAATAATTGAATTTCGTTATCTGGCAAACCAAGTAAGTTGCCATTGTGCCCTAAGACATCACTTATTAAAACTTCACAATCAGTTCCATAATTTATTCGTATATCAATTTGGGTAGCCGAAAAATCTATAGAAATACTTACACCACTATCATGGCAATAAATTTCAAGACATTCATACGCACGATCGTCACATGATTTTGAAGGATCAAAAAACACATCTGCGATTGACCTAACAGCTTGATCAGTTGAGCGTGTTAAATCATCAATTAGATTTCCAAATCCTGATAGTTTACGAACAGAAAGAGGATCATAATCTACACCCCAATGCAATGGCATTTGATCACAAGCACCAGTTATAGGCAATGCAGATTTAAACATAAGTAAAAATAGATTTATTCTTTAAAAAAGTTTATTGATAGTTGTCACCATGAAACATTTCAGAAACACTTGCATCTTCAAAAACATGGTCCAAAGCTTTAGCGATAACTGGCGCAATAGATAGTGCTGTGATTTTTGTAGATGCATTTGCGCTAAGTGGAATAGTGTTTGTAATTACAACTTCTTTAACTGAAGCTTTTTCTAAACGTTCAATAGCTGGACCAGAAAGCACTCCATGCGTTGCTGCCATATATACGTCTTTAGCTCCGCGTTCTTTTAACAATTCTGCAGCAGCACACATTGTTCCTGCAGTGTCAATCATGTCATCAACAAGGACACAATTACGTCCATCGACTTCACCTACAACTTCTTCTGCAACTGATTGATTGAAAGTTCCTTTTGGTCGACGCTTGTCAATAAAAGCTAATTCTGTGTCAATACCCATTGTTTCTAAAATGTTCGCGAATTTCCTAGCTCTCTTACCACCACCTGCATCTGGTGATACAACTGTTATATCGCTTCCTATTTTTTCGCCAAGATATTCAGCCAAAAGCGGCACCGCAGTTAAGTGGTCAACAGGACAATCAAAAAATCCCTGTATCTGACCTGTATGTAAATCAACACTGATAACCCGATCAACACCAGCAACAGTTAACATATCAGCAATCAATTTTGCTGTTATCGACTCACGACCTTGTGCTTTCCTATCTTGTCGTGCATAACCGTAAAAAGGAACAACGGCTGTAATTCTTTTTGCTGATGCACGCTTTGCAGCATCGATCATAATCATTTGTTCCATTATTCGATCGTTAATTGGTTCACAATGAGATTGGATTATAAATACGTCTGCACCACGGATTGAATCTGCGTAACGAACGTATAGTTCACCATTTGAAAATGTTGATAATGACATTTCACCTAATTGAACTTTTAATTCATCCGCTATTTCTTTAGCAAGCTTTTCGTTACCGCTACCGCTAACAAGCATGAACCGTTTTTTGGTCACTAACTCCATCAATGCAAACTCCTTTTGGAAACCCTCAATATCTTATCGATCGCTAGGTGCAATCCAATCATCGTCATTAGTTGCCGGTACACCTTTTGCGAGAGCCCCAGAAGGAACATCTTTGACAACTACGGCTCCAGCTCCAGTATAAGCTCCGTCACCAAGACTTACAGGAGCAACTAAAACTGTATTTACGCCAGTTTTTACATTGTTTCCGATTACAGTTTGATGCTTATTTTTACCATCATAGTTAGCTGTAGTCGTACCAGCACCTAAGTTCGCGTTTTCGCCAATAGTCGCATCTCCTATATAAGAAAGGTGAGGAATCTTAGTTCCTTTACCTACAGTTGATTTTTTTAGCTCTACCGAAGTTCCAACATGAACGTTATCTTGCAGTTGGCATCCTGCTCGCAATGACGCAAATGGACCAATAGTTGCTGCATTTCCAATTTTGGATTCAACTATCTTGCTTGATTCAATAATACAGTTCTCGCTAATTTCTGAATCGATAATTCTTGTATTAGGTCCAATAATGCAACCTTTTGAGATTACAGTTTTGCCTTGTAGGTATGTGCCAGGAAGCAATGTAACATCATTTTCTATTACAACATCATCATCAACGTAGGTATTGTTTGGATCAATTATCGTTACACCATTTTCCATATGCTTTTGATTTATATTTTCACGCATAATTTTCTCCAGTTTTGAAAGTTGATACCTATCATTTGCACTTTGTGCAATACGGATATCTTTATATGAATATGACGTAACACCTTTAAAAGATTGTCGCGCAATTTCGACAATATCCGTTAAATACAATTCTCCTTGAGAGTTATTCGTATCTAATTTGTCAATCGCAAAATCTATAAATTCTTTTTTAAACACAAAAGGAAACATGTTACATTCGTTTATATTTCTTAAATTCTCATCACAATCTTTTTCTTCAATAATTCTTGAAACTATATTATTTTCATCTCTTAATATGCGTCCATAACCATAGGGGTTTTCAAGTAAAGCTGTTGAAACCAATAAGTGCATATTCGATTGCGAATAAGTATTAAATATTTCTGATAACACTTGTTCTGTAATTAATGGCATATCACCTAAAACTACAATTACGTCTTTAATGGATTCAGAAAGAAAACTTAGACCAACTTTTACAGCATGGCCAGTTCCTAACATTTCTTCTTGATCAACAAAAGTTATTCTGTCTATAAAGTTAGGGCAGGTTTTTTTTACTTCATCGATAACTTCATCTTTACTGTTACCAACAATTACAACTATTTCATCGACAAGATTCTCTAATTTCGAAACAATATGAGTTATAAAAGTTTTTCCGCAAAGTTCATGAAGTAATTTAGATTTATCGGACTTCATTCGGGTTCCAAGTCCAGCCGCTAAAACTATTGCTGCCTTTTCAGGGTTTTGCATAAGGCCTAGATGCTAACAAATATGTGAGGAAATGACTAAATAGCTGGGAAAATACGATTCAATGTTCGAATTAATGAATTTACCCATATTGCCGATACATTTAACATGAAGAAACTCTTGATATTTTGCGGCCTTTTACTGACATTATTAATCTCTGCACCTTCAGGCGCTTTCGCGTTGAATGCTACTCCTCAAGATGGAACAAGCGACTTAGAAATTTCAATTCAAAGTGTTGCCGGCGAACGAGCCTTTGCAATCGTCATACATAACGCTGGTACAGATTCAATTGGTGAAATATCTCTCGACACAACTTTTTCGAACTTTACGGTCACGGATTCATTAGCACTACCTAGTGGCTTTGCATCCTCAAATGCAACAGACAATGGTTCGTATAACAATACTTTACAAAAATGGACCGGCACTTTGGAAGGATCTCAAATCGTTGCGTTAGGTTTTATTGGTACTGCTGGATCTATTGGGCAACAGATACAAGTAACATCGACAATTTTGTCCAGCAAATTATCAGATACTTCAAATAATGTGGATTCAAATAGTTCTAATGATTCTGCATCATATACTTCTGCTCCAATTGCAGCTGACCCAGATCTAGTTATATCTACAAGACTTTTAACATCAGGTCCTATTACAAACGGAACACCTGTTAGTTATGAAGTTACACTTACAAATTCTGGACAAGGCACATATATAGATAATCCATCTTCAAGCAAGCTTGGTGTTTACTTCGTGTTACCTGGTGGCGTGACATATACAAACGGACTTGATGCAGACACTAACGACCCTCTAAACGTTGATGCTTGTGGAACAATTGGACCTGCTTCTTCGGTCCCTGGTTTGGCATCGTATGCCGGAGATATTGTTGGTTGCCAGTTTACTCCAGTAGGTGGAGTTTTAAGTCCTGGTCAAAGTGGAAAAGTCATTATTAATTTAGTTGCTAATACTGCTTTTGCAACAGGTAGCACTGTAGTTGTTGGAGTTGCCGTTGGAGACGATCTTGATTCAATTAGAACTCAAGCAACAGTTTTCGCTGGAATTGATCCAGCAACGATAACTGACAATAACAATTTAGTAGTACTTGCTTTTGATAACAGTGAGCTAAAAGTCACAGTCAATCGTTGCCCAAGTCAAAAAGAATTTACAACAGATGGCACTGGCTGTTTCCGTGTTAGCTTTAACAAGCTAATTTATGCACCATCTTTTATTCAAGATGACTTGGCATTAGCTAGTGGCGTTTCTGTTACAAGTTTTAGCCAATTAGATAATTACACTTGGGAAGTTAGAGTTAAAGGCATTTCTAGAGGAACAACTTTTGCATTGACTTTAGATCCAAGTAGCGTACAAGATTACAGTGCAGTTCAAAACGGTGTTCAAGTATTAGGTGAAAATACAATTCGATACTTGGATTCAACTTTGCCTGCAACAGGTGCAGAGAATAACTTTCCTACTGCTTTTGCTTTAATCCTATTTGGTCTTATTTTAGTTCTTTGTTCCCATTCGTTTTACGGTGTTGGGGGGGGTTTTTAAACAAAAAACAATAGAAAATCGACCCAACACGCATAGGTAAGTCGTCGTTTACAAAATATTGCACATTTAATGACCTTGGCATAGACATAGCCCATTTTTGACGCTATCATAAATGGACATATCGCCCTACCGAACGGAAGGTCAGTCTTGCAAAATCCTACTAAATCACTGTCAAATGAATTCGCAGGTGTCGGCTCTAAAAAAGTACGAACTTTAAAGCCAGCTCTAGATGCTATTCCTAAAGAATGCTTAGACCGCCCTACACATAAAGGTGCCTTAATCGTTACAAGAGCCGTAACCATTTGGGTATTGTCATTAATAGTTTTGTTCTCAACCGATAATCCTATCGTTGTATTTCTTGGATGGTTATTTGCTTCAGCTGCTTTAGCTGGGATGTTCGTTGTTGGACATGATGCAGCTCACGGTTCACTATTCAATTCGAAGAAAGCAAACAAAATTATTGGCCGTTTACTTTTTCTTCCAGAACTTCATTCATATGAAGGATGGCTATTAGGCCACAACCGTTTACATCATGGACATACCGTTCGTGAACAAATGGATTTTGTTTGGATGCCAACGACTGTTGAACAATTTAAAAAAATGAATGCTTTTAGAAAGTTTCAGCACAAAGTTGAGTGGAGCGCAATAGGATCTGGTTTGTATTACACACGCAATGTGTGGTTTGACAAAATGATCTGGTTCAACCCTCCAGAGCGTTACCGCGAAAGAATCAAGAAAGACGTTAGATTTGTTTTAGCGTTTGGGCTTGTTTCAATCGTCGCATTGTGTGCATATGGCTTAATGCATTACGGATCAATTGCAGGTGCAATCTGGATTGTTGTAAAGATCATTGCCGTACCTTGGTTTGGTTTCATGACAATAATCGGTTGGACTGTATATGTTCACCACATATCCCCTGATATTAAATGGTGGCCACGAAACGAATGGGACAGTTTCAAAGGACAAATCGAAGGTACAACAGTTCTACACTTGTCTAAACCAATCAATTATTTGTTCTTCTACAATATTTTTGTGCATGTACCTCATCACGTTGACATGAGAATACCTTGCTATAACCTAGATAAGGCTGCTGATGCTTTAATTAAAGAGTTTCCTGAAATTAAAGAAAAGAAATTAAAGTTCCGCGATTACATTCGTGCTACAAAAGCATGCAAGCTTTACGACTTTGAGAATCATACATGGCATGATTACAAAGGCAATGTAACCGCGTTACCTTAAATTAGTTAGCGATCTCCATCCTCGTGATCGAATCCCCCTCTAGGTCCCTGGCGATCAAAATCTCCACCCGGACCTCGATTGTCATGATCTCCTTCTGGACTTTGATGTATTCTCATTTGAGGTTGAAGAAGAGTTACGTCTATGTTGTTTTGTTTTGCAAAATCATCTAATTTTGTTTTAAATGAATCCACAGCAGCATGACGTTGTGCTTCTGTTTGATTTTGTTTCAATTTAGGTAAGTTTGCGTCGAAAAATTCTACAATCTTTGTTTTTTGATCAGTTGTTATTTTTGAATCTTTAACCAGTTGATCGAGATGAGCTACTAAGTCGACTTTCTGCTGTGCTTGCATCTTTTTAATTTGAGAAGCATTTAACTTTGGCCTTTGTTGCTTAAATGCCATTGGTCGGCCCGGTCGAATATCATTACGCCGGTCGCCGATATGGTTTGCGTTAAAAGCAAAGAATGCTATAGCAACCAAAAATAATGTCGATAGCACTGATGCACCTATTGCTAACAGTAACTTTTTGTCTTTCATAAGATCTCCTTTTACATCTTTTGAAATCAATATCGCATTTCAAACTGATTTGTAGCTGAAAAACATCAATTTTTAAAATTATTCATAACACCTTAAATCCATTGAAAATATGGTGTATGTATCTAATTCTGATTTAACAGCAATAATTGAGGAATGTTTCTTAGCAATTTCGGAAGCTATAGATAGACCCAATCCGTGTCCTTTACGACTTATTTTATTTGCTGATTTTGATCTGTAGAATCGATCGAATATTTTTGATAGGTCCTCTTGGGCTATACCCACACCGTTATCTTCAACAGAAAGCGTACATGAGTTATTTGAATTTTTTCTTAAAATTACTTTTACTTCTGGTTGATCTTTTTTTGTATATGTTAAAGCATTCTCTAAAAGTATTTTTAAATAATTTTCCAAGAGTCGGGAATTACCATATACATATATATTGTCATCTATATTTGCTACGAACTTTAACTTCGAATTTGTACTGAATGTCTTTATTTGAGCATTAACAATTTCAGATAAGTTTACCTTTTCCATTTCAATTGAATTTTTATCAATAGAAGTAAGTAATAGAAGTTGGTCAGAAAGATCTGTAAGTCGATCAATTTCCTCCATATTTGATTTAAGAACTTCTTTCATTTCTTCGGCATTAAGCTTCTGGTCAAGCGCTAGTCCAATTTCAGCTTTCATGACACTCAAAGGCGTACGAAGTTCGTGGCTTGCATTAGAAGTAAATTGCTTTTGTTTTTCCATCGAGACACTTATCGGATACAAAGTTTTCCGTGCAAAATAATAACTTGCTATGGCCCCAAAGGAAATCAAAACGAAATCAACCATAACTATGTTAGATAACAATCCTTTACGATCAGATTTAATTTGTACCCTAATACGATCTCTTATGTCATCACCAGGATCATCTGATCGGGGTGGCTGCGCGCTGGGATTGTTAGCTTGATTATATTCTCTAAATATTGTTTCTTGTTTCCTGGCTTCATTTTCTACTCTGCTCGAAGCTAATGCATATATCGATATAGAAAAAACCAAACAAACTAAGAAAATAGCAGCAGTATAAAACAGGGTTAACTTTATGGTTGCAGACTTAAACATTTTATTCCTGCTCTGTTAATTTATATCCAAAACCTCTAACAGTTGAAATTAGTTTTTCATTGTTTGAGTACTTCTTAATTTTATTTCTAATATTTTTTACAGTCGCTTCAACAGTGTTTGGGAGTATGTCAGACTCGTATTCCCATACGTGATTAATTATTTGCTCTTTTGAAAGTATTAAACCTTTATTCGATACTAGATATTCAATTAAAGAAAATTCCTTCTTAGTAAGTTCAATATCATTGGGTCCAATCTTCATTGTTTTCTTTGTAAGATCAATTTGGATCTCACCCGATTTATAAATAGGCCCAATCGTTGATGCGGGACGCCGGATCAACGCTCGAACGCGTGCATATAATTCGTTCATGTCGAAGGGTTTCCCTAGATAATCATCTGCTCCAGCATTCAATCCTCCAATTCGATCTTCGATCTCATTTTTTGCGCTTAAAAATAAAATAGGTGATTCAAAGTTGTGTTTCCTCATGTAATCACAAACTTCCATACCATCGCTGCCATCTTCTAGCATGCGATCTAAAAGAACAACGTCAAATGATTCATATTTTAAAAATTCGATAGCATCTTGAGCCGTTGTTGCATTCTGGCTAGTCCAGCCTTGTAACTTAAGCCCAGACGTCATAATACGAACTAATTTAGGCTCATCTTCAACAACTAATATCTTCACATCAAAATTGTAGCTATATTTACTGAAATTTAGCTGAATTATCTATTTATTGGTTAGATCGAAATATCTCGATTCTTAAAAGTAGTTACTCCAATTGGTAAAGATATGAGAGTAACTGCGATAAAGAAGATAAGTGAAGAAATGCTTATCTTGCTATCAGATAAAGCGCTTAAAGTATCAAAATAATGAAATATTGAACCATATTTCAAAAATGAAAATGTTTTACTTAGTAACGCGAAAATATTAATAGCATACGAGATGAGCAATACAGCTCCAACTGAAAAATATACCTTTCCTTTTTCTGAAAAGAACGCTGAAAACGCGATTGTCACACACAATAAGGAAGTTGAAAAAAGCAATGTTAAAAGAAAAAGAGTAAATATATTTTCCACATGAACATCAATAGAATATGCCATACATATAGGAATAATTGACAAAATAGAAACGAAGCTAAACAATGTTACTGAAAGCCAAGTCCCAATAAACTTTGCAAAAAACAATTTAATTCGACTTACAGGTAAAGAAAGCTCTAAACCAATAGTTTTGTTTTCAATATCTCCTGCAATCGTCGATCCACCTCGAGAAAGACACAAAACTATTGCGATTATTGGCCACAAGATACTCATCAATTCTGTAGCTAAATATTTTTCAACTGAATTAAAGCCTGTTTTATCAACACCAAATGCTTTCATAATGGTATCCGGAAATGATTTCAATAACTTATCTAACTGTTTTGACTGCGCAGCAATAGATGGGAAAAGAGCAACATACATCCATACGAATGCGACAGCAATAACACAGTAGATAATGAATGAAGTTTTATTTCTTTTAAACTCACGAATAATTAAAGACTTCATTTTTTATCCTCATAAAAATGAAGGAATACATCTTCTAGACTTGCATGCTCAATCGTCAGATCAGCAATATTATGTTTTGAAATTTCTCTTACAATCGAATTGAGGTCGCCTTCTATGTGAACTTCAACTTGTTTGTCATTAACAATTATTTTGCTTGAAAACTTTGAAAAATCAGGCACTTCCTCATCAATAAACGACGCCTTTACAATATGTATTTTTTTACCTCTTAGATCGTTAATAGTTTCATTAGCAACTATCTGTCCTTTTCTGATTATTCCGACTCTGTCGCAGATCCTTTCGACCTCATTTAAATTATGTGATGAGAAAAAGACACTTCCACCATTATTTTTAAATTCAAGAAGTATTTCATACATTGCTTCTTGCAATATTGGGTCTAAACCTTTTGTCGGCTCATCTAATATAAGAACTTCGGGTTCGACACATAAGGCCAATAAAAATCCGAGTTTCTGACGGTTCCCTGTCGATAAATGTTTAGATTTAGTGTCAAGCTCCAGATTTAATCGTTCAATTAAGGAACCGACATTTAAATTAACATTTCTTGAACTAGATATGAATTCAAGATGCTGGGATGCTGTCCAATCATCGTTTAAATGTAAATCAGATGGAACGTACCCAATAATCTGTCGATAATTTGAATTATTTTTGTCGACTTTTTCTTTATTAACAAAAATATTTCCTGTATCAGGATATATAAATCCCATTATGCATCTAATGGTTGTCGATTTGCCTGCACCATTAGGACCTAAAAAACCAAAGATCTCACCTGGGGGAATTGAAAGACTGACTTTGTCCAATGCAATCTTTTCTTTAAATGTTTTTGTAACATTTTCTAGAATAATTTTGGACATACATATATCGTACTAGTAAATCCAAAATACCTATCTATAATAAATTAATGAATATCGATTTTTATTTTGATCCAAGTTGTCCTTGGTGTTGGATTACAAGCCGCTGGCTCTGTGAAGTATCAACAGAACGAGATCTCAATATTAATTGGATTGGTTTCTCGCTAGCTATGAAGAATGATGAGCTCACAGGAAACGACACTACTGGCCATTTAGAAGCGCACACTACATCACATCAAGTACTCAGAATCATTGAAGCAATCGCTAAAGCTGAAAACATAGACAGAGGACTTTTATACACTGAGTTTGGCTATGCATATCATCTGAACAGCAAGCTAGATGACGATAACTTCATAGAAAAAGTAATAGAGAAATTAAATTTAGATCCTAAATATATTGAGCAAGGTAACAACAAAGAACTAGACGTCTCTTTACAGTCAAATATTAATCAAGCCATATCCATTGTTGGTGACGATGTAGGAGTACCTCTAATAATATTTGAAAATGAAAAAGGCGAAAAACAAGGCTTTTTTGGACCTGTACTATCAAAACTACCAGAAAAAGAACTTGGTCTTGAATTATTCGATGGTCTTGCAAAGTTCGCTGCTTGTTCAGAATTCTATGAACTCAAAAGAACTCGTTCAGGTCGATCTAAAGTGAAAACTACTAATAGATTGTTTAATGATGTCGACGAGTAAAGATAAAGAAAAGAAAGAACGAGAAGAAATTATTTTTTCTGAGCAACTCCAAAGTTGGCTTGATTCACCTGAGAAAAAAACAATTGCTGGACTTGAAGAAATATTTGATGAAAAAAGTTTTGCACTAGCTTTCTTTCTATTATTGTCAATACCAGCTCTACCACTGCCTACAGGTGGTGTTACTCATGTATTTGAAATTATTGCAATGCTGCTAGCTCTAGAACTAATAGCCCAGAGATCAACAATTTGGCTACCAAAACGCTGGCGCAACAAAGAGCTCGGCGAAAAAATGCTGAAACTTACCCTTCCTAGGCTCATCAAAATTGTGAAAAAAATTGAAAGATTTTCCAAGCCAAGAATGAGTAAAACAATAGATACGAGAATTTTTAGAACACTTTTTGGTATCTCAGTTTTACTGTTGAGCATCGTTGCATTTGTTGCACCCCCATTTTCAGGCCTAGATACATTGCCGTCAATCGGGGTACTAGGAATATCATTAGGTGTTATTTTGGGAGATATGTTCATTGTTATTGCAGGTGCAGCAATAGGAACTCTTGGATCAATACTTTCAATAGGGTTTGGTGCAGTTGTCGTTGAATTTTTCAAACGACTTTTTTAAATAAAGCTCGGGGACAAGGACTCGAACCTTGAATGTCAGTACCAAAAACTGAAGTGTTGCCGATTACACCATCCCCGAAGGACAGTAAATTTTAGCGGACAGTGCCCTCAGTAACTGAACCAAATAGTTGAAAATTTAGATTTAGTTGCCAAAAACCACTGCTCGGTTGGAAAAATACCTCTTAGTCGAACTAGTTTTGTTGCCTTCATGGGTTCACTAATTAAAAAACGACGCAAAAGAATGAGAAAAAAGAAGCACAAGAAGCTTCTTAAGAAAACACGTTGGCAGCGTCGTCAACAAGGAAAGTAAAACTACTTTCCTTTTCTATATAAAAGAGCTAATTGCATTTAGTCTTATCATTTCATTAGAGAACTGATTATTAATTTCGTTTTGAAAAACTGACAATTCTTGTTCATTACCTAATGCAAATAATGTTGATCCTGAGCCAGCAAGATTCCATGAATAATTTGTTATTAAATCCAATTTATTTTTGAATTGATTTAGTTCTGGATATAAATCATATGCTGCTAAAGATAAGTCGTTGCTTAATTTAGGTATATATTTATCTAACGACTTTTCAAGCATACCTGAATCTTTTGGTCGTCCGATTTCATCGTAGTGCTTAAACACTTGCGGAGTTGAACAATATATATTTGGAGTAATAACTAAAACCTTAAGATCACCTGTATCAAAATCACTAATTAAGTTGATTATTTCTCCTCTTCCTTGCATCCAGAGCGCATTTGAATAGACACAAGCAGGTATATCACTCCCAATTTCTGAACCCAATTTGGCAAGGTAAGCAATGTCGAAATAGTTATCAGTTAAATGATTTAGTTGAATTAAAGTCGCCGCTGCATCAGCTGATCCGCCGCCTAAACCTGCCGATACTGGAATTTGCTTATTAACTATAAAGCTAATTCCTTCCATGAGAGCTTTATGTTCTTCATTTTCTAGCTTGTCTAAGAATATATTAAAGGCTTTTAATATTAAATTGTCGTCCCCATCAATTAGCGAATTGTTATTTGGTTCAATGCTAAGTTTCTTAACATTATCAGAATCAATTTTTATAGTTAGTTCGTCATAAATATCATTTAAAAATACTGTCAACGCCTTGAGGTTATTAAACCCGTCTTCCCTCTTGTCTTCAATGTTTAAATTTAGAGTTAATTTAGCTTTAGCTTTCATTTTTGTACGCCTTAAATATTTTTTTAAAATCATTTAAGGTTAATTCTTCTGCACGGCAAGATGAATTAACTTGTGCTTCTTCCAACACGTCTTTTACTTTATCGCCAATAAACCCTTTTAATGATTGCCTTAATGTTTTACGTCTTTGTGAAAATGCAGCATCTATCAAACTAAAAAAAGATTGAATATCTGAATCATCTAGTACTACTTCTCTTTTGTTCTTTCGCTTAAGTTCTATAACAACTGAATCAACATTTGGCGCAGGATAAAATGCAGTTTTAGGAACCTGAAATAGCATTTTAATATCCATAAAAAACTGGCATTTCAAGGTGATAGCAGAGACTTGACGTGTCCCCTGTGGCGAACATAACCTCTCCCCAACCTCTTTCTGTACCATAGCGACCATATGCTCGCAACCAGTTGCTTCTTTGCAAATGTTCGCGATCAGAGGAGCCGAAATATTGTAGGGCAAATTTCCAACAATCGTTTTAGATTGAGATTTTTTACACTGTTCCTCTAAGTCGACTTTCATAACATCAGAATTTATGATTTCGACATAATTCATTAAGGAAAATCCATTTAATACTTCTAACAGTGGATTTAGAATATGTTTATCATATTCAATAGCAACAACGTTTCTATTTTCGGTTGCTATTTGAACAGTAAGAGACCCTAAACCTGGACCTATTTCAATTACGTTACCCTCACCAGAGATAAAGCTAGATATTTTTTTTGCAATATTAATATCAATAAGAAAATTTTGTCCCAATGCTTTTGAAGGATAAAAATTATATTGTTCTTCAAGTTTTTTAATATTAGATATTGTTAGTCCTTCTTTATATTCAACAATATCGTTTACCAAGAAATCGTCACTCCTACAATACCTTTTGAAGTAGGGGCGATATTTGCAAAAACATCTTTTGAAAGGTCAATGATGCGTCCAGATCCAAATGGACCTCGGTCTGCAACCTTACATGTTGTTGTTGCGCCTGTAGAGTTGTTTCTCACAGTAACTATTGTTCCCATTGGCAATGTTCTATGTGCACAAGTTCCTGGTATATGGCTGTACCATGAAGCATTACCTTGTTGGGTGCCTAAAGGCTTTGTGCCGATACTGATTATCTGGTTAATTGGCTGTTTAATAACAACTCTAGATGAAACAACTTCTGAAGCCACAGCTCCATTTTGAATTGTTTGCGTGTAAGTTATTTTCTCGACTCCTGCACTTCCGGATCTTGCGACTACTTGCTTACCTCTGGTCAAATTAGGGTCGTTTCTTTTTTCTGTTTTAAATGCAATTGTATTTTCAGTACTTCTCGTTGATGTTGAAACTCTGGTTACAGAAACTTCTGTTATGCCATATGCTTGAGAGGTAAGACTTGGCGAAACAATGTCATTACCGCCAACAACAATAGAATTCGAATTTAAAATTTCTTGTACAGTTAAATCAGTTGTTTTAATTGCCTGCGATTCATTACCAATTTTTAAAGATATATTTTTTTCATATCGAAATTCAAGATCAGGAAAAGTTCTTTTATTTAAATAATTAAAGCGATTAAAGCTTTTCTGCATAGGAACTAAATCTTGTAGATCGTTTTCAGTTACGAATTCTTTTAAAGTTGAAGATGTTGAAATAATTGAAGAAGGTTTACCTTCAATTACAACAGGTATTGAAACAGGTAAAAATGAAGATACCAACGGACTTACTTTTGGCTGTAAAGCAATAGATTCTGTAGCTGGAGCATTTTTTCTAAGAAGGTAGCTGGAACCTCCAGCAATAATAAGAACTATTAGCACCAGGGCAAAAAGCTTTTGTAATTTAGCTTGCTTTTTAAGTTTGAGGCTTCTCTTTTTAGAAGCCCAGCGCATATGACTTCTTTGTTTCTTTTGTTCACTTTCAAGACCAAGAGCATGGGTAGCTTCAGAATCTACAAAGACATAACCATTCCCGTCTTCACCGACTTTCACGGCTCTTGACTGGCCTGAATCAACAAGGTATTTAGGGTCAAGAAGTTCTTCAAGTTCAGGTAGGCTTGAAAGAGACTCAATGGGGATCCATGACCCAGGTTCGGGGGCAAATTTTCTTGCCGGTGATGGTTGCATGAAGTCATCTACGCTAGCTATATCTAACACATAAGTCCACTTTGGAGGCTAAAAAGCGTTAAATGTGTTTATTGCCCTTTATTGCTTATAATTCGGTAATTAGTGACAAAAATCCCTTAGGAAAATACTATTTATGCACGAAGAATACTTATGGCGACATTAGAGTCAAAATCTAGAAACTTCTGGCCTGAAAGAATTGTGGCTGCACTGGTCATTTTAATTGTTACTGGCTCTATGGCTTTCGCTGCAATTAGATCGCAACAAAACACTAAACATTCTATAGATAATACCTTTACAGTTCACTCAACTTCAGCAGCATCATTTCTTGAATCAAATGTTAAGTACACTCTTCAGCGTGAACAAGAACTAGCAAAACTACGTCTAGGAGACCCCCAAGTTTCGCATGATGAATTTTTGGACTTCTTAGATAATTTAGGTTTCGGTCCTTCTGTACTACTTGATGAAAATGGAAAAATAATTGATATTGCTCCATATAAAGCTGAGCTTATAGGTAAAAACATATTGGAAGAAAATGATCACTTACGTAGAGCTGTTATCAACCGAGAACAAACGGTATCTAATGTTGTACCTTCTGATGCATTAAAGTTCCCGAACGTTGCATTTGCAACCCCTTTTCAATCTCAATCTGGCGTTCGTATAATAAGTGGAGCATTTGATCTAACGACAAAACCATTAGGCGATTATTTTGAAAATATGCTGCCTGAAGACAATACACAAGCTTTTCTCATAGATCAGAACCAACAAATCATCGCTTCTGATACAAATCAAACCGGTGTTCTATCTGAAATAGCACCAAAATTAGTTAGCGAATTGAATAACCGTAAAGATCAAGACCGATTAACTGGACACTACACAAATAAATACGGTCGTAGTTCATTTTATGCAACTAGAAAAGTTAATAATACGCCTTGGACTGTAGTAACAACCATTGAAGATAGATCGCTATATAAGTCTGAAACTGGCATGAAGCTATTGTTGCCATGGTTATTCTTGTCGTGTTTCACTGCAGTTGCAATTGCTCTTGTGATTATGTTGGTCCGTCAAAGAGAAAAGCGAATAAGATTGCAAGACGTATCTCTTATTGACTTATTAACTGGAGTATTTAATACAAGAGGAATTAAATCTCATTTGACAAGACTGTTAAGTCTTTCACGACGACACAAAACAGATTTAAGCGTATTTAAAATCGACCTTGATAACTTCACTTCATTTAACGAAAAGTATGGCCATAATGTTGGTGATGACATTTTGCGTTCGGTTTCAAACCAAATACACAGCAGACTTAGAACCGAAGACATCGTGGGAAGATCTGGCGGTGGTGAATTCATCGTTGTTTTACCAAATACGGATGTTAAGGGAGCAAGTATTGTTGCAGAACGAATCCGTCGAGGTGTCGAAGAAGACGTTCGATCCACTCTTCGCGAAGAAGCAAGAATCACCGTATCAATAGGAATTGCATCCGCTAAAGAAGATGATTCTCCAGAAACAATTACTGAACGCAGTGAGCAAGCCTTAAAAGATTCTAAGTCTCAGGGTAAAAACAAAGTCACAAGTGCTTCGTCACCTGAATAACTTTAAAGCATTTCCATACAAGGCTTTTGTTACATCATCTATTGTGTCTCCACAGTGTTCCTTACGCAGACCAATAATCGTCTCTATTACATATTGAACATATGAAGGCTGATTATTTTTACCACGATGAGGAACAGGCGCTAACCATGGAGCATCTGTCTCGCAAAGCAATCGGTTTAGAGGTACCGCAACTATCGCGTCCTTAATGTCTTGCGCATTTTTAAATGTAGCTATTCCTGATATAGAAATGTAAGCACCATTTTTTACACACTCTTTGGCTTCTGCAACACCACCAGTAAAGCAATGCATAACAACTTTTTCTGGCCATCCAACATCATTGAGTAAATCGAATGTTTCATTCCAAGCATCGCGTGTATGTATTACTAAGGCTTTATTTAAAGCCTTAGCTAAATCTATTTGCCATTTAAACGAATCAACTTGATCTTGTTTTGAAGAATGGTTGTAATAAAAATCAAAACCGGTCTCTCCAACACCTGAAATTAAATCAATATTTGAATTTAATAAACTTTCTAATTGATTTTTTTGATCATTTAAAAATTTTGATTCATGAGGATGTAGGCCCATGGTTGCCTTTGCGTCTAAATCAATAAGGCCAAGTTCTTCGCGCTCTTGTTCAACTATCTTTACAATATCTATAGAACGTTTTGTAGTTTCGTAATCACAACCAATTATGTTTATCCCACGTAGGCCAGAGTTATATGCTTCAACTAGTTGAGTTCTCGCATCATCTATGGTGTCGAAATGGCAATGAGTATCGAACATTACTATTCTTCAATTCGAGGAAATAAAGGTTCACCAACTTCAAGTTTTAGTCCTGCCTCATACTTACCCCATGCAATATCGTGAGGCAATCTCATCTCTTCTATAGGAGAAGTTTCAGTTAAGCCGAGCCGTCCCCAAAGTTTTTCGGCGCTTGCCGGGATTGCGGGATAAGCCATTAAACAAACTGCACGCAATGCTTCTAAACAATCCCCTAAAATCGCTTGTGCTTTTTCTATATCAGTTTTAGCAACTTTAAAAGGTTCAGTTTCTTCAATATATGCATTTGTTGCACCGATCAAACCCCATATCGTTTCATGTGCACCTGAAAAATTAAATTCTTTCATTTGTTCATTAGCTTTGGAATACGTTTCTTGGATTAAATCCTTCAAAGGTCCGTTAGCTCTTCTATCCGTCGAAACACCATCACAGTATTTTGACGCCATATTCAATACACGGCTTGCTAAATTTCCAAAATTGTTTGCAAGATCAGAATTATATCGTGACAACATTTGCTCATAACTAAAATCACCATCATTACCAAAACGTTGGTCAGCTACAAAATGATACCTATATCCATCAACACCAAAAGTTGGGATTAAATCGCCAGGAATTATTTGATTAGCTTTACTCTTACTCATTTTTTCTCCACCAACGGTCAAGAAACCATGCGCAAAGACAGTCTTCGGTGGCTCTAATCCAGCAGCCATAAGCATTGCAGGCCAGTACACAGCATGGAATCTAACAATGTCCTTCCCTACAAAGTGAACTGCTGGCCAAAATTTATTAAAAGTTTTTTGATCATTTGGATAACCAACAGCAGTTATATAGTTGGTTAATGCATCAAACCAAACATAAGTAACATGTTGCTCTTCCCATGGAAGAGGAATTCCCCAATTTATTGAAGTTCGAGAGATTGAAAAATCTCGCAAGCCAGATTCTATAAAACTAAGTACTTCATTTTTTCTCGACAAAGGCGCAATGGCATCTGGATTTTTTTGATAATGCTCTTTTAATTTATCTTCGAACAACGAAAGCTTGAAAAAATAGTTATCTTCTTTAACGTGTTCAACTGGTTTATTATGAAATGGACAATTTCCATCAATCAAATCATCTTCTGTGTAATAGGCTTCACAGGCAACGCAATAGAGTCCTTCATATGTTCCTAACTCAATGTAACCTGCATCGTAAACCTTTTGCAATAATGTTCTTACGGCTTCACGATGTCTGCCTTCAGTTGTTCTAATAAAGTCATCGTTACTTATATTTAATTCTTTCCACAAATCTTTAAATCGTTCAGAATAAAAATCTGCCAGCTCTTGTGGAGTCATGCCCTTTTCTTCAGCTGCGCGCTGGAGTTTTAACCCATGTTCATCTGTGCCAGTTAAAAACATCACATCGTTGCCAATAAGCCTGTTCCATCTTGCTGCAACATCTGCAGAAATGGTTGTGTAGGCACTACCCATATGTGGAGCATCGTTTACATAATATATAGGTGTAGTGATATAGAAAGTTTCGGACATAGCTAAACAATAGCGCTATTTAACACATAAGCGCATGTTGGTAATTATTAATCTTCCAAATAGATCTTTTTGATTTCGTTTTTTGGCATTCCAACAAGGGGTGCCAATATCTCGATTGAATCTTTCACTGAGACCTTATTTCGTTTCAATAATTTAATGGCTTTTTCTATTTCATTCTTAGATTCGTCCGCATCGAATTGAGGTTCTAGCCCTTCGATTACAACCACGCATTCACCCTTAGTTTCGGTGTTATATTTTTTTGATAATTCAGAAATTTTGTCTCGGTTTACTTCTTCAAACTTTTTCGTGAGTTCACGACAAACAACCGCTCTCGTATCAGGAATTTCTTCTACGAGAAGCTTTAAGGTTTTTGAAATACGTTTAGGTGACTCAAAAAAGACAACAGTATGAGAAATTCTTTTTAATTTTTCAACAAATTTTTTCTCATCTTTTGCTGTCCTGGGGAAAAATCCTAAAAAAGTAAATTCGCTTGTATCAAAACCACTTTGAGCAACAGCATTTATAACAGCACTCGCACCAGAAACAACAAATACATTTTGCTGCGCATTTAGCACTTCATTAACAAGCTTGCTACCAGGATCAGAAATTGCAGGCATACCTGCATCAGATGTGTACGCGACAACTTTGCCTTCACTAATTAAGCCAACAACTCTTTGTGCTTTCTCCATTTCATTATGCTCGTGTAACGAAATGATTCTTTTATCTTCTGTCTTAATATTAAAGATAGAAATAAGTTTTTTTAATTCACGCGTGTCTTCACAAAACAAATAATCGGCATTTTCCAAAACAAATAAGGCCCTCTTAGTTATTTCTTCTAAGTTACCTATAGGAGTTGCAACTATATATAGTCCCGGTATTAATTGCTCCATGAAAAATGATTTTATCTAACAACAAGCTCAACTATTGAATGGGTACCTTTTGGAGCAAAAATAAGTTTGTTCGGTTTGGCATAACTTACTTCTATAATTTTATTTTTCTTATCCAAAAATAAAATCTCGATATCGAATCTCATTCCAAATGTATGTATAGACCTACATTTTTCAAAATAAATTGCAACTTCAGCTTTATATTTGTCAGTGAATGAATAACCACGTAGTCTGCCTAAAAAGCTGAGTTTCTCACTTCGATTCTCATATAAATTCCCTCGTAAATAGCCATAGCGACTTTCATACATTCAGCTACTTTGTCATAGTAATTCGCGTTCTTCAAGAGCTTTATGAGACAATATATGGGTGACAAATGCGCAAATCACCCCAAATGACGTAGCTGACGATATCTTAGATATTGATGAATCCACTCCAAGCTTAATAAATCATGTAAATAGATCCAGTCTTATTGGAATAGCAGGGGTTCTAGCAGGCGTGTGTTTTTTAGTTGCCGCCAATGTTTTAGGAACGAAGTTCGGTAGAAGTGGTTTATGGATCACAATGTGGCGGTCATTCTTCGCTGCAGCTCTTTTAGCAATTTATGTAAAGATTCGTAAACAAAACATTACATTTGAATCAATTAAATATTGTATAGCTCCATGTTTAGCATTTACTGTTCACATTATTTGTTTTTATCAAGCAATACAGGACACAACATTAACCAACGTTGTGATTATTCGTTCTCTACAACCACCACTGGTTTTACTTTTTGTTGGATCACAATTTAGTGAGAAAATTAAAGCTTCGAATGTGATTGCGGCGATTAGTGCAACTGCCGGCGTTGTACTTACAGTTTGGGGATCAACCATTACAGGTTCCAATTCAGTCAGAGGTGACCTCCTCGCAGTATGTGCATTATTTGCATGGATAGCATTATTCATCTTCACAAAAAAAGCACGGCAGCATGTTGGAACAGCATCTTTTATGTTCCTAACTACATCGTTATCGGGAATCGTCGCGACAATAATCGTTCCTTTCACCTCGGAATCAATATTGCCTCACAGTAATGAGCTAATAAAGCTAGTTGCAATGGCCATATGCGCAAGCTTAGGTCATGGCTTTATTTCCTGGGCACACAAACATACAAAGCTCTCGACTGCATCATTATTAACACTTTTAACTCCTGTAGGGTCAACAATTTGTGCTGCAATCTTCTTTGACCAGCGAATCACCTTATTAATAGCCATAGGGGTCACAGTCGTTATGGGATCAGTAGCAACCGTTATAAAAACTGATCGTATAGAAACTAAACAAAAACAAGACCTCCGCTTGGACAAAGCTAAAGTGGCTTAGATTAGAATATAAGGCTTATGGCAAGTAAGAAAACTAATAAAAGAAAGCTAAATGCCAAGCGCAAAAAAGCCAATCATGGCAAAAAACCACTATGTGGTCGTAGATAATTAATCTCTAACAGTAGCGCTAACTAGATTCTCAGACTCTAAAGTCATTTTTATAGATTTTGGTGTTATACCACCTATTTCTCTCTCGTACATTGCAATCTCATTTTGAGCTGATGGATCCCCATTAAATGCTTCATAAACAAGCTTTTCTTGAATAGCTATATTAGGAAGAACAACTCCACTTGCTCCCATAATTTTTCCATATGTAACCATGTTTGGATTCGCAATATAGATAGGTCCGCTATACGCCCCAGTTAAATGTAAAAAGAATCCAGGATCCCCGGTGGAATCCAAGACGCCACATATAGGTAAGTCATATAAAAACTCCGGAGAGATAACAAGCTGATCAGCTGGCGCTATTAAATTAATGAAAATAGGAATTGTTGGATTTTTAGAATGTAATGATTCACATAAAGCATATGGGTCTTTAACATTCTGATTTAAGTCAACAATAACTGCATTTGCTCCAGCTCTTACTACGTCTTCAAACAATTCAACGCTTTGACGAATACTAGGTGCTGTCACATCTGCGACAACATTTGCTTTAACTTGTGAACAAACATTTTCTACAAGACTTGCTCGTTCTTCTCTAGATAAAGTTTGGCCTTCTCCAAAATTTGTTCCAACAAAAATTGAACTTGTCTGAGATTCAATAAGCTTCTTTGCAAGACGAGAAGTAGTTTTATATTCGACTTCACCATCTTCATCAAAAAGAGTTGGAAGCATTACGCCAAGACCCTCAAATAAAGGCTTTAGAACCAGTTGAGTATCTTCATATTCCATAATGTTCTCTTCAATCTCAGGTTCATTTACCACACTTATTTCAGCTTCAGCTTCAGCTTCATCTTCAACTTCATCTATATCAAAATCTTGCAATTCAATTTCATTTAGCTCTTCTAGCGAAGGTTCTTCAATATCGTCTAAAACGTCTTTTCTTTTAGAGTTCGCGCGTTCTAACAATGAAAATACTTGTCCCGACTCATCTTGAGGAGTTAAATCATTTATATGAGCTGGTTCTTCTTCTACAGCTGCACTCTTTATCACAGGATTTTCTTCTCTGACCTGGGCTATCGCCCCATCATCTTCCCAATCATCTAGCAAATCTGACTCTGCCCCTAAATATATTTCGTCATCCATATCGAGTGTTTCCCACTCGTCAAAACTGTCAAATTCTTCGTTAGATGTGATCCTTGGCATAAGCAGAAAAGATTAGTTTGTTTTGCGCTAACAATGTGTGACTCATAAAAGTGATAGAAGCCATCAATTTGTGAGATCATTTATGGGTGCTTTTCCCGACCACGCCATTTATTATCTTCTTTGTAATAGTGCTGCCACTTTCATGGATGCTATTACCTTTGCTGGTTAATAGAAATGACTGGATGCATAGACTGCCCTGGAAAATCGCAATTCTTATTGCTAGTTATATTTTCTTGGGATTCAACCAGCCAAGTGTATCTTTAATATTTACATCGATACCTTTGCCGTGCTTAGTATTAGCTACCTCAATAGTTTTTAACTATTTAATAGTGAACTGGTTAACTAGCCAAAAAACCGTCAAAGCTAAAAAGATCGTTTTATCAATAGCAATCGCCGGAAATGTAGGTGCTTTAGGTTATTTCAAATACAGAAATTTCGTTATTGAACAAGCTCATAATATTTTTAAAGATACTATCGGTCTTCCCCGCCTTAGTTCTTTGATAATCCCAATTGCCATATCGTTTTTTACTTTCCAAGCAATTAGTTATGTTGTTGACGTATATAGAGGCACTATTGAAAAAGTCGGGTTCTTAGACCTTGCTGTGTACCTGTCATTTTTTCCTCACCTGGTTGCTGGACCAATTGTTCGTGCAAGTGAGTTCATTCCACAAATGCGCAACCCCCATAACCCACGTGCTGTTGAAACTACAAAAGCTGCTACTTTAATCGCTAAGGGTCTTTTCAAAAAGATGATTATTGCTGATTTGCTATATGTTCAAATAGTACGGCCAGCTTTTGGCGCACCTTCGAAATTAGGAGGCATTGATGCGATTGTCGCAGTTTATGCATATGCTGCTCAGCTTTACTGTGATTTTTCAGGGTATACCGACATTGCAATAGGAGTAGCTCTCCTGCTTGGATTCCGTTTCCCAGAAAACTTCAACCGACCTTATAGTGCTACGTCTCTTAGAAATTTTTGGCAACGTTGGCATATGACGTTGTCTCGCTGGCTAAAAGATTATGTCTACATTCCACTTGGGGGGAATAAAAAATCTATATTTGGAAAAAGATTTATCGCATTTAACCTAATCGCAACAATGACTATTGGTGGCTTATGGCATGGAGCAAATATAACATTTTTAGTTTGGGGATTTTATATGGGAGTAATGCTCACTATTGAAAGGTGGTTACGAGCATTTACACAAAAACATGAGATAGTAATCCCAAAAATCGTTAAACAAATTGCTACATTTCATGTTGTTACATTTGGTTGGATAATTTTTGCTTCAGAATCCATGTCGAATGCAAGAATAATGATTTCAAAAATGATTTCAGGATTCTCAGAGCCTGTAACACTTACTACTTTCGCAATTGTTATTCTCATTCTTTGTGGAATATTGATTCAATCTATACCCCAAAGAATTACTGGCAATTTCAGTTCACGAATTTCAGCACAGCCAATTTATCTTCAAGCACTTGTTTTTGGTGTTGCTCTAATGTTGCTTTCAGCATTATCAGGTACAGTTTCAGCTTTTATTTATGGGTTTTTCTAAGGATGGATTATGAATTTAACTAGCAAAAAAGACGAACAATATAATTCAAAAAGTAAAACTTCTAAACATTTAAACAGAAGCGTTCTTGTTTCTAATACCGACGCGCCTCATAGAGTTATGTCTGCGGGACAAACAATTGTCTTTGTATTTCTAACACTTATAATTGGAATTATTCTAAATTCTTCACCACTTTACACTCGGGCGACGACAATGAAAGATTCGACATTTAAAACTATAACTTTAAATGTATTAAAGCCCTTCGACAAAGCATCTCGAGCAGTTGGATTTACTAGTTTGAGACAAAAACCTCGCGAAGCTCTTTCTTTAGGAAGAGATGACAAAATTGATACATTTACATTCAAAAATGTAAAACCCGTTAAAGCTATTGCTCCTAAAAAGGTATTGCCTGCATTGTCTCCAACAAATAAATTGTCGCTCTGGATTATAGGAGATTCGCTTGCTATTACGCCTGGCGAATCGATGCTAAAAACTTTTTCTACAGACTATTTTGATATTCAAGGTTTAGACGGCCAAGTTTCAACTGGTTTAGCAAGGCCAGATGTTTTTAATTGGTTTACTCACATAAATGACTATGTTGTTGCTAGGAAACCTAAAGCTGTTGTAATAACTTTCGGAGCTAACGACGATCAATATCTATTTTCCAGTTCTGGCCCTATCGGACCGTTTGGCTCAGACGCATGGAAAAAGGAATACTCAACAAGAGTATCTTCGACGTTAGATTTCCTTATAAATCAAGGAGTACATCCAATTTGGATTGCCATACCACCAGTTCGAGATCCAGTACGCGACGCTAGATATAAAATCATAAACGACGTGACTCGTGCTGCAACTGAAGCACGACCTGAAACGACAAGTTATATCGAAACCGCAAAGGCGTTTACTAACCCAGATGGCTCATATTCTGACTCTATTAATATAAATGGGACTTTAACCCTCCTAAGAGCACCTGATGGTATCCACTTCACACGAGATGGAGGAAACGTTATTTCGAACTTAGTAATCGAAAAACTCCATACTTTATATAGCTTTAAATAGAGTTATCCGTTCAGTACAGCTAATCTTTAAGCCATGGCTGCAAAGAATATAACTATACCTAAAGAATTACTACCTGAAGATGGAAGATTTGGTTCAGGCCCCTCAAAGGTTCGTGAAGGACAGATTGACTATATTATTGAGAACAAACATCTTTTGGGCACAAGTCATCGCCAAAAACCTATTAAAAATATAGTTAAAGAAATTCAAGAGAAATTCGCTACGTTTTTTGATTTGCCAGAAGACTATGAAGTTCTTTTAACAAATGGCGGCGCATCTCTAATGTGGGATGCAGCAACTTTTAGCGTTATAGAAAATAAAAGTGCTCATGGTGTCTACGGCGAATTTTCTTCCCGTTTCGCAGCTATTTCACAGAAAGCTACGCATCTTAAGGAAGCTTTAATCGTTGAGAGCGAACCAGGAACTGCAGCATATCTAGTAAACGATGATGAAGTAGACACATATTGTTTAACACACAATGAAACATCAACTGGAGTGATGATCGAACCATATCGTGTAGGAAACGAAAATTCTGTTGTCATGGTAGATGCAACTTCTGGAGCAGGCTCAGCCTACGTCGATCCAAGCGTTTACGATATGTATTATTTTTCTCCGCAAAAATGTTTTGGTGCTGATGGCGGAATCGTATTTGCTTTATGTTCACCAAAAATGATTTCAAGAATTGAATCTATTGATCGATATGCACCTGCAATATTGGATCTTAAAACAACTGTTGAAAATTCAAGGTTAAATCAAACATTAAATACACCAGCCCTAACAACTCTATTCTTAGTTAATGCTCAGTTAGATTGGCTTCTAGAAAATGGTGGTATGAAATTCGCAAATGATAGATGTAAGAAATCATCGTCATATCTATTTGATTGGTCAAATGATCATTCGCTAACTTCACCTTTTGTACAAGAGGAAAAAATTCGTTCTTTAGTTACTGCTACTATCGATATAGATAAATCTATTGATGCAGAAGATGTTGTAGCTACTTTGCGTTCAAACGGTATCGTCGATTGCGACCCTTATCGAAAGCTAGGCCGTAACCAAATTCGCGTAGCAACGTTTCCTTCAATAGAGCCAGACGATGTAAAACAGCTGGTAAAGTGCTTAGATTACGTTATAAACGAGCTAGCAGAATAGCTATTAGTTCTTTTCAATAAATTTAGAAGCACAACTATCTTTCGCGCTATCTAAAACCTTTTTCTCGTCAGCTGAACCCTGGACATTTTTAAATTCGTTAACATTTTTTGCATCTACAAATTTTTTAACAGTTTTTGCCGATAGTTTGTCATATGATTTATCGACAATACATTCGCCGTATTGCTTTAGAGCAGTTTTTTGTTTAGCAGTAGCAGTAGAACCAATTGATCTTATTAAATTCTTCTCAAATGCTTTTTTTGTAGATTCTTTTGAAGGTTTAGCAGTACATCCAACTAACACTAATAATAAAACCAGTATCAAAACTGCATATTTCTTCATTTAAAGCCTTATGAGTTTGCAACGATACGAACTGAAGAAGGGTTGAACAGTTCGTTAATTATCGTACCAACTTCTTCATCACTTGGACAATGTGCAAATGGTTGTCCTAGATCTATCAATTCAAAAATATTTGATCGTTCATTTCTTACATAAATATCGAAACAATCAAACTCGCCATTGGGAGTCTCTTCACCGTAATGACCTAATACTCGTGCTTCGATGCCATCAACATCAATAATAGTTATACACTCTAGTCCGGTCACTCTCCACCCCCAGTAAGGCCATTAGTACTTATAGTGTGCCAAGAAATTAGGTACAAATGGTGGATGGTCGGCTAATTTTTACAAACTCTATCTTTTTTTACGTCTCTTAACCATTAAGAGAAGAACAAGAGCAACTGCACCAGTAGCAACCCAAACTTGAGGCTGCATAATCAACGGAATCTCTTGCTCTTTGTTGGGAAATTCAATCACATTAGATTCTTCAGGTTCTTCTTTTGCTTTTGGCGCAATTTGAACATTGTCTTTTTTAGGTTTAGGAGCTGGTTTCTTTTTCGCAGCTGGCTTTTTTTCCTCTAATAGTTCGTCTACAACTGATTCTTTTGCTTTTGCTTTTGGTCTCGTTTTTTTAGGGTCGTAAGCCATAGTCTTCGCTTTCTTATTTAAATTACTGAAACGCTGTCCAGCTTTGCGCTCTGTGAATCATCGACGGTTAATCCTATAAATTGACTGAATATTTCTGAAAAGTTTGATAGTGCTTCTTTAGCGCCAGGACGGGCTCCCATGTTCGCCAAAGGTACCGACATTGCACAAGATTCTGCTATTGCAGCCCGTGCTGGAACGCTTAGAGAACTGATACCAAATCTATTTTCAATATCATTCTGCCAATATTTAGCGTCGCGTGTTCTACCAACATTATTAATGACTATACCGGCAATATTTGGCTTACCATCTCTACGTTTACGAATACGCTCGATGTTATTAACAAAAGAATCAACGCCATCTACTGACCACGCACTCGGTGCAGAAACAATTATTACTTCATCTGCTGCAAACAATGCATTAATCGTTATCAGTCCTACAGATGGAGGGCAATCAAAAAGTATTAAATCATATTGGTCTTTAATCTTCGAGATTGCCATCTCTAGACGATCAAATGAACCTATTGGATCGCTTGCTAAATGAGATTCAATATTTGATAACCGCGAGTTTGACCTTATTACATCAATAGATGAATTTCCGTCAGTACTTGACCATGGAGATCTAAAACCGTATTCATAAATTTCATCAATATTTAGAATCTTTTCTTGCTCTAGAACTTCAGCAAGAGAATATTTAGAATCAGAAATGTCGTCTAAACCAGCAGTTGCATTTGCTTGCGGATCACAATCAACAACTAAAACTTTCAACCCAAAATTCGTAGCTGTTTGAGCTAAACCAAGAGTTACAGTAGTTTTACCGACTCCACCTTTTTGATTAGCTATTGCTACTGCGACCATCTACTAAGACTACTTGTAGGAGACCTAGCCCCACAAAACGGAACAAAGACCTGGCTTGATAGCCAGGTCTCATAGGTATTACTTCTTTAGGGAATCACGGATCTCTGTTAAAAGAGATATTTCAGTATCTGAGCTCCCAGCAGCTGCTTCTTCCTTTTTGAATTTAGTCATAACCTTAACTACGGCAAATAGAACAGCGCCCACTATTAAGAGATTAACTACTGCTGTTAAAAATGTACCGATTAATATATCTGATTTTCCAATACCAATTTTTATATCGTCGAAATTAGGTTTACCAACAATAGCTGCGATGATGTTTAAAACAATACCGTTGATAAAAGAATCTATTACTGCTTTTACAGCTAAACCAAGCACGAAAGCTACAGATAGGTCTATAAGATTTCCAGTTGCAATAAAGTCTTTAAACTCTTTTAAAGTATTTTTCATTTGTTCCCCTTTTTGTAAGAAATTTAACGTTGAAACACTACTACTTAGCCAGGGAGTCGAGCACGTTTTGGATAATCTTATGCCCTGAATTGTTATCAAATGTCATTATTGATTCAGGATGAAACTGCACAGCTGCAATAGATTTAGACACATGTTCAACAGCCATTATCACATGATCTAATTCTGTTCGAGCTGTTATTTTAAGTTCAGTAAAAGGGAAAGTATTTTCATTTGCATATAAAGAGTGGTAACGACCAGCTTCAAAATTTTCTTCTATGTCAGCAAATATTTTCCCTGAGTCACTCTCCAAAACAATTACGGAAGCCTTACCGTGTACCGGTTCTTCAAGTTGAGAAAGAGTTCCACCAAAATATTCAACTAATGCTTGTAAACCTAAGCAAACTCCAAAAATAGGTAGTGAGTTTTTTATAGATATATCAATTATTTGTGATAGTCCAAAATCAGTTGGAGAACCTGGACCCGGCGACAAACAAAGTAAATCAGGATTTATTGTGTCGATCTCTTTCTGGAATTCCTCCATTGAAAAACCAATACGTTTAGTATGAACAACTGCCCCACACATGCGAAAATAGCCAGCCAATGTATGGACAAAAGAATCTTCACAATCAACTAATAAAACTTTTGGCATATCAACACGCGCTTCACTATCTAGGGAATGTTTCGAATGTATTTCTTCTTTAGAAATATTCTCACTATCTTCTTTATCAGTTAATACTAAATCGTGTGCCTTAGGTATAGTCAAAACATAATCTCTACCGTCTCCACCACTTGCTACATCGTGACAGTGCCTAACGACATCCAACATTGCACTTGCTTTTAATTCTGTTTCTTTTTCTTCCATTTGTGGATCAGAATCTGCAAGTAAGGTTGCACCGACTCGTATATGTGCCGAACCGGAATGAAAATGTATTGTGCGAAGCATTAAACCTGTATTTAATGAACCATTAAGTCCTATGTAACCCATTGCCCCACCATAAAATCTTCGGGGTGATTTTTCATACTTTTCTATAAAGTTCATTGCCCACATTTTCGGAGCACCAGTCACAGTTACTGCCCACATATGCGTTAAGAATGCATCAATCGAATCATAACCATCTTCTAAGTAACCTTCAACATGATCAACTGTATGAATTAATCGAGAATAAATTTCAATTTGACGTCGACCAATAACATCTATTGTGCTTGGAATACAAACACGAGATTTATCATTGCGATCGACATCTGTACACATTGTTAGTTCAGATTTTTCTTTTTCAGATTCAAGAAGAGTTCGTATTTGATCTTCGTCAGTTATATCCCCAGATCCTCGAGCAATAGTTCCTGCAATAGGACAGCTTTCAACACGCTTACCTTCAGCTCGAACATACATTTCAGGTGAAGCCGAAACAGTCCATTCGTTTTCACCTAAATTAATTATTGCTCCATAGGGGGCTGGGTTAACTTGTAGTAATTTTTCGAAAACATCAACTGGATTCGCTGCACATGGTTCACTAAATACCTGCGAAGGAACAACTTCAAAAAGATCACCTCTAGCGAAATACTCTTTCGCAACATCGACTACCTCGCTGTATTCACCTGGGCGCATGTCTCGTGACGGAGAAATTTCAGCGGGCTTGTACTGTGATAAATCTCCTGTGCGTTCAATTAATTCTGTAGATTTAATATTTGCATCAATATCAATTTGGAAGTCGTAATCAATCACAAATGAACTGTTATTAGCATGGTCAGTTATATATAGTTGGTCAACAAAATATAGGACTAAGTCACGGTCACCACTTCTCGGTTGAGCGCGTTTAACACCCATAAAATCAATACCTAAGTCATATCCAAAAGCTCCATAAAAACCTATATATGGTTCGTCGACATAAAAGGCATCTCGAAGATGACGAACTACATTCATAATGTGTGCCATCTTTGATCTATCTTCTTCCATAAAGTTGCTAGAAGATTCAGCAATGAAATATTTAAGACACTCAGATGAACTTATCGTTTTTTCTAAGAAATCTATTTGAGACAAAACCGACGAGAATGCATCAAGTAATAATGTTCCACGCATATTAAGAGATTTAATACTTATTTCATTTCCTTGTCCTTCAATAACTATTGGGGGACAAAATGTAGCAATGTCCCATCGCGTGTACCGTCCTGGATATTCGTAACGAGAAGTTAGCATGAAGCCACGATAATTTTTTAGTTCATTTATTGTTGAGTTAACTTTGTCGCTTGTTGTCTCGTTTACAGAAACATTAATAGTTACTGGAGCTGACTTACACTTATAAGACTTAGTATTCATGTTTATTTACGTGCTCGTAAGAAAACAATTGCTGTTGTTACATCTCCACGAGTGCGTTCAAGCACAGCACGAAATGCATCAGTTGTTCGACGAAGTCCGTGTGTTATCGCATCTGGAAAATCAATAGAAATTGCCATTGTGTATACATCATCCATAATTTCTAAAAGTTTATTAGCTTGATCTACATCATCATTCTTTAAAGCATCTAAAACACTTCTGCGCATTTCACTTGCTGCTTCGACTAAACCATTTATATACGCTGCAGGCTCAACATTTAATTCATCACGAGTTGGTATGCTTTCGCCTCGTAATATATTCAAAACACAGCAGCTTTCTGTGTATTCTTTTTGAGCATCGTAATACATTGAATTAGCTGCAATCGTTGGAAATTTTTCTAATTCGTTTCCACAAAGTTCAACTAATTGTTTACCTTCTTCATTTAGTTTTTGAGCCTTTTCGAATTCTGATCTATGCGAAGACCTAATCGAACTCGACGCTAACTGAATGATTTTTCGTGAAGTAACCAGCATGGATTCACGAGCATTATGTTGACTTTCGAAAATTGATTTCGAATCTTCAATATCAATATCCAATTCTTAACCTTTAAAATTTTTGATTACGACGAGTCTTTTGTTCTTTAATTTGAAGCAATAAGTAAATATATGTCCCTAAAGCAATATCAATAATTACATTTAGTGCAATCCAAAAACTTTTTGCAAATGATACAAATATTGCCAATAGTAAAGTAGTAACTGCAGCGATTAATAGAGCTTTTAAGATATCTTGCCTTCTCTTATTTGCTTTAGATTTTGTGTTTAATGAATTATGTGCACGCGAATCCACTAATCCAGAAGCCATTCTAGGCATTGAACGTATATTTCTATTTGAGCTTTCTAATACACCAAGAGTGTTTGCGTAATCGCCAGTTGCACTACTTTTTTTCTCTGAACGTGCACGTAATAAAGGCGGGACTAAAACCGCTGCCCATAATGTACCAAGAATTATTAGTAGTAACATTCACAACCTTTTCTAACATCTACGTTAGCTAACAATTCATATACGTAAGCGGATTTCATATGGATATATAAGTCAACTAAAAAATGACTATCCAATGCAATTTCTTAGAGGTTGATCTGGGAATTATTAAAAACCTAAATCGTCGTCTATGTCGCTAGTTCTGCGCCATGGACCTTGTGATCCACCACTTTTTTCCCACAATGCGATATCAGTAATTTCCATTGTTCGATCAATACTTTTACACATGTCATAAACAGTCAATGCTGCAACACTGCAAGCTGTTAATGCTTCCATCTCTACACCTGTACGATCAACAGTATCAACTTGACTTTCAACTTCAACAAAATCTTCTTCTAAACGAAAGTTTACGAAAACACTTTGAATCAATAGAGGGTGGCACAGAGGCAAAAGGTTTGAAGTCTGTTTTGCAGCTTGGATCCCAGCAACTCGTGATACTGCTAGCACATCACCTTTTGCAATGGAACCAGTCGCGATTTTATTTGCTGTATCTGCAAGCATTCGCACTTTACATCGGGCAACAGCTCTACGGTGTACAGGTTCTTTCGCAGAAGACTCTGGCATTCGAGCCCTGCCCAGTGGATCAAGAAAGGTATATTCTGAAGGCATTAAATAACTTTACCATTAAATTGCTACTGACGATCGAGGATCTCTTTCAATCCTCTTTTAACTTCATCTCGAAGATCTTCTCTTTCTAGAGCTAGCGAGATATTAGCAAGTATCCAATCTGCCTTTTGACCGACATCGTATCTTCCAGATTTAAGTATTCGCCCATATACATTTTGTTTTTGTAACAGCATCGAAATAGCATCTGTTAACTGGATTTCACCACCGTAACCAGGATTTATTTGATCTATACAATCAAAAATTTCTGGTGAAAAAATATAACGACCGATAACAGCCAAGTTGCTCGGCGCATTTTCTTTTGCAGGTTTCTCGACTATCTCTTTGATCTTTACAAGGTCCTCATCTATTTGAGAATCTAAACCCACACATCCGTAACTAGATATTTCATTCGGATCGACTTTCATTAAACCGATAACACTCGATGAATGAGTTTCAAAATCTTTTTTCATATCTTTTAAAAGATTTGAATCGTCAGCCATAATATCGTCACCCAGCATTACTGCAAATGGGTGTTCTCCAACATGTGCTTTAGCAACGGATACAGCATGACCAAGACCATTAGGGTCACGTTGACGTATGTAGTGAATGTTTGCAAGAGATTCTATCTGCTCAAGTATTTCTAGTTCTTCGACTTTCCCTTTTTCTCTAAGTGCATAGTCAAGTTCAAAGTTGCGATCGAAGTGATCTTCAATTGCCCTTTTTCCTCGTCCTGTAATAATTAAGATGTCATCAATCCCAGCATTGACTGCTTCTTCAACAACATACTGAATTGCAGGTTTATCTACTAAAGGCAGCATCTCTTTTGGTTGCGATTTTGTTAGAGGTAAAAATCTTGTACCCAAACCAGCAGCTGGGATGACTGCTATTTTTACTTGACTAGATACTTTGCTCATTATGTATTTATCGCCTTACAGAGCTTTCTTGTTTAGAAAGTAACCGTTTTATATTTGGGATATGCCTAATAACGACGAACGCATAAAACGCCAAAACTATGACAAATTCCCACATATAATAATGCACTATGAATACCCATATTGGCAAAATAGCTGCTGCTACCAGCGATGATACCACTGGCAACTTTGTAAATTTCATAATTATTGCCCACAGCGCAATGGCAGTAATACCAGGGATGGGGAAAAGTGCAACTATAACTCCACCGCCAGTGGCAATGGATTTTCCACCTTTTCGACCAATGGGAAAACTGTGACCAACAATGGTTGCAAAACCGACTAAGTACTGAATTATTCGAGATTGTTGATCAGGAATTAGCTCATTTAACGTCACTGCCGTTAGCAATGTAGGGATAAAACCTTTTGCTATATCTAATGCCATAGCAAGTAAGCCCCACTTCCAACCTGCTATCCGGACAACATTACTTGCTCCAGGATTTTTTGATCCTTCGTTATATATATCGTGTCCCGCCATTTTTGCAACAAGTACAGAAAACGCAATGTTACCAATCAAATAAGCCGGTACCACTAATGCCAATGCCCAAATCACCGGTTGATTTTACTATCTCTAGTTATCGATTCTTTTCTTGAAGATAAATACAAAAAGAGTAAAATTAATGTTTATGCCAACATATGAATATCATTGCAATAAATGCGGAGATAACTTCGAAGTCGAGCAAAGAATGACTGATGATGCTTTGACTACTCACGAAATATGTGGTGGAGAGCTTGTTAAGGTTTTTTCAAGTGCCGGTATAGTTCTAAAAGGTTCTGGCTTTTACAAAACTGACAATAAAACAAAAAGTTCATCAACAACAAAAAAGCCTGAAACACCTGCTAAATCAGATACTTCTACATCAAAAAGCTCTTCAAAAGAATCTAAATAAGCAATTTGTTGCTTAATATTGTCTTTTATTGTATTGTTTGGTGATGCTTAAACGGTCCCCTAAATCTAAAAGCACAATAGCAGCTACTTGGTTTATTGCGATTTTGCTGGGATATATAATTTTCAGTTCAACTTTAAAAATCTATAACTATTCAAATTCGTTTGGTCAAAGGGAAACATTTTTAATTCTAAATAAAGAAGTTAAACGCGGAGACCAAATTGATTTATCCGATTTTACAAAACGAGAAATGTTCACCAACGATGTACCAAATAATTCTTTAAAAAACATACATGAATATAAATATTTTCTTTTAGATCTAAAGCCCAATACATTAATTACTAAAAATATGCTAGTTAAAAATTTCTCAGAAATTACTACTAAAGATAAAAGAATTGTATTTATACCGTCTAAAGAACCTCTCAATGAAAACTTCTCCAGTAAAGCCGATCTAATAGCAACGAGTGAAGATGGGTACTCCTCGTTTAAAGTTGCTGAAGATGTAGAAATACTTTACGGCTTAACAAAAAACAGCAAATCGAACGGAGACGATAAAGGATTTTTTGTAGAAGTAACTCCTGATGAAGCAACAGATATAGTCCAAGCCATGTCAACAAATAGCGTCCACTTCGCTATACATGGATCAAAGAACTAGCCTTATTTAAATGTCAATAATTCATGCAATAATTCTAGGATTCGTCCAGGGATTAACCGAGTTCCTTCCAATTTCGTCAAGTGGACACTTAGTTTTAGTTCCTCAATTATTTGGATGGAAAGAGTTATCTCCAAGTGTCGAGAAAACATTTGATGTTGCACTGCACGCTGGAACATTAATTGGTGCTGTTGCATACCTACATAAAGACATACTGAAAATAATCAGTTCGTGTTTATCATCAATTAAAACTAGAAAGATGAACCAATATACAAAATTTGGTTTACTAATTCTTGTTACATCTATTCCTGGCGCATTGTTAGGTGCACTTTTTGAAAATATGATTTCTGAACACTTAAGCCAGCCTGCACTTGTTGCTTCAATGCTTATTGTTTTTGGTTTAGTTTTATTTTTTGCAGACAAACTTGTTGGATCTAGACAAAAAGAAGAACTAACGATTAAAGATGCAATTATTGCGGGAGCTAGCCAAGCACTAGCACTACAACCAGGAGTATCAAGAAGTGGAATAACAATGACTGCATTACGATCGCAGGGTTTCACACGCGAAGCTAGTGCACGTCTTAGTTTTTTGATGTTGATACCAATTGTTGCAGGAGCAACACTATTTACTGGAGCTAAAACTATTACAGGTGATGGCATTCCTCATGACTTAGTGTGGCCGATGATAGTTGGTGTTTGTGTGTCTGCAATCACAGGCTGGATCGCTGTTTATGGTCTATTAAAGTTACTCCGCACAAAGTCTTTTACCCCATTCGTTATCTACAGAATAGCTGCAGGACTAGGGGTTTTTGCCTGGTTAATCCTAAAATAAGGTTTCTGTTAAGTCCATTACAAAAATCGTCGAAACGTAAATGTGGACAATGTAATTGAACTTCATAATGTAACAAAAACCTATCAATTAGGCGATGAAAACCTAAAGGCATTAGATAACGTAACGCTTTCTGTAGCGCCAGGTGAATTTATCGCTATTACCGGCCCTTCTGGTTCAGGTAAATCAACTCTTGCAAATATTATTGGCGGATTAGATCATGCCGATGAAGGCAAAATAATTGTTGGAGGTTTTGATCTATCAAAAACCAGAGACAATAAACTTAGCGATTACAGAAATGACCATATCGGTTTTGTCTTCCAATCATTTAATCTTCAAGGTTCCAACACTACATTAGAGAACGTGATGCTTCCTTTAGTCTTTTCAAAAATGAAACCAAAAGAAAGAAAAGCTAGAGCAGAAAAATGTTTAGACATGGTTGGCCTCTCAGATCGCATGAAGCACAAGCCTGGACAATTATCTGGTGGACAACGTCAACGTGTTGCTATTGCAAGAGCATTAGCAGTAAATCCAACACTAATAATTGCAGATGAACCGACAGGAAATTTAGATTCATCACGTGGTGAAGAAATCATGTCACTACTAAAAGACCTAAACAGCCAAGGGATTACCCTTCTGATAATTACACATGATCAATCAATCGCAGCTCAAGCCGACCGAGTGGTTGAAATTCGTGACGGGCAGCTAAAAGAAAAACAGATAGATAGAAATGTATTAAGGACACAAAATCTGGCAGTATCCACAGAGCAAGTAAAGCAGGAACTATGAGATTTATTGATTATTTATTGGTTGCATTTAGGAATATACGTCGACAAAAAACAAGAAGTGCTCTTACAATCTTTGCTGTTGTTATTGGAGTTATGTCAGTTACAATAATGTTGGCTCTAGTTACAGGAGCAAAAGGTTTTTTTATAAAACAAGTTGAAGCAAACGGAACTCTACAACAAGTAGCAATATCTCAGAAAACAGACCTTGAAAGTTTTGATCGTGCTGGAGATGGCGGTAATTGTTCAGACTGTGTGAAGTTGTCTGACGACATAAAAACAAAAATCGAATCAATAAATCATGTCCAAGCTGTTGCGCGAGTATCGCGAGTTGGTCAACTTGAATCAGTCACATACGAAGGTAAAAAATTAAATGCAGAAAGATCTGAAGCATCTGATGCAAACGGAGTCTTTAAACGTGTAGTTGCAGCAGGTAGAGATTTCAATGCTGAAGATAAAGAGGGTGTCATCACAATAACAAAAGAATATGCTGACAAATTTGGTTTCAAAGGAAACTATGAAGGAATTGTCGGTAAGAAAGTTACTTTAACTACACGTGCAGGTTATACAGGTGTTGGCGCAGATATCCAAAAACCACAAAATATTCCTGGGCAACAAAATAATCCACAAATGGCACCAGCAACTGAGATTCAAGCAACAGTTATTGGAGTTATTGTTTCAGATAACGGCGCATTAATTGGTTTGCCGCTCGAATGGGCTAACGCAATGAATATAAACCAGAGATACGAAATGGAAAATACTTCTAATCAATGTACTCCTGGAAAACCGTGTAATCCAACAACTAATTACAAATTAGTTGTTGAAGACTTTACAAAAACAAACGGTTACACTTCAATGGTTGCAAAAGTAGATAATCCGAAAAATGCTTCAAGTGTTGCTAGTGAAATTAAAAAACTTGGGATAGGTGCAGCAGACGCAAAATCAATGATTAAATCTCAACTTTCAATATTTAACATTATTGGTTTGGTATTGGGAGTGATAGGCGGAATCGCATTGATGGTTGCAGCAATCGGTGTAGTAAATACCATGATTATGGCAATACTCGAGAGAACTCGTGAGATAGGAGTTATGCGTGCTGTTGGAGCAAAACGAGCAACAGTAAGAAGACTATTTACGACTGAAGCAGCAATGCTTGGTTTTATGGGTGGAGTAATAGGGGTTAATTTTGGATTTGGATTAACAAAAATTGCGAATATTTTTGTGAACGACCAGCTTGCTTCAAATGCAATTGCTGCAAGAGACATTATTACTACACCTCTATGGTTAGTCGTAACCGTAATTGCAATTGCTACATTCATTGGTTTGATTGCTGGATTAGGCCCTGCAGCTAGAGCAGCACGTCTTGATCCTGTTGAAGCTTTACGTTCTGAGTAAATTATTTACCAGTCATAACCATCTGATCAATAAGTATTGTATTACCAACTGTAGAACCTGGTAACCACCAAGTATCATTAGCTACTGCTGAAGTATTTGCAAGCATGCTTGGCAGATCAGATGCAATAGTTGCTTCTTTAAAACTTTCTGCAAAATGGCCATTTCGAATCCATACGCCTTGAGCGCCAACAGAAAAATCTCCAGATAATGCGTTGACTCCAGAATGCACACCAAGAAAATGTTGAACATATAGTCCCTCACCAATTCTTTGGAAGATTTCTTCAACAGATTCTCCTGTTGGCAAAGCTCTAAAGGCACGCATACCTGAAGTAGGACGAGAAGCAACTCCAGAACGTTTTGCGCAAGCGTTAGGTTTCATTTTCAACCGTCGTGCAGAATATAAAGTATGAGCAAATTGTTGCAAGACACCATTTTCAAAGAAAACGTTTTCACGTGTAGGTAATCCTTCGCTGTCATGAGTTGAGCTCGTAAATGCATTTTCATTTGTAGGATCATCAATAAGATTCAAACTGGAATTTCCGATTTTTTCTCCGATACGTGAGCCAAAAAGAGCACGCCCTTTTGCTACAGCTCCACCAGAAAGCATTGACGATATAATTCCTAAGTACTGTGTAGCAACAAGTGGATCTAAAACTATGGGCAACGCTTGACTAATTGGTTGTGTTCCATTTAACAACCTGACGCCACGGGTAAATGCCATTTCGATTGCTTCATCCATATTTAACGTTTTTATTCCTCGTCCAAATGAAAAACCATTTGACTCTAAAGATTCACCTTCACCCAACATTAGAGAAGTCGAAATGCTGGCTGAAGTTGCTGAATTGCTAACCACTATTCCATTACTGTTCGCAACAACACTGTGACCCCAACCATCTTCGTAATCTGAAGAGGGAACATCATTAATTCGTTTATCGTATGCTTTCGCTTTAGCATCAAGTTCAATAGCCATATCTATTTTTTCTTTTAATGTTAAAGAAAAAATCGATTCATCCCAACCGTTTCTATCAATAGAAGGTTCACCATCAATATCGTTTTGCGAAACCATTGCAGCATATTCATCAGGCTCAGCGATTGATGCATTCTCTCTTGCGCTTGCGAGTGTTTGGACCAGGATATCTTCATCTAAAGATTCTGCCCATGCACTACCTTCACGATGATCATCTATGACTCGTATACCTACTGCTGTTGAATTAGCAGTAGTCATATTTTCAACTTCTTGTTTATAAATACTTATCTCGACATCGCTTCCTTGTGAAACGTAAACTTCTATTTGCTCGTTTCCTTTAGCTTGTGAAGCAAAACGTTTTGCAAGAGTTTCTAATTCTTGAACATCGTTTGTCATTGTGATGTTCCTCCAACAGTCATAGAGCTAACGCGTAAAGTTGGTTGCCCACTAGATACTGGCACTCCTTGGCCGTTCTTACCGCATGTGCCAGTCCAAGTATCAAAATCATTTGCCACCATGTCGATATCGAGCATTGTCTGCAGTCCGTTACCAATTAATGTTGCACCTTTTATTGGATATGTAATCTCGCCATTTTCAACCATGTATCCTTCAGTAATTCCAAATACATATTCGCCAGTTACGGTATCTACTTGCCCACCACCTAAAGCAACGCAATATATTCCATAGTCAGTTGAAGAAATAATATCTTCAACCTCACTAGTGCCAGATTGAAGATAAGTATTTGTCATGCGAACCATTGGTACATATTCGTATGTTTCTCTACGACCGTTACCTGACACTGAATGATTTAATTTTGTAGAACGCAAGACATCGAACATGTAATCATTCAAAATTCCATTTTCAATTAAAACATTTTTCGAAGCAGGATTACCTTCATCATCAAAACGATATGTACCCCACTCTTGTCCCATTGTCCCATCGTCGATCAATGTGACTAAATCTGAAGCAACTTTTGATCCAACTTTACCTGTGAAGACACTTTGAGCTTTATCTATATGATCTGCTTCTAAACCATGACCGCATGCCTCATGAAATAAGACACCGCCAGCACCTTTTTTAAGAATGACAGCTAAATTTCCACTTGGAGCAGGTTTAGCATTTAGTAAGGTAACAGATCGTTGTGCTGCTATTTGAGCAATATTATCAACCGAGAAAATGTCAAAGTAATCTGAACCAATGCTTCTTCCTGGCGCTTCATGAGCTGATTGAATTGTTTCAGAATTTTTCGCAATAGTTTGAACAATACATCTTGTACGAGTTTGAGTATCAGAGATATTTACACCAGCAGTATTAACAATAAGAATTTCACGTTGACTTTGTGCGATTGTTGCAGTTGCTTGTGTAATCGATTTATCATAACTTCTCGCTACGTCATCAATCTCTCTTAATCGTTGTGCAGTTTCTGCAGCTGGATCGCGGTACTCGTCTGCATCAAAACCAACTTGGTCATTTGTTTTAAATAAGTTCGCGTCAATACCTTTACCTGTTGAATCGATGCTTCCATCAACACCTGCGGATGCACATGCAGCGTCAACTACATTGCGCAATCCTTCTTTTGTAAAAGTTGATGTGTAGGCATAACCAACACGAGAATTATTTATAACTCGAAAGCCAACACCTTTTGCTAAACCTGATGTCCGAGAATCAATTCTCTGCTCATCTAGCGATGTCGCACACGAACTAGTTTGCTCACAAAATGCTTCAGCAAAGCTAGCCCCTTTTGATTTTGCATAATTTAAAGTTTCAGTGATGAGTTCTTGATCTATATTCATAATTACAGTCCAAATATCCTAAATGGTTATTGGCAAAGAAAATAGCTTATTTAGTAAATATCCACATTTTTAATTTCTTCAACTGTTAAGTTATTCATACAATTTTAGGAGGCAAAATGGCTGACGAAAATAATCCGGGTAATCCTGGAGATAACCAAGATGGATGGGCATCGCCAACACCGCCAATGGGACAACAGCCGCCAAGCTATCCTCCACAGCCTGAACAACCTCAACCTTACCCGCAACAGGGATACCAGCAATATGGTTATCAGCAACAGGCTTATCCTCAACAAGGATACCCGACACCTCCATTACCACAAAAAAAATCTAAATTATGGCTTTGGATAACTTTAGGAATATTAATTCCATTATTGCTTTGCGGTATTGGAATCGGCTCTTGTGCTGTAATTGGATATAACGTTGCTTCTAAACCAGTTGATGCTACAAATAAGTTTTATAAATCAATGAAAGCTGGAGAAAATCTAGATTCACAAACTTGTAAAGCATATTTAGATCAAGGTGGATCATTCAATGATGATTTAGACAATGCATATGGCGACGGAAGCAAAGTTGACTCTTACAATTTTAACGATGTAGACATTACTAACGGCCTAGCAACAGTCAAAGGTACAGTAAAACGTGAAGGCAAGTCATACGATGCAACTATTGAACTTAGAAAAGAAAGTGGCAAATATAAAGTTTGTTATCTAAATGAAAAATAGTCGTTGGCATATTAAACGCATCTCAATTGAAGTAATAATTATTGGCGCTTTATACAGCGTCTACACATACACAAGAAATGTAAGTGAAACATCTCCATCAAATGCATTTCACAATGCAAAAAAAATAATTAGGCTCGAAGAATTCTTATCGATATATATAGAAAAAGATATCCATAAGTTTTTTCTCAACAGTGAATGGATAATAATTTTTGCCAATTATTATTACGGTACTCTTCACTTTATTGTGACAATTTTTGCTCTGTTATATGTATTTTCTAAAGATCCAGTTCGATACCCGAAAGTTCGAAATACAATTGTTTTTACTACATTAACTGCACTTGCTGGATTTTTGACTTTTCCACTTATGCCTCCAAGACTTTTACCAAAGTCGTATGGATTTGTTGATACCTTGGCAAAATACCCAACATTTTGGTCATTTAATTCAAAAGAATTGGCAGCAGTTTCTAATCAATTTGCGGCAATGCCTTCCGTTCATATTGCATGGTCAACTTGGTGCGTGTTCGCATTGTTGCCATATATTAAAAAAACATGGCTTAAAGTTTTGCTATATGCATACCCACTTGTAACTTTTTTTGTGATAGTTGTAACCTCCAATCACTATATTCTTGATGCAGTCGGAGGCTGGATTGTTTTGAGCGTTGGCTACTTAGTTAGTCGAATGATCGCTTCTTTAACAACACGTTCTGCCATTGATAAAACAGAATCTTTAGCCGAAATCAATGCTAAATGACGTGGCGGTAAATCCTTAATTGGATAGACACTAAATACGCTTTGTTCATCAGGCAATGCTGTTAGAGGCAGAATTGAACATCCAACACCCGAACGAACCAAACGCGGCAACAATCTAATACCTTCGCAGTTAACTGGTACATCGAACTCAACACCATTTTCTTTTGCAGCTTGGTCTATCCATGTCCGCAACGGATTTGTTTTTGGTGTCAGTACATGAGGATATTTTGCTAACTCACTAAAAGTTTTTGGCGATTCATCTAGACCATAATCTTTTGGAGCAATACCAACTAGTGTTTCATCACATAGTGTTATCGCTTCTATTCGGGAATCTGTAACAGGTTCGGTTACAACTGCCAAAGAAAGTTCATGATTAACAACATCTGTTAATAATCTTTCTGACGGCGCTTCTGTCACATGCAAAGTTACACCCGGTGCAGAATTTCTCATTTCTTGAACAATGGTTGGGACCAACCACCTACTTGCTGTTCCAATAACACCAATTGACGCATGACCTTTTTTTAAACCCGCGAGCATAGAAAGATCTACAAGCATTGAATCAATTTCACTATTAATTCTTTTTGCACGTTCAACTACGACTTCGCCTTGCTCGGTCAAGCGAGCACCTTGCCTTGAACGTACAACGAGTGTTGCTCCTAATTCTTTTTCCAAAGCTTGAAGTTGTGCTGAAACATTGCTTTGAACAGTTCCTAAATAATCAGCTGCTGCAGTAAAACTTCCTGTTTGATGTATTGCTGCAAGTACTTCTAGTTGTCTAATGTCCATAATATGTTGCCCGATTTTTCTTTGTTCGTCGTCTTTGTACACCATACTATCACATATTCCGATTCAAGCTATCTGATATATACGTTTGACTGATGGATCTTTATATGAGAGAATATATCTGTTCCCCCATCAATGTCGGAAGGTCAATTCCCCCATTGGCCTTCTGACATAATCCTTCTGGTGCGAAATCGAGATCTGAGCTATAGTGAACAGCTCTCGGGAGGCAAACAAATAACATGGAATCAACACTCGTATTTACTGGACCACTTACTTGGACTAACAAGGCTGCTTGTTGCGGACAAACATCATTATTTTTCCCACCTCCAGGCGAACGACCAGAAGCACGTGCACGACGTGAAGCAAAAGCAAGAACTATATGTGCTGTGTGCCCTGTAATGGATGAATGTCGTGACTGGGCAAGAAACCACAGAGAATATGGATTTTGGGGTGGCGAATCTGAAGAAGATCGTGCAGCTGCAGGTTTCAGAGTTGAAATGCCTGTTGGTCGTGTAGCTCGTTACCCTAAAGGTGATGGAGCTCCTGTCGCACCACGCGGCGAGAGCGCGCCAGCTTAAAATTCACATTTTTATCACCCAATAAGAACTTTCTAGAAAAACTTATCTAGCATTTTCCCATCGAAAATCAAAGCGAAAACGATTCAATCATTTGGTATCACAAACCAGAATTGCGCAATCCAGTTTTTGTTGCGTCCTTTGAGGGATGGAATGATGCAGGTGAAGCTGCCAGCGATTCTGTTGCTTGGATAGTTGATCAATTTCCTAGCCAGTTAATTGCAGAATTAGATGGCGAAAAATATTTTGATTACCAATCAATACGTCCAAATATTTCTGTAGGTGAAGGCGGAATCAGGCAAGTCTCATGGCCAAGAAATCGTGTTTACGGGATAACTCTTGATGATGCAGATCGTGATTTGGTTGTTCTTTTAAGCCACGAACCAAACTATCAATGGAAAACTTTTTGTCAAGATATCCTAAGAGTAATAGCTGAAACAAAATGCGATGAAGTTTTCACTTTTGGTTCAATGATGGCAGAAGTTCCTCATACAAGACCTACACGTCTGACAGGAATGGGTTCTGAAAAAGAAAGACTTGATGCTCTAGAAGTTTTACCTTCTAACTACGAAGGTCCCACTGGAATCATTGGTGTACTGCACGAAATGTTGACGCAAAATAAAATGAGTTCAACATCTCTATGGGCAACAATTCCACATTACGTTTCACAACGACCACAACCTGCAGCAATGAATGAATTGTTAAATACTTTTGGCGCATTGATTGCTGTTGATTTAGACACAAGTGATTTGGCCAGTCAAGCAGCTGAGTGGGTTGAACATGTTAACGAGGCAGTTAGCGAAGATGAACATGCACTTGAATATGTTGCAGAATTAGAAATGCGTTATGACTCTGGAGATTTCGCTGAAACATACGAATTGTCTGATGAAGAATTTCCTAGTGCAGATGCGTTAGCTGCAGAAGTTGAAAAATATTTGCGCGATCAACCGCCTGAATAATCTTCTCGTTATTCGTGTTGGGTCGATTTTCTATCGAAATTCATTAAAAAATCCCCCCAACACCGCAAAAGGCTAGGTATAGTCACCAAGCGATCTAACTATTCCTTTATATAAATCTGTTGTATGTTGCAATGATTTAACTCCGACTTTCTCATCGCGACCATGAAACATTTGTAAATGACCTGCATAATCAGTATCTGTAGGATCAAAAAGAGCTGCACCATAGGCTACGGCTCCGTTACGTCTCCAAAAACGTGAATCTGTTCCGAAAGTAGAGACGGTTTCAAGCAATTTAGCTCCAGGAAATATTGAAGAACTTACGTCTTGAAGGGCATGCCATAGTGGCGTATTAGTCGCAGATATTGTGCTTTCTTCATTTTGTGAATACGAAATTTTTACTTGCTCTAAATATGGGCCCAATATCTCATTAATCATCGCAGCTACTTGTTCAATTGTTGTTCCTGGAAGTGAACGTATATCAATTTGTATTGTGGTTTTATCGGCAACAGTATTAACTTTTACACCACCTTGAATTATGTTCGGTGAAAATGTTTGGTGTGAACAAGAATGCAAAACAGATGCTAATGGTTGCTCTACTTCTTCTAGAGCATGATCTACTTCATGTTCGTCAGATAGACGAGTTACAAGATCATGGTTTATTCCAAGAGCTTCAAGAAATGTTTGCCAGCCGTTAACAAACTTTACAGGTGGTCTATAACTTATAAACCTTTGAATAATATCTACAGCTTTTAAATTTGAGTTATCTGCACCATATGGTTTTGAACCGTGAGAAGGAGTTCCCTCAATTTCTATTGTTACCCAATGAACACCTTTTTCGCCTATAACTACAGGCAAAAATACTTCACCATTAACAGGCATATGCGTTCCACCAGATTCGCTAAGAACATAATCCGCTTGTACAAGATCCCAATAATTTTCTACTAAGTATTCAGCACCTAAAACACCACCAGCTTCTTCATCTGCAACAGCCGCGAAAATAACATCACCTTTTGGAACAAAACCTTCTCTTTCAAGATCAGACATAGCGATTGCCATTGAAGCAGTAATGTTAAACATATCAACAGCACCTCGGCCATGGACATAACCATTAGATATGTCACCGCCAAAAGGATCATGGCTCCAATCTTGCGCATTAGCTGGTACTACATCTGTATGTCCCTGTAATAATAACTTTGGTGCATTTGGTTCCCGTCCGCGCATTCGAACGACAAGACTGGCACGACCAGGAACAGATTCAAATTTTGCTACTTCAAGTTTTGAGCCAGAAAATAATGTTTCGATAACTTCTGCATTGCGAGTTTCAAAACCTGAATCAACAGAACCATCGTTTACACATTTGTTTTGAATTAATTGTTGAACTAATTCGGCAGTAGCATTTGACATTGCTTTTACCTTAGTAGAAAATCAACACTCTACCGGTCTGCAATATCAGGTGCAGCTGATCCTCTTGTAGCTTTAACAACATCAGCTACATGTCCGAATTGAGGTTCGACCTCTCCAAAAATTTCATCAAAGGACTTTACTGACTTACCATCAGCACCTAAGTTTCTGGAAGCAGTTTTATAAATTCGAGTAGCAAACTCTGCAGAACCACCATATTCCTCAATTAATTTGGTCAAGTTCTTGTTTTTAGCTAGTTTCGCTACTTCATCTTCACTAAATACCTGCGCATACATTTCAATTAAATGCTCGCGATCAAAACTTCTAGTATCTAGAACAATCGTACGTCCTTGTGAACCATCAACAGATTCAAGCCGGGAAGTAATTGCTGGTATAACATCTTCTCTAAAGTTAGGGACTTCTACAACTATTAAAGGCAATGCCATTACGCCACCGTGTTCTTGAAAACCATAGCGAGTGAAACTTCCCTGAGCTACTTCTTCCGACAAAGAATTCAATAAAGAAATGAAAGCGGGTGTAAATTCTGCTGGATCATTTACTTGAACATTCCAGCGCCCCAAACGAACAACAGGTTTTCCTTTTGGAGATGCTGCAGCCCATTTTGGTTCTTTAGTTAAATCATAAATTGGTGAAACTAAAGTTAACTCCATTACGTGACCCATCATTTCAACAATTTCTCTAGGAGCAGAATTTCCTGCGATGGGAAATTCAAACTTGTTAAAATGCTTAAAGTTTCCGAAATCAAGAGCATCGTCTAATAAAAGGTCGACAACATCTCGTTTACCATCGGTATATCTAACAAGGACTACAACATGATCGCCATCGGCAGGTGTTAATAGTCCAATGTCTGAAGGACCTTCACCTTTACGTGAAAAATACTGCCCATGAGGTTTATTAGATTGCCGACGTTCCATTAATCATTCCTTTGACACGACGTAAAAGCGATTTGTCCATTATACTATGTTTCGTGGCTTTTTCCAATACAGTGCTTTCAGCAGTAATAACAGTGAAAAATAACCCTGAACTGCCTAAACAGCTCATCCAAAAGCTAGGGGATCCAACAGACTCATACTGGAATGGCTCACATACTTGGTTTAGTGAACTCAATAATGCCCGTATTGAATGGCGCTTACATCCTGTTACTTCTTTTAGTATGCCAGAAGCATCGAGGCCAGAAGACCTTCTTGATCTTGCTTTGGAAGGCCAAATTGATTCTGAACATTACTGGGAAGGGTTAGAAATTTTTCCTTGTGATGAAGACGAAGTCGATATTAATGAATTGAAACAATACATTAATGAGAAAATAAATTTAGAAGTCGATGCAATAGGTAATGTTAATCACGACGAAATTGGTGATGCATACGAACATACTGGAGGACAAGTTTCAATCGTAAAACTATTGTTAGAGCAAATCAACAACAATTTATAGATTATTTGGTTCTGTTATTTTTCCGATTGTGAAATGTCCAAACTCTCCGTACAAAGCACTCGCTTTATCAAATCTCATTTCATAAACAATATCTTTTATATCATTTAAATTTTTAGCGAATAAACATACTCCCCATTCGAAATCGCTTAACCCTGTTGCACCAGTTATAAGTTGAATAACTTTGCCAGAATATTTACGACCTAATGCACCGTGTGCTTGCATATACTTTGCACGTTCTTCAAAAGAAAGCATGTACCAGTTGTTTTCGCCTTCGCGTTTTTTTGACATTGGATAAAAACAAAAATAGCTCATATTGGTTGGTGGAAGATTAGGAAATAATTTATGCTTCTTATATATCTCCATACGATCAGACCAGTCTGACATCATTTTGTCTTTGGCTTCTTGCGTTTCGTCTAGAGTATCGATGCGAGCTTGTTCTTGTTCTTTTGTAGTCGCATATTCAGACGTTTCACAAATAGATAAGAAACTATCAACAACTATTGCGCCGCTGGCTTTAATCTTTGTTTCAATACCTAAAAGTTCATCTGAATTTTGAGCAAGTGCCATAGCAATTGCATCTGATTCATGGCCAAATGTTTGAGCGATAAAAAACTGTATACCCTTTAACTCTGCATCAGTTTTTATATTTTCGATTTCACTTAAACAGTTTTTTCGTTCATCAGCATTCGAAGGAAGACTGACCATTAGATGTGAAACATATAATCCTGTTTCATTTTGAGGGGTAATAGATGTTTCCATATTTCTCCAAATTAAAACGGCCAGGTCGTTTTAGGACCTGGCCGTAAGTGCTTTCATTGTTAGAAAAGACTAGAAGTCCATTCCTCCCATGCCACCCATGTCACCAGCACCAGGCATTGGAGCAGCTGGCTCTGGTTTATCTGCAATAACTGCTTCTGTTGTTAAGAACAACGCAGCAATTGATGCAGCATTTTGCAATGCTGAACGAGTTACCTTAGCAGCGTCAATGACACCAGCCTTCATAAGGTCTTCGTATTCACCAGTAGCAGCATTAAGTCCATCAGAATCTTTTAGAGACCTAACTTTCTCAACAATAACGCCACCTTCTAGACCAGCATTACGTGCAATTTGAGCAATCGGTTCTTCTAGCGCTTTAGCAACTAAACGAGCACCTGTTGCTTCGTCACCATGAAGAGTTTCAGCAAGTTCAGCAACTTTAGCTTGTGAACGAAGAAGTGTTAATCCACCACCAGGCACTACGCCTTCTTCTACAGCAGCTTTAGTTGTTTGCACAGCATCTTCAATACGGTGCTTCTTTTCTTTCAACTCAACTTCAGTAGCTGCACCAACCTTAATGATTGCAACTCCGCCAGAAAGTTTTGCTAAACGTTCTTGAAGTTTTTCTTTATCGTAATCTGAATCTGTTGAATCAATTTCGTTACGAATTTGTTGGATACGACCAGCAACTGCATCTTTGTCGCCTGCACCTTCAACAATTGTTGTCTCATCTTTTGTAACAACAACTTTACGTGCAGTACCAAGAAGTTCTAGACCAGCTGTTTCAAGCTTTAGACCAACTTCTTCAGCAATAACTTGTCCGCCAGTTAATATAGCCATGTCTTCAAGCATCGCTTTACGACGTTCACCAAAACCTGGAGCTTTGATTGCAACAGACTTGAAAGTACCACGAATCTTGTTAACAACCAAAGTCGCTAATGCTTCGCCTTCAATGTCTTCAGCGATGATAGCTAATGGTCGTCCTGATTGCATAACTTTTTCAAGTACAGGAAGCATGTCTTTAACTGCTGAAATTTTTGTTGGAGCATAAAGAATGTATGGGTCATCTAAAACAACTTCCATACGGTCTGAATCTGTAACAAAGTAAGGAGAAATATAACCTTTGTCGAAACGCATACCTTCTACAAGATCAAGTTCCAAGCCAAATGTTTGTGACTCTTCAACTGTGATAACTCCGTCTTTACCAACCTTTGCAAGAGCTTCAGCGATTTGTGCACCGATTTCTTCGTTAGCTGCAGAGATTGCTGCAACATTTGCGATTTGCTCAGGGTTAGTATCAACTTTTTGAGATAGCGATTTAATAGATTCAACTGCTACTTCAACAGCTTTTTCAATACCGCGCTTTAATACCATTGGGTTAGCGCCAGCTTCTAAGTTTCGAAGACCTTCGCGAACCATTGACCATGCAAGAACTGTTGCAGTTGTTGTACCGTCACCAGCTACATCGTCTGTTTTCTTTGCAACTTCTTTTACAAGATTTGCACCGATATTTTCTACTGGATCTTCTAATTCGATCTCTTTTGCAATGGAAACACCATCATTAGTAATTGTTGGTGCACCCCATTTTTTATCTAGAACAACGTTACGGCCTTTAGGGCCAAGTGTTACGCGTACTGCGTCAGCAAGTTTGTTCATACCTTGCTCTAATTTTTGACGCGCTTCGCGATCAAATGAAATTAATTTTGCCATTTTTTCTCCTTATTCACATCTGTGAATTTAGGCCTATTTACTATTAGCACTCTACCTATGAGAGTGCTAATAGTCTGCCAAATATCCTCAGTTCTAAGCAAATAGTTGTCGAAGAACACCTATGGATTTTGAAACTGCGAAAAATGACCCGCAATTTCCTCAAATTACTTACGGCTACCAAATAAACAACGAAAACGTAACGACCTTTAGTGGAAGAGTACCTCATACTAAAAAAATTGACAGTTTACGCAAGAAAATAAAAGAACAAGGAGTGTCTTTTATCCCTCCTAACGCGCCTGAGCCTAATCCTGATATTCCAGTAACACGAGAGCTTCCAGCGGTAAAGCCAGATGAAATGCCTCCTACCCATGCACGTGTCTCTATTCAAAATAGTGATGGTTTTCATTTAGATGAAATAATGTTGATGTATGGAGTACAAGGTTTTTTAGCAGCTAATTATTCATTTAGATTTACAGAAGACGGGACTTTAGATGAGTTAGTGTACGATCCTTTGGGATCAAGCGAGCGTGTTGTTGCCCCGGGTAGCTTTGAGTTCAAAATTCGATGTTCTGAACTAACCACATTCTTAAATAGTTGTATTGGAGATAGAAAATGCTTTCGTGGGTGTGTTTTCGAACACCCAAATTCAAGTGGAATAACGATTTTGAATCCTCCAAATAGCGGCGAAATATTAGAAAAAACAATACAGTCAGTCTCAAGAGGATTTGGAAACACAATAGATCGGTAGTAATTTTTCGATTTTATTACATTTAAAACCTATACTTAATTGCATGGCAGATCTTCACGATTCCACCGAGCACTATTTGGCTACAATTTACGAAGTCGAAGAAGAAGGTATTGAAATAAAACGTGCGCGTATTGCTGAGCGTCTTGGAATCTCTGCTCCATCTGTTACTGAACATATTCACAGAATGGAAAAGCAAGGTCTTGTACAAGTATCTACAAATAATTCTGTTTCACTAACAAAGCAAGGTCGTGAGCGTGCAGTGTCAGTTGTACGTAGACATCGAATTGCAGAAAGACTTCTTGTAGACATTATTGGTCTTGACTGGAGTAAAGCTCACAACGAAGCAGATAAGTGGGAACATGTAATTTCTGATGAGGTTGAAGAAAATCTAATGCGGATCTTAAAAGATCCGCAGACTTGTCCTCATGGAAATCCTATTCCTAATAGAGATGGAACTTATGGTGAAGACTACATAAGTCAATCAAAAAAGATTTCTCAACTATCTACATTCAAACCTGGTACAGAATTTACTATTAGAAGAATTGGTGAATCTATTGAGGTTAATGCAGAGTATTTAGATTTTGTCTCGGATAATAAGTTATTTCCTGGGCATAGCGCAAAAGTTATTTCTAAATCTGTAAGTGATATTGAAGTTGAGTTAGAAACAGGAAGCCAAATAGTTATTCCTGTTTCTATTGCTCGTTCAATGTATGCACAATTGAATTAAAACTTATTTTGTAATTTCTACGTCAGTTGTAATTCCGTCACCTTTCATACCTGGCTTACATTTAATTGTGTATTTGCCTTCTTCGAAAGTAATAACAGCTGATCTGGTTTGACCAGAAGGGATATCTTCGATTTCATCTACTATTTTATTGTTCTTTAATACATATACTTCTGTCACTTTTGAATCTTTATTTGAAACTTTTAATTCAACATTTCCAGCTTTTGCATCACCTTTAACATATGTACATGAGTTTTTGTTTGACGTTACTTCTAATGTTGATTCAGCTTTTTTCTCGGAAGAGCACGCTGATAAAGCTATGACCGAAACAACTATTAAAGTTGCAACAGGCGCTGCTTTTTTAATAATTGATAGTGGATTTCTTTTAGAAATGTATAACGACATTACTACTCCTATATATGCTAAGAATATGGCTATTTCTAGCCATGTTGGTTGTGGTGAAATTGGAATGATCCCTCTAAAAATTGCTCCATGAATTGAATTGGGATCTAATACTGATGTTGCATCAAACGAAATATTATTAATACCAGGGATAATTCCTGCTTCTTGTAAATCATGAAATGCATATGCAGCAATACCTGCAGCAACGAAGATTAAAAGCAATCCTGTCCTTGTAAAAAACTTTCCTAAATTAATCTTTAGAAGTTTCTTATATAGCGCAATCGAAATCGCGACCGCAGCAGTGATCCCAATCAAGAAACCCCAAAGAGGAACAAGAGAATTGTTGTCTACGCTATCGCGTGTTGATTGTAATGAAGACCAGAAAAATAAAGAAGTCTCAACACCTTCACGACTGACACTTACAAATGCGCATGCAGTAATTGCAAATGTTCCTGCAACAACAGCTTCATGCATTTTTTCTTCCAGTAAATCTTTAAGATGACGACCCATCTTTTTCATCCAAAAAATCATCCATGTAACAAACCCGACAGCAATGAGCGACATAATCCCACCAAAAGCTTCGCGACTTTCAAAACTTTGCAAAAGAGAAGTTGAAGTAAAAGTAAGCAATGCCGCTAACCCAATACTCATAGCAATCGCAAGACCAACACCAATCCATAAAGGCTTCAAAGCCTTATTGTCATGAATTCGCTTTAGATAAGCAATAAGTAAAGAAACAACGAGTGAAGCTTCAAGTCCTTCACGCAATCCAATAAGAAAATTACCAAACATTTAACTTAGGTTAGCCTAAGCGAACTAAAGGATCAAGCTGTAGAGCTAACTTTTTCTACTTGCAGATTTAACTGAAACAACTTTAAAGAAAACAGGATTTGAAGCAGAAGAAACTGCTGTTGAATCTAGAGCAACACTTGTCCCGTTAATCACGATTTTGCCTTGGTATGACGCCAAAATGAACAATCCATAGTTCCCTTTTTTCTTGTATTTAATGGGAAATGTCGTCGTTCCGTTTTCGTTATATGTAACACCTGTAGTTTTAATAGTAAATGGAGATTTTGGATCCGTGGCGATGAACCAACCGTAGAACAATGGCGGTTCTTCCCCTGGAGGATGCTCAGATTTCCACTTATTGATTTTATTTTCATCAGTTCCAATGGCAGTAATTCCAGAGAAGTCGAATGCGATGTCTATACCGGGGCTAGCGTCAGCAGCTGTTTGTAAAGTTAAATCTATTGTCGATTTTTTAGCTCGTAAAACAACACGTGATGGTTGGACTTGTGTACTCTGACGGCCGTTAACTTGTAGATCTGGCTTAATTAATTTAAGTTGATCATCAACATCTTGCCCACCGTTAAGAGGTAAGCAACGTAAACTTCCCAACCAATTTGGTCCTATCCAAGGGTTTGAGTGTGTCGGTGTTTGTGTGAGGTTTGTCGTCGGAGCTGTAGCACCGGTCTCCAAATTAAACTTCAGACCTGTGTTGTAATATTTGGCATCTTCAACACCGTTAGTTGCAACATTTATATCACTTCTAAGTAATGCAACATGACGGTGTAAATATGACACGCCGCTGTAGTTCGCAGGAACACCAATATTGTCATACAATGCTCTATCAGTATTCGATGGAGTACATTCAGTTAAGCCTGGCACTGGTCGGTACGCATCAAAGCGGACTTGAGAATAGCCAGCAAAACTTCCAGTACCTGAACCATTAGTCACTTGATTACCATAACCACCGACATTGAATCCGCTACAGCCATCACCACTACATTGACCACCACTTGCAAATGCATTTGTTGAAAATGTTAAAGGAAGGCATAGAGCGACTACAACAATTAGTAGCACTTTATATGACTTCAACTTCATATTATTTCCTCGGGGTAATCGACCTGTACGTATCATCTCTCGCGGAAATTAATGCGAGATAGATACGTATATAAATATTAAAACATGAACAAGATATATTGAGAAGCCTTAAAAATTTAAAAAGTCCTTTATTTTGGCTATAAATTTTAATAAGACGTTATAAAAAAGATTATTAAAACGCATTTAACGAATATTGCGAATAAGGCGCAATAATCAAAAGTATATGTTGTTAGACTTACAAGCTAATAAAACGATATGAAAACAATTTATTTAGATTTAGACGGAACACTGTTAGGTAAGAATTCTTCTCTTCTCCATACCGGAGCTGGAGATCGAACCAATATTGCAGTCGACACTTTACGCAAAATAGAAGAAACAGGAAACGAAGTTGTAGTTGCAACAGGTCGCACAAAAGAAGTTACTTTTGAATTTTGCAGATCGATTGGTTTAACAAAATATATTGGCGAACTCGGAAGCATAATCCATACAGACGATAGTGATCATTACAACTTTGGTGATGAAGCTACAAGATATATGGAAACTAATTCACTTGACCCACAAGGCTTGTTTCAACATACGGAAAAAGCAGCACGACTTTTAATTGAAAATTTTTCTGGGAATTTAGAATCACATGATCCACACAATAGAAATAGATTCGCAACTTTTTTATTGAGAGGCAATGTTGACCTAGAAAAAGCTAATCATATTCTCGTAGAAAATAACTTCGAAATCTATGAACTAATAGCTAATGGTCATGGTCGTTTTAGGGTTTCAATGCCGAATGTAGAAAATGTGATTGTTTATCATCTCGCACCAAAAGGAACAACTAAAGCTACAGGTATAAAGCGAGATCAAGAAATTCGTAGGCTTAAAAAAGAAAACTGTTTTATGGTTGGCGACGGTTTAGCTGATCTTCAATGTTATGAATATGTGAACAAAGTTTTTGTTCCGAGTAACGGCCCTTTAACTGATCCAGATGTTGAAACTTATGCACGGGCTCATGAGAACATTATTCTTCTAGATAAGTCACACAATGAAGGTTTTGCACAAGCTGTAGATTTAATCGTTTAAGCGTTACCGACGACTACAACTAAATTTGCACTAATCAAATTATCTTGGTCCCAAGCTACAGGTGCGCTTGCAGGAAATTGTTTCGAAGTAACGGTCTGTGTCATCTTTATATTTTTCAATAGACCAGGTACAACATTTGTAGCAAGTTGTTTTGCATCTTTTTCAAAACCTGCTTTGTAGTAGACAATCGTTCCGGCATCTTTAGATGTATCGTTTCCAGCCGTCAATGTTTTATATCCAAGTTTTGAAATGCCTTGAGAAATAGTTGAAGCCACACCTGCAATATTGCTGCCATTAAGTACTAATACAGAGACTTCAGCAGGTTTCTTTGCTCCTGTAACCAAAGTAGTTGTAGTAGTAGATGTACTTGTTGATTTACTGGTTGTAGTCGTAGATGTTGATTGACTCGATTGCGCTTTAGATGATTTTTTCGAACTGTTATCTGAATCAATAATAACTACAAGCAATAGTCCAATCAAAACAGCAACTGCAACTAGTCCTAATGCTCGTGTCGAAGTCGGACTTGAAAATGAGGATTGAGAGTTTTGATCACCTTTAGCCATAGCGTCCCCCTTATTGTCCATCCTCTCAGAGAATGGAGCCGGATGTCGGAATCGAACCGACGACCTACTGATTACAAATCAGTTGCTCTACCGACTGAGCTAATCCGGCGTAGCGGTTTATTATAATCGCAAATGACTCATATGAATCAACGCGACGGCTGCTGCGGCAGAAACATTTAAAGATTCGACCTTTCCTACTTGTGGAATTCGAATTAATTCATCACAGCGTTTGCGTACTAGCTGGCTCAATCCTTTACCTTCAGAACCCATAACTATGACCACTGGACGATCAGAAATTTGTCTTTTGTCCAGATCATATATAGTTTTTTTCGCTTCTCCAGCCATTCCGAAAATAGTTACTCCAGCTTTATTTGCCCGCTGTAAAAATGCTGGAATGCCTGGGACAAGACCAAATTCCATGAATTCCACAGCCCCTGCTGCTGCCTTAACTGCTGATGGAGTCAAATGCCCACTTCTATGTTTTGGCAGTATCACACCTGTCGCTCCAGCAACTTCAGCACTACGAACTATTGCCCCAATATTATTTGGGTCTGTTACAGAATCGAGTGCAATTAAGAATGCTTTCGGATTCATCAATAAGTCGTCAATATCACGTGGTTTTTTTTCTGAACAGTATGCGATAACGCCTTGCGGAGATTCTGTTTTTGTTCTTCCTAAAAATTGTTCCCTAGAAAGTTTTGTTACACGAATATGTTTACGTTCAGCATCATATAAAAGTTTTGTAATTTCAGGTGAATCTACTTGTTCTTTATTTACGAATAAATGAGTAACTCTTCTTTTTGAATTGTTTATCAATGTTTCGACAGCGTGAAAACCTTCAACATGTTCTCCACCCAAACCGTGTGCAAGTTTTATATTTGTAGTTCTTCTTAAAGAAGTACTTACACGAGGTTTTCCGGTCTCTTTTTTATTCTGAGCCTTAATTTTTTGGTGTGCTTTTTTATTATTGTTTCGAATTACTTTATCTTCGTTTCGACGTGCCATGTCGTACCTTCCTTAGTATCTTCTAAAATAACTCCATGTTGTGCTAGTTCATCACGAATGGCATCTGAAGTCGTAAAATCTTTCTGATCTCTTGCATTATTTCTTTCTTGAATTTTTTCTTTTATCCAACCTTCATCAATTTCTGTTGAAATTATTTCAACATTTATACCAAGCACATTCATAAGTTCTACAACAGTGCGATATAAAGTCCCAACTTTTTCTATTTCATTTTTATCAAGAAGAATATTGGTCTCTCGAATAATTTCAAAAACTAAAGCTAAAGCTTGAGGAGTTGAAAAATCATTAGCCATTATTCCAACGAATTTTTTTTGTGTTCCTTCATCAATTTGTGAGTCTTGTTGAACTTCTAAGTTGTTACATCTACGAATAAACACATCAAATCGATCTAATGCTGATTTAGCTGCGCTGAGAGATTCGTCGCTTATTTCCATTTGTGTTCGGTAATGCGTTTGAATCATGAAAAGTCTTAAAGCTCTGGGGCCGTGCGCAGAAATGGCATCAGATAATGTAATGAAATTACCTAAGGACTTGCTCATCTTCTCGCCAGAAATATTTAACATTGCACTATGAATCCAGTACTTGGCAAACTTGTCTCCTGCCCCTTCGCTTTGTGCAATTTCATTTTCATGGTGAGGGAAAACAAGATCGCTTCCTCCCCCATGAATATCAAAATTTTCGTTTAGTAAGCCTACGCTCATAGCTGAACATTCAATATGCCATCCTGGTCTACCTTGACCCCAGGGTGAATCCCAAGTTGGTTCGCCTTCTTTTGCGTATTTCCAGAGTGCAAAATCAAGTGGACTTTGTTTTTCATCATCAACATCAACGCGTGCACCGGCAGAATCTAAAAGATCTTCAATGTTCCTACCGCTTAAATGACCGTAGTCTTTAAAATCAGGAACAGAAAAATATACTCCAGTTGATGTTTGATAAGCAACGCCTTTTTCTAATAATCGAGAAATAAGTTCAATCATTTCATCGACATATTCTGTAGCGTGAGGTACATGATCAGGTCGCTCAATACCTAATGAGTCGAGTTGGTCACGATAACTCTTTTCATATCGATCTGTTATAACTTTTTCTTCAACGCCTTCTTCTTTTGCGCGATTAATAATTTTGTCTTCAATGTCAGTTATATTGCTCACAAGAGTTACTTCATATCCAACATATTTTAGAAATCTTCTAATCATGTCATAGGTAAAAGCTGTGCGACCGTGACCTAAATGAGGGTGGTCATATACTGTAGGACCACAAGCGTAAATTGAAACTTTATTTTCATCTCTAGTTTCGAGCGTGACCATCTTTCTTTGCTTTGTATCAAAGAATTCAATGTCTATATCGTTATATGTCGGCGTTGCCATAGAAGGATTCTAGTTTGATAATAGGACGGTGGCGTATACAGCGATGGCTTTGCCCTCACCAATTTCTCCTACACCTTCACCATGCTTTGGCGTTATTGAAATAATTGAATTTTGTGTATATATAGGAGCCAGTATTGATTCAATATTTTTTTTCATCGAATCTAGAGTATCTCGCAGCTTAGGTTGTTCAGCATTAATTATTATCGAAATGTTATTTACAAATAGATTTTCTTTTGCAATAAGCTTTGTAGCTTCAACTAAGAACTCTCCTGAGTTGCGATTCTTATTTTCGTCTATTGACGCAGGAAACATTGATCCCAAATCTTGAGCTCCTATTGCACTTAACAGCGCATCTGTTAGCGCATGGAAAACTGCATCAGAATCGCTGTGGCCTTCTAGAGCACGATAGCTAAATTCGACACCACCTAATATCAACTTTTTCTGATCATCATTAGTAAAAGGATGGATATCGTATCCAGAGCCAATTCTTTGAATAGATGTTTTACTTTTTATTCGATCAAGGTCTTGCCTGGTAGTAATTTTGATATTTTCTTGCGCGCCTTCATATACAATTACTTTTATATCTAACTTTTCGACAAGAGCAGCATCATCTGTATCCGATTCAAATTTTTGATGAGCCTCTCTTAATACTTCTGCATTAAATATTTGCGGGGTTTGTATTGCTCTTAGTTCATCTCGGGGAATAGTTTCAGATACATAACTGTTTTCGTTAACTTGTTTAATTGTATCTATGACATTTACTGCGGGAATTACAGCTTTGTTACCTTGTTCAATTAGTCCTTTGCCTCTTTGATAAATTTCAGATGAAGCAAACGGTCTTGCAGCATCATGAACTGCAATTATTTCAACGTCGTGTGGTACTTGTTTTAGGCCGTTCTTTACTGACTCAGAACGAGTTTGTCCACCCGAAACAATTGCATGAACATTTGAATTTGCGTATGAATTAGGGTCAGTTACAACAACAACCCCATCAGAATTTTCTAAAGCTATTCGAACACTTCTATCTAAGACAGATTCGTCACCAATTTTTTCTAATAATTTATTTGAACCAAATCTTGTTGAATTACCCGCTGCAACAACAATTGTGAACATGCGAGAAGACATGTACTACTTCTTTTTTGCAGTTGTCTTCTTAGCTGTTGCTTTTGTAGCAGTAGTTTTAGAAGCTGCTTTTTTAGCTGCAGGTTTTTTTGCTGCTGTTTTTGCAGGTACTTTTGTTGCAGCTTTTTTCGCAGGAGCTTTAGCGGCAGCTTTTGCTTCAGCAGCTTTCTTCTTTTCTGCTTTTGCTTTTTTAGCTGCACGTGCATTTTTCTTCTTCAATGCAATGACGTCAGAGACATCTTCTTTTCTTAAAACTTTATTCAAAGTGTCTTCAGCTTGTTCACGATCTAGATCAAGCGCGTAACTAAGTTCTGATGTCAAAATATTTCGGGCCTGTGAGAGCATTCTTTTTTCACCCGCAGATAATCCTTTATCGCCATCGCGTGAAGATAGGTTACGTACAACTTCTGCGACCTGATATATATCTCCACTCTTCAATTTTTCGATGTGGTTCTTAAATCTTCTCGACCAGTTCGAAGGAGTACGAGCGTCAGTCTTCATGATCACAGCAAAAACTTCTTCGACTTCTTCAGTATTGATAACGTCACGAATTCCAATTTCTTCAATACGTTCTGTTGGAACACGTACAACTAGATCTGTGTATGCGACTCGCATAACTAAATATTCGACATTTTTTGATTTCCCGTCGATTTCAATCTTTCTTTTTTCTCTTTTTTCTACTGTCGCTGCACCGTGATGAGGATATACAACTTTGTCACCAATATTGAAGGGCATTTTGTTCCTTTTGATGTATTTGAGGAATAATTGACTATATATTATACCTTATTTTCGAATAAAAAATCGAACGCGAATTTCCAAGCCGCTTTAGCGTCATCACTTCGATACTCTTCACGGTTTGGGTCGTGCATAAAAGCATGACCCGCTTCATTAAATATTTCTAATCTTGATCCAATATTTTTATGATGCTCATTACTCAGTGTTATACGCAGTAAATCAACATCGTCATCTTTTGCGAATCCAAAATCCTCTCCGCCAACAATTGCAAGAACTTTCGAACAAGCATCATTTTGTAAATAATCTATTGCATCTTTTTGTCCTTGCTGCGCCCAGTCGTTCGGCATTGTTATCATTCCATAACATGAAACTACCGAATCAAAAACACCTGACCCGGCACATTTAAATGCATACATACCACCTATACAAAAACCAATTAATCCAACTGTGGTACATCCATGTTGTTGTCTAAGCAGTTGTGCACAAGCGATAATGTCAGCGCACTCTTCAATATCATTTAGTTCTGACATCCGACTTAATTTTTCTTCACGAGATATCTCATCTAATTTTTTGTCCTCATTTGCCATGCGAAAAAACTCATCGATAGCGATGACTGTTATG
>JAXLRE010000005.1:0-124119 GCA_046331265.1 Acidimicrobiia bacterium | reverse complement strand
AAAATAAATCTATCAATTAGGTCTGTGTTTGTGGGATTATCTATCGAAAAACGATAGTTTTTCGACCCAACACGAGAAGTTAGAAAAGGCGGAGTTTGTCGGATTCGCTTTCGCGCAAATCAACTAAGTCGATTTCAACACAATCAATGTTTCGACTGTTTGCATAAACTTTTGCTTGCTCTTTTATTTTCGTTGCAACAAACATTCCTTTTACTTTGCCATATCTATTATCTCGTTCGATGCGTTCGATATAGCGAAGTAATTGGTCAACACCTGCAATCTCGCCGATGCGTTTAATTTCTACTGCAACGCAAATTCCTTCTTTGTCTCTGCATAATAAATCCACTGGACCAATGTCGGTCGGAAATTCTCGGCGGATTAATTCGAAATCACTTTGTAATTTATTAACTCGTGCAGCAATCAATTCTTGAAGTTCTTTTTCAACACCATCTTTTTCAAGACCAGGCTCAGAACCTAGCTCCATTTCGTATTCGTGAATTCGTTGCAACAGCTCAACACGAAGTTCTTCGCCTTTTTTATTGCGAACAACAATTAAGTCCTCTGTCTCAGTTATTGTGCAAGGAGGGGTCATCCAATTAAGGGGTTTGAAAGCCTTTGAATCTGAATGAATTGCGAAACTTCCATCCGCTTTCATCATAAGTAAGCGTCTAGCTAAAGGTAGGCGTGCTCCTAATCTTCCCTCGTAAGTAACAATGCAATCGGCCACTAGAATTTTCATTAGTCATAGATGATATTCGAAATTATCTCGGAGCTCACCTTGTGTCATTAAATCTTTTTTGTGTAGAATGTATAACTTATGAAGACATGCACTCATTTCGAGACTCTCTTGTGCATGTGTACGTGTTGCAGCTCTCAATGCTGTTGCTGTTGTTGTAAATAACAATCAGCGCCTCGTACTAGTCACTTCATTTTAGGAATTCACAAATGTCAAACAATCAAACCACACATTACACTTCAGCTTCTTTAAGATTTCGAAATACCCATAATGTTCCATTTTGTTATTCAATCGCTGAAGGAATAGTGCCTACAAGAGTATTTTCACGTGTAGATGATGGCGCAGTTCACCTAAGTGCTACATATAAAAATGGGAGAGGTTTATGCGCTAGCCCTGTTGTTGCCGAATTTAGAATCCCATTAGCTAATTGTCCTCAAGGCTCTACATTGCTCGATGTTGATGGTGCAGATGTAGAAGTGCACAGACATGAAGATGATATTTTCGGATTTGGTGAGGATATTGTCACACCTGTTCCGCTATTACCAGAAATGGTTACAGGCCTTTTATCAAGTATTGACGATCATGTAAATGTTACTCCCCATAGAGATGACGTATCTCCTTTAGTTGCCGTAGTTGACGCGCAACAATTGCGTGATGTCATTTTTCCTTTAGCTGTAAAAGCTTCAGACATTTCAAGAAGAGCTAAGGCCACAGAAGCTAATGGCGCATCAGCTTTGCAAACATTATCGAATTTCCGCGAAACTCCTGTTGCAATTCGTTCGATGTCTTTAGTCCATTAAAAATAGTTAGCGAAAGTTTGCGTACGACTAGCACAATTGCCAAAAATCAGGGCAGAATGGAAGCCCATATACGCTTAGGTGCGAGCTCAAGGGGCAAAGACGTGAAACTTCGAACAACTGCAGGATATCGGCTATTTGTAACGCTAAAGGTTAAAACTGGCGATAGCAGTGTTGTTAAGAATGCATCAGATGAAATAATTGATACTGTTAACAATTCAAATGGTGACGTACGCCGTTTTGAAACCCACGACGATGGAACAATAATCACAACTATTGATGCAAGTGGCACTGAGCATCAAAAGAAAATAATCCATGCTCTTGAATCCTTAAGTGATGTAGAAGTTTTAAACGTGGTTGATGGCGTAGAAGCTGTACACAATGGTGGGAAAATCGATGTTATCTCAAGGCTTCAATTAAAAGATGGCGACGATCTTGCGATGGCATACACGCCGGGTGTTGGACGTATTTCATCGACTATTGCACAAGACGTAAATCGTGTTTGGGATTTAACAGGTAGAAAAAATGCAGTTGCAGTTCTTAGTAACGGAACTGCAGTTTTAGGTTTAGGCGACATTGGTCCTGAAGCGGCTATGCCTGTAATGGAAGGCAAAGCTGTATTATTCAGAGAATTCGCTGGTATAGCGGCTTATCCTATTTGTGTAAACGCAACAACTGCTGACGAATTAGTTGCAATTGCAAAGGCACTAGAACCAACTTTTGGTGGCATCAATCTTGAAGATATAGCAGCACCGGTTTGTTTTGAAGCAGAAGAAAGAATGCGTGAAGAACTTTCAATCCCTGTTTTCCACGACGACCAGCACGGTACAGCTGTTGTGACGCTAGCGGCGATGATCAATGCCTGCAAAGTAGTCGGCAAAAAACTAGAAGATATACGTGTTGTGATGTTGGGTGCAGGAGCAGCTGGGGTTGCATGTGCGAAACTCTTATTAAGTGCAGGTGTTGGCGATGTCACAGTTTGTGATCGCACAGGCGTTATACACGAAGGTCGCGACGACATTTCTGGCGAAAAACTTTGGCTTGCACAAAATGCCAATAAGCAAAAAATAACTGGTTCAATTGAAGATGCATTGAAAGGTGCTGATGCTTTCATGGGTCTTTCTGGTCCAAATCTTATCGAGCCAGATTGGCTAAAAGCAATGGCTAAAGATGCGATTGTTTTTGCTATGGCCAATCCTGTTCCAGAAATTATGCCTGAGCTTGTGCCTGAGAATGTTTCGGTTATTGCGACAGGTAGAAGCGATTATCCAAATCAAATTAATAATGTACTTGTATTCCCAGGATTTTTCAGAGGACTCTTAGATGCACGCGCGCATAAAGTTACAGATGAAATGAAATTGGCAGCATCAAGAGCTTTGGCTGATGTAGTAGAAGATAAAGATTTAAATAGAGAATTTATTATTCCTTCTGCTTTCGATTCCAATGTTGCTCAAATAGTTGCTGATGCAGTTAGAAAATGTTGTTAACTAAAAAATTTATTATTGGCCATTTTCTTGTATGCTTAGCAGCACTTACATGTTTTTTACTTAGTTATTGGCAATTCTCGCGACTTTCGCAACGCAAAGAGATGAATGCAACTATAGAAAATCGCATGGCACAAAAAGCTCAAGATTTTTTAACACTATTGCCTGGCAAAAATATCAAAGCAATAAAGGATAATAATTACCGTCAGATAAAAGCTGAAGGAAACTACATTGAACGCAGCGAAGTTTTAGTTGCTTCAAGAACTCGTGATGGTGAACCTGGCTTTAATGTTCTAACTGGTTTTGAGATTTCAAAAGATGCAATCGTTTATATCAATCGCGGCTGGATCCCTCAGTCTTTAGGTGACGATATTATTTCTGGCAGTGTCGACAACTCTTTGATTGAGCCAATTCGTGGGTACAAAACCAAGCGAACAATCACAGGCTTGATAAGGCTCAATGAGCCCAAGCGACCTTTTTCAAAAAACAAAAAGCTAACTTATAAAGATAATGTTGATGTTCGAATATCAACTGAGGACTTTTCTACTCTTATCTCTACAGGTAAACGCAGCGATATTTATCCGTTATGGATCCAGCTTACAAATGATTCAAGAGGACACATTAGAGCTGATTCTTTCCCTAAACTAATCTCTAAGCCGGAATTAACTTTGCGTAATCATTTGTCGTATGCAATTCAATGGATGAGTTTTGGTTTTATTGCCATAATTACATGGATAATTTTATGTATAAAAGCCAAGAAAAAGGCGAAGCTTTGAAGGTTCTGCAGGTTCTTTCCAGATCGGCAGGCGGGATTCGCCAGCATGTTGCATCACTGAATAAAGAACTAAACAAACAAGGTATTGAGTCATACATTATTGGACCTACAAAAGTCATGGATGATCTTGAAGTTCAAACATATAGCTTTAAAAAAACAAGCATCAAAAATCCTCTTTCCTTTTTAGATCCAATAAAAAAAATCAAAATAATTTCAAATGGTTTTGATGTTATTCATGCCCACGGTTTATCAGCAGGATACTTTGTGTATCTAACTTTTATGTTTAAAAAAAATAAACCATTAGTTATTCTTACTATGCACAACCATGCCCATAGTTTCGAGGGAAAAATTAAATACACAATTAAAAAGTTCGCGCAAAATATTTTGTTTTCCAAAGTCGATCAGGTTATATGCCCTAGTAAATTTTCGTTAGAACAGTTGCAGGTTAAAAGTAAGTATAAGGATAAATTTTCTGTTATTTTGCCGATTGGGCAGACGCTAGACGAAAAGCGTAAAGAGAAAGCTGTTAGTTCTCGACAAAGAATATGTGATAACTGGTCTATAAAACGAAACGACAAAGTTTATGTTTCTATTGCTAGGTTACATCCGCAAAAAAATCTTCCATTATTAATTGATGCTTTTTCAAAACTTACAGAAAAAAATAGTGAAGCTAAATTGTTTGTTGTCGGATCCGGTACGGAAAAGTATAAAGATTATTTAGAGAAATATGTCAAAGCCAGTTCACTAGGAGGCAAAGTTTTTTTTACTGGTTATGTAGATGTTTTCGAAATCTTAAGCATCGCAGACGTTATGGTGCTTTCTTCAGAATACGAAACAGTTCCTTTAGTTCTAATTGAATCTCTGTTTATGGGTGTGCCTGTGGTTATGAGTAAAACAGGAATCGCTAATGAAGTCTTAAATGGAGAAAATGGAGAAGTGATTGAACAACTTGATAGCCAATTCTTATGCGACACGATGATTAAATGGGGGGCAAATGTTGATTTACCAAATTTCGATAGATCAAAACTGTCAGAAACCGCATTAAAGCTTGTTGATACTCAAAATAATGTGTCAAAAATCATTAAGCTGTATAAAACAAATTAAAAGGTAACCGCGTGTCTAAAATTAAAAACAGCCTTGGAATCTCTAAATTAAGATTTGTACTTCTTGTTCTTGTCATTACTATTCTTTCTTTAATTTTTTCGCAAGCTTCTTTTGCTTCAAATCATTCAAAACAAAATGAAGACAAAAAAATTGTTTTAATTTCTATGCCTAGGGTTACATGGGAACTTTACAAGCAAGCGAATACGCCAAACATCGATAAATTAATAGATAAAGGTTCTGTTGCTGCATTAAGTGTACGCACATTAACGCCTGTGACGTCACCTTCTGAAGGATATGCAACAATAGCGGCTGGTTCAAGAGCAAGTGCAGCAGATACATCGACAACAACATTTTTAAATCCAAACGAAGTATATGATGGACAGCTAGCTAAAGACATATATAAATATCAACGAGGTAGTTACACGATAACAAATCCTGCAGCAATATCATTGGGATATCAGGCCTCAATAAATGCTAACTCAAAGGGATTATATAAAAGTCAATTGGGTTCGTTTGCTAAAGCATTAACTAAAGATTCAAAATCTATTGCTGTTTTTGGAAACGCTGATACATGTAATAGTGAATCACCGGGATGTTTCGAACGTTCTATTGCGTATTTAGGGGCAAACCAAAAAGGTATAGTTCGTTATGGTGATGTCAGTAAGGATCTACTAATAGATTCTTCTGCAACAGGTAAGGATTTATATAGATTTGATAATTCAAAAGTTGCCCGCTTGGCTTCGGATTCGATTAAGAAACATGATGTAACCGCAGTTGAGTGCTCAGATTTGGAACGAGTTGATGGCCTTAAAAAACAAACTTCGCCTTCAGTATATGAAAGAAGTTTTAGAAGAACTATAGAAAAATGTGATGAATTAGTCGGTCTTATCAAAAAAAATATTGATCTAACCAAGGATCAAATATATATATTTTCACCTAGTGCGCCATCTGGACAAGAGCAGACAACAATGTTTCTGGCTGCAGGGAAAGATATTAATAAAGGGTTGGCTTCAAGTGCCACAACTAGACGAAGTGGAATAGTTACTTTGGTAGACATTGCTCCTAGTGTGCTTAAGAGCTTAAGTGTAAAAATACCTTCCTCAATGGGTAACACATTAATGTCTTATAATCACGACTCTTCAAATTCTCGAGCACGAATTGATAAGTTAACAACTCTGAACGATAAAGCCATAATAATTTCTAAATCAGTTAAGCCATTAACTAATTATTTAATTGTTTTTGCATTGTTAACCATACTGGTCAATCTGTTGGCACTAAGTAGAGGCGGTAAATTAAAAACTGCGTCTAGTTTTTTAGGTTATGGATTAATGTCGGTACCAGTTGTTTCGTACTTAATACAGCCAATAACAATAGCTTTAGAAAAGCCTTTTAGATTTATCCTTGCTATATCAGTCATAGTTTCAATCATTTCTTTAGTCTCAAATTATTTACAAATAAAATATGGATCTACAAAAGTTATCTTGACGTTAATGTCCATAAATTTATTAGTGCTTATTGCTGACGTGCTGACAGGTGGAAATTTGCAGTTCAATTCAATTTATGGGAGTTCACCTATAGTTGCTGGAAGGTTTACAGGCTTTGGTAATCAACCATTTGCAGTTTTAGCTATTTCTTCAGTTTTGCTTGTATCAATGGCTTTGAATCTAGATTTTAAAAACGACTACAAGAAAATAAAGATAGTAAAGATATCTCTCTGTATATTGCTGATAGCAATTGCGTTAATAGATGGTGCTCCTTACTTTGGTTCTGACGTTGGCGGGGTATTAGCTTTTGTTCCAACAATATTTGTAATTGCAATGTTGCTATTTGATAAGAGAATAACTTTAAAAACAATAGTTATATCAACTATTTCTACGATATTAACAGTATCAATATTGGCCCTTCTAGACCTGTCACGGCCAGCATCCCAACGAACTCACCTGGGTAGATTTGCTCAAAGTATTTTCGATGGTGGGGCAGTCTCGACTTTAGAAAGAAAACTAGCTGCAAACTTCAGAATCTTGACAGGTTCTATGTGGATCTTTGTAGTTTTGTTTTCAATTGCGTATTTACTATATGTCGTTTATTCAAACCGTCAAATTATTTCTGATTTAATGAACAATTACCGTGGATTTAAAATTTTTTATGTTGGCGGTATCACGATTGCTCTATTAGGCATGTTTTTAAATGATTCTGGCGTTGGAATACCAGCCACGATGTTTATTATTGCTATTCCTGTCTTATCTCAATTAATTTTTGAAACACAAGATAAAGAAAAAAATAAGTTACAAGGTCGATAGTTTTGTTTTTTAACATTAAAAAATCCAGATTGATTTATTTTTTTATTCTAGTTTCTATTTTCGTATCAATTTTTCCAGTACGTTCGTATGCAAATGAAGATAAGGGAAAGATCCTAATCATTACAATGCCTCGCATTGCGTGGTCAGACATTAAAGATTCGAAAGCAAATAATGTAAAACATTTAGCAGATATCGGTTCTGTTGCGAACTTTTCTATACGTGTACCAAAGCCAGTTCGAAGCATTGAAAAAGGATACGCATCTCTATCTGCAGGTAACCGTGCGAACGCAATTGAATCAAATATATCTACTTTTTATACACCTGTTGAAAATATAGATGGTGTTAACGCTTCTGATATTTATGAAAACCAACAGGGTAAATCGGCATATGGATCAGCTGGTGTAGCTATTAATTTTGAAAGATCTCGTACTCAGAATTTAGGTGTTTTAGCTCCAACTCAGATAGGGTCGTTAGGATATGCGTTAGAAAAAGCAAATAGATCTATCGCTGTTTTTGGAAACGCCGATATTTGTTTAAAAGATGTTTCTTATTGCAAAAAGCGCCCGGTAGCTTATTTCGGTTCTGATCGAACAGGAAAGCTTCTAAATGGGGACATCTCAACAGACCTTCTCAAAAACGATTTAACAATGAATATGGCAGTGCTTGAAGACAAAGCAAGTCAATCTTTAAAAGAACATGACGTAACCGTTGTAGAGTGTTCAGATTTAGAAAGGCTGTCATCCAAAAGAAGACTAATAGAACCTGATCTTTATGAAAGTAAATTCTTAAATGCGATAAATCAGTGTGATCAGCTTATAGGAAAGTTATTGAACAAAGTTGAATTGCAGAAAGATCAAGTATTCGTTCTTTCTCCAATGTCTAGTTCCTCTCGTGAAGAACTAAACCTATTTGTTGCTGCAGGTAAAGACATTTCACCAGGATATGCGACAAGTGGGCTATCCCGAAGAAATTCTATAGTTGCATTAGGTGATATAGCCCCAAGTATTTTGAAATTCTTTTCTATTGAACCACCTGAATCAATGGCATCAACGCTATTGGCCTATGACAAAAGCTCCGATAGCTATAAAGAGAAAGAGCATCACTTAATTAACGTAAACAAAAAAGCATTATTGCGTGATGAGACTTTTGAAAAATTTGCAGTTACCTTTATATTAACCGTATTTTTGACTGTCGTTTTTTCTGTCTTTGTTTTTATTAAATTATTTAAACTTCGTAGCTATGCGAAGTACTTATGCTTACTTTGTGCCGTTATGCCTTTGGCGACTTTCTTTGTGTCGCCATTTATGTTGCTTATCGGAAACCCGACATTAATTTGGGCTGCATTTTTGTTGATCTCAATAATGCTTTCATTAATTTTATATTTACTTCTAAAAAAATATAGACCAGTAAATATAATCTTCGGCATTTCAACAGCCTATGTATCGTTAATGATTTTAGATATTTTATCTGGAGCTAATATGCAGCTGAATTCTCTGCTGGGGTATTCAGCGATTGTTGCCGGTAGATTTGCAGGTATCGGAAATATGTCATTTTCAATTTTGGCTGTAGCTTCTATTATTTTTGTCGCATCTGCTAGAAAAATATTTTCAAATGTAAATCAAATCAAGTTAAATGTACTATTGATTTTCTTTTTATTGTTAGTTCTGTTTGTAGATGGAGCGCCAAACTTTGGTTCTGATGTCGGTGGAGTGCTTGCAATTGTTCCGACGTCATGCTTTATTGGTTTCAAAATATTTAACAAGAAAATAAATCTTAAATATGTAACAATTGCTCTAGTTATAACGCTGACTACTATTACAGCTTTTTCTCTTTTTGATTTCAAACGCCCGCTATCTGAAAGAAGTCATTTGGGTAGGTTCGTTAGTGTTCTTATTCAAGGCAATGCAGGTGTTGTGATTGAACGAAAAATATATGCAAACTTTCATATATTGACTAATTCAGTTTTTGCCTCCGTAATTGTATTAACAACAATCTTCCTTCTTGTTCTATTTTTAAGGCCAGAGCAATTTGTAAAGAAAATGTCTAATAGCGATGACACGTTTTCTCTAATCGTATATGCATCACTAATTGCTGGAGTTTTAGGGATGTTTTTGAACGATTCAGGTGTTGCCATTCCTGGAATGATGATATCTATAGCTGTGCCAGCTTTGTGCTTATTAGCATTTGAAGAAAAAGAACGAAATTTGAATATCTTTCAATCCAGCAAGACACCGAGCTAGAAATTGTCTAGAATGTCAGATCTAAATCCCTGGGGGTGTAGCTCAGTTGGCTAGAGCACCTGCTTTGCAAGCAGGGGGTCGTGGGTTCGAGTCCCATCTCCTCCACCCAAACCGTTGGACTGTTTCCATAATATAAAGTATGAAAACAGGCCAACGGTTTTTTTATAAGCCTGATGGATATTTGATTTGTGGCCTAGCGCTGTAGTCTGGATTTAACGGGGTTGCAGTGGCCGTAAGTTTATTTTGAGGACCAAAAAAGTTTCTACCATCCCATGTATAAACTGCAGTAATGTTTTGTGACCATCCTGCGAAGAGTCCAGGTATTGTTGCAAAACTATTAGTCCCAGCCTTATTCAATGACTGGGCACTGAGTACTATTTGGGAAAGACTTGTTGTACCTGTGTTCATTACTTTAAATGTGAATGTAACTTTGTCGCCGATCTTTTTTGGCAATTTATCGTAAGTTGTTGTTATAAGTAAACCATCAATTAAATTACTTGGAACGGTTGTGGTTGTTGTAGATGTTGGCCTCGTTGTCGTGGTCGTTGATGGTTTTGTTGTCGTTGTTGTAGATGCCGGTCTCGTCGTAGTTGTCGTTGTAGTAGAAGCTGGTTTTGTTGTGGTGGTGGTTGACTGGTTTGGATCATTAGGAACCCAAGTGCAGCCTGTCGAACCGCCACATTCGTAATGTCCTGTAGGCATTGAGATTGGTTTGGTTGGAGTATATGGTCTTGTGACATCTGGACGTAAAGCACGATTCATTGTTTCTGATATCCAACAAGTATTTGGATTTCTAGAGTTGGTTCCAGCTTCCCAAAGTTTACGAAGATCTTCTTGTGCAAAATCACCGTTGGGATCATAAACACGGTTGCCCATCATTGTGTCTGTGTTGTATTTATCATTCAAATTCATCATGTGCATTGATTCGTGAAGAACTGTATTGTGTGGAGCGGGCCTTGCATCTAGCAAAGTTGTAAACATGGCAACACCACCACGTGAAACAAAATGCTTTTGTTGTTCACGATAAACTGTTTGATTAGCAAAGTCGGAGTTTGGGTTTTCGTATGCCTCTACAGGTCCCGCAGCTCCTGCTCCACCTCCAGGTACATCGGTTTCGTTAAAAGATAAAACAAAATACGGATATGGAAATATCTTGTCTTGATCAGTAAGTCTGTTTCGATACCAAAAAGGTACTGGTGCAAAGCTTGTATCCCCCATGTACTGGGTTGGGACACCCATTGCTTGGCCGATTTTATTCATTGCTCTTGTCACATAGTCTTTTTGTGTAGCAGAAGCATTTCTAGTTTGATATTGCAAGACACATGCATTTTGAAACGCCGGTGTGCCGCCCTCATTCATTAACACATAATCGTTGTTTGATGAACCTGCTGTATCATTTGCATATGGACCAATAGCACCAGCTGCAATTGGAATAGCTACAAGGATTATTAGAGAAATAAGAATTATTAATCTTGAAAATCGTGATTTGCCAAAAAAACTATTACCAAACATGACAACCTTCCATGGTCAATCAAATGGTGTCTGATGCTGGGCGTTTGACGGGCTTACTTAGATTTTTAACTTAACATTAAATGAAACAAATTAATAGATTACAAAAAAGATTGTTATTCATAAATAGCGCTTCTAGTAGGGTGTTTAGCTATTCATAAAACCTTTAATTGAGTTATATTACCTAGTTATATTGATCCTTGGGCCACTTTTTTCATATTTCTCAGTACGCCAAAAGCTCCAGCTCCACAAATTGTTAAAGTCACTGACAAAAACGCATTAATTTGAAAAAGACCCATAAGGTCATCGCCTTTACCAAACATGTTGTCAATACCACCAAGGGCTAATCCCATAAGCCCAATGACAAGGATAATCACAGTGCATATTGCAACACTTTTTGAAGAAATACCAGTAAGGTCATCATTGCGCCATCTCTCGTATTTCCAAAAGATTGGAACAATACATGCAAGAACTACTGCATAGCAGCCAAGAAGTAGTGGTCTTGTTGCCCACCAGTTTCCTGAACCAATTTGTGGTTCGTTGATATGGAATGAGAATCTAACCAGTGTTACAAGTACCAATGCACTTTGGTGCCAACAGAACATAGTTAATATCATTGAATTAATTGCAACGGTAAATGTCCAAATTTTTTCCCGTTGTAAAAACTTTTGAAGACGATCTCTAAATACAATCAACAACCCAATCTGAGTAAGTGCAAGAAAAAATATAGCAACAGTAGGAGGGTTCATATTTGAAATTTTTTCTCCAGGCAAACCAACCATCGATGGAGGATAAGGAAGATTATCTAATTTAAATGTTTTTGCGAAGCTATGTATGAACGAAACATCACCAAACTTTTTAATACCTGAACAGAAGAATAAGCCGAGTGCGCCAATGGTTGTCACAAATAATCCACCAAACTTTTTCCATAGTTCAGTCTTCTGATTTTTAGATCCACCTGCATTTGCCAGCAATGTACCATCGGCATATGCATAACCCAATTGATGAATCCATATCCAAACAAAAATATTTAGATAACCAATAGCTACAATGCCTTGGCCAAATCTTAACCAGTCGACAAGGAAGGGAATGGCGGCTGAAAAAATTAGAAATTTAGCGCCCCATTTTAAATGTAGATTATAAAGTGGCCATGCTAAAGCAGTAACTAAGATATACGTGCCAATAAACCAAAGTGGTTGTGTGACTATTTTGCTTAACAAAGCTGCAAAGTCTTCTGTTCTGTAATTTCGCCAGTCAATAATAAAATTAACAGGAACCCAAACCATTAGTAACGCAACTACCGGTTTTAACATTCTTCGAACCCTTGATGTTAAATACGCTGCGTATGACAATTCTTTTCTTTTAAAACTTCTGATTCCTACATAGTTCGCATAGCCACCAACAAAAAAGAAAATAGGCATTACTTGAAAGAACCAAGTTAACAGCCATCCAAATCGTAGACCTGTTAACGCGTTTGTTCCTGAAATGTTACCGTTTTTATCTTGAACTATGTAGCAAATCAGCCAATGACCTAAAACGACGCAACAAATAGAGAACGCTCTTAAGAAATCAACGACTCTTTCGCGATCTGGAGGGGTAGCTTTTGCTAATTGCGAAAATGTTGTAGGCGTTTTTTGCAAAGTTGAATCAGTCACCCGACTAGTTTAAGCATAAAAGTGCAGACTAGCTGGGGAATAGTCGGGGTTCCTCAGGTAAAAGCGTTAGTACTTCAACGCCAGTTTCTGTAACAAGACATGTATGTTCGAACTGTGCTGACCGAGAATTGTCTTTAGTAACAACAGTCCATGAATCGTCCCAAATTTTGCTTCGCCAATCTCCAATTGTAAGCATTGGCTCTATAGTGAAAGTCATTCCGGGCATCATGATCGCATCGTTTTGCGATGTGTCATAATGTAAAATTGTTGGAGCACAGTGAAACTGTTCGCCGATTCCGTGTCCTGTGTAATCACGAACTGAAGAATAACCATTCTCTTTTGCAAACTCTTCAATTACACGACCGATACCTCTAGTAATTTCTCCAGGCTTAACTTGAGAGATACCAAGCCATAGAGCTTGCTTCGTTACATCAACTAATCTTTTTGATTCTTCATCAACATTGCCAACTAAAAAAGTTTCATTATGGTCGCCATGAACACCATTCAAGTAAACGGTTATATCAACATTACAAATATCTCCGTCTACTAATTTTCGTGAGTCGGGTATACCGTGACATATAACTTCGTTAACGCTTGTACAAACTGATTTAGGGAAAGGAGGTTTTCCATATAAAAGTGGTGAAGGATAGGCTCCTCTTTTAATTGTTTCATTATGTACAAGTTCATCGATCTGATCAGTGGTGATGCCAGGTTTAATGAATTTCTTAACTTCGAGCATTACTTCTCTCGCAGCAATTCCTGCTTGGCGCATTCTTTTAATTTTTTCGTCTAGCTCCAAAGGAGGTTTTGGCAATGTTATATTTCCAGGGACATATGGAGGAAGTGGAATATTTGAAGGAACAACACGGGTAGGCGAGACAATGCCAGGCATCACGGAAGTTTTATATTTTGATTTAGCGAAGTTTTTACGTCTCGTCACCTGCTTAGTCTAACCTTATATTCATAAATTTCTTTAATAGCGTAGAATCTGAAAGAATGAACTCGTGAATATCTTTTTTATCTTCGTTGCAATTTTGATTGGTCTAGTTGTATACGTAACTTTGGCTGGAGCGTTAAGAAAATTTTGGGTTGCTCCTCCTGCTGAACCCGATCCTGAAAACATTGCGCCAGTTGATTTTCATTATCGATGCACTGTTTGTGGGGCTGAAGTTAATATGACAATGGCCCCAACTGGTGAAGTGCCTGATGCCCCAAGGCACTGTAGAGAAGATATGGTTCTCACAACTTCAAATTAACCACAGACTTTCCCACAGTTTTATCCACAACTACTAGTGGATAGGAGACGAATCTCTTGAGTTAAGAATCAGTTATCCACAGAGAGTGGAAAACTTTGTGGGTAAATTACATGAATGTAATTTACTGGAGGTTCCAGCTAGCGAATTTGGGTGGAAATTATGAAGCCAAAAGACATCAAAGCTAGAGACACAATATTGTATTGAGGCTGTGGTGCTTGAGGAAGTACTGATAAAAAGTTTAAAACGATCACTATTAAACCAGCAACGATAGAAGCTATTGCTGCAACAGGAACATATAGAGGAGTGGGCTTGTCGAATTTAGGATCTTGCGTAAGTACTTCGTGCGACTGATTCGATCCAGTCTTTTTCTTGCTTGTTTTCTTCTTTGTTCTAGGTGATTGCGATTTTGGCATAAAAGTATTTTAGCTTCTTAATAGTGTGTACATTGTGGACTTAACAGCATTAAGGTAAAGATCCGTCGCCAATTTTTATTGTGACACTTGAACCTTTTAATGCTTTAGTTCCAGCGCTAGGTGATTGCTGAAGTACTTTATCCTTGTCAGAAAGAGATGAAGCGGTAGAAGTGATGATAACGCCAAAGCCTGCATTTTGTAATGTATTTGTAGCTTGTGTTTTTGTCATTCCAACAACATCTGGAACACTAACTTCTGCAGGTCCTGATGATACATAAATTGTTACGGTCGAATTTCTTGGGACCATTGTATTGGCAACAGGATCTGTGCGAATAACCTTGCCGACAGGTACGCTATCGCTAGCTTCTTGCTGAGTCACCACTTGGAAGTCTTCTTGTCCTAGCTGCGCTGCAGCAGTAGTTGAATCTAAACCAACAACATTTAACACTGCCTTAGTCGAAGGACCTAACGAGACGTAGACCTCAACATCGGAGCCGCGCTTTAATTTTGTTCCTGCTTTTGGTTTTGTTCTTGTTACTTTGTCTTTCTCTACTGTGTCGCTTTCTTCTTCTTTAGGGACAGTAGTGAAACCTGCTTCTTCAAGTTTCAAACTCGCATCATTAATAGACATGCCAGAAACGTCAGGGACTTTAGATTCTCCAATTCCAGCACTGACACTAATAGTTACAGTATTACCTTCTCTTAATTTTGTTCCTGCTTCTGGGTCCTGAGCATATACTTTGCCAGCATCGACTTTTTCGTTAACTTTTAATTCGACTTTAACTTCGAATCCCATATTTGTTAATTGTTTACGAGCTTCTTCTTTGGTCTTACCGACTACATTTGGCAAAGTTTTAGGACCCGACTGCTTATCGTTAGATAAAGCAGAAGCCAAAAGTAAACCTATCAATGTCAAAAGTAAGAGAGAAAAGACTGCAATAACTGCAACTTTTGGACCTTTTCGTTGTCTCTCTTCAAATGCATAAGCATTAGCGGCAGGGGTCGGCGAACCTTCGAGTGTTTTTGTAGCTCCAACTGCATCAACTACACCAGTAGCTCCAACAGCACCCACTGCTTGAGTTATAGGTTCATCATTAACAATTGCTGCATTCATGACAGTTGCATTTTGATCTTCTGGTGTAAAACCACTTCCGGCAAGAACAGGGCGTCTACGTAAAAATCTTATGCAGTCATCATGTACATCATTAGCGTTTGAATATCTTTTATCCGGATCTTTTTCTAGACATTTACAAATAATTTTTTCAAAATCGCTGGCAATATCAGGGTTTCGAACGCTTGGGGGTACGAGTTTTTCGCTTACATGTTTAAATGCAACGGCGATTGGTGTATCTGCAGTAAATGGTGCAGCTCCAGTTGCAAGTTCATACATGACAATACCAAGTGAATAAATATCACTTCTTCCATCAACGTTATAACCCTGAGCTTGTTCCGGTGAAAAATATGTTGCTGTACCCATTACTGAACCAGTCTGAGTCAATGATTCAGAAGTGCCTGCACGCGCAATACCAAAGTCTGTAACTTTAACTTGTCCTGAATTTGTTATCAAAATATTTCCTGGTTTGATATCTCGGTGTACGACACCATTTTGGTGAGCATAAGCGAGAGCAGAAGCGACATCTGTTGCATATTCTGCAATTTCGTCAGAGTCTAAAGTGCCTTGTTCTTTAAGAATGTCACGTAACGAAGAACCTTTAACATATTCCATAACAATGAAATAAGTTCCTTCTGATTGACCCCAGTCATGGATTGCGACAATATTTGGATGGTTTAAATTCGCGGCAGCTTGTGCTTCTCGGCGAAAGCGCTCAACGAAGCTTTCTTCACGGGCGTATTCTGGAAACAAAATCTTAACGGCGACTTTTCGATTTAATTGATTATCATGAGCAACATAAACTTCAGCCATACCACCACGTGCAATTAGTGACTCAAGTTCATATCTGTCATGAAGAATGGTCTTTGATACGTTCTCTGCCATTGCGATACTCTAACGCACTCCGAGCAATTTTTGGTACACGGACTTAGCAATTGGTGCAGCGAGTGCTCCACCTGTTGCAGCTTGTGTCGAAAGTGCTTTTCCGGATGCTTCTTGTATAAAAACTGTAACAATATATTGAGGAGAATCTGCCGGTGCGAAAGAAGTAAACCATGCATGTGGAGGACAATTAGTGCTTCCATCAGCACAGTTAGCTTGTGCAGTACCTGTTTTACCAGCCACTTTCACATCTTTCAATTGTGCTTTTGTTCCAGTACCTCGGAGAACAACGTCGACCATAAAATCCTTAACGCTTAAAGCCGTATCTGGTGAAATTACATTTTGTTTCCAAGGTTCGAGTCCGATCCTTTTCAGAACGTTACCTTTACCGTCTTCAACGTGATCAACTACATGTGGCGTTGGGATTGTTCCTTGGTTGGCTATAGATGAGGTAAATAATGCAACGCTTAAAGGACTAGCAGAAACTTTGCCTTGACCAATTCCAGCAAAAGCAAAATCAGGGGCAGCTGATTTATAAGAATTTTCGTTAGGTGCAGTTCCACCTACAGCTCCTGGAATGTCTAAAGGTGGTTTTGTTCCTGTATTTAAATCACCAACCAGTTTTCCACCAAAACCAAATTTTTTCATTTCATCGACAAAACGGTTTTCCATTTCATTTCCAAGTTTTGAAAAAGTAACATTACAACTTTGTCTAAATGATCTTTGCAAAGTTCCTCCACATGCTCCTCCTCCAAAGTTTTTTATTTCTTTGTCAGTGAGTGGCGGAGTAAATGAAAAAGCTTGAGGAAATTCTCGCTCAGCATCGGCAATGCCTAAATCAATTGCTGAAGCTGCAGTCACAATCTTGAATGTAGATCCTGGCGGATATCTTTCTGAAAAAGCTCGTGAAACTGATGGTTTGTTTTTATCATTTACAAGTGCGGTATAAGCTTTTTGCGCGCTAGAGCTATCGTGAACGGCGTATGGCGTTGGGTCGTAAGATGGGTTTGAATACATGCCGACAATTCCCCCAGTTGAAGCCTCCATTACGACAATGGCTCCGTTTACTCCCTTGAGCTCTTCCTTTAAAAGGGCTTGGATGTCATCTCGTATAGTCAAAACGACACGAGGGACATTAGCTTCTTCTCCTTTTTTGCCTGTTAAGTATTTATTGTAAGAACTTTCGACTCCTGTATTTCCTACAAGAAATGATTGGAAACCAGTAATGTGCCCGTACAGATCGCCTTTAGGGTAGTAGCGCTGATATTTAAGCTCGTCATTAATTGGTTTTGAATAAGCAACAACTTGATTGTCGATTGTGACAATGTCACCTCGTGGTTTACCAAACTCGTTAATGATCGTACGAACATTATTTGGATTATTTTTTAAACTATCTGCTTTGTATATTTGCAGATAAGTCAGTTGCCCTACTAAGACAAAAAATAATACAAAAACAAATTTTGCAACACGTCTAATAGGTACAACTAAGTCACTCACTTTTCAGCCAACCTTTTTTCTTTTGGTGACATTGAAGTGTCAAGAGTCGTTCCAGTCTTTAAATTATCTTTTGTTGTTTCATCAGAAATTCTAAGAAGTAATGCCGCAATAACATAGTTTGCGACTAATGAACTTCCGCCATAACTTACAAAAGGAAGCGTCACACCAGTTAGCGGTATAACCCTAGTTACTCCTCCGATGATTACGAAAGCTTGTATTCCAATAATTGTTGTTAAACCAGCTGCAAATATTTGTGCGAAAGGTCGTTGAGCTCTTGTTGCAATACGATATCCGCTTGCAACAAAAAGTATCAAAGCTATTACGACACTTAATGTTCCGAGTAAACCTAATTCTTCACCAATTGCGCTAAATATGAAGTCGGTTGATGCATTTGGAATTTTATTGGGTGTTCCAAGACCTAGCCCAGTTCCTTTTATGCCACCTGTTCCGAATGAAAAAAGAGATTGAAGTAATTGGAAACCTTTGTCCTGAGGAGATGCCCAAGGGTTCAGCCAAGTTTCTACACGTACCCTTACATGCCCAAATAAATGGTATGCAATTGTCGCCGCACCAGAAAAGAAAACCAAGCCAGTGATTACATAGCTAAATCTATTTGTTGCAATGTAAAGCATGACAGCAAATACTGCAAAAAATAATAGAGAAGACCCAAGGTCTTTCTGCCTAACCATAACGAGAATTGATGTTCCCCATGCAACTAGAAGTGGCCCAAAATATTTGATGTCCGGGAAAAATATTTTGCCTATTTTCCTTCGAGAGTTTGAAAGCAATTGGCGTGTATCAGTTAGGTATGATGCAATAAATATTGTTAAGAAAACTTTTGCAGCTTCTCCCGGTTGAAAAGAAAAGGCACCTAGACGAATCCAAAGTCTTGCTCCATTGATTTCAGAACCTACGCCCGGAATTGCTGGGAGTATTACGGCCACTAAACCTAAAAATGCGAATGTGTATCTGTATCTATGTAGTGAGGTTGTTTTGCGAATTACAACTAATGTAAGTATGAAAGCGCCAATTCCTAGTGCTGTCCACATTGCTTGAGCTTGTGCTTCTGTTTTGTTTAAACGCGATATCACAACAAACCCAATACCGTTTAGCAGCACAGCTAATGGAAGGAGAGTTGCGTCTGATCTTGGTGCCCAAACCCACACAGCAATATGTGCGACAATGATCAAAATGATCATGACCATCAATAAGCTCGGCAGCTGTTTCGGTAGATATTTGTTGTCTACCAGTGCGGTCAATGAATATCCACCAATAGTTATTAAAACTGCGAGTGAGCTTAAAAGTAGCTCAGGCGTGCGAATTCTAATTTTTGATTTTGGAAGAATCTTGTAGGTTTCCGTCATTGTCTAACCTAGTTCTGTGATGAAACTGCTGTTCCATTAGAAATTGTTATAGGAGTTGTCGAAGTTGGCGGTATAGATATTGTTGTTGTAGTTGAGCTTGTGCTTTTTTCTTTTGAAACTTTACGTTTTCGTATTTTTTCTAATTGATCTAATGCTTCTTTTCTGGAAGAAAACGTCGAGTGTCTTTCAACTAATAATTTATCTGAAGAAGAAAGATCTTTAACTTCGATACCAGTTTGTGTATCAAGTTTTGGATTCCACCATAAAACGCCACCGTACTTCCCTGACATCAAAACGACTTGACCAGATTTTTGATCAAGAAAATATCCTTGATGGGCAAAATGGTTTGCCGTGTAATATGCGCCAACAAATAGCGCGACCACTACTGATGAAGCAAGAATAATCCTAATTAAAAAAGGTAAACGACCTTTTTTGCTGTATCGAATTTCTTCTTTTTCTGTAGAAGGGATCGATTGTGCGACGTTAGATAAGGTTGGAGCTTTTACTTCTGCATCTAATACGTCAATTATCAATACAGTTATATTGTCGTTACCGCCGGCTTTGTTTGCTCGTGTAATAAGTTCTTTTGCCGCTGCACTTGGAGAAGTATTTTCTTTCAGTACTCTAAGGATTTCTTCATCGCGAACCATTGAAGTTAGCCCATCAGAACAAAGTAGGAATCTGTCACCTTTTAGAAAAGCAATGTCTTCAACATCGACTTCTATTTGGGCATCTATACCCAAAGCTCTTGTTATAACACTTCTTCTGGGATGAACATCAGCTTCTTCTTGAGTGATTTGTCCTGCGTCAACTAATTCCTCAACCAAAGAGTGATCTTTAGTGAGACGTACTAGTTCGTTTTCGCTATTAGTGGCATCATCGCTTAATTGTTTATGTAAAACATATGCACGTGAATCTCCAACATGTGCAATAACTAATTTTTTTTCTTTTGAAAAACCAAGTGCGGTTATTGTCGTACCCATTCCGTTTAGTTTTTCTTCTGAATTTGATTTTTGTTTTATTTGATCATGGGCAATATGGATAGCTTCTTCAATTGCAATGCCATTCGCGGTGGAAGCACGCAACGCTTCGACAGCTGTAGCTGATGCAATTTCTCCTGCTACGTGACCACCCATTCCATCAGCCACAGCAAAAATAAAAAGATCTTTATCGACAAGAAATGAATCTTCGTTACCTTCTCTTACTAAACCGGTATCACTAAAAGCAGCTACATCGACTTTCATTTAATGACCTCGAAGATGCTTCTGCCTATAGTTACTCGATCACCTTTTTTTAATCTAGTTAGTTCAGTAATTTTTTTACCGTTGACTTCTGTTCCATTTGTGGATTTTAGGTCTTCGATAAATAGGTTTCTCCCAAGTTTCGATAACCGAACATGTACTTGAGAAATGAAGGTGTCGTGTGTTAATACGATTGTGCACCCTGGTGCGCGGCCTACTGTAGATTCTTGATCTATCTCAAAGCGTTCGCCAGCGATATTTTCAGGACTCAAACCAAGCAGCGATAGTCCTGATTTCTGTTTAGAGCTTGTTTCTTTTTTCTTTTGTGATTCGCCAGATTCGCCGACGATTACAACAGGCTGAGGTTTAAGTTCTCTTACAGCTACACGTGTAACTAGAAAAAGAAAAAAGTATATTCCAGCTATTAAAAAATAGTTGAGTAATTGAAGTAATGATTCGCTCACTTAATAACCCTTTGTTGTATCTATATAGGTTATTCGGATTTACTGTGCAGATGTTTGATCGGAGTTCACCTGGTCATCTGCTTGAAAAATGAATATAGAATTTCCAAATTGTATTTCATCACCAAGTACAAGATTATGTCGTTCTATTTTTTTGCCGTTGACTTTTGTTCCGTTTGTAGAACCTTTATCTACTAATTCATAGCCTTCTGCTGTTTTTAATATTTCTGCATGCACCCTTGAACATTGAGGATCTGAAAGTGCAACATCGCATGTTGTTAAACGACCCAATGTGGTTACGTCATTTTTTAGTGTATATCTAGTGCCATTTTTTGAAACAAGCATTCCTTTATTTGCACCTCGTCCTTGGTCAAATGCTGTTTGAATTTTTAGTTGGCCTGTTTCGACTGATTTATCTATGACTATGGTTATATCAATTGGTCCAACTAATCGATAATTTTCACCGTTTGCATGGTCTCTAACTAGTGCGCATAGTTCATCTGCAAGATTATTAACGATTGTTCCAAGGCGCTCAACATCTTCTTTTGCTAAGTGTACGACTATCTTATTTGGAATCGATGTTCCTTCTGTCGTAATTGTGCGTTGTGTCTCTAGTCTGCGTATTACGGATCGACCGATCTCGATAGGTTGAATTTGTGAAGCAAATGTTCTAGAAAAAGCGCCTTCTACCAGGCGTTCTAATCGTCTTTCAAAATTCTGTAAACCCACGCAGTATAGATTAATGCGTAAAAACTAAATTTAGCTAAAATTGTTGAAAATTTATAGAAGAATAACGCGAAAGAGTGATAAAAACTATTATTTAACGCATATTGCGCATTTAATCAGGTAATGGCATTATCTACATATAGTCCCTGCCCTGGATGTGAATATGAATAAGTATGCCTCGAAAAATGTCATGAAGACTCGACTAATCATCGCTCTTGTGGCGATGAGTTTATTAGCGCTCTTAATACCTGCCAATGCTTTAGTGTCTACGAACAACATTTTTGCGATAATTTCTCCAACAAATAATTCGACTGTCTCAACATCGATTAATTTTTCATGGACTGCTTATAGTGGTGCAACAAATTACAAATTGTTGTTGACTTCAACTGACGATCCATACTTTGAAGGTCCTGACTATATAATCCGAACGTCAGCGACATCTATTAGTAAAACTGTTTATCCAATGACTTATCTTGCAAGAGTAGTTGCAAGAGATGCCTCAGGCGCGAGATTAGCTCGAACAAGTACAATAACTTTCACTGCATCGAGTTCTGTGTTAACTACAAGCACTTCTTCGACACTAGTAACAACAGCACCAACAACGACAACTACAAAACCTACAGCAACTACAACAGTTCCGGTTACTACAACCTTGCCAAATAATACTGGCGGTGTTTGGACGCCAAAGCCATTAACAACTTGGTATTGGCAGATAAATGGAAGAGTAAATGAGAATATTTCAGCGACAATGTACGACATTGATTTATTTGATGCTGTAGATACAGCTCGAACATATAACGTTGCAGGTTTTGGAAACGTAAGTGTACCAGTTGGTCAAAATGCCGGGGTGATCTCCAGGCTTAAAGCAAAAGGAAAAGTCGTTATTTGTTACGTAGACACAGGTGCCGCAGAATACAACAGGCCAGACTATTCATTAATTCCGACTTCTGTTCAAGGAACAGTTGCTGAAGCTAGTGATGGAACTCAATGGAGCGAAAAGTGGTTAGACACAAGGTCGACTTCATGGTCAAAGTTTGCGCCGATTATGTGGGCAAGATTCGATCTTGCAAAACAAATCGGTTGTGATGGTGTAGAACCGGATCAGAATAATCATGTTGGTAATAACACAGGTTTTCCTGAAAGTGTTGCTAACGATCAGGCATGGTATTTAGAAGTTGCAAGACAAGCTCATGCTCGAGGTTTGTCTGTCGGAATGAAAAACGGAGTTGAATCAATCAATGCAACATTGGTCAGCGCATTTGACTGGCATTTAAATGAAGAATGTAATCAATATTCAGAATGCGATACGTTAGCTCCTTTTATTAAAGCTGGTAAAGCAGTATTTAATGCAGAGTATCCAAAAGTTTCTGGAGGTGCTTCACAAACAACAACTTGTTCAAATGCTGCAAAATATTCGTTGTCTTCAATGGGATACCCTCTCGAACTAGGAGGAGGATATTTCTTTGACTGTATAACCGGCACTTCGGTGCCAACTGGAACAACTAAATAGATCGCACGCCCTGTGCGGTGATGAAGTGGGGTGCAAAACCGATACGTTCGGACTCCACTAATTCATGCCCTGTCTTGTTTATTCTCCACTAAAACAAGGCAGGGCTGTCTCTTTGTGATCTTCGCCTACGCTGTGTTGGGTCGAAAAACTGTCGAAAATCGATAGTTTTTCGACCCAACACGAGAAAAGGGCGGATGGTAGTATGCCTTTTTAAGAAGAGGTGTGCATGGAAAATAGTAAAACTAGTTCTACATATATGGTGCATAGAACTATGGCGGTAGTCCTTGACGTCTTAGTTGTAATTGCTTTTGTTCTAATCGGTGGCCGTAATCATCACAGTGATTTCCGATTCAGTGATGTTGTAATAATAGGACTCCCATTTATTGCTGCATTTTTTGCTCTAATGCTGATTGTTTCAACTGATCTTAGAAATATAAAATCTGCATTTATTGCATCCATCATTTCAGTTCCTATTGCGATACTTATCAGAATTAATCTTCCTCAATTAGTTGGACGAGAACCGTATTCATTTAAACCAGTTTTTGCAATAATCTCTTTTGTTTTCTTGACAATATGTTGGGTAGGTTGGAGATTCTTGCTGAATAAATTTAGACCACCAGTCAAAGGATAATCATTTGAAACAAGAAATGATTTCACCAGAACAAGCCATTGTTGGTAGAGACGAAGAAATTGCTATCTCAGGTATACATCATGTCAATGGACTGTCTATAAAACCTCCTTTCCCGGAAGATTATGAAGTGGCATATTTTGCTCTAGGTTGTTTCTGGGGAGCTGAAAAACTTTTTTGGAATGAACCAGGAGTTTATGTAACTGCTGTTGGCTATCAGGGTGGTTATACAAAAAATCCAACTTATGAAGAAACTTGTACTTCAATGACAGGTCATAGCGAATCCGTTTTGGTTGTTTTTGATCCAAAAAAAATATCTTATAAACAGTTGGTAATTTTATTTTTTGAGGCACATGATCCGACCCAATATATGGGACAAGGAAACGATATTGGAACTCAATACCGCAGTGCGATATTTGCTGCATCTAAAGAACAATATGCAATTGCCAAAGAAGTAGAAACTGTTTATAACAATGAACTGTTATCGAAGGGTATGGGCGAAATCACAACTGAAATTGTTGACGTGCCGACTCCTCCGTTTTATTACGCTGAAGAGTATCATCAGCAATATCTAAGTAAAAATCCAAATGGCTACTGTTCACTGCGTGGAACCGGTGTTAGCTGTCCTATTGTTTAACAGTGGCGAAACGAAAACCTATTGATTCAAAGTTAAATAAAAAATTTATCGATTATGTTAATGAGCATGTTGAAAATTACATAGATCCAAATAATTTCTTACAATCCTTAAATTCGTGGCCAGAAAAAGCTTTTAGGGTAAATACACATGCTGTCTCAATTGAAGATTTATGTTCAGATCTTAAAGTAGAAATGAGTCGGGTTCCATGGTGCAGGGATGCATCATATTTTGATTATGAACTAAAGCTCGGTCAGCGCATTGAACATACTAAAGGTAGGTATTACATTGGTGATCCATCTGCAATGGCATTAGTTGAGTACTTAGACATAAAGCCAGATGATGTTGTAGTTGATGTATGTGCTGCACCTGGCGGCAAATCGGTTCATGCTCTAAATAAACTTGGAAGCAACGGATTTTTGATTGCTAACGATGTCGATCCAAAACGAGCAGATATATTAAGAGAAAACTTATATAGAACTTTAAATGTTATTCCAGAAAATGAACGTCCAAAATACGAAATAACAAATTTGAATATCCAAGAGTTAAGTGAAAAATATGCAGATTATGCTGATGTGGTCATTCTTGATGCACCATGTTCTGGCGAAGCAATGATGAGACGAAGCTATACGGCACGGCGTCAGTGGTCTGAAAAACTTTTAATGAAAATGTCTATCTTGCAAAAAATGTTGTTTACTTATTCCAAAGTGATAGCTAAACCCAATTCAAAAATAGGATACTCGACGTGCACTTTTAACTCACTTGAAAATGATGAAGTTGTTAATTTCGCTATAAACAACTTATCGTGCACTCCGGTTAAATTAGAGGGAAAGACGGATGGTCTTTATGAACGAGAACACATATATGTCTTGTATCCTCATTTTGTAAAAGGTGATGGCCAAAGTTTCGCAATACTAACAACATAGGGAATAGGCTTTATTGCGAAAGGTCCTAATGATAGAAGAAACTACAATCAAACCAGATTACGAATGGGGAAGTTTTCTTACTACTGGATCCTGGACTCTAGATGAAGGTGAATGTAGAGAGTTTACTTCAGAGAATAAAATTAGACGACAGAAAGTCCATGAGCTTTCTAGGGAATTACTTAAAAAACGAAAATTCCCTCCATTTAGAAGATTATTTACATCACTTTTAAAGTTATCTTCTGCAATAGTACTTTGGTATATTTTTGACAAACCAAGAGGTAAAGAGAAGTCAAGAAAAGGAATTTCTTTACGATTAAGAAAACGATTTATTGCTCTTGGTTCAACATATATAAAACTCGGGCAAATAATTTCCTCAGGTGATTCGTTATTTCCACAACAGCTAGTTGATGAATTTAAATTACTTCGTGATCAGGTTCCACCAGAGTCGTACCAAACTGTTAAACAAACAATTGAAAGCGATTTTGGGCAGCCATTAGAAAGTATTTTTTCTAGATTCGAACAAGAACCAATAGCTGCGGCTTCGATAGCGCAAGTTCATAGAGCGAGATTAATTACAGGTCAAGACGTTGTTGTCAAAGTTCAACGTTCAAATGTTTCACAGCTTGTTCAAAAAGACATAAAGTTTTTAGCTTGGATAGCCCCACAATTAGTAGGACGCATTCCTATTACTGCTTTAGCTAATCCGCCTGCACTTGTTGAAGTATTTACAGAAACTATTATTGAGGAACTCGACTTTCGATTAGAAGCTGACAACATGTTGGCAATTGCGCGTGTCTTGGCAGAAACTAATCAGCGCGCAATCATCGTTCCAAGACCAAAACTCGATCATGTAACAAGACGCGTACTTGTTATGGAAGAGGTTGATGGTTTTGCCTTTGATGATGTTGAGTCAATGAAACAAAATGACATTGATACTAAAACGCTTTTGCGTGCTGGCTTAGTTGCATTTACAGAAGGAGCTTTGATCTACGGCGTTTTTCATGGCGATTTACATGGTGGAAATCTCATGGTCTTAAAAGATGGAACAACTGCATTATTAGATTTTGGCATTACTGGAAGATTAAACGAGTCACAAAGACGCGCCTTTATGAGGTTAATCATTGCTGGCACGACAGGCAATCCTCATCAACAGATAACTGCATTGAGAGACTTAGGTGCATTTCCAAAAGATACAGATATAGATACGGTTGTTGATGATCTCGGATTACAAGGCCCCGTTAAAGATCCAACGAAAATGAATAGTGAAGAACTAACCCAGGAGATGGGTGACTTAACAAAAAAACTTTTGGGATACGGAGCAAGAGCGCCAAAAGAACTTATGTTATTCGTTAAAAATTTAATGTTTTTAGATGGTGCAACTGCGACTTTAGCTCCAGATATTGATGTACTTGCAGAGATTCAACATGTATATGCATACTTAATGTCGACGTATGGTGAGAAGATTATCGGTGAGCTAGGTTTTGTTCAAAGCGAAGTTGATCTAGATTTAAATGCTGTCCGTGGTTCACTTGGTGTTGCTGATGAAGTTGATTCCCTTACCTACGAAGATATTCGTAAGAGAAGAGAAATAATAAAAAAGCGAATGATCGATAAGGTTGATTAGATGATATTAGAGATACCTTCACCGCCAATAGATTCATTTGGTCCAATACGCATTTATTCTCTTACTATGGGTCTAGCCATGCTGGCTGGTGTTTATATTTCGTATATTCGATATCGAAAAAAATATGGTGATCCAAAAGTTATTATGGATATGTTCTTTATAACTTTAATCGCAGGAATTATTGGTGCACGCGTTTACCATTTATTTACTGGATACGATTGGAAAAGCGAAGGATTTAAAAATGTATTTAATTTTCGTATGGGCGGACTATCGATATGGGGAGCGGTACTTGCTGGAGCTTTAGCTTTATTTATTCAATGTAAAATTAAGAAGATTTCATTTTTACAAGTTGGTGATGTTGTTGTCCCGGGGCTGCTTGTGGCTCAAGCGATAGGACGGCTAGGAAATTATTTCAATCAGGAACTTTTTGGACGCGAACTACATAGTTTTTGGGCATTAAAAGTGGATCTTGATTACAGGCCATTCGGTCTAGAAAATGTTCCTACTTTTCATCCGACTTTTTTATATGAAATGGTTCTAAACCTTTTTTTAGCGATAGTAATAATTATTGCAGAAAAGAAGTATGTAAATATAAGAAAAGGCTTCAGCGTCGCTCTATACATTTCTGGTTATTGTTTTGTGCGGATATTTATGGAGCTTTTAAGAGTCGATAAAGCTACGAAAATATTTAATATTAGATTTAATCTTCTTGTTTCAATAATTTTATGTTTATTAGGTCTGACTTGGATGATGTATTTAATTTTTAGTTCCAAGGTGAAAAGAGTAGGTCCGCCTAAATAGGCTAGAGGCATGACAGCTCTAGCACCAGAAAATTTATCCAAACCAAGCAACGCTTCGTATGCGGCACGCGCAGTCCATGTTACAAAAACATATGGTAAAGGTGAAGCACAAATAAACGCGCTCGACGACGTGTCGATTGAATTTGAGAGCGGAAAGTTCACTGCGATTATGGGGCCATCTGGTTCTGGCAAGTCAACCTTGCTGCATTGTATCGCTGGTTTGGACAGAGTTAGTGCCGGTGAAGTTTGGATTGGTGAAACGGATATTACGAGATTAAGTGAAAAGAAACTTACGCTTGTTAGACGAGAACGAATAGGGTTTATCTTTCAGGCGTTCAATCTATTGCCTACTTTAAATGCAAAAGAAAATATAGAGTTGCCATCAAAACTTTCAAAGAAGAAAACTAACAAAACAATATTTGAAAAAGTTGTCGATACCTTAGACATCAGAAACAGATTGTCTCATAAACCTTCTGAATTATCAGGTGGCCAGCAGCAGCGCGTTGCAGTGGCACGTGCATTGGCAAGCCAACCAGAAATCATTTTTGCTGACGAACCTACAGGAAACTTAGATTCTAAATCTGGTGGTGAAGTTCTCAAATTTATGCGCCACGCGGTTGATGATTTTTCTCAAACTATTGTCATGGTTACCCACGACGCTGCCGCAGCTGCAAATGCTGACCGTGTCGTATTTTTAAGCGATGGAAAAATTGTGAACGACATGTCGAATCCAACATCAGGTCAAATACTTGATTACCTAAAAAATCTAGGTTAAAGGTTTTCTTATATGTTTCGCTTAACACTGAAAAATATTTGGTCTCATAAAACACGTCTAGCTTTATCAATGCTATCTATTATTTTAGGTGTTGCATTTTTAGTTGGGACATTAGTTATTTCAGCAACATTAAATAAAGTTTTCGATGATTTATTCTCATCTGTTTTTAAAAATACGGATGCTGTTGTTCGATCGACAGACGTTACTCCAGGCGGGATTGATGGTCCTGGTAAGAGAAGAGGTGTGCCATTAGATCTAGTTAAAGTCGTAAAAAACATTGAAGGCGTGAAACGTGCTGAAGGTAACGTTGGAATCGATAACATAACAGCGATAGGAAAGGATGGTAAAACACTTTTCCAATCTAATGGCGCTCCAATTTTAGGATTCAAATTAGATCAAGACGATATTTTGACACAATGGAGATTGGTCGATTCTAACGGCAACTCTCTTAGCGCAAAGCAAACGGCAGCAGTGAAACTTAGTGATAACGAATTTTTATTGGATAAAACAGCAGCAAAGTTAAAAGATTTAAATATTGGAGACAAAATTAAAATTGTTACTCCAACAGGACCAAAAGATTTCGTCTTAAAAGGAATCGTTAGGTTTGGTACCTCCGATAGTGCTGCTGGGGCTACATCATTTTTATTTAATGAGAAAGTGGCAATTGAGTTGGCACAACGTGGACAGGCATACCAATCCATAAGTGTTGTAGCAAATGACGGGATAACACAAAAGGATATTGTTCGAAAAATAAATAGAGAACTAAAAGCCAAGTATGGAAATGATATTGAAGCTATAACGGGTAAGCAAATTACAGAAGAAAACCAGAATGAACTTAAAACTGGTTTGAATTTCTTTACGTATACACTTGTCGGTTTTGCTGCAATTTCATTAGTAGTCGGACTAATAATCATTATTAATTCCTTTGCGATTATTATGACTCAACGCAGACAGGAATACGCTCTTCTTCGAGCTATTGGAGCAAAGGCTTCTCAAATAAGAAGATCGGTGATTCTAGAATCATTTTTTGTTGGACTTATTTCTTCAATTCTGGGAACACTTTCAGGTGTTGGCTTAGCATTCGGAATTCGAGCAGCTTTCGGATCTCTTGGTTTAGATTTACCCGGAGGGCCATTAGTTGTTAAATCATCAACAATAATTTGGGGACTAGCTGTTGGAACATTTGCAACAATGCTATCGGCATTACTGCCAGCTATATCCGCATCTAGGATTCCACCAGTAGCTGCTTTGAGAGACGCCTCATTCGAAAAATCGCGACGATGGATCTTTAGAGTTATCCCACTTGTGATCGTTCTTTGTGCTGCAATTTTTGTTATCTACTATGGACTATCTGGCAAATCTGACAACAAAATTGCAACAACTGGTATGGGCATTGGGATTGCATTAATAGCATTAATAATTTCATTACCTTTATTAGTAAGACCTTTTACGGCCATTATTGGTTCTAAGGTTGCAGGAATTTTCCTGATCTTTTTTGGTGGAAGACATGCATACGGAATAACAGGAAATATTGCTAGAAGAAATAATTATCGTAATCCTCGAAGAACTGCCCGTACTGCGATGGCGTTAGTTGTCGGAGTTGCTGTTGTAACTTTCTTTACGGTCTTTGCATCAAGCTTTAAAGCAACTTTTAGCGGATACCTTGAGAAGAATTTTGTCGGAGATTTTATTGTTAGTACCGATAATTTTGATCCTATTATTCCAGTGGATTTATGCTCAAAAATATCTGAACAGAAATACGTTGCTGTTGCAAGCTGTTTTAAAGGTGGACCAGTAACATGGGCGACTTCGGAACAAGACAAAGCAGATATGTCTAAAGCTAATCCTGACTTTTTGTTTGGTGTGGATTCTGCTGCGATTCCTGAGCTCTATGCAACCCCATTTAAAGGAGAAATCCGTAACTTAGGAGAAGATGGAATAGCGGTATCGAATAAATTTGCTAAAGATCATGGATTAAAACTCGGCTCTGATATCAGATTACGTTTAGATAAACAACCACGTGATTTTAAGGTAAAAGCTATCCTCGATCAAGGAGTGCCATATGCTTTTGCATCGCTAATGATCGACAATGTTGCTTATAACCAGATGTCTTCAGTAACAACAGCGACTACTTCAATAGTGAATTTAAAAGAAGGTATTAAAGCAGAAGATGTTAAACCAAAACTCGAAAAATTATTACTAAATTCTGGACTTAACGCCAATGATATTACCTCTTTGCGTAAACAACAGAGTAAACAAATAGATCAATTACTTGCGTTAATTTATGTTCTGCTAGCACTTTCAATACTTATTGCCGCAGTCGGAATACTAAATACAATGTCGTTATCTATTTTGGAACGTAGAAGAGAACTCGGAATGCTTCGTGCTATCGGGGTCTTGAAAAAACAAGTAAGAGCTTTTATTAGGTTTGAGTCGATCATTGTTTCAGTTATGGGAGCAACGATTGGAATGCTATTTGGCGTTTTGGGCTCTTATCTTTTCTTGCAAGCGCTTAAAGAACAAGGTATTAATAAATTCGCGATTGACCCTGGCAATATGATTTTCATACTAATTATTGCTGCTGTTATTGGTGTTGTTGCAGGTGCATGGCCAGCATGGCGTGCAACCAAGGTTGACATATTAAAAGCAGTAACGGTTGAATAATTATTTATTCAGATCGAAGTGAAGAATCCTTTTCGATAACGATATCAGTTTGGGTCTTTGTAAAAGTCTCTAACTTTTTAGCGATGTCGTCATCGAATGTAGAAAGTATTCGTAATGCTAAATACGCAGCATTGCTTGCATTGCCTACGGCTACTGTCGCAACAGGAACTCCTTTAGGCATTTGAACAATACTTAATAGGGAATCTAAACCATCTAAATTTTTTAATGGAACAGGTACACCAATAACTGGCAAATCTGTGAGTGCAGCTGTCATTCCTGGTAAATGTGCTGCACCTCCAGCTCCAGCAATAATAACTTTTAGTCCACGCTCTCTTGCCGTTTGAGCATAAGACACCATTGCTTCAGGGGTTCGATGAGCGCTAATTATTCTTGTTTCATATTTAACATCAAATTGTTTTAACACTTCGCCAGCCTGGCTCATTACCTCTAAATCCGAATCACTTCCCATGATAATTCCTACGACTATTTTTGATTCAGACATATTTTTCCTTTGTTTGAGTATAAGTCTATTCGAATTTTCTTTATTCATACCTAATTACTACGATATTGGTATGTCTTCAACAGGTAAAAGTAGTTTAACTCGCGTATTTTTTGTAAGACATGGTGTAACTGAGCAAACAGGAAAAGTTCTTTACGGGCACACCAAGGGATTAAACCTCAATGATGAAGGTAAAGAGCAGGCTCGATTATTGGCAGAATACTTTAGGCCTATCCACGTAGACATTATTGTTTCATCACCTTTGGAAAGAGCTTATGAAACAGCACAAGCTATCGCTGAGGATAGAGATTTAACAATTGAAGTGAATGAAAACTTAATAGATACAAATATAGGCGACTGGACAAACTTTTTACTTGAAGATTGCGCGAAGCTTCCAGAATGGAAAACAGTTTTGCAAAATCCATCCCAATTCTGTTTTCCTGGCGGCGAGTCATTTGTTGACGTCTACGACCGAATGTCAAATGCTGTTAGGTCAATCGTAAAAGAAAATGAAAACAAAAATATTGTTATCACTTGTCATCGCGACCCTATCATCATCTTGTTAGCGAGTTATTTAGGTGTACACATGGATATGTTTCAGCGTATTCCTTGCTATCCGGCATCACTTTCACAAGTTGTATTTGAAAATTCTGTTGCTAGGGTAGAGAATGTAAATGTATTACCAGCACAGAGGTTGGTTCATGATGCATGAAATAGAGATGTATGTAGTTGATAGTGCAAGTGCTGGTTCTATTGGTGATCCGGGGAGTCGTACTTTTTTAATTCAAGGCCGTAAAGATGACCAAGTGGTCAGTGTCCTTGTAGAAAAACAGCAAGTGGAGTTATTAGCTACACAGTCGATTGAATTTCTTGATTCGATAAAGACTGATTATCCTGAAGAAAAAGTTGCGACTCCTGAACAGTTTGATTCTGCAGGTGAGATAACTCATGCTGATCCATTATTTAGAGCAAACGCAATTGGACTTATATTTGATCCTTCTAATCAACTTGTTACATTAGAGTTAAGAGAAAAGCCTGTTGAAGAAGATCTAGACGATGAGCAGATGGATGATGAATATGTTGTTCGTCTTACCATGACTCGTTCGCAGCTTCGAGCCATGGCTGTTAAAGGTAATCAGGCGGTAATGGCAGGACGAGAACTCTGTCCATTATGCCAGAATCCAATGAATACATCTGGACATGTTTGTCCAAGATTAAATTAGTATGCAACGAAATTTTGTAATTCACAATAAGGATGAACATGTAAAGATATTTCATTGCGATATTCTTCCAAGTGATAGTTATATTCAATCTATGTTTGAAAATGAGATAGATATTTTAGGCTATTTGTCTAATTCGAGTAACAGAGCGCTAATCGGTGAAATAGAAGCTGCGGATAAAAAATTTACTGTTGTTGTCAAACCAAGTTCATATGAAAACCCGTTATTAGATTTTGAATGGGGAACGTTATCAAAAAGAGAAGTTGCTTCCTATGAGCTATCTAATCTTCTCGGATGGAATCTCGTTCCACCTACATTGTTGAGAGACGTAGATGATTTAGAGTGTTCTGTTCAACTATTTGTACCTCATGATCCTCGTGAACATTATTTTTCGATGACGGAAAAAGATATGAATGAAATTGAAAAGTTTGCAGTATTTGATTACGTGATTAACAATGCTGACCGAAAAGCAGGCCATGTCATTTTAGAGAAGCTAACGACATTTGACCTTTATGTGGATAATCAACCAGAAAAACTAGAGACTTCACATAGAGGCAAGTTGTGGGGGATTGACCATGGCTTAACCTTCCATGTTGAAGACAAATTGCGTACAGTAATTTGGGATTTTACGGAAAAGCAAATATCTGATGAATTAGTAAAAGATCTAGCCTTATCGATTGATCAAATCCCCGATGTCTTAAGTAACTATCTAAATTATGATGAGATTAAAACTACAGTTGAGCGAGTAGAAAAGTTAATTTTAAACCCATACCACCGTGCTCTTGATGAAAATATTCGAGCTTTTCCCTGGCCATTAGTGTAATAATTTGTTTAGACTGTTTGACCATGAAAATTACAGTTGTCGTATGCAAGAACTTAATGGATGTCTCCCATATTAAAGCTGCTTGTAGATTTGTAGATCATTATGTAGCTATAAATTCAGACCATTCACGTTTGCTAAATATGATTTCTGCAGGATCTGGCGATCGACAGTTTAAAGTTATTTTTGATTATTACATATATGAAGGTTTTGGATTAGAAAAATACATAGAGGAAATAGATCAATTTGCAGTTAAGTACGGGATAGATGAAATTTCTTATTCATCATTTGCTCCTCATGAGAAGATCCCTAGTTTGCAAGAAAAACATACTGGAGTTGAATTTATTCCTAGATCAAAATTTTTCTTAAACATTGGAGAACATTTAGTTTAAAATTGAACCCGGCATGCATATGTAATCGCCGGGTTCAATATAAAGATTAGACATCATGTCTAAAACCGTCTTCCTGACGTATTGTATATTCTTGCAGTAAATAGTGAACCGTGCAAGAAGAATCAGACATATCGCATATTTTGTTGTTTAACCAGGTATTTATTGTGGATAAGGCTGTGGGTTCTCTAGGGAAAAACTTAATAAATAAGTAAAGACCTGTGGATAAATGACGTTACTATTGTAACTAATTCTACAAAGAGGTACTAATGAACGAAACTCCTCCTCCTTTTCAGGGAAACGATAATTTCAACAATAACCAAAATCAAATTCCTACACCACCTCCACCTCCTCAAGTAGGTAATTATTATGCGAATCAACAAGGATATGGTTATCCGCAAGTAGCGCCAAATGATTCAGGTGCGGTACCTGCTTTAGTTTTTGGGATCTTGGGACTTGCTTGCTGCGGTATTTTTGGTCCTGTAGGTTTAATAATGGGAGCACGTTCCCGTAAACGAATTAAAGAATCAAATGGAACCTTAGGTGGCGATGGTCTTGCGTTAGCAGGTTTCATTTGCGGAATAATTGGAACTGTATCTTTAGTGATTGGTGTTATATATGTGCTGGGGATGGCATTAGTCGCAATAGTCGGATCTAACTAACCACGACAGTATTTTGGCTCAGACAGGGAGTTTGTAATACCCTGCGTTCGGTTGGATACAATTGGCTCAGACAGGGAGTTTGTAATACCCTGCGTTCGGTTGGATACAATTGGCGGAGGGACAGGGATTTGAACCCTGGGTGGGTTGCCCCACAATAGTTTTCGAGACTATCCGATTCGGCCGCTCTCGCACCCCTCCATGAATTGATAGTCTACTTTTTAGTTCTCCGCTCTTTAAAAAAGTTATCGATTATTTCTTGACACTCGTCACTAAGTACGCCTCGAATAATCTTTGTGTTGTGGTTCAATCTTGGATCGCTCAAGGGGTTGTAAATACTACCCGCCGATCCATATTGAGGATCGCTCGCACCATAAACAAGTGCTCCAATCCGACATTGAACCAAAGCCCCGGCGCACATAATGCATGGTTCTAACGTCGAGAATAAAATCATGTTATTTAAACGCCAGTCGCCAATATGTTTTGATGCTTCTCTAATTACACTTATTTCAGCATGACAGGTTGGATCATTGCTTTGTTCTCTTGTGTTGCCTGATTTTGCGATAATTTTCTGGCTTTCAACGTCATATATGACAGCGCCGATTGGAACATCTGTCTTTATTGATTGTTTAGCTATCTCTACAGCAACATTCATATTTTGATTTAAGAAAGAGTTGTCGTTAAGAAGCTCACTAATCGATAACATTTATTCTTTTACCTTATCTGCGTTTGAACATATATAAGTACCAAAAATAATTAACCACATTGTAATTGGATAAATTAAAAACCGCTCTATACCACCAATATTTTCTATTCCATTATTTGTCGAAGTTGTTACCATAAAATTAATCAAAAATAATGTTGACATTGATCCGAGAATAATTGCCATTGATTTAAAAGGCCTTGAAAAATATTTTATCGAAGTAAACGCACTTGGTGCGCCAAAGAAAAATACAAGAGTTGCTCCTAATCCATGTCCTATCCCTATTGTTGATGGAAATAGTCCGACCAAAAACGTTCCAATTGCATACAACCGTAAAGTGATAGTGAGCCAGTTTGAAAAGTTGTTTTTTGCCAGCGTTCGGTTACCCAAATAAATGAGTATTCCAGAGGTCATCATTGTTACATTGAATGCGAAAGATGCAAATGAATTGTTAATACCTAGATCAGAGATATAGTTTGATTTAGTTGAATAATTGCCGACGTAGTTAACTTCAGCTAATTGTATTCCCAGGAATGTAATAACCCCTGCAGCTGCAATTTTAAACCCAGCTTTTTTCAGTTTGATCATTTGATAATGCTTCGTTTTACGGCCAAATACTTTTTCCGTTCTGCATCCGAGAAATGTTCAATTGCATACCTCAAAGTAGTTCTTGGCATGAGGTGAACGTTAGCATTTAAAAACTTCACTAATGTTCGTTTAGATTTTTTACCGATCTCTCGTAACATCCATCCTGTTGCTTTGTGCATTAAATCTTCGTCTTCATTTAAGTACAACTTTGCTAGCTCTAAGGTCGTACTGAAATCATTTTGAGCAATAAATGCTTGAGTTGCGATAATTGCGACTCTTCTATCCCACATTCGCTTAGACGTTGAAAGCTTAAAAAGTATTTCTCTGTCTTTATCTAAAAGATAGTTTCCGAGAATATATCCTGCTGATGAATCTACAAGATCCCAGTTATTGATTCGAGACCTATTGGATAAATAGAATTTCGCTATTTTTGCTTTATTTTTTTCATCAGCTTTTTTATATTGACCAACGAGAATTAATAATGCGGTGAGTCGACATTCGTGTAATGGACTATTTAAAAGATTTTTTATTTCATTTAAACCTAAGTTGCTAAATGTTTTTGCAACTTTTCGTTGTTCAGGCACGGTTACGCCTATAAAAATGTCACCGTAACCGTATTGGCCTTCACCTGTTTTAAAAAACCATGCACTTGCTTGGGCTTTTGTTTTAGAACCGTGTTTTTTTAATTCTTTTTCAACTGCTGCTGCATCCACACACTTATTTTGATGGTTCTTCCCACTTGGTGCAAATTTGAAAGTAATTTCCGTCTGGGTCAGCAAATGTTCCCATTAAGAATTCTTCGCTATCGCTTCCATCTGGTGAACCAATTTCTTTTACTACTTCAGCTCCAGTAGCTTTGATCTTTGTAAAGAGTTCTTTTGGACTATCTGTCTCGATATTAAACATTATTCGAGCGGGTTCTTTATTCGTTCCGGTTACTTCGCTGTGAGGCCCAATTGTTAAATAACCTTGACCGATTTTAAAGCCATACCATTCTGGCATCATGCTCTCAGGTTTTTGATCTAAAGCTTTCTCGTAAAATTCTGCAAGTTTTGCGGAATCAGATGTCCCAATCATTAATGAACGAAATTCCATAGTTGCTCCTTTTTATTTTGTTTTATAAATTAAATTCAATACACCATTCGAAAATGTTTCAGAAGAAACAAGTTCAAGCTTATTCATGTCTGCAGTTTCTTTAAATAGCCTCATACCTGAACCAAGAATAACAGGGTAGATGAGCAGTCGATACTCGTCTATTAATTCGTTTTCTTTCAAAAAGTTAATCAATGTTCTTGAACCAGCAACAAGTATTGTGCCGTCTCCATCCTCATCTTTCAATTGTTGAATTTTGTTTTTAACATCATCACTTATTACGGACGTATTGTTCCAAGAAGGATCTTTTAGAGTCGTAGAAACAACAACCTTTCTCATTGAATTCATTTTGTCGGCGAAACCCGCATCGTCTTTTCTATTTGGCCATGCCTCAGCAAAAGATTCATAAGTTTTTCGACCCAGTAAATGAATTTCAGCTTCTTTGACTTCACCAAGTTTGCATTGTAAATATTCATCTGAGACGAAAGGAAATACCCAACCTGAATGCGTGTATCCTTCTTCGCCTCCGGGTGCCTCAACAACGCCATCAAGTGACATCATTTGAGTGACTACAAGTTTACGCATTATTTAGTCGCTTTTCTTCTAAACATAACAGCAGTTAAGGGAATTGAAATCGCAATAAGCGCAACACACCAGATTATTGCTGGGCCAACATTGTTATGTATTGGTGTTCCATGGAACAATCCACGAATTGTATTAATAACATGAGAGAAAGGCTGGTTTTCTGCAAATGCTTTTAACCATTTCGCTTTCATTCTTGCGGGCTCAACGAAAGCACTAGAAGCAAAAGTTAATGGGAATATGAAGACAAATCCTATCCATTGGGCAGCTTCTAAAGAGTTAACCATCATTCCTAAGACAGCTGACACAGAAGAGATAGCAAGAGTGAAAAGTATTGCTATGCCAATTATTGAAAGTGTTTCAGTAAAAGAAACGTTTGGTCTAAATCCAACTAGAAAACCAACAATCAACATAATTATTGATGATATAAAGTTTCTAAATAAATCGGCGATTACATGCCCGATAATAAATGAACTGTTATACATAGGCAAGGATCTAAATCTGTCGACAATACCGTTTTGTAAATCTACAGCTATGTTTATTGTTGTGTAGTTTGCTCCGAAAGCCAAGGTCTGAACGAGAATTCCTGGAAACATAAAGTTTACGTATGACATGTCGGTTAGTTTGATGGAACCGTCATTAACGTATCTAAATAAGACTGTAAACATAATAGGGAACATCACAAGCGACATAACCTGATCAAAACTTCTAATGATATGCATGACTGAACGCTTAGTCATTCTTGCAGCATCCATAACATACCAGTACAAACTAAAACGCGAAGATACTTCTACAGGTGCTAATTCATTTGTTGTTGCAGTAGTCATTATTTTTTACCCTTCGATTTTTTGCTTACATTTTCATCTTCATTAGTTGCTTTATGTCCTGTAAGGGTTAGGAAAACATCATCCAATGTAGGTCTTCTAAGCGAAATGGTTTCGATATCAATCTTTGCTTCTTCTAATGCAGTTATTGCTGTATTTAGCTGCTTAACTCCATCTGCAGCTGGCAAACTTATTGAACGTTCATCTTCATTTGATTCAACATCGTTCGAGCTTAAAAGTTCTAAGGCTTTAGAAAAGTCTTCTTGCTTATTGATAATAATGTCTAGACGTTCAGAACCAACTTGTAGCTTTAATTCAGCTGGTGTTCCTTGTGCGATGACTTGTCCATGATCTATCACGATTATATTTTCTGCCAAATAATCAGCTTCATCCATGTACTGTGTAGTCAACAAAATTGTTGTGCCTCTACTTGCTAGTTTTTTAATTGTTTCCCACATTGCGAGACGACTTCGAGGGTCGAGGCCTGTTGTAGGTTCATCCAAGAATAAAATTGGAGGATTAGCAATTAAACTCATTGCTAAGTCAATTTTTCTTTTCATACCACCTGAATAAGTTTTTACTGGTTTTTTTGCCGCTTCAGTTAAATCAAAATCTTCAATAAGTCGAGTTGCTATTTCTTTCGCCTTATCTGCTTTCATGTGATACAAGTGTCCGACTAGTTGAAGATTTTCTTCGCCAGTTAAGTATTCATCTACAGCAGCGAACTGGCCGGTTAAACCAATTGAAGCTCTAACTTGAGGAGCCTGGGTGTAGATGCTGTGTCCATTAACAAATGCTTCGCCACTATCTGCAGATATAAGAGTCGATAGGATCTTTATTGTTGTTGTTTTACCTGCACCGTTCGGTCCAAGTATGGCAACGATCTTTCCTTTTCCTACTGAAAAGTTAATTCCCTTTAGAACTTCTTTATCTCCATAAGATTTATGGAGGTCTTTAATTTCAATTGAATTTTCTGACATAGGACTCGAGTATACAACTCGTCTACGACGATTTTCGAATGTAAATTAGGGTGCCCTTACTCAGCGCGCTCGACCCTTTACAGCACGTGGTGATCGATAATTTGTGACTGCTCTTGGAACATCAGTCGGCTCAAGTCCAGATTTTTCATAGGCGACTTTAAATCTTGTTAACTGTCTGCGATTAGAGAACTTAATGCCTCCCATAGGTAATAATTTGTCCTCAATATCACGCAACATTTTCTGAAAACCGCCAGGATAAAAAATTTGTATAGTTGAAGCAGACGGAAGTTCTACAGCAGGAACGTTTAATTTCTTACATTCTTCTGGAACTAAGTGGCCATGCTCTTGAATAATTAATGCTTGAACTTGGACTAAACGTTTTAGATCTAATGAAGATGGGGGATCGCTAAGTTTGCGTTCTTTAGGTTTAAATCCGTCTGGGTTTAGATGTTGCCAGGCCACAAAGAATGCTTCTTGCATTTTGTATCGTGTCCAGTATCCTTTTGGCTTTGGGTGTTGTCTTCTTAGAGGCTTTCTTTCAATATCGACGCCACATTGTTTGTACAAGAATTCAAAACTTGGTCTTATTCCATTGGGGAGTTTTCCGTATTTTTCGGGGTTGGGTCCATATAACCAATCTTGATATGTTGACCAACTAATGCCTCCTTTTTCTTCTGCATATAAACCTATATCTAAATAAGTAGGAAAACTATTTCGTGGTCGATTGGGATTGTTTTCGAACATCCAATCATAAACATTTTTATAATTTTCAACTAACTCTTGAACTTTTGGTGGAGCTTTTTTATCGAAATTTTCATTCAACAATTCTTCTGATATTTCTGCTGGAACATCAAAATAAAATCTGTACATATCTTTTGTAGAGTGGCTACTGATAGATTTATTCTTATATTGTTTGTATGCGCGTGGATCTAAAGCGAGTAAACCAACATTTGGAAGAAAAGTCCTCGCATCGTGAAATGCAATAAAATCTTGCATTCGCGGAAGATGGTCTTGCCCATGTTGGGCTCTATACATTTCAACAGTTTCACGAAAAGCTAGTCGTTTTTCTTCTTCGCTTGGTCTTGTTGGTAACCCTGTAATTCTTGCTAGTGCACTCATTGCTGTTAGATGAGGAGCATATTTAAATAAATTTTGAAAGAGAGCATTTTTTGGGATACTTGTTGCAGAAATTTCTGATGTAGAAAATCCCCATCGATTAACAAGTAACTTGCAAAATTCTGGTCCATACAAACTGATCGATTGTGATCCGTTTGATGCTTTTAATTTATAAAATTGAACCCAATGGTTGATAGCGCTTTTTTCGCTACCGGTAAGTGGGCGCAGCAAAAATTCTTGTGGTTGATTTAAGTCAAATAGTGGTTTAACTAATTCAGCCGGAGGCTTTTTCCATGCCATTTTCGTCCATTCCTTGGCTCCCCATTATACCCGTGTTGGGTCGAAAAACTATCGAAAATCGATAGAAAATCCCACAAACACCTCGCAAAGATGTTTAATTAGTGGATATGTGGGATGAAACGTTTTGTTGAAGCTTTGTATTGAGGATATTCAGGGAACCTTTGAGCCAAAAATCGCTCTTCTAAATGAACTTTAACAATTAAAAACACTATAAGCAGGAGTAAAAAGAAGAGACTTAAAAGCGTAAAACGAAAGATGGTTATTGAAGTGCAAAATATAAGAACACTTAAATACATTGGGTTTCGAACTCTTGAGTAAATACCCCTTGTAACTAGCTCCGATTTCTCTGGAGGTTTTGGAGCTATAGCAAAACTCTTTTCCCCCATGTCGTACATTGCTTTAAGTCCTATTGAGATCGCAAGTAAAACAAAAATCGCTAAGCCAACATTGTTCAGAATAGAACCATTAGCGTTCGAAAAATACAAAACGAAATAAATTAATGCAGCCTGAATAACGAAAACAATAAGGTCAGAAATCCTTCTCACATTTACACCTTACATTAATTTATTTGTTCTCATTGGTACTACAATTTTTAGGTTAAGTATTTAAAAGTAAGGATAAACGGATTTGGCAGCTCCTAATATACCGGCAGGATCAGGTAGAGAATTTGCACTAACAATCGCCGACGGTGTTGAAGATCATTTTTTAGATTTAATGAGAGCTTTTGCATTAGAAGGGCTTCCATTTAGCGACGAGTATGGAGGCCTAGATTTTACGGGGCGAAACGTTCTTCCAATAGTAAATGTTGAAGTTGTACATGGTGCTGATTTTCTGGCTTGTCGAAAAGTGAGCAAGGTAAATGGATTTTCTGGCTTGTACAACAATATTGCGGGACATGTTCAAGGTGATGGTACTGAGCATAGTGTTGTAGAAACAATACTTGAAGAGCTACTTTCTGAATCATCAATTATTCCAGGTGCAGGGGACACACTTTTTGTCGGACATCCATTTGTTTTTCATACACGCGATGGCAGAACATTACATTGTGCGCCTGCAAGGTTGATTTTGGGAGGTGATGAACAACCTCCAATTGTTCTTAATGAAGAACACGATCATCATTGTTGGGTTCCATGGTCACAGTATCAACGAATGCAAAGAGTTCCATTGGTAGATGAAATTCATAGAAAGATAGAAGCCTTCTTAGGACCGACTAGATCACTCTGATAACTCAATGACATCGATTGGCTAATTGCTTAAAGTAAGTTCATAAACGCTATCGAAACCAACTTCGATTCCATTTTCATAAAATGGTCTTTTGTGTCCAGTATCTACAAACCCAAAACTTTTGTATAGGTTAACTGCCTTTTCATTCTTCGGCCAGACCTCTAAATAGATGGTATGAATGTTTGATAGCTTATTATGAGCAAGCATTGAGTTTAAAAGGGCTTTTCCAAATCCTTTTGAATGATATTGAGTTAACACGTAAAGCCTTTTAAGTTCTATAGAGTTTGGTTTTAATTCGATGTTGAGTGTGGGTACACCGAATTGTAGATATCCAACTATTAATTCGTTATCAACAGCGACCAATATTTGGTCAGTCTCAAAAATACTTTCAAAATATTTTTCTGATCTTCGTTCTTGTGTTTCTTTTTCGAGGGCATCCTTATCTTTAAAATATTCTCCAAATGCATCTACATAAGATGTTTTTGCGACGTGTGCAATTTGTTTTAAATCTGAACGATCGGCTTCGCGTATTTGCATTTTGTACTTCCTTAAGTTGTGTTTGTGGGATTTTCTATCGATTTTCGATAGTTTTTCGACCCAACACGGATAGGAATGTGGCGGAGGGACGGGGAGTTTGTAATACCCCGGAGGTGTTGATTTACACTTGGCGGAGGGACGGGGATTTGAACCCCGGGTGAATTGCTCCACACACGCTTTCCAGGCGTGCCGATTCGGCCGCTCTCGCACCCCTCCAAAATAAAAGGATTAAGAGTTTGCGACTCTCGGCAACCCGACGGCACACGGTTACCTAAGCTGAAGGCTGCTTCGTTCCCGACCTGACCTGTTTCACCAGGAACCATTGCGACGGACCCAGAGCCGCAAACTCTTAACCCAGAACATATAAGCATACAAGAGTAGATGCAGCGATTTCGATTCGCTTTCTTCTTAGGTCAAATGCGTTGTTAGCATGGTAAAACAAGAAACCTTGCAATACAAGGTAGCATGTGGTACTCTGATCTTGTGGATCCAAATGAAATCGCTGCAAGTTTTACAACACAAGTGAGAAAAGGTGTGCTTACTTATTGCATATTAACTATTTGTTCGAAAGGAAGCGTCTATTCTTCAGACCTCCTCGAGAAATTAAAAACTCACGAATTAATAGTTTCGGAAGGAACTATATACCCTCTCCTTAACAGACTCAAAAGCGATGGGCTGCTGGAGTACGAGTGGCAAGAATCTCCCAATGGGCCTCCTCGAAAGTATTATCGCATAAGTGATGAAGGAAAAACTTATTTAAAAGTTATTTCCAGCGAGTGGAAAAAGATTACCAACAACATAAATTCATTAGAAAAAAATAAAGGTTAGTCATGAAGCAAGTAAAGACAATCCATATTGCAAAAATTCCATATTATATTGAAGACGAAGCGTATTCAATATTGGAAAATTACATAAATAGAATTGGTTTAAAGTTCGATGACGAAATTGCGCAAGAACTTACTAATGATGTCGAGCTTCGAATAGTTGAATTACTTGAACAAAGAAACGTAAAACGAAGTGATGTTATTGATTCTGAAACAATGGCTGGCGTACTTGATCAGATTGGTGAACTTTCTGATGAAGTCTCGACAGAAGAAGATATTGCAACTAGTCCTGAAGAAAAGCTTCAGAAAAGAAAATTATATAGAGATTCAAAACGAGGCATGATTTCGGGCGTTTGTGTTGGCCTTAGTAAATATTTTGAAATTAGCGAATCAATTTTCCGGCTTATGTTTCTAAGTCCAATATTTGCATATATATTTGGGTTTATTTTTGCAGGGCTACTTGCAAAATCTGAAATTCTATTTTTGGCCTTCATGTTTTCTTTATTCACTGTCGGTATATATGTAGTTCTCGTGATCATCCTTCCTGATGCAAAAACAGTTTTTGATCAAGCGCAAATGAAGGGTGTTGTTCCTTCTTTGGATGAAGCTGCGAATTTGAGAGAACTTTCAGTGGATGTTGGATTAACAAAACGTGAAATGCAAATACAAAATTTATTCAAATTTTTTATCAATCTACTTAAAGTATCAATTAAAACTTGTGCTTGGATGATGATATTTGGGGCAGCTGGTTTAATGGGTCTAAGTTTGGTTGGCTTTATTTTTTCTATATTTATCACTCGGAGTCAACAGCTAGAAATTATTCCATTTACACTCCATGCTTTTGATCGAGTAATTGTGTCTACTGGGTTTTTATTGTTTATTCTTTGGTTGGCTTCATTTATTGCATTTACTTATTCCTTATTAAAACGAAATAGTAAATTGCAATCGAAGGTACTAATTTCAATTGTAATTCTTCTATTTTTATCAACAGCGCTTGCCCCTATATCTATATTCAGGGGTATAGATATAAGTGACAGAATTGCCAAATCAAACAATAAGACTTATAGCTATGAATACGATTCCTCTAAAAGCGAAACATTAGAAATTTCATATGATGGTGATGTTCAAATACAGATAGATGAATCTAGTGATGGAAAAGTTCATGTCGAAAGCACTACGACGTCAAGATTAAGCAGGAAAGAAAGAGTACGTTTTGATAAAAATAAATCAAAACTAACTGCTAGTTATCCAATAGAAAAACAAACATGTAGTACATGTCAGAAATATAATGACGTAAGAGTCTCGATTCCGATGGATGTTAAAACTTTAATATTGTCTAATGAAGATTCAGTTCGCTCTTCGAATGGACTAATAGGTGGAATCCAACTCTATTCAAGTGCATCTAGCGATCGAAAGGTTGTTATTAACGCTGATATTAGTGTTGGTCTATACGAAGCTGCATATATTGATAATAGCTATTCGTCAAATAGTGAAATCAATCTAAATATTGATCTTTCAGGATCGTATGATCCAATGGTAGCTGGAAATATTTTTGCTTCAGTTGCTACTTTTTCAAATCTAAATAATTTTTCAATAACAGTTAATGATGTCGAGTCTCAATGTATTGATTGTGGATTCGATAAACCTCCTTTGAATATTCCTTCTAAGGCTGGTCAGTTAACTATAAATTCAAAGACAGATTTATTAGGGAAATATTGTTTAGATCCAGTTGATGTCAATTCAGCAAATGCGTCGGGTCAGCCTGAAAACGTTAATTACCAAGTAACTTATAATTCGAAAGCGCTCTCACAAGATGAGCTATCAAGTGCAATATGCACTTTGGCTCAACCGTCCAATTCTGGACAAAACTCGTAAATCACATTAAAGTACATAATTGTAAGTATGGATACAAAATTACTAAACGGACATTTAGACCTTTTGCAATTAGAAGCATACCTGGTAGATCAAGAAAAACTTGAGGTAGTAAGAGAGTATTTTTCTTTTACAAACTTTGATGTTCAAGAAATAGAAATAAATGGCACGAGCAGAGCTGGTAAACGAAATCTTTATAATTCTTTCGATGATTTTGTAAGACAACTTTCTGCGAGTTTCGTTTTCTTTTCAGAACCACATGGTTGGGAAAAGTCTTTCGAGTTATTAAGAGCAGCAGCTAGTGAGTATCCAGCCAGATTCCATGCGTCTATAAATGATCTAATTGATGTTGTTGAAGATATATATAAAGCAATTGATGATACTCAGGGAGAAGTTGAACCGAATCGTGAATCAAGTCAGCTGTCGTTTGATGAGTTGCCAGATGTGTTTCAATCTTTTATTCAACTGCTAAAAGACGACGATATTAAAGCCAAAGTGCAATTACTTGAAATTCTAGAAAGCACTGACATTAACTCAGGTAGATATCCTGGGTGCGAGACTTTGATTAATGCAGTAATTTACTTTTCGATGCTGGACCCTGAGTTCGATATTTATAAAAAACTATTTCAAAATGGATCAGATGCAAAAAATATTTTGTTTAAGAAGATTTTGGAAAAAGAATTAGAAGATGAAAATAGTTTTGCATCAAGATCAGTTAGTTTTTTATCAACAATAACAGGTGTTGACAAATCTCAAGTTGCAGAAAAATTATTACAAACGCCAATGGATCTTTGGCCAAGTGAACTGCTATTTGGTTATAAAGAGAGAATAGCTTCATTTTACCAACGAGCCGAAAAAAACTATGGGAAGATGAGGACAAGAATAGATATATATTCGAAAACGATAAATTCTGAGGCTGTAGCTGCAGCTAAAGCAAGTGAAATGTTACATGAATTAATGGAAGCATTCGTCAGAAACTTCGATAGATTCATAAGTCAAGGTTTACCTAGAGGGTTTACTTTAAACCGGAATCCTGCACAAAATGCATTACTGATATCTCTCAAAAATGCCATAGCGTGGAAAAACTCAGAATTAAGGAAAAGAAAAAATCTACCTAAGGCAGAAGGGGAACAGAGAGAGCAGCTTGTCGAGAAAAAAACTGATGAAGTTGTAAAACGTAAAGTCATACCAGCAGTAACTGCAGCTGAAAATATTATTGCATTAGATAGAAATTTGTCTGATCATCGTTTTCCAAACTATCCGACAGGATTAGCTATTGATCCAGTTGTCCATGCGTTAGAAAATCTAGATATGGTTCATAACGCGACGGGGATAAAGAAAATTGCAACACAAAGGCAGTATTCTGATCCAAGTGGTAAGTCTTTAGCTATTTTCGAATTGAAGCCATCGGAACACAAAGGTTTTTCAAGCTTAAGTGATGGTCGGAGAAAAGGAAGTAGGGGATATAAAGATTATCGCGTCTTATTTACACTCTTTGATAATGGTAACGTTGGACTTTTAGGAGTTGTGCACAGAAGCGAACTTCAAAAAACACTAAATGCATATAGGTAAGTGTATTAAAACCTAGTTTCGGCCTAAAGCCTTAGCGATATCTACTCCACAAAAAGAAGTTATTGGTTTGTGTGATGCATAATTGGAAGCAAACGAATTATTTTCAAATAGAGATTTAACGGCATTAGTCAACCGTTGTTTTTGTGCATCTGTTGCACCCTCAAACATGCGAGGACAGGTCTCGAACAAAACATCAAGATCGCCTTGCTGTTGAAGTCGTTCTGTAACATTTGTTGGAGCAGGTAAAGTTTCGCTTCTGTGCAACAGTCCAACGACTTGGTCGATATCTTTTTCCTCAATGTTATTTTCTTGAACCACAGTTACTCTTTCTCTATGATCTTTAATATTCTTTTCAGCAGCTTGACCATTCGCACATCCGCCAACAAGTAATACGGAAGATACTGCTAATGCTTTTAATCCAATTCCATATCTAATTTTTTTCATTATTAATTAATCCTGTCCTATAAAGATGCTATTCCAATAGTCTCTAAATTCATCCATGGTAATTGTGAAATAGCCATTGTCTGTATTATCGCCTGTACCCCAAGGATTGCGAAGTGTAACGTATGTCGTTCCATCACTTTCGAAGACTCTTATTACGCTAAATGCATGATTAGGGACATAGCCTGGAGGTGCATCTGAATTTTCGCCACCTGTGCCGGCCCATACAACTCCACCTGAATTTACGCGTTGTGCAAATTCGCTTTCATCGAAAGTAGCGCTACGATATATGCTTTCAGCAATGCTTTCTCCACCTGAACTAATTTCGTCTGCACCGTTTCCTGTTAATGCTCGATAAATATCTGTTTGATCTTGTTCGGTTCCTCCATTTACATTAGGCAAAGGAGCATCTCTTCGATCAGGGTCATTATATATTGCGGCACTTTTCGCAAGAGCTGCTTCGATTACGCTCACCCATTCTTCTGAAGTTCGATATGCATTATTTCCATTAGCATCTTTAAAGTTTTCTAGATCTTGTTGAGTTACGTCAACGTATATGATGTTTCCATCTACATCATATAGACGAACACGATATGTATTCTGTCCAGTTACTTGGATAATGTCTCGTATTAAATCAGGATTTCCATGTGCGATTGAAGAAAGAATTGAAACAATCCAGCAGTCTCCAACGCCCACTCCTTGTCGAACATCATCGGGCGAAATTCCATCTAGCATGAATGGCAAGTTATCTTCACCGTCGACAACTGTTAATAATGATTCGTCTAGGAGATCTCTGAAATTTCGTAATTGACTAAAACGCATTTGAAAACCAAAAAAACTATCTGTATCTTCTAGTTCATCACCAAATCTAATTATGAATCGGTACAGATTTTGTCTAACTTCTATTGAGCCTTGTGCATGATTTAGCAGTTCTATGATTAATTCAATTTCGTCTATAGAACTTTGATCCTTTGATACAACAGATTCGTGGATTCCTTTTTTTGCATTTGCTAGATCTTTAATCCCAATAAGTTGTGTCATTTCGACTTCAATTGCTTCAAGTGCATTTCGCTGATTTGCGATTGCTGTTTGAGCTTGACTGTATTGGGCTACCATGGCGCGATATTCAGCATTATCTGTAACAATAGAGTCTCTGATAGAGCGAGATAGATCTCGAGAGTCTTGTCTGTACTGATTCAGGAGTGCCCCAATTGATCTTTGTCTATAAGAAAGTTCATCTATTTTTGTTTGTGCTTCTGTGGCTACTTCACCAAATCTTTGAATTAATTGTTCACGTGCATTTTTAATATTCGTAAATTTTTCTTTGTAGTTTTCAAATATACCAATAGCAGTGGTCTTATAGTCTTCCATTTTGTTGGCTTTTCCAAGTTCAATAGTGGAATGCCAATCAATGTCAAAAATATCTGCAAATAAATTCTCAGGCATATTTACCTCTGGTAAAGTTCTTGTTGGGCCCGACAGTTATCTATTAGAGTTGTTCCGCGTGTTCGCATGGTAGAAGTGTAAATTGTGTCGAGCATTGTTAATCGACTAGCTATACCTTCGGCTTGTCTTCTTGCTTGCGAATTCCAATTTGTTGTTTGAATATCATCAGGTTTTTCGAGCAGTGCGATTAACGAGCTATAAGCAGAATTATTTAATGTGGATTGAACTTGATCGCCGAGATCTTGACATACGCGTGCTAAGAATGTCTCTTGATTAACAATTTCATCCATGTGCTGTTGAATCTGTTGAGTTTCCACTTTGTCCTACAAACTTTCGCGTTATTCGTATTATTGCATAACAGCATAAAGAACAAAAGCCCTAAAACGGGACACTACAAAAAAGATTACTTTCTAAGTTTTCATACAAATATTTTGAAAAATTATGGCAGTATAATGCCTACATGAATAAAACTAAATTACTTTTGTCGTTAATAGTTGTAGTTATGGCCTTAAATGCTTGTGGGTCAAACGATAAAAAATCTGATTCAAATGAATCAAAATCGAATTTAAGCAAAACATCTATTAATGCATTAACTGCTGCAGCTGATGCTTCAGAAAAAGCAAAGTCGTATTCCTTTGAAGCTACCTCGACGATAAGCGGAAAAATCGCTGGGCAAAATATTAATGGTTCAATCAAAATGAATGGTTCTACCTCTGCAGATGGAAAAACATCTGTAACTAATATCGATATGAGCTCACTGCTCAGTGGCTTTAGTTCTTTGCTCGGATCTGGTGGCAATTACACAATGGAACAAAGAGTCATAGACGGCGTTTCATACACCAGGAACCCTGACCTGTTCGGTAGTGGAAAAGAATATTGGGTTAAAACAGACATCAGTCAATTTTTGGAAGCACAGCAATCTCAAAATCCAAATCAGTACCTTCAGTATCTAAAAGCTACAAGTGGTGACGTGAAAAAGGTTGGAAAGGAAACTGTGAATGGTGTCGAAACAACTCATTACAAAGCAACGATAAAATCCAATGACATAATCAAAAAGTTTGATTCTAAAGAGTGGAAAAATTTCTATAACGACCAAGGTGTGTCAGATTCTGATTACGAAAAAATAAAATCAGCATACAAAAAAGGAATATCAGATATTCCTGTAGATGTGTGGGTTGGATCAGATGAGCGACCCGTAAAAATGAAATTAAAAACAAATATAAACGTCGGTGCATTTACAAGCGGATTAACGCAAGATTCTAAAGCGGCGTTTGATTCAGAGTTTGAAATATTATTTACAAATTGGGGAGTCGATGTGAAAGTTGAACTTCCTCCTGCGGACAAGATTGTTACGCAAAAACAATATGATGCTCAAGTGCAACAAGACATGCTTTCAAGGTTGCAAAGCTAACTTTTCTTTCCGTGTTGGGTCGAAAACTATCGAAAATCGATAGTTTTTCGACCCAACACCTCAAACATTGAAAACTATTTAGATAGTTAAAGGACCTCTGCTGACTGTTGGGGGAGCTGCTTGATCTTTTTTAAAGGAGTAAAAGTCACAGTTTACAGAACTAGGTGCGCCATTTGGTCCAGGTATATCAAAAGTCAAAGTTAAAGGATGTTCCTTTGTCTTGTCATCTAGATAAACGGTTTCTGCTTTGTTTGCTCTGCCAGTGCTTGATTTCGGATCTTTAGGAATATGAATAAGAGCCAAAGCATCTTTCTTTTCTGAGTCAATTACCATAACGAAGTTTTGTCCAGGTGCTTCATATTTTTCACCTACTTGTTCGTTGCCCTTAGGTGCAGAATCTGTAAATAAATTTCTTATGCCGTAAAAAGAAAATCTTGAGAGCTGGTTCCCGTTAGCCAGAGTTGGAATTGTCACCGCCCATTGTCCGCTGCCGTCTGTTGTTCTTGTCTTTGGATCAAAAAGAAGCATGCGGGAAGTTTGGTACCCATATGCATTTATTTCTGCTCCATTATTAATTGAGTTCAATGCTGAATCACTTGTATCAGGAGTAACTGGAATGATTACATTAGCTACAGCATTAAAATGATCTACATCCTCTTCGTATGTGTGTATGCCTTCTGCAGGTAAATCTGCAACTGTTATATTGCCTTTGAGCCCGCCATTAAAAGTTACCCGCACTCCATCAGTGCAAGCCATTTCCCATGATCCACCTGTTTCTGAACGAGTGGTGTCATTTGGATTGCCATCTGTTGTTAATGTCGTATCATCATTTCTATTTGGATCAATCGAGCTACCAGTGTGACTGCACGCAGGTAAAACGCTCAGCGCAAATGCAGTAGCAATAGCTTTTATTGTTCTTGTTTTCAATTCAGTTCCTTTTTATTAAGAAGGGATAAGTGTAGTTAAATCGTCATAAATATGTAAATTCACCGATAACTGTGCATATTGCTAATTATGTACCAAATTTATTAAAATATTCTGGTGTCAGGGAAGAAGAAAAATGGCGGAAAAAGTTCTGGTGATCCGAGAAAAAGATCGGCAAATGGAAGAGTCCAGCCGAGTAATCCGAGTTTAGAAGATCAAGTCTACGAATCTTTAGGTTATAAACAATGGACTCGGTCCCAATGGAAAAAAGTTCAAGAATATAGAGTTCCTGGTTTAGAAATTTTCGAACCACGTTATGACTTAGATAGTTATTACTTAGCATTGCGTGAAGCATTTTGCGTTGAGATGGAATTGCTTTGTGGTGATCCAACTCCTAATCCTAAAAAAGCAATACAGCTTCATAGTGAATTTACAGAAGCTTTTCGTGATGTGCTTCAAGCGCAAGTAATTATTCAAGCAAAAAGATTAAATGACAATTTAGAAACATTCTTTCGAAAACGTTTTGCAAAAAGATCAAACGGAAAGCAAACTTTTGAAGAATGGGATGAACAAAATTTAGGCGGCTTTTTTGCCAACAAATTAATAGAACAAAACGCTGCAGCGCTAGCTCCAATCACTTATTATGATGAAGTATCACTAGGGAGACTTCCAGAAGAATACGGAATTAAATATAACTTTGTAATGATGGCTCCAAGATCGAATGATGAAGGAGATATCGATGCTGCCCCAACTATATTTATTAACTCTTTACTCGTATCAAAGGCGCTATCTGAAGGCTACTCGATAGATCAAATAGCCCAAGGTATATCTGATTTATGTATTGCTGACTCTGTGCTTAATGCTTCACTGAATTTCAGAATTAATTTTGGTGCAGATGCAAAAGACTTGTCTATTGATTCAGGTTTGATAAGAGCTTTTTCGGTTGATGATGACGACAAAATTGCAGCAGACATGATAGGGACATGGACGCATAACGCTTTTATGTCATATTTAAATTACGTTGCAGGGAACAATTCAACAATTGCATATGCAAAACAGGTTTCTTTGCTAGACGTAGTCTTTAGAAAATCGAAAGAGTTGGTAGAAGAAATATTTGAATCTACCTTTGGAATAGATCATGGTGATTTACCCCACATAACTATTGCACAGGCCATTAATAAATTTGCAGACCGTTTTTTCGCGCGACGAAGTCCAAAAGCCTGTGAAGAGATAAAACGATTAAGTGATCTTTCAGTTGGCGATGAAACATTATCTGCAGAACTTCATCTAGCGTTCTTCGATTCATGTATTGAAGATGAAAGATTAAGGCCGGTTATGTTGCAAAGTATGCTAGAAATCAACAGATTGCGACCAGAAGATACTTTTGCCTTTGCCCCGAATCATCCTCGTGCCCTCATAGGTGTAGGAATTCAGCTAGATAGATAAATATTTATTGTAGATATTTGTACATCGTTTTATAATCAAAATTGATGGATCGATTTAGCGAGTTAGCGCAGCAGATTTATGAGCTGTGTCGTCTTGAATATAAAGGCGATGAAGCTCTTAAATTATTTAGGCACGAATCGATTGCGCGCGGAGATCAGTTAGCAGCAGACGCGAATTTGCCAGATATGGTTTTATATCTAAATTTTGCAGAACAAACACAAGAGACACATGCAGTTCTAAAAGATTTAGCAAAATATAATTCTCAAGCGCTTGCTTCAAATCCGAACTTTGGTCTATTGATTCTTACTCTTTGTAAATTAAATCAAACTGTTGAAGCTGTTGAATTACTAGTTGATGTTGCGCGTGACAATAAAGAAATTCTTAAATTCAATGAGAGCATGGAAAGTGCATACATAGGGCTGGACAGAAAAGATGCAACCGAGGAAGCACAAGCTATTGCAGCTTGGCTCGACTCTGGAGATGGAACTGACTTTCCAGAATTTCCACGACTAGAAAGAATTCAAAGAGACCGAGCAAGTGGTGCAATGCATGCAACTACAGGTCTTCAACCTCGAATGGGATTAGAAGATTAAACTCATCGGTGTTGGGGGGCAAAAATATGGAGTTTGGATAGTTTTTCGACCTAACACCGATGAGATGGATGGAGCTAAATCATTCCTTTACGTTGGTGATTCCAAAGATCTGCGAAATATCCGTTTAAGTCAAGGAGCTCTTGTTTAGTTCCTTGCTCAACAATCTCGCCTTTAGACATAACAATAATTCGATCTACATTATTTAATGTAGACAATCTATGCGCAATAGCTATAACAGATTTTTCTCCCCATAACTTTTCAAATGACTCTTGCACGTATGTTTCCGTTTTTGAATCAAGTGAAGAAGTTGCTTCGTCCAGGATAAGCAAATCTGATTGTTTTAAGAATGCACGCGCAATTGCAATACGCTGACGCTGACCCAAACTCAACTTAACTCCACGTTCACCAACGAGTGTGTCATATCCTTTTGGCAACGACTCGATAAATTCACTTATATGGGCTTTTTCTGCAGCTTCATATACTTGTTCTTTTGTTGGTTCGTTAATTGATGCATAGGCAATGTTGTAGTAAATCGATTCTTGAAACAAAGTTGTATCTTGAGGTACGTATGCATAAAGTTGAGCAAGGTCTCGTGTTTGGACACAGTTGTTATCAACAAGAATTTCACCACTGGTTACAGGATAAAAGCCAAGCAGTATTTTTATAAGTGTAGATTTTCCTGATCCACTCTTTCCTACAATACCTATTTTTTCGTTTTTTGCGACGCTGATATTTATATTTTTTAATACAGGGTTCCCTGGTGCATCTGGGTATGCGAAAGTGAGATCTCGTATTTCAAGTTTGTCGTTTAATTTAAGTTTGTTAACTGAATCAAATCTTCTTGTTGATGAATAGAATTCTTTTACAACATTTCTATCCCCAAAAAGGTAGTTGTATGCCTCTCTAAAAGAAGAGCTGTTACGATTCCACATACCTATGTGGTGAACAAGGTTCCAATATTGAGCAGTAAAGTCGAAGAGTACACTTACTGCAACAATTAATGAAGCGAAGGAAGTTTTTCCTATTGAATACATATGCCAACTATAAAAAAGAATGCTGCTCCAAAGACCTAAACGAATTAATGCACTCGCAGAAGTCCAGTAATTCATTATGCGATATCCAGCTTTAATATCTGTTTTATTTAAATGTGAGACCTGTGCATTATTACGATCAACTTCTTTACGTTGTGCTCTAAAAGAAAATACATTTACAAAGTTTGCGTAAGAATCAAACACGCGGCCAGCATTAGATGATTCTGCATCAGTAGTTTTACGTTGGTAAGCACGCATAGGCCTAGCCATGACTAGCAAGATAATTAAAGCGACTATTAAGAATATTCCATAGATAACAGATGCTCTCCAAGCTGCTTTATAAAATAAAACTATATAGATAGGTATTGCACTAGCGATTGGCAAGAAGCCATAATGGTATGAGTCGTGAATGTCTCGAATTTTATTTCTTAATTCATTTGTGTAGTGGCCAACTTTTCCTGAAGGTTTTTCAATAAACTCACGGTACTGTTTGTCCCAAAACATTGCGAAAGAAATTTTTTTGAATTCATAAAATGTTGGTGCGACAAACTGAACGAAGAAGTAATCACCAATATGCCATGTTCCCCAATGGAAAGTATTTAAAACAAAAATTAAAATAATCATCGTAAAGGCACGGTTTTTATCGTTTCCTGATGTTGCTAGTTGCGCAAAAACGTAAGGGACGAAAGTAATCGAGACGCTAGATATGATCCGCATGAAGTCAACAAAGGCAAAACGCCATTTATAGCGCCACATTAGAGAACGCAGTGCAGCAAAGCTTTGATCTGTTTTCTTTTGTTTAGACAGCATAATATTCCTAAAAAATTTCAACTTTCTACTCTATAACCTCTACATAGTCTTTGTCGCTATATTTTTCTAACATTTTTCAACGTCTTTGGTTTATATGATTGTGCTTGGTGTAACCTTTATCTTATGGCGGCATCTTTGTATAGAAAATATAGGCCTCAAAGGTTTGTTGAACTTGTTGGGCAAGAACATATTGCGTTAGCCCTACAAAATGCCATTAGCCAAAATCGACTATCGCATGCTTATCTTTTTTCAGGAACACGAGGTACAGGAAAAACTTCAACTGCACGAATATTGGGTGCAGTGCTTAATTGTCATAATTTTAAAGATGGTTTTCCGGCTACAAGTGAAGAGATAGAGCCATGTGGAGAATGCGAAAATTGTATAGCAACCAGAGCCGGAAATTCGTTTGACGTTATCGAGCTTGACGCTGCAAGTAATAACGGTGTTGACGATATGCGCGAATTAATCGAAAAAGTTAGTTATACGTCTGCAGCTGGTGGAACCAAAGTTTATATTATTGACGAAGTTCATGAGCTTACAGGTAGAGCAAGTAACGCATTATTGAAAACATTGGAAGAACCTCCTGAACATGTTGTTTTTGTTTTAGCTACAACCAATCCTGAAAAAGTTTTGCCTACAATTCGTTCAAGAACACAACACTACGAATTTGTTTCACCTAATGAAGAAAAATTAGCGGAACATGTAAAAGATATTTTGAGTTGGGAAGAAAAAACATTAGATGATGATGCTATAGATTTTGTAGTTAAAAAAGGTGCTGGTTCTGTAAGAGATACTCTTTCATATTTAGATCAAGTCCTTGCTTTAGATGTCAGTACCTTATCTGAACTCGAATCGTTAAATGCTTCGGACGATGTGCCTGTAATTTTAGATTTAATTGTATGTGCATGTACTGGTGATACTGCTGGAGTGTTCAATTCATTACACAAGTTAACTAATGGAGGAAAAGAACCGCGTGCGATTGTTGAAAATATTATTAATGTTTCACGTGACTGTCTTATACTTTCGCTTAATCCCTCTGCGTCAATTTTATTGTGTAACTACAGCGATAAAGACGAGTTAAAAAATGTTGGCGAAAAATGTGGGGTTAACTTTTTGAGACAACTAATTCTTAAATTAGGAAAAGCAGTTGCCGACATGCGTGGTACAGCAACACTGAATCCATTACTTAATGTAGAAGTAGCTTTACTTGCGTCTATGCCAGATTCAGAGCAAAGAGCAGTTTCTACATCTCCTGCTCATGCAGGATCAACCACTCCTGCTTATGCTGGGTCTACCACTCCTGCTCATGCAGGGTCAACCCCTCCAAGCTCATCGCTCTCTGCTTCGCGCCCTTCGGGACGATCGGAGCCTAAAGTCTCCTCACTCGCTGCAGATGTTCGCGATAACCTTGGAGGGGTTGACCCTAGCGAATCTAGGACATCTCCTAAAAAAACTTTGGGCGCACTGAAATCTCAAACTCCGACAAGTGTAAAAAGCGTTGAAAAAAATGCTGAACCAGTGCAAGCTGTTCCATCTAAAAAGGTAACACTCCATGATGTTTCAGCATCCTGGCCGAAAGTTGTTGGATTACTAAGCGTTGCTTCCCAGGAGTCAATAAAGAAAACAGAACCAATAAGTTTACGTGGTGATGTTTTAACTTTTGGAGTTAGCACTGACGACTTAGAAGAAGTTAAATCTCGATTTAAAAAAGATGCATCATTAATTAGAGGATTCCTTGAAAGCATTCATGGGCAAGAATTTAAATTTAAAGTTGAAGCAGGGCATGCAAAAAAAGAACAAGCAGATACAGAAGAAGAAATATCTGAAGACAAAATGCTTGAAGAATCTAAAGAATACGATCCAGTCGAAGAAGTTGTTTCAATGTTTGGTGGAGAAGTAGTTGAATAAGTTTTAGCGACTTACGTTTTTAGTCTGACTCTCAACCAATTTAGTAAACATTTCATTAACTTCTTTTGATCGACTTGATTGTTTTGGCCTGTTAACATTTAATTCTTCAAGGTCGTCTATAAATCGAGAAATTCTTGCTTTACGTTCGCTGGATATTCCATCTTTAAATCCTTCGAAAATATATCCAAAGAGGTTACCTATTCTTTCTCTGGAAATATCTGATGCTGTGTAAACATAAATTGCTGCATTAAGTTTAAACATTTCTTCAAGTACATCTTCTGTGGCGAGTGAGGAAACATCATTACAATGATGCTTTACGAATTTCAAATATTCTTTAAGGCTTAACAAACCCCTAGCGTTAGCGTTAGCAATTGTTGATCGTGTGAAAGATTCGACATCTAGACGAATTCCGAAGAACAGACTTTTTAAAACCTCTTGTAATTCTTCTCCTCGAGCCAATGAAGACCTGAGCGCATCGTTTAGCGACGCAATGATAGTATTTGCTTTTGCTTTGCCGCCCATTAATAGTCCTTTATTTTGGGAAGAATAAATAATACATCAAAACTGTTTTGATAGAATATTCTGGTGTCATCTCCTTATGAAGCAGCAGTTCAACGCTTAATAGATTCCTTTGGTCGTTTGCCTGGCATCGGTCCAAAATCAGCTCAGCGGATTGCATTCCATATACTCAAAACTTCACAAAAGGATGTACTTGAATTAACTCAATCTATTGAATACGCAAAAGAAAACGTTCATTTTTGCGAAATATGTTTTAACTTATCGCAAGAAACTAGATGTGCAATTTGTCAGAATCCTTCAAGGGATCAGAGTGTTATCTGTGTTGTTGAAGAGCCAAAAGATATGGTCGCAATAGAACGAACACTTGAATATAAAGGCTTGTACCATATCCTTCAAGGCACAATTTCTCCTATTGACGGTATTGGTCCAGATCAACTCCGAATTAAAGAATTATTGAAACGTCTAAACTCGCAATTGAATTTAGAAGGCGATATTGATTTAATTTCAGAAGTGGATGAAGTAATAGTTGCTACAAACCCAACAGTTGAAGGTGACGCAACTGGAATGTATATAGCTAAATTATTAGAACCATTTGGGGTAAAAGTAACTAAGTTGGCTAGCGGATTACCTGTTGGTGGAGATCTTGAATATGCGGATGAGATCACTCTGGCTCGGGCTCTAGAAGGTCGTTTAGCATACTCCTAAATTGTGTAAGGGTCGCAGACCAAGTTGTCGATAGAATAACTCTATGACTCAAACTGCTTCTGGATCGATAACAGATCACGTGCATCCAGAGATTGCAATGAGCGAACAAGCTCTACCTAAAAGTAAAACTTTACATGCGTTAGTGAAAGGCACTCCAATATTAACTGCTGCTGCCGTGGCGTGCGGATGTGTATATGTTGGATTAAATAATCCAGAAGAAAAGCTGGTGTTAGGTAAATGTGGTTTCTATGCCTTGACTGGTTATTACTGTCCTGGTTGTGGAATGACTCGAGCATTGCACAGTTTGTTAAAAGGCGATGTGCTTCGTGCAATTCAATTCAATTTAGTATTTGTTATTGCTGTACCAATATTGATTTATTTTTATGTTTGGTGGGTCAATTGGGCTTTTACTCAAAAGAAAATGCCTACATTTAAAGTCTCTAGACGAGCTGGGTGGACTGTAATTGCCTTACTCTTAATTTTTATTGTCGGTAGAAATTTACCGTTCGACTTCGCACATTATTTTTCGCGTGGGAGAATTTAGACAAAAAACCGTTGGTTGGATTTTCATGACATATACGTAAGAAAATGCAACCAACGGTCAGTGTGCGTCGTGTGCAGAGTACTTATTTCAAGATAGGTATTTCAAATGGATATTTTGTTTCTTCTCCATTGTTAGCCTTCATACCATTCATGATACCGAAGACAAGATTAGCTATCCATGCAGCAGGGAACAACAAGCATGTTATACATGAGCTTGCCAAGCCAATGAATCCTGTCGAATCGATTGTTCCTAGAACAACATTAAGAATTCCTAATACAAAGAATAAAGCAGTGAAAATGATTGTAAAGTTAAATGCTTTTGCTGCCTCTCTTTTAGCCCAAGGTGAGTCACCTTTAATTAAGTAAATAATTAGAGGTGGAATAAATCCGAAAAGAATGATTCCAAAGTGCGCGATTAACGCCATTGTTTTGTCATCACCTGAACCTGCGCCACCACTTGTTGGCGGTAGATCTGAAGGTGGTGGAGGTGGTGGTGTTGTCATCTTGACTCCTTGTTACTTTATTATTCGAATATTAATAGGATACCTATATGGCTCCCCTTGGTTAACTTTCATAGTAGCAATAATTTCAAAGATTAATGCGCCAATCAGTACTACAGGCAGTAAAACACAGCCAATAAGTACAAATAATAAGAATCCAGAAACCGTTAATGCAATAAATTTAATTATCTGAAAGTTAAGTGCTTCTTTAGCTTCTTGCTGTGCAAAAGCTGAGTCTTTCTTGATTAACATAATTAATAACGGTGCCCAAAAACCTACAAATATTGCACCGCCATGAGCGATCATTCCCATAGTTTTATCATCATCATTCATTGGGTGAATCAGGTTGTCACCTGAAGGAGGATAATATTCTGGAGGTGGTGGCGTCGTCATAATCTTCCTTTATTAAAAAAGTGGTGGTCTTTTTTCTAAGACGTATTGTGCATTACCAAATGCCAGCATAGGCATGAAGATAGGTGATAGCAATACAAGTCCAATTCCATAGCCATCACTTTTACCAAATGCTTTGGCTAATTCAAAAACAGGAACGATATTTAAAATTGGAATAATTCCCCACCACCACTCGCGGCCAACAAGGTGAGCAAGTACCGCTCCACTTAATAATGGAATAATTGCTTGCCAGCCAGGTTGTCCAGCTTTCTCAAAAATTTTGTACAAACTAATTAGTGGAATAATTGCGAAAAAGATAATAAAGCAAAACCAGATTAAACAAAATGCGGCGAAGGCTGCCCCTCCTCCAGCGTTGCTCGAATCTGCCAATACAAATGGAGTGGCTGCGATGCCAAAAAATGGTGTTACAGTTTTTAAAATCATGTTGAGAGCCTACTATTAACTACCAATAAATAGTGTTATCTATCTTTCATTTGCAACTGCTTTTGCTGCGGCGATTCCTTCAAGTACTGCTTCTGCGTACCAATTGGTAGGAATACCCGAGACCTTTGGGTAAATTAATTTATATAAACGATTCGCGAGTTCTAATCGTATGTGTTGTGGTAGATAAGTCCGACGTTCTAAGAATCGTCGAATTAAAAATACTTCATCGTCGCTCACATGAGATACTTCCCAAGATCTAAAAGCAGCATTTGGATCTAATGCTCCACTTTGAACTTGAAGCATCCCGATTCGGGCGTCACGGTTACGATGGACAACAATTGTCCCGGTAATTAAATCAGCAAGTCGCTGAGATTTTTTTGTCACAATGATAGATACAAAACCTATTATCGAGAGCATGACTGCTTCGACGGGCCAGAGCAGGCCTCTGATTGCGCATTGCCAAAACATTGGTTTAGCCCCACGACCAGTGACAACAGTTAAACCCATTACCTTATAACCAAATGAGCCCGACTTATATGTTTCCATAAAAGTTCTATAGCCCCAAAGAAGAGTAAAGTTAGCAATAGATACAAAAGCAAGTACGAAACCATCACCAGCACCACCCATGGCTAGAGATAAAATTCCTGCGATGATCGATAACGCTATTAACGAAACAATGTAAAAAATGAAATCTAAAGCACTAGCTAAACATCTTGATCCTACGCCAGCAATTTCATGTTTAAAAGTAACACCTTCTGGTGTGGTTACTTGGAGTTCAGCGAACATCCGATTAAGGTTATTCGATTAAATATGAATATTGATGCATTTCACAAATCGCGTTCGAACGACTGGCAAGAACTTGCAAACTTAATGGTCACATCGAAAGGAAAAATTACTAAGCTCGACCCAACATCAATCGCCAGATTTGGATATTTGTATCGTGCAACGTGTGCTGATCTTGCTTTCGCAAGACGCGAATATGCTGGAGATGCAATTCAATACAGTCTTGAGTCTATGGTTACAAAATGTTCGGCAATGATGTATGAACATAGAAAAGTTGATTTTAGAAAAATTTGGTACTACATATCTACCGGTGCATGGGCTGCAATAGCTCAGAAATCAAGATTTTTACTCGTTAGCTTTCTTTTTATGATGGTTCCATGGATCGTAACATCTGTTTGGGCAAATATTAATCCAGACAATGCAGTTGGTTTTGCGCCGGCAGGGGTAGAGAGCGTTGTTGAAAGACCTAGCGCAGATTTTCAATTGTCTCCGGGAGAAAAAGCACAAGCTTCTGCAGGAATTCTAACTAACAACATACGTATTGCGTTTATTGCTTTTGCAACAGGAATAACTTTCTGTATAGGAACAATCGTGTCGTTAATTTATAACGGTGTTGCTTTAGGGTCGACTTTTGGTTTAACAATTAAAGCTGGTAACTCTGATGTTCTATGGCAGTTTGTAGTCCCACATGGATTTTTAGAAATTTCTTGTTTAATAGTTGCCGGAGCTGCAGGGTTGAGAATAGGTTGGGCACTGATTAGTCCAGGTTTTAGAACTCGTGCGCGTGCCTTACGAGAAGAAGGGAAGCAAGCCTTATCAGCTGCTTTAGTTGTTGGAGTATCTTTATTTTTCTGTGGAATTGTTGAAGGAGTTGTTTCAACATCAGGTGTTAGTACTCCTATCGGAATAACAATTGGTCTTACATTATTTAGTATTTTTTGGGGACTAATAATTCAAGGTGGCGTTCGCGATAAGAATAATAAATTAAAAAGATCCGCGAGCTTTAGCGCTTAAATAAGTCCGAACACTCTCGAGCATTAAATCTTCGTGATTACAATAGACAACTTCTGCTCCAGCGTCTTTTATTGCAGCGATTGCATTTAAAGTAGCGTTTGCCATTTCGTTTGCGCCATATTTAAGTGCTGATATGTCATATGTGTTTTCTGTTAAATCAAGAATTTCTTGAACGTCAGGATCGATGATGCTTGCAACAACAACGCGATGTTTCTTTACAATAATTTTTAAACCACGGATTAGACTTTTACAAGATTGTTCATCCATGATGTCTGTCAAAATTAACACGAATGATCTTTTAGATTTTCCTACACGACTACAGGCAGCTTCGAAATCGCTGTCAACTGGGATAGGTTCTAAATCATAAATAGTTTGAATGACTGCATGTGCGCCTGCACGTCTTGGTTTTAAATGTTTTCTAATAGTTGAATTGAATGCAATGACACCGCTTCTGTCTCCCATTACGTCAGCGACACTTACTAAACCACATAGAGCATCTAGTGCAATATCTAAACGTGTAACAAGTGGAACATTTTGTTCTTGTTCGTTTTCTGCATTTCGATATTCAAATTCGTCAAACTTCTTTTCTGAGCTAAGTGGTAGAGGTGCTGTCATTAACCTACCGCTATCAACTAAAACGACAACATCTCTATCTTGTTCAACGCGATATTGATTAGTCATTGGTTTACCTGTTCGAGCAGTTGCATTCCAGTTGACAAGTCTCATGTCGTCATCTGGAAAATAATCTCTTACAGATTCGAAGTTGGTTCCTAAACCTAAAGGGCCACGTCGTTTTAATCCTGCAGATGCAAAACGTCCTCGTTGAATCGAATGAGCTAAACGATTAGCGGCTGGTAAGTCAGGAAAAACTTTTATTTGTTGAGTTTTTGCATATGGCCTATGCCAAACAGCTAAACGTAACGGTCCATAAATTCTTGTGGCATAAGGAGGAATGGTGTGTAGCCCACGTCTATTCGCTGTGATTGTTCCTACTAAATCATTTGTAGCTTGTTTATTTGAGATAACAATGTCTGCACAACTGGGTTGACGAATTACGGTTGGGACTACGTTACTTTTTTTGCCGTCTACAGCATTTTTTGTAGCAATTCGAAAAGAAGAAGGTACTCCACGAGCAAGCTGATTGGGTAACGACCTTCTCACATCAGCTTTTCTACGTGACATAATTGCATCAAAAATGACAAGTGCTGTAGCAATAACACCTATAACTAGTCCAAAAATAGCGGGAAGAAACCAACACAGTATTGCCGCAAAAAAATATAGAACTGAAGCTTGCCATGTTGGTGCGACTGGAAAAATCGAACACGTCAAAGCTACAAGACAAAGTGCAGCAATAATTAAAAGAGTTGGAGCACTAAACATTGTTACCTCGGTACAACTACCTGTTGTAACGCTTGAGCAATTATTGAATCAGTTGTTACACGTTCCAGCTCTGCTTCTGGAGAAAGAATTAATCTATGTCTCAAAACTGGTGGTGCAATAAATGCAACGTCGTCAGGAGTCACGTATTCTCTTTCGAAAAGTTTTGCGACTGCTTTAGCAGCTGCAAGTAAATTAACAGCAGCTCTTGGTGATGCACCTAATTGGAGTGCTGGCATTGATCTGGTCGCTCTAACAATATTTGTCACATATGTAACTACTTCATCAGAAACTACAACACTATCAACAGATGATTTAATTGATGCAATGTCTTGTGCACTTGCAACTACTTGAACTTCTTTTAGTGTCGAAGGACTTACTCCACTATGAGCGAGTTTTAGCATTTGATGTTCAGCTGATTCATCAGGATAATCAACATCAATTTTTAAAGTGAAACGGTCGAGCTGAGCTTCTGGCAAAGGATATGTACCTTCATACTCAATCGGATTTTGTGTTGCTATTACTAAAAAAGGATCAGGCAATGGATGCGAGACTCCATCTGCACTGACTTGTTGTTCTTGCATAGCTTCTAAAAGTGCTGCTTGTGTTTTTGGGGGAGTTCTGTTTATTTCATCAGCAAGAAATATGTTTGTAAAAATTGGTCCTGGCCTAAAAGCAAGATCATAGTTTCCATTCGATGAAGGATTCAACGTTGTTGTACCTGTGACATCGCTAGGCAACATATCTGGCGTGAATTGAGATCTTTTAAATTCTAATCCCAAAGATTTTGCAATAGCTTGAGCTACCAGTGTCTTTGCAGTTCCAGGCGCACCTTCTAATAGAACATGTCCACCTACAGCTAATGCAATTAAACATCCGTCAATAACATTGTTTTGTCCCACAACAACTTTGTTGACTTCATTTATTATTCTGTCTCTTACTTGTTTCATGGTTATCCTTTTCTTTTTGACTTTCTCATTGCTTGTGCCATTGCATGAGCAAATTTAATTCTTCTTGGAGGTAGTTCTCGGTTTGGTTCTTCACCTACGCCAAACCGGCGTCCTTTAGCTGCCGCGAAAATGACTAAAGCTAGAAATAGCCCAACAATAGTTATTCTCCACGACATTGGTAAGCCCGCAAAACCATTAGCATCGCCATATCCGTGGATGCCTTCAGCGAAAACAATATGGTTTCCTTTTGATCCTGCAATACGAAGTGCAAATAAGGCATTATCGGTTTTATCTAAAAATGTATTTGAAACAGTACCGAGATCCATAAGCGCTACTACATCGCCTTGACCGACTTGAAATATAGCTACATTTGCTTGATTATTTTTTTCTACTTTGTTTTTGTCGACCAAAACATTTTCTGCATTTTTTATTCGACTATATGAAATAGAACCTACACCTTCACCCGTTACTGAATTTATCCCAGATAATCCTTCAATCCCAGAAGAGGACGGCTCTAGTGATTTTGATCCATCTGCGCTAATTGAAATTTTTCGATCTATAACTGCATCTAACAATGCAGGGTTATCTGAAATCAAACGTCCACCGTCGTAAACAAATTGCCTGACTGATTTAATCTCATTGTCAGGTAGCGAACCATTTAAAACAACAACTACACCAGCTTCTCTGTTAAGAGTTAGAGGTGGGGCGCTGTAATCATAAGTACTTTCGTATTTAATTTCAGGAAGAGTAACAGTACCTCGATCACGAGTTACTTTGTAGCCGTTAATAGTTAATAAATCACTCCATGCTCTTGAACCAAATGCTGCAGTTGCATAACTTGATCCACCTTCACCGTATGGAGATGATCCTCCCAAATATTTTTCTACTGAAAATAAGAATACATATAAGACTGCAATAAAAATAATGATTAATCCAGCGATCCAAATACTTTTCTTACGGAATGCTTTATCTCGAGAGAGAGCGGAGTAATTCTCCATTATTTTCCTCCTCTTCGAGCTGCTGTATTGCAACTGCAATATCAAAACCTTCGCGATCTATGCGGGCGTCAAAATAAGTGACAGTAAGAATGAATGAATAGACGACTGACATTCCTGAAATAATTATTGAAACAATAAAATTGAAAAATGCCCAATCTGCAACGTCTGATTTAATTAAATTTTTTGAGATAATCATTTGAATTGCACTAAGCGTTGGCATAATTAAAATAAGTATTAAGAGAATGCTTAGTGTATAAACGCCTACTAATTTAAAGAAATGAATTCTATTTATTTGTCTAGATCTTTTTAGAACTGCTCTGAAGTTTCCACCTTCAAAGACACTGATTGGAACAGCAAAACCTAACCTCAGGGTTAAAATTATCCATGGAATAGCCAATGCAAATAACGCCAGAAATCCGATCGCGTTAGCTTGAGAATCGATTAGAAATCTACCGGCTATAAATCTTGTTAATAACAGAACTGTTAAGAAGATTATTTGTAATCCGATATGGTAGATCGCTACTGGTATTCGTGATTTCGATTTTTGGGGTTGGTATAAGTTATTAAATATATCGTCACAATATATTTTCGTTGTTCGTTTGCTTAGTATATTTGAAACAGTGCAGAGGGATACCCCAATTGAGCAGAAGTGAATAATAAAAATAAGTAATATTGTTCTGCCAGTTAAATTATCGTTAGGTCCTTGATCTAGAACAGATATTTCGAATACCCAAGCAAGAAATTGTAGAGGTAAGGTAACAGCTAGCGCTATAAAAAACGATGAACCAAATTTTTTTCTAATTAATTGAAATGAAACATCAACTATCTCAACTGGACGTAAAGGGAAAAGTCTTATCATTATTTTTTAGCCTTACTAAATAGTTCTGGCCACATTTGTTTAGACCTTGATAGATGTTGTTGATCACATTCAATTTCGCCGTAGGTGATGTCATTAAAATCACGTGTTAATAGATCAAAATTATTATTGTTAATAACCAGTTGCCATTTCGCATTCGTCACACTTGGATGGAAAGAAATAATTTTCATATCACTAAGTCGTAATAATCCTGCTCTGAATCTGTATCTTAAAGCTATATCTAATTGGCCTGCTGCTTCTGCTTGATCGCTTAATCTAAAAAGTAATTCAGAATCTGTAATTTCTTCCATTACTTTTTCTTCATCGCTCCAGTCGATATCTTTTATGTCTACTTTTTCTTTATCTTCGTCTTCTTCTTTTGCCTCTCTATTTTTTATGACTTTATATAAGACAAAAATAATCAAACCTATGACTAGAGTAATTGCGAGAGCAAGTATTATCCAACCAATTAATGAAAGGCCCGAACCACCTGGAAAAAGATTAGGTAATTTAAAAGGTTTTGGTTTTATATTTTTTCGTTTAATTTCACCTTTGTTTTTGCCTTCACCTAGCCATTGAGTAATCCTCTTTGCTCCTTTACTAAAAGGCTGTTTTTCATCTCGGCCATATTTTTTACTTGCAAGTATTTTTTTGGCATCTTCTCGGGCTTTATCGGAATCAGTCGAACCATAGGCTGGTGAAGCAATCGATAAGGAAATTATTAATAATGTAACTATTGAAAGCATTTTGTAAACGCTTATTGGGCGGAAAGTCACCGGATCAGCCTACACTTATAAGCAATGAAGACAAACGATTTAATGCAAAAACTAGTCGATATTCGAGAAGAAGCTTTGCACGCGGGAAGCGATAGCGCATATGAACGTCAACATGAACGTGGAAAATATACTGCTCGTGAACGCATCGAGAAACTTTTAGATGAAAATACTTTCGTTGAACTTGATCAACTAGCTAGACATCGAGCCAGTGGTTTTGGCATTGAAAAAACTCGCCCCTTAACCGATGGTGTGGTTACAGGATGGGGATACATTAAAGGACGCAAAGTTTTTCTTTATAGTCAAGATTTTGCGGTTCTCGGTGGCTCTCTTGGGTCTCGAGTTGCTGAAAAAATTGTCAAAGTTATGGATCTCGCTGCAAGTGTTGGTGCCCCCATTATTGGTATAAATGATGGTGGCGGAGCCCGAATTCAAGAAGGCGTCGCGGCGTTAGCAGGATATGGAGACATCTTTCTTCGTAATGTGAAATACTCTGGTGTGATCCCTCAAATAAGTGTTATTGCGGGTCCTTGTGCTGGTGGCGCAGTTTATTCTCCAGCATTAACTGATTTTGTTGTCATGGTCGAGAACACTTCTCACATGTTTATTACTGGTCCAGATGTCGTAAAAGCTGTTACTGGTGAAGAAGTAAGTCAAGAAGATCTAGGAGGAGCTAAGACTCACGCACAAAAATCTGGTGTTGCAAATATTGTTTGTAAAAATGAAGATGAATTATTCGATAGTCTGCGAAAACTTATTGAATATCTCCCTGATTCAAACGTTAAATCATCTAATAAATATAAAGAAGTAAAGCAATCAGGAAACATTTTCGATGTTATGGAATTAGATCATTACGGTGTTTATGATGTTAGAAAAGTAATTGACATGATCTGCGACAAAGATGAGTTTTTCGAAATTAGTCAAGATTTTGCACCTAATATTGTTTGTGGATTTTCACGTGTTAATTCAAAGGTGATTGGTGTTGTCGCTAATCAACCTAGCGTTTATTCAGGTGCTTTAGATATTGATGCATGTGAAAAAGCTGCAAGATTTGTTCGTACTTGTGATGCATTTAATATTCCGATTTTAACATTGGTTGATGTTGCTGGATTTCTTCCAGGTGTGGATCAAGAGCGAAGCGGAATTATTAGACACGGATCAAAATTGTTGTATGCATTTGCTGAAGCAACAGTTCCTATGGTTCAAATTGTTACGAGAAGAGCTTATGGCGGAGCATTTGTTGTTATGGGTTCAAAGTCTTTAGGAGCAGATGTTGCTTTCGCTCTTCCAACAGCAGAGATTGCTGTAATGCATGCTGAAAGTGCTGTTGAAATTATTTCTCACCGTGAACTCGAAGGCATGGATAAAAATAGCGTTGCATATAAAGATAAGAAATATCAATTAGTTGGAGAATACAACGAGAAGTATGCGAACCCGTTTTTGGCGGCAGAACGTGGACTCGTAGATGATGTTATTTCCCCTGAGGAAGTGCGTGAAAAAGTAGTTGCTTCATTTAAAATGCTTGAAGGTAAGTCCTCTAAGAAGATATACCGAAAGCACGAGGTATTACCTTTGTAATGGATACTTTTCGTATTATTTCGATTTCTGGCCATCCTACCGACGAAGAACTCGCCGCCATATTAGCTGCAGGTTCAGCCTACCTTAATGCTCAAAAGGGACATAATACTCCCCGAATGGACCTTTTACCAGGGAAAATGAGCTGGCAGCGTAAATATAGAGAAAGAGCTAGATTTGCTTAAAGCGAATTTTACGAAATTCCTCTTGGCCGATTAGTCCGTTTTGTACTATAATTTAGGGTATGTCAGTTCTCGGCAGCCATAACGGTGAACATCTGCTTCATGCAGTTGGTTCAAAGCTGCGTAATTTTAGAGATCGTTATCGAAGTGGTAACACGACGCAAGACCAAATCGATAAGTTAAGAAATGATCTAGATGCAGAATCTCTTCGAGCAGTCAGGGCAGAAATGGCAAGAGACTCAGCTATTCGCGAGAGAGACCGCGCTCTCCATGAAGTCGATTCGTTGCGTACTGAATTAATTATTCAAGAACTTAGTGCAACGACAGATGATTTAACAGGTGCTGCAAATAGAAAAGCATTCAACAATTTTCTTGATGCAATAAACAAAAGTATTTCGGACCATGGCTATACAGGCAAAGGTTGTGTAGTTGCGCTTGACCTTGATCGGTTTAAGAGGATCAATGATTCTTTTGGACATCAAGCAGGAGATGAAGTTTTAAAAGCTGTTGTTCGAAGATTACAAAGAGCAAATTTAATTGGTGCTGACTCACGTTTGTATCGTTTGGGTGGAGACGAGTTCGTAATTGTCATTTTAGACAAACGACATGAAGGCTCTGATCGCAGATCTGAACAGCGAAGTGATCAAGCTCCTTCATCAGATAGACGCCATAACGATTTTGAAAGTTATGTTCGACACACTATTGAAGAAGTTATTCTTGAAACTGTTTCTAAAGGTGTTAAGTATGAACATGACGGAGATATGGTTGACTTAGATTTTGGAATTTCAGAAGGATATGGTTTCTTTGGTCCGCCAACAAACGAAGAATCATTAGAGGGTATAGACATCAAAGACAAAATATTAGAAGCTCTAAAAGACGCAGATACAGAATCGTATGTTCGAAAATCTGGAATTGATGATTTTCTTGCTGTCTATGAGGCTATGGACGATGATCTTCGTGAGTTTGTAGAAAACGTGTTTTCATTGCGATACGACGAAAATGCTCGCGGCGGTTATGTCGTAGATAGACATAATGGTTTTCTTGCGTCATACGCTAAACCAGATTTATACATGCGCTTAATGAGTTCATTAAACGATCGTGCACAACGATGGCTAGATACAGATCCAAATGTTAGAAGTATGGAAAGATAAGGAAAATTATGGCTGATGATTCAATAGATCGTACAGGTTCACGTGGTGTAGCTCGACCTCAAAGTTCAAGTCGGGCAAACGGCGGTGAGGTGCACCATCTTCATCCAAGAAGAGGTACATCACATACAAGAGGTGAAGATACAAGAGGCGTTGTTCGTATAGGGGCTAATAGAGATTATCGAACACCTAATGTTCCTCAAAGGCAAGGTATAGGAGAATATCTACTAGCGGGTGCATATATGGCTGGTGTGAATTTAGCTGAAGGCGCCAGAGGACTTTATGATTCTTTGTGTAGAGGTGTATTTAATCCAAGTAAACAAAATCATTCTTTGCGTGGAACGACTCGTCAACGATTAGCTTTTGTAAGTGTTGCAGTTCTTACAGCTGTAACAGGTAAGGAATTAGCTCCAAGAGTTATAGGTTTATTTCAACAAACTCCAGGCGAAGAATTTGTTGATCGTATGTATACAAATAGAAGTCAACAGACACAAGTACACGATGCAGTTTTACCTACACGCATAGCTTGGGTTGAAGGAGCGTTTGGTCCTGATGGCGCTGATGTTCTTTCGGAAGCAGGCATGAAGAAGATTGAACATGTAGGTACATGGCCATCTAAATATGATCGCGAACGTGAAGAAATAGAAGAAGGTTTTACTGCCTTAGATCGAATTGCTGATTTAACTTTGGCTCAAGGAACAGATGCAGATGGAAATGTAATCGCATTTGATTTAACTAAAGATGGAGATGTTCAGCGTGCCTCAACATTGCTTTCATATGTGCAAGATGCCGTTAATTCAGGTCTTGTTGACGAGTCAATTTTGGGACTAACTCCTAATGGAATGTTAGGTCGCTTCAATGGGGTTGATGAGGCATTTAGACGTGCAGATTACAGATTTGGCTATGGAAATAGGGGTGAAGCCCCAGCGGTACCAGGTCCTATCGACTTTCACCGCTAGTTCTAGATAGTTCATTTAGCTATTTAGACCAATTATTTTAAGGTCGATATTGACAAAGATAATATCCAAGCAGATAATGCTTTTAGTTGAGGACTATTAAATATGAGCGTTTATACAGACGAGCGCGCGGCAAAGATTGCCACAAATAGTTTTAATCCACCTGCAGAACCAGTTGATCGTTTTATTGCAAAGCTTGATGCATTAGGTGTTGACACTGAAAGAGTTAAAGGTGCGCAATTAATTGTTTTGCAGGACAGACAAGAACATGTAATAGATGTTTTGCAAGGTCTAAATGAAGTTCCTGCATCTGATTCAAGACTAGGTTACATTCTTGACACTTTTGGTCCTAAAGGACATAACCTTTTATCTGCAGGTGGTATTTCTTTAGTTCGTGCTGCAGGTATTGCTTTAGATCGCCACGAGGCATTCGATCTATCAGCCGAGGATATGATCGATCTAGTTGACCAATACAAAGTTGTTCAAGAACAACTTTACGCTGCCTTTAGAGCCTTCGAATCAATTGCGGACATCGTTGAAGCAAGAAAGCTTGAAGGCGGAGGAGTCGTTAAACCTTTTGATCTTTCTGACCCTAGAGATTTTCAGCTAGCGCAAACCTTAGAGTCTTACGTAAAAGAGTGGATAGCGACAGGAGTTGGAGACCCGATAAAAGTCGGGGCTGGTGTGACGTCTCAAGAAAAAGATCAAGTTGTAATAACTATAAGCGACCCTGCAACTATTGAAAAACTAGAAAAAGTAGGATTAAAGAATTCGCCAGGAGAAGGAATCTTCGTAGAAAAAAATGAAAATGGTGAAGTAGTTGTAACTCTTCGTGAGCCACAAATTGAAACAGAAATTATTCAAGGAGATGTAACACAGAAACGTGTTCGCTTTACAGACAGTGATACATTTTCAAAAATAGACAGGCTGAATTTATTGAGCGATAGGCCAGGCGCTACTCTTAAGACAACTCAGTATTCTCAAAGCGTTATTAATCTTTCGAACCCAGATGCTACATTGCGAGCTGTAAGCGAATTTTCTGATGTTATGCGTGACGCTCAAGATCAAAAACACCCTGAACGCAAAGGCAAGGTAACTGGAGAAACTTTATCGTTTTCCGTTACACAAGATATATATAAAATAGGTGTTATTAAGGGAGTTACTGCTGATGGCGGTAGATACATTATGCAAGAGCCAGCCACATCAGAAATCATTCCAGGTTCAGATAGCACATTTGGACCAATGGAAAGATAGTTTTATTATTTCCTACAGGTAATATGAAAAAGATGCGAAAATATTCGCATGCAAATTTTTGAACCCGAAATTTCTACAGAGTCAATCCAAGATAGTCTTGGCGACTCGACGATGATCAATAAATTTTTTGACACTGTTAAACGGGATGGCGAAAAATTAGCGTTGCGATCAAAAACAAATCCTGATGCAAATGAAACCGATATTGTTGGTGAATTCGAAATTGTTCAAGATGAATTTGGTGAGACATGGCGCACATATTCATGGCAGCAATATGGCGATGCTGCAAGTAGATTTGCAACAGTATTAAAGTCGCTAGGAGTTGTTGAAGACGACCGAGTAATGATGCTACTTAGAAATTGTCCAGCATTTCACATATGCGATGTCGGCATTATGGTTCATGGGGCAACACCAGTATCTATTTACCATTCTTCATCACCAGAACAAATTAAATATCTAATTAGCCACAGTGGTTCAAATGTAATTATTGCTGAACATAATGCATTTGTAGAGCGCATCGCGCAAGTCGTTAATGAACTGCCGATGCTTAAACATTTAATTATGGTAGAAGATCCTGCCAATTTAAGCGACGAAACAAAATCAAAACTCAGTTCACTTCAAGTACATTATCTAAATGAATTAGTTTCAAAATCTGAACCTGCTGATGAAAACGCTGCTCGTTCGAAAACTACAAAAGATGATATTTGTACAATCATATATACGTCAGGAACAACAGGGCCACCAAAAGGTGTTGCATTAACTCAAAGTAATATTTTGTTTACAACAGAATCATTAGTTCGTAGATTAGGAATTGATCCAATTAACTGGAGGGTCGTTAGTTATTTACCAATGGCTCACATTGCTGAAAGAATGGTTAGCCATTATCTCGGTATGCGGTACGGTTGGGCTTTAACTTGTTGTCCAGATGCGACTTTAGTTTCACAGTATTTAGGACCAACAAAACCTCATGCTCTTTTTGCTGTTCCACGTATCTGGGAAAAGGCATACGGAACTATTAATGCATTTATTGATGATGAGAAAAAAGAAAAGTTTAATGCTGCACTAGACCTTGGAAATTCAATTGCAGAAAGAAAAGCTAACGGCATAGAAATTTCTCAACAAGAGCTAGATGATTTTTCTCCAATTAATGAAAAATACCTGCGTCCATGGCGAGAACTTTTGGGACTGGATGAATGTATTGTTGCAGTAAGTGGAGCGGCTCCTTTGCCTGCTGAAATTATTAAATTCTTTAGAGGTTTACAAATTCCTGTTTCAGAGATCTATGGTTTATCAGAAACATGTGGACCACTGGCCTGGTCGCCGAACGAGGTCCGCATAGGGTTTGTTGGTGAGCCTATACCTGGCGAGCTTGTGGCACTTGGTGACGACGGCGAAGTACTTGTTAAAGGTGGAAATATCTTTAATGGTTACTACAATGATGAAGAACGTACTGCAGAAGCCATAGATGAACAAGGATGGTTTCACACAGGAGACATTGGTGTTTTCGAAAATGGTCAGTTAAAAATTGTTGATAGAAAGAAAGAATTAATCATTACTGCTGGCGGTAAAAATGTATCTCCAGCAAACCTAGAAGCTGCATTAAAAGCGTGTCCTTATATAAGTAATGCATGTGTTGTAGGCGATGGACAAAAGTATTTAGGTGTTTTAATTTCGCTTGAGTCTGAAGCTGCTTCCTTTTGGGCAATGATGGCTGAACTGTCTCCAGAAGAGTCGACTTTAGAAGCACTGTCTAGGAATGAAAAGTTTTTAGAAGAAATACAAAAAGCAGTTGATGCTGCAAATGAAACTGTAAGTTCGGCTGAGAGTATAAGAAAATTTGTTGTTCTAGATCACGAGTGGCAGCCAGATAGTGATGTGTTAACTCCAACAATGAAATTAAAGCGAAGAGTTATAAAAGAAAAATATGTTGATGAAATAGACTCAATGTTCTAACCTTAATTCCCGTGTTGGGTCGAAAAACTATCGAAAATCGATAGTTTTTCGACTAACATGAAGGATTATTGCTCAGCAGCTATTTCAACTTGGTCAACACCACGAGCTTTCGCGGCTTCTAGTGCTTTTTGCGAACATTCAATTAGAGAAGCTGACTCTAAAGCGTGCGAAGGATAGCAAGCCACACCTGCACTAACAGTAACTCGACCAGCTAATGCTCCAGTGTGAAGTACTCCACGAACTCTTTCAGCAGCCCAAACTGCTCCTGATTCAGTGGTGTCGTCCATCACTGCTGCAAAAGTATTTTCATCGATTCGAAATGCACAGTCGCTTTCTCGCAATGTTCTCTTTACGACATCACCTACTGCAGATATATAAAAGTTTCGATCACTTGGTGAGTGACTATCGTTTTTGTCAAGTCCGTCTAATTCGAAAGTGACTAGTGAAACTGGTCTTAAAGTTCTTCGTGCAGCGGTAATTCTTTGTTCAAGATAAACAGGAAAGAATGAATTTGAAAGTAATCCAGATTCGTCATCTCGATGGTCATCATCTAAAGTGCTCTCGTCAATTGGCTTAGCCCTTGAACTGGTTGCCGATTCAGTGTTTGCTGTCGCATCAAAATCAATATTTTTATGATCAATTGCATGAGAAATAGATTCCGTATGTCGTCTGTTGTTAAACGCAGTGTCATTATCGTTACGTGTTTGAGTACTTTTTCGTTGAAGGTCGTCTTGAGCATAATAAGTATTTAGCACTGAACCAATTGCACTTAGGCATGTAAGTATTGAAAAAGTTATGGTTAGTGTGTCCATTTTTGCAACAGCAAAAGTTGCAGAGAATGTTGCGAACAATAATGTTAACCCAATAGGCAGGTAGGCCAATTTCTTTTGCATATCATGAAATTTCGGCATATTCGCATGGCTTCTTTACCTATACTTTGCCAAAAAATGCTCAAAAATCCCAACAATTGGGACATTTTCCCTACAAATAACGTAGATTTACTTCTTTTTGGTAGTTGAAGTTACTGGCGTTGTAGTTGTCGTAGTCGTAGTGGTAGTTGTTGAAGTCGTGGTCGGCGAAGGGAAACTTTTATCGTTTGCTTTTATTGGTCTTCCATTTTTGAAGACTTCAATTTTTTGTACAATCGTTTTCTTAATAGGCTTTGGATCTGGTTCTTGATTTTCTTTTGTAGCTTTTGGAGCTAAACCTTCAATTTTTAATGCGACTGAAATTCCTTTAGTGACATGACCAATTAAACCATATTCATATTTACTTGTTCCGTCTTGCTGGGGGACTTTGGTGTTCAATGTTTTTAGGCCAGAAGCACTTTGTTCGCCTGTAATAATGAAGAATTGTGAGCCTGCGGTTCCTGCTGGTTCTGTAGCTGCTTTTGCCCAAGCAATGTCTCCAGTTTTATATCCTTTATCGGGAGTTTCAGCTAGAGCAGTTGAAGCTAAGCTTCCTGTCCCATCACCTTTTGGATCACCTGTTTGTATAACAAAATCTTTCACAACTCGATGCCACTCTAAACCGTTATAACTTCCATCTTTTGCTATTCCAATAAAGTGTTTAACGCTTTTTGGTGCATTTGCGTAATCTAACTCAACATCGATTACGCCTTTATTTGGGAGACTGGTTTCACCTTCAATGGCTACTGTAATTTTTGCGGTGTATACATCTGCATTAGTTGCTTTGTTTATGAAGACAGCAATAATAACTATCAATGGAATTATAAGTATAAGAGCAACTGTTTTCGCCGTTTTAAAAGCTTTATCGCGAGATGCAGCTTTAGCAAGTTCTTGTTCTTTAATTACTTTGTTACTTTTTTGACGTTCTCTTTTTGATGCTTTACCCACGATGAAAAAGTGTAGTGATTAATTCTCTCTAATTCTAACTTTTAAGTGATGCTTTAATAATTTTCACAGTTTCGGTAGGTTTACTATCACTCGTGCCATTAGATAAAGCTTCGATTGCTAAAGCAACATCAAGACCTTTCGTCACTTTACCTGCATATCCATATTGAATTTTTAGTTTGCCGTCTATATCAGGAGTCTTCTGATTTAAAAATTCTACTGAACGTGAATCGTTTTTACCTGTGACTATGAAGAATTGTGATCCTGCTGTTCCTGCTGGCTCGGTTGACGCCTTTGCCCATGCGAAATCGCCTTGAACATACGACTTTGGTGGTTCTTCTGAAATGACCTTACATTTCGATGACCCTGTACCATCACCTTTCGGATCTCCACCTTGTATTACAAAGTCAGTAACAACTCGATGAAATGTTAACCCATTGTAAAAACCAGATTTAATTAACGAAGCTAAATGTGCCGTGCTTATTGGCGCATTTTTTACATCTAATGTCACAACTATTGTCCCTTTAGTTGTTTCAAATACAGCATCGTATTTTTTGGCAGGATCTAAAATTTTCTCGCCACAGGATGTTTCAGTAATTGCTTGACTCTCTTTTACTTCATCTGAATTAGAGCAACTTGCCATTGTGATAACAAGAACAAAGGATAAACAAACGCTAAGTAAAATCTTTTTCATGAGTTGATATTAGTTTGAAAATGCTCGCTTTTGTGACCACGCAATAGAAAAAAGCCTAAGAAATTTAACTAGCATATATAGCCTATGACACAAGTAGAGACAAAGTTAGATGATTCAATTCGTACTCGACTTGTCGTGCAAAAGTACGGTGGAACATCTGTCGGATCACCTGAAAGAATAAATGCAGTTGCTGACAATATTGCTTCAACTGTCAAACGTGGACACAGTGTAGTTGTAGTTGTTAGTGCAATGGGTGCTACAACAGATGAGTTAATTGATTTAGCAAATAAAATTTCATCTAATCCACCAGGACGAGAAATGGACATGCTCTTAACAGCGGGCGAGAGAATTTCAATGTCATTGTTATGTATGGCATTACATGAACGTGGACTTAATGCGATTTCTTTTACCGGTAGCCAAGCTGGAATTCTTACAGATACTGCACATGGAAAAGCAAAGATCATCGACATAAAGGCAGATCGACTTTGTGAAGCATTAGAAAAAGATCAAGTCTGTGTTGTCGCAGGATTTCAAGGCGTTTCGACAACTGCTTCAATTACAACTTTAGGTCGTGGTGGATCTGATACGACAGCGGTCGCACTTGCAGCAGCACTAAAAGCTAGTGCTTGTGAGATTTACACTGATGTTACTGGTGTGTTCAGTGCTGACCCTCGTATTGTTGATAAAGCAAAAAAGCTTGCACACATCAGTTATGAAGAAATGCTTGAAATGGCTGCTACCGGAGGCCGTGTCCTTGCGCTGCGGTCAGTGGAATTTGCAAGAAATTTTCAAGTCCCATTACATGTTCGTTCTTCGTTTTCTCCAGAAACGGGAACTTGGATTTATGATCAGGAGTCAAATATGGAAGATGCAATAGTATCTGCAGTTACACATGATGGTTCTGAAGTGAAATTTACTTTAGAAAATGTACCTGACCAGCCAGGTGTCGCAGCCCAGATTTTCCGCGCGTTATCAGAAGAAAACCTCAATGTCGACATGATTGTTCAAAATGTTTCTAGAGAAGGTTTAACAGACATAAGCTTTACCGTTCCTGCTGATGAAAAAATTAAGGCGATTGATGTTTTAGAAGATGCTAGCTTTGATTCAGAATCGCTTTCTTATAAGGTGAACGAAGAAATTGGAAGAATAAGTGTTGTAGGTGCAGGTATGAAAAGCCATCCGGGAGTTGCAGCAACAATGTTCGAAACTTTGGCTGCACAAAATATAAATATCCAGATGATCTCAACTTCGACTATTCGAATTTCTGTTGTTGTCGATAAAGAAAATATTGAAAAAGGTGTTGTAGCTTTGCATAGCGCTTTTGGTCTAGATAGCTAGGAATAAAAATGAGAGTAGCAATTTTAGGTGGGACGGGTCTTGTTGGTACTGAGATGATCTCGATACTAGCTTCAAGAAATTTTCCTATTGATGAACTAGTTGTTTTTGCTTCACCGCGTAGTGAAGGAAAAATTCTAGAAACTCCTTATGGAGACGTAACTTGTAAAGTCGTTAAATCACAAGATGATTTTGCTGGCTGTGATTATGTAATCATTGATGTTGATGACCCTATAGCTTTAGAACTCGCTCCTTTAGCTGCAAATGCAGGTGCAAAAGTTATAGATAAGTCTGCAACATTTCGCATGGAAGAAGATGTTCCACTAGTTATCCCAGAGATCAACAGTGAAGATATAAAAAATGCATCAAGAAATATTGTCTCAACGCCTAATTGCACAACAACAATTTTGTTAATGGCTATTGCGCCATTGCATAAACAATTTGGCTTAGAACGCATGGTTGTTTCCTCGTACCAAAGTGTTTCAGGTGCAGGGCAGGCTGGACTTGAAGAATTAAAAGCTCAATGGAAGCAACATGGTTTTGATGATGATTTAAACTCATATTTAAGAAGTTCTTCAAATGATTCATTAACAAGTGGTGGCGAAGTCTGGAGCAAAGCAATTGCTGGTAACGTTATACCTCTTGCAGGCTCAATTAAAGAAGAAGGCTATACTTCTGAAGAAATAAAACTTGTTAAAGAAACTCAAAAGATTCTTCACGATGATTCTTTAAAAATAACTGCAACATGTGTGCGTGTTCCTGTTTTTGTTGGTCATGCAATGGCAGTAAATGCATCATTTAAAACTCCAATCGATGCAGAAAAAGCTGCTGAAATTTTGAGAAACACACCTGGTGTAGCAATTGATGCAAATAATGCTGAAGGTTCATATCCAACACCTGTTGAGATAGCCGGAATCGATGAAGTTCATGTTGGTCGTCTGAGAAACGATAATACAGCACCTAACACAATTAACTTTTGGGTCACAGGGGATAATCTTCGAAAAGGTGCAGCTCTTAACGCTGCTCAAATTCTTGAAGAATGGGTTAAATTATAATTATAAAAACCCTTTGGAAGTTTTAGTATGAGCAAGCTAAGTGACAAACCTATATACTCGATAGTTATTCCTGCTTATAAAGAAGAAGCTGTTATTGGTTCATCCTTAAAAACTATCTCTTCATTTTTAGATGAAAATTCACTCAAAGATTTGGCAGAAATTATCCTTGTTATTGCTGAATCAAATGATGCAACAAAAGAGATTGCTAATGAGCTTGCAACAAAATTTCGTAGGTTCACTATTATTGAACCAGGACCAAAAGTAGGTAAAGGACGAGACGTAAAAGCTGGGATGCTTGCGTCACAGGGTAAATATATTGTTTTTACTGATGCTGATTTAGCAACACCTGTATATCACATTAAGGATGCATTCAATCATCTAGAAGCTGGAGCTGATGTCGTTATCGGTAAAAGAAATTTAAAGAGTATCCACACAGGGTACAGGTCTTTGCTTTCTAGGTGCTCAAATCTTTTAACTCGTAGTATGGTCTTGCCAAAAATCGCAGATACACAATGTGGGTTTAAAGGTTTTAATCGAAATGCAGTGAATAAGATTTTTCCTAAATGCTCTATATCAGGTTGGAGTTTTGATATTGAAGTATTAGTCTTAGCAAGACAGAATAAATTAGAAATCGAAGAGTTGGATATTAACGACTGGAGCGACCCAAAGTTAAATGCAGGATTCGTTGGTGAAAACCCTTTAATTGCTATTTCGCATTCACTCAAAGAACTTTTGATTATTAAATACAGATTATTAAGAAAAAGGTATTCTAATTAGTTTGAGTTGATTTCTCTAGAGATTCTAGGAACCCATGCAGTTGATGCAATTGCGATTGTTGGTTCTATATTGCCAAGAGTAAAAGCTAGAAACTGAGACTTCTCTTCTACGTCTTCTTTACTTATTCCCTGTTTTCCTTCAATTGAAATTAATGTCATCTCGCGACCTTCGAATCGCATTCTTCTAATCGTGTATGAATCGACCCATGACTGCATTGATAATTGGGATTTAATTTTGGTTTCTGTTTCTGCACTGAGTTGTGAATTTTCACAGTGTGAGTATCCTTGTTCAGCAAGTTCAACTAAGTATTCAGGCCATGTTGCGCGTACGTAATCAAAAAGTCGATCAGGCTCAATTAATAATATTGAGCCTTGTTCAGCAAAATATATTCCACGATCATTCTTTACACAATCTTTTAAAAACTCTTCAATAGTTTTGGAAATTACTTTCATATTTGGTTGGTTAGTAGCGTTATTAAAAAAGTTTTTGTCACTAGTAACCACCAGTAATTCGAAATCTTCACGATTCCCAATTTCATGAGTGCTATGTCCAGGTGTTCTAGTAGCAGGGATATTTTTTACACGTTGTGCAAGCGACTTTGCTTGCTCTATAAATTCAAACAGCACAGTATTTTCATCTGCAGGGTGAACTTGAACCAGAGTGTGAAAAATATCAGATTTAGCTGCATCAGTTACAGGTGAAGGTACTTCATGATCGATATCTTGTATCAAAAAATTAATGAAATCGCTGCTAGAAACAAAAACTGGCATATCTACTTATTATACTAAAATAGTACAATATACTCAAAAGCTCGTGTTAGTGGCTTCTAAGTTTTGTTTTGCAGTTTCTTTTGCTCTACTAAAACGAGATCGTATAGTTCCTATAGGAATATTTAAGATATCAGAGGCTTCTTGGTAGCTAAACCCAAGGATGGATATGAGTAATAAGACCTCACGTTGCTCATCATTTAGATGTGAAAGATCAATTCCATTTTCATAAAATTCATAGCTATCATTACTGCGTTCATTGGATAGTTTCGCCGTCAGCTTGATCGACTTCTTCTTTGCGGACAGGTAGTCGGCGCAAACACATTTTGCTATTGAAATCATGAAAGCTTCGATATTATTTGTGTGAAGTATTGGAGTTTTCGATTTTAATGCACGTAAATAAACTTCTTGAGCTAAGTCGTTAGCTTCAATTGGTGACGCCATGCTTGAGCAATATAGTTTTACAGACCTATACGTTCTAGAAATAAGTTCTTCGTACGCAACTTCATCACCATATTTAGCAGCCTCTATCAGCACAGGTAAAGATGCATTTGAAAATGAGTTGAAAAACTTAAGCGATTTCACTTAAATAGAATAGCTATTAAATCTATTCACTATCATGTTGGAGTGGAAGATTTTAACGAAGATAAAGTTGTCTCAGATTTTCTTTCTAAAAATAAGCCTAAGAAAGATTATATTTTTTGGGGTCTTATGGACATTCGAGAGCGATCAGTAATCGGCTTACAGGTTATTGTCATATTGTTGGCAATAGTAGAAGCTACACAGGCAGTTCTTAATATCTTGCACCCTGGAAAAAATGTTTCATCTCATACCTACGCACATTTAGGATCATATTCGCTTGCGTATTCTGCGGCGCTTTTTGTGGTTGGAATGAGGCCAGCAAGGGCTAGAGGGCTTCTAATTATTTTTACTGTGGCCACTGTAGGTTTCATCTCTACATCAGTCATTGATATTTTTAACTCGAAAGCACAATTGGCAACAGAATTTCAACACATCACTAAGCTTATCCCACCCTTCGTGGTTTGGCTTATTGCAACACGAGTAGTTTTTAGATCAAAGTCACTATCAGAGAAACCTAGTTAAATAATGGAACTACTTTAAGATTGAAAGAGACTTCTACCTGTGAAGATATTCTATAAAAAATTTATCACTTTATTTATTGCTTCACTTATTTTCAGTTTTACGATAATTCTTGTAAATCCTTCATCGGCTTATGCTCATTCACAAATTACTGGCTCAAACCCTGGTCCTGATGAAACTCTTGTATTTAGTCCAAAATATATAGAGCTTAAATTTTCTGAATCTATAACTGCAACCAGGAATTCGATAAGGCTATATGATCAAAATGCAAAGCAAATAGAACTTGCATCTAAAACGACTTCCGTGAATTCAACTGATATCCATAGGGAAATACCAAGTTTGAATAGGGGAATATATATTGTTTCTTGGAGTGTGACATCAGCAGATACTCATCCAGTTAAAGGTGCTTACACGTTTAGTATTGGTGAAAAAAATAAACAGATTGGAGATATAGATAAAAGAATTGCCCAAGTGTTACAAGGGAATTCGATCTCTAAAGAAACCAAAGTATTTGCATTAATCAATAAATGGTTTTTATTTGCAGCATTGTCACTGATGATTGCGATAACTGTACTTTGCTTTTTCAAAATACTTAAATATTCTGCCGATCTCAATAAGTACCTGCTCTTGTCTTTAGTAGTTGTTCTAATTACAACATTTATTGGTTTAGTCGTTCAGACTTCTTTTGTTCAAGAAGTTTCTCTTATCACAGCTTTAAAGCCAAATTTATTTTTTGAACAGATGCGTAGTCATTATGGCTTAGCTTCTCTTTTACGAATAATATTTGCCGTGATTCTTTACTTCGTTTTAACGAAGATGAATAAATCATTTTTGATTCTTGCATTGATACTTTGTATTGATGTTGCAGTAACGGTAAGTCTTTCAGGACATGCTGTAGCTGGAGAGTACGTCTCAGTTGCAATAGTTCTTTCAGTGATACATGTAATGTCAACATTCACGTGGTTGGGATCAATTTTGTTGATTGCAACGAGATATAAAAGTATTCGAAATCAAATTAACTTTAAAAAGTTTTCTAAATGTGCAATGATTTGCGTTGCATTGGCATTTATGACAGGTGCATTTGCCTGGTATCGTCAAATTGGTCCATGGGTGTATGCGACAAATTCATTTTTTGGAAAATTAGTAATAGCAAAAATAGTTTTCGTCATAGCGACTGTTATCGCAGCATTTTTTGCCAGAAAGAAAGTTTTATCAAGTAGCGTAGAAAATTCAAAGTTTAGAAAATTAGTATCGTTTGAAGCGCTTGTTCTTCTTATAGTTTTAGGCATGACTTCGGTTTTAGTCTCTGCTGTTCCGGCAAAACAATCTGCAAATGTTGAGATATCTAAACAGATTCAAGTATCCAATAAAATTTTACAAATAACAGTTGATCCAGCAAAAACAGGTGTTAGTCAGCTACATGTCTATTTGTATAAAAAGAACGGCGTTCCATTTCAGTTCGATCAATCACTAAATAACTTACAGAAATCTGGCGCAGAAGTTACATTATCTAATCCGCAAAAAAACATAGGACCTTTAGATGTGAATATGCGTTTTCAGGGTTTGAACCATTACAGCTCAACAGGTCTGCAAGTACCATTTGCCGGAACTTGGACAATAACTGTCCGCGTTCAGATAGATAAATTTAACGAAGTCACAGGGTCTTTTAAAGTCAAATACTTATAGGAAAGGAAAAGAATGAAAAAATATTTACTAGGAGTCGCAACATTTATTGCTGTGATGTTAGCGATTCCATTAGCTGCTTTTGCCCATGTGCATGTTGAGCCTGGTGCTGCTGTAGAAGGTACGACACAAACCTTTAAAATAACTGTTCCGAATGAAGATTCAAAACAAAAAACAAACAAAATAGAAATTTCTATTCCGCAAGAAGATGGTCAGCTTTTAACAACTGTAGAACCAACAGATGCTAACGGTTGGACATCAACTTTAGAGAAGAAGGAATTAACTAAACCAGTTACGGTAAACGGCAAGACCATAAATGAAGTAGTCACAAAAGTTACTTTCGAAGGTGGGACTTTGCAAGGTAAAGAAGAAGGTGAGTTCTCTATTAAATTAGGCCCAATGCCTTCTAGCGTAGGCAAACTTATGCTTAAGACAATTCAAACATACGACGGTGGAAAAGTTTCTAGCTGGATTCAAGAACAAGTAGGTAGCGAAGAACCTGAATCACCAGTTCCTACGATCGAGGTTGTTATATCTGAAAAAGATGTTGCAGCTCATGAGGCAAATGAAGACCATGATGGTATGAAAATGGAAGACAGCAATAAAGCTAAAGCTAAAGATGCCGACAAGGATGAGAAAAATGATAGTTCTTTGCTTTACCTTGTTGGTGGTGTAGTGATTGTTGGGTTGTTAGTTGGTGGATTAATTTTTCTAAATAAGAAAAAACCAACTCCTACAAAGTAACCGTGTTGGGTCGATTTTCTATCGAAAATCGACCCAACATCCCACAAACACAGAAGTTAGTTGATTTGAATAGGTAAACCGTCTTCATCAAACACATCTAGCTCATCACCAATGGCATCTTTAAGTTGTTCTTCTTGTGAGTCTTCAATTTCTCTATCGTTTGCAATATGCTCGCCTAGTTCGTTAACTAATTTCGATAAGACAAAAACATCAATAGGTTTAACCATTGTTGCATCTACGTTGGCTCTCTCAGCTAGAACTCGGTCGGCTTCTCTGTCTAGAAGCAACACAATTGCTACATCTTTACATCGTTGTTCTTCAGCTTCCATGCGAGCGTCGATAGCCACTGCGATTCCACCCATGTTTCCACTTTGCATATCAGCAATCAGTACATCAGGTTCATAATCAATCAGTTCTTGTCGAACGAGTTTTCCATCTGTAACAGATTTAACTTCTATGTCTTTTGAAGAAAGTCCACCTTCAAGTTGTTCAATAATCCATGGTGCACTTGCGGCTACAAGAATTTTCATGGGATGAATTCTACTTTTTCAGAGATGCTTTCTACTATCTCTAAAGGTTCATCAAACTCTTGTTCAGGAATTACTGCTATTTTCGATTCATATCGGGCGAGTTTTGAAGAAAATTCGTTTAACGATTCAATCTCGATATCGTTTTGTGGTTCTACTCCATTAATCACCATTATGCTGTCTTGATAATTTCTTTCGAACATACCTTTAATTAAGGATAATGCCTGGTCACGTGATGAATTTGAGGGGTTAGCAATCACGCAATACTTGGTGTCTTTTGAAGCTAGATATTGAACGATCTCTTCACTGTGTTGAGTAAATACTTCTTCTACATCTTTTAATGTTCTCATAAAGTCGACTGCATCTGTTACTAGTTCTGTCCCTAAGAGACCTTTAAGTGGTCTAAAAATTGTTTTGATCGCAACATTGGTTGTGATGCTCGCCATTGTTCCTGCGCCAACAAGCGTTTTAAAAATATTTGATGAAGTCATTCTCTTTAATGCATTTGGTGCTTCAAACAAATCATAAACATGATGAGAAGGGGGAGTGTCAACAACGACCAAGTCGTAAAGAGTTGAAGTTACAAGTCGATGCATTGCTTCAATAGCCATGAACTCATTTACGATTCCCATTTTTGAAACTGATGTAACAAAAGAATTTTCTTTTGCATTTTTGTAGTCTGTTTCGTTTAAAGTTCGTTCAAGTAAAGATAAAAATTCAGTGCGCGAATCTAACTGGTAAACGTGAAATAATGCTTTTGAAAATTCAACTTTCTTCATCGTGTGTGGATCCAAATGACTTTCATTCAAAGCGGTGTCTTTAAAACCCAGTGCGGTTCCTAGCCTTCGTGCAGGATCAATCGTTAATAAAGCAACTTTTTTGTTTTGCTTTGCTGCACGAAGTGCGATCGATGCAGCACATGTTGTTTTGCCAACGCCACCAGTTCCTAAAACGACCACCGCATTTATTTGTTGGTTTATATTTATTGTCTCACTTATAGAACTATCAAGTTTTTTGTGTTTATTAATTTTAAAGATCGAATGTTTTTTTGGGGCATAGTTCTCTGGCGGATAAGCATAAAGAGGAACGAAAATATTATTTAAGTGCTTATCAATTCCGATAGATCTATGACTGTTTAGCACAAGAGTTTTATTTATTATCACGCCTGCAATTTTCATATGTAAATCATCTTCGAGGTCGAATAAAAATTCTTTACATTCACTAAGTGGCATAACATGATCTAATGTGACAACAAGAACTTGTGTCATTTTTTGATCACTCAAAAATTCTTGTGCTGCTTCGCTCTGGTTTTTAATCACGCCGCTTTTTGTTGCAGCACTTGAGTGTTGAGCAATGTTGAATAAACTTCGAGCGTGTCCCGTTGAAGGGGAATCAACAATTATGCGATCCCATTTGCCAGATTGAGCTTTTGAACGAATATCGCCGATAACCAATAGTTCTCGCATGCCAGGAACAATGTTTGCCACCATGTCAAGTAGGCCGCTATTAGCAAGTTTGGATGTTATTGAACCCATGTGTTTAGAACTGAGGTAGTTAGTCAGTGCTGATGAAGGAGTGATAATAGAAACATCAAAACCGAAATTTTTACATCTAAAAATATCTTCTTTTGCCATTTCTTCAGTGATACCAAGCAACTCGTCAGTTTGAGCATCTCTATAAAGTGAGATAAAAAGAACGCGCTCGCCATGCATGTGAGCAAACTTTGAAAGTAAAGTAGCGATGGTTGTTTTTCCGACTCCACCCTTACCAGTAACAAAAGTGACAGGTGCACCCATGACAATATTTAAAGAAGTGTCTTCATTTAGCTCTTTTAAGCGATGGATTGCTCTGTCAGGGGTCACTATATATATGTTAATCGCTCTTTTTGCGACGAGCTCACCGGCTAATGCTGTTTCATCTAATACTGAAAATAAAACAAAAGTATTAAATATTCATATTGGTGGATACATAGATCCACATAACGAATCACTTATTCGTACGACTCTAAAGTCAGCACAAGAAAGCGGAGTAACGCTTTATGTCTTACAGTTAGATTCTGAAGGTGCAGCAGGTGGAAATATCGAAACTATTGCAAAATCGTTACGCGAATCAAATATTGTAACTGCAATATGGGTAGGACCGACAAGTGCAACATATTCAAAAAAATTAAATCCAATCGTTAATTCTGTCGACTTCGCTGGTGCTGCAAGTAAGAAACTTGCTGAAAAGGCTGATGTCGATATTGTTGCTCCATCGTTACGTGAATTTTATTCAAAGTTAGATGGCAAAAAAATTGGTCGTCTTGATTTTGTTTTAAACATGGGTTGTTCGAAACAAGAAGTTAAAAATAAAACAGCAGATTGTTCAAATATTAAATTAAACAAAATCGAAAACTTTAAATTAGTTATTGATCCTTCGTTTCAAAAATTATCTCCAATAGCTAACTTGGGTCATTCTTTAATTAAACCGAGCTTTGCCATTGGACTTTTGGTCTTAGGTCTTTGTCTATTAGCGTTTGAATTTTTTGCGGCTTCAGTTGGAGTTTCTGCTGTTGCTGGAGCTTTGTCATGTGTCAGTGGTATTTATGGTCTTGGCTATTTGCCAACGAATTGGTATATGGTTGCGTTAGCAACCTTCGGAGTTTTTGCTTTAGTAATTGATGTGCAAGCAGGTGGAGTTGGTTTTTATACGTTGATCGGGACTATTTGTATTTTTGTTGGATCGTTTTTTGCGACTGGAAGAACTGATTCGTACTCAGTTTCTATTATTGGTGCAATAGTTGTAACGATCATGGCCTTATTATTCTGTGTTGGTGCTATGCCAAGTTTGATTCGAACACGTTTCGGTACACCAACTATTGGCCGTGAGGATTTTATTGGTGAAGAGGCTATTGCTGATGGAGATATTGATCCAGAAGGTTCTGTAAAACTTAGAGGAGCTTCATGGAAAGCTCGAACGAATCATGCAACTCCTATAAAAGATGGCGAGAAATGTAAAGTGGCAAAAATTGAAGGTATCGTTCTTGAAGTCGAACCTTTGGTTGGTGCAGCTAAAGACTATCGAGAAAAGCGCTAGACCCAACTTACCTATTTGTACCATTTATACTTTTTGGAGGACCAGGTTTCCTGGAAGGAATAACTAGCCGGTAACATGTGTTGTAGTACTTGGATGTGATTTAAATGATGACTACACAAGCGCCAAATGTGCCAGTTGAATTTTTAGATAGAGATAAAACAAGACGCGCTTTACATGATGGTCTTGATCTCGAAAAAATTGAAGAACTACAAGACTTAGAAGATCTAAGAGAACTCGAAGGTTTAGATGAAGACAGCGATTTTACGATCGGCAATATCCCACGTGAACATGTTGCAGATAAATTAAGAGCAAAACTCAAAAGAGGTTCCACACTGTCTAGAAAAGAAATGGACATGCTCGATGAACTCGATCTTGCTGATGCTGATGATCTTAAATCACTAAATAGACGAAATGATGAAGGTTTTAGTTTTTCTACTTCTCCATTTAAAATATTAATGAGAGCATTAAAAGATTAGACCCTTATCGAGTTAATGCAGATGGTTTAGTAATTGTTTCTATTTGCTGATCAGTAGCAATTGTTACAGGATGAGTTTCATCTTCTAAAGATCGATCTGTTTTAGCAAGCGCAGGACGAATTATTCGAAGAAGCTCTTTCAAATCTTTACTCATTCGTTCGCCAAGATTATGAAGCCCGGCCTTGATTAACCCTTCAATTTCGTCGTGTAGTTTTGCAACAAAATCTCGTTTTTCTTTAACTGCTTCTAAATAGTTTGTTGGAATAAATGGTTCGCCTATTTCACCATTAGGATGAAGCACTCTCATTTTTGTTTTATCTAAAACGGGTGCTAATAAATTATCAATGAAATGTAATTCTTCTTTAATGAAATCCAAAGCAGAAGTACCATTAAACCATGGAACTTCCATATTTATCTTTGTGCTTGTGTCTAACCAATTATGTATTCCATCGCAGAAGTTACCCATATCTGCAAGTTTGCCAATAACTTCTAGTTGTGTGCGAGGCCACTTAAACCAAGGTTGGCCATCTTTCATTGAACGTTTAAATTCTGTAGCTTGAATCATCCCGGCTAATGTGCATCGGTCTTCAAAGCTAAACCCATTTCTGTAAGCAAGTGCATCGACTACAATCGCAGTCATTTCTTCTTCACTTAAAGCAATAGGCCGATCAAAAAAAGTTATTTTTGCTCTTTGTTCACCCGTCAATTCAATATCTTCGTTGATTCCAAAATTAATTGCTTCTTTAATTTTTCTACGCCAAGTCAAACTAGCGGTGTCTATACCGTAAAGTTCACAGATTTTATTGACTGTTAAAAAATAATGCTCATCTTTTGGTCGCTTACCGTTATGTACTGCATCATGCCCACGAGCAAATGCTTTAGCGATAAGTCTTTCTTCCGGCGAAAATTTATATCCAAATTCGTCTTCAATGGTATATAGATCAGTTTCGATTCTTCTTTCAACATCTTGAAAATGTTCTGGATTGTGATAGTAGCCCTTGTAATTAAAATTTGTAACAAATTTATTTAGATCATCAAAAAACCCATCAATACTAAGTGGAACATTAGGGTTTGATGGCAGACGAAGTAAAGGAGGTATAACTCCTATTAAGCTCGGGTGTTTTATGAGTACATTAGCTGGAAGTTGAAAATTTTGAGGTTGCATATTTTTCAGTAAATTGATTATATGGATTTACTGACGCAATGTCACGTTTGATTTAGTGTCTTATCTTTAACGTTATTTATGCTCTATTTGAGCGATTAGCTCTGCCATATGTGCAGTACAAGTAGCTATTTGTACTGGTGGGCACACGTTTTCAACAAGATCTTTAGCTAAGTTTCGAATAGCTACTGATGCTTGCGAATCTTTACGTTCTAAATCTGGACTTATTGAAACTGGAGTACCTTCGTTATTTGCGTAGCTTATGCTTGGTTCAATAGGAATTTTTGCCAAAAGGTTAGTGGCTAAGCGTTTTGCTAAATTTTCACCCCCGCCAGAACCAAATATTTCGTGCTGGGACCCGTCGGGTGCAACGAAATAGCTCATATTTTCAACCACGCCAATTATTGGCATAAAACTTCGCTGCGCCATATCTCCAATACGAGCAGCGACTTCACCGGCACCTTTTGCAGGAGTTGTTACAACCAACATTTCACTTTGTGGAACCAGCCGCGCAATAGCCATTTGAATATCACCAGTTCCAGGAGGCATATCAATAAATAGATAATCTAGATCACCCCAATTAACATCTGTTAAAAACTGTTCAACTGCTTTAGCCAAAATTAGTCCACGCCACATAAGCGCACTTTGTTCATCGTCAACTAAGAAACCCATAGAAACAACTTTGACGATGCCTTTGCCTATGGTTTTTTCGTGTGGCTTAATTTTTCCATTTTCACCGACAAGTCGACCCTGGACTCCTAACATTTTCGGTTGTGAGAAACCCCAAATGTCAGCATCTAAAACTCCAACTTTATATCCCATTTCAGCAATCGATGCTGCAATGTTGGCAGCTAAAGATGACTTACCAACTCCACCTTTTCCACTAGCAACTGCAATAACACGTGTCGAGCTATCTACCGCAATAGGTTCTGCATTGGCACGGGCATTTTTACGTGCTGTATCCATTAGCGTTCTTTTTTCTTCAGCAGTTAGTTCACTAAATGTAACTTTCACATCTTCAATATTTTCTAGCGTTGAAACTTTTCGTGAAATATCTGACTTTATTTGATGTCTTAGAGGGCAGCCGGCAGTTGTAAGGGCGACTTCTATTTTTGCAATATTGTTATCACGTAATGCACTTTTTACCATGCCTAAATTAACGATATTGTCTTTAAGCTCAGGATCGATTACGCCCTTCAATATATTGATAATCTCGCTGTCATTTTCCATATTTATCGTAAATCCTAGTTATTATTAGTTTTTAAGGAATAACTAGCCCTTTTTGGGTGTTTATTTTTATAGTGTTTTGCCCTAAAATAGATCTAACACATTGGAGGCCTTAAGTGACAACAACTGTACAACCTGATCAAGTAAAAAGCAATGGTGAAATGATCGTGACAGATTCCGCAGCATCAAAAATTGCAGAACTACTTGCTCAAGAAGAAGAGCAAAATATGTTTTTACGTATTGCTGTACGTCCTGGTGGATGCTCAGGCCTTAGCTACGAAATGTTTTTCGATTCCGAAAAAGCTAATGATGACATTGTTACGAAACAAGGCGATGTTAGTGTTGCCGTAGATCCATCGAGTGCCCCATATCTAACTGGTGCAACTTTAGATTACAAAGATGGGTTGCAAGGTGCAGGTTTCGCTATCGATAATCCAAACGTAACAAAGTCTTGCGGTTGCGGTAATTCTTTCAGCTAGCAAAGTTAAAGGTTATCGCTGCAGCTCTATAGGTGGAGCGAAGACAACGGATGGTCTTGTGTTTTTTCCGCCTGCACGTCCGAAGTCAGCATCTAACCAGTTGTCAGTCGTAATTTCCCAATCCAAAATGGTTTCAACCAAACCATTTGGCGGTCTCTTATCAATTTCAATTTGAACAAGTTTTGATGCTTCTTCTAATTTTGATTTAAGTTGGTTCGGCGCAAGGTTATCCGGTAACGTGTGGCTGAAATCTCCGAATGCGAATAAGGTAGGGTAAAACCCAAGTTTTGTTTGCAGAGGATTTATTTCATAGCCAGGAATAGTGGGAGCTAAAGTTGCACCCTCACGATTGCCTAAAATTCGTCTAAATGCTCTTTGCCCATAAAAATCAGGTGAAAGAAAGCCAGGGACGTTGCTCGTTTTAACTTTTCCTAAACTTTTTACAAGCGTTGATTGAAATTCTGGATCAATCTCACCAATTTCTAAAATGGGAAAGCCGTTTCTTCCTGTAACTACTTTGCCGTGGGGATGGAACCTGGGATCTAATAAATAGTCGATCTTTCTTAATACTTTTCGGAGTTCTATTCTGTCACCAGATCGAATGGCGATAGATGCTTCATCTAAGACAGGCAGAATCACACCTCTTGCATTGCGCAGATATGCTTGTTCAATTTTCCTTACATACAATTGATGTTCTGCCTGAAAAATTCTTTGTTTGGCTGCGTCTCTCTCTGCTGCTTTAACTTGTCTAAGTCTTGCTTGTTTATCCCACTCGGCATACTGAATTCTCATTATCCTTGCTGATTCGGCTTGTCTGCGCTCCTCTTGTATTCGCAAAGCTGCAAGCCTTTGGTCATATAAGTCGGTCAAATATTGTTTTTCAACATCTGTAAAACTTTGCCATTCAGTCTTAAATGTTTCTGCTTTTTTGCGATCTGCTTCAATTCGCGCTGCTTCAAGCTGAGTTATTATATCCCACACTTCTGCACTCCGCGCTGCTGCACTACGCGTTGCTTCAACCCGCGTTGCTTCAACCCGCGATGCTGCACTACGCGTTGCTTCAACCCGCGTTGCTTCAACCCGCGCTGCTTCAACCCGCGCTGCTTCAACCCGCGGTGCTTCAACCCGACGAGATTCTATTTGTCTCTGAGCATCCGCATTTGCCGCATGCCAGTTAAGCCAAGCATCCTCTTGAGCTTGAGTGTAAGTCATTGGGCAGTTTCTTCTCTGCCATGCATTTGCCTGATCTATTCTTCTCTTTGCATCAATTTGCCATTGTGTAAATTGCAATGCTCCAGGTGCACCCCGACCAGCTCCTAATAACCATTTTGCGTTTTCATGCGAATTGCGAAGTGCCTCTGCATGCCATGCACTTATCCTTGCTGCTTCAGCTTGTTGTGCCATAACCTGCTGCTGAAATGCCCAGGAATTATTTGCAGCTGCTCCGCTTGACATATAGCCCCCATGGTTAACTTATATGGACAATTAAAGCAGAAATCTTTGACGAATCAAAATGCATATGTATAAACCTTGTTTTACATTGCAAATCAGGTAATTTTCCTCGAACGATTTCTTGAAAATATAAAAAAGAAAATAAAACCGAAAACCCAAAAAGCCAATAAATTTAAAAGCATTCCAGGTGGGTTATATTTCCAATCATAAGAGGGATTGTCTATTCCTAATCCTTGGTAATTAATTGTCGCGCCAGAATATTTCTCTTTTGAAGCAAAAGGCAAACCAATTGTTTGTGTTGTTGACCCTCCAACACAATTTTTCTCGCCAGTTAATTGTAAAGAATAAATAGCAATCGCGTCTTTGCCGCCACATTGTGTTTGAGTAATTTTTGGAACAAATAATGAAATTAATGTAAATATAATTGCAAAACACAAACCAAAAACTAACGCAGATATTGCTCTAGATTTCATCAAATTATATTAGTTGTTAGTCAATAACTATTGCTGGAGCTTCATCTCCACCGCTTCTATAATCTCGAACGTATTGAGAGTTTCTCTCATGCAACATATCTTTAGCTCGTTGCACAACACGGTCAAAGTTAAATGTTAAAGAACCAAAATCTCGCTGACCGCCAATATCTGACAATAATGATTCATCAAGTTCTGGAATGTCATGCACACCTGAAGAAGCTTCCCATAAAACAAAAGTTAGAGGCTCAGGCTGCTCGACTCGAGTTAAATCATTTCCTTCACTGTCCTGCAAAGGATAAATATTAAGTGATCCTATTCCAACTTGATGCCAGCCGACACGAAAACGCGAAGATAATTGAGGTGAGAAACCTACTCTTAGTTCTCCTGAATGTGTAGTTGCATCGACATGAAAGAAATCTATATTCGTTGCGTCCTTTTTTCTAGAAGCAAATGGTTCGTAAACATCCCACATAGAAATATCTTTTAAAAGATCTGGAATTGAATCTCGAATTTCAGGAATCATATGGCCATGCTTTGCTGGTATGACAACATTGCAAATAAATTCAATTGCTTTAGGATCAGAAATAATTGTTTCAATTAGTTCTTTAATTTCATTTGCAGGTTCTTTGCCGAAAAGAGCATTTTTAGAATCCATACCTAACCGGGAGAATTGTTTTTCAATTGTTTCGCAATAGTCAATTAGAGGTCTGATCATTCCAGGCCGAGGCTCACTGATTACATGGTATCGAGACAAAATAATATTAGGCATACGATCATTAGTGTGTGGATCAATATAAGGAATCACCACTACGGGCTTTTTATCATCTAATGCCATATGTAATTCTCGGCATGTATTTATTGATAATTTACATATCAATTCCAGTGACTTTATGCAGATCTCCACAGGTATTTTTCCCTAGTGGATGATCGATTTTAACGCTGTTAAAGAAGACTACCTGTCCTGATTTGCCTTTACACTCCTGATGAGCAATATCTGTAAGGCTAAATTCAAGGTCTTTCCCTGACCCTCCGATCGCCAAACCTAAAATAAAGGCTGTTATCACGAAATACTTCATTCCATTACCCCCACCGTTCGTCCCTACTTAATACATCGACGGATGAAGTAGAAAAATAAGAAATTTCTAAATTTTTTTCGATAATTCCTACAACAGCATTAATTTTGTGGCAGGATGTTAAGGGCACCCTGTTTCCGGGCAGTGCTCCCTTCAATATAGATAACAATGAAGGAGAGTAATGACTGCCAAGCAAGTTTTTGGTGACGTAGGTAATCCATTTTCAAAAGCAACTACTTCAAAAGAGATTATTGATCTTATTCAGAAGCATGAAATTGAATTTGTAGACGTAAGATTTTGCGATCTTATCGGTCATATGCAACATTTTTCAATTACATCAAGATATCTAGATCAAGATGCATTTGACCTTGGTCTTCCCTTTGACGGAAGTTCAGTTAGGGGATATCAATCGATTAACGAAAGCGACTTGGCTTTATTGCCAGATCCAACTTCAGTAACAATTGATCCATTTCGAACACGACCAACAATCATTATTAACGCAACAGTTCATCAGCCTCTAAGTCTTGATTTATATTCACGTGATCCAAGAACAATTGCTAGAAAAGCAGAAAAATATGTTCAAGATTCGGGTATTGCAGACACTGCATTTATAGGACCTGAGGCGGAGTTCTTTATTTTTGACTCTGCAAGATTTGGTCAGAATGCTCACAGCGCATTTTATGAAATTGATTCAATTGCAGGTGCTTGGAATGCAGGACGTGAATTTGAAGCAGATGGCGGACCGAATTTGGCATACAAACCAGGAATGAAGGGTGGATATTTTGTCCTTCCACCTGCTGACAAGTTCCAAGATCTTCGTTCAGACATGACTGCGCAACTTGAAGAAGTTGGTGTTCACGTTGAAGTGCAACATCACGAAGTTGGTACTGCAGGTCAAGGTGAAATCGACATGAAGTATGACACCATTTTAAACATGGGCGACAAAATGCAAATGTATAAATATGTTGTGAAAAATGTTGCAGCAAAAGCTGGCTACACAGTTACCTTTATGCCGAAGCCACTCTTCGAAGATAATGGTTCGGGTATGCACGTTCATCAATCGCTTTGGAAAGATGGTGTGAACTTATTCCACGAAGAAGGAAACTATGCAAACCTTTCTCAAATGGCATTGCATTATATTGCTGGAATAATTGAACATGGTCCTGCCTTGTGTGCATTTACTAATCCGACAACAAATTCGTACCGCCGTTTAACTCCAGGCTACGAAGCACCAATTAACTTGGTGTACTCACAACGTAACCGTTCAGCATGTTTGCGAATTCCGTTGGTTAGAAACACTGCAACTGCAACACGAGTTGAATATAGAACACCTGACCCAACTGCTAACCCTTACCTTGCATACTCTGCATTGGTAATGGCGGGACTTGATGGTATTAAACGAAAACTAATGCCACCAGAGCCAGCGGACTTTGACTTGTTTGAAGCAAGTGAAGATGTTTTGAGCAAAATCAAAACTGTTCCTTCATCATTAGAAGGTGCGCTTGATGCACTTAAAGCAGATCACCAATTCTTGCTTGAAGGCGATGTATTTACACAAGATGTAATAGATACATGGCTAGAAGAGAAAAGTGCTGATGCAGACCAGGTTCGTCTTCGTCCTCATCCATGGGAATTTCAGTTGTATTACAATTATTAATATTGTTTTGGCTGCTGTAGATTACGACCACGATGCAGCAGCCAATATTTAAGTAGTAACATTTTCCAAGGAGGGAAAATGGACGATCAAAGCTCGAATACTCCAAGTATTAAGCGTGGTTTTCCATTTGACTATGAAATCTTCGAAACTTATATTGCACATAATTTAGTTCGTTGTATTTATGACTTAAAAAAGTTAGAAAAAATTTTAAGTGCTAATGGGAAACATGGTGTTTCAAAGAAGTTAGCTTCTATTGGTCGTGACTTAAAACCTGTTGTTGCTTTTTTAGCTGATTGTGATATTTTTCTTGACCCTGAGCATAGTTTTTGGAATAAATTTGAAGAAACATATTTTCAAGAACGTGATCGACGTTTTCCAGACGATGTATTTCCGCTTTCATTATTTTCTACGATATGTGACATGGCGCCTCATGAAATTGCTGAACTATTGGCGAATACATTTTCAAAATATTGTGCGATCGTAGGAAGTGACGAATCCAAAACTGCATTGGATCTTCTTTCCTATATTAATAATCCAGAAATTCGTCCAATGATCCACTGCACGCTTCTTCCTGTTTTACAATTAGATAAGCAAGAAACAGCTCAAGGTCGAGAAGAGCAATTTATTAACAATTTTTATCTTGCATCTTTTGGATTGTGCATTGCTAATAACTTAATTATTGGTGGGGATTTAGATTCTGCTGAGATCATGGTGGCGACTGAAGGAAATATAAATCTGGAATCATTACTTGCAGCTCTATATGATCGTTTACCAAATGTTGCAGAACATCTAGATACCATTGTTTTTGAAAACCAGAGAAAACAAGCTAAACCTTGGCCATTCACTATTGCTATTAACAAGTGGCTTAACCAGAAAGTAATTGCTAATAGGAGTTTTCCTTGGGATCGATTAAATGCTGAAGGTTTAAGTTTTGTTTACTTAAGAAATTTAAACATACCTGATCGACCTCTGGCAGAAATACGAAGTGAATATAGAAGTCCATTTGATCCACCTGTTGTAAATTCATGTGACGATGAAGGTAAAAGCGGGGTTGGAATTGCATTTTATACACCACCATTATGCACCGGTCCTATGATTAGTGTGCCTTTTGGGGCATTAGAACGAGAGTATACATCTGCAAACAGAGGGCTTATACAAAACGTTGTACTTAATTAATCCCGCATGAACGAAGTAAAATACATCTAATCATGAGTTCTAATAAAATCAAAATTGCTCTAGGCCAAATTTCTTTAAAAGTTGGCGTTGACGAAGCAACAATGTCGACGAATTCTTCCATGATGAAAAATATTTACCACGATTCAAGGACTAAAGATTGTGATGTGATTTTATTTCCAGAACTAGCTATTACTGGTTATGTACCTGAAGATCTATTGTTTAGAAATGATGTCAGGAAAAGAATAAATGAATTTACAGATGAATATGTTGAGGAAATTAAAAAAGATATTAAAGAGCAGACTGTTATATTTGGTACGCCAAGGTCTGTTGACATAAACACTGAAGGTAAATTTGATCAAGATTTAGTTTCAAGTTCCACGCTAGAAATTGGAAATAGTGCACTTGCGAATTCAGCGATTGTAGTTAATTCAGAAATATATATGGAAGTATACAAATCAAAACTTCCTAACTGGAGTGTTTTTGATGAGGCACGGTGGTTTGCTCATGCTCAAGAAGTCGGTGAAATTTTTAATGTAGGTGATAGCACTGCTGGTGTAGCTATATGTAGGGATATATGGATTGAATCAATCGTGAAAGATCTCACTGATAAAGGTGCACAAATTATTTTTGTTCCTAACGCTTCACCCTATGCTAATTCGAGGCATGAAGAAAGAATTCGTGTTTGTTCTCATTATGCAAAAAAATATCAAGTCGCAATTGCTTATGTAAACATTGTTGGTGCTTGTGATGAAACAGTTTTTGATGGCGGAAGTTTTGTTATCGACCAACAAGGAAATGTAATTGCACAAGCAAATCGTTTCGAAGAAGAATTATTAGTTGTAGATGTTGAAATATATCAAAATAATAAAACGCAACCGCATGAGAAAGTTGTAGAAAAAACAGATCAATTACCTATTGATCTTTCGGCGACAATAGATCATGAAATTTTTGACCCTGAAGAAACTTATAAGGCAATTGTTTTAGCGACAAGAGAGTTTATTAATTCGATCTCAACTGAATCAAAAGTTGCTATAGGTTTAAGTGGAGGGGTGGACTCTGCATTAGTCGCAACTATTGCAGTTGATGCTTTGGGTTCTAGTCGTGTGCATGGTGTAATGATGCCTTCTAAATTTACTTCCCAAAGATCTTTAGATGATGCTGCAAAATTGGTTAATAAATTATCGATAACTTCTGAAGTTATTTCTATAGAGAATTTGCATGACACAGCTAGTAAAGATTTTTCATTAGATGACATTCCTTCCATAGTCGGTGAGAATATCCAATCAAGGTTGCGCGGAATGATACTAATGATGCTTTCTAATCGTGATCATTATCTCGTTTTAGCAACAAGTAATAAATCTGAGAGTGCTGTTGGATATTGCACGTTATACGGAGATACCGTTGGCGCATGGTCGCCAATTAAAGATGTCTATAAGACGCAGGTATATGAAATTTGTAACTGGCGGAACTCTGTCGATGAATATGAAATCGAAAATCCTATACCTATAGAAATTATTGATCGTGCACCAACTGCAGAATTAAAAGAAAATCAAACAGACGAACAAGCACTATATCCTTACGAAATACTAGATGGGGTTTTGCAAAGATTTGTAGATTGGGAAATGTCTATAGAAGATATTGTTGAAAGTGGTTTTGATAAACAAGCTGTTGAAAGAATTGTTTCTTTAGTTAAAAAGAGTGAATTTAAGCGTAAGCAGACATCAGTTGGAACACGTTTAACTAGACGTAACTTTGGTAAAGGAAGACGAATTCCTATTTCAGCGCATTGGTAGATTGTTATCGTGTTAAAGCAGGTTTAGAGATTTCATCCCAACGATCAAGTGTCCTTAGCTGTCCAACTAAATCAGATTTTGCCTTTAAATTTAAGCCTTCGTATCGATTCGCAAATTCCCCAGTAAGCACCATAGAAGTAATAATCTGTGTTCTATTCGAATCGATTCGTGCAACAATCTCTTCACCCCGAACATAAGAAGAACCAACTGTTCCGTATCCGGAGCGTATCATGTGTGAAACCATTTTTGCTTTATCTGTTTTTGACGCAAGATCTGTACCAATCTTTAGAAAGTCAGCTCCATTAATTGAGGAAATACTCGCGTCGATTGCATGTTGGTCAATGTTTGATTCAATACCAGGGAAATTTCCATTTAAAACAGTACTAGTTAAATCAAGCGGCAAATGATAGACGAGAGATAAGTCTCGTAAAGTTTCTTCGTCTACAGGATTAAACAATTGGTTATCGCCAAATGAGCCACTAATTAATGGATTTGTAATCAATTGTTTCCAAGTTGGAGCTGTACCTTTATCAGTCTGTGGTAACTGATCGATTCTAAAGCAACCATTAATTGATCCTCTGTGTAGGTCTTCTAATGTATTCCTTAATCTTTCAATACCTTTAGCAGCATTTTTTAAATCGGCAACCGACGCCTCAGTTGTTTCAAAATCTGTATTTAATAATATGTCACATGTTTTTTGAGCTAAACCACATTCATTATCGATATCAGCACTACGAGCAATAAACATCATTGCAAGACCTTGTCCCGTCATTGACCCAGTAGCCATTCTTAAAGCTCCAACGCTATGCCATATTGATCCGTTGGTAAATGAATATTTTTGTGCATCAGGATTATTTAAAGTATGAATTATGCGATCCATTACGCCTTGATCCATAAAACCTAAACCAACATAAAATTCATGACATAAAATCGCATTATCAAAACGAATAACAGAAATATCGTCTTTCAACTTAGATATTTTTTGCAACAATCTTTGACGTTCCGCCTCAAGGCGTTCTCCATCAGAAGGTTGAGCAACAGGTGTATTGGTTTGTACTGTTAACTGCACGGTTGGAGTATTTCTAGCCTTTAATGTTTGTGTTGGAATAGCTCTTTGTTGTTTTTCTAGTTGAAAAGCTTCGTAAATTTCTACAAGCTCGAGTTGCCTATGTTCGGCATCTAGTTCTTGTAGTGTGAAAGTTGCTTCAAATACTTCTGCCGGATCAATATTTGTAAGTTTTGCAATTTCATCTGCGATCGCTTTAGAAGAAATAATGTTAGCTAAAGGTAAAAGACCTTTATTGTATAAATCTTCTAATAAATTAAAGTCTAAACATTTTCCATTATGCATTCTCGATGAGATGTCATTAATGGCTTTAAGTATTTTTATACCTGTTGTACGGAGTTCTTCATTTGTTATAGGGGAATCTTGTTGTAGTTCAAATTTAATTTGACCTGTTAGCAGGTCGCGCGTGAAGTCATGAACATCACTATCTCTAATTGAATCACCAAGTAGTGTTCGGAGATCAACCTCGAATTGTTTTGCAACACTTTCAACTATATGTTCTATACCGAATAATTTCGGATCTTCTATTGCAGGAGTAACGTCTACATGTCCAATGTCTTTAGTTCTTACTTTTCCCACTTATCTTCCTTCAATAGCTAATTCGTATCTTTGAGATATAGGTTTAAAGAGTTCACGAAGTTTTTCAACATCTTTAAAGTCAAGTTCGAGCGGTACTTCTCGATTAGAAATTCTCGAAGAACTCGTACCATATTGTGCCTTCCATGAAAGCGCTTTTTCAATTACTCTTCCAGTTGTATCAGCTGCATCGATTTCACCAAGTTTTCTTTCAAACTGATCGTGTGATAAATCCCATGCTATTCCGCCAAAAGTATTTTCAAAAAGAGGTCGTGTTAGAGGAGCAGGTAAATGATATAACAAAAATGTTCGATCAAATGTTCCTGCTTCAAAGCGTGATGTATCAGATAAATCAATACAGCCAAACTCTCCACTCCTGTCGACTTGCAAAATAGGATTATGAATTAGTTTACGCCATTGCTTTTCAGTATCAACATGTGATCTTTTCATTTTTGTATGATCAGATAATGTTTCGATTGTATTTAGATGATAAACACCTAACGATTCAGCTAATGCTTCAAGATGTTTAGCAGCCGCAATAAAATCTTTATCTCTAACGTGTTGGTCTAACAGGTATCTACCAGTTGAGTTGGCAATTACTCCTTCAACAAAAGTATCAGCTAAACGAGCTTTCATAAGATAAGAGAAAACATGAAGGGCTCTATTGTCAACTGGGATAGCTTCTAGTGCCTTGAGTGCTTGGCCTGCAGGAGTTATAGGTACCATTGCTTGTCTGGATACTTGAGCAGTTTTAAACCAAAAATTTGTCGTGCTAATTGTCACACGAAGATGGTTTGGATCAGATTGGCCTGCAATTGAATCAACGGTAGGTAAATCTGGATCAGTTCCGAATAGATGCCTGTCTATTAACTCAGATGTCATAGTTGCATCAACTGTTAATTTTGCACATCTTTCAATAGCTTTTTCTATTCTTCTTTCTGCATCTTTAATTTCTTCTTCACTAGGACCTGTTCTGGCATGAGCTGTATTACTTGGCTTAAACGCAGGTTTCGTTGGTCTAGCTGCAGGTGCTTCCTTAACTACTGGCTTATGCGTCGCATCTATAAAAGCTTCATATGAATCTAATAGTGTTTCAATTGATTGTGCTCGAGTTTCAATATGGCTTTCTTCCACTCTTGAAACACTTTCACAAATTTGCTCTTTGGTTCTACCAACAATTTTTGATATTGCATTTAGGACTTCGTCATTCTCAATAATTATTGATAGTGGAAGCAACCCTCGTTTATACATTTCTCTTATTCCTGATAAGTCGATCGACTGTGAATGTTGAGAAATTAAAGTGGTTAAAGCTCCTACACATGCTTTGGTAATTTTGAAGTCTAAATCTGATATACCAACAACTTCAGCGAAAACTTTTTGATCTTCAATATTTCTTATTGGCGAAATCTCATCAATCATTTTCGCTTCATCTAATTGTTTATCGGTTTTTCTTCGTCTCGGAACATTTACATCTTGTGCATCAGCGCGGCACTCATCAAAGAGATGTGTGAGTAGACCTTTTAACTCGTCGTGTAGTTCAAGAGAATATATACCTGTAAGTGATGGATCTTGGCGAGATGCTTGTAAAGTCGTTGTCCAGTGGTCGGCAATTTTCTCAGTAATGATTAGTGGTGATAAATACCTAATAGGTGAACTTGGAAGTTGGTTAGTTCCTGGTTCTTCTCCTAAAGTTTCTAGTACAGTCCAAATATCTTTCGACTGCGAATATGTCATTTGTACACTAGGCATATTCTTTTGACGTTTGGCTTTTGAGTTAGGGTAAAGAGCATCAATTTCTCTTTGTGAAATAACGATGCCGGCCATTGCAGCCTGGTATCTTGCTAATGCATCTAAAGTTACTTCAACGATTTGGTCATCCTGATCTTGCATTTGTCTTCCTTAACTATTAATATTCGAAAAAGTCTAATAAATAATAGGTTTTTGAGCAATTTGCACCTATTTACGCACTCGTTAGAATTTCAAAAGTCCAGCTAGATTGAATTCGAAAAATTCAATTCCTAATCCTATGTTACCAAAACGGAAAAAAAGTAAAAAAAGGCTTGTAATATTTCCACTCTCGTCGTACCATAAAGATCCTAAAGCAATTCGTAAGCAGATTAGAAAAATTAGTTCCCCCAACAGGAAAAACAACTAATTAAACCTCTATTTTGCTGTGCCTAAAAACTGGTTTTAGTCGAAAGATAAAACAAGTTAAAGCAAGAAAGCTTTCAGGGTGGGAGCGGAGCAATCCGAAGGGGAGTCACAGGGAGCGAGGGACCGAGCGACCGCGAGGCGCGATCGGTTTCCGTGAGCACCGACTAGCAAAACAAGGGAGAATTTAGTGGCAAAGTTCACTGACAAAGAAGAAGAAGATCTAGTCCGTTTATATCTTACAGACATTGGGCAATACCCACTATTAACAAAAGAAGACGAAGTAAAACTTGCACAAGCAATTGAAGAAGGTGCAAATGCTCGTGAAGCTCTTGGAGAAAAGAAGCGCATCGAAGACGAAATCGATGACGAAGATTCAGAAGAGCAAGACGAAGAAGAAATCGCAAAAGCAAAAGCAAAAGCAGAAGCTGAAAAAGCAGAGCTTGCTAAAAAACTCGCAAAAATTCCTGCAGCAGAAAAACGACGCCTTCGTCGTGTAATTCGTCAAGGTGACGATGCAGAAAGAAAATTCGTTCAGTGTAACTTAAGACTTGTTGTTTCGATAGCAAAGAAATATCAAGCATCTGGTCTTCCATTACTCGACCTTATCCAAGAAGGAAACTTAGGTCTAATGCATGCAGTTGAAAAATTCGACTGGAGAAAAGGTTTCAAATTCTCAACTTATGCAACATGGTGGATTCGTCAAGCAATAACTCGTGGTATTGCAAACACAGGACGAACAATCCGTCTCCCAGTTCACGCTGGAGACACATTAGCGAGATTACAAAAAGCTCGCTCTCGCTTGGAACTTAAGTTTGGACGTCCAGCAACAATTGCAGAATTAGCAATTGAAGTTGAAATGCCAGAAGACAAAGTAACTGAAGCATTACGTTTCGCAGCTGAACCACTTTCATTAAGTGAACCACTTCGTGAAGATGGAGACGCAGAACTTGGAGATATTGTTGAAGACCGTTCAGCAGAATCACCATTCGAAACTGCAGCAACAGCTTTGCTTCCTGACGAAATTGCAACTCTACTTTCACCACTTGATGAAAGAGAAAGAGAAATCTTAAAATTGCGTTTCGGTCTAGATCGTGGTGAACCTCGAACATTAGAAGAAGTAGGAGAACACTTCAACCTAACTCGAGAACGAATCCGTCAGATCGAAGCTCGCGCAATGAGTAAACTTCGTCACCCATCAGCAGACACAGGCGCACGCGACCTGTTGGCAGTATAAATAGAATTAAGGAATATATAAATGAGCAACCCAACAATTGATAAGACAAACGAAGACATGTTGATGGCTGAAGTCGAAGCTTCAATCATTGATGCAGAATTCAAAGTACTTACACAATCAAATGAAGAATGTGCACTTACTGGTTCTGGTCTTCAAGTACTATTTAACAACTGGTCAACAAACAAGTAAATGTATATAACAGTTAATGGGCCCGTTTATGGGGGACGGGTTCGTTAACTAAAAAAGAGGTAGTTATGAACCAACCAAATGTTCCAAACAACAGAACACTATTTGGTTCAGCGCTGAACTCAACTGGCCAAGCAGCAACAGTTACTGGTTCTGCTCTTGTCTTAGCAGGATTACTTGGTGGTCCAGTAGGGCTACTTGGAATAGGAACAGGTTTAGTTGCCGGTGGCGCAATATTTAGCTGGGGATCAAAAGCGGTAGATGCACCAGTTTTACAAAGAGCTTTATAAATAAAATTCTCAAGGATGAGAGATGCAAACAAAATCAAAAAATACAATCGTTGAATCAATAAAATTATTTATGGCAGATAAGCCAGCATTGTATAAAAGATTCGAAAATTTTGAAGTAGATGATTCAGACTTAACAATATATTCTGCTTTTACAGGATCTAAACACGAACTTCCAACACGTAGTCGATACAGTAAATAAAAATTTTAAACTCCATATAAAATTCGAATTTTAGAGTTTGCTGTAGTCACATTTTGAGCAACAATTAAGTTTCCATTCACCATTGTTAAACCATATGGGGTTGATATTAATGCAGCAGCGGCTGGTCCGTTATCTCCTGTAGATCCAGAAGTACCGGTTCCACCAATAGCTGCAACGTTTGTACCAGTTATTTTGTGAACACAATGCCTACCGGTTTGAGTGAAGAAAATATTCCCTGAAGTATCAATTTCAATATCGGAAGGCGAAGAAAGATTTATTGAAGTTGCAGCACCTGCAAATGCACAAGTGTTATTTGGTGCTGAGGCAGCTCCACCTCCAGCCACCTGAGAAATCGTTGATCCAGAGATTGTTAATTTTCTAATACATGCACGGCCGGTATCAGCAATCAACAAATTACCAGATAAATCAAATTCGAGTCCTCGAGGGCGACTCATCGATAAAGTTGTTGCTGCTCCAGCAAATGTACATGCTGTGGTCGCACCGCCTCCGGCTACCAGCGATATAACACCTGAACTTAATAAGACTTTTCTTATCTTGTTGTTACCTGAGTCGGAAATATATAAATCAGTACTATTAATCGCTAGACCTAAAGGACTGCTCACTAGTGCTGATGTTGCAGCTGCACCGTCACCAGTAGCGCCTGCTGTTCCTGTACCGGCAAATCGTGAAATTGTTCCACCCGAAATTTTACGTATACATTGATTTGTTGTATCGGCAATATAAATGTCACCGTTAGATGCAGCAACAACATCTGAAGGTGCATTTAATTTTGTTCCTGTAGGTGAACCTGAATAATTACAATCTGCAGTTGTACTTCCAAGCGTTGTCCCTCCTCCAGCAATTGTTGTAATGATTCCAGAAGTATCTACTTTTCGTATTTTATTGTTAGAAGTATCGGCAAAATATACATTGCCTGCAGAGTCGCTTGTTACGCCGCGCGGTAAATTTACTGTTGCTGATGTTGCTGCAGAACCGTCACCAGTTGCTCCAACAGTTCCAGTTCCAGCAAAAGTGTCGATTGCTTTTGAACATCTATCACTTCGCAATTCAGATGTATCTGAACTCGTCCAGTTAGTTGAGGTGCGTGATGCTGAAAGCTTATAGAACCACTCACTAGTTACAGGTGACGGAGCATCTGTTCCAGTAGCAGTAGGAGTTGCATAATTGCTGACTACTGATAAAGAACCACCAGATGTTGTTGCGCGTTTTAATTGGGTATTGTTTTGTTGTCCACTTCCTGCATTAGTCCAGTTAAAAGTTAAAGTAGTTGTACTTGATCCCCATGTACAAGATGGGGAAGTTGGTGCAGATAATGTTCCTGTGCCAAATGCTGGATTACTAATATCAGTTGCAACTGTGTTTGTAAATAGTGCCCATGCCATTGGGATGGATATCATCAATAATAATGCGATTATAGAAAATGTAGTAAATACATTTTTTAGAATTTTTTCTCTTTTTTTTAGCTTCTTTTCTTTCTCACCAGTTTCTGGTTTGTACTTTAATTTTCCATCTTTATCTCGTCTTAGCCAAATGCTTTGCAAACCAAATATGATCGACAAAAACATGCCGAAGTATAAAAGATAATGTTGAATCCCAAGATTTATTACCGATGATTGGACTTTACCAAGGTTAGGAAATGACTTTTTTACTATCCATGCTTTTTTATCGGTGATAGTAAATTGCCATGGATCTCCACCCGCATTAGCGTCGCCCTTTGTTCTGAAGGCAAAACCTTCCTCTTTTTTTTCAATACCCATTATTCTGTGTGCAACTAAGGTCCTTTTTTCGCCGGGTTTTTGAAATACTAATATGTCGTTTAGTTTTAATTTTTTAGTTTCTATAGGAACTGCTATTGCCAATGAGTTTTTTGGCATTGTCGGTGCCATTGATGAAGAAAGAATTGGAATGGTTCGATATTTATTAGTTTTTGCTCCAAAATAAATGAAACCATAGATAATTAATGAAATAATTAAAATTAAATTAACAAGTAACTTAATAAGAAAATAAGCCGCATTTTCAGGCGACTTAGATAATTGTTTTTGTTGATCTTTTGGCTCTTTGCTGATCGTTTCCATTTTTACTCTCTAAAGAGAGGTGGAGAGTTTGTCTAGACCAGTTTGGAGTCGGATGATCTAAACAAACTCTCGGTTGTGACTACATTGATGTTGCAGCTCTTTGTTGTGCTACGAAGGCAAATTCTACTTGGCTGGTTAAGCCTTGGAAAGTATTACCAGCACCTGAAGGTAAGGTAAGAGTAACTCTTAAGAAGTTATCCGTGTTTGCAGTACCAACTAAGTTGTTAAGTGTTGCATTTGTTTGTATTAACGAGGTGGAAGCTAATACCGAAGTTGTAGTACCACCACATGTATATGTGTATGCAGGAGAAGTACCTGATTCAGTCCAAGCTACAGAACATTTATCGATAACAACTTGTAAACCGTTTGTTGCATCAGTATCAAGCAGAGATGATGAACAAGTTCCAACACATCCTGATGCTTTAGTTGTTAGCTTTACGGGAGTTGATGAATTCAAACAACTAGAGCCAGTATTTTTTACATTTACGGTTCTTTGCATTGTGTCACCTGGAACTAATGCAGTAGCACCAAGTGTAAGTCTGTTGTTTGCTGCGTTAGGAGTAATTGCAGCCAAGGTAACAGTACAAGTGCTATACGATGGGTTACTTGAAGAGGTATCTGATGTACCTGTAAAAGTTGAATAGGCACCTATTGCACTAACACTTAATGTTAGTGAAACAAATGCAATTGACATACCAATGCGAGTTGTTAACCAAGCTCCGTGTCCTAATCGTTTCGATAATAATTTAACCATTTTGACTCCTCAATTTTTGGTTATGAGTTCTATTCGGCCGCCGATACATGAAACTTAAGAAATTATGTAAGAAAAATTACAAATAAGTAGATTGGCCTATATGTAAGTAATATTACAATTATTACTATTCGTGTTATACGCGAAATAACGAAACTTATAAGCAACATTTAATACAACATTAAGGTAGGCTAATAAGGTGTCTGGGCTAAAAGATGTGTTTTTGAATCAATACGAAGACTGTGAAACCAAAGAATTTAAGCGTGGTCAAGTCCTCTACTATCAGAATGAAGTCCCTAGGCACGCTGGTTTTATACTGAAGGGTAGTATAGCTGTCAACTCCATGAATATTAATGGGGACGAGCGAAAAGTGGCATTATTAGATACGAATGATATTACCCCTTTAGAGTGTATTTTTGGCAACGATAAAGCATGTAGATACATATACCAGAGCTTTACCTCGGTAGAAATTTTGTTAATCCCCATTAAACGTTTTAAAGAAGATCTTAAAGATAACACATCTTTAATTGCAGCATTGCTTGAGCGTGCATCCCTTAATTTAAATGCCTCTTTAATCAACATAGAAGCTCTTGGACAACCCAGAGTTAGGGACAAAATCATATATATTTTCCGTTATTTACTTAAGCGTTATGGGGCTGATCAAGATAACGGCTGGTGGAGAATTGAGGCTCGTTTTACCCAAGAAGATATAGCAAATATGATTGGAATTACGCGTGAAACTGTCGCTGTTGAGTTGGGTAAGTTGAAAAAAGAGGGAATTATAGATTCAGGATCATTTCATTATTCTGTAAATCTAGAAAAGTTGATTTCAAGCGGAAATAAAGAAGCTTGGAAAGATTTTATTTCTTAAGAATCAAGTTCGTCTTTTAGAATCTGAGCCAATTCTTTAGGTGCTAGCATCGCTTTAATTAAATACCGAGAAGCACCAAACTCGAAAGCTTTATCAATACGCTCGTCATCTTCAGAATTAGTAAATACTATTATCTTGGTATTTGGTAATTTTTTGGCTACTTCTGATTTTTCAAGGAATCCGACTCCATCAAGTACAGGCATTGTTAGATCCAACAAGATCAAATCAGGGGTTGCGTTAGCGATAACATCAATTGCTTGTTGGCCATTGTTGGCAGTTAAAACTTCATATCCTTCGCGGGATAGAAACTTAGAATACGATCGAACTAGAGATTCTTCATCCTCTACAACCAATATAGTTGATTTTGACATGTTTTAATTCTAAAACATTTTCTAATCAAAAATGATCATTTCTTATTATTTATTGCATTTATACCACAAATCCTTGATATTCCATCTTTAAGATGTGAAGCTAAATGTTTGTTATCTAACAGTCGATACGGTGGTTTATATGTCAGATATTAAAAAAGCTGTTATTCAAAAGAAAGCTTTTAATGAACCTAAGTCCTTCGTTCATCGTATTATTTCGAATAAGTCCTATGTGTATGGAACTATCAGTGCGATTTTTATAATAATAACAATTTTTTGGAATTTAACTATCTCGAATCAGTTGACTGAGCTAACACCTAAATATTCATACGTAGCTGATGTGAAGTCTTTCGATAATTTTTACGATCGTCAAACTGCTAGGTACACAGGTGATACTGAATCATTTAGTGAATTTAGTTATCGAGTAGTTTCTTCATCAGGTGACAAATATAAAATCGAAAATTTATTCAGAGTAAAAAGTTTGCGCGGGGACACAATATTTTCTGCAAAAAAGAAATTAGATATTAATTCTGAAACACAGAAATTAACTTTGAATGGAAAAGATAGCGGTATATATCTTTTTGCTCCTCCAAAAGTTGATAAAAAATCTTTTTACTATAACCATATCGAATTTGAAAATCCAGTAAAAATGAAATATGTAAGTACTGAAGAACTGTTAGGACTCACAACTTATAAATATGAAAGTAAATTAAATATTGATCAAACTAAGAACTTTTCTTTTATTCCTGATGTTGGAAAATCTTTAGGTGTTCGAGAATCTATTACTCTAACGATTTGGATCGTTCCTAAAACAGGGTATTTAATTAAATCAGATTCGCGCGGAACAAATACTTTTTATGATTTGAAAACAAAAAAAGATTTATACCCTCGTAATATTTTTAGAAATACATTTAGTCAAAGTTCTGTGGCAACTCATGTGAAGATTGCACAAGATCGAATAGAAAAAGAATTAATAATTAAAACAATTATTCCTTTTATATTAGGCGCTCCAGCTGTAATTTTCATGATGACAGTTTTAATTATGAAAAGACCTCGACAAAGCCGGATCGTTGACGGGTTGTGTTTTGTTGTTATTTATTTATCTTCTATTTCATTAATTGGGAAATTCTTTGGTTCAAGCGACTTAGAAAGCTTAGAGTTGCCTTTACCTCCTCCTAGGCCAGTTGGACTTATTATTGCAGTATTTTTTGCATTAGTCATTATTAATATGCCAAGGCTTCAAAAAAATAGACGATTAAAGCTAGCAACATTAATTGCACTGTTGATTTTGGGATCCATATTGACATTTGGCCTATTCAGTTATTTCCTTAAAACAATTACAGGTATATCTAATTTCCAAGACAATCATGCCTTGAATAGATATTTTGCATACTTACGAATCGATGCCTTCATATGCATGAGCTTAATAATTATTGCTTTAATCGTCAGACTAGTCGTTAACAATAAATCAAAACTTCAACAATTAGCTGAATTATTAGTTTTTGTTTCTATGCTCATTGCTATCTATGACTTAGTAGCATTTAGTTTTGGTCAAAAAAATCTAGTTGGTACAATTAATTACAACGCGACTTTCTTTTCTGCATTGGCAATAACTTTATTATCTTCTGCATTATTGCTTTCGTTTATCAATAAGTCATCTTCTCTAATGTTTAAAAATTTTGGAACTAGTTTATTGACAGCAATAATACTGCTGATAGTTCTGTTGCTTATGCTTGGATCGATCTGGCAATTCTCGCAAACTATATATAGGCAAGACGAAAAATCTAACTTCCAAAACAAAACAAGTGAAGTACAAGACAAAATTAAATCTCGTTTAACAAATTATGCCAATGCCCTTCAAGGTATCAAAGGTCTTTTTGATGCATCAAATGCTGTTGATAAAGATGAGTTCAATAAGTATGTTGAATCGTTAAACCTTAAAGAAAACTTTCCAGGTGTTCAAGGTGTGGGATACGCAAAGATAAATAAAGGAGAAACTGAAAGCAATTTTTCAGTACCTGTTACATTTATAGAACCATTGAATGACCGTAACTCTCGTGCTGTCGGATTTGATATGGCATCTGAACCAACCCGAAGAAGCGCTATAGTTCAAGCGATCGACACAGGTCTTCCAGCATTAACGGGCAGGGCGACTCTTGTTCAAGAAACAAATAAAGATATGCAATGGGGTGCACTTATATACATTCCTATTTATGAAAAAGGCGCATCGATAGCTTCAGTTGAACAGAGAAAGCAAGCCATATCAGGCTTTGCCTACGCCCCACTTCGTATGAACGATTTCATTGAAAGCGTTGCTGGAAGCGATTTAGATATATTAGATGTATCGATTTATAACACTAATTCTGTTAATAGTATTTCGAGCAGCAATATAATTTATGGCAAAAATAGCTTTAATAAAACTAAATTTTATGACGACTTACCACTATTTTTCGGTGGACAAACATGGCAAGTAACTTATCGCACTAATCAATCATACTTAGTAGGTGAAAGAGTCCAAGTTCCAACAGTCATCTTATATCTAGGTGTGTTTTCTTGTTTTATATTTTCATTAGCTGCATATGCACTGTCGTCTTCAAGACAACGATCTGTAAACTACGCGGATAAAGTTACAAAAGAACTTAAAGTTCAAAGAAATAGAGCAGTAGAAGACCAGCAAAAAGATGAAGCAATATTAAGTGGTGTAGCAGAAGGACTTATTGTTTACGATGCCGACGGAACTGTAAGGAGAATTAATGATTCTGCTTTGACAATGCTTAAGTTTTCTCCTGAAGATGTAATTGGGAAGAAATTTTTTGAGGCTTTTGATAAATATACCTTAAAGAATCAAAGGGTTATGCCTGACGAGCGTCCTATCGCTATCGTTTTAAATAAGGGTGAAGTATATAGTAACAAGTTGTTTTATAAGTGCAAAGACAGTTCGTTATTGCCTGTTCGTGTTACGGCTTCGCCGACAATTATTGATGGAAAAGTTACGGGTGTGGTTGAAATTATTAGTGACATAACGATAGAAACGCAAGTAGATAAGAACAAAACTGAATTTGTTTCTCTTGCTGCTCATCAACTTAAAACGCCAGTTGGTGCCTTGATCTGGGATACCGAGATACTCATGGACGGAACATATGGTGAAGTTAACGATGAACAAAGTGAAGTGCTTGGACATATGCTTAGAATGAACCAACGAATGAATGAACTGGTTAATGGTTTCTTGAATGTTTCAAGAATTGAATCTGGTTTATATGAAGTTGATCCAAGGCAGGTATTGTTCAGTGATGTAGTCGAAGACATTTTAGAAGAAATGAATGTGCGTATTAACGAGAAGGCTCACGAGGTTACAAAACATTTTCCTGACGGTTTGCCAAGTGTGGACGTTGACAGAAATTTATTACGCATCGTATTGCATAATCTCATTTCAAATGCAATAAAGTACACACCTAATAATGGACATATAGACATTCAAATAAAAACTGATAATTCAACCATTACTGTAGATGTGTCAAATAACGGTATCGAAATACCGCGAGAAGATAAAGCTAAAATTTTTTCCAAACTTCAGCGCGCATCTAATGCGCAAGAGATGGATCCTGATGGTAATGGGTTAGGGCTATATATGGTTAAACAAATTGTAGAATCAACGGGCGGTAAAGTTTGGTTTGATTCTAATGAGTTGCTTACAACCTTCCATGTTCAATATCCATTGAGTGGAATGAAAGCAAGAAAAGGAAAGAGCAAACTTACAGGTTAGTTACTTTTTCAAGTAAAACACTCAATTGCAATCGCCTGACGTGATTTAACATCTAATATTTGTAGATGAGCATGTTCTTGAAAATCAAAGCTAAAATTTTAATTTTTTTAATTGTTTTAACTGTACTTTTGTTTTCATTTCCTTCATCTAGTTTTGCTGACGCACCTATAACACAGATAGGGGAAACTCTGGGCTATAAAGCAATTCAATCATTTGACTCTAAGGTAATGGTGAAAAAAAATGGGAGTCTAGAAATTACTGAAACAATTTTCTACGATTTAGGACCAACTCAAAGGCATGGAATGATCAGGTTTATCCCTACTAAATATGATTGGACTGGCAGAAAGCCAAATGGAGCAGTTAAAGGCGCAAAGTTTGAAAGAGAAACACCTATTGATGTTGTTAGTATCCAAAGAGATGGCATCGATGAAAACTTTGATCAAAGCACAGAAGGTTTAAATAAGGTTTTAAAAATAGGAAATGGAAATGTAAATATCTCTGGTTTACACGAATACAAAATTGTTTATGTATTAAAAAACTTTGTGAACGAATTTAAAGATCATGATGAAGTTTATTTAAACATCACAGGCAATTTAAATAGGGTTCCTATTATCAAAGCAACAGCTACGATTTCCATTGAAGGAGCAAATGGAGCAACAAAAATTGAAAGCCTATGTATTGCAGGGCCATATGGTTCAAAGCTTCCTTGTGGCGAAAACGAAAACAACGAAGATGGAAGTGTATCTTTCTCTGAATCCAATATCAACCCAAATTCTGGGTTTACAGTTGTACTGGGAGTTGAAAAAGGTGTTTTACATCCTGATCCTCCGTTATTGAATGAAACTTGGACTTTGGCTTCAGCATTTAGGATAACAAAAGGTACACTTGCAAGTTTTCTTGCTTTAATTGTGGCAGGTCTTACTTTTATCTTTCTTTTGATTTACAAAAAATCTAGAGATAAAAGATATGTTGGAAGCGCTATTGATGCTGCAATGGGTAATACAACTGGCGCCGAAGTTTCAAAGCCTTTATTCAATAATCCAGGTAATCCAGTTGAATTTGTTCCACCTGACAAAATCCGCCCTGGGCAAGTTGGCGTTTTGGTAGATGAAACTGTTGATGATGTTGATTTAACAGCAACGATAATCGATTTGGCGGTTCGAGGTTATATACATATTGGAGAAAAAGAAGTAGAGACCAAGCAACTTTTTGGCGGACCTATAATGATGAAATACTATTGGATAGCTAAAAAGAAAGAATACAACTTCGATAACTCTCTGTTAGATTACGAAAAAGATTTATTGAAAGCACTTTTTGAAGTCAGGGAATCATATTATCTTTCTGAAATTACTGAAGAACAAGCTCCAAAATTTCAAAAAGTGAAAGAAAAAATGTATACGGAAATGACAAGAAATAAATGGTATTTAATTGCGCCAGATAAGACCCGTAAAAAATGGAAAAATATTGGAGGAGGAGTTCTTATTGTTAGTCTGATTTTGACCATTGCTTCAGCAAAATTTACGCACTTTGCATTTACTATTTTAGCATTACCGATTTTGAGCATCGTATTACTGTCATGTTATAAGAGAATGCCTTCTAGAACAGCAAAAGGCTCAGCCATAGTCGGAAGAATAGCCGGGTTTCGACAGATTTTTGATGTCGGAGAAGGTGAACGTCAGGCTTTTGCCGAAAAAGCAAACTTGTTTTTGGAGTATTTGCCGTATGCAATCGTTTTTGGATGCGCTGATAAGTGGGCAAATATATTTGGTTCGTTAGGTTTGACCGCTGATCAACTTGGAATTTCAACTTTCTATACTGGGAGTACAAATTTTTCAACGATGCTGTTCACACATGAGATCGGAAGGTTTTCTACATCTACTATTGGTTCAATTTCATTGGCCCAATCCCAATATTCAAGTTCGATGTCATCAGGATCAAGTGGATTTGATGATGGAGGGTTCTCTGGTGGCGGATTCTCTGGTGGCGGTGGAGGCGGCGGTGGCTCTAGCGACTGGTAAATTATTTTTTCTTTGATTTCTTCGTGGCTAAAAATACTAAAGCCGAAACTGCAGCTATTACAAGGGAAGTTGCTGTTCGAACTTTATTGTCTTGAAAGAAATTGACTGGCAACCGATCCCATAAAGTTACTTCTTTTGTAAAATGTAAAATTTTCCAACCACGGTTCTTTGCAATTCGTGCAAGTTCTCTATCAGGATTAACAGCAATAGGATTTCCTACGCATTCGAGGAGCGGAACATCTGTTATTGAATCGCTATATGCATAAGATGTGTCTAAGTTAATCTTCTTTTCTTTAGCTAACTTTTTGATCGCTAGTGGTTTATAACTTCCATATGAGTAAAATTCGAGTTCACCTGAATAATTACCATCTTTATCTAGCCTAGAAGTAGTGGCTATAAAAGCGTCAGCTCCTAGATGTTTAGAGATAGGTTCTACAACTTCACTTGGTGCGCTTGAAACTATAACTACGAATCTATTTTCTTTTTTGTGTTTTTCGATTAGTTCAACTGCATCTTCGTATATGATTGGAATTACAACCTCATGAAGAGTTTCGTTAACAATATTTTTTACTTTTTCGTTATTCCACCCTTTAGTTATATCTAGCGCTACTTTGCGTATCTTTTCCATTTTCTGTTCATTGGCTCCAACAAGCCTATAAACAATTTGGCCATAAGCTGCTTGAATTAGCGTTTTTCTACTTAAAAGACCATGCTGTCTAAACGTTTTTGAATATGCCAGCATTGAAGATTTGGCAATAATAGTTTTATCGAGGTCAAAGAAAGCACCTTCTATCTCTTGATTATTTGCCATGTTACCTCTTGACATTTATATAACGATGATCTAATTTTACATGAACTCTTCCCTTTACTTATTTATTGAATAAAGGGAAGTTTCTTGAAAGTTTGTATTTATTCACCAAAAGGTGGGTCAGGCACAACGACTTGTGCTGCGCTTGTAGCTAAAACGCTTTCTATCAGTTCGCCTACTATTTTTATTGATGCTTGTAACGGAGATTCTCAGATCCTCCTAAATATCGAAGAAATCAAATTTGGATTTGGTGATTGGTTAAATAGCCCAGAAAAATCTATCGAGTCTTTTAAGAAAATCTCGCTTAACTTAACGAAAAATCTCAACTATGTTGGGCCGTCGATCGGAAATTTAATCTCTGATACAACAGACAGTCAAAGAAATGAAATGCTGTCACCGCTATTTAGCGACGAAACCAATATGGTATTTGATTGTGGACTTTGTAAGGGCCAACTTCAACTCGATATTGCTAATTCATGTGACTTAGTAATAGCTGTAATTCGGAAATGTTTTCTTGGTTTGAGTGCTTTTATTAATCATGACTTAAAAAATTTAACTGACTCGATCATTGTCGTTTCTGAATCAGGTAGATCTATAAGCACTAAACAAATCGCAGATTCCTCTGGTGTTAAACAACTCATTGAAATTGAAGCACGAAGGGACTACGCAAATTTAATTGATGCTGGAGTGCTCGTCGATAAGTCTCCACAAGAAATATTAAAACTATTTTCGAATTATTTTCTCGATATGGAGCGAAATAGCTACCAAGAATTCTGGGACGAACCAGTTAATGAGACAGATAGATATTTTGCATACATAAAGTCAAAGTTAAGTATATGAATATGAGACATATTCAAAATGAGCTTCACGACTACTTAGTGGATTCAGTTTCTAGCAATGATCTATCTAGGGAAGAAATTGATCTGTTGGCTGAGAATTTTTTTGAATCCCAATATCCGTTAATTTCTATCGCAGAAAAAGAAGCAATAACTAATGATGTCGATAATGAAATTAAAGGCTTTGGCAAAATAGAGAAACTGCTACAAGATGAAACAATTAATGAAATTATGATTAATGCGTTTCAAAAAGTTTATATTGAACAGGAAGGAGCTCTTAAGGAAGTTAAGTTTGAAATAGGAAAAGAAGAATTAATTCAAATTATTAAAAAGATTGCAGCGCGTTCAGGATCGAAGTTTGATAGTTCAGCTCCCATTTTAGATTCCTATTCAAACGATGGCTCTAGAGTCCATGCGGTACTTGATCCTATTGCTCAAAATGGGCCGTATCTCACAATACGTAAGTTTAAGAAGGATGTTCTTGCCTTAAATCAATTTACAGATGATAAAGATGTTCAAGCATTAGTAAGAGAGCTATATACAAAGTAAGAAAAATATTATCGTTGCTGGTTCTACGAGTTCTGGTAAAACATCATTGGTTAATTGTTTGCTAAACATGATTTCGAAAGATGAAAGAGTCGTTACGATCGAAGAAACTCCTGAATTATTATGTGATCATCCGCAAGTAGTCAAGTTAGTTGCAAGATTTCCTAATTCGGATGGGAAAGGAAATGTTTCTTTAAGAGATCTTGTTAAAGCATCATTACGAATGAGACCTGATCGCATAGTTTTGGGCGAGGTCCGTTCTGTTGAAGCATTTGATTTGATGCAAGCTTTAAATACTGGACATGACGGCTCTATATGCACTTTGCATGCGAATGGTCCGTATGAAGTTATTGACAGGCTAGCTTCCTTGGCAATCTTGGCTCATAAAGGATTCTCGTATGAAGCAATAACTAGACAATTTTATATGGGGATTGACGTAATCATTTTTACTAACAATGTTCACGGTATGCGGCAGATAAGTTCAATTTCTGAAATAGATAGATCTTCAAATAACCCAAAAATAATTCAAGTTGCAAGGCCATTATTATGATTGTTTTTTATGTACTTTTAGTCATGGTGAGTTTGTACATTTTAAAAATAATTATTGATCGTAATTTAATATATATGGCAGCTTTTAAGAATGCAAACAGGTCGATTGTTGATAAATATTTAGAAGAGCAATTTAAGCAAGCTGGGTATTGTTTTGATGCAGATTCTATAAAACGAATAATTCTATATGCTCTAATAACATCATATATATTTGGTTTATCAATCTCATTTCAGTATTCACTTATATTGCCTTTAGCTTGCTTTGTTGTTGGATTTATACTCCTGAAGACAAAATCTAATGTTATAAAACGCAACCATAAAGATGATTATGACGAAGCTTGTTATAGTCTTTCAAGGTACATAAGATCGGGGCAAACTCTTGAAAATGCCATCATGCTTTTATCAGAAGAAAATAAGTACGGATTCTTTAATAGGCTAAACAAAAATATACAAAGCGGGTATTCTTTAGAGCAGGCCATTAGCAAGATAAGTGGCGCTCAGAGTTCACCTTTTGAAAATATTTTATTTGCGTCATTATTAGTTGCATCTAATACAGGAGGTTCAAGTTCGGGAATCTTCGATCGAATAGGTGACAGCTTCCATCAAGATAATAGTTTGAAAGATGACTTAGAAACATCTATGGCTCAAGTAAAAATTTCAACGATAGTTATATCGCTACTTCCTATTGCAATGGTGTTTATCTCAAGTCTGACAGGAACGAACAGTATTTCCTTTTTATTTACAAATCCATTTGGACTGCTTTGTTTGGTTATAGGCATCAGCTTAGAAGTTTCGGGACTTTTGTGGATAAAACGTATAACGAGCAAGGTCTTTAGAAAATGAAAATACTAAATATTTTGATTGAGTTGAAAAAAAGAAGAAAAGAAGAACATTTGCAAAAGAATCAACAAATATCAAATCTTTATGATTTGCCTTATGTTTATACATTGTTTTCCCTTTGTATGTCAGCTGGAGTCTCTAATGAGCAGTCGTTCAAAATTGTAAGCAGACATGTTCCAGAATCATATGCAGTTATTTTTGAGAAAGCCCGAAACGAAGTAGACCTTGGAAAAAACTTCGATAGAGTTTTTGAAATATTAAGTGAAAATGTTAATTTAAGATCACTTTCACATTTATTAAGAGAATCATACGATACTGGTGTTAGTTGTATTTACTCTTTAGATTTAATGCATATTGATGCTAGGAATAGAATTCGTCGCTTGTATGAAACATCGATAAAAAAGGTACCAGTATTGACTTTATTTCCTTTAGTTTTTTGTATTCTTCCCTCTTTTGTTCTTTTAAGTGTCGTCCCAACTTTGGTTGATGGCTTACTTAAATTTAACTACTAACTTTGAAAGGGATGGAATGAAAAATTTCTTTATGAGAATACATCAATTGACAGATGGTCAAGAAAATGGCCAATCGACAGCAGAGTATTCACTTGTCATTTTAGGTGCAGCTGCTATTGCTTTGCTCTTGCTTAGTTGGGCGGGATCTACTGGCTCAATTGGAAACTTGTTCGAGACTGTTATATCAAGAGTGGTTTCAAAAACTCCATGAAAAATGAAAGTGGGCAATCAACTGTAGAGTTTGCATTAATAATTCCTCTGTTATGCATATTTCTTATGTTTATAATCCAAGTTGCAGTTGTGGTCAGAAGCTACATTGCTGTTTCTAATTCATCTCGTGTCGTAGCAAGAGAGTTAGCAGTAAACCCTGACCACATGACTGCACTTCGACAAGGAAATAGAATCGAATCCAATATTCAATATGACATAGCCCGACCATCGACTAAAGGTGAATACTTAACAGTTGTAGCTAAAAAGACAGTAAAAAGTAATTTGCCATTAATTGGCATAATCTTTCCTCCCGTCACTGTAGAAAGTTCTACAACAATGAGGGTAGAAAAATAATGAAACGTGAAAATGAAGCAGGCACTGCATTCGTCTTAGGCGTATTTTTGTGTTGCTTATGCCTTTTGGTTATTTTGTCGACAGTAAAATTAGGGAAAGTCCTATATCTATCTTCAAAAACACAAAATGCTGCCGATGCCGCAGCACTCAGTGGGGCATATGAAATAGCTAATAGCAGCTATGAAAGGGTATGCCAAGCGGCAAGAAATATAGCATCTAAAAATGAATCCGTATTATTGGAATGTAAAAAAGATGAATATAGCGTCGAGGTCCTAGTTCAATCTCGATTTAGTTCTTTAATTAAAGCCAGAGCTAAAGCAATTGCCAGTTAATTATTCTTTGTAGCTATCTATGACCGCGTTATCTTTAAAATCTGCAAACAAGTCGTTTGCTTTAGGGGATAATGTATTCGATTTCGACCATGGAACCACAATATTGGACACATTAGTAGGGTCAACTTTGCTTGCTTGTTGAAGCAAGAAGAAGATGTCTTTTAGAGAAAGGTTTGTAAGTTTTAAGTGTTTAGAAATCTTTACAGCTGAAATAAATTTATCTGGAATAGTAGTTTTTGTTTTTTGCATTTGTGCAAGTCCAGCAATTAAAAGTTTCGCTTGATTTTTTGTTCTTTGTAAATCGCCTATAGGGAAGCTATGTCGATCTCTGGAGAAAGCTAGCGCTTGGCCTCCATCCATTTTATTTATGCCAGGAGAAAAGTTTGAACCAGAGTTTGAATCGTGCATTTCTTTTTCAACATTAACTTCAATACCTCCAAAATCATCAATTAATCCTTTAAACGCTGCAAAATTAGCTTCTAAAATATATGAAATACTTACACCTGTAAGTTGTTCGAGGGTTTGTGCAGTTAACGTAGAACCTCCATATGCATTTGCAGCGTTGATTTTTGATGTTCCATGGCCTGGAATCTGAACATTCGTGTCCCTGGGAAAATTAATTATTGAAGCTTTATTCAAATCGGTATTGATCCCTACAAGATGAATAGCGTCTGCACGAGCTCCTTCTACACCTGGCCGGTAATCATTTCCTATTACGAGGATAAAGAAAGTTCCTGATTTTGTTGGGTAAAAGCTTCCTTGGTAACGACCGAAGTCGTTGAATAGATGTTTAGTATGTTTTGATACCTTGATTGAATTATCAGAAGTATTTGTTTTAATAAGTCCATAAGAAATTGTGGAAGAAACTAATAACAGTGTCATAGTTGTAAATGTCAAAATTATAAAGATTTTTGAAAGTAGTTTCATTTTATAATTCTTTCTTAGGTCCAAAATCGAATCCAATAACTGAAGCATTTTCGTTAAAATAAATAAAGCCAGAGTTTTCTGATACTTTTCCGGTTGAATCAGTTAATTTTTGCAATACTTTTGTTGCTATAAGGTTATCTTGTCCTGCATCAGTCTTTAATAAGTTAATTTCAATATCAGCAGAATTCTTTTTGTATTTTCCATAATCTTGAAATGTTGATGCATAAATTTCTGTAGTTACTTCTGATTTAACATCGCTTTTTGATCCTTTAGATAAAAGAGTTTCAAGAGTATTTTTGATTTTGTTCTCTATTTTTTTATCTAATGTATCGGTCGTTGTTTCATTTATGGTTGTTGAGCGAGATGCAATTTTGAGTTCAATAGTATTTTTAGAACTAGGTTTAGAAGCTATTCTTTCACGATTTTGCACACTTGAACATGAAGTAAGTGCAACTATTAAAACGACGCTTAGACAAATAACATATTTTTTATTCATAAAGGTAATTTTGAATTCTTCCAGATTTTTAATACAAAAACAACGATATCGAAAAGATATATAATTCTTATGTGTTTAATAGGGAAAATCGCATACATAAAATTGAAGAAACATACGGTGCTCAGCAATGCAAAGATGCAGTGCCTAGAGCTAGAGGCCGTTTTATCGGTGAGGTGAAAACTACAAGAATTGTCCCTAAAGGGGAAAGTCATTGGTTAGAGGTCGTTATTAATGATGGAACTGGAAAAATTAATGGCTGGTTTTTTGGTCGTAAACAGATAGCGGGAATAACGTTAGGATCAATTATTCTTCTCGAAGGATTTGTCCAGATGGATGAAGGGGAATTAACTATTGCTAATCCTTATTACGAAATTATTTAAGATTCAAAAATTTCTTGAACTTCACCAGCAACAGACCTAGAAGATAAAAGAACTAATTCATCGCCTGAAGATATAACGGTTTCGTTTCTTGGGAAAACAACATGTCCCTCTCTAACCACAGCTACTAATGAGCATTCACGTGGAATATTTAATTCAGAAACAGTTTTTCCAACTAGAGGAGATTGTTCTGAAAGTGTTGTCTCGACAAGCTCAACTCTGCCATCATCGAAGCTAAGTAGTTCAACGATTTTGTCACGCGATACTTCTTCTTCAACCAGTGAAGTTAATAAGTGCGATGGAGAAACTGCCCGATCTATTCCCCAATGGTCATTAAATAGCCATTCATTTTTGGGATGATTTACTCTTGCAATAACTTTTGGAACTCCAAATTCTTGCTTGGCTAGTAAGGAAATAACAAGGTTATCTTCGTCATCACCTGTGCATGCGATTAGAACATCGGCATTTTGTGCATCAGCATCAGCAAGTGTCTTCATTTCGCATCCATCACCAACGATCACACTTAATTCATAACCTCTCATATTTGCGATTGACCACAATTCTTCAACTTTGAAATCTCTATCTATGACAGTTACATCATGGCCAATTTGGCATAGTTCTAAAGAAACATACTTTCCGTTTATTCCACCACCAACAATTACAATATTCATTCGTCGGCTCCGTCGCTAAGAAGTGTGTCGAGTTCTTCAATCCTATCTTTATTACATGCGATAAAGATTCTGTCATCTTCATGTGCTTTGGTTTGCTGTGAAACAACAGAAGTATTACCAATATGAGATATTGCTATAGGTGTGAATTTATCTTTTTCAAAAAGCGAAGATAAATTTTTTCCAGCCCAATGTTTGGGCATTAGCCTTTCAATTATGACTACGTTGCCAGACGGGTCAACCCAGTCGGTGGTGTCATTTTCTGGTGCTATTCGTTTTATGAATTGATCTGTTGTCCATGAAACGGATGCAACAGTAGAAATTCCTAGACGTTGATAAAGGCTTGCGCGTTGAGAATCATATATTCGCGCGGTCACATGATTTACGCCATATATTTCTTTAGCAATTCGTGCAATGACAATATTCGAATTATCGCCTGATGTAACAGCTGCTAAACCATCAGCTTCTTTAATGCGGGCTGATTCTAAAACTTCTTTGTCGTACCCAATACCAATTAGCGTCGAAAGATTATCATTTCGTTCTACTTTTCGAAAAGAGTCAGGATTTTTATCGATAAGTGAAACGCTATGTCCTCTGTCAAGTAAATACTTAGTAAGGTTCTTGCCAACTCGACCGCAACCTACAACAACAAAATGCATATTAATAATTTAGTGTAAATCCCTCATTAATGCACCAAAACCGACAAAACTAGGTGTGTGACTGTACTCAAAAGAATATTCGTCGGCAAACCACTAGCTAGTAATGAACTAGATCATCAAAGAATTACAAAAACAGTTGCATTAGCTGTTTTTTCTTCAGATGCTATTTCTTCAACTGCGTATGCGACTCAAGAAATCTTGATGGTAATTGCTTATGGCACATCAACACTTGCTCTTGGTCTTAATGCTTTAACACCGATTGCAATTGCTGTTGCATTGCTTTTGACCATTGTTACGATCTCGTATCGCCAAACAATATTTGCATACCCTAATGGTGGAGGGTCTTATGTTGTGTCGAGAGAAAACCTTGGTGAGACTCCTAGTTTGGTTGCAGGTGCATCTCTTTTGGTCGATTATATATTGACGGTTGCTGTATCTATATGTGCTGGTGTTCGTGCAATCATCTCAATTCCTGCTTTTGCCTCTTGGCAAAGCTATACGGTTGAAATATGTGTAGGTGCAATTATCTTTATTATGTTGGCAAACTTACGCGGGGTAAAAGAGAGTGGACGAATTTTTGCAATTCCGACTTATGTTTATATTTTTGCTTTGAGTTCACTGGTTCTATATGGAATGAGTAAAAGTTACTTTGGATGGTTTGGTGGTATAGAAAAAATTGATCCAAAACTTTATGTTGACCAAATTAAAGAAGGTCACTTAATGCTCGTCGGTGCTGGGTCGCTTACACTTATGCTTTTGCTTAGAGGTTTCTCTTCAGGTGCTGTTGCTTTAACAGGTGTTGAAGCTATAAGTAATGGTGTTCCTGCATTTAGAAAACCAGTTTCAAAAAACGCTGCGACAACACTTACTTGGATGGCATTTATACTTGGCTCACTATTTTTTGGCGTCAGTTACTTAGCAACACATTTACATCCAATTCCATTAGAGCAAGGTACTACCGTGTTTGCACAAATGGGTATTGCGGTATTTGGTCGTCATAATCCAATGTTTTTAGTACTTCAGTTTTCGACTGCTTTAATTTTGTTGATGGCTGCTAACACTGCTTATGCTGACTTCCCAAGGTTGTCATCTTTGATAGCTCGTGATGGATATCTACCAAGGCAACTAGGGAATAGAGGTGATCGTTTAGTTTTTTCTAACGGTGTGATTTTATTAAGCGTTGCAGCTATTGCTTTGGTGACAATATTTAAGGGATCTGAAACAAAACTTATACCTTTATATGCAGTAGGTGTTTTTACATCGTTTACTTTGTCACAATTGGGAATGGTTAAACACCATCTTAAACTTAAAGAACCAAAATGGCAATTGAGCCTTGTAATTAACGCTGTGGGAGCGAGCGCAACTTTTGTAGTTTTATGCATTGTTGCCGTGACAAAGTTTATGTCGGGTGCTTGGGTTTCAATTCTTGTTGTCGGTATTGTCTTTTTGCAGTTCAAATTTATACATAGCCATTACAAGAGAGTGCAAAAATCTATTGCTGTTCCAACTGAATATCGTCCACAGAGAATGAACCACACTGTTATGGTTTTAGTCGGCCGTATGCATAGAGGAACATTGCAAGCTCTTGAATATGCAAGATCATTAGCTCCAAACCATTTGGTCGCGATTACCGTTGTCAGTGATGAAGAAGAACGAAAGAAAGTCGTTGAGCAATGGGAAAACTTTAATCTCGATATTTCACTAGAAATTATTTATTCTCCATACCGTGAATTAATGAGACCAATTCTTCAGGCAGTGGATGATCTAGATTCGAGATACGACAATGACATAGTTACTGTAATAATTCCTGAATTTGTTGTTCATCGTTGGTGGGAACATCTACTTCATAACCAATCGGCACTCTTGTTAAAAGGAAGACTGCTTTTTAGGAAGAATACTGTTGTAACTTCGGTTCCATACCAAGTCGAATAAACCCCGCTTTCATCCGCTATTCGCGTGTTGGGTCGAAAAAATATCGATTTCCGGACGAAATAAAGGTAAACACGAGAGTAAC
>JAXLRE010000004.1:0-139136 GCA_046331265.1 Acidimicrobiia bacterium | reverse complement strand
TTACCTAAGAATAATTTCACTATCTGGTTTGTTGAAATTACTTTATTGAATATAAAATTTATCGCTATGTCATATCCAGGGACGGTAAAACCGGCAAATTCGCTCACACGTGCTTCTTTTCAAACAAATCGATTAAGAGCAAATGAAATCTCAAGAATTATTGGACATATAAGAGCTGATGGGGATAGGTCTACCTATCGAGTCTTAGTTTTTAATGATGCTCCATCACCTCACAACAGAGTCCATTAGCTGGAGCCTTGAAAACAGCTATAGATGACGATAAAGCCCGAATTATGTCATTTCCTCTCGAAAGGCTTAGTGCCGTTCCAACACAACAAGGTGACATAGTTATTGTTGATGTTACGGATCCTTCACAAAAAGAATTAGATCAACTTAAAGAAACACTTGGATCTAAATGGAGGGGTGCAAGCTATCGAGGAGTATTAGCTGGTGCACAACAAGCAACACCTGAAGAAACTGCAAAACCAATTAGTAGACCAAATGTACCAAAGGCATTTCAAAAAGCCGTTGGACACACTCGTGATCTAGACGACGCTGGCGGGCAACGAGCTGGTGTTCCTCAGCGTCCACTAATGAAATTTAGTTCACGTTAGTTGGATCCCAGCAAGTTCGAAAATCTTTTTCAAGAGAAGCGATTTTTTCTAAATCTTCTATGCTTAATTCAAAATCATAAATATCAATATTTTCGTTAATGCGGTTTTGTGTAACAGATTTGGGAAGAACAACCATTCCCATTTGAGCACACCAACGGATCATGACCTGTGCAGAAGACTTTCCATATTGTTTTCCAATCTCAATCAAAACAGGATCATCAAGACCATTTCCGTGAGCTAAAGGAGAATATGCTTCGATAATAATGTTGTTTTCAGCACAATAATCTCTGAGTTCTTTTTGCTGTAAAAATACATGTATTTCAACCTGATTTACTGCTGGTTTAATTTCACATTTATTTAAAAGTTCTTCTAAATGCTTAACCGTATAGTTAGAAACACCAATCGATTTTGCTTTTCCGCTCTTATAGATTTCTTCCATCTTTAACCATGCGGGGCCACGAGTTTCGGTAACCGGAAAGTGGACCAAAAATAAGTCAACGTAATCAGTTTGTAGTTTTTCAAGAGACTCTTCAAACGAAGGAATAACATCATCAAAAAACTGGTTATCGTTCCAAAGTTTGGTTGTAATAAAAAGATCTTCGCGGTTAACATTTCCATTCTTATATTCGATTTGTAAAGCATCGCCTAAAAATTGTTCATTTCCATATATTTGCGCTGAGTCAAAATGTCGATACCCAGATTCAACAGCCCAAGCCACAGCATTGTGACATTGTTTTTCATCTTTCGTAAGCCAAAGACCTAAACCAATCTGCGGAATTTCCATACCATTGTTTAATTGAATTTTTTCCATAAACTACTCTATCTCCGGTGAGTAATGAATGGTGAGTTGGCATAGCACCAAGGGCATGTGAGAGAATATTTCTTCTGTTTGGTTGGCGAAAATACAATTTTTCGTCATAGCAAACAACTTTGGAGGAAAAATGAAAAAAGATATTCACCCGCAATACCGTGAAGTGGTTTTTACTGACGCTTCTGCTGACTTTCAATTCATCACACGTTCATCAGTTGATGCTAAAGACACAATAACTTTAAACGGCAAAGAATATCCTCATGTTCCAGTTGACATTTCTGCAGCAAGCCACCCTTTCTTTACTGGAAAGATGAAATTCGTTGACACTGCAGGCCGTGTTGAGAAATTCCAAAGCAAGTTCGAAAAGACGATGAAACGTCAAAAGAAAGAAAAAGAAATAGCAGCACAGGCAGCTGTTGAAGAGCGTGAACGTAAAGCTCAAGAACGTGAAGAGGAAAAAGCTCGTAAAGCTGAAGAAAAAGCTAAAAAAGAAGAAAAAAGATTAAAAGAAAAAGCTGCTGCAGAAAAGAAGAAGAAAAAAGAAGAAGAAAAGCGTGCAGCTGCTAAAGCCGCAAAAGATGCAAAAGATTCTGAAGAAGCATCTTCGTCTGAAGTTTCGCCTTCTCCATCCGTGGAGAATCCTTCGGAGCCTGAGGTCTCCTCAGTGGCTGCAAATACAGACTCAAACGCTTCTTTAGAATCATAAGAAAAAATAAGAAAGAAATAAAGTGCCGGGAACAGTAATAACGGGCGCACAATGGGGCGACGAAGGTAAAGGCCGTTTCACAGATTATCTTGCAGAGCGAAGCGATTTAGTAGTTCGATATCAAGGTGGGCATAACGCAGGCCACACCATCGTTGTTGATGGCACAACTTTCAAACTTCAACTTGTACCTAGCGGAATTCTTTACGAACATGTCACACCTGTAATTGGTAATGGTGTAGTAGTTGATCCTGTAGTTCTATTAAAAGAACTTGACTTGCTTGCGAGCCAAGGAATTAACGTTTCAAGATTGCGTGTATCAGGTAACGCTCATGTGATTATGCCTTACCACCAAGAAATCGATGGACTTAACGAGCGCTATCTAGGTAAAAACAAGCTAGGAACAACCAAACGAGGAATCGGACCTGCTTATGCTGACAAAGCATTGCGTGTTGGTATCCGTATGCAAGACCTTATCGATGAAAAAATCTTTAAAGCAAAACTAGACCTTGTGTTACGTGAAAAAAATCTTGTTTTAGCAAAAGGATACAACCGTTTAGGTTTTGAAGCCGACAAACTTTTCGAAACATATCGTGCATTAGTTCCGCGTTTAGAACCGATGATTGACGACACGGTTCATATTATTCATAAAGCTTTAGACGAAGGAAAAGAAGTTCTTTTCGAAGGTGCTCAAGCAACATTCTTAGATTTAGATCACGGAACATATCCATACGTAACTTCATCAAATCCAATAGCAGGTGGTGCATGTACGGGAGCGGGCGTTGGGCCTCGTGCGTTAACCAGAATTATTGGTGTAGCAAAAGCATACGTAACAAGAGTTGGTGCTGGACCATTTCCAACAGAACTACCTCTTGAAGATGGCGATGTTGTTTACGACGAATCTACTTCTCAAGATCAAATCGATAAAGACATGGAGATAGGAAACTTCCTTGTTGACCGCGGTCGTGAATTTGGCACTAACACTGGTCGACGCCGTCGCCCAGGTTGGTTAGATTGCGTGATGTTGAAACACGCTGTTCGTTTAAATACTTGTACTGAAATTGCTCTATGTAAATTAGATGTTTTAGGTGGCTTGGACGAAGTCAAAATTTGTGTTGGCTATGAAACACCAAGTGGTGAACGTATTGATCATGTTCCTTACCATCAAAGTGCTTTTCACGACGTTAAACCTATTTACGAAACACTTTCTGGATGGGATAAAGACATTGAAGATACAGCAAGTTTTTCTGATCTTCCTGCAAATGCAAAAGCATTTATAAACCGTGTTGAAAACATAGTTGGTGTTCCAGTAACTTTTGCTTCAACAGGTCCAGCACGTGATCACACAGTTGTAATGCCGAGAAGTTAATTTATCGTTTATAATCTGTTTGTGGCAGATAACAAAACAAAGCCGACAGAAAAATCAGTAAAAAAGTTTCTCTCCACTGTAAACGAGAATCGTGTTAAAGAAGCTCAAGTTCTTATTGAAATAATGCAATCAATCTCCGGGAATAAAGCGACCATGTGGGGAGAGAGCATTATAGGTTTCGGTTCGACGCACTATAAATACGAAACGGGCCGAGAAGGGGACATGCCTACTATTGGTTTTAGTCCACGAAAAGCAAAAATAACTATATATTTTACCGAAGGATTTGATCATCACTCAAGTGACCTTTTAAAACTTGGAAAGTATAAATCAAGTGTAAGTTGTCTCTATATTAATAAATTGCAAGATGTAGATATAAAAACGTTAACCAGAATGCTAGAAAAATCATACAAAATAAATACAGAAAATAAAACAAAGCCAGAAACAGTCAAAGAATATATTGAACAAATTCCAAGTAATTCTAAGAAACAATTTCTTGAACTGCGTAAAATAGTTAAACAAACCTTGCCGAAGGCAAATGAAGTTTTAAGTTATGGAATTGTTGGCTATAAGATCGATAATAAGCGAGCAAGGGTCTATATAGCTGGATGGAAAGATCATTTGAGTATGTATCCGATTCCTAAAGATGAAAAGTTAGTGTCTCAACTAAAACCTTATATTAAGGGTAAAGGAACCTTATGGTTCAGTCTCGACGAAGCGTTGCCTAAGACGTTAATTACGAAAACAATTAAAGCCTTATGTGCTTGACGAAGCGACAAATACAAGTAAGTTCTAATAGAATTAATCGTAGTGAGAGTTTTAGTTTTAGGTAAAGGCTCTGGTGGCCGCGAACATGCACTTGCATGGCGTTTAAGCCAAGATAATTCTGTTGACAAAGTTTACGCTGCACCTGGCAATCCAGGAATGGCGAAAGACAATATTGAATGCGTTGATATTAACCCTGAAGATCCAATATTGGTTTCGTCATGGGCTAAAGAAAATAAGATCGATTTAGTTGTAGTGGGCCCAGAAGCAACACTGGTTGCAGGTGTGGCTGACGAATTACGAAAAAATTCGATAAGTACCTTTGGTCCAGGAGTTGATGGCGCAAAGCTTGAAGGTTCAAAAGCTTGGATGAAAGATGTATTGGTTGAAGCAGAAGTACCTACAGCAAAACACAAAACTTTCGTTGTAGGTGAAAACCAAAAGGCCTATGAATTTTTAGACAACCAAGTAGCTCCATACATTGTAAAGACCGATGGTCTTGCTGCTGGTAAAGGTGTCGTTGTTACAGACGATATTGACGTAGCAAAGAAAGCTGTTGATGAATATCTATCTGGTGAAGCATTTGGTGAAGCAGGTACAACTTGTGTCATTGAAGAAGGCTTAACTGGCCCTGAAATTTCTTTATTTGCCATATGTGATGGCGAACAAGCAATGTGTGTTGGTGTTGCTCAAGATCATAAACGCATAGGTGATGGCGATAGTGGGCCGAATACTGGTGGGGTTGGAGCATATTCACCTGTTCCTTTTGTTGACGACATGATGATAAAAGAAATAATGGATACATGTATTGCACCAACTCTAAAAACTTTAAAAGATAAAGGCATTGATTACCGAGGTGTTTTATTTGCTGGATTAATGCTCACTGCTGATGGCCCGAAAATGCTTGAATACAATGTTCGTTTTGGAGATCCAGAATGTCAAGTTCTTATGATGAGAATGACTGGAGATTTAGCTTTAACTCTTAAAGCCTGCGCAGATGGAAACCTAACTTCAGCTGCAATGAGCCAAGGTCTACATGACCGTCTTGGGTTAAGTGACTATAGTGCCGTGACTGTTGTTATGACCGTTAAAGGCTATCCAGAAAATCCTGAGTTAGGTGATGTTATCTCAAGAATTGATGATGCAAATAACGTTCAAGGTGTGAAAGTTTTTTATGCAGGTGTTTCAGCTCAGGGTGAAGAGCTTGTAACTAGCGGGGGACGAGTTTTAAATGTTACTGCTATAGCTAACGATATTCGTACTGCTAGAGAAAGAGCCTATGAAGCTTGTTCAAAAATTAATTTCGAAGGTTCGCATTACAGAACTGACATTGCCCATCAAGCCCTGGTTTAGTTTTTAATAAGGATAAAAATGATTGATCGATATTGCACAAAAGAAATGAAAGCTTTGTTCAACGACGTTTCTCGAATGTCGACATGGTTAGACGTTGAAGTTTCAGTTGTTAAAGCACTTGCAGACTATGGGGTAATAGATCAAAGTATTGCAAGCGAAGTTGAGAAAACTCGACCTGTTATTGACGAGAACTTTGTTGAACGTGTTTCAGAACGAGAAGCAATCACTCATCACGATGTCGCTGCATTTGTCGACACTGTTCAAGCAGACATGAATAATGAATCTGCAAGATATGTTCACTACGGGCTTACATCCTCTGACGTTGTCGACACTGCCCAATGTGTAATGCTAGTAAAAGCAATGAATTTAATCTTGGATGAAGTAAAAGTTTTAGACTCAGCGTTGTTGGACTGCGCAAATAAATACCGTGACTCAATTATGGTAGGTAGAACTCATGGTATTCATGCAGAACCTACAACTTTTGGAACAAAAGTTGCTCTTTGGCTGCTACAACTTCGTCGAGATACTGAACGTTTGTTAGACGCAAAAGAATCAATACGCGTAGGAAAATTATCTGGAGCGGTAGGTACATATTCGAACATAGATCCAGAAGTCGAAGCTAAAGTATGTGAACAACTCGGATTAGTTCCTGTAAGTGCAACTCAAGTTGTAGCACGAGATCGTCATGCACAAATGCTTTACTCTTTAACATCTTTGGCAGCGACAATCGAACAGATAGCTTTAGAAATAAGACATCTACAAAGAACTGAAGTTTCTGAAGTTTTTGAGCCATTTGCAAAAGGAAAACAAAAAGGTTCATCTGCAATGCCACATAAAAGAAATCCAGTTAAATGTGAACAGCTTTGTGGTTTAGCTCGAGTATTGCGAGGCAATTTATTAGCTGGAGTAGAAAATGTAGCTCTATGGCATGAACGTGATATTTCTCATTCGTCTGTTGAACGAATTATTTTTGCGGACTCTTTAACTTTGGCTCACTACATGACTCGTTCTTTGTCGAAGATAATTGATGGATTAGAAGTTAACGAAAAACGAATGCTAGAAAATATTGAAGCAAGCTATGGTGTTGTTTATTCACAAACAGTTTTGCTGTCATTAGTCGATGCAGGTTTATCTCGTGATGATGCATATCGAATTGTTCAAGAGCTAGCTCAACGTGCATTCGCTGAACGGATTCAACTACAAGAACTTTGCGATAAGGATGATCGTGTTACAAGTGTTTTAGATAACGATAAAAGGACTCAATGTTTTAACCCGCAACGTTTAGTTAAACATAGTGACGTTGTTTTTTCTCAGATTAACGAAAATAAGTAAAGGTAGCTAATGTCATCACTTATATATAGCGGTAAAGTTCGTGATATTTATGAGGCAGGTGAAGATCAGCTTTTAATGGTCGCAAGTGATCGAGTTAGCGCATATGACGTCATTATGAACGAAGGCATTCCTGATAAAGGCGCTGTTTTAAATGGTGTGAGCGCTTACTGGTTTGAAAATACAAAACATATTATTGATAACCACTGCATATCTACTGATGTTACAGATTTTCCAACATTAGGGTTAGATGATCAATTGCGTGGCCGTTCGATGTTGGTTAAGAAAACCACTCCGATTCGTTTGGAATGTATTGTTCGTGGGTATCTATTTGGCCACGGCTATGAAGAATATTTAGAGACTGGCTCAGTCCATGGAGTTAATTATTCTCAAGGTATGGAATTGGCACAAGAGCTTCCTGAGCCAATTTTTTCTCCAACAACAAAAGCCGAAGAAGGACATGACGAAAATATTTCTCCGCAAGATGCACGTAATTTAGTTGGGCAAGAGGTTTATGATTTTGTTGCAGCTAAGAGTATTGAGTTATATAAATTTGGTGCTATTCGAGCAAAAGAAGTTGGGATCATTTTGTGTGATACAAAATTTGAGTTTGGAATGTTAAACGATGAGATTATTCTTATCGATGAAGCAATGACTCCAGACTCTTCGCGTTACTGGGAAGCTTCAACTTATGAAATAGGTAAATCACCATCTTCGTTTGATAAACAGTATTTGCGTGATTGGTTAGATTCAACAGGGTGGGATCATACACCACCGCCACCTACACTTCCGCAAGAAGTTATAAACGGTACGCGTGCACGCTATGTTGAAGCTTATGAAAGATTAACTGGTAAAAGTTTTACTGATTGGGTTTAACGTTCTAAATCTCTTTTAGGTATTCCAAAACCTTTGCGACCTGCCCATGGATCTGATGCTGATGGTGGTGTATTAGCAGGGGGCGTTGGCTCAACTGGAGCTTCCGCTACTGTTTCTACAACAGGTTCATCAGTTACTGATGGCCTTGGTTCTGCTTTAACATCCGTTGCTGGTTCTGCTTCTGGAGTTATTGGTTCTGGCGCTATTGCCTCCGGTGTTGATTCAACAACTGGTGCTTCATGTTCAGTACCTCTTGTGAAGACATAAAAATCTAGATATGTTTTTACTTGTTCTCCATCACCTAATGTAAATTCTCTATCTTCAACAAAATGATTATGGCCTCCATTTACATAAAAGTCATTTGCATTTACAACGTCATAACTTTGCCATCTTCTAAATTGATCTGTGAAAATATTTTCTAATTGTTCTCTAATATCTGGAGTCAGACTTGGATCTTCAAGTTTTGTAGCTATTGATTGGACTATATGTTTATGGAAGTCTTTCCATGTTTCATCGTAGCCTGCATTAAATTTATCGAATTTTTCTTCACGACGGTTTTCTGCGAAAAATTTGGCATTGTCTTGCTCTGTCTCAGCAGCGAGGACACCTTTACCAAAAATATTTTCTTTTTCTTGTTCTGGTGTTAAACCTTCATCTAGACCAAGATCATCGCTATCGAGTTCTTTATTTTCGTTTTTCTTGTTTTTTCGCTTTTCGATTTGTTTTTTTATCGTTTTATAGCCGCCGTAAATAAGTAAACCTTCAAATACAGTTGAAGCCCCAATAAATGCGATCTTTGTCGCTAAACCACCTAAGTGTAAAATACCAGCTGAAGAAGCTGTAGCAACTAAAAATGACGCTCCACCAATGAGAGCAGTCTTAAATCCACCAAGTTTATTATCTTCCAAAATTCGCCTTCCGTGGAAATAGAGTAAACCTCTTATATTGTATAAAATGTGCGATAAAAGTCAATGGCGTAACAAGGGGGATTTATGAAATTCGATAAATATGAAGATGGTATTGCCTGCTGGGCAGACGTTTCTGTACAAGATATGGAAAAAGCAAAAGATTTTTATTCTCAGGTTTTTGGATGGGAAATGTCGATCGCTCCCGAACCTGAAGCTGATGGATATACACAATGTCTTAAAGATGGCGAAGTTGTATGCGGTATTTTTCATTCGCGTAACCCTGACCAGCCAGCAGCATGGAATACTTATTTTGCTAGTAGCGATATTAAATCGACAATCGAAAAAGCCAATGAATTTGGTGGAACAATAATTATGCCTCCTATTGAAGTTATGAATTATGGGATAACTTCCGCTGTTCAAGATCCACAAGGCGCTTTTTTTGGAATCTGGCAAGCTAAAGATATGGTTGGTTCAACTGTTGCGAATGAATTCGATACTGTTTGCTGGAATGAACTTGCTACAACAAATTTAAATGAAGCAAAAGATTTCTATCGAGGTTTATTTGATTGGCAAGATAGTGAAAGTAACTCACCAGAATATTGGCAATACGATGTTGCTGGATCCGTTCGAGGTGGAGCACGTGAGATGAGTGAAGATGAATGCACAATGATGCCACCGAATTGGACGATATATTTTCGTGTTAAAGATTTAGGCGAGACTGCTAACAAAATCGAAAAATCAGGTGGGAAAATTCTTTCTGATGTTATGAATGCCGACAAAATTGAATTTCGTGCATGTTCAGATAATCAAGGAGCTATGTTTTTGATCTGCCAATTCGATGAGAAAGATTTCTAGTTAACCACGACCACTAAAAAAATTACGAGCAATAATTAGTCCGTTGTCAGTTGTGTCACCATGGGAAAATCCTTTTGATGTTACGGCATGTTTAAAATATTTTTGTGGGTCAAAGTCATCAGTAAACACATAATACTTAAGGTATTCATCAACTGCTTTGCCTTCTGAGAGCTCATTTAGTGGTCTATCGGAAATTAAAAATTTATGACCTAACTCATCATGAAAATCTATGGCTGACAAAGGATCTATTTCTTGCCATCTTAAATATTGGTCAGAATATATTTGTTTTAGCTGTTCGATTACATCATCTGATGAGGGGGGCATATGTTCTAGTCTGAAAGCTATGCCCATAGCAATGTTCCTATGAAAGTCACGCCATTGTTCACAATAACTAGCTCGAAAAGGTCCATCTGGAATTCTATCTAAGTTAAGTGGAATAAATTGCTGATTACTTTGCTCATCTTGTGCTAGCTGTCTACCTTCGATCTTTTGTCTATCAATTTCTAGTTCAGGTAAGTTTTGACTCGCTTGATGCATTGCTATTTGCATTTCAAGTGGTGAATATTCTTTTTTCCCGCGCAAATAAGGAGAAAATAGTGGAGGTAAATCTTTATCGCCAAATTCTTCAACAATTCGGTCATAAATTTCTTGCGCATTATCTTTTATATATTCTTCATAACCAACTCTCTGAGCAAAGTGCTCAACCAATGCTAAATAGTGAGGTCTAACATCAGTATTACGAATTATTAATACGCATTGTTCTAGTTCACTATTAGATCCGAATCTTGCTAATAATGCCTTCTCGAGGTCTTTTATCTTTTCATTTTCTAAGTTAAGCTGATCAGAGATCCTTTTAGCGATATCTTTGCTGGCTTCTCTAAAACATTGAATATACCAAGCGCGATTTTGGTAGAGATAATTATTGAGCTCTAAATCCATTTATTTCTCCAAATTGCAAAAATCAGCCTTATTACAAACTAAAACAGGTACCTAAAATTGTCAATACAGTTATATGTGAAATTAGCGGAATCCTCTTTCGAAATACCGACCTGGAACATCAATATTGTTCCAGCCTGCCCAGGTACCTTCGATAGATGGAGATCTTATAGAGGTTTTGTTTTTTCCATATTGAGCTAAAGGGTTTCTAATATGCATTTCAATAAATTCATGTGCAGCTTTTCCATTCGTAATTTCAATTTCATCTTTACAATCGAAATAGGCAGTATTTTGTTCCCTAAATTTGCGAGCCTTATCAGGTTCAATTTTTTCCCAGTTTTTATTTAGTACATGCAAAATTCTTTTTAATTCTTCAAAAACTTCATCATCAAGTTCGAGTTTTGTTAAACCATTTACGATTAGTTCAGAATTTTTCGAATAAAATTTGGCCCATTCTTCAAAGTATCCGTTTGCGAATTCTTCATTCAGTATGGACGAAGAATTATGTTTAAAATTAAATGTATTCTGTTCGTAAAGCGCTAAATCTTTACCGTATCTATAAAAGTCAATGAGAACATTTTGGCAAAGATAATCATATAGTATTTTGCCATCCATGTTTTTCATGAAGCATAATGTCCCTAAATGAATATTCCTGGGTGTAAGATACTTTTTTTCTACAGCTTCTGCTTCATATGGCGATATTAATTTAAGCCTAAGTAAATGATCTCTTAGTAGAGTATCTAATTGTTCTCTTAACGTATTGTCAATGTATATACCTACATCAATTCGGTCAATAATTTTTCGAATTCGGTCCTTATAAAATTCTATCCAAACATTACCGTAAGCTTTTCTAAAACCTTCTTCTCTGTGAGTTAAGTAATAGAAATTATTATTTGCAGCTACAAAAGTCCCATCACTTTTTAAAGATAGGTGAGAGCATTCTGTAGGCTTTTTTCCAAAATACCTGTATTCTTGGATTTCTTTTTCCGCTTCATGTTTTCCGTCAGCAACACCCTCTCGGAATTCCCTCGCCCTGTCTGCTTTGTCTCTTTTCTGTGTTTCTTCGAGCATACGGGATTTTTCTGCTTGAGCTACTTGTTCGGGAGATCTCCAATTTTGCCAAGCTGCAAGTTGTTGATTATGTCTATCCCAATCTGCTTGAGTTAATGGAAGAGGTCTAGTAGTTGAAAAACCTCCGTAGTGTCCCCATCTAGGTTTAGGTCTCGCTCCGGGGTAAGGTGGTCGACCATCAAATAAACCCATATGCCTCCCTCCAACAAAATAAAATCCTAGTGAGCATTTTCGTAGCTAGTCAAAGCCCAATCTTTTAGAAAACCATAAACAGATTCAACTAACCTTATACGTATGGCGGCATATTCAGTTATTGTTCACGTTTCACCTCTACCTGGCGTATTAGATCCATCGGCGGCTGCAGTTATGCGTGCATTGCCTGCGCTAGGTTTTGAAGGAGTGTCAAACGCACAAATCGGTAAAGTAATAACTTTTGATGTTGAATCTGAGAATGAACAAAGCGCGCGTGATGAAGTGAATCAAATGTGTGAACAACTACTTGCAAACCCTGTCATTGAAATTTATTCAATTGACATTGCAGAAAAACAATCTCAAGTGAGCGCATAAGTGGAAAATAATTCCATGCCACGAATAGCTATTCCAATATTTCCTGGAACAAACTGTGAACAAGATGCTGCGCATGCTGTAAACATTCTGGGAGGAAAAGCTGATCTTGTTTACCATACACAAACAGATCTTTCTCTTTATGATGGAGTAATAGTCCCTGGCGGTTTCGCACATGGTGATTACTTGCGCACTGGCGCAATAGCAAGATTTTCTCCGATTATGTCATCGATAGAAGAGTTCGCAAAACAAGGTAAACCAGTCTTAGGTATATGTAATGGTTTCCAAATTTTATGTGAAGCGCATTTGCTTCCAGGTGCATTACAAAAAAATGCAGGCATGAAATTTTTATGCGAAGAAGTTGAACTTGAAGTTGTTAATAACGACTCACCTCTAACGAATTTAAAACAAGTAGGCGACAAAATCCATATACCTATAAATCATTTTGAAGGTAACTATACCTGTAGTGATGAAACATACGATGAACTTGTTGCAAACAATCAAATTGTTTTGCGTTACACAAATAATCCAAATGGTTCAAGAGACTCAATTGCCGGCATCTGCAATAAGCAACGAAATGTTGTTGGTTTAATGCCGCATCCTGAACGTGCAAGCGAAAAAATATTAGGCAATGATGACGGCGCACTTCTTATGCGATCCTTCATTAATGCATGCAGTATTAAAAAATTTGTTGCAGCAGTTTAATTAAATTTTTGAATTAAAAGTATCGCATGATTGAACATCACCGCTTCGATACCCAACTTGTAACCAATGTTTACGCTGTTGCGAAGTGCCATGCGTAAATTGTTCATTGCTTATTTCAACATTCGATTGCTTAGCAATAGAGTCGTCACCAATATTTGAAGCAGCATTTAAAGCTTCTTCAATATCTCCAACATCTAAAAGACCTCTTGCATCAGCACTATAAGCCCAAACACCAGCTAAACAATCAGCTTGCAATTCTGTCCGAACAGAAAGAAAGTTTCTGTTTTCTCCTTGTTGTATTAACTTCTCTACCTTTGCGTTAACACCCAAAGTATTTTGAACATGGTGACCTATTTCGTGAGCAATAACATAAGCTTGCGCAAAATCTCCAGAAGATCCAAAACGATTTTTTAATTCGTCAAAAAAAGATAAATCTATATAGGTCTGCTCGTTACGTGGACAATAAAAAGGTCCTACGTCTTTACTTGCGTATCCACAACCAGAATTTATATCGCCATCAAAAATATTTAACTTTGACGATTTGTAGCTTTCTCCTGATTGACGAAAAGATTCATACCAAAAGTTGTTCACGTCATCTAAAACAAAACTAACAAATATTGCAGCTTGGTCTGTAGGGGCTTCTCCACGCTTTAGACCATTAGGATCTTGAGTTTCTATTCCGTTATAGGTATTGCCTAGCTGGCCAAAGTTACCATCAGAACTATTAAATATGTTTCCAAATTTTGCACCTGAGCAAATAAAAGCAATAATCAAAATGATGCCAATAATGCGTCCAGTTTTTGTTTGGAATAAAAGCCCTATTATTGGACCTAAAGCACCGGCTCCGATTCCGCCAAATCTTGACGAAGACGAAACTCCATCTCTGTAATCATTAACATCGTCAGATTGATATTGGTCAGGAGTCTTCATAGCAAAATGTTAGCTGACCTCGCACAACTGCATTGAATCCGTCTAGATTGGTAGCCATGACGAATCAAGTTTCAGAGCTTAGAATCACCCAAAAACTTCTAGTAGACGCATTCAAAAAATATGCTGTAACAGAAGGTGACTTTACTTTAAAGTCAGGACGTAAATCTAAATGGTATTGCGTAGGTCGTAATTTAACTTTTCGTGGAGACTGTATAGAACTTGTTGGTCACGCCATAGTCGACGCACTTAAAGCTAAAGATGAAAAACTTTTAGATTTTGATGCAGTAGGTGGAATTGTTGTTGGTGCTGTACCAGTTGCGATGGCAGTTGCATCCGTTACAGGTAAAAACGCTTTTGCAGTTAGAAAAGAAGCGAAAGATCATGGTGACTCTTCAAGTCTTATTGCAGGGCCACTTCAACCTGGTCAAAAAGTTTTGATTGTTGAAGATACAGTAACAACTGGTGGTTCACTTTTAGAAAGTGTTGTTGCAGTGCAGAATTTAGGATGCGAAATAGTTGCAGTTGCTGCTTTGCTTGATCGTGGAGGGGAAATCTCATCGAAGCTAGAAGAAATGGGATTGACCTTTGTAACAAGTATTGGTGCACCAGATTTAGGTTTCGAATTCGGTAGTTAACAAATAATTCAAGGAGATATTTTGACCATCGCAATGGAAGAAGAAAAAAACAAAACACCTCTGCATAGACAACTTGGATTAACTGACGAAGAGCTACAGGAAATAATCAAAGAACTCGATCGTGAACCAAATGAACTCGAGTTAGCAATGTTTTCATTGATGTGGTCAGAACATTGTTCGTACAAATCTTCAAAAAAATATTTAAAAAACTTTCCAACAAAAGGCGATCATGTTTTAGTCGGGCCTGGTGAAGGTGCTGGAGTTATCGACATAGGTGATGACATGGCACTTGCTATACGAATTGAATCTCACAATCACCCAAGCGCTGTTGAACCACATCAAGGTGCAGCAACAGGTGTCGGCGGAATTATCAGAGATATTTTTTCAATGGGTGCGCGACCAATAGCGTGTTTAGATTCTTTGAGATTTGGTCCACTTAGTGATGCTCGAACACGGTATTTAACAGAGGGTGTAGTCGCTGGTATCAGTGGTTATGGAAATGCTGTTGGTGTTCCAACCGTTGGTGGAGAAGTTGTTTTTGATAAATGTTATAAAGGTAATCCGCTAGTAAATGTTATGGCATTAGGAGTTTTACCAAAATCAAGGTTAACACTTGCTCGTGCATCAGGGGACGGAAACTTAGCTGTATTGTTAGGTTCATCAACCGGTCGCGATGGAATCGGCGGGGCATCAGTATTAGCTTCAGCAGGTTTTGATGACAGCTCTGAAACTAAACGACCAAGTGTTCAAGTTGGCGATCCATTTACAGAAAAGAAATTGATCGAAGCCTGCTTAGAAATTTTAGAGATGAACTTAGCTGTTGGTGTGCAAGATTTAGGGGCGGGCGGAATTAGCTGCGCAACCTCTGAAGCTCCTGCTGCAAGTGGTATGGGTATAGATATAGATTTATCTGCAATTCACTTGCGCGAATCAGGTATGACTCCTGCAGAAATAATGATAAGTGAATCACAAGAGCGGATGTTGGTGATTGTTACTCCTTCTAATCTCGAGGCTGTTTTAAAGTTAGCTGAGAAATGGGAAATTGATGCATCTGTAATTGGTCGTGTAAATCCTTCGAAGCGGTATAGAGTTCGCGATAAAGGTTTTGATGGAAAGATTTTGGCAGATATGCCAATTGATTCTTTAGGTCATGGTCCTGAATATAATCGTCCAGTTGCTGTCGATCCTGATTTAGAGAGACGACAAAACGTTGATGTGAATTCGATTATTGAACAAAAATATTCCGGAACACAAGATTTAGGTACTGTTTTACTTGAACTTTTATCAACTCCAACTATTGCGAGTAAAGCCTGGATATATTCGCAATATGACCACCAGCTATTCTTACAAACTGTTGTAAAGCCTGGTGCAGATGCAACATTGCTTCGTATACATGGAGCTCAAGCTGGCGTTGGTGTAAGTGTTGACGGTAAAGGCCGTTGGGCTGCTTTAGATCCTTATTATGGAGCAATTGCGATAGCACTCGAAGCAATTGCAAACTTGGCGTGTGTCGGTACAACACCAAAAGCACTAGTTAATAACATGAACTTTGGTAACCCTGAACATGCAGAAGTTATGCATTCATTCTCTGAAGTTGTACGCGGTGCAAGTGATGTTTGCTTAGCATCTTCAATGCCTGTTGTTGGTGGAAACGTAAGTTTTTATAATGAAAGTAATGGGATCGATATCGACCCGACACCTGTTTTTGGTGTTGTTGGTTTGCGTGATTCATTATCTGAAAACATTGTTGGTATGAGTTGGAACGAAAATGATGTAATTGTTTTAATTCAACCAAACTCTGCTGTAAATTCAAAACATGTGACACTTTCAGGTAGTGAATTAGCAACACTAAATGATGTAAGAGAAGGCATGGCGCCTGTTGTTGATATTACTGATTCGCTTGCAACTTGCGATTTAATCCGTCAACTAAGTTTTGATGCGAAAATAAATTCTGTACACGATGTTTCTGATGGTGGGCTTGTTGTTTGTTTAGCTGAAATGGCTACTGCGTCAAATATTGGTTTTGAAGTCGCGATCTCTTCTGACGATCAAAAAGTAAAATCGTTATTTGGTGAAGGTCCTGCAAGATTTATTGTTTCAGTTTCACAAAACCAATTAAATGAACTTATGTCTCTTGTTCCAGATAGCGTTAATGCAATTGTAATTGGTCGTGTTGCCGGTAATTCATGTGTTATTACTCAAGGAAATAATACTGTCATTGATGTTGAAGTGAGTAAAGTCAAAGAAGTCTTTGGTTCATCTTTAGAAAAAGCTATTCACCAATAAGTTAGACATCAGCAAGCGTTACATTACGAGCTGTAAAAAAACCTGTAGTTTCTAAGTAAGAAATAATTTGTGCTGCAGAAGCACTTGGGTCACGGTCATGTGTTAACACTCGAAGTTCTGGCGCAATTGGGTCAACGTAATCAACTGCAGCATCAGAACCAACACGTTCGATACAAATATCAATTGGTGTATCTACAAAAACTTCAACAAAATTTCTTATCATTCCTCGAGCTTCTTCTGATGCATCTGTCCAAATAGTGTCTGCAACAACAACTGTTGTGATCCCATGTCTTGCAAGTAGTGCAGAGACCCAGCCTAAACGTCGAGTATCTGTAGATCCATCTCCCATAGCGCGTGGACCTAAATCTAATGAGCGTGCAATAGATTCTCGTTCTAGAAGTTCACATTCGACTTTACGTCGAAGCAATTCTGCTGTTACAAGTCTCGCCAAAGTATGTTTGCCAGCACCTCGTCTACCTGAAAGCCATATGCAAAATCCTCTATCTTTTTCAGCTGCAGGTAAGTCGCTAGGTAATTGCATAGACATAGACAATAGCTTGTTTATGTCTATTTCGTCATTTTCTACATGTTCAAAATTATGTTTTATCCAGGACCCGACGTAAAAAGTTCTGTGTTCTTTCCTGTTTTGGATTTGAAAAAATATCCTTCGGATTTCCTTCTTCGACGATTACTCCACCGTCCATAAAAACAACACGGTCACTTACGTTTCTAGCGAAATCCATTTCATGGGTAACAACAACCATAGTCATTCCTTCGTTAGCAAGTTCTCGCATAACATTTAAAACGTCACCAACGAGTTCAGGATCAAGCGCCGAAGTAGCTTCGTCAAAAAGCATTATCTTTGGTTTCATTGCAAGAGACCTGGCAATCGCAACTCGTTGCTGTTGACCGCCAGAAAGCTGGGAAGGGTATGAATCTATTTTTTCTAATAAACCAACGCTAGTTAAAACATCTTCAGCTATTTTATTTGCCTGTGGTTTATCCATCTTTTTAACATTGATTAAAGCCATTGTTATGTTTTCGCGGACTTTCATGTGAGGAAAAAGATTGAATTGCTGAAACACCATACCTACATTTGTGCGCAATGTATTAAGTTCTTTCCCTTTAAGCGTTACAATATCTGTATCTAAGACGATAAGTGTTCCGCTGTCGATTGTTTCCAACTGAGTAAAACATCTAAGTAATGTTGACTTACCAGAACCAGATGGTCCAATAATGCAAACAACTTCTTTTTCGCTAACTTCTAAATTTATATCGGTTAATACGGTTTTATCGCCGAATGATTTTTTTAAATTCTTTGCAACAATTAACGGATTACTCATTTTTGACCTGCTTTAGATTTTCTTTCGAAATACGCAACAAGTTGTAAAAGTGGAATAGTTATTATCAAATAACAGATACCAGCTGCTATTAAAGGTGTTGAGTTAGCTTCACGGTTCACAAAATCCCGTGCGAATTTTGTTAATTCTCTACCGCCAACTTCTACACCTAAAAGTGAGATTAAAGAAGTATCTTTAAATAAGAGAGCAAGTTCATTTGTTAGCGGTCCAACAATAACTCGAAATGCTTGAGGCAAAATAACCTTTCTCATTGCTTGAGATTGGCTGAGACCAAGAGACCGGGCAGCTTCTCGTTGACCTTTAGAAATTGAATCTATTCCCGCGCGAATGGTTTCTGCCATGTATGCACCCGCGACTATTGATAGAGCTAAACACCCGGGAATATATTTAGTGCCACCACGACCAAATGGCCATAAATCATTTATCCAACCTAGACCGGGTCCTGAAACTTCAGTACCTCTAACAAGTATGGGAGTTCCAAAACCGATGATGACAATGATTAATACAAGAGGTAAACCTCGAATTAAATCAATAAAAGTTGCGGCAGGCCATCTAAGAATTTTTTTATTTGAAGTTCTAAGGAGTGCTAACAACAATCCAAAACTTAAACCTCCGACAAAAGCTATTGTCGTAAAAACTAAAGTGTTGCGAGCACCTTCTAAAAGGATTTCTGGAAATATGTCTTTAAAAATCCGAAAGTTAAAAAATTCATGGCCTATATCGCTGAACCCACTTGCACCAAGAATCATTTAAATACATTACTTAATTAATTGGTGAACTTGATGCATTAAAAAAGGGAGGCTGAGCCTCCCTTTAAAACTCGATAATTAGTTGTTAACTTTTTAAGTATGTATTGACTATCTTGTCGTAATCGCCAGATTCTTTAATGTCACTTAAGGCAGTATTTATTTTCTTAAGTAAATCTGTTGAGTCCTTTGGAATAACAATACCGTAGTTTTCGTTTCCATCGAATTGCTTTGTAACAACAGTTTTACCACTAGTTTTCGCATCATATGCATTAATTGGGTAATCCTGAATTACAGCATCGATTTGTCCAGATTTCAAAGCTGCAACCATTTCATCTGCACCAGTGAATGACTTGACTGTGTAACCATTTTTCGATGCATTATCTTTGGCGAAGGCTTCACCAGTTGTTTCTGATTGAACACCGACTACTTTACCGTTTAGCTTATCTAGATCAGTTAACTTTGATTCATTGTCTTTAGCTACCAAAATAGATTGTGAAATTGTGTAGTAGGGGTCAGAGAAGTTATTTGCTTTCTTACGTTCATCATTAATGGTTACAGAAGATGCAATCACGTCGCATTTACCAGATTTCAAAGCTGCAAAGATTGCATCAAAATCAGTGTCGACAAAGTTTGCTTCAAGATCGAGCTTCTTGGCAATAGCTCTTAGAATGTCTGCATCAATACCAACGACTTTGCTACCATCCAAAAACTCAAACGGTGCGTAAGGTATATCAGAGCAAACAGTTAATTTTCCAGATTCGACTAGGTTTAAACTGTCAGCTGACTTTTCTTTACTAGAACAGCCAACCGTATAAAGCAAAATCGAAATACTTAATAACGCTATTAACGTTTTCTTCATTGTTCCTCCCATGTTTTGGTAACCCTAAATCTAGTCATATTTTTAGAACCATGTACACGATGTCACTGCGAATGGTGTTTTGAAGGGTTTTGTCCCACAAGAGCTAGAATATATAGCGATGTGCGGAATAGTTGGAATCTATGCTCCGGGCGAGAAAATTTCTAATCTCGCTTATTTAGGTTTGTTTGCTTTACAACATCGAGGTCAAGAATCTGCTGGTATCGCGGTTTCTGATGGTGAAACAATAACTGTTGTTAAAGACATGGGATTAGTCGCAACTGTTTTTGATGAAAGAAAATTAGCTCCTCTTGATGGACACATTGCTATAGGTCATGTTAGATATTCAACTACTGGATCATCACATTGGCAAAATGCTCAACCTTTATATAGAAGTGTTGGTGATAGCGGTTTTGCTATTGCGCATAATGGAAATTTAACTAATACTTCTGCATTAGAAGAAATATTAGGGAAACTTCCTGGGCTTGAATTGCGCGAAAGTGCGGGAATTGATTCAACTTCTGATTCGGACTTAGTCGCAGAATTGATTGCACATTATTTACCATCGAATTCTGAAGAGGTAAAAAGTGATGAACGTCATTTAGAAGAAGCAATATTAAAAGTTTTACCTCAACTTGAAGGTGCTTTTTCTATGGTATTTTCAGACGAAGCACATATTATTGGTGTGCGAGATCCACTTGGTTTTCATCCACTTGTATTAGGAAAACTCGATTCAGGTTGGGCTTTAGCAAGTGAAACATCTGCGTTAGACATTATGGGCGCGCATTTTGTACGAGATATTGAACCTGGGGAAATAGTTGTTATAGATGCAAACGGTGTTCGCTCAAGTCGTTATGCAAATGCGAATCCAAAAATGTGTGTTTTTGAATTTGTATATTTTGCGCGTCCCGATTCTCAACTATATAACCAAAGTGTCCATGCTGTTCGTCAGCGAATGGGTGAAGAATTGGCAAAACAAGCACCTGCAAATGCAGACATGGTTATGCCTGTTCCTGAATCTGGTGTACCTGCAGCTCAAGGTTTCGCTCGTCAAAGCGGTATTGCTTATGGTGATGGTGTAGTGAAAAATCGTTATGTGGGTCGTACGTTTATTTCACCTAGTCAAAAACAACGTGGGCTTGGTGTAAAAATGAAACTAAACCCTATCCGCGAAAATATCGAAGGCAAAAAACTAATTGTTGTTGATGATTCAATTGTCCGTGGAACTACAACAAAAGCCTTAATTTCAATGTTGCGAGAAGCTGGTGCTGCAGAAATTCACTTTAGAGTCTCGTCACCTCCGTATCGTTGGCCATGTTTTTTCGGTATCGATACCGGTACACGTTCCGAGCTTATAGCGGCAAATATGAGCGTAGGAGAAATCTGTGAATATATAGGTGCTGATTCTCTTGCATATTTAGAAGCAGATGCAATGATCCGTGCAACAGATAGTGCTCCAGATTCATTTTGTACTGCATGTTTAACTGGACAATATGCAGTAAAACTAGATGACGATGTCGCAAGCGATCTTTCTTTACCTGATCAAGAATTTTTACCAGACTTAAAAGAACATAAAGAAAATATTTCTTCAAATTAAAAGGGATAATTTTGGAATCTAACGAAAATAATTCAGGTTTAACATATGCTGTAAATATTGAAGCAGGCGATGAATCTGTGAGAAGAATACAAAGCCATGTTAAATCTACATACAACGAAAATGTTTTATCTTCTGGTGAAACAAGTTTTGGTGGATGTTATGCGTTTGATCCAACACATTATAAAAATCCAGTTTTAGTTTCTGGAACAGACGGTGTAGGAACAAAAAGTGAAATTGCTTCCATGATTGGTAAGTATGACACCATAGGTTACGATCTTGTTGCAAGCAACGTTGACGATGTCGCTGCACAAGGCGCGAAGCCATTGTTCTTTTTGGATTATGTTTCTGTAGGAAAACTTGTTCCAGAAATGATGGAACAGCTTATTGCTGGTGTGGCTAGTGCGTGTGTTGAAGCAGGTGTTGCTTTAGTCGGCGGAGAAATGTCTGAACATCCTGATTTAATTGAACCTGGACATTTTGATTTGTCGGGAACAGCCGTTGGTGTTGTTGAGAGAGATAATATTTTGCCGAAAAACGTTCAAGCTGGCGATGTAATTATTGGTATTGATTCACCAGGTATCAGAGCGAATGGTTATACGTTGGTTCGAGATACATTTATAAATAGCGCGAAAAGAAATCTCGATGAACCTGCTTGGGTAGGTGCTGATGTTTCTTTAGGAGAAGAGCTACTTAGGCCAAGCGTTTTGTATTCTCCTGTAATGCAAACTATTTTTAAGAGCGATATTGATGTTCATGCATGTGCACATATAACCGGAGGAGGAATCGCCGGTAATGTTGTTCGTGTGTTAAATAATTCACTAGATGCTATTGTCGATAAAAACTCATGGAAGCGTCCAGAAATTTTTAATGAGATTCAACGCACTGGAAACATTTCTGATTCTGAAATGGAAAAAGTATTTAATTTAGGAATTGGATATGTCTGCATTGTTCCATCAGAGTATGTTGATGATGTTCTAAACATATGTGATTTAAATAACAGAACAGGGTATAAAATAGGTATTGTTGAAAATGGGGCAGGAAAGACTATCTTGCGTTAAAGTACGATTTGTCACTTAAAGTGGGCAATGTCTACTAAATTTTTTTGAAATATTTATTACATCGATTTTTGAAATTTATTTGTATTTATCCTGCTTAAAGCGTTGTTTTATAAACTTTTTTTAAATGGTGCAAAAATATAGAAAATAGGACAATGCTCACATTGGCGCCACAATGCACTTGTAGGCTATGATTTACGGGTTGGTAAAAAACTAGTAAGTTACACGGAACTCACCGAAAAGGGTGAGAGTACACAAAAGGAAAAGGGGATCCATGGCGACCAATTACGACGAAGAAGCATTATTGACTCCTTCAGAAGTAGCAGCAATGTTTAGAGTTAACCCTAAAACGGTTACACGTTGGGCTCGTTCAGGAAAAATATCTGCCATTAGAACACTTGGTGGTCACCGCAGATTTAAAGCATCTGAAATCAAAGATTTCTTAGCTTCTGTAGAAGAAGAATCAGAAATATAATTTATTAGTTCCGCTCTACTCGTGTAGGTAGTGCAGAACGAAATGAATACTTAAGCTGTCATGCTGGGGGCATGGCAGCTTTTTTGATGAGATGAAAAGAATAATTAAATCAGGTTATTTCAATGCTTTTATGGTGGCAGCGTTAGCATCGGGATATGTGCTTACTACTAGAGCTGCTTATTTAAAAACAAAATTCGAACCTTCATCATATGTTCCTATTTATTTATTGACTGCTGGTTTGTGTGGGTTTATAGAAATCGCAATATCAAAATCGTACAGTCGTAACTTTGATGGTGAAAACATTAAATCTGTTATAACAAAGTCAAAAGGTTTAATCTTAAATGGGTTACTCGCAACAATTAGTTTTGCTTTATTAGCAGTCGGACAAAGACATACAAGTGCCGCAAATGCTTCAGTAATCATGGGCTCAAACTTTGTACCAACAGCGATTTTTTCATGGATACTATTGAAAAGAAAGCTTATTCCTAAGCAACTGGTTTTTATGCTTATGACAATTTTTGGGTTGTATATTGCAGTCGTTGGATTTAATTCATTGAAACTTGTGGCAGGAGACTTAATAATTTTAGGCGCAGCAACTGTAATTGGATTTACAAATTCATACATGAAGCTTTTAACAAAGAATTTCAGTTCAAGTTTTATTGCGAATACAAGACTGACTGTTGGTCTAGCCTGCTGCATTATCTTTCTATTGATTTTCAGGCCCGAAATGAATGTAGACATTAAAGATTACATATACCCAATTTTTGCAGGAATATGTTTTTGGTACTCAGTGAAAATGGTAGTGGCTGCAGTAGAAAAATTACATGCAAACGAAGCAATCATTATTGCCCAATTGCATATAGTTATTACACCAATTGTTGCATATTTAACTTTAAACGAAAGCTATCGAATTGAAACTTTTATTGGTTCGTTAGTGATGATATTTGGAGTTTTCTTTTTTGCTTTTTGGGGTCGCGAAAATAAAGCAAAAAGTACTTTGTAAAAGTTGTGGCCAGGACCGGCGTCGATCCGGTGACCCCACGCTTTTCAGGCGTGTGCTCTGCCGACTGAGCTACCTGGCCACACACAACAAACCTTGTGATTTGTTGTGAAGCGGTCCCGACGGGATTTGAACCCGCGGCCTCCGCCTTGACAGGGCGGCGTGAACTCCAGACTTCACCACGGGACCTTAAGGGAAAATACTCTAGTTGAAACTCCGACTTGAGGCCTACTTGGCTCAACATATTTCGCCAATATCTACTTGTTTCGCTTAACAGCGTGTAGAGATTTATCTGTTACAAGGAAAAATAGTTCTAATAGACCATAATGAAACTGGTCGAACCCGACGATATGGAATTATGTTCTTTTACAGGGAGTGCTATGAAAAATAAGGCTTTACATATATTCCTAGTTTTTGCAGTAATGATAGGTTTACAGATTGCGACCTTAGCTAGTGCCAGTGCTGCAAACAATGAAGACATTTCTTTACAAAATGTAAGTTCAAGTTTTAATGGTACTGCGTATAGCTACAGGGCATGTAACGACAGCACTACCCGTACGATTACATCAATTACGTTTGAATTCACAGCTACCAACTTTGTCGTTGATGATATCTATACACCACCATTTGATGGTGCTCCACAAAATGGATTTGGTTCTATAGATGTCAACACAAATACTTGGACTGGAACACTTGTTCCTGATACTGACGGACCTGGCGGTAATAACCCAGACTGTATATCTTTAAGTGCTTTTGGCCACACAACTGGTTCTATAGGTGAAACAGTAAATGCATATATAAGTGTTGTTTCTACTACCGATTCGGATAACAATGCTGAAACTGGTGGACCATCACAAAATTATACGCCTGTAACTATTGCTGCACCACCAGATGTTGAAGCTACAGCTCGTCTTGCAACTACAGGTTCCATATCTGCAACAGATCAAGTTGACTACAACGTTGACGTTCGCAATTTAGGTCCTGGTGCGTATGTAAATGAGGATTTCTTCATTTTTGCATTTACACTTCCAGAAGGTGCATCATTTGTTAGTGCAGAAGATCTAGACACTTCTGATGGTATTGATGTAAGTGCATGTAATGGCGGTTTGTATTTAGGTAATCAAATAAACTTTCCAGGTTTAGAAGATTATGCTGGACGTGAAGTTGTTGTTTGTCAACTATCAACTCCAGATGGTCCACTTCCAGCAGATGCAAGCAAGATATATCCTTTCAAGATAAGAATTATTGCAGGTGCAGGAATCGCATCAGGAAGTACTCAAGTTGTAGGTATTCTTGAAGGTAACGATCCTGATACTGCAGAAATGTTTGGCGTACTTTCTCGTGGAGAAAATATTAAAAATTACTTTGAAAGTGAAGGAAACAACAACATCTTTTTCTTAGATTATGATCCTTCTGCTTTGCAGGTGACTGTTAATCCTTGTCCTGGTCAGGGTTCTACTACTTCTGATGGTAATGCTTGTTTTAGGGTTGTGTTTAATAAGTTGATTTATGCTCCTAGTTTTACGACTGGTGATATTGATCTTGTTGGTTCTGGTTCTATTTCTGGTTTTACTCAGGTTGATGATTATACGTGGGAAGTTCGTGTTTCTGGTATTGCTAGGAATAGTTCTGCTACTTTGAATTTGAAGTTGAATCAGATTCAGGATTATTCAGCTGTTCAGAATGCGACTCAGGTTTTAGGTATTAACACGATACGTTTTGCTGATAGCGCAACAGCTGCTGGTTCGTTACCTGTTACAGGTTTCGATCCAACACTACTAATCACATCACTACTTCTACTAACAATCGGATACGGCGTGAAAAAAAGTACAAGAAAAACTGTAACTGCTTAATAACTGCACACCTGCCCAATTTTTAAACCTGTATCATTGTTGCATGTATATATTGGCGCCTGCTTCAGAGTCTGGACCCAATCTTTTGGTTCGATTATTCCCGGTAGTTGTTATTGTTTTACTTGTATATGCTGTTGTGTTGTTTGTGAAATATCGAAAAAGGTCTAAATAATTAATTAGATAATTTATAGATTAAGTACACTGTTTCCATGAGGAAAATTCAGCCAAGGAATGGTGTAGCACTTGAAGCGTTGTCGCGTAATTTTCCTGAAAGCTCTCTCACATATTTATTGGTTCAAAGTGGAGTAACCGATCCAAGTCAATTAATGGTTGTTGTTCAGCAGGTAGCTGAATATATGGGTGTGCCTATTTTGGAACCTAAAGAATCACCTGACCTAGTTCAAGTTATTAGACCTAAAGAAACTGCACCTGATCAATCCAGCAGCGGATATAAAACAAAGCTGAGGCTTCATACAGAAAATCCTGGGGAAGTAAACGAACCTGACTTTTTAGTGATTGGTTGTGTTAATAATGAAGAGAAAGCTGGAACTCTTCTTGCTGATCCATTAGCTGCATTAGAGCATCTAACACCTGAAGAAATTGAACTTTTGCAGCAAGAAGTATTTTCTGTTTGTGAAGCTGAAGCTTTTGCAGCTAATGCAGGTAGGTCTCAACGTGCGATTATTGCTAGAAACATTCCAGTAATCAAAACAGGAATCGACGGCTCATTTGATTTTGCTGCAGATTTTGATGAGATGGTAGATGTTGCACCTACTGATGAGCATAGAGAAGCACTTTTAAGATTCGAACAAGAATGTGAGCGAGTAGAAACGTCTGTAGTGTTGGATCCGGGCGATGTGCTTGTTATAAAGAATCGTAAAGTGCTTCACGGTCGAACAGCATTTGAACTTGGCGACGATATAGAAAATCGAAGATGTCTTTTACGTGAATTTGTTCGCAGTAATTGAAGTCTTAATTTGGCACGACATTATTTTTTATCGTTCGTACCTTTTATATAAATGAACCTAGCATTCTTTTTAACTGATTCACCTTTGTCGAGAATAAACGCATTTGCATATACTTCTTTTTGGCCATATAAATATATTGAACAGTTGTATGGAGTCTTTTGTTGAAAATCACAGTATAGAGAGTCGATCTTTTTTTCATGAGGTACGTTGACGTTATCATTCGCTAATTTGACTAATTCTCGGGTTATTTCATCAGAAGAAATAATATATTTTTTATTAGCGATTCTCCACGAATTTGTTTCTCCTACTATTCCTGCGATAGTAATTGTCAAGAAAACTATTGTTATTAGCCAACCATATCTACGAAATATTATGTCTCGTCGTAAAGGTTTTGTCGGTTTTTTATTTTTTTGATTTGCTTCATCAATCAAGTTTGATTCTAGATCTGCATTTTTTATTTTGACTGAATATTTTTCTACATATTTACCTAATACTCGCATAAATGTCGGGTCAATCATGCTTAGGGGTAGCGCTACTTCTTTTAGCTCAGTCGTGTCTACATGTGTGGGAAGGTTCCTTCTAGTCTCAGAGGTTACTTTCCTTCCCTTTCCTTCGTAACACAAACAGTAATATCTTGCAGTTGTTATTACGCCCCCTCGAAAACGTCCCGAACGTTTGTAAGTTGCAATGGCTTTAACGCTTGAGAGATCTATATTTTTTTTCAAACCAAATGCAGGCCTTATGGTAAGCATTTCATCTACTAAAACATAAGAAGATCTACATATGCGAGTTCCTAAGAATGTTAGGGCAGCAATGGAAAAACATCCAACCTCGATATATCTCCAAGTTTCATATACTCCTGTACGTGAATTCAGAAAAGTTCCAATCATAACAACGCACATCACTATCGAAACAAATATCCAACTTTTAAAAAAGGATGGGGTTAGTCTGCCCCAGAAAATTTCAGGTTTGGTGGCAGACATGAGCGGTTCCTGTTAAATCAAAATATTTAATCTGATGTGATTGCTTCGTCATTCTATATTGTGTAATCCAGTGATAACTGGATACTTAACTGGGAATTTAACAATTAGTAGTTAATACTAACTAGACCAATTGTGAAACATGCATTAATTACATGTAGATGAGAGGATGCATTATTTGTGGCACCCCAAAAGATAAATGATTGGAACCGCTTTGAAGAGTGGGTAAATGGTACTGAAGAGTCGGCAGGTTATTAAAGGTTGCGGGCGTATAGGATTGGAATTACTCATTTCTTCTCTTGCTGTCTATCTGAATATCGGGATTTGAATCTTTATAAGTTATATATTGAGCTCTAGATGGCCCACTTAACAGACATGAACTTATTTCAACCTCAATGTAGCAAGATAGAAGTAATTATCATATGCAGAAGCATTGGAAATTTCATCTTTTCATCCAGTACATCTAAGCTTAAAGCTAACTATGCCTTATTCAAGTTACCCTATGTTTCCGTTTAATATTGATATGTTGGCTAAGGCAATATTTAATTCTAATGACGCATTTAAAGAGAAAATATCCATAGAAGCCTTAATAGGACTTCCAGCATTAATGACAGCTCTCCTGATCCCAGTCGCAATCTTCATGATGAATGAAGAGACACTTCCTTGGGATAAGCAGGTAATTCTCAATTTAGTAGTCAAGGCAAAAGTGATCTTTGCTTCATTTATTGTTATGGGGATTATTCCTTTTTTATGGAAAGTTGAACATGCACAAACGGTATTGGTGTTTTTAGAACTGATATGTCTTTTTATGTTAATTCGTGCATTTGTTGAGATTTATCAATGGTATTCAACAAATGAGCCTAGAAACAATCCTCTTGGAAATTACCGTGCAGCTAAGAGAAATGAATATTTAAGTCAACTTTCTGAGCGAGATATGGAGATCGTGTGGTCGAGTACTTGGAGTTATGCGCAAAACAATCCAGGAATAGTTGATGTTCGACAGTATGTTCCTATATTTATTGAACAATTAAACAAAATGAGTGATAAAGATTTTACTGGAATGCGTTTATTAATTGACTTTACAGGTTACCTCGGTGACACAAAGTCGGTGATTGTTAATGGTGAGGGGCATGAAAGCAAAAAGTTAGTTCCTATATTCGATCTACGTGACCCCTTGATACATTCAGCAATTATCGATTTTTGTATGCCTTGGGTTTCAAATATCTGGAGTAATGAAAAACCAAGTTCATATGCATTTGTGGACAGCGCAGCGAGGCTTTTTGAAGAGCTTATGAAGAACGACATGTCATATGACCACGGTGCATGGCAGTTATTTCATGGAGTAACGAAATATCTAGATAGGAATGGAGTCAACAAATCATTTATCGATTACTTTGCGACGAACTTTCTACAAATTTACGGAGAATTAGAAAATTCAAGAAATATCTGGAGAAGCTTTCCGTCGAATTGGCTAATAACTATTGAGCATTTAGAGAATGAAACATTGAAAATGCCTGTTTTATGTTGGTTGCAAGCTTATTTAATGTGGATATTTGATCGACCCAGTTTTTTCTTTGCCACTTCTAACTATGACAGTAAGGTCGATGATGTTACTCAAAACCTTTTTCCTAAGATAGACCCTATTCTATGGTCAAGTTTTCTGTATTTTCACCGATTACCATTTGCAGCTCCGGAAGATGATGAACGAATTGAATATGCTCGGATAAGAAGCTTTATTGAACTTAGACCAATGTTTGGTGGTATGGGTAGGGTCACTTCATTCTGGGGAGATAATAGCCACGGAAGTATTGAAGCAATGTTTCGAGATTTGGAAAGAGAACAAGAAGAAGAGACAGTTGCTCTTGTGAGAAAACTACCTGGGATATTCCCAATCTTTACAGATCGACAGCAGTTGCATATATATATCCAGGAATGTGAGGAAATGCATTTTGAGGATGACTTTCAACAAAACAAATTGGAATACTTAATGCGAATTTTACATCGTTTCCTCAATGAGTTTTCAGAAGTTGAAGAGATAGAAACATTTGAAAGTTACGACGACTTTCCGTCAAAACATGATGATTCAGCGGATGAAAGCCCGAATAGCTAGACGATTGACAAGTCTATATTCTTTAAAAATTTTATAATACTGAATCTACGATTTGGCACCCCCAACGGGATTTGAACCCGTGTTACCGCCGTGAAAGGGCGGCGTCCTAGGCCGCTAGACGATGGGGGCCCGGACTACCTTGTCAGTTTGAGAAGGTATATAAGGAGAGATAATCTAGCAGATAATATTTCAATTTATTAAGGCGAGCATGGTCAATAGCGAATTTTCTGAGCTGATAGTGCCAGCGCCAGACGCTGCTAAACGGTTACTTGGTGCAATTTTGGAAAGAAAAATAGGAAATCAAATAGTCCGTGTACGCATTGTTGAGACTGAAGCATATGATCAAAATGATCCAGCTAGCCATACTTATAAAGGTCAAACAATGAGAAATCAAATAATGTTTGATCAAGCAGGTTTCTTATATGTCTACTTCATTTATGGCATGCACTATTGCTGCAATGTGGTTACTGGCCCAAATGGTCATGGGGAAGCCGCGCTAATCAGAGCAGTTGAACCAATTTCTGGCATTGAGATTATGAAGAAAAACCGTCAAGGTCACAGTGGGATTACATTGACAAATGGTCCATCTAAATTATGCTCTGCTTTACAGATAGATAAAAAATTAAATGCACATTATCTAAATTCTTATCCTTTAAAACTCCTGTTACAGGAACCTCTCAGTAAAAATAAAATTTCTTCAACAAGTCGTATTGGAATTAAACAAGCAATTGATGTGCCGTGGAGATTTTATATTAAAGACAATCCGTATGTTTCAAAGATTTAATATGATTGTGTTTGTGGGATTTTCTATCGAAAAACGATAGTTTTTCGACCCAACACGGATAAAAGTGGAATAGGTGTACGCCGGGTGGGGATCGAACCCACGACCAACAGATTAAAAGTCTGGTGCTCTACCAACTGAGCTACCGGCGCGCTGGTTTTTTTCGGAGCACCGGCAAAGCCGGATGTTCCTTCGGGTCGCTCATCCTTCGCTTCCCTCAATTGTTTGTCGCAACGCAGGCTGAGCCTGACGTTGCTCGCGGTCGCTCATCCTTCGCTTCCTGTGTTATCGAGTCGAGAATGAACGACTAGATATCGTAGTTGAATCCAGCATCAAATTACGTAGCGGAAGAAGCAATTCGCGAATATTGCGATAATTAATCCCTGTCACGAAACCTCAGAAAAAATACATATCACCTTTAGAAAAAATCTTACCGATACATATAAACGAGGTTCGATATGGTAATTCTTGACAATACTGAGATAACACCAGGTATGGTGAAATTTCCTAAAGGTATACCTGGTTTTGCATGGATTCGAGCTATGCAACTCGAATCTTTGCCAAGAGGGCTATGGCTCTTTCGATCAGTTGGTCCACATTTTGTGATGGTCCCACCTAGAAGTGTTCGTCCAGATTTAGTTTTAGATATTGATGATGCTGTCGCATCGAAATTAGAAATTAATTCTCCTGCAGATGCATTTGCACTTAGCGTCGTCAAACTTGATCAAAGATTTGAAGATGCAAAAGCGCATTTGCATTCAGTAATAGTTGTAAATGTACATACGCGCTCGGCAATGCAGGCTTTGTTGCCGAATTCACCACACACAGGATGGATACCCCTATATGCATGAAGCAATACGAAAAAAACAATTTGTCCTAATTAGTGACACGCTTTTGTATTCTCTAGCGCCTATTATTAAGATCAGATGTCACAAGGACGTAGTGGAGAAATGGAAGGGACTTTAAAATGCTCGTACTAACAAGACGTGCTAATCAAAGTATCATCATAGGAGACGATGTCGTCGTTACTGTACTAGAGGTGCGAGGCGACCAAGTTCGTATTGGAATAACAGCGCCAAGAGATGTAACTGTTCATCGCGAAGAAGTTTACAGGGCTCTTCATGATGTTAATACAGATGCTGCAACTACAGCTGATGTACACAGCGCAACAGAAGAAGAAGTTACGACAAGTACTAAATCTTAGATATTTTTAACTTCGTTATTATCGACATCAAGCCAAATATAAAAATGTGTGTAATAACGATTGTTCCACCGGGTGCCAAGTCAAAAAATGTTGACAGGACGAAACCAAGTACTGAACCAATTACACCAAGAACTGATGCAAAAATCCATGTTTGGTAAAAATATTTTCCGATAGTTTTTGCTGACAAAACTGGTATGACCATAACTGCAGAAATTAAAAGAATTCCAGTTATTGAAATTGATATAGAAACAATTAAAGCAACAAATGTCATGATTGCTATGTGGAACATGTGTGTATTTACTCCAGCAATTTTTGCAGAATCTTCATCAATTGAAATAGACAAAAGATAACGCCAGATAAAAAATAAAGCGCAGACTACAACAAGACAGATTATTGCTAAATATATTATTTCTGTCCAAGAGATTGTTAGAAGAGAACCAAATAGATACTGTTGAAGTTTTAATTGATTAGAACTTTTTCCCGCAAAAATAATGCTCGCACCAATTCCTGAATAAAAGATAACTGCCAGTGCTGTATCAGAATTTTTTGAAGTATGCATTATCCATTCAATCGCAATCGCTGCTATTACTGTTGCAACAATAGCTATCAGTTGTGGCGCAAAATTAAACCATAGAGCTAAACCAACTCCGGCAGCGGCAACATGCCCAAGCCCATCGCCAACTAGCGACAACTTTCTCTGAACTACATATGTACCTATAAATGGCGCTGCAAAACCAATAAGAATTGTTGCAATAAATGCTCTCAGAACGAATTCATTATTAAATATTGACATATTGACTATAAGTACCTTCAAATATAACTTCGTTATCTAACTTAATAACTTTGTCTGCGAGTTTTGCAAAATATTTTTCTTCATGTGTAATGACTATAACTGTTGTGTCATGTTTATTAATTATGTGTTCGATTGCTGAGATGATTTTTTCGATACTTTCTGAATCAACACCTAGTGTTGGTTCATCAAGGATCAGAATATTTGGTTCACTTGCTAATGCTTTTGCGATCATTACTCGTTGTTGTTGACCGCCAGAAAGTTCTGAGATTAAAGATTGTTTGTGCTCGAGCATTCCAACAGATTTCAAAGAATGGTCAACTGTTTTTTCCCGGTCAGATTTTCTATGAAAAATCTTTTTTGTTCCTAACAGCCATCCTGTAGAAACTACTTCGTCGACATTAATTGGAAAATCGCTACCTATGTTGTTACGTTGTGAAACATATCCAATTTTGTCGCTATATCTAGTTATTGCTCCTTCAACAGGCTGTAACAATCCAACTAGACATTTGGCAAGTGTGGTTTTACCGCTACCATTATTTCCAAGAATTAAAGTTAAGCTCTTCTGATTGATTTCTAAATCAATTTTGTTTAAGACCGGCGTTTCGCTATATGAGTATCTTAAGTTTTCTACTGATATCGCTATGTTTTGCACTATTTCCCCAAACGGCTATAATGAGAATCATTCTCATTATAGCCGTTAATGGTTAGGTAGGAAAGTTTGAAAAAAATCGTTGTCTTGTTGGTTTTAGTTCTGGTATCTACTCCACTTATAACTTCTTGTAGCCAAGATAAAAGTTCTTCTAAAACAATTGTAACTTCAATTTATCCATTTCAGTATTTAGTAAAAGAAGTTGTTGGTAACAAATTTGAAGTTATAAATGTAATATCACAAGGGGTTGAGCCGCATGAAGCAGAACTCAATGTTAAGTCAACTCAGCAGCTTTTAAATTCTGACCTAGCTCTTCTAATAGGTAATGGTTTTCAACCATCAATTGAGAAAGCTGCCAAAGATAGAAGTAAACAAACAATATATGCTTCAAAATTTTCAAGTTCAAAAAACCCACATATATGGCTAGATATAGGTTTAGTGAAAAAAATTATTAATTCATTTACCAAATCTGTTTCTGAGATAGATAAAACTAACAGGGCGTTTTATAAACGAAATGCTAAAAAATTGTTGAATAAAATTGAACAGTTAGATTTAGATTATAAATTGACTATAAACAAGTGCTCTTCTAGAACCTTAATAACTTCGCATAATGCATTTGAATTGTTAGCAAAAAGCTACAAATTAAAATACAAATCAATTCTTGGTAACAATCCTGAAAGCGAACCAACTTCAAAAGAATTGAGCAGTTTAAAAAAATATATTCAATCACAAAAAGTAAAAACAGTATTTGTAGAGGAAAGCACTTCGAAAAAATTAGATAACTTATTTAAAAATGATTTTAAAGTTGAAGTCATTGAACTGTCACCAATAGAGTTTTTGACAGAAACACAGGCTGATAAAAATGAAAACTACCTCACAATAATGAAGGATAATTTAAACGTTATTCAATTGGGACTTGACTGCTACTAACACTTTTAATATTTACGACAGATGTTGCGAAAATTAATGCAGAAAATATTCCTATAGAAATAATAAGTACTTTTGTCAATCCAGATGAAAAAATAGTGGCTGGATATGGGTAAATAACATTCTTGTATTCAATTAAACATCCGGCGACAATTCCAATAAATCCTGTTGCACTAAGTAATGGAGCATTTGCATGTAAACATTCTTTCCACAATTTATTTGATCCAAGAAGCTTTATTAGACATATGAATGAAAGAATAATTAGCGCAATTGAATAAAATGATCCACCTACTTCGTTAAAAAATTTTCTTTGCGAAAAACTTAAGTACCCAATTACATGCATTGTTTCAAACAGAGAAATTATAAATAAAGAAATTATTGCAACTTTCTTATTAAATATTCTTAAACATAATTCCCGCTTTGTCCATGCAATTACAAATATAAACAAGAATGCGGTAAAAAGAATTGTAAATGGAATAAATGGAGATGTAGAAGATTTAGAGAAAAATACTATTTCGATATCGTAAACTTTTCCATCAACTTTTAGAGGAAGTGTAGAAGTACCTAAGTTTGTAGTGCCTTTTGGGACACTTCCCATATAGTGAGCTCTATGATCGTGAAATATATAGAAACTATTGGAAGACACTTTTTTCCATTTAGGTTTAGTATTTGGATCATTTGATGTGCTTTTAAATTGTGCATCTAAGTTTGATAATGAGACATTTGATGTAGATTGATTTATAACTCGAGTTGGGCTCAATTGATTTATATACACACCATTTTTGGAAATCCTTATATAAAGTTCACCATCAACACCTAAAACAAAAGCATCGGCTGCCCCTTTAAGAGAAATTTTTAGACGCTGACCGTTCTCAACAGTTTCAACATTTACACCTCTAAGATTTGGTGTAATTTTTGATACTTTTGCATTCGATTTAGTTGCATCAATTCCTCCCACGCCATGCGCATATGCTGCTGAAGGAGTAGTAATTATTATTCCAAAAAGTAAGAACAGGCAAAGAAAGACTGAAGAAAATAATTTTGCCATATATAAAAGCTAACTTGTTAAATTTAGTTAAAACAAACTGCATGCAAAACTTCAAAATGAGCTAGTTTATTTATATGTACATAACTGAAATCTGGGGAAATTTTACAGACACAACAATTCAGCCTTCACAGACACAGGCGAGCATTGCTGTAAACATTGCAACATTCTTAGCAGCACTATGTTGGATTTTCCTAATAGTTTTTATTATCTCGAAATTCTCTAAACCAGCTAAGGATTTTTTGACTTCAGTTATTAGCGGTAAAACAAAATTACTGCTTTGGCTAGTTCCTACTGTCGCAATGCTTTTTTCTTTATATTTTTCAGAATTTCTAGGTTGGCAACCATGTAATTTGTGTTGGATACAACGTGGATTTATTTACTCCTTATCGTTTCTAATGTTGGTTTATTATTTTAAGAGTTACAAGACAATTCGCTATGTGGCATATGTATTTGCAACATTTTCTTCCATAGTTTCTACATACCATGTTTTGCTTGAAAAGTATCCAAATCTTGAAAGCGCCACATGCGATCCGAATAACCCATGTTCTTCACCTTGGTTTACTTCTATAGGATTTCTCACAACTGCGGGTATGGCTTTGACGGCAACAATAACGATAATTGCTTTATTGTCGTTATCGACAAATGAATGAGCTAACCTGTAAGAAATAAATTTTGAAAGGTTAACTGTGGCAACAACAAAAAGACCAACTCCAAATAGTTCATCCTCGAAAATGTTTCCAATAATAATTTCTGTTGTAGTTATCGTTATGGTTGCTATTGTTGTGCTGAGTGTTACATCTAATAAGAAAGAAGTAGCAAGTCAATCAAAAATCGAATATTCAGATACCGTTAATGTTTCTGCAGCAAGTGTTAAAGGAAAAATAGGTGAATCTAAATTAGCTCCTTACGATAGTTCTACTAGCGATACAGAAGTTGGAAAGATTGTCCCACAAATTTCTGCACAAGATTTTACAGGTAAAGTCCAGACTGTGGTTCCTGGCACAAGGCCTTATGTTCTTGCCTTTGTTGCGCATTGGTGTCCTCACTGCCGTAAAGAAGTTCCAAAGCTTGTGAAAATGAAGAAAGATGGCCAACTTCCAAGCGATGTTGAATTCATCGCAATTGCGACAGGTACTTCAGAATCTAAACCTAATTATCCGCCATCAACATGGTTACTTGATGAAGAATGGCCTTGGAAAAAACTTGTAGATGATAGAAGTGGAACCATTGCATCGAACTTTGGTTTAGATGGATATCCATATTTAGTGTTTGTTAAAGCTGATGGAACTATTTCGCAAAGAATGAGTGGCGAGCAAGAAGACAGCGTCTATATTTCAGCTGCAGAGGCTATATCTGAAAAGAAATAACTTACGAACATTTAGAGCAAGTACCAACAAATTCTAAATGGTGGTTTGATTTTGAATAATTTTTCTTTGCTGAAATAGATTCAGTTAATTTTTCGAGTTCTTTTTCTAACCTATTGCTTATTTCGATATCTATAACTTCATTGCAGTTTGAGCAACGTAAATGATGATGATGGCCGATAACGTTCTCAGTTAGTTCATAATATGCATAGTCATTTTCGTTTACTATCTTTGTAATTAGCCCTGCGTCTTCTAAGACTCCAAGGTTTCTATAAAGTGATGATTTAGCGATACTTGGAGATTTTTGCTCTATATCGATAACGGTCAACGGCATATTGTTAGATTCAAAAATGATCAAAAGCTTTTCTCGAGCACTCGTTAACCTTGATCCTATTTTTTCTAGTTCACTTATGCTCAAGTTATGAAGGTGCTCAGATAACTTTTCCATATAAATAGGCTAGTTGGTCTTAACTTGATAACGTATAGAGATGGAAGAAAAAGAATTAACTCATCAGACTTCAATGATTCAAGATTCATTCTCGACAATCGAAAGGCTCGAAAACGAGATGGCAAATATTACACGTGAATTTGATTCATTAAATAACGCTAATTCTGAGCAAGAGCAAGAGCAAGAAACTCAAAAAGATGACAGCGTTTAATCTAGAAGGTTTAAACAAAAAGACAGATACTTCAACTTTTGCTTTTGATCCCAATGCATGTATCGAATATGCAAAAGCGACTAATGACGATATCGCACAGCACTTAAGTGGAGAACTGATTCCACCAATATATTGTGTTGTACCTGTATGGGAAAAAGTTTTTGAAGTTGTTTCAAATGTAGTACCCGAAGAACATTTCTTCTCAGTTGTTCATGGTGAACAAGATATGAGGTTTTATAAACCGCTTCTGACTTCTTTGGTTCTTAATTCTTCTGCAGAAGGTATATGTGTTTCTGTTAAAGATTCGGGGACAACACTGGTTGTCAAAACACAATCTCATGATGAGGAGACTGGCGATTTAGTGGTCGAACAGTATTTCACGATGTTTTTTAGAGGTGTCAATGGTGAAAACTCATATGGGACACCACATGACATAGGCATTGATGTTGAACATTACAATCAACTAATTAATGGTGAACTCCCAGGAGAACAAGTTGGTCGAATTGAATCAAAGATGGATGATGACCAGACTTTTCGTTATGCGCATGCATCTGGTGACTTCATGCCCATTCATATCGATGATGACTTCGCAAAATCAGTTGGTTTGCCTGGCATAATTATTCATGGTCTCTGTACTATGGCTGTTGCTTCGTGGGGTGCAATAAAACAAGTGGCAGATGGCGATCCAGCAAACTTAAAACGCATTGCTGTTCGTTTCGCTAAACCGCTTCGACCGGGTGAAGTAGTTGAATCTACATTCTATGAAGGTAATACTCAGCCTTATTTTGAGAGTGTAAACAGCTATTACTTTGTCTCTAAACGAAAACCAGATGACACTGTCATACTTGCGAACTCCCTGGTAGAAGTTAAAAAATCTTCTTAGGTTCTTATGAAAGATAAACATCTGCTAGCATTGATGTCCGATATGTCGCATTTGGATAAACCGGTCTTCGGTAAACCAATCCCGCGTTCCTCAAGAGGAATTCTTTATGTCATAGTTACGGCTTTGATTGTTTCAACTTTGACTGTTTTGCCGGCTTCAGCTTTTGCCGCAAAAGTTGATCCTGTTGCACAAGCTAAAAATAAGGTTGCGCAAGCACAAAAAGAGGCTAGCCAAGCGGCACAAGCTTATGCTGAAACTTACGGGTCAATGCAGAAAATTAGTGATGAACTAACAGATACCCAAGCAAAGCTCGACTCATCAAGCGCTTCAATCGAGGCTTTGCAGGTAAAGGCTTCTAAAAAAGCTAAAGATGCATATATAAGAGCTAGTGATGAATCTGTTGTTAAAGATTATGAAGATGTCGTAGATGAGACAAGACGTGATCAACTGCTATCTACTGTTTCAGAGTTTGATGATGCTGAATTAACCAACCTTTTAGGAATGAAAGAGGATCTTCAAATATCAAAAGATAAATTGGCGTCAATTAAAGAAGATAAACGTAAGACACTAGAAAATTTATCAAAGCAAAAGAAGGCTTTAGATTCGAAATTAGCTGAAGCAACAAAAGCTCAAAAAGCATTAGAAGCAAAAATTGCACGTGATGCTAAAGCGGCAAAATTAGCTGCTGCAAGACGCGGTAGCTCAAAGAGCGCAACATCACCTGGAACAATTATTAATACAGGTTCAGGTTCAATCGCTTGCCCGATTCAAGGTTCAACAGCCTTTACTAATGACTGGGGCCAACCAAGAAGTGGCGGTCGTTCTCACAAAGGTACAGATATTTTTTCTTCACGTGGAACTCCAAATGTTGCAGTTGTGGATGGAAGAGTTATGTTCCAAAACGAAGGAACTGGCGGTAGAACTGCATATGTAACTGGATCTAATGGGACAACATACTATTACGCTCACCTAAACGATACAGTTGGTGGATCTCGTTCGGTTAGCCGTGGTGAAGTAATCGGTCACACCGGGAGTTCAGGAAATGCCAGTGGTGGAGCAACTCACACTCACTTTGAGATTCGTCTAGGTGGTCCTAATGGTACACGTGTTAACCCATATGCCACTTTACGCTCTGTTTGCTAGCTGAAGGTTCCCCCTGCATATTAGTGCAATAGGGACAATTGTGTTAAACTTCTTAAATTATCCAAGGATGGTTTCATGCTTAATTCACGTAAATCAAGAGCACTTTTATTAGGAGTTGCAGCTGGAGTTCTCCCAATTTCTACTGCTTGTTCTTCAGATAAAGCAGATGATTCTGCTCCATCAATTTCTGTCGAGATAACAGCAACCCCATTAGATACAGTTGTGCCGGTGAGCGCTGAATGCGGTGTTTGGAGAGAAGAATATGATTCTCCAGATTCATTTTCTAGTGAACATATTCTAATAGAAAATGATCGAAATAATTTTTATAACATTTCAAATAAGAGAATGCCAAAAGAGATTCTCTACTCTAAAGATTCAAGTGGAACATTTATTGATTTATTATCAACACTTAAAACTTCAATAGCGCCAATTATTGTTCCGCCAGGTGTTCAAGGAAGCGCAATCATAACTTATCCTGGAATTCGCGAAGGTGAAACAGCAAGTTATCGTCTTAGTATTGATGCAAAAGGAAATATAACATTGGCAAATGACACAAATGAGTTAAGTGCTGTGTCTCTACAATCTAAACGAAACGGTAAGCATAACGAGGTTTACGTAGGATCTGTTGGTGATCACTTTCGAGTTCTGCAGTCAGGATCTAGCTGGATTGGTGAACTAGGTCAGTTACCTAAATTAGATGATTCATCGGATCAAGGTTTTAAAGTTGAATCATCTAATACTTCAAATGCACAAAGTCCATTTTTATATTTGAATAAACCTGTAACAAAACCAGATGAACAATATGGTGCTATTGCTTTTTCACCGGAGCTGCAAACAGCATGCAATGTTTTAGTTGGGTTAGGAAATGCAACTAACGAGTTGGGCGGACGTTAAAAATAAATGTCCACAACCCAACAGTTTCCAGGCCAGCTTAGGCAACAATTTTTTTCACATGTTTTAGGACCTATTGGTCATCATGCAGTTGTTAACTCACTTCCTGAATTTAGTTCGTTATTACGAATGTATATGGGGAATCCGTCGACATTTAATCATTCATTTTCACGTTTTTTTGAACAAGATCTTTTAACTCAAAGTTCTGCTTTGAAGACATTATTAGATGGTCTACGAAGGGCTATAACATTTACAAGTGGTCGTATAGTCGATCAAACTGCATTTCCCTTAACGAAACCACAGTTAGCTTTGCTCAAATATTTGGAAGAACGAAAGCACAAGATACCGTCAAAAGACGGAAATGGGTATTACGTTAAGCGTGAGGGATCATTTGTAGTAGAAGCTAACTCTGTAATTCGCGGACTTCAAGATTTAGTCAAACGTAGTGATGGAGTCGATTTAACTTCAATTGAAGAATTATTAGAATTTGCTCATAGACCAGAGTTGCCAACTCTAATGCGCGCGTTAATGGCAGGTGGTCCAGGCTTTGATGGCTATTTGCGTTTAGATGCTGGTGAGAATGCTCCTGAAATGATGCGAGAATTTATTGATCAACAAATGCCTTATGCATTTTTAAATGAACAAGGCATGCTCGTGATAAATCCGATAATTGTGGAACTAGCTAAGAAATTCAATCGCTTATTAAATACCGATCCTGATTACGATCCATCAGGTACATCCTTGTCTGGTAATGCGGCAGGTTGTCCACTAAAAAAACTTAGCTTTATGCAACACACACCATTGCTTGATTTTTATGACGCAGGATTAACTGATCGACAAATTGAAATATTAACGAGTGGAGATAATCCAACAGCTCGTGCTCGTCCAAATGCGAATGTTCCAAACCGATCAGGAATTTATATTATCGAACGTGATGGTATTACAGAAACTTTAGATATGTGCATGGGCCAAGTCGAGCTGATCAAAGAAGATTTTCGTGCAGCACTTACCCGTAGCCCTGATAACAAATATTTACTTCGAAATCTAGGATTACTTGGCTGGCAAGACCTAGTTTTAGAAATGCCTGTTTCTACTTCTTCCGCTTTGCAGCTTTCGCGCGCTCTGACGGGTCCAAGATAACTTTACGCATACGTATAGATTTTGGTGTAACTTCTACACATTCATCTTCTGCAATAAATTCAAGGGCAGCTTCAAGAGAAAACAATTTAGGCGGTGTAACTTTAACTGTATGATCCGAACCAGCTGCACGCATATTTGTTAATTGTTTCTCTCTAACAATATTTACATCCATATCTTCTGAACGAGAATTTTCACCAACAATCATTCCTTGATATGTAATTTCTCCAGGTTCGACAAAAAGTGTCGCACGTTCTTGAACAAGAGTTATTGCATAAGCAGTTGTTTGACCTTGACGGTCGGAAACTATAGATCCTCTTTCACGAGCACGAATTTCTCCAGAGTATTCTTCCCATCCTTCAGCTGTGTGATGCAAAATTCCAGATCCTCTAGTTTCAGTCATGAAATCAGTTTTAAAGCCAATAAGTCCACGTGCTGGAACTATGTAATCTAAACGTGCCCAACCTGTACCATGCGTAACAAGATTTTCCATTCGACCTTTTCTTGCAGCTAAAAGTTGTGTAATTGCCCCAACAAATTCTTCAGGAGCATCAATCGTGACACGTTCTGTAGGTTCACATTTTTTACCGTCGATTTCTTTTGTTAAAACAATTGGTTTTCCAACAGTTAATTCAAAACCTTCACGACGCATTTGTTCAACAAGAACAGCTAACTGCAATTCACCACGAGCATGTACTTCCCATGCATCAGGACGATCTGTTTCAAACATGCGTAATGCAACATTACCAACGAGCTCTTGTTCTAGCCTTTGCTTTACTTGGCTGGCGGTTAATTTGTCGCCTTCTTTTCCGGCAAGTGGAGAAGTATTGATACCAATAGTCATTGCTAATGCAGGCTCATCAACTTTAATTGTTGGTAAAGCAATTGGGTTTTCTATATCAGCAAGTGTTTCACCAATTGTTACATCTTCTATACCTGCAACCGCAACCAGTTCGCCTGGTCCTGCAGTTTCAACTTCAACTCGTTCGTTACTTTCAGTTATATATAGGTTTGTAATTTTTGCTCGAGCAGTGCTTCCATCAGATTTAATCCAAGCAACATTTTGACCTTTAGCTATTTCGCCGTTGATCATTCGACAAATAGCAAGACGGCCAACAAACTTTGAAGCATCCAAATTAGTCACATGTGCCTGTAATGCGTGACCCGGAATATGTTTTGGTGCAGGCATGTACTCGACTAATAAGTCTAAAAGTTCGTTTACATTATCAGGAGCGCCATGATGTGAAGATACTCTTGGATCTTCGCTGTGTATATGTTCATTCTTTAAGCCTGCAGGTGCTTCTAAAGTTGCCCAACCTTGCTTTGCTGCAGCATAAACAATAGGGAAATCAATATGATGTTCTTGAGCATCAATATCGAAAAGCATTTCATAAACTTCGTCGATCACTTCAGCAATTCGAGCATCTGGACGATCAACCTTATTGATAATAACTATCAGGGGTAAATCTCGAGCTAAAGCTTTTCTTAAAACGAATCGTGTTTGAGGAAGTGGACCTTCTGCAGCGTCAACTAACAGAACAGCAGAGTCCACCATGTTTAATGCGCGTTCAACTTCACCACCAAAATCTGCGTGGCCTGGTGTGTCAACAATATTTATTTTTGTATTTTTCCAACGTACTGCAGTATTTTTCGCGAGAATGGTTATACCTTTTTCTCTTTCTAAATCTCCAGAGTCCATAATTCGAGTTTGTGTCTCATTTGATCGATTTAAAGAACCAGTTTGACGTAACATGGCGTCAACAAGCGTTGTTTTTCCATGGTCAACGTGAGCAATAATCGCAATATTTCTAATAGATTCAACAGGTACAAGATTTTCAGACATTAATAGTTGCTTTCATTAAATTTAGACAAGCTTATATTCTCTCATAATTGTTGCTGTTTATCGCAAATGAACATACTTGTGCGTATATCTCGCTAAAAACTAATCTAGATGAATGACTCCTGAAGAAAGATCCAATGCCTTAATTGATGCCCTCGAATACATAAAAGAGTTTCATGGCGAGACTGTTGTTGTTAAATATGGCGGAAATGCCCATAAGGTTGGACCTGAGCTTGATTCATTTGCGGATGACATCGTATTTTTAAGAACAGTTGGTATCAACGTTGTTGTTGTACATGGTGGAGGCCCACAAGTTGATGAGGCTATGAAAGCACATGGGTTAGAGCCAAAATTTGTTGATGGTTTGCGTGTAACTGACGAGCCGACTTTAAATGTTGCTCGAATGGTTTTAGTTGGCCAGGTTGGACGAGAGATAGTCAGCGCAATTAATCAACATGGTTCGCATGCTATTGGTATGACAGGTGAAGATGGACGATTAATTACAGCACATATTCGTGACGAAAAATTTGGTCTTGTTGGCACACCTGACTCTATTGACGCTTCAATTTTGAATGATCTTTTTGATAAAGAATTTATCCCAGTGATTGCACCTATTGGAATTAATGAAGATGGTCAATCGCTGAATATAAATGCCGACCAAGCTGCATGTGCAATTGCTATTGGGCTTCGAGCAAAAAAACTAATCATCATGTCTAATATTCCTGGGCTTCTAAAAGATGTAGATAATCCAGAGTCAGTTATTTCAGAAATTACATCGGGTGAAGCTAAAAAACTGATCGGTTCTGATGTCATATCGTCTGGAATGATTCCAAAAATTAAATCATGTCTGGATGCTGTTGATGCAGGAGTAGAAAAATCTCATATTATTGACGGACGAGTAAGACATTCACTTCTTGTAGAACTGTTTTCTGATGCTGGTATTGGCACAATGTTTGTTGAAGGTTAAGTGTGGATTCTTATTTATTAAATACGTATCCCCAGCCTAAAGCAAAGTTTGTTCAAGGCGAAGGCGTTTATTTATTTGATGCTGAAGGTAATAAGTATTTAGATTTTTTAAGCGGAATTGCAGTTGTATCTTTAGGACACTCTAATCCACAATTAAATAAAATAATTTCTGATCAGAGCTCAAAATTAATGCATGTTTCTAATTATTTTGAAAATGAGTTCACACAAAAAGTAGCTAGCAAAATCAATGAGAAGATAAATATCTCTGATGACGTACATGGAAATGTTTTCTTCACAAACTCTGGTGCTGAAGCCAACGAATGTGCACTGAAGATGGCAAAACTATATGGTGAAAATAAACGCTATAAGTTTTTAACTGCGCTTGGATCCTTTCATGGACGAACTATTGCAACATTAAGTGCTACTGGACAGAGCACAAAACACGAAAAATTTTTACCACTACCTGATTACTTTGATTATTTTGAAATTAACAATATTGATTCGGTAAAAAAACTAATTAACGATGAAACAGTCGCTGTGATGCTTGAAGTTGTTCAGGGCGAAAATGGAGTACAGATTTGCAGTAATGAATTTATTGAGCAAGTCCAAAACTTATGTATCGAACATGATTTGTTGCTGATAGTTGATGAAGTCCAAACAGGTATGTGTCGCACAGGTGAATGGTTTGGTTTTCAAAACTATTCAATTAGGCCCGATATCATAACTATGGCGAAAGCATTAGGCAACGGGTTTCCTGTAGGTGCATGTTGGGTGAATAACAAAGTTTCCAACCATGTGAAACCAGGCGATCATGGTTCTACTTTTGGCGGAAATGCTTTAGCTCTTAGTGTTGTAAATGAAGTTTTTAAAATTATGGAAGATCAAGATCTTGCTTCTAAAACTGCTTCTTTGGGGCAATATTTCTCTGAGATGTTAAATTCAACAGGTCTTTTTTCTGAAGTCCGTTCTTCAGGACTATTGATTGGCTGTGATGTAAAACCAGAATTAAATATTGATGCAAACGATGTTGTACAAAGAGCCTTTGATCTCGGCCTTGTAATTAACGCTACGTCGGCGTCAACAATTAGAATTGCTCCACCATTAATTATTGAGAAAAATCATATTAATGAGGCAGTAGAGATATTGAAAAAGTCTATGGCGGGATAGAAATGAAGAAAGTAAATATTGTTGGAGCTTCGGGTTATGTCGGCGGAGAACTTGTTCGCCTTGTTCTTTCACATCCTGAATTTGAGCTAAATAATATTTTTGCTTTTTCAAAAGCTGGAACAAACATTTCATCTTCTTTTCCTAATTTTGCACATTTGTTGGAAGATAAAAAATTTCTTTCACAAAACGAAGCAGACATTGATGATGCAGATATAGTTTTTTTGGCATTGCCTCATACTCAAAGTCAACAAATTGTTTTAGGTCTAAAAAACAATGATGCCACTATTGTCGATCTTTCTGCCGACTTTAGATTTGAAGATACTGATACATTTGAAACTTGGTATTTAACTCCACATTTAAATAAAGATAAACAATCTGATTTCATTTATGGTTTACCTGAATATCACCGTGAGCGTATTGCGAATACTAAATATATTGCAGCTCCTGGTTGTTACCCTACAGCCTCTATTTTGGGTGTTAAACCATTTGTCGATGCTGGGTTATTAAGTGCTGATTGTGTGATAGTCGACGCTGCATCTGGGGTTTCTGGCGCAGGTGTGAACCCTACTGAAACAACGATTTTTGGGAATGTAGATTCAAATTACAAAGCTTATGGCTTAATTGATCATAGGCATACACCTGAAATTAAAAAAGAGTTAGGTGTTGAAGTTCTATTTACTCCGCATCTTTTGCCTATGTCGAGAGGAATATTGGCCACTTCTTATATTAAGTGTGACAAAAATATTTCACGTGAAGATTTGAACGATATATATAAACAACAATATGGCAGCGAACCATTCGTTCATATAAGTGATAGTCCGGTTCAAACAAAGCAAGTTACAGGATCAAATAATTGTTTTGTGAGCGCGTTTTATGATCAGAGAACGGGATATATCGTTGCTTTGAGTGCGATTGATAATTTAATCAAAGGTGCTGCAGGTCAAGCTATTCAATGCGCGAATATTTCATTAGGTTTAGATGAGACTTTGGGGCTCAATAGTATTTCTTTATATCCATAATTAATAGGCGGGGAAAATGTCAGTTACATCGGTTAAAGGTTTCATTGCATTTGGAACAAGCGCAGATATAAAAGGTGAAGACAAACTAGATCTTGCATTTATAGGAAGCGAATCAAAAGAACCTGTACTTGCAGCTGGTGTGTTTACGTCAAACAAGCTTTGTGCCGCGCCGGTTACTTTGACTAGAGAAAACTTAGAGAAAAGTAATAACCGAATTGCTGGTGTAATTGTAAATAGCGGTAACGCTAATGCTGCAACTGGAAAACAAGGTTATGAAAATGCTGTTCTTATGGCAAAAGCATGTGCAAAAGAATTGAACGTTGAAGATTTCCAAATTGGAGTTTGCTCGACTGGTTGGATTGGTTATCAACTACCAATAGAAAAAATTACGAGCAAAATTCCACAAGTAATTTCTACATCAAATGTAGACGGAGGAAATATTGCAGCGAAAGCAATTATGACAACAGACACTGTTGAAAAAACATTTTTTGAAGTTTTTACGGATTCTAATGGTAACGAATTTTCTATTGGGGCTATTGCTAAAGGTGCCGCAATGTTGCAGCCAAATATGGCAACTATGTTGGCATTTTTGACTACTGATGCGAAAGTATCAAAAGATGTGTTGCAAAATTCACTAAGGGTTGCAGCATCTAATAGTTTTAATAAATTAACTGTTGATGGTGCACAGTCGACAAATGACACTGTGCTTGTTATGTCGAGTGAAATGTCGAATGAGATTGAAAAAGATTCATTTGAAAGTGCTTTGATAAAAGCTTGTCAGTCTCTTGCTAAGCAAATGTGTGACGATGCAGAAGGCTCAACTAAAACAGTGAAAATTTCTGTATCTGGAGCGACCAATGATGAACAAGCTAATCATGGGGCAAGGCGGGTAGCTAACTGCCAGCTTGTTAAATGTTCATGGTTCGGTAAAGATCCATATTGGGGCCGAGTTGCTAGCGAATTAGGCGCAAGTGGAATTGATTATGATTTTTCTAGATTAACAATTGCTTATGGTGATCATGTTGTTTTAAAAAATGGCGAATCACTTTTAGAAAGTTACGATGATGACCAAGCTTCTAAGTTAAAAGAATACATGGAGCATAGAGATATCGATCTCAAAGCGGATCTTGGTATAGGTGATGGCAAAGGCTGGATTTATACAAACGACTTAACCTATGGTTACGTCGAAGAGAACATGGGCACCTCCTAACCCCTCTTTCCCGTGTTGGGTCGAAAAACTATCGTTTTTCGATGCAAAATCCCGCAAACACAAATTTATTCGTAACGAAAAGCAACCTTATTGGTGATACACTGCTTGAAAATTTATGGAAAACAAAAAATCAGAAGGAATAATACTTAGTCTCATTGCATCATTTTGCGGCGCTTGTGTACCAATTTTTTCAAAATTAATACTTGAATACCTAACTCCATCTTTTGCTTTGTTTTCGCGGATGGTTACCTCAATAATTCTTATTACGATAGTTATTTTTACTATTAAGAAAACCAAATTAGTTTTTACTAAGCAAACAATAATGATTGCATTATTTGGTTCCTTGAATTTTGTATTTTTTATGTTAGCTATAAAATTTATTCCGGCGCATATATCGCCAATTTTTTATAGTCTTGTCCCAGTCGAAGCTACTATTTTTCTTTTTGCAATATTCAGAGAAAAAATTTCATTACTAAAGATAGTCGGTATAGTTGTTGGATATCTTGGTGCTGTCGTAGTTATTCTTCCTTCTCTTGGAAAACACAGTGATCAGAAAATAGAACTTATTGGGGTAATCTTCATTCTTCTAGCAAGTTCTTCAGTAGCAATGTACAGTGTGCTTGTACAAAAAATAGGGCACCAATTCTCTCCATATAATTTAAGTTTTCAATCGATATTGCTGTCATTAATATTTTCAATTCCATTAGTTTTATTTTCAAATGGAATACAAACAGAGAAAAACTTTAATTCAATTGTGTTTATATATTTAGTCGGAATTGCTTTAATCGGCACAATAGGTCAGTATGTGGTTTTTCAAAAAAGTATTGCATTAATTCACTCGTCAGCCAATGTAATCTTTTTTTACTTTCAACCTTTGTTTGTTTTAATAATGTCGATTGCTTTTTTAAACGAGAGTGTAAAGCCAACTTACTTCTTGGGTTTAATATTTGTAATCATTGGTTCGTCTTTAAACCTATTCACTAAAGCTAAGAAAAAACAAGATCATAATGTTTCGATAAATGAAGATATATCGTCATTATGAGACGACTTATTTGAATGCTCGTAACCACATTTTTCACATGTATAAAAAATTTTGTAACCGCCCTTTATCGGAGCAATATTTATAGGTTTCATTAAGCCACCACAAGTTTCTAGAGCTGCTCTATCGCCAGGGTTTACATCTACATGCTGCGAGTAAAGACATTTAGGACAATGGTCTGTATAGCCATTTCCGTGTACTGTTTCTCCACAATTTAGACAAGTAAAGTCTTCAACGTTTCGTTTAAAGTTTTCAGCCATTGTTCTTTAAGAAATAAAGCAAGCCTCGCATTGTATGCATTCTATTTTCTGCTTGTTCCCAAATTTTCGATTGATGACCGTCTAACACTTCATCTGTCACTTCGTAGCCTCTATGTGCAGGAAGGCAATGCATAAAAATTGCATTATATTTCGCCTGTTTCATCAGCATTTCATTTATTTGATGATTTTTAAATGCTTGTGTGCGGATTTCTTTCTCGTCTTCCTGTCCCATTGAATACCATGCATCTGTATATATAACGTCTGCATCTTTTATCACATCTACAGGATTGCTCACACTGTGGATTTCAATCTTTTTAGATATAAATTGTTCTTGGGTATTTGTATCGAAACCGTATACTTCAGGATGAGAAATTACAAAATTCGCTCCACACATATTTGCGCCTACTGCTAATGAATATGCAACATTATTTGCATCACCAATATATGCAATATTAATTCCATTTAATTTTCCAAATACTTGTCGAATAGTTAGAAGATCAGCAAGCGTTTGAATCGGATGTGAACTATCGCTTAATAAATTAATAACCGGCACTTTAGATGCAGCGGCCATTCTCTCTAAAATAGAATGTTGGAAAACACGTGCAGCAATAATGCTGTGATAGCCCGATAGAGTTTTAGCTATATCTTCAGCAGTTTCTCTTTCATCAATCCCAATTTCTTCTGGTCTTGTATAAACAGGGTGTCCACCTAATTGCACTACTGCAGCTTCAGAACTGTGACGTGTTCTTGTTGATGGTTTCTGAAAAAGTAAAGCAACGCTTTGTCTTTCAAGGACAGCGTCTAGGTTTTCTTTTTCTGATAATTCAAGAATTTCTTCAAGTTCTGAATCGGTGACATCATCGATATCAATAAAGTGTCGCATTTTAATTATCCTTTATTGTTTCAATATGGTGCGCCCGGAGGGATTCGAACCCCCGACCCTCTGATCCGAAGTCAGATGCTCTAATCCGCTGAGCTACGAGCGCTAGTATCACGTTTATCGCAACTTACGCATAGCGATTGTTGCTCGTGGGCGCTCATCCTTCGCTCCCTGTGATGGTCTATATCTTAATTGATGGGCTAAAATCCTTTGTAATCGCAACATTGACTATAAATGCGTTTAAACTACTCTTAGAAAAGATGAAAGTAGAGCAATGACTCAAGAAGATCAAGAGAACAACGAACAATTTCGCCGACGAATCGACATAATCCTTAGCGGTGAATACACAAATGGGCTTGCAGATAAATCTGAAAACGAAGTCCGAGAGCTATTATCTACAGCGCGCGAAGTCGAAACAGAAATAAGTTACTTACGTAGACTTGCGCAAAGTCGCTTAGATATATACAAAGCTGAAGTAGACCGAAGAAAGCGTGGTGGATCATTAAGTGATCTAATCGCTGCATTGCCAAGTATTTTGGCTAGTGGAGAAACTCGCTCTAGCGCACCAAATTCACGTTTATCTTCAATACTTGCACCATCGCCATCCATTGAATTTAAAAGAGGTATGGAATCTTTAGTATCTGATGATTCGCTAGCAAACATTGACGTATTGTCAGATGAAGAGTTGCAAGAATCGATAGATGGTCTAAAGGAATTTGAAACAGAAGTTTCAGATACAAGAAAAAATCTACATAATGTCATCGATGAACTTGAAAGCGAAATTGCGCGCAGAACAACTACTTAATAAGCTTTAGCCAATCAAAGCGAGGGATAATGGTCGACGATAACGATAAAGATAGAGAAAACAACAATGATGATTCAATGTCTTTTCGCGATCAAGTTCCTGCTGAGGTGCAACAACGTTTAAAAGATCTTGGAAACTTTATCCGTGACCAAAGAAATACCGCGCAACTAAGTTTGCGCCGGCTTTCATCGCTTGCGGGAATATCAAATCCATACTTGTCTCAGATAGAACGAGGCTTAAGGAAACCATCTGCGGAAATATTGCAAGGTATAGCAAAAGGGCTTCGAATTTCTTCTGAAACTTTGTATGTGCGAGCTGGAATCTTGCATCCACAAGAACGTCAAAACGTAATGGATTCCATTCGTCATGAAGAAGGTCTTGATGAAGACCAAAGAGATTTGCTTCTTGAGCTATATGCCAAGCTAAAAACTGGGAAAATAACAGTTGAAGAGATGCGAAAAGCATTAGGCGAAGAATAAATATTTTCTTATCTTGTATAATATTGCAAATAATGGTATATTGATTTTACTGTATTCATACAGTGGCATTAACGAAAAACCTGTAGACCTTTTGGTCGGGGAAGCCTGAAGGTCGCGGGTTTTCGTTACATTTAAGCATGCTAATCTCATCGCAATGAATATCGTAATAATCGGTGGCGGCAACATGGGCCGTTCATTTGTCAGCGGGTTAAAAGCATCTAATTTTGATTCTATTTTTGTTGTAGAAAAAAATGAGGAAAACAAAAAAGCCAGCGAAGAGTTACAGGTAAAAGCTTTTACAACTCTCGAAGAGTTATCTAAAAAAATTGAACTAAGTAATGAAGATATATTTCTTATTGCCGTAAAACCAAAAGATGTTAAAGAAGTTGTTGAACAAGCCTTTACAATTTTTCCTCAAACAAAAACATTTATTTCAATAGCAGCAGGTCTAGCAATTGAATCAATAAAATCAGTATCAAATGAAATAACTGTTATAAGAGCAATGCCAAATCTTGGAGCTTCACAAAAACAAAGTGCGACAGCAGTTTGCTTTACAGGAGACGCATCGAGCGACATAAGAACTAAATCAATTCAAATACTTGAATCCGTAGGAAAAGTTTTTGAAGTAGACGAAAAACAAATGAACTTAATAACAGCGGTATCTGGTAGTGGTCCAGCATATTATTTTTTGCTCTCAGAAGAGTTAGAAAAATTTGCGATAAAAAACGGTTTAGATGAAAACATTGCTCGTTCACTAGTGGCGCAAACTCTTAAATCAGCAGATGCAGTCTCAAATGAAGATGTAAGTTTTTCATCTTTACGCGAGCAAGTTACTTCACCTGGTGGAACAACCCAAGCAGCGTTGACGTCATTTCAAGAGGCTAATTTTACTGAAATTGTTGAGTCAGCTCTAAAGGCTGCAACCATTAGGGCCGAGCAGTTAAATAACCAGTAATCGCCCTTTTCTTTACGGAAAGCTAGTATACAAAGACAAAATATGGAAGAGCATCGATTTGTACCAGGACCGGCACGTTTTAGATTTAAACGTAGACCGAAAAGAATTTTACGCCCGTTACGACAAGCGGGATCTTTAACGATTCGTCCTGATATCGATTCATTGACGTTTGAACAACAACTAAAAAAATTAGGTTTGTCTGGCTCACGTGCATCTGTATCTACACAAATATTTCGTGACTCTATTGGTCAACTCGCACGTCGCGAGCCTCAATCAACAATGGGTATATCTGCAAAATATCTACTTCACGCATTAGATGCTGGCGCAATTGAAGAATGCTTAGAAGAAGTATTTGGTACTGATACTTCACGACCTGTTGTCAATATCGATTTAGAGTTAACAATGATTGCGTTGGATGAAGCATTTGAAAAAATTTCTTCTGCTGCAAAAAAGCAAGCAAAAATAATTTTTGCATCTTCTCGTCCAGCTTCTATGTTGCCTTTGATGATTGAGTTAACCAGACTTTCACAAGAATGCGGTGCAGAAATCTTATATTCTTATGACAATACAAGTTCATTTGTTGCAGATGGAAGAAAGGATCGACAACTAACTTGGTGCGGTCAAGTTGGAGTTGTTACCGATAAAAATTCTCTACTTGCTACCGATGATGCAAAAGTTGCAGATGACTTAATTTTTCATCTTCCTCGACCTGATCTAGTTGTTGCAGATCATATTTTTGCTGGAGCTGCATTAACAGCAGGTTATCCGACTGTTGCATTCACATCGCTTGATTCCGTTGCAGTTGCGGTTGCCTCTGTTCCGGAACCAAGTGCTTTAGCTGTACCATTAAGTTTGAACAGGCCTTCTAGCCATTATGAAGTAATTGCTGATTTTGCAAGAAGCTACTTCGAATAAGCGAACACTTTTCGTGGCTTTAGCTAAATATTGTGAAAATTTATACAACAACTTGTGAAAAACTCTCGAAACTTCCTTAGTTTCTAGGTATCTAAGACGATAAATCTAGGATAGTGGTTATCGAAATTTAAAGGTTGTAATAATGGCTAAATATGAAGTTATATCTTTTTTGTCGGACATGGGGACCAACGACGAATCTGTAGGAGTATGTAAGGCAATAATTTATCAGCAAGCTCCAAATGTGAATATTTTCGACATAACTCATGACATTGCTCCTTTTGATGTAAGAGCAGGTGCGCTTGCCTTAACGCGTGCAATTCAATTTTTACCAAACGGAATTGTTCTAGCTGCTATTGATCCAGGTTCACCTAGAGACCAAAGATATATAGCTGTTGAAATGGAACAAGGTATTTTGATTGGACCTGACAACGGTATTTTGGCTCCAGCTGCACAACTTATTGGTGAACCAAAACGTGTCATTCATATTTCTAATCCAGAGTTTCAAATAGAAGCTCCCGGAAAAGTTTTTGCTGCGAGAGACATTTTGGCTCCAGCTGCGGGTGTTCTTGCTGCAGGTACAGATATTGGTGAACTGGGTCCTGTTGTTCCGCTCGAACAACTTGTTCCTGGCATGTTGCAACTATCTCGACATGATGAAGGTGGAGCATTTTTAGGAGAAGTTTGGTCGGTAGATAGATTTGGCAATACTCAAATAAATATTACACCTGAAGAATTACAATCGAAAAATGTAAATATTGGCGACACTGTTTCTGTCAGAGTAAACAACAATGACTATATGGCAAAATATGTTGAACGTTATGCAGATCTAGCGATTTCTCAGCTCGGAATTCTTATTGATTCAACTGGCATGATATCTATTGTCAAAAACCTCGATAATGCAGCTAGAGAATTAGATCTTAAAGAAGGAAAAGCTGTTGCGATTTTGCCACAAGGCTCAACAATAACTGGACGGGATATTCCTGCTGAAGAATATGTAAGTAATCAAAATTCTGATGCTGATTCTGGAATGCAAAGTGTACCTGTTCAAAATCCAGTACAGCCACTTGCGCAACCACCGGTGCAAACTCAAATGCCACCTCAAGCACCTGTTAATCCAATTCCTCAAGTTCCACAAAATCCTCCTGTACAAAATGTAGAGAATTTTGGATCAATGGCCCCCGTGCAAAATAACGAAACTCAAAATTCATCTATACAAATTGGTGCTGATCCTTTTGCGCGTGAACCACAGTCGCAGACACAAGCTGGTCAACCTCAAGTACCTATAGCACCACCGGCTTGGGCTCAACCATCACCTGTTGCACCGCAACAAAGTGAAACACCACAAGTTTCTTCTGATCCTTTTGCGCGTGAACCACAGGCCCAGCAACAGCCTCAAGCGCCAGCGCCGGATCCAACTCTAACTTATGCGCAAAATCCAACACCGCAAGCTCCAGTGCAGCCAGTTCCTCCACAACAACCTGTTCCGGATACTCCAGCTTCGTATTTTCCTCCTCCTGTTGAGCAGCCTCAAGCGCCAGCGCCGGATCCAACTCCAACTTATACGCAAAATCCAACACCAGATAAAGAAACTGTTCCAGGATCAGGCTTACCAGAGAATGTATTTGATTTATTCAAAGGTCCTGCTGAAGAAGAAAATACTGGTGATACGAATCCTAATAACCAATAAAACTAAAATTATTTCATGCGTTCTTGGGTGACACTATGTTTGGCTGCATGCATGCTTTTAATTATTATTGCAGGTGTTGCGAAATTATATTTCCATGTAGGTGGATAAATTTTAAGCTTCGAGTGCGCTTATCTTTTTAACAATCGCACTTAACTCTTCTGAAGCAGTTTTAAGTGGAGCAGCTTCTGCAACTGGCTGTGCAGGCAAAGCAGATGATGCATTTGCTGGAGCTTTACTAGGTGTGCTTTTAGCTGGTGTTGTTGCAGGTTGAGAATTTACTGGCATTAATTCCATAAAAACTTGTGTTACATAAATAACATCGCCTTGTCTAACAACACCTATACCTACGTCAGTAAAACCTGGATCAGCTAAGTTCTCATAGTGTCGCGGAGATCTGACCAACGCATCATGAATAGATGCTACATCTGGACCCATTCCAACGTTCTCACCTAAACGATGCCAATTTTGTGTTACTCCATTTGTAAGTGTCGAGTGGAAAATTGTTCCAGAGTCAGCTTGTGTTTGACTCCAATTTCTAGCTTTAGTTAATAGTTCTCCATTAACTTTTAAAGCTCCTAAACCTAATGAGGCGCGTAACGCATTTGTGCGATTAAGAAAATCTTGTTCAGCGGCACTATCAACTGTTCCGTTTTTGTAGACGCTAACTTTTGTTGATGAAAATGCCGTGGTTGTAGTCGAGCTGATGAAAATAAATGTCATTAAAAAACATGTACTGATCAGCTTGAACAATATTGTTCTTGACTTTACGGCCCCAAACATAAAGTTTTTGTCGGCTAGGTATACCTAAACCTTAAGCCCCTAAGAGGAAAATAGGTCTTTTGGCATATCTATACTTTTTGTATCGCGAATTTAACGAATAAGCCATATTTACAAGCTACGCTTTAATTGACTTATGAATTTAATAAATGAGCTGATCACAGATTCAAAATCGATTTGTATTAAAGATGGCAAAGACAAACTCACATATGAGCAGGTAAAAAAGTATTGTCTCTCTATAGCCAGTGGCCTACAAAACGATTTAGAGATAAAACCTGGTGACAGGGCTGTAATTATCGCTAATAACTCACTTGAATTCATCATTTCGTACTTAGCAATTTTGGCTTGTGGGGCTATTGCGGTGCCTCTTGATCCTTTTTCTAATGAATCAGAATTAGCTAGAGACATAGCTCTGGTAAGACCAAAATTGGTACTTACTTCATCGATCGAAAAAGTTCCTGGCGCATATAAAGAAACGTTAACTTGTATTGAATTTAATTCACATGCATGGAGATCCTATAAGAAATTAGATCAAACGGAAATAGTTGACAGAAAAGATTCAGACATTGCAGTTATGTTTATGACTTCAAGTTCTAGCTTTGGCTCAAGGCCTGCAATGCTTACTCATAAATCTATTTCTTCCAATATTCACCAAGCGCAAAAAATTCCAAATCTAAATTTAAATGAAAAAGATATTGTTCTTGCAGTAATGCCTATGAATCATGTTTTTGGATTAAACGTTGTTTGTTCATTAGCAATGGCTTGTGGATCTCAATTAGTAGTAGTTAGAAGCTTTGATGCATTTGAGTTATCAAAGATTATTTACTCTAATGAAATTACGATTGTTCCTGGAGTGCCTGCATTGTATAGTGCATTTGTTGATAATTTCAACATAACTATAGATTCATTTTCTAAAGTCAGATTATTTCTAAGTGCTGGTGCGCCATTAAGAAACGAAATTAGGGAAAAATTTTATGAGCGTTTTGGTTTTTCAATTGCTGAAGGATATGGACTGACAGAAGCGAGCCCGATGATTAGTTTTACATCTTCGCCAAAATCAGAAGGTGACATTGGCGAAGTTCTAGATGGAATTGAAATTGAAATCCGCGATGCTAGTGGTTCTGCATCTATCGATGGTGATATCGGAGAAATTGTAATTCGTGGCGACAATGTCTTTGCCGGTTACTTTGGAGAAGTTGATGCTACGAATGCTGCCTTAGATCCTAATGGATGGCTTTATACGGGTGATGTTGGTGTAAAAGATCAAGAAGGCAACATAACGTTAATAGACAGAACAAGTGATGTGATCGTTGTTAGTGGATTTAGTGTATATCCTTCTGAAGTTGAATCTGTTTTGTTGGAACATGGAATGGTCGATCAAGTAAGTGTTGTTGGCGCATCCAGTGATGAAACTGGCGAAGTGGTAGTTGCATATATAAGTTCAAATGCAATTTCTAAAGACAGTGATCCTAAGGATAAACGAGAACTTGAGAAGGTGTTACGCGACTTTTGTGGAGAAAAAATAGCTCGATATAAAATACCGAGCAAATTTATATTTGATGGAGATTTAACTATTAACGCTAGTTCTCGACCTTTGAGGAAGTCATTGAGATCAGCAATATCAAATATTGAATAAAAAATGTTCTTTATTTCGAATAATTTTGGCCCAAATTATTAGCCTATAAAGCGTGAATAACCAAAATATACGACCAGATTTACATGGTTTTCCTATTGTCTTGCTTTTTGACGATAGGAAAGTAGTGGTAGTCGGTGCTGGAAAAATAGCTTCGCGAAAGATAGACGGATTAATTGCTGGTGGAGCAAAAAATATAACTGTTATTGCTCCTGAGGCAACAGATCATGTTTTAGGGCTCGCATCAAAAGGTGCAATCAATTATTTACAAAAAGAATTTGTTGAAGACGATTTAGAGGGTGCTTTCTTTGTGACTACCGCAACAGATAATCACCAAGTTAATAATGATGTTTTTAATGCTGGCGAGAAAAGAAATATTTTTGTAAACAGCGCTGATGATCCAGTTAATTGTTCTTCAATCTTAATGTCAACTGTTCGTCAAGGAGATGTAACTATTGCTATATCTACTGCAGGCAAATCACCTGCTTTTGCGAAATGGTTGCGCAAATATTTGCAAGGTCGACTAGGCCCAGAATATGGAGTACTAATTTCTTTAGTCAATGATGAACGCGAACGTGTAAGAAATGAAGGAATTTCTAGCGAAGATATAAGTTGGGATTTTGCTTTTGATTTTGAGGTTGTTCAGATGGTTAAAGATGATCGACTAAATGAAGTAAAACAATATATTCGTGCCAAGGTTGAAGAAGCCTTGAGTCAACTTGTCTCAAAGTAGAACATTCGTGAAAAAAATTCGCATCGCATCTCGTAGTTCTAAATTAGCTTTATGGCAAGCGAACTTTGTTGGTCAGATGCTTGATTGTGAATACGAAATCATTGAAGTATCTACTGGTGGCGATAAAAATCTTGATGTTTCAATTTCGCAACTTGCAGGTACTGGCGCATTTGTTAAAGAAGTACAAGTAGCTGTTTTAGAAAATAAAGCTGATATTGCATGCCATAGTGCGAAAGATCTGCCAAGTATTACGCCTGAGGGTCTTGAACTTGTAGCAGTTCCTGTGCGCGGTGATGTTAGAGACGTATTAATTGGTTCAACTCTTGAAGATTTAAAATATGGTGCTCGAATTGGAACAGGTGCTGTTCGTCGACGTGCTCAACTATGTGCGCTTCGTCCTGATCTACAGTTCGGAGAACTAAGAGGAAATATAGAAACGAGAATAAGTAAGGCTAAAGATTTTGATGCGATTGTTTTAGCTAATGTTGCTTTACAAAGACTCGGTTTAACTGAACATGTATCAGAAGTTTTATCTATCCATACAATGTTGCCTCAAGTAGCTCAAGGTGCTTTAGCTGTTGAAGCTAGATCAGACGACATAGATACAAAAGAAATTTTAAATAAAATTAATAATCGTGATGCATTCAATTGTGTGAACGCTGAGAGAGCATTTTTAGCAGAACTTGGTGGCGGATGTTCAATACCATGTGGTGCGTATGCGATTCCGATCGATTCTCAAAACCTTTGGTTAAGAGTAATGTTGGCTGAACCAAGAGGCCGTACTATTGCTCACGCAGAAATTAAGGGCAGTAATCCATCCCAAATAGGTAAAGAAGTTGCTGATGACCTTTTAAAGAATAAAGGTGGACAAGAGATATTAGAGATGGTGATTTAAATGACTGTCTATTTGGTAGGCGCTGGTCCAGGAGATCCAGGTTTAATAACTGTTAAAGGTAAAGAACTTTTATCTAATACACAGGCTGTTATTTATGATCGATTGGCTAATAGTGAACTACTAAAAAACGTGCCTAAAAATGCAGAAATGGTTTCGGCTGGTAAAGGGCCAGGTTTTGTCGACCTAACTCAAGATGAAATAAATCAATGCCTTGTAGATTTGGCAAACAAGTATGATCATGTTGTCAGGCTTAAAGGCGGTGACCCTTTTGTTTTTGGCAGAGGCGGCGAAGAGGCCCAATATTTAATTGAAAATAATATCGACTTTGAAATAGTCCCAGGTATTACATCTGCAATTGCTGCTCCTGCATATGCTGGTATACCGGTAACTCAACGAGCATTGGCCACAAACTTTACTGTCGTTACAGGACATGAAGATCCTGCAAAAGAAAAAGAACAAGTTAAATGGGAAAACTTAGCCAAGATCGATGGCACATTAGTTGTACTAATGGGTGTTGGTAATAGAGGCAAAATAGCTGAGGCATTAATTGCAGGCGGGAAAGATCCAAATACCTCTGTAGCTATTGTTCGTGAAGGAACTTTACCATCACAAAATATTTCTAAAACCGTGTTAAGTGACCTAGCTGAGACTTACGCCGTTAATCCATCAATAATTGTTATTGGCCCAGTGGCAGATATGGGACTTTCATGGTTTGAAACCAAACCGTTGTTTGGAAAAAAAATTGTAGTAACAAGATCTCGTGATCAGCAAAGCAAAATATCTATTAAATTAAACCAATTAGGAGCACAAGTTATTGAAGCTTCAGCGATTGAAATACAACCAATAGATTTCGATCTACCAGATATAGCAAATACGAGTCATGTAATTTTTACTTCGACAAATGGTGTAGAAATCACAATGAAACGCCTTTTTGATTTAGGTCTCGATTCAAGACATTTCAATAATATAAAAATTGCTGCAATTGGTTCAGCAACAGCAGAAGAATTAAAAAAATATGGAATCGTTGCTGACATGGTACCTAAAACTTTTGTTGCAGAAGAATTAGTCGAATTATTTCCAGATGCTGCCGAAAGTCAAAACAAAATCATATGCTTTAGAGCAAGCAAAGTAAGAGATGCCTTAGAAGTAGGTCTCACAAGTAAAGGCTATGATCTAATAAATGTTGATGTATATAACACGTTAATTTCAAATGTTGATGAGCAGACGTTAGAACATGTTAAATATGCAGATGCGATTACTTTTGCCAGCTCATCAACAGTTGAAAATTCGATAAAGCTTTTTGGAAAAGAATCGATTGAAACAATTCCAGTTAAAATTTCTATTGGTCCTGTCACAACATCAACAATGCGTGAAAACAATATTGAACCAACCGTGCAAGCTAGTCAACATACTATTGATGGAATAATTGATGCGCTGCTAAACGTTTTTGACGCTTAGTCCAATTAAGATATTGTCGTGTCACAATATTTTGATGAGGTCCCTACAGTAGAGTCACATCCTATTAAGGTCTCGTTTAACTATTTAGGTAGCGACCTTGTCTTTACTACCGATCGGGGTGTGTTTAGCTACGAGAAAATTGATAAAGCTACGAGAATTTTGCTAGACGTATTTGAAGAAAAATTTTATGGCTCGATTCCAAATCGTATTGTCGATGTGGGCTGTGGTTACGGAACGATTGCACTTTGTCTAGCAAGGAAGTTTCCTCAATCAGAGATAACTGCTGTTGATATAAATCAGCGTGCAATCGAGTTATGTAAAAAAAATGTTGCAGATAACGATATTGAAAATGTGTTTGTAAAGTCAGCATCTAGTTTTGACGATGAGAAATATGATCTGATTATTTCTAATCCGCCAATACGTATCGGTAAAGAAGCAATGTTTGATCTTTTAAAAACATGGACTAATAAGTTAGAAGATAATGGTCAAATGTGGCTTGTTATTGCAAAGAACTTAGGCGCTGATTCAACAGCAGCGTACCTTGAATTTGAACTTAATTTAAATGTTAAAAGAGTTGCATCGAAAAAAGGTTTCAGGATTTTGCGATGTGAAAAGTAGTATTAGTTGAGTTTGCCTAGTGCTAGAATGCCAGTATGTCTAGTGCTGTTCCAGGCTTAAACTTTGACCAGAAAAAACTTAAAGATATTTGTGAAAAGTATCATGTTCAAGAACTCCGTATTTTTGGATCTTACGCTAAAGGCAATTTTACAGATGACTCTGATGTCGACGTTCTATATAAGTTTTATGAAGATTCAGGCATTGGGTTGAACATTATTAGTTTTGCTGAAGAGTTAGAAGAATTGTTTGGTCGTGATGTCGATATTGTTCCAATCGAATATGCTGATCCTGTACGACATAGAAATATGTTAGACGAATCTGTGGCTTTGTATGATGCAGCCTGAACCAATAAACAATATATTGTCATCAGCTTATTTGTCATGTATCAAGATTCTTCATTTGATTGATAAAAAGTCGTTTGATGATTTTAAATTCGACGAAGTTGCACAAGATGCGATTTTTTGGAATATGGCAGTACTTGGTGAGAGTTTTAATCGATTACCGAACGAATGGATTGACGAACACGACTATATTGAGATACGAAAAGTTATAGGAATGAGAAATAGGATACTGCACGGGTACGATTTGATCGATATTAAAATTGTTTATGATGTAGCAACAACCTCAGTTGTGCAGTTAAAAGATCAATTAGAACAATTATTACAAGGTTGAACGCCATTTCAGCTGCGTCATTTGCACGAATTTCACCAAATCTCCTAGTCTATTTAAATGCCTTACCCGGTTCATCGACCTCGACGATTAAGAAAAAATGAGACTATTCGTAGATTGCTTTCAGAAACACGACTTGGAGTAGATGACTTAATCGCACCTGTTTTTGTAAAAGAGGGTATAACTGATGCACTACCAATTGCTTCGATGCCTGGAATCTATCAACACACACTCCAAAGTTTGCGTAAAGAGGTCAATGAATTAGTTAATGTTGGTGTGTCGAGCGTGATTTTATTTGGGGTACCTTCAAATAAAGACTCAATAGGTTCTAGTGCAGATGATGAAAACGGAATTGTTCAACTTGCTGTTAAAGAACTAAAAAATGATTTTGGTGATGAGCTTCTCATTATAACTGATGATTGTTTAGATGAATTTACAGATCACGGCCACTGCGGAATATTAAATTCTGACGGTAGTGTCAATAACGATAAAACACTCGATAGATATGCAAGTATCGCAGTTGCTCAAGCTAATGCGGGAGCTGATGTTATTGCCCCAAGTGGAATGATGGATGGACAAGTTGGTGCAATTCGAAAAGCGTTAGATGAAAATGGTTTTTCTGGGATTCCGATCATGGCATACTCAGCTAAATATGCTTCGGCAGAATATGGGCCATTCCGTGATGCTGCAGAATGTGCACCTAGTTTTGGCGATCGAAGAAGTTACCAAATGCAAGCGGGTAATCAACGTGAAGCATTATTAGAAGTTGAACTTGATGTGGCTGAAGGTGCCGATATTGTAATGGTGAAACCTGCACTTGCTTATTTAGATGTTATTAAAGCCATTCACGATATATTTCCTCAACCTATTGCTGCGTACCATGTAAGTGGTGAGTATGCGATGTTAAAAGCCGCAGCAGCGAATGGTTGGATCGACGGCCAGGCTGTTGCTCTTGAACATTTAACTTCTATAAAGCGTGCAGGTGCCGATTTAATTTTGACGTACTTAGCTAAAGAGGTAGCTCCACTGCTGGCGAGTTAGCGAATAGTAAACACCGTGATCTATATGCGGCAACTTTGGATGTTCGCTAAATTCACGGTCTAATTTAAAACCTAAACGTTGAGGTATGGCTTTTGACTTTTCGTTTCTGATGTCTGCGCCTATCTCAATTAACGGAGTAGTGGTTTCTCTAAACAAAACATCACAAAGTTTCTTTGTGCATGCTGTCATTATTCCTTGACCATTGTATTTTTCTGCAAGCCAGTAACCGATTTCGATTACATCTCTTTCTTTATCTCTGAGCATTGCTCCAATAGCCCCTGCAAGTTCGTTGTTTACGTAAATATCCCAGTTGGCTTCTTCGTTATTTTGTTTTTTCTCTGGCGCGGTTTTGTAATGTTCAACCGAAGAATCATCGGGTGTATTTTCAGCCCAAGGTAACCACTTAAATAAAAAGTCACGATTTTCTTTTGCTACTTTTGCAAAATTGTCAAAGCTTTCAGATGATTTAGCTCGAAGCTGTACATTGTCATCAACATCGATAACATCTTCAAGGTGCGATATTTTTATTACCATCCATAAATGGTAGATGTATCTTTGTAGTATTTCCAACGATTTTCTATATAATTATTTCGATATCGAGAATAAATAAGGATATGTGTGGAATTAAATAAGAAAAAAACATTGCCTTTGGCTTTAGGTGCATTAGGGGTAGTCTTCGGAGATATAGGAACTTCTCCTTTGTACTCAGTTAACGAAATATACGAGAAAACGCATGCTTTACCAGAATCAAAAACAGCAATTATCGGTGGTATCTCTTTAATTATTTGGAGTCTTACATTAATAGTGACTATCAAATACATTATTTTTGTTTTGAGAGCAGATGATGACGGTGAAGGTGGAGTATTTGCTCTTTACTCATTATTGAGACGGCATAAAGCAAGATCAAGCATAATAGTAATGGGCCTTTTAGTATTGGCCGCAGGAATGTTATTTGGTGATGGTGTTATCACGCCAGCAATTTCTGTTTTAGCTTCTATTGAAGGTATCGAAGTTGTTTCAAGTTCATTTCAGCGGTTTGTTATACCAGTAACGATAATTATTTTGGCTTTACTTTTCGCATTTCAATCTAAAGGAACTCATAAAGTTGGAAAACTTTTTGGACCTATAACTTTGGTTTGGTTTTTCTCGATTGCGTCAATAGGAATATATTCTACGATTAAGTATCCTGAAATTTTACGTGCAATTGATCCATTAAATATTGCACACGCATTTGATGCAATTACATTGAAACATTTTCTTTTGCTTCTTGGTTCCGTAATGCTTGTTGTTACAGGTGGAGAAGCATTGTATGCCGACCTTGGGCATTTTGGGAAAAACCAATCCGCATTTCATGGCTCAGTATTGTTTTTCCAGCATTGATTCTTAATTATTTAGGTCAAGGCGGATTCTTGCTATCGGGTGAGAAAATAAGAGCAGGTAATTTGTTTTTCTCTACGGTTCCTGAATTTATTGTTATACCAATGGTTATTCTTGCAACACTTGCAACTGTAATTGCATCTCAAGCATTAATTACAGGAGCATTTTCATTAGCTTCTCAAGGGATGGCGATGAATTTGATACCAAAAATGCGTATCGTTCACACCAATAAAGAACATGAAGGGCAAATTTATATTCCTTTTGTTAATTGGTCTTTATTTATTGGCTGTATATTTTTGGTTTTAACTTTTCGTTCCAGCTCTGCACTTGCGTCTGCATATGGATTAGCTGTTTCGGCAGTTATGCTTGTAACAACTATTTCTATGACATTGATTGCATTGCGAATATGGAAGTGGAATAAGTTTTTAAGTCTTTTGATATTTGGGACACTTGGAACAATTGATTTTATTTTCCTATTTGCAAATATATTTAAGTTGCTTGAAGGTGGGTACGTTCCTGTAATTATAGGAATTGTTTTGGCTACGATTATGTTCACATGGAACTGGGGAAGAAGACAAGTTCGTTTTGCACTTAACAATTTAGAAGACACAACTATGGAAGAGTTCTTAAGAATTAAAAATGAAGAAAGTGAGCACTTTCCAAGATCAATTATTATGTTAACTCCTGATCATGCGGGATCGCTTGGCGATCAAGCTCCAGCTATAGCAACGTTATTTAAGCAACGTTTTGATCATCTTCCTAGGCATTTAGTTTTGTTAACAATTCGTCAAAAACGACATCCTGTTATTGATAGTTCAGAAAGATATGACATTGTCGAATTTGATAATGACCATGATTTAGATCGTTCACTACTTTCAATACAAGTTAATTTTGGTTATATGGAAGAGCCAGATGTTGAAACAATAATTTCTGATTTATCTTCTAACAAGAAATTATCTGCTTACGATGATCCAGAAAAATGGCTTATACATGCAGCGAAAGAACGTGTTGTCGTGCAGACGAAAGCAAAGGGATTTTCTAAATTCAGATATGGATTATTTAGAACATTGTCTCGTCAAGCTCAACCTGCTTATAACTATTTTGGTTTGGATAATGATTCAAGACTTTCATTAGAACTTATTTCCGTAGAACTATAAGTTATTTCTGATTTTTGATTTTTGATCCGTGTTGGGTCGAAAAACTATCGTTTTTCGATAGAAAATCCCACAAACACAAATGCATCTAGACGTAAAAGAAGCCTACCCCTAAGTGACCAACGCACCTTATTTAATTAAGTTTTTTTCTTTACTTACCATCGAGCTAACTGATCTGTAAGCAAGTTCCGCGATACCTTTATTTTTACTATTCATTAAATTAGCCATAATTTTTAAAAGCATTTCCATTAACGGTTTTGAATGCATACCAACTCTTACACATTCACGCATGACACGAGGATTGCCAATGTATTTCACAAAGTGTCTTGCAACTGCAAAGTATTTTCCGAACTCTTTACTGAGTTCATCTGTGTAAGTATTTAATAATTCGTTGTTCTCATTTTTTAATGCAAGTGTTATTGCATTAGCCGCCATGAAACCTGTTTCGTATCCGTATGCAATGCCTTCGCCATTAAAAGGATTTATTAATCCTGCGCTATCGCCGGCAACGACCCAGTTTGTTCCTACTTTTGGTCCGGTGCATCCTCCTGTTGGAAGTTTTCCACCAGTTGGTGCGCCACATGAATTTTCATCTTTGATTTCCCAATAGCTTGGAGCAATTTCACAAAAGGATTCCATCAATCTAGAAGTATTGATATTTTTATATCCTTTAAAAGTACTAAGTAAACCCACTCCAACATTTATTGTTCCGTCACCGACAGGGAAAATCCATCCGTACCCTGGCATGAAGTCGCCATTTTTATCAACGATGTCTAGATGGCTTTCAATCCATGGGTCATTATGCATTGGAGATTTGTAATATCCTCTAATAGCCATGCCCATAGGAAATGTTTTATTCCGTACTAATCCAACATGACGGCCAAATCTAGGTGTTGAACCTTCACAAACTGCTACATATTTAGCATTTAGTTCATATCGCTCACCGTTTTTATACTCTATATATACAGACTTGATTGCACCTGTTAGTGAATCAAATTCAGGCTCTTTAGCTTCAAAGCCTAAGAATAATTGAACGCCTGCATTTTGAGCATTTTTTACTACAAGCGAATCTATCTCACTTCTTTTTGCAACAAAACCATAATTAGGCAGATAATCATGGTCTGGCCAGGGCATTTCCAAAGTTCTGCCGAATGCTATTGATCGCAACCCGTCATATTTGTGAAATTGAGTAATTTGTTCTTTTAATCCCATATTATGGAGTTGATATACAGCTCTTGGTGTTAAACCATCACCGCAAGTCTTTTCTCTGGGGAATTTCTTTTTCTCAACTAATGCCACACTATAGCCATTTGTCGCTAGCCAATAAGCACAAGAAGCTCCAGAAGGGCCTCCGCCTATGACAACAACATCAAAATCTAAACTTTTTTCTAAGGGCAGACTAACTTCACTCGGATAAAGACTTTGATTTTTGTCATTCATGTGTGAAAACCTTTAAATTAATACTGCATTGTAAACAATAGTTTTTTTGGACGTCCGATGACGAAAATTGCACTAAAACATAAAAGCGAAAACTCAAATATCACAGGTAAAAATTTTTTCAAAAAAATGCCCAATAGTTTCTAATTACCGCATAATCTTCGTCTACACTCGATGCGTACAGTTTGGGCTAAACCCAAGTGGAAAAGGACAAAAAAAGTTCAATAAGATCACGTTGGATAATAACGTCTGAAAAAGGAAAAAACTTGCCACAACTATTACCAGATACGTTTTTCAATTGGAAACTTGAATGGCTCCAACCAGGCGGACGCCTTATTTGGTCGTTGCTACTTTTAACATTTGCTCTTCTTTGGACAATGTTATTAATGAAAAACAAAGCAGTTAAATCACCAAAATATGGAATTGGAATTTTGGTTCTTGGTGTTGGCGCTGGTTTATCGATGGTTGTTGTTGGTGAGATAACAAAGAAAACTCAACTTGTAAAAGATACTCTTGTTCCTAATGGTTGGATAATCGCATATGTTGCTGCAATTACAGGTTTATGGACATTAATTGCATCGATAAATGCAAACAAACTTAATTTAAAAATTTCAAAACGAAACCACGTTTTAGCAACAGTTGCTCTTGTCGCAATATTTTATGTAATTGGTGGATTCGCACATGGCATAACAATCTTTATGGCATGGTTAATGATGTTAACAATTCTTATATCAATCACTCTGTTCATTTGGTCGCTAGACAAAATTGTTGGTGAAGCAACATGGGCTGGTGCAATTGCCGGTGCTCTTGCAAGTTTCGTAATGATGACATTTATATACGCGATCATTCCTCATGAGTGGATTACGTTTGCTAATAGTTATCTTGGTTTTACAAAAGATGTAAAGGTTTCTGCTGGTGGGCAATTTGTTTTAAACACTTGGCTAGATGGGAACTTCTGGACTAAAAGAACCAGGCTTCTTCCTTTAGAAGTTAACTTTGAAATGCTTCAAGACCAAGCAACGATGGCGATATATGTAATCGGTGCAGTACTTAACATCAAACTTTTTGTTGCATGGCAAAAACGAAACGAAGTTGTAAAAGCTGATGAAGAAAAAGATAAAGAATCAGTAATCTCTAAGTTTTCTCGTTTCGGTCGACCAGTTAAAAAAATTAAAGGGGCAAAAGCTTAGATGGCAAAGATTGATGCTAACCCAGAGATGCCGAAATTCGTTTCGGACTATCACGTAGCTGAGGTTGACCCGTCATATCTATTAAACGCTGTAAAACCAAAACAGTTTTTACACATTGATCAAAGTGAATGCATTATGTGTGAAGGCTGTGTGGATATATGCCCATGGAAATGTATCCACATGGTGAATGTGCAATCTATAACAGATGCATCTAGTGCTGATTTACCTTCAGATGATCCACGTGCACACGTCGCATTTATAGTTGATGAAGATGTTTGTACACGATGCGCATTATGTGTTGATAGATGCCCAACAGGCGTAATTGTTTTAGGAAAAGTAAGTAAAGACACAGCCGAAGGCGATCCACATATGAGAACAGAACGTCATGGTTATGCATACGGTGTTCGTTTTTAGGACAAGGCAGGGAGATTAGTGGCAACAGAAAAGAATTCGAAAAACCCAATAGAGGTTCTTAAGCGCATTGGTTCTCGCATGCATGATAGTCAAGCGATGAACTCAATATTTAGACCGGGTTCAGTATTTCGAAAAGGATACACAGATTCACCACGTAACCGTTCATACGTAATTATGAATAACGTGCTTTATCACTTGCACCCTGTAAAAGTTAAACGACATGCAGTAAAAGTTTCTTACACACTATGTCTTGGTGGTTTGTCCTTTTTCTTATTCATGGTTTTAACAGTAACTGGTGTTTTCTTAATGTTCTTTTACCGTCCAACTGCAGAACAAGCATGGGCAGATGTCCAAACATTAGAAACAGCTGTTTACTTTGGTAGTTTCGTGAGAAACATGCACCGATGGGCTGCACACCTAATGGTCCTAAGTGTTTTCTTGCATATGGCCCGCGTGTTTTATCATGGAGCATACAAAGCACCACGTGAATTTAACTGGGTTATTGGAATTATTCTTTTAACACTTACTCTTCTATTAAGTTTCACCGGATATTTGCTTCCATGGGATCAGCTTGCACTTTGGGCTGTGACTGTTGGAACAAACATGATGGGTTATTCGCCAGTATTAAGAACCAACGTACAGTTCGTTTTACTTGGTGGAAATGTTATTTCAGGAGACACGCTTTTGCGGTGGTATGTATTACACGTGTTCCTGTTGCCGTTCGTAATCGTCATATTTATGGCCGTGCATTTTTGGCGCGTGCGTAAAGATGGCGGAATTTCAGGACCGTTATAAGGAAAAGCTATGGGTGAAATTCCAGAACACTTATTAAAACGAGCAGCAGAACGAAAAGCGCAACTAGCAGCTGAAGCAGGTGCTGATAATGCTTCTTCCGAAACGGCTGCAGCACAAGCTGAGACCACAGGCTCAGCAGCTACCGAAGGTCAAGAAGCAGTTTCACAAGAGGCGTCATCTGCTCCTGCAATAGAAATTCCAGAGCTAACTGGGATTGCGGCAACTGTTCCTAGACATTTAATTGAACGTTCTTATAACCGTCGCGCTGTACTTTCAGGTGCTGCTCCAGCTGCTGCAACAGGTTCTGCATCGGCAGCTCCCGCAACTCCTGCTGGTGCACCTCCTGCAGGCGCTCCTGCAATGACTGGTCCAGAAGGTCACACACATCGTTTATTAACAGTTGTTAAATCTGGATCGATTCAGCAAACAAAAGCTGAAGCACAAGATAAAGTTCATACTTGGCCTCATTTGTTATCAATCGAATTTGGTTCGATGTTAATTGTTACAGCAGGTTTGTTCTTGTTCTCAATGTTTGTACGCGCACCGTTACTTGGGCTTGCAGATATCAACCAAACACCAAACCCATCAAAAGCGCCTTGGTACTTTTTAGGTTTGCAGGAATTGTTGACCATGTTCCATCCAATGGTTGCGGGTGTAACAATCCCAGGTGTCGCTTTAGTTTTATTGGCATTAACGCCGTATTACGACAAAAATCCAGACAACAATCCTGAAAAAAGAAAATATGCAATCGCAATGATGACAATATTTTTAATCTTCTGGGCTGTACTAGTTATTATCGGTTCTTTCTTTAGAGGTCAAGGTTTCAACTTTGTCTTCCCAATGAAAGACGGAGTTTATTTCGAATTGTAGAACGGAGAAAACAAAGAGTGGATCAGTCAACAGTTATAGTTTTTGCACTGGCTGGTGTATTAGTTGTTGCTATTGCAACGGTTGTTTTGTTAGGTCGTAATGCTTCACGTAGCGATTCGACAGAAACTGTACAAGACGAAAATGTAAAAGTCGACAGCGCTTCAAGTAATGCTAAAGAAGTAGAAGAACAAACGAAAAAAGAAAATGTAGTTGTTCGTGAAAAACCAGACGAAGAGCAACTAGGTATTTCAAGAAGAAAATTCTTGAACCGGTCTTTATACGGTGTTTTAGGATTAGGTGTACTTCCACCATTCGGTTTATCGCTATTGGCTTTTCTTGTTCCATCAGGTAAAGGTGGATTCGGTGGAATAGTTAATGTAACAACTCCACTAGCTGACATTATCTCAACAATAAAAAGTTCTAAGAAACCTTTTTATATCCCTGAAGCAAGAGCATATATTGTTCAATATCCAAAAGATAATGCTGCTGCGGTAGAAGCTGCTGAAAAAGTTCCTGAATACACAAAGAATCCAAAAATTATTAAGGGAATGGCAGATTACGGTATTGTTGCCTTGTACCAAAAATGTCCACACTTGGGCTGTAGAGTTCCATGGTGTGAGACATCGCAATGGTTTGAATGTCCATGTCATGGTTCTAAATACAATCGCGTAGGTGAAAAAACTGGTGGTCCAGCACCAAGAGGTATGGACCGTTTCCCATTTGACGTTGTAGGAGGAAAGATCGTTATTAATACGAATCTCTCAACAGTTGTTTCAGGTCCACCAATCGGTGTAGATACAACTAGACAAGGAGCGGAGGGCCCATTATGCGTTTAATAGTTGCTCCGGTCATTGCAGGAAATGCTTTTAGAGAGCGCTTCGAAAATCCTGTATCAATTAAATCTTTACTTCTTTTTGGTGCGATTATCGCATTATTTGTTGCCTTAGCAATGGTTTTAAAAATTGCTAGAAATAAATCAGAAGAAAAGAGAGCACAAAATATCGTCGAATTTTATGGCGATGAGGTTTTAGAAACTAAAAAACTTGAACGTACACTTTCTGTTGCACTTATTGCTGTTGCTGTTGTCGCTGTTTCAATAACTGCATACTTTCTATGGGAACCAACCCGTCAAGCTGAAATGACAACTTCATTTGATCAACGAAGTGTTAGAAGAGGTCAAACTCTTTTTGCAAGTGTTGGAATGAAAGGTTATAACAACGTTCAATCTTTAGGTTGTGCAAACTGTCATGGTGGTTACGATGCTGAAACTGGACGATATGCAAGCGGTGGTGCTGCTACATACACATTGAAATCTTTATACGATCCAGAAACAGATGCGAAATGTAAAGGTGACAATAAATTTACAAATAAAGATTGTATAACTACCTCTGTATCATGGAAAGCTCCACCATTAAATACAGTTTTATATAAATACCCAATACGTAAATCTGAGCCAGATAATCCTTTTGTCTCGTCTTGTCGATTATCTGAGCAACGATCGACACCAGATTGTAGAAGCCATTTGTACGACATCATTACTTATGGACGTCCTGGTACACCAATGCCTGCTTGGGGCGTTGCAGGTGGTGGACCTAAGAACGAACAAGCTGTTCAAGACCTTGTTAATTTCTTAGCTTCAATACAATTGCCTAAAGATCAGGCTGCACAACCGTTGCGTTCAGGCGAGATAATTAAACAAAAGAAGAAAATTTCAGATGCACGCAAAGCGCTTAATGCTGCAATTGAAAAAGTTGTGGCAAGTGGAGTATCTGAAGATGGTGCGAAGCAAGATGTGAGTGTTGTCAAAGCACAAGAAGCTCTTGATGTTGAAAAAGCTGCATTGAAAGCTATAGAAGCTAAAACAGAAAATGATTATATACGTGAAGCACAAATCGCGGAAGCACAACAGGCAGTGGATGCTGCACAAAAAGTACTAGACGAAGAAGCTCCTGCAGCAGTTGCTAAAGCACAAGACGACTTTAACCAAGCTGAAAATGCATACAAGAATGAAAGTGCATTATCTGCATTTTCGGATCCTCAAAAATATTTAGAAAAACTTGAAAAAGATCAAGTTGAAATAAAAATTGAGAAAAAAGTTGAAGAAGCTAAAGCAAAGAAGAATAAAACAGCAGAAACTAATGCAGATCTTCAATTGCAAGAAACAAGACGACTTAAGGAAATTGCTCAAAACTATGTAGAGGCAAAAGATGCCTTGGCAACAGCAAATGCAACAAAGAAAGTATTCGCTCCTGAAGCATTAAAGAATGCGAAAGATAGATTGACTCAAGTTCAAAATCAATCAGAAGGACAAATGCTTTTCGAATATAACTGTGCAAGATGCCACACAAAGGGCTGGTCATATTTCAACCCATCAAATGCGCGAATTCCACTTCCTGCACCTCAAGGTACGGGTGCATACGGCCCTAACCTTTCAGGTGGAGACGTCATTAGACAGTTCCCTAATGAGAAAGATCAAATCAATTTCATTGGTAGTGGTTCAATATTCCAGTCACAATATGGTTCACGAGGTGTGGGTTCAGGACGAATGCCTGGATACAACACTAACCCAGGAGCTTTATTAAGCGAAGAGCAAATTAAAGCAATTGTTGATTACGAAAGAAACGACTTGAAGGATGGCAAGTAATGCTTACTCTTGCGAATGAGGTTATAGAAAAAACGACATGGTACCCACTCATGATTGGGTGGATTGTTGTTCTTGCTGGAATTGGTATGTTCTTCGGTTCTACATATTTATTACTATCAACAAACTTAGGTTCACGTTTAGGTTTTTTAGTTGTAGGATCAATTGTTTCTGGCTTCATTGTTATTCTTTCTTTACTTTGGTTAACAACTGCAACACCTTTGAACGTTTTTAAAGGACGTCAAGAAGCTTGGAAGGCCGTTGGAATAGTTCAAGATGTAAAAAGCTCGAATATTGAAGCAGTTAAAACCATTAAAGAAAAAGGTTCGAAATTAACGTCAACAGAATATGCCAATGTTAAAGCAGCTGCAGATACATTATTGGCTGCTCCTAAAGAAGGCGAAGTTGCTCCTGAAAAACCAGAATCAATTGCGAATGACTTGCCGAAGAGCACAGTAATAGTTAACGATATATATGAAGTTGGGGGATCAGAACCTAACCCATTGCATTTTGAGTTTAGACATACTCCTAAATATGCTGCGGCTTATTACTGTCAATTAGATAAAGAAAAATTTGATACAGCATTTAGATCTACATGTGATAAATCTGATGAAGCTAAAGCTAACTCAAAAGTCTTATTGTTAGAGAAAGATTTGGGTTCGTTGCGTCAACCTCCTCTGTTTCTGTTTTTAGGTTCTAGTGTGTTGTTCGCGATTTTCCTTTTATCTATGCACTGGAGAGAAAAAGATTTATCAAAAAACAAAACAGGAAATGATTCAGACGATGAAGATGCTGAATCAGAAAAAGCTGAAAAAGAATTGGTTGATGCTTAAATGAAAACAAAAATCATAATAGCTGCTTCATTTATAAGTTTATTCTTAACTTCATGTGGTTCTGATAGAGGCGGAGTTATTGTAGACGCTAGTGGCGAACAAGGTGGAGGAACCCAACCTGGTGGTGGAGGCTATGCTTTCGCTGTTCTCTTCCTTGTAGTTGCATTATGTGCTCTTGCTATGTTTACGATGGATCGTATAAGAAAAAATAAATCACGAAATGACGAGACTGAAAATTAAACAATAGAAAGATATTATGATCCGTTCATATTTGCCGATTTTGGTTTTTTTGGCATTAGCTTTAATTTTTATAAGTATCTCTTTTTTGGCTTCAACATTCCTTGGACCAAAAAGACGAACAATGGCCAAAACTGCTCCATATGAATGTGGAATAGTTCCTGAAACCGACGAGCAACAACGTTTTGGTGTCAAATTTTACTTACTTGCCATTGCGTTTATTGTTTTAGACGTTGAAATCGTATTTCTGTATCCTTTTTCAACGATATTTATTCGCCGTGATCTTGGGAATTTTGTTGTTGAAGGACTTGGCCCTGCAGGTTTAGCAATGATTGGAATCTTTCTTTTTATTTTATTGGTTCCTTTCGCATATTTACTTTCAAGCGGCGCATTAAATTTTGGACCATCAACACCAAAAACTTCTAATTTAATTTCTCCAATAATTAGGTCTCAAGGATTTACTCGTAACGAAGAGCATTTACCAGAATCTGTTAACGAGCATAAAGAGGAAAAATAATGGGTTTAGAATCTATATCTCATAATTTTTTAACAGGTAGATTAGAAGATCTAGTTAACTGGGCTAGAAAAAATTCAATGTGGCCTGCAACATTTGGTTTAGCCTGCTGTGCTATCGAAATGATGGGAACAGGTGCGGCGCATTACGATCTTGCACGTTTCGGAATGGAAGTTTTCCGTGCTTCTCCACGTCAAGCTGATTTAATGATTGTCGCTGGACGAGTAAGCCAAAAAATGGCACCTGTTTTACGACAAGTTTATGATCAAATGGCTGAGCCAAAATGGGTAATTTCTATGGGTGTTTGCGCGAGCTCAGGCGGAATGTTTAACAACTATGCAATAGTCCAAGGTGTAGACCAAATCGTTCCTGTTGATGTTTATGTACCCGGTTGTCCGCCAGGTCCAGAAACTCTAATGCATGGAATATTAACCTTGCATGACGTAGTTAAAAATGAAGAATTGCTAATGCGTCGTGAACCAGGTCGAAAAGGTTTAGGAATAACTACTCAACAATTAGATGGACAAACTGGTTCAGGAAAATTAATTCCTGTGAGTAATGTTAAAAAGGTTAAAGCATGAATTCTTTAGCCAATAACTTAAGCGAACAATTTTCGGAAGCCACATATGTTGATTCACACGGACAAGATGTTTTTTATGTAACAAAAGAATCATATAAATCTATTGTTCAATTTCTTAAAGACAAATGTGATGTCAATATGTGTATAGATGTAACAGCAGCAGATTTTCTAACTGCTAATCAACGTGAACAAATTTCTGGTGTAGAACAAACTCGATTTCATTTAGTGTCTAATTTCATTTCTCATAAAAGAAATGAACGAATTAGATTAATCGTGCCAATAGATGAGCACGATACAACCGTCGACACAATTTCAGATATCTTTCCCGGAGCAAACTTTGCAGAACGCGAAGTGTATGACATGTTTGGAATTGTATTTACAGGCCACAACGATATGACGAGAATTTTGATGCCAGATGAGTGGGAAGGTTTTCCGTTACGCAAAGATGATCCAGCTGCGCGAATTCCAGTTAATTTTTCTGATGATATTGCCCGGGCAGGTGAAAAATGAGTCTTGAAATAGAAAACGATAATGATGAACTAATAAATGAAAGACTAATTTCACAAACTGATGAAGGTGAACAAAAGCTTGCACATCGAGAAATAATAATGACAGGTGGTCTGTGGCCTGAAGATGTTACAGATGAAACCATGGTCGTTAATATGGGTCCTCAACACCCATCGACTCATGGTGTTCTTCGTTTAATGGCAGAGCTAAATGGTGAAATCGTTCTTGATGCAAAACCAATTATTGGTTATTTGCATACAGGGATGGAGAAGACAGGCGAAGAACTAACTTATGTACAAGGATGTACAAATGTAACAAGAATGGACTATGCCTCTCCTCTGTCTAATGAATTAGTTTTTTCTTTAGCTGTAGAAAACCTATTAGGCATTGAAGTTCCAACACGTGCTACATGGGCTCGAATGATGCTTGTTGAACTAAATCGAATTTCATCTCATCTTTTGTTCCAAGCAACAAATGGTATGGACATCGGTGCCGTATCAATGATGATTTATGGTTGGAGAGAAAGAGAAGAAGTACTTCGATTACTAGAAAAAATTACTGGTCTTCGAATGAACCATAACTTTATTCGTGTCGGAGGAATCGCAGCTGATCTGCACGACGGTTGGAAAAAAGATGTTTTAGAAATCTGTGACATTGTTGAAAAAGGTGTTATTCAATACAACAATTTATTAACTGACAATCCTATTTTTAAAGAGAGAATGATAGGCGTAGGTGTCATATCATCAGATCAAGCAATTGCTTTAAGTGCGACTGGTCCAATCTTAAGGTCTACAGGTTATGCATGGGACTTAAGAAAAGAACAACCTTATCTGGCGTACGATCAAGTTGATTTTGATGTGATAACAACACCAAACGGTGATGTTTTCGATCGATACCGAATACGTTTATACGAAATTCTTGAATCAATAAAAATAGTTCGCCAATGTGTAGAGCAAATGCCAAAAGGTGATTACAGAGTTCAAGATAAAAAAGTTACACCACCACCTCGATCCCGAATTGATGAGTCAATGGAGGCATTGATTCACCACTTCAAATTATTTACAGAAGGTTTTAAGGTTCCTGCAGGTGAGACATATGTTGCTGTTGAATCACCTCGTGGAGAAATTGGTTGCTATCTTGTTGCCGACGGTGAATCGAAACCACTGCGTATGCATGTTCGTGGTCCAAGTTTTTACAATCTTCAGTCAATGGTGCCAATGATGAAGAACCGATACTTTGCTGACGCCGTTGCAGTTATTTCTAGTGTTGATCCAATCATGGGAGAAGTTGATAGGTAATGGCTTTTAATACTGCTAATAAAGAAAAAGCAATGTCAATAGTGGATCAATATCCTTATCCAAAATCTGCAATATTGCCTCTTGCTCATTTAGCTCAAGACCAAGACGGTTATTTATCAAACGAAGCAATGGCTGAAATTGCAGACATAGTTGGTGTTACCCCAGCTGAGGTAAACGGTACATGTAGCTTCTACACAATGTTTAAACGTGAGCCCGTCGGTAAGTTGTTGGTGTCTGTTTGCACAAATGTTACATGTCTTGTTGTGGGCGGACCTGAAATTCATGAAACCTTGACGAAAAAATATTTATCTGATGAAGAAGTAACAATAGAAGAAGTTGAGTGTTTAGCAAAATGTGATGGTGCTCCATGTTTTCAAGTCAACTACGAGTTCTTCGAAAATGTAACACCGCAAAATGCCATAGACATAGTTGAGGATTATAAGTCTGGTAATAAAAAAGCTCGCACAATATCTGGTTCATTAATCGAGGAACAGAAATGACATTAACTGAAACTCGAATTATTACGAAGCGGATGAACGAATCCGATGACAATCATAATATTGATACATATATTTCATTGGGCGGATATGAAGTAGCAAAAAGAGCCCTGAGAATGGATCCCAATGCGATCATAGAAGAAGTAAAAACTTCTGGCTTAAGAGGACGCGGCGGCGGCGGTTTCCCCACAGGAATGAAATGGTCGTTCTTACCTCCTGATTCATTTCCTCGTTATTTAGTTATTAATGCGGATGAAGGTGAACCATCAACTTTTAAAGATCATATGTTGATTGTTCGTGATCCACACCAATTAATCGAAGGAATAATTTGTTCTTCTTATGCAATTAAATGCAACAAAGCATTTGTCTACTTAAGAGGTGAGCTCGCACACGCTTACGATGTTTTATCAAATGCATTGTCTCAAGCAAAGCAAAAAGGATTAGTTGGAAAAGATATTGATGGAAGCGGATTTGATTTAGATATTGTTATTCACAGAGGTGCAGGTGCATATATTTGTGGAGAAGAAACTGCATTGATTGAATCTCTTGAAGGTGAACGAGGCATGCCTCGTTTGCGTCCACCATTTCCTGCGATTGCTGGTTTGTATGCAAAACCTACAGTTGTTAATAATGTCGAAACTATTTCAACTGTTCCACACATTATTGAAATGGGTGGAGAAAATTACGCAAAACTTGGTGTAAATAAATCAACAGGTACAAGAATTTTCTCTGTTTCAGGTCATGTTAATAAACCAGGAAATTATGAAATTGAACTAGGTGCAACATTTAGGCAGTTGATCGACGATTTAGCTGGTGGAATCCGCAACGGTGGAAAAGTTAAATTTTTTATACCAGGTGGTGGTTCTTCACAATGGTTGATTGGAAGTGATGAACATTTAGATTGTCCACTTGATATGGATGAAGTTGGTCAACGTTTTGGGGTCATGTTAGGTTCAGGCGCAATCATGGTTTATGACCAGACAACAGACCCTTTGTTAGTTGCTTGGCGTTTAGCAAAGTTCTATTCGCATGAAAGTTGCGGTAAATGTACTCCTTGTCGTGAGGGTACAGGCTGGCTAGAAAAAGTTTTGTATCGAATGTCACATGGCCAAGGTAGAAAACAAGATCTAGATATGTTGCTTGATATCGGTGACAACATTTCACCAGGATTGAATGCGCCGTTTTCCCAGACAACAATTTGTCCATTGGGTCCAAGCTCTGTTTCTTGTGTTGTGAGTTTGAACAAGTTTTTCAGAGATGAAGTTTTAGCTCGTATGGGTGAGGAGGTGACACAATGACATCAACTGTAGAACCAGAAAATAAAATCGATGATGGATTTGTGACTATCACTATTGATGGAAAAGAAATTAAAGCAGAAAAAGATGAATTACTAATTACTGCTGCACAACGCGCCGGAATTTTCATACCAAGATTTTGTTATCATGACCGACTAAAGCCAGTAGGTATGTGTCGTATGTGTTTGGTAGAAATTGAAGGAGTTAGAGGTCTGCCACCTGCATGTACAACGCCTGTTAGCGATGGAATGGTTGTTCGTTTCAAACAAAATAATGTTGAGAAAGCACAAGATGGTGTTCTTGAATTTTTGTTAATTAATCATCCGTTAGATTGTCCTGTATGCGACCGTGGTGGAGAGTGTCCTTTACAAGATCAAACCTTAAGTTTTGGTCCTGGAGAATCTCGTTTTGTTGAAGAGAAACGCCATTGGGAAAAACCTATTGAAATTTCTGACCATGTCTTGTTAGATCGTGAAAGATGTATCCAATGTTCACGATGTACTCGCTTTGCTGACGATGTAGCTGGCGATCCACTAATAACTTTTGTAGAACGCGGTGGACACACTGAAGTAAATACTTTCCCAGGTGATGAATTTGCTTCGCACTTTTCTGGAAACATTGTACAAATATGTCCTGTAGGTGCATTAACTGCTAAACCATATAGATTTAGTTCACGTCCATGGGATATCGCTAGCGCTGAGACAACTTGTACACGTTGTTCTATGGGATGTAAAGGTGTTGCTCAAACTTCACGAAATGAAATGGTTCGATTTTTAGGTGTAGATAGTGAGCCAATTAACCAAGGTTGGTTATGCGATAAAGGTAGATACGGATTTGACTACATTGATTCAGAAAACAGAATTAGATATCCATATATAAATGAGTATGGAGAGAAGAAACAACTTAATATTTCTTCTGCTATTGATCAGGCTACTGAGATTATTAAAAATTCAATTGAACAATATGGTCCAGATAGTGTGGCTGTACTCGGTGGAGCACATGGGACTAATGAAGATGCTTATGCAATTTCAAAACTAGCAAAAGAATCTATAGGAACGAAATACGTTGATTCATACGTTAGAAATTCTTTACCTGCGGATTTAATACTTTCTTCAAAACGAGCACGTATTGCTGATTTAGATAAAGCGAAAGCAATAGTTGTTATAGGTAATGACGTAAAAGAAACAATTCCAGTTTTATATTTACGAGTCCGCAATGCAGTTGTAAATAATAAAGTTCCTTTGATTGATGTAAATTCATTTAAAACTTCTACAACACAACTTGCGAGTGATGTAATTAATCTTGTTCCTGGCGATGAAACTTCTGTACTAAATGAAATTAGAAACGCTTTAAGCTCCAAAGAGTCTGATGGCAAAATAGTGGTTCTTGCAGGTGAAATAAATCAGGCACAAGATTCGCAAACATTTGTTGATTTAATAAGTGAACTTTTAGATGATGAAAATGTTTATTTATTACCAACTCTTAGTACAAGCAATATTTTTGGGGCAATAGAAATGGGACTAACGCCTGGTTTGAATCCAGGGCGAGTTGCACAAAAAAATATTGATCAAGCTGCAAGCTGCGGTATTGATTCAATAATTGAAGAAATCAACAATGGCAAAATAAAAGTTTTGTTAACATTTGGTTCGAACCCCGTCGCTGATTACCGCGATAAAGAATTAGTTAAAAATGCAATTGAAAAATGTGAGAACATTATTTGTGTAGATATATTTGAAAACGAAACTACTGCAAATGCAAATATTTTCATTCCAGCTACAGCAGCTAACGAGAAGCAAGGGACAGTAACTAACATTGAATCTCGCGTTCAACGCGTTGTCCAAGTTGTTGCACCGCAAGGTAATGTTCTCGACGACTGGAAGATTGCAACACTAATTTCTGAAAACTTAGGTTTTGAAAGCAACATCGAAAATTCAGATGATATTACTGACGAAATTGCTAGATATGCGAGCTCATTTGCTCATTTAACAAATAATGTTTTGATACGTTCAAAAGATGGTGCAATAGTGCCAGTTGATTTAAATAGTGACTCTTTAGTCGGTTCAACGCCAGGGCTTGTGCAAACACCAAGTTGGGAGCCAATTGAATCTAAAGCTCAAGTTGATGAAGACCCATTAACTGAATTGCAACGTGAAGAACATCATCCAAGTTCGAATATTAAATATTCAGAAATGATTTCTGCTCCTTTCATTCGTGAAAAAGGCCACACGCATCATTTAGACCAGTATGGATTTAGATTGGTATTTGTTGATACCTTCCATGATGTCTCGACTATTACTTCTAATTCAGAAAATATTTCTGATGTTGCTTCTTCGCGTTCATCATTTGCAGTAAGAATGAATCCAAGAGATCTTGAAGGCATCTCTATCAAAGAGGACAACAGTGTCAGATTTGTGAACAATAATGGTTCTATAACAATGAGAATAATTCCAGATAAAACAGTTACTCGCGGTATAGCACTAACAGCTAACAATGTTAATAATCCATTAAATGCACTTGTTAAAATCGATGATGCTGTAACAGATATTAAGGTAGAGGGCAAAGATCAATGAGAATCTTATTTGCATCAGGAGACCCTTTAGATTTTGTAAAATTTGATTTTACGACTTTTATAATTATTGCTGGAAAAGTTTTAGTTGTATTCGCACTCTTAATGTTAAGTGTTCTTTTCTATGTCTGGTTCATGCGAAAAGTTATCGCTGACATGCAAAATCGTGTTGGTCCAGCAAAAGCTGGCCCCTTCGGTCTTCTCCAAACTCTTGCCGATGGTATAAAACTTTTCTTTAAGGAACAATCAATACCCGATAGTGCAGATAAAAAAATGTTCAAGTTAGCACCATATTTTGCAATGGTTCCAGCCTTCTTAGCATTTGCAATCGTTCCGTTAGGTGGAACAGTCGAAATAATGGGTCGTAAAACTAACTTACAACTCGTTGACTTGCCCATAGGTATTTTGTGGCTATTAATGATGTCTGGTTTAGGTTTGTATGGTGTTTTGCTAGCTGGATGGTCATCTGGATCTAAATATCCTCTCCTCGGTTCAGTCAGAGCAAGTGCACAACTTCTTAGTTATGAGGCAACTTTAGGTTTGGCGATTATTGGGGTTGTGATTCAATCAGGTTCGCTTTCTACAAGAACAATTGTTGATTTACAATCAGCTGGTGATTGGGGTTCTTTCTCTCAAATGCCAATAAGAAACTGGTTTATTCTTCCAGCAATAATTTCATTCATACTATTTATTATTTCAGCGATCGCAGAAATAAATCATCCTCCTTTTGACCTTGTCGAAGCAGAACAAGAACTTGTAGGTGGATTTCACACTGAATATACGGGAATTAGATTCGCTATATTTTTCCTTGCAGAATTTATGAACCTCGTAACAATGTCTGCAGTAGCTGTTACATTATTTTTGGGTGGACCATCAGGACCAACACTCGGATTCATATCTTCAACAAATCCAGTTAATACGTGGATCATGCCTATTGTTTATTTCATGATCAAACTTTTGGTTCTTTTATATGGAACAGTTTGGATTAGAGCAACATTACCTCGACTTCGTTACGACCAACTTATGCAACTTGGTTGGAAATATCTAATTGAAATATCTTTTATTTCAGTTTTTATAATGTTGTTAATTAAAACAGCTAGAACTTACAACTGGTCATTTATCAGTGGGTCACACTCGATGACTCTGGCATTTTTAATTATTGCTTCGGTACTGGGTTCTTTACTTATTTTTTACACATTAAAATCTTGCATTCCTAAAGAGAATGAAAACAATGAACTATATGCCGCTGGTTCTATAAAGGAAGTGGATGCATAATGGGAATGTTAAAAGGTTTTGAAATTACTCTCTCGCAAGTATTTAAAAAGAAAGTAACTGGTAAATATCCAAAAGTAAAACGTGAAAAACCTGTACGTTTTCATGGACGTCATATTCTAAATAAATATGAAGACGGTATGGAAAAATGTATCGGATGTGAACTTTGTGCTGGAGTTTGTCCTGCGAAATGTATTTTTGTTCGAGGAAAAGATAACGATCCAGACAATCCGGTTTCTCCTGGTGAACGATTCGGATATGTTTACGAAATTAATTATTTACGTTGTATCCATTGCGACATGTGTGTTGAGGCTTGCCCTACCGAAGCGATTACTGAAAGTAAATTATTTGAATTTTCATTTACCAACAGAAACGATGCAATATATACAAAGAACGAACTTGTTGTAGACGAAGATGGTCGAGCTCAACGCATGCCGTGGGAATTATGGCATGGGCATGAAGATGAAAATTCAAGTGCTTGGATGAGAGCAACATCACCAGGTGGAGATAGCTCATTTGAGAATAAGAATCTTTGGAGTTCTGAATTAGGTTTTGGAACGCGTAACCCTGAAGAAGGTCAAGAAGGAGAAGATAAATGATCGCATTTATTTTTTATCTTTCAGCTTTAACAATGATTATTGGAGCTTTGGGTGTAGTCATTTCTCGTAATCCTGTGCACAGTGCCATGAGTCTTGTTATGTCGCTAATGAGTATTGCAGTTAGCTATGTCCTTCTAGGAGCTGACCTAGCTGCTGCAGTCCAAGTTATTGTTTATGCCAGTGCAGTTGTGATCTTGTTTCTGTTTGTCATCATGCTCCTAGGTGTAGATGTTCATGAATCAGGCAATGAAGATTTAAAACTGCAAAGAATATTAAGTGTTGTTGTTAGTGTTCTTATGGCTTCGTTAATACTGTTAGTTGGCGGCACTAAATGGGCTATGGGGACCAGAAGTGTTACGGGGACACTAAAGAAAAACAAAATGGGCAATGTCGAAGTTGTTGCATCGAGCTTGTTTACAAAATATGTATGGGTTTTTGAATTGGTTTCTGTTTTGCTTGTTGCGGCAGTTATTGGCGCAGTTGTTTTGGCAAGAAGAAGCGCGGTATCTAATGATTTCATAGACGTAGATGAAGCTATAGAACAAGAGGCAAAAGTATGACTATAACTTCAACTCACTATTTAGTTTTAGCAGCAATAATATTTTCTATTGGTTTAGCTGGTGTATCTATAAGAAAAAATGCGCTTGTTATGTTTATGAGTATTGAACTTATGCTTAATGGTGCCAATTTAACTTTTGTTGCATATTCAAAATCATTAAATGACGTTGCAGGACAAGTGAGCGTATTTTTTACGTTGGTTGTTGCTGCTGCAGAAGTTGCTGTTGGTTTAGCTCTAATGGTCACAATATTTCGACATAAAAAAACTTCTAGCGCTGATGATATTGCTGTTATGAGAGAAAACCCGACTGTGGGAGAAACAAATGAAGTCTAACTTTCTGCATTACTCTTGGTTAATACCTGTATTGCCGGCATTAAGTGCATGCTTTATTCTTATTTTTGGTAAAAGATTAAAAGAAATATATAGTGCAGTACTCGCAACATTAGTTATGGGTTCAACATTTGTATTGTGGGTACTTTCTTTCATTGCAATGCGTTCAATTAAAGGCGAAGAAATTCGACGTATGGTTTCATCGGGCTATACATGGATGCAAGTAGGGAACTTTAAAGTCGACTTAAGATTCATGGTCGATCCTCTATCAATAACGATGGTTGGATTTATTACCTTCGTTGCGACATTAATTCATATCTATTCAATCGGTTATATGAAGGGCGATCCACGATACAGCCGATTTTTCGCGTATTTAAATTTATTTGCGGGAGCAATGCTTACATTAGTTTTAGGTGAAAACTTACTCGTCACATTTTTAGGTTGGGAAGGCGTTGGCCTTTGTTCATATTTGCTGATCTCCTTCTGGTTTGAAAAGCCAAGTGCTGCAACTGCAGGTAAAAAAGCTTTCGTTACAAACAGAGTGGGTGACGTAGGTTTCATGCTGGCAATGTTTTTAATCGTTGTTACACCTGCATTAGGTTCACTTTCATATTCTGATATTCAAGAAAAGGTTGGAACTGTTCCAACTGTAAGTGCAACAGCTATTGTTTTACTGCTTTTTGTTGGTGCAATGGGTAAGAGTGCTCAATTCCCTCTACATATCTGGTTACCAGATGCAATGGAAGGCCCAACACCTGTTTCTGCTTTAATCCATGCTGCAACAATGGTTACTGCTGGTGTTTTTGTGATGGTGAGAATGTCACCATTAATTTCAGAAGCATCACCCGTAGCAGGAAATATTATTGCTGTAATCGGATTAATTACTGCTTTGTATGCAGCAATATGTGCTTTAACTCAAAATGATATTAAGCGTGTTCTTGCATATTCAACAATTTCACAACTTGGGTATACATTTTTGGCAATAGGTGTAGGAGCATATAGTGCAGCGATGTTTCATGTTGTAACACATGCATTTTTCAAAGCGCTACTTTTCTTAGGTTCAGGTTCTGTAATACATGCAATGCATGGTGTGGGTCATGAACATCATATTGACGAGCAAGATATGAGATTCATGGGTGGATTAAAAAAGTTATTACCACTCACATCAATAACTTTTATTTTTGGTTGGCTAGCAATCGCAGGAGTTTTTCCATTTGCAGGATTCTGGTCTAAAGACGAGATTTTGGGTTCAGCATTCGCCAAAGGAGGATCATTTGGTTTCATTCTTTGGATTGTTGGACTATTAACTGCGCTTTTAACTGCTTTTTATATGACAAGACAAGTTCGAATGGTTTTCTTCGGGAATAAACGCTACCCCGACGGCGAACATACACCACATGAATCATCTAAAACAATGATGATTCCTTTGATCATATTAAGTTTCTTTGCATTAGTTGCGGGTCTAATTAACATACCTTTACATAACAGAGAAGACTTTAAAAGATTTCTCGAACCTGCAATACATGGGGCTAAAGAAATTGATGTTTCGAGCTTTAATGATTCAAAAGGGGTTTTATTAGCAGCAATTTCTTTAATTGTTGCATTAATAGCAATTGCACTTGCATATAGTCTTTACAAGAAACGACCAAAAGATGCACAAGATGAGCCTTTAGAAAAGCTTGGACCTATTTATTCTTTATCTCATAATGCATTTTTTGTTAACAGCGCAGTCGCTAAAGCAGTTTCTGGCCCAGGATTAAAGCTGTCTAACTTCTTTGCCTTTATCGTTGATAACAAATTTGTAGATGGTGCATTCATGTCACTTGCACGTGGCTCAAAATATATAGGCGGACAATTGAGCAAAATCCAATCTGGCTATGTTCGTCGCTATGTAATCATATTTACTGGTAGCGCATTTGTATTTGTGTTGTTAGCAGTATTAGGAGCGATGAGATGATTAGTCAATTTATTTCACATGTAGGAGATAATGCATCTATAGCTAATGATTCTTCGTTTCCACTGCTCTCATCAATGATTTTATTGCCTCTTATCGGAGCATTGATTATTACATTTTTACCTAAAACTCAAGAATGGATTTCGCATAAGCTTGGTTTAGTTTTTACAAGTGCAGTTTTTGGACTTGCTGTCTGGATGGTCTATGACTTTCAAGCTAAATCTTCTAGCTATCAATTTACCGAAAATCATCAATGGATTAAAGAACTAGGAATTTCATATTCATTAGGAATAGACGGAATCAGTTTATTTTTAGTTGCTCTAACAGCATTCTTGTTTCCTATAGCAATCCTTATCTCGGATTCAATTAAAGACAGGGCAAGAAGTTTTATTGCATGGCTCTTAGTTCTTCAATCATTTGTAATTCTTGTATTTAGTGCACGTGATTTATTCTTATTCTTTGTAGGTTTTGAATTAGTTCTAATACCTATGTACTTTTTAATTGCAGGTTTTGGACATGGCGATTCAAAGCGTGTTGCTTTGAAATTCTTTTTATTTACAATGGGCGGATCGATATTCTTTTTAGCAGCAATGTTCTCTTTAGCTGCAATGAATGCAAACCAAACTGGTAAATGGTCATTTGCAATTGATGTATTAATGAAATTTGCATCTAGTCATATTTCGACAACAACATCGATGTGGTTATTTGCTGGATTTACAATTGCATTTGCAGTAAAAGTTCCATTATTTCCGCTACATACTTGGTTGCCTGACGCACACACAGAAGCACCAACTGCAGGTTCTGTTATTTTGGCTGGAGTTTTACTAAAGCTTGGAACATATGGACTTATAAGAATTTCCATTGCGTTTTTCCCATACGCTGCGCACAGATTAATTTGGATTCTATTAGCAGTAAGCGTAATAGGAATTATTTATGGCGCAATTGTTGCTACTGTACAGCCCGATTTAAAACGTTTGATTGCTTATTCATCTATTGCGCACTTAGGTTTTGTTGTTTTAGGTATTGCATCTCTAACTAAGCAAGGCCTATCTGGATCTATTTTTACAATGGTTTCACATGGTTTAACAACAGGCGCTCTCTTTGCCATAGTAGGAATGCTTTATGAACGAAGACATACTAGAAACATTGCAGACTATTCTGGGTTAATGAAAACGGTTCCAGTTTTGTCTGGTGCGTTTTTGATCGCTACCTTTGCTTCTATTGGTTTGCCAGGATTCTCTGGTTTTGTTGGTGAATTCTTATCCATGCTTGGAGCATTTATTTCACACCGGTACTATGTAGCAGTTGCTGCTACTGGAGTTATTTTTGCAGCACTTTACCTATTGTGGGCATATCAGAGAGTATTTACAGGCGCTCCGAAAGAAGCAGATGAAAAAATGAAAGATATAACTCCGAGAGAGTTGATGTGTGTCATTCCTTTGCTTGCGTTAAGTTTATTTTTAGGATTAGCACCGCAATTCATGCTTGACCGAATTAATCCAAGTGTTAATAAGTTAAGCGAACATATTGCAAAAACATCGAATCAGAAAACTATTGATTCAGTTGAAAATATACATCACAGCGAGGCGAAGAAATGAAAATAGGAGACGTTTCGTTTTACGGATTATTCCCAGTCATTTTATTTACTTTTTCACTATGTGCTTTAACGATTTTTCGTTCATTAGTACGAAATAATCACAGATTACATTTAATTATTGGTTCTATTTCGACTGTCTTTGTTTCATTTATCGTCCTTACGTCACAAGCGGTTAGATGGAGACAATTCGATACAGGAAAATTAACTAATAACGATATGTCCACCTTAAACGACATAATAAAAACCGATCGTACAAGCGCAATATGTATTTTTGTTTTGTGTTTAATAGTTGGCCTAGTTGCAATAATTTCTTTTGATTATTTAAAGAGTCGTCCGGACATCCCTGGGGCTGAGTTCTATATTCTTTTACAAGCTGTTGTTGTTGGTATGTTTGCGATGGTCATGGCTAATGATTTCATTGCGATGTTTGTTGCATTAGAAGTATTTTCTATTCCTCTATATGTATTAACTGCATTTGATCGAAGAAGAGTTAGATCGCTTGAAGGTGGTTTTAAATATTTCATTATGGGCGCAGTTTCATCGGCGATATTTCTTTACGGAATTGCTTTGCATTACGGATTGTCAGGTACTACAGCTTTAGATTCTTTAGTTGAAAATTCAACATTGGCTGCAGTTTCAACTGTGTTTATTCTTGTTGGTCTTTTGTTCAAAGTCGCAGCAGTACCATTTCATTTCTGGTCGCCAGATGCATACCAAGGTGCACCAACTCCAATTACAACCTTTATGTCAGCAGGAACGAAACTTGTTGCTTTTGTTGCATTGGCAAGAATAATTCAAAGTAGTGCTGTTGATTCAACAAGTTATGGTGAAGCAGTACGAATAATTTTAACTTTAACTACATTGGCTAGTGCTTTTGTGGGTTCGTTTATCTTGTTAAAGCAAACAAATATCAAACGCGCATTGGCTTACTCATCGATTGCTCATAGCTCATATATTTTGTTGGCACTCAAAAGCGCAACTGATGTTTCGTATAGAGCAGTGATTGCCTATGTAATTATTTATTCTTTCGTTATTATTGGTGCTTTCGCAATTGTAGGAGTTGTTTGTGGAGCCAATGAGCAAAATGATTCGATAGAAAGTTTCAAGGGACTAGGAAAAACTAATCCTGTTTTAGCAGCTGCAATGACAATTTTGCTTTTGTCTCAAGCTGGAATACCTCTAACTAGTGGGTTTATTGCAAAGCTACAAGTTTTCCAGTCTGCATTTGAGGGTGGACTCTATATAACAGCAGTAGCATTATTAATTGCAACCGTTATATCTGCTGCATTTTATTTAAAACTTGTCCTCGCCATTTACGACGGTGATTCATCTGAAGGTAGTAAGTTAGTTGTTCCAGATTTAACAACAGTAGCTATTGGAGTATGCATTGCTAGTGTTGTTTTAATAGGTATTTTCCCATCGATAGTGACAGGTTTAACTTCGGTACTCTAAAAGAAGAAACGTTTTTTCTTTTGTTTAGGTAATCTTTTCTCATCTAAATATGCGTATGTCATTTTGTAAGACTCTTCTAAATATCTAGCTGATTCATCGAAGTCATACATACCTTTTCGATCTAAGGGTCTTGGCATAACATAAATATCAGTTTTTGATGCAGCGCTGCGAAGTTCAACATCAAAGCGAAGGTTTCTAGAAATTGCAAAAGCACGTGTCATAACATCTAAAGGTGATCGAAGATTCTTTAAGGAACCTCCACCTGAAACATTGAGAACATAAATTTCATCGACAGGATCGCTCAATGCATGCCAAATCGGAACTGCATCGACAACACCACCATCAACTAAAACTCTTCCATCATGTTGAATTGGCGGGAAAACGCCAGGTAAAGCAGCAGATGCAAGCAGAGTAGTTTTTAAAGGCCCTCTAGAAAAAACTATTTCTTCACCTGTTGTTAAATCGCAAGTTACAATCCGGATTGGTAACTGCAGGTCTTCTATTTCTCTAATTGGTGTCGCTCTCTCTATCACTCGAGCTAAACCATTATTTTCTACTAAGTATGTACCTCTTTTTGCGATATTCCAAGCTCGAGATAAATTTCCTCCAGGAAAAATATCTGCACTTGAAAGATTTCTCCATAAATGTGCAAGTTCACTTACGCCTTCGATAGTTGGATTAGTTGCAACTGCAGCAGCATTCAATGCTCCCACAGAAGTTCCAATCAATATATCTGGGGTAATTTTATGTTCAAAAAGTGCCATGAGCATACCGACTTGTGCGCTCCCCATGTTTGCTCCACCTGAAAGTACAAAAGCTCGTTTAATTGGCATTAGTTAATTATAAATTATGTTGAAACAAATATTGTGTTAGTTACCTCGAACTACGGTTCCATCTGATCTCATCATTAATTGTTCAGCAGGAATTTCAGAGGTAGCTTGCTCAATCTCTGCAAGAGTCTGCTCTAAAGTGTGCGATAACTGGCCTCCATTTCTAGAGAGTTTACTTTGAGTTGCAATAACTTCTACTTCATTTAGGTATGAGTCGGTATCTCTTTCGATGCCATCTGCACTTGTTATCCCAAGCTCACCCATAGCGTCGTTAAATCTTCTTTCATCCAACGATCTAGAAAGAGATTTTGTAATTGCTCCACCTAAAACATGATCGCATGTCGAAATAAATAGTCGATCGGCAGGAGTGAAAGTGCCTCCATCGAGATGAGCCAACATCGCATTGAACAGTGCATGGTCGATCTCATGTTGATCAAAAGTCCATTCTTGCAAGCCGCGTAAGGATAATAATTGATCATGCCCATCTGACAGTCTTTTACCAGCTTGGGTTAGTAAAAAATTTTCTTTGAATGATTGTAAACCAATTGCAGCGATGGCATGCTCTAACCTCATAGTTGTTATTCCAAGATTGGTTTCATTAACAATCTCTGAAATCTGTTCAGCGTCTGGCACTCGGCCATGATGGTTATTAAACACTTTATTTAGAACATCACTTATTTGTTGTTTACCAACTACATATGGTGCAGTTGAAAAAATTTCACCCCAAGTTGTAAGTTCAATATCTTTCACATCTAGTAATGATGCATTAAGAAAGTCACAAAATTCTTTTACATCTACTCTAATTTTTTGGCTATCTTTTTGTTGCTGAAGAACACGTTCATCTTGTTCTCTCTTTTGTTGTGCTGCAAATAAAGAAAGTGGGCCTGCCAGTATATGAGGTAGCTCGCCCATTAAAGCACTGGTTTCAATTGCTGCTTCGATTGCATCATCTGCAGACTCTTGTGCCTTATCTTTTATTTCAGAGGCTTTTCCTTCCGCATCTAGCTCAATGGAATCAGCTTTTAATTGAGCTTCATCGATAATTGATTTCGCAGTCTCTCTAGCTTTTTCGACTTCTGGGTCTTTCCCAAAAATTTCAACCAGTTGATCAATCGTTGTACCTGATATAGATTTTGTATCACTGTGGACTAAAAAGTGGACACCCTTGTCATCTAAACATTTAGTTCCAGATATTCCTGTTAGTGTGCCACTAATTTGTTTTACAATATGGTTCAAAATCGCATCAATATATTCATCTTTGTAACTATCACCAGTTAATTTTTTGATCTCATCAATGATTGCTTTTTTTGTTTTTTCTCGATCTACTTTTACTTCACCTACTTTTGGTCCACTTAGTAGATGTAAGAACCCAATATTTTCAGCTCCTACGAGTGATAAAATTGTTGGAGTATCAGTGAATGCAATTTCATTTTCGTAGAAGACATGACCGTCAGCTTTTGTGCCGTATCTAAACCCAGCATCTTTATCTGCCCACGCACCACGATAGCTAAAGTCAGTATGGGTAAAAACATCTTGAGAAAGTGTTGGTACAGATACGCATATGCATTGTGTTCCATTATCTCTTAGGTAATCTTTTACTTGTCTGTAATAATCTTGGTGCGAGTGAGAGTAAATATCTTCGCACACTACAAGATCTTCGGGCACTCGAATTGGATTTAATAATTTAGATTTTTCACCTTGTTTAACTTGAGTTTGAATCGCGCTAGAAAGATCAGCTTCGGGGTAATAAAAAACTTTTATTTGACCAGATACACTTAAGTCATTTAAGTACTTAACAAGCTTTAAAGTTTCTTCATCTCTTGAGAGAGTTCCAGTAATTACAATTGGTACTGGTCGCGCTAAGAGTGGCGGTACTTCTATTTGATTTTTCGATTTTGTCAATTTGCTTGCACAAATTCCTCGTTTTTGATTCTACGCCTTACGCTAAAAAATGCAAGCGAATTCAAATATGTCTATAAACGAAATATAATAATCAAATGCATTAAAATATATAAAACATTATAAATATGTACAAAACCATATGATTTTCTATAAATTCTCAGCCAGTGAATATTTCAGCAATAATTCAGTTTTTTCTCCGTAAAGCGCATATACTTTCTCCTGGATATGCACAGTTTCGCAACAATATTACTGACAAAAACCGCAAACGCAACAAGCGGTACAACAAGTCCAATGACGCAATATTATAGAGACTATCTTGCAGTAGCTATTTTCCTATTAGCTGCAGTGGTTATGTGCGTCGCGATTTTAGGTGCAGGAAAGCTAATCAGACCGAACCGTCCCCAAGACCAAAAATATATCGTTTACGAATCTGGATCTGATCCAATAGGTTCGTTAGGGCAGAGCAACATTCGATATTACATATTTGCTTTGCTGTTCGTTATCTTTGATGTTGAAGCAGTCTTTGTTTTTCCTTGGGCTATAAATGTTAATGGTCTTGGTGTATTTGGTTTTTGGGCAATGGCAGCATTTCTTATTGTGTTGTTAATTGGCTTAGCTTACGACTGGCGTAAAGGACTTTTACAATGGGCTTAGCAGTAAACGGTTTCTTGCAAAAAAAACCAGTAAAACCAATCACATGGTTACTGAATTACTCAAGAAAATATTCTTTATGGATGTTTCAATGGGGACTTGCCTGTTGCGCAATTGAAATGGGCGCTGCATTAGCTTCACCAAGATATGACATGATGAGAATAGGTGTTATACCTTTTCCTGCTTCACCTCGACAAGCAGATTTAGTTGTAATTTCTGGAACAGTAACAGACAAAATGGTTCCTGCTATTAAACGTCTTTACGACCAAATGCCTGATCCAAAATATGTTATCTCAATGGGTTCATGTGCAAATTGCGGTGGTCCATATTGGGATTCATATTCCGTAACAAAAGGTGTCGACCAAATTATTCCTGTCGACGTTTATGTGCCTGGATGTCCACCTCGACCAGAAGCTTTGATTCAAGCTGTCACATTGTTGCAAGAAAGAATTCAACAAGAAGGTTTAGGCAATGATGAACTTCAAAAACGTTTTGAAGGAAATCCTGTTCTAGGTCAACCTACATATCCAGTAGCAACATCAAATTACGGTGTTTCATTTACTAATCCTGAAGATGAGAAAGAGCAAGTCAATGTCTGAGTTCATTGACCAAGTAAAAAAACAATTTGGCGACGATTTAATCGAATGTGAAGAAAACTATAGTGATGTTGTAATTCGTGTAACCAATACCGGCTATAAAAAAGCTGCAAAAATTTGTAAAGACAAACTTAAACTCGATTATCTTTCTTTTATCTCAGCAATTGACTGGATGCCAATGCCTCTTGAATCAGAAGAAGGTTCAGGTGATACTTCACAACCTACACAACCAAGCGAAATGACTTTCGGTGTTTGTGGATCTGATTCGCGTTTCCAAGTTTTTGCTCATGTTCAAACAACAAGTTCACATATTGGTTTAACGATTAAAACTGACGTTGATGAAAACACAATGAAGGTAGATTCGTGGACAAAAAACTATCCTGGGGCTGACTGGCATGAACGCGAATGTTGGGAAATGTATGGAATTGATTTTGCAGGTCATCCAGAAATAAGACACTTATACTTACCTGGAGATTTTGAAGGGTTCCCATTACGAAAAGATTTTCCTCTTTTAGCAAGAGTAATTAAACCTTGGCCTGGTCTTGTAGATGTTGAACCAATGCCAGGTGATAACGCAGAAGAATCAGAAAGTACAGGAGCATAGACATGACTCAAACTCCTGAAATAAACGTTGATCCAAAAGTTGCAACACTTCTTCAAGATTCACAATTAAATCTTGAACTTGATAACGGTGACATGATCTTGAACATGGGCCCACAGCACCCTGCAACTCACGGTACATTACGTTTAGTTGTTCGACTTGACGGTGAGCGAGTTATCAGTGCGGATCCAGTAATTGGATATATGCATCGAGGCTATGAAAAATTAACTGAGTATCGTACTTATCCTCAAGTTACAACATTGATAAACCGTATTGACTGGTTAAGCAGTTTTGCTAATGAAGTTCCGTTTGTTCATGGAGCAGAAAAATTATTAGATATACAAGCTCCTGATCGTGCTGAATATATCCGAACAATTTTGACTGAACTTTCTCGTATAGCAACCTTCTTGTTGTTCTTAGGTGAAATGGGGCTACAAGTAGGAGCTATAACACCTGCGTTTTATGGATTTAGAGACAGAGAATATGTTTTAAATTTAATTGAAGGAGCAACTGGTGGACGTTTCCATCCTTTCTTCAACAGAATAGGTGGATTAAAAGATGATCTACCTTGGGGTTGGACTGGTGAATGTAAGCGAGTACTAGATATCTGTGAAAAATCTTGTGATGATTTCGATCGACTTGTTGTAGGAAATGAAATTTTCCAAGCAAGGACTCGTGGAGTAGGTATTATTACTCCAGAAGTTGGTTTGAGCTATGGTGTATCTGGTTCCAACATTCGGGCAAGTGGCGTTGATTGGGATCTCCGTAGAGATGGAGAACCATATCTTTCATATAAAGATGTTGATTTCAAAGTTTGGACACATCCAGACGGAGATTCATTTTCTAGATATTGGGTTCGCCTTCAAGAAACTCGTGAATCAATAAAAATAATTCGTCAACTTTTAAATAAATTTCCTTCAGGTCCTGTTATGACCAAAGTACCAAAAATTATTAAGGTACCCGAAGGTGAAATTTGGGTAGAGACAGAAAACCCTCTTGGCCAAATGGGTTACTATATTGTTTCTAAAGGTTCGACAGGTCCATTTAGAACAAAAATACGTACAGCAAGTTTTTCTAACGTTTCGATTTGTCCATGGTTGCTTCAGGGAATTTATGTTCCAGATGTTGTAACTGTGTTGGCAAGTTTATATTTCATTTTGGGAGACATTGACAGATGAGCGGCTTAACTTTTGCAATCGACATTGGTTGGGGGACAACAACTGCTATTAAAACTGCAATTGTATTAGCCATCATTCCTGCCGGTGCATTAATACTCGGATATGTTTTCTTGTTGAAAATGATGAGTCACATGCAATCACGTTTGGGTCCAATGGATCCAGGTGGATTCCATGGCTGGTTCCAACTTGTTGGTGACGGTATGAAGTTCTTACAAAAAGAAGACATCATGCCTGAAAAGGCAGACAAAAGAGTTTTTGCTCTTGCTCCAATTGTTGTTTTGATGTCGACATTTCTTGTTTATGTTGTTATACCTGTTGGTCCAGACTTATACGTACGTAATTTAGATGTCGGTGTCTTTTATGCATTGGCAGTTTCTTCATTAAGTGTTATTGGTGTTTTAATGGCTGGATGGGCGAGCTCATCAAAGTTTGCATTACTTGGTGCCCTTCGTGCTGCTGCACAGCTAATAGCTTACGAACTTCCTCTTTTGCTAGCTGTTGTTGGTGTTGTTATGCAAGCAGGTACTGCATCATTACAAGGAATAGTTGAAGCACAATATTACGGAAAGATATTTGGTTTTAGTGGTATCGGTTTACCTTTCATAGTCACTCAGTTTGTTGGTTTTGCACTGTTTATGATTGCCAGCCAAGCAGAATTAACTCAACCACCATTCGACATGCCTGTTGCAGAGTCTGAACTTGTATCAGGGTACATGGTTGAGTACACGGGTTTTAGATTTTTGTTTTTCTTCATGGGTGAATTTGGAACAGCATTTGCTTTTGCAGCAATAAGCGCAACTTTATTCCTAGGTGGATGGACAGTTCCCTGGATTGACATGAATGCTGACATTATGAGAATTGTTGGACCGATTGTTTTATTTGCGAAAATAATGTTGATTGCGTTTTTAATGTTTTGGGCCCGATTTACTTATCCAAGATTTAGAGAAGATCAATTACAAAAACTTGCATGGAAATTTTTGATACCGCTATCAGTTATTAATATTTTGGTTACAGGCGCGTTTCAGGTTTTGAGGTGATGAATATGCCAAAGTTGAAGATACCAGGAATCATCAAAGGTTTATCGGTTACATTTCGAACCATGATGAAACCAACTGTAACTGTGCAATATCCTCATGAAAAAGAAGAAGTTCCGACTCGTGCCCGCGGTGTTATTGCCCTTAAAGAAGAAAACTGCACAGTATGTATGTTGTGTTCAAGATCTTGTCCTGACTGGTGTATATACATAGAAGGCCACAAAGAAAAAGCTCCACCTAGGCGCGAAGGTGGTAAAGAACGAAATGTAAATATTTTGGACCGTTTCGATATTGATTATGGTCTGTGCATGTATTGCGGTATCTGTGTTGAAGTTTGCCCATTCGATGCAATCTTTTGGGCACCAGAATTCGAATACTCAGAATTTCGTATAGCCAATTTATTACATGATAAAGATAAATTGGCGGAGTGGATGAATTTTGTTCCTGAACCAGAACCACTCGAAGCAGGGGCTCTACCAGCGAAAGCGAAGAAATAATGGTTGTACAAAATATTGTTTTCTTTATTTTGGCTTTTATAGCGTGTGTTGGTGCAATAGGCGTTGTAAGTTCTAACAATATTGTTCATGCTGCGCTTTACTTAGTTTCTGTGTTGGCAAGCGTTGCGGGATTGTTCTTACTTATAGCTGCGGAATTTATAGCTTGGGTTCAAGTACTTATATATATAGGTGCAGTTACTGTTTTGCTCTTGTTCGGAATAATGCTTACTCGAGCACCAATGGGTAAAAACAAAAACTTAAACAATGCTTCTCGTGGACCCGCATTTGTTGTTAGTTTCGGATTACTCGGATTGTTAGTTGCATTAATACTTGATGCTTACACAAAGTCAGAAAAAATAATTCTTGGTGGTTTAGGCGCTAACGAAACTTTGGCAAATGGGAAAATGGCAGCAATGAGTGAATCGATTATTTACAAATATGTTTTCCCATTTGAAATTGTAGGTGTGTTATTACTTGGTGCCTTAATTGGTGCAGTTGTAATGGCGAGAAAGGATTAATGTGATACTTAATTATTATTTAATTCTCGCAGCGTTTTTATTTTGTGTAGGTGTTTACGGTGTAATAGCACGTAAAAATGGGATCTTAGTTCTGATGAGTATTGAGTTAATGCTTAATGCCGTAAACATAAATTTGGTTGCGTTTTCACAATATTTACGAAACACTGGCGGAAATACATTTGCTTTATTTGTTATTACTATTGCAGCAGCTGAAATTGGTGTTGGACTAGGTATTGTTTTGCTAATTACTAGAAATCTTAAGACACCAAATATTGATGAACTAGATAAGTTGAAGGGTTAATAATGATCGGCATTTTTCAATCGTGTAATCCCTCATCAGGTTTGTGTGAAGAAGTTGTTAAAGAAGGACAACACGCAGTCGGCGAAAAAATTACTTCACTTACAAGCTCAGGTCCATGGATGCTAAATCATGCATGGTTAATATTTCTAATACCTGCAATATCATATTTTTTAATTCTATTTTTTGGCAAAAAACTTCCGAAAAAAGGTCACGAAATTGGTTTAATCTCAATGGCTGCTGTTTGTGTAATGTCAGCGGTACTTGCTTTCCAATGGATTACTCGAGGACATGAATTTGAAGGCAAAGTATTTGGGCAAACATTTACGTGGTGGAGAAACGGTTCGATTCATCTTGGGGTTGGCACTCAAGTTGATGGTCTAGCCGTAATGATGGTGGTTGTAGTCGCAATAATTTCAACATTGGTACACATCTATTCAACAGAATATCTAAAAGGTGATATTAGATACACTCACTATTTCGCCGCATTATCATTATTTACTTCATCAATGATGCTGTTAGTTTTAGCGAATAACACTTTGCAGCTTATGGTTGGTTGGGAATTAGTTGGTCTTTGTTCATTTATGTTGATCGGCCACTGGTGGGAAGACAAGAACAATTCAAACGCTGCACTAAAAGCATTTTTTACAACTCGTACAGGTGACATTGGTTTGTTGACTGGCGTGATCATGACATTTTTCCTTGTAGAACGTGCAACAGGAAAAGGTTCTTTTTCAATTCTTGATGTAAACAATGCTGCATTATCTGGCAAAGTTGGAAATACTTTATTATTCATGACTGCGTTGGCTTTATTGCTAGGTATTATTGGTAAGTCTGGTCAGTTTCCACTTCACACTTGGTTGCCTGACGCGATGGCTGGTCCAACACCAGTATCTGCTTTGATCCATGCTGCAACCATGGTTGTTGCAGGAGTTTATTTGGGCGCTCGAGTGTATCCTGTTTTTTGGGAAGGCTTTAATATCGGCGAAACAAGTTTTAACCCGATGATAATTATTGGTGGAATAACAATTTTAGTTGGAGCTGCATTAGCTTTTGTTCAAAACGACATTAAAAAAGTTTTGGCATACTCAACTATTTCTCAGCTCGGCTACATGGTTATGGGTCTAGGTGCTGGTGCTTGGACTGCTGCAATTTTCCACCTTTTCACCCATGCATTTTTCAAAGCACTACTTTTCTTAGGTTCAGGTTCAGTAGCTCATAGTGGATCACACCATAGTTTTGATATGAAAAAAGATATGGGTGGATTGAGAAAGCATATGCCAATAACTTTCGTTACTTTTATGATTGGTACCGCAGCTTTAGCGGGTATTTTCCCACTCGCCGGGTTTTGGTCTAAAGACGAAATTTTAGCTAACGCTGGACATAATGGTTACACAACATTTTTAATCATTGGTTTAGTCGGATCACTATTAACAGCAGCGTATATGACGCGATGTGTATATCTAACTTTCTTTGGTGAATATCGTGGACATCATCATCCTCATGAATCAAATAAGGTAATTACTGTTCCATTAATTATTTTGGCTGTTCTTTCTGTAACTGCTGGTTTGTTAAATGCAGCTCCATTTCATATTGAAAAGTTCAAAGAATGGGTTGAACCTAAAGGTGCTTTCCCATTTGAAAATTTAGTAGCTCATGGCGGTGCGTTTATTGAGCATGCTGAATTTATTTATGCACTTGCAGGTGTCGCAACGCTTATGGCTTTAATAGGAATTGGTATTTCTTATTTGTATTACTGGAAAAAGATTGGCCTTGTTGGTATTACAGAGAAAAATTCAATTGCAAAGGCAATACATACTTTATTAGTTAACAAACTATATTTAGATGTTTTATATACAGATATCATCGTAGGCCATACAAAGAAATCAATTGCTAATGCTAGTTATTGGATTAATCAAAATGTTATTGATGCAACAGTAAATACAGCCGGCAAATTAACTGCAAAATTAGGTAATCTTGCATATAAGAATTTAGACCAAAGCGGAATTGACGGGGTCGTTAATTCATTAGGAACAGGTGCTAATGCAACCGGTTCTGGTTTGAGACTATTGCAAAGCGGAAAAATTCAAAGATATGCTGCAATGCTTTTCATGGGCGTAATTGTTCTTGGAATAGTAGCAGTGTACTTAAGTAGATAAATCGAGAAGCGAAAGGTAGAGATACGTGGACAAGTTTGATGACTGGTCTCTAACACTGGCGGTATTTTTGCCGTTAGTAGGAATGATTGGTGTTTTAGTTACACCAAAGAGACAAGAACTGGCACAAAAAACTATTGCACTTGCAACATCGCTAGTTACTTTAGCTGTTGGTGTAATTGTTCTAACACGTTTCGATTGGAGTGACAAAGCTGTTCAGCTTGGTGTTTCAAAAGAATGGATCCCACTAATTAACTCACGCTACGACATCGGCGTCGACGGCATTGGACTACCTCTACTTTTACTGTCAATGTTTATAACAGTATTGGTGATTATTTATTCTTGGGATCATTTTCCAGAACCACATAACCCACGCGGGTTTTTAGCATTAATGCTTTTACTTGAAGTAGGTATGAATGGTACTTTTGTTTCACAAGATTTAATCTTGTTCTTTGTATTCTTCGAAATTGTTTTACTACCAATGTTTTTCATGATTGGGGTCTGGGGTGGACCAAATCGTAAGTATGCTTCTTTGAAATTCTTCTTATTTACACTTTTTGGCTCAGCTTTGATGTTGCTTGGATTTTTAGCACTGTTTTTCTTATCGAAATCAAACACATTTTCGATTACAGAATTAACCGCTATGGCTAACGATGGAACATTGAAGATATCAAGCACAACTGCATTATGGATATTCGGCGGTCTATTTTTAGGATTCGCAATTAAAGTTCCTATGTTTCCTTTTCATACTTGGTTGCCTGATGCTCACACAGAAGCACCAACACAAGGTTCAGTTTTACTAGCTGCGATCTTGTTGAAACTAGGTACTTATGGTTTTGTGAAAATTGCAATGCCTATTTTGCCTGAAGCAAGCAAAACATGGGCTCCATATATCGGTGCTTTATCAGTAATCGGAATTATATATGGATCACTTTGTTGTTTGGCACAGACTGACGTTAAACGACTTATCGCGTTTAGCTCTGTTGCCCACATGGGATTTGTGATGTTAGGAATTTCAACACGAACAACATTTGGTATGAATGCAGCATTATTCGGAATGGTTGCTCACGGTTTAATCACTGGTATGTTGTTCTTCCTCGCAGGATCAATACAACACCGATTCCACACACGTGAAATTGCGCGTTTGGGTGGTCTACTTAAGAATGCTCCACGTCTAGGTTGGATTCTAGGTTTTTCAGCCATGGCTTCATTAGGGCTTCCAGGCTTAGCTGGTTTCTGGGGAGAATTCCCTGCAGTACTTAGTGCATTTTCTCCTGCTAAAGGTTTAGATGTAAATCTTTTCCGTGTATACATGGTCATTGCATCAATCGGTACTGTTCTAGCTGCAGGATATTTATTATGGATGTTCCAACGTGTTGCATTTGGAGAAGTTAAAGAAGAATTTAAAGATGCACATATTCATGATGTTCATGTAACAGAGTGGTTGGCGTGGACTCCATTACTTGCATTGATTGTAGTATTTGGTGTTTATCCTGATTTACTATTTAGATATTTCAATGCACCGATTTCAGCATTGTTTGGGGGATAAATGGAAGCTCCAATTATTGACTGGCATGCACTCGCTCCAGAGTTAACTCTGGCTTTAGCTGGTATTGCTGTTTTAATTGTAGATTTATTCTTGCCTAAGAAATCATCTTGGAAATCAAGCAATATTGCTGCCATCGGTCTGTTGGCTTCACTTGTTCCTGTCGTTACTTTGGCTTTAGACGGTAATAATCGAAGTCTATTTGGGGGAGCCTTTGTAGTAGATAATTACGCGTTAGCTTTCAAAGCATTCTTTATCATTGGTGCATATATTGTTGTATTAATTGGTGCAGATTACATCCGTGAAGGGGATTATTTCCAAAGCGAATTTTGGTTTTTGCTTCTTGTTTCTGTCTTGGGTATGAGCGCGATGGCTTCTTCTCGTGATCTTATTTCTTTATTTGTAGCACTTGAGACAGTTTCAATTCCAACATTTGTTATGGCAGGTTGGAGAAGACGAGATGTTAAAAGTAATGAAGCTGCTATTAAATATTATTTATATGGAGTGATGAGTTCTGCCGTAATGCTTTATGGAATGAGCTTTATCGTAGGCGTTACAAATTCAACTTTATTTAGTGAAATTGGATCCTATTTTGCTTCTGGTTCAACTCCCCCTATTGCTAATGTTGCAATCATCTTTACGATAATTGGTTTTGCATTCAAAATATCCGCAGTTCCATTTCATCAATGGGCGCCAGATGTTTATGAAGGAGCGCCAACACCTGTTACTGCATTTCTTTCTGTTCTTTCTAAAGCTGCTGGTTTTGTTGGGCTTACCTTATTGTTGCAATACGCTTTTGCGCCAGAGTACAAAATTTGGGCTCCGATAATTTATATTCTTGTTGTTGCTTCATTGATAATCGGTAACTTTACAGCATTAAAAGAAAACAACATTGTTCGTATGTTGGCATATTCTTCAATTGCGCAAGGTGGATTTGTTTTACTTCCACTTATCTTTATTTCAGGAAAAGCTGGCGACATTTCGTCTTCATCAATCGAAGCTACTTTTGTGTATTTAGCCGTATATTTGTTTGCAAATATTGGTGCGTTTGCAGCAGTGATTGCGATTGCGCGTAGAACTAAAAGTGGTGAGCTCGAAACATATAATGGTTTAGGTAAACGAGAACCTTTCTTAGCTATATGTTTAACAATATTTTTGTTCTCACTTGCAGGCATCCCACCTTTGGCGGGTTGGTTTGCAAAGTTTGTTATGTTTAGATCTGCTTTAGATGCCGGTAGCGCATCATCGACAGTCATTGCAGTTGTGGCTGCAATAGCATCAGTAGTTGCATTTGTTTATTATGCCGGTGTTGTGAAACGTATGTGGTTAGAAGAACCAGGTGAGTTAAAAGAAGTAGAGGAAGAAGTGAGTTCAGGAGGTGGACTTTTAATTAGAAGCACAACTTCGGTTGCGACTCCGCCTGCATTGAAATTAGCAATTTTGCTATGTGCTGGTGCAACAATCTTGCTTGGTGTGTTGCCATCGTTAGTTTCTCAAATAGCAGAACTAATTTCTTCAATATCTTAATTTCCTGGACGTGGCGGAAATCTAAATACTCTTTCTATTGGATCGACAGACTGGCTTGTACCGTTAGGATATGTTCTTAGTCGCAGAGGATCATATTGCATACTTGGTGTGCGTCCTTCAAGAACCCATAAAACACCATCTTCATATTGTGCTTTTAGTACATCGGCTATCGATGGATTGCCATCAAGAAAATCAACACGATAATCTTTGTTAAAGACTGATTCTATTCCTAGTTCCATCAGAGCTAGCCGTGTTTCTCTACAAGAGTTGGCGATTATTCTTACAACATCTCCAATAGTTTGCGGGTTTGTTGCGTTAATAGTATCGAATGCTTTTGTTGCGATTTCCACTGATGCTGCAGACCATTTCAAGGCAATTAGACATTCATGAATATCAGCATTATAAATAATCTGTGCTCGTTCTTTATCGGTAAACGGAGGCATTTGCCGAATAGGATTTAGTGGCGTTGACAATGCTTTAGCAATTATTGCTTCGGAGATCCCATCCCAGTATGGATTTATTCCATATGAATGAGTTATAAGTCCGAATGTATACCGTATACGTTGTGAATCAAATTTTGAAGTCGCTCCATCTAAAAATTCTCCTACTTGTGGTAGTGAAGAAAAGATTGTCGACCAAGAAGGAACACTTAAAACAAAATGTTTACCAGTCGCTGGATCTACAAACGATTCGAATGCAATCTGGTTATAAATATCTCCCAGACTAATATTTGGATCAGAAAAACTTTTGTAGTTGTCATCAACGGTTGTTGAACCTGTCAATAATCTTTGTATATGGTCACCATTTAGTTCAAACTGTTCAGGCCAAAACATTAATGCAAGCGCTCTAGATAAGCGTCCTGTCCCATCAACAACGTTATGAAGATAAGTTTGAAATTCAGATATTGCGATAGCAAAGCTCGGATCGATTGAAGAATCTCTATGAGCAGAGTTGTTAAGTATTGAATCAATTTTGTTTAAAAATATCTGTGCTGCTTGTTCATAGTCTCTTCCGCTTATACCTGCCCATACAAATGTATCGTGCTGATTAAGTACATGTATGGGATGAAGACTTCCAGGCTGGTGAAGAACTTCTGTTCCAATAACATTTCGTGCGACTAGATCGGTTAAATCAAGTAGTGAAGTAGGAGTTTGTGTAGATAAAAATGCAGCAAGCTTCTCTTTGTCCCAGGGTTGAATTATTCTTCTAGCTTCATTAAGCCAACGAGCTATGTCAGATAAAACTTCAGGAGCATTATTTCTGGGTGGGTCTAAACGTATATATCTATATAATGGGGTAGGCGTTATTGCTCTTAAATCGTCCATAAACTAAGGAAAACCATAATAGAGCATAAAAGGTGCAAATTACAATAAGGATAACTAATTTATCTGGGTTTATTAGGATATATGAATGAATTTTGTATTGATTGCTTATGACTATGCTGATGCTTTAGATCGACGAATGGCAGTAAGAGAAAGCCATATCGCACGAACAAAAGTATCAGTAGATAAGGGTTTTATTGATTTTGTCGTTGCTTTAAAAGACAAGGCTGACGGACATCTAATGGGGAGCGTAATTGTTTTTAATTGTGATTCAAAATCCGATATTGATGAGTACTTGAAAGATGAGCCCTATATTAAAAATAATGTTTGGGAAACAATAGAAATTACTGAGGGCGCAATTCCTCAATGGTAAATAACTTCAAAGTTAATGGTCAAAACTTTTCTGACTATATGCAAAATGCTTTATATGGTGAAGATGGATTTTACACAAAAGGTAACGGTGCTGGGCGAGAGCGTGACTATTTGACGTCACCAGAAGTTGGTGAATTATTTGGACTGGTTATTTCTGACTATATCCAAAATTGGTTTAATAATATAGAAACTGAAAAAGCAAACGTAGTAGAAATAGGAAGTGGTCCTGGTTCGTTAGCAGCTAGCATCGCTAGATCAAACAAAGATTTTTTAGAGAACATAAATTATTTTCTTGTTGATATTTCACCCGAACATCGAGAAACGTCAAAGAAAAAACTGCAGAATATCAAAACAGTTATGAGTTGGAATGTTTTTGAAACTATTCCAGAGACAGAAGGCTCGACATTAATAATTGCTAATGAGTTACTGGACAATTTAGTTTTTGATATCGGATTTACTCACGATATTTATCAAGAGTATCAGCCTGATCGTCTTAATGTACATGAAGTTATGGCAAAATTTGGCGTCTTTGGCAACATAGATTTAGCGAACAAATCGAATGTATCAACAAACATCGACAATTTTCCTGTCCCTATTCATACAGGTATTTCTAATTGGCTAGGTGAAGTAATTGATGCTTGTTCACAAGTAACAGCACTGGAATTACTTATGTTTGATTACATTAAATCAGTAGAGAGTATGAAAGATGGAAATTGGCTGCGTTTATATCAAGACAATAAGCGCATTGTCGGTGTCGAAAATGTTTTAAATGCATTAAATGCTGGAGCATGTGGAGATATAACAACAGACATCATTAAAGAAGACTTAATGCTTGCACTTGATCTAAATGGCTTTTCAAAAATCACTTTTGATGATCAAAAGAGTTGGCTAGAAAAAAATGGTATAGATGCATATGTAAATACCGCTGATAATTCTTCTTACGATCAGTTGAAAAAGTTTATTGAAAATGATACAAGCGCAAACTCTAATTACGGAGTGGAGAGAAATTTATTAACTGATCTAAATGGGCTAGGTGCTTTTGGTGTTGTGAGCGCTAAAAGAGAAATTTAACGCTCACAATAAACTCTTATTTTGTGTTTTCGATAATTTTTGTAGCGATTAAATATTCAGCAATTAAATTAGATTGAATGCTAGAACCTGCAATAGAGGATCCACTTATTTTTAATTCTGGCGGAATTTTGGAAAATGTAGAAAAGTCTTTTTCGTTCTGTACTACTTGAACATCATAATAAACATCTTTATAAACAAAACTAATTACATTTCTTTTTGTATCGACAACTGCCTTGTCTCCGAGCTCAAATGCAAAACCTTCAGGACCTGCCACATCTTTAGCCGTTTCGAGATTATTACTACCATTGCCATTTTTACCTAAGCGAATTTCTACACTTGAATATGGGGATTCTTTTGCTTCCCAGCTGCAGTATTTTGTCGAGCCTCCATCATAAAACTTTCCTTGTTCTCCACGTTCAGATGTAATGCTTAGTTGCATAACAGCCTGTATGTCTGCAAAATCAACGACTGTACATGGATCTGGTAAAGATATCTTCTTTGACGAAGTTGAATTATTTGTTTTAGAAGTTTCAGTTGGCTTGTTTTCTTTTTTGTCTGACGAGCAAGCCGAAAGTACTGAAGTTATAGTCACCAAAATTGCGGCAAGTAATATCGATATTTTTTTCATTAAATCCCTCTCTCGTAACGCCAATATTAGCAAGAAATAGAGGTTGTATATTCAATCTTTTGTTCTGATATAAAAGACAACATAGCCTTATTCTTATATAAATCTATTTTTAATACGCCAATTATTTTTCTTAGATCAGAATCAATAGCATTTTTTGGTAGCTTTGGAATTAGATTGTCGGTACTTACAGGCGCGCCACCAGTGCCGACAATAAATTCTCTAGTCGATTTTTCATTTGGCTCAGCTAATTTTCCTTCAACATTTATTTGTTTCGTTGCTAGAAATTGATGGTGGTCTGCATTAAGCACGATATCAACACCATAACTAATAGATTGTTCATACAACTCGGTTCCATACTTTTGAGAATTTACTTGATCAGCACCTCCATTTTTTAATACCGCATAAATGGGGTGATGCCAAGCTGCGATTGTGCAAGCAGAAGAGTTTTTTGCAGCTTTTAAATTCTGAATAAACGTGGAATTATTCTTTGTATTGCAATTATCTAGAAAGTTGTCTGGTATTTCTACACAAATATCGTTAGTTCCAATAATCGTCCAAAGATATTTTTTTGAAGAATCCAGCTTGGAAAGTTTTCCAGTATCATCTAAACCTAAAGCCAAATTGTCTTGAGCATTCAATAGAGATTCTGCCCCTGTTTTTAGTTTATTGCTTTCTGTAAAGTCTTTGGGGTCTTGAGTGCCGTAGTCGTGATCACCATAAATCATCCGGATATTGTTTTGCGGAATTGTTTTTATAATTTCTTTATAGTTTTGATTTACTTGTTCTGAATTTCCATAGCCAGAATCACCAAGCAGCAGCCAAAGGCTGTCAGGATTTGATCGGATCTCTTTTTCTGCAATTGCCTTTAAGTTGTTATCGAATGAATCTATATCTCCGACTGCGTAGATTGTTTTTATAGGTGACGAAATCAAAGCAGGAGCTGATGTTGTAGAAGAGTTTTTCTTTGTACTGGTGTTGCTACATGCCGTTAGAGTAATAATGCATAAAAGTAAAAAGAAAATTAATCGTTTAATCACGGAAGTTTTCAAATTGCAAAGGAATGTCAAAATTATTTTCTTTTAACATGGAGATAACATTTTGAAGATCATCACGTTTTTTACTAGTCACTCTAAGTTGGTCACCTTGAATTTGATGTTGGATGCCCTTAGGTCCATTTTCTTTGATGTATTTTCCAATCTCTTTTGCTTTTTCGGTAGTAATACCCATCTTGAGTGTCAGCTCTTGTTTGTAGCGTGCACCGGCAGCTTCTTCACCTTTACCATGATCTAGCGACTTGAGTGAAAGCTGTCTTTTGACAAATTTTTCTTCTAGAACGTTAATAATTGCTTTGACTCGGTCTTCTGTTGCAGAGTTAATATTGATTTTTGCTTTACCATCAAATTCGATAACAGAATCAGTGCCTTTAAAATCGAATCTTGTGCCTACTTCTCTAGATGTTTGATCTACTGCATTGCGAACTTCTTGCAGATCAACTTCACTGACTACATCAAAACTTGGCATTTTGCCCCCTGGGAATTATTTGGTTTCATTTATTCTACGAATCTGCTCATAGATATATCCATTTGCTAGCCTATTACCTCTTGGGGGTCGGTACCCGAGCGGCCAAAGGGGGCAGACTGTAAATCTGCTGCGCGAGCTACGTAGGTTCAAATCCTACCCGGCCCACCATTTTCTGCTTTAGAATTACCTATAGGTATATGAAGAAAATAGTGATTTTAGTAATCGTTATTCTTATTATATTTGTTGTCTCATTTATTTTGTTTTACTTTGAACCTCAAGCTGCATTATTAAGTAAAACTGGAAAAGAGAAAATAATTGGGGAGAAGATTGAAAAGGCTACATGGAAATCAAGAGAACATAAAACAACAGGTACTGTTTTTATCACTAAGAAAAATGATGTTGAATTTGTAAGGTTTGAGAATTTATCTACAACTAACGGTCCTGACTTGAAAGTTTACCTAGCAACAAACATACAAAATGATGGGACTCCAGTTGAATTTATAGATCTAGGAGATTTAAAAGCAAACAAAGGAAACTCGAACTATAAAGTACCTGGAAATGTAGATTTATCAAGTTATAAATATGTTGTAATTTGGTGCAAACGCTTCAGCGTGTCATTTGCTGATGCAAGATTGGATATGTTGCAAAACTAGAGGAAATTCTTTATATCCTGCTGCTTCATTTAAATGGCCGCCATTTTCGATTTCGATTAATTGACAATTTAAATTTTCAGCAATTTCGTTTCCATATTCAATTGGAACATATGGATCATTATCTCCATGGAGCATAATAAAATGATCAGACTTCTTCTTAATTTTCTGATAGTCAATTTTATTTTCGATAAAAGTTTTATTTACTTGATCAAATTCATTAAACCCTAAAGTTCGCATGAATCCACTAACCAAAACGCATCCTGTAATACGAGTATCTACGTGTTCTAATAAACCTAAAATAAATGCTACGCCTATTGAGTGACCGACTAAAACATCAGTTTCTTTTACTTTTCCAACTTCGCTTTTAAATGTCTCAATCCATGAATCGAATGATTGTTCCTCTTCAATAGGAAATTGAGGGACAACAACATTGATGTTTTGTTTTTCTAGCTGAGATTTCAACCACGGAAACCAGTTCTCATCAGGTGACCCGAAACTTCCATGAATTAAAACAACCCTACTCATCTAGAAAATTCTAATATGGACGTCATCTCATGTTTGCTATAAAGTAGGTGTAATGTCGAGTAATGGAATGACACGTCGAAGGTTTTTGCAGGGAAGCGCAGCAGCAGGCTTAACAATTCTTTCTGCAAAATATTTACAAGGCGATCAGCCATTAGAAGGTTTTGCTCGATTAGCTCCAAGTGCACAAGCATTAAGATTTAGCGCCAACCCTGTCAATCAAGGCGCAGCATCTACCTGGGATGGTTGGAATAATTTAATAATTACTTCTCGAATATGCCCTCCGAATGAAGATTGGGGACAAATTGTTCCAGGAAAAATAAGAGTCTTTGAACTAAATAGTGGGGAAGAAGTTGCAAGTGAAGAAGTAACAGCCATAGCGCAAAACGATTTTAGAGTTAGAGTTAGATTTCCTGATCTGGACCCACGAAAAGAATATACATATGAAGTTTCTGCGCCTCATTTAAGCAGCGAAAAATTTGTAGGATTTACAAAACCTCCTACTTTAAGAAGGAATACTCCATATTTAAATGAACCTATAACGAAAATTCGAATTGCAGTAATTTCATGTATGGAATATACAACTGGATTTTGGAATTCACTAGATTTTGCTTCCAGAAGAGGCTTAGATGCTGTGTTTGTAAATGGTGATTCGATCTATGCAGATACTGAAGAAACAATCTTCACAAGTAACAGACCAAGAAAAGATCCAACCCCTATAGCTAATGACTACGAATTATTTTTAATGAAGTATCTCGTATATAACGATGAGCATCGAAAAAAGCTTTTAGGTGAAGTCCCAGTATTTGGTGTTCCTGATGACCATGAAATTAGAAACAACATTGTTGGAACTGACCGGTCTGAAGCGCGAATGATATCAGATGGTTTTAAGGCATATTCGCGTGTATATGCAAGTGCAGATGGTGCAGAACATACTGGCTTTTATCGTCGTGTTGATTTTGGTGAAGGCGTTAGAGTTCTAATGCTCGATACCCGCATGTTTCGAGATAAAGATAGTGGCACCATGCTTGGAGAAAAACAATTACGCTGGTTTTTAGATGAACTAAAAAATGCTAAGTCAGATGATATAAAAAGATTATTGGTAGTTACATCTGTTTCATTTTCTTCTGGACTTGACCGTATTGAAGATTCATGGGCAGGCTTTACAAGAGAACGACAACATATAGTTGATGAAATAGCTCGTCTTGGTCTAACGAACGTTAATTTTATTTCTGGAGATTTGCATACTTTTTATACAAGCCCAATACATCTAGATCCTCTAAATAAGCGAACAGAGGTTGTTGCACATGAGTTTGAAGTTGGCGCATTGTCTTCGCGAGTTCGACATACTGGTCATGTAAATGATCGAGTTAGTGCATACACAAAAGAAAGTCATGGCTATATGGAATTAACAGTCGACACTGTAACTGGTGACCTTGAATGCGAATGGTTCTTATATGATGCAACAAAAAGAGATTATATTCCACAAAGTGGAGCGAGATTTCTGTCACGTTCACAAGGACAATATTCAAGTCCTGATTTAAGCTATATAAGTATTGAACCGGATTTAGTTGCTAACCCAGGCGGCCTTGAACGAATGCTCAGATAAATCTACATTTTCATTTGTAGCTATTTAAAGTAGTAATCTTTTTCCATTCCGCCTCCTTGGCTCAGTCGGTAGAGCGCTTCCATGGTAAGGAAGAGGTCACCAGTTCGATTCTGGTAGGAGGCTCCCAGAATTAAGCCGTGTTGGGTCGAAAAACTATCGTTTTTCGATAGAAAATCCCACAAACACTTTTTACGCTATGTTTTAGCTAAAGAGGCATTTTACCGTTCAAGTCAACTAATCTTTAATAGCCCTGGCGGGGTAGCTCAGTTGGTGAGAGCGCACGGCTCATAATCGTGAGGTCGCGGGTTCAAGTCCCGCCCCCGCTACCAAATTTAAAAATATTTCTTATATTTTTTGGAACTTTTCATAATCCCGTGTCGTCATATTGATTAATTAGACAAGGAGTCAATATGAAAAAGACATTAATTGCTTTATCCATATCGGTACTGCTTATTGCAGGGTATTTTGTTGGTCAAGCCCAATTTAATGGTGGTGTGGATAATAAGTCACAATCGTCATACGATTTGTTAGCTAATGCTGATACAGCTGACGGGCAAAGTGGTAGTTCTTCTTTAAGCATTAAAGGATCAGAAGGTAAAGTATCACCTTCATCGCCAGATGTTTCATTAGTCGAGTGCGTAAAAGCACCTTGTGACGAACCTACTTCATCTATTGGTAATCCAAAAGGCAACAAGATCGTAAAAACGGGAACTGTAGATATACGAATCCCTCGAAATAGTGTCACGAAAAAATACGATCAAATCGTTTCACTTATCCCTGAAGGCGGATATGTTGAAGCTTCGTCTTCAAGTTTGAGAACATCGACAATCACTGTCAGAATTCCATCTGAAAAACTTGACGTAACTTTAAAGAACTTGCGCAAAGTCGGAAAAGTGACAAATGAAAGTGTTAATTCCCTTGATCGAACATTTGATGCAATTGACTACGATGCAAGGTTAAAAATAATGCGTGAACGTGAAACTGTTCTAATTGATTTGTTGAAAAAAGCTAATTCAGTTAGTGAAACATCAACAATACAAGAACAAATTTTTTCACTAAGACAAGATATAGAAGTGTTGCAAGGCCAAAAAGATTTATTGGATAACCAAGTTGCTTTATCAACTCTAACAATCACAATTGCTGAAAAAGGTGTTAAGGCAAAAAGTAGTGATAAGTCGGAATCTATTTTGTCAAAAGCATGGACAACTTCTGTCGGTGCATTGCTTTCAACAATTGGTGGAATACTTATTGTGGTCAGTGCATTGTTTCCGTTTATCCTTCTAGGATTAATTGTTTTCTTCATTATTAAAAAATCTAGAAAAAAATCTAATTAGACTTTACGGGATGGGGTGTTTCACCCCATCCTTAACTCTGTTTTACAACAAAATGCTTAATGGTGTAACCTCAATTATCTGAGTTTGGAGGTTGCTATGACAAGTACTATCGATGGTAACGATGTAACAGCTCGATATTTAGGTGCGCAAGCGGCAACCAGACCAAAAGATAAAGCTACTGCTAATGTCCCACCTGGTGCAATCAAGCTGCTTGGCGATCCTAAAGTTACGGTCGTAACACCTAATGGCGCTCAAGTACATTTTTATGTAGTGACTCCGACGTTACTGCGAGCAAGAGGTGTCGTCGTTAATGATATTTATAAAGTCAGCGTATTACATATAAGTGCTCCAAGAGTTCGTAGATATCCAAAGCCAGTTTCACTGACTGAAAAGCATGGACCTGGTGCGCCAATATTATGGAAATCATCGAAAGATATTCCAGATTATGTAAAAGATGCTTTACGTGATTCGCTAGAAAATGGATTACTCGATCGAGTTGAACCATATCGTAGACCTAATGTAGTTAAAGCACTGTCACGTTTAGGTATTGATTCCCCAGTTTTACAAGATGCAAAAATAGGTGCTGGACCCATTACCCGTTAATGAAATAAGTTAGAATAACCTTCTTCAAACTAGGGCAGTGGCGCAATTGGTAGCGCATCGGATTCCAAATCCGGCGGTTGGGGGTTCGAGTCCCTCCTGCCCTGCAAAACATCCTTCTCTTTATAAACTAATCTTTCTTTATGAAATCAAAACGTGAAGATGACTATCAAGATATTGACACAAGTCGTACTGAAACATTCAGCGACGGTGTATTGGCAATCATTATTACAATCATGGTGTTGGAGTTAGAGATCCCAGACAAGCCAACTTTTGAATCATTGAAACATTCATTGCCTATGTTCTTTGCTTACATATTAAGTTTTATTTTTATTGGTATTTATTGGAATAACCATCACCATATGTTCAGAGCGTTGAAACGTGTATCAGCTGGAGTCATGTGGAGCAATTTACTATTGCTTTTTTGGTTGTCATTAATTCCATTTGTGACTTCATGGGTGGGTAATTTTCATGAGAAAAAATTACCAGCAGCAATATATGGATTTGTCTGTATTATGGCAGCACTTAGTTATACAGTCTTGGTTTACTTTGCAAAACGTTGCAACAAAGACACAAAAATTGCAGAATTACTTGGGAGAGATCTAAAAGGAAAAATCTCGTTAAGCCTATATGTGTTAGGTACATTATTTTCCTTCTTTCATCCTTACTTCGGTTATTTCTGCTATGTCATTGTGACTTTGGCCTGGTTTATTCCTGATAAACGCGTTATCAGCGCATAATTTAATGGTTGACTAAAAATCATTAATTTTTTACAATATAAAGCAATCGCCCTAAAACAACGGAGTTTGAATGGATTCAAACATAGTAGAGGCGATATGGCAAGCCGATAGCTATGACGATTTTTTCAGTCATAATAGGGACTTGTCTCTTGACGATGCAACTGCACTCATATCTGCAAGAGGAAAGTACGGTATCGAGATTGTATTTTCGTATTTGGATGCTTTCAATCAAGATGACCATACTCGAATAGCAGAAGTCATCGGAACTGCCTTAGCAAATCCGAATGAAGATAGTCTCGACTTTGCTTTTGGTTATCCACGTGATTCGGACTTTGAACCAAAACAAAATTCTCACTACAAAAAACTTTCAGAGTTTCTAATAGATAAAGGTCAACTTAGATCTTTGGTCGAATCACGTTTTGAATTTGATCAAATGCCAGATATTGCAGTTTTAGAAATGGTTGAAGTCGGACAAACAGAAAGGGTGTTAAAGCATTTAGGAACTTTTACACCACAAAGAACTCTAGAACTAGCACATGCATTTGAAAGAGCAGGTCAAGGAGCGCGGCTGTACGACTTTCTTGGAGATCAAAAAAATCGTGGGTTCGTTGATCAAATAGATGCAGATCAATTGTTCGAAATTTTTAAAGTTATAGCTACAACAAGACCATTCGGATTTGATAATCAATATTGTTCATATTTAATAAGCCGTTTAAATGAAGTAACACAACACTCGTATGATGATGTTGTCATTGAAGTTTTAGCTAAAAGCGATGGATATTCTGTACTAAATGCTGGATTTGTATATCAATTCGATGAACCCGAAAGAATAATTCAAGCAATTGAAATACATCCAAATGTTGGTGACATAGTTAGAGCTCTAGAAAATGGTTATGGGCAAGTTGATTTGCCTATTGTTTTGCCAGATTACATAAAACTTGCACATAAAATCGTTCCTTATTACTTAGATGAAAATGTTATTCAAATAGTTAAAGAAGCCACACTTGGTATTGATCTATCAAAAGTTCAAATTAGCGACTTAGATCATGAAGGTATCAGGGCGCTGCTTTCTGAGCAAACTCTTGACGAAATTAGCTTTACGATATTACAAAATTATAAAACTGCACGAGTTAGATTTAACGATTTATTTAATGAGCAAAGCGCTTTATTTGTTCCAATGAGAATAAGAGAACTAGAAGTTGAATATCCATTTCTTTCTGAGGAAAGTTTAAGGTATATAAGTACTCTTGATTATTTACATGATTCAATAGTATTTCCTCTGCAATATATTGGAGTAACTAAACCTGGCAAAGAAGGTTTAGAACAAATTCCTTTGATATTTAGTGAAATCAGAAGACAACTTGAAACAGATGCAGAACTTACATTTAGCATCGGCGATTATGATCAAGATCAAATAGTTTCTGATTTAGTTACACAATATATAAAAGAGTTAGCAGAAAAATATGATGCAATTGATGAACAGATATTAAAGCTATTTGAATATGATTATACAACTGGCAAATACATAGTTACTCCTGAAAATCAGCAAGCTGCTGAAGCGTTAGGCCTGCAAAAACTTGAGATAGAAAATCGGGTTGATGAATTATTTTCACAATTGACTCAAAGATGTATCTCTGATGATAATAATGTTGCAAATTTGCTTGTTAGATACTCGAATTTATTAGGTGATAAATTCCCGATGGGTCTAAGCAGAATATTTATTCCGAGCGCGCTTGGAGAAGTTAAAGAAAAGTTTGGGTTTTTAGATCGTGAAACTTTAGAAAAAGTGATTAAATTAAAACTTGACATGCTTCAAGACTATGAAAGAGATGAGAGCTACTTAGGTTTCGAAGATCTAACATATGAAAAATTATTAGAAATAAATGATGAAATAATTAATCAGCTTGATCAAAGAATGCCTTTAAATTTCTCTCTAGAAAATGAGTTTATTAAACAAATTGTTTTGAATAAAGCAAACGATGCTTTTAATGAAGTTTTACGCATTAATGTATTGTTGCGAGTTCAAGAACCTGGTTCACAAGAGTACGAACGATTAAGTGCTGGCATAGAAAAAAACCTAAAAATAATAGATGATCATCTGGGTTCAATTGCGCTAGGCGCATTATCTGCAGGCAAATCTCCATTAGAACCATTAGAGAATTTTAGAAACAATTTAATTGGTGCAGGAATAATTGAACGTGGAGAAACCTATTTACCAAGTGTATTCAACCCTATTGGTGAGCATTTCGGTGGTTATCCAATTGAGCTAATCGATGACTTAATTAGATTGAGGTTCACAGAACAGACTCCCGAGTCGATGAGAGAGATAGGAATAACTGCAACAGGTGCAGCTGGCTACCAGCAAGCACTGAATGCAATATCTGAAATGCGAAAAGATATTCTTTCAGGAAATTTACGTCAAGAGCTTTTAGGGACGAAAGTGTTTACTGCAACTTTTGCTCAGGCAGTAAGAATACAGATAACAGATTTTAGCGCTGGTGGAATTGATGCTGTTGAAAAAATGTTACAAATTCCTTTTGAGCAAGTTGAACATAGTCCAGGTACGATTAGACCATTAGATAGGCAACAAACAACTATTAATACAACTTCACAATTACGCGACGTATATAACAATCTTGTTCAAGATTTTTCCAGAGCGAAAGCAATTGTGCATGATGATGGAAGTGTGGATGTTCAAGGTCTACAAGATTTATTTGAAAAAATCGAAAGTCTAGCTAAGCAAAGAATAGAAAATTTAGAAAAGCAAAAGCAACACATTCCTCCAACGAAAGTTGAAAAAATTGCAAAAATAGATGCTGAAATAGCTTCATTATCTGAAGTAACTTCTGAATCATTATGGGATTTCCCTAAATTTTTTAAACATGTTGAAGCTGTGTCACAGTTCAAAGAATTTAAAAGACCACTACGAGAGCTATTGATGGTGAGTGCAGTCTCGCAAAACCCAAATTTAGATGTGAGTGCATTTGTAGAAATTAGAAGCGATCAAGATCTGGATTTAAATCAAGCAGCAGTAGTTGCTGACTTTATCGAACACATAACATTTTCTGAAACATGGAAAAAAGCTTTTGAAGAACATTCAAAAATTGGTGTTTTAAAGCATGTTTTAAAAAGCGATGATTTAACAAGCTTCGTCGCAGCTGTGGAAGCAAAAGCAAAATCGAGCGGGACTCGAACACAATTTACATTAGTTCCTGTAAGGGGACCATTACTTGAAGCATCAGGAAGCATTGCGAGTACATGTTGGAATTATCGTGCAGGAAGTATAACAACAGATTTTCCAAATATAACAGCAGTACTTATTGTTAAGGATTCGAATACTCCTATGCAATCTCGTTTTGCAGGTGCTGGTTTGTTGATCCAGGCAAAAGCGAGCGATGGTTCGCCAATTTTAATTATTAGAGGATTAAATCCTCTTCAAAACGATATTACTGAGTTAATGCAAGACAGCTTCTTTAGAGAGTTTGCTTTGTACGCAGATTCGATTGCGAAAGAACAAGGGAGAAAATTAGCCGTTGTTATAGATTCAGGTTCTGGACAAGCGTTAACAAATAGGCCAACCCTTTTCGCCTATGTTAAAACTTTAGAAAGTGAATTCGAAAAAGTCGAACTATCGCCAGATGTTGAAACAACATTTAATGGATATGATTTAACAGATAAAGTATTTTTAGTTGATATTGAAAAACTTTCAGAACAGCAGATTCATGAACCAAGAGAAAAACGTCGCACAAGTCATCGAACTCATTCAACAGAATCATTTAGACCAGGATCTTCTAGTCCTCAAACTCATACCAGAGAAATCGGACCGGTACCAATACCCACAGTTCCTAAACAACCTGGTGATGAACAAGGATTATTTTTATAAATAGCTTTCATTTGATCTATAACATGCCTTATAGATGCAAAAGCTAGTAAATTATATGTACTTATGACGCAATCGCCGCAAGAACCAATGAACCGTGAAATGCGAAGAATGTCTTCGAAAATGGGCTATGACCCTGAGACTCAACGTGCCCAAATGAAGCAGGCTGCTAACAAGCGAAAAAAGCCAGCGCAAACAGGTGAGAAAGTTTCTGTTTTTTCTAAGATCATTGAATTCTTCAAAGGATCATGGAAAGAGCTTAAAAAAGTTTCCTGGCCAACGAGCCGTGAAGTAGTAAATTCAACCATTATTGTACTTGTGTGTGTGATTCTTGTTACGCTATTAGTCCTTGGTGTTGATTATGGCGCCGAGAGATTAGCCGATTTGATATACGGATAAATCGAATCATAAACCAAATTATTTAAATCTAAAAGAGACGAGAATATGGAAGATACAACAACCGACATTTTTGAAGAAGCAAAAGATCCTGAGAATGTTGCCGAACTTCAAGGTGATACATCTGAAATGGCGTTTGACGAAACAGAACGTTTAACACAAGAAGCAATCAACGAAGTTTTGCATTCAGGCGATAACCAAGAGATCCAAAGCGAAGTAAATCTTGATGGTTCTGCTGAACTTGTAGATGTTATCGATGAAACTACTGATGAAGATGATGACGATATAGTTGTCTCTCCATTTGATCGTCCAGGTCGTTGGTATGTAGTCCATTCATATGCAGGATATGAAAATCGAGTTCAACAAAATATCGAAACTCGTATGCGTTCTATGAATGTTGAAGAACGAATTCACGAAATCATCATTCCTATGGAAGATGTAATCGAATTTAAAAATGGTAAGAAAAGTGTTGTAAAAAAGAAAGTTTTTCCAGGCTACGTTTTAATTCGCATGGATCTTGACGATGATACTTGGTACGTGATTCGAAATACTCCAGGTGTTACTGGTTTCGTTGGAGCGGGAAACAAACCAGAAGCTTTAACTAAAAAAGAAGTAGAAAACATTCTTGGTTCTGGCGAGACTGCTGAAAAAGGTGGAACAGCTGTTGCAGCTAAAGTTAAACCACGTCTTGATTATGAAGTTGGCGAACAGGTTCGTGTTACAACAGGGCCATTTGCAGACTTTAATGGTGCAATTAGTGAAATCGATGTTGATCGTTCGAAACTTAAAGTACTCGTAGATATTTTTGGTCGTGAAACACCAGTTGAGCTTGAATTTGGTCAAGTAGCGAAACTCTAATCTTCTCGCGTTGGGTATGGAAAGTATAAATAATTAGTACTTTCCACACTCAACGCTGCTATATGTTGGAAATAATTACTGCAAGTTGACCTTTTGATATAGAAATTTCAATAGTGTCTTCGATTGCAATATTGCTTATACCCCTTGCTTTGTGAACTTCTAATATCGAATCATTGAGTGCCCACTGTAAGCCTTTAGTCTCAAGCACATGCACATCTGAGCCAATAGGAATTGTAGAAATAGTAGTGCCAGGCTCAATTGTTATATCTAATGATTGTTTAGGCCTGCATACATAAATAGTTTCTGTTTCGTTAAACATTGTTGTTTTCCATTTTTTTGTTTGCTCTCCACAAAGCACAGAAATATTTGCAAGAAGATGATCAGTTCTTAATCCTCCGCCACCTATTACATATAAATTTTTTGCAGAATATTTATTTGCAATATCTAATGCCAACTCAAAATCTGTTTCATCTTTTTTCGATGAACTTATAGAAATTTCTGCTCCAAGTTCTTTATATCTTTCTAATAAATTAGGATCGACGCTATCCATATCTCCGACAACATGATTTACATTTAGTGCAAATTTCTGAGCTAGGGACAATCCGGAATCCGCAGCAATAACAGTCATTTCGTTATTTTCAAAATTGATCTCAGGTTTTTCTTTTGGTCCCAAACCACCAAGCAAAACAACGATATTTTTCATTTGAATAATCCCAAATATTTTTTAGTGAAACTTCTAACAGAAATATATTACTCCTCATCTTATATTAAAAAGTATGAAATTTGAAGTAGACGAAATAATTGACAAGAAAGGTAACGATGCATTTGAGCTGTGTTTTGAACAGTCTGATCAAAGATGGTCTATTCCCAAAGGTCTGCCGTTGAAACCTAAAAGTAAAACACTCGCATATATGGTAGATAGAAACTTATTCGATAATTTAGCTTCAACAAGTGAACGGAAAGTCTGGGATGAAGGGACAATAAATCTCTTACCTAACTATGCAATTTCAGAACCTGAATATGAAATAGATGATGCTATTAAAAAAGGTTTTTTGCGCTTTGAGGCAGAAGGCGATAAAGTTCACTCTGCTTTTTCTTTGATAAGAAGTCCAAAATTTGGAAATAATATTTGGTACATAACCAACGTTGGATACGAAAATACTTCTTATGGGGGTTTTGCGCGACCTAAAGCACGAAGAAATAAGTCGACTGATGAGTTAGTCGAAAAACCAATACAGAGACTTTTTCATCCAATTCATCAGGTAGATATCGAGGATATCGATGAATGGTTTTTCGAACCAAAACTTGACGGTAAAAGAATACTTATAAGTGTGAAAGGTAAAGAAGTAACGGTTATTGATTCACACGGTGAATCACGAAAGAGATTAAACAAACAACATAAAACTTCATTAATGCAATTTAATAGAAATGCAGTTATCGAAGCAGTGCTTATTAATGAACAAAGGTCTAAACCAAATACGGGTAAGACATCGAAAAAAACAAAACCTAATTTAATAGTGACAGATATTTTGGAATATGACCAAATAGATCTAACAAGTGAACCAATAGAATATAGAAAAAAATTACTTAAAAAAGTTACACCAACAAATCAATATGTCGATGTCGTACCCTTTTATGAATTTTCGAAAGCTAACCAAGAACGACCCGAATCAATTCGTTTAGATATTGATGGTAAAGTCGAAAAGAACCCTTACATTATTGCAAAAAAGAAATCGAGTACATATACAAATGAAAGTAATCCATGGATTATTTTACCTACTGCATTTTTAGTTGGGGTTGGAGCGAAAGTCGAATTTAAAAAAGTTGATGAAGACAATTTAAAACCAGAATCAAATGTAGATCTAGATTTGCAGCAAAATACCGTAGATATAAGTGCAGCTCCTATAAGTGCAGTTGCATTTGCTCCGGCTGCGGTATCGTTGCAAGATAATCAATTACAGCATGATCGTCAGCAAAAGGAACCCTATTTTATAGATCCCCATTATTTTCAACCTCCAGAACTACCTACGAGGCAAAACGTGACTCGACCAACCTTTGAGACAGCACGAAAAATCGATAGGCAATTTTTATCTCCAGCTACTGACACCGAATTAGCTCGAGAACCAGATATTTCTTATCAAAAAGAAACTTATAATAAGGCACCAGAACCCATTGATGAAGTTTTTGCTGCTCCGGAGGTTCCAAATCCGATTGAAACGCGAAAAACACCAATTGGTCCTGACGACAAAGAATTTATTGGTGATCCTAACCTTGAACCAGAATATGCATTAAATGTAGTTAGCCCTAGGAGATCAACATACCAATATCAAGATCCTCTGGGCGGTGCAGATGTGGAAGTGGAGGACAACACATCCGGTTCTGAAAGTGGTTCTGGAGAATCGCAAGTATTCTCTCAACAAATTCAAGCTAACGAACTAGATCCCTATCTAAATACAGTTTCTATTGTGGACCAAGAAAACCGGCTGCTTTTAAGACAAGATATACAAAATAGAATTTTGCTTTTACGCAAGCAAATAATTGACGGTAAAAAGACTGTTGTTAATTCAATTGATTCGATGTTAAAAACAGAAGACATTGATGAAGAAACTAAATTACAATTAAAAACTCTTGCATACGAAGTAAGTACTGAATGCGACAATGCAACAGATTCATTAACTTACATGTATTCAGTCAGAGAGATTAAAGAATCTAATCGTGAAAAAATTTCAAAAAGAGTTTCAGATGCAGTTAATAAATCTAAACATGCAACAAAATGTTTACACGAAGCAAAACTTTTCGTAAATGAAATTGAAAATAAGTTAAATCCTATAGAAAATTTAGCTATTGCGAAGGACCCTGCACATATATAGCTCAACAAAAAATAAATTATCTTTTCTTACACTTATAGGCGGTAGTAAAAAAATCCATAGTGAAAGTAACACTTAATGCTTATATAGTGGTTATGTCGTTATGTCAGAATATTTTGAAAAATTCGTTGCACCATATCCGGTTAAAAAATACAAAGCCGGAGAAACAATTATCTTTCATAGCGAGGTAGTTCAATTTAGCTATTGCTTATATGAAGGAACTATACGTGTTTATTCTTTAAATATTGATGGCGAAGAAACAAACATTACATATCTGCAAAAACATTCGTTTTTCCCTATTGAATATATTTTTGGCAAAACGAAAGCAAGTTTGTTTTATTTTTCTGCAGAAACAGATTGCAGCGTAGCTGTGATTCCAACACCAGATATTTTGAATGAAATGAAAACGAACGTTGATTTATGCTCAGAACTTCTAGATAGCATTGTTACAAAATATGTTGCAGCGGAGATTCATATTCAAGCCATTGGTCAAACTCATGCAAGAGAAAAAATCATTTATATCCTCAGATATTTAGTTTTTAGATTTGGTGTAGAGCTTGCTGATAACAAATGGTTAATAGATTTTCCTCTTCGACAAAACGAAATTTCAAATATCATTGGTGTTACAAGAGAAACAACCGCAACAGAACTCAATAATTTAAAACGCAGTGGAATAATTTCTTACAAATCGTTTTACTACACAGTTGACATGGCAATGTTGAATAATCTTTTAGGAGACAAAGACGAAGTTAATTTATAAAGCCGTAACTTCATGTTTCTTCATTTACAAGTTTTATAAGTCCTCTAGGAGATGTTGAGGATTTAAGTACATATCTTGTGATTCCTAATTCGAATGCCAAGGAAACATCTTCAGCTCGATCCAAGTTAGTGAACGCAATTATTTTTGTTTGGGGATAATTATCATGTATTTTCGAACTTTTAAGAAAACCTATGCCATCTAGGTTAGGCATACTGAGATCTAAAAGTACGAGATCTGGCGTAAATGCTTTAAGTGCATCTAATCCTTCTAAACCATCGAGAGCGCTAACTACGTTATATCCTTCATTCTTAAGGACCAAACAGTACAAGTCATTTAACCTTTGCTCATCTTCAATTACTAATATATTTGCTGAACTCACATGCTGCCTTTGCATTAATGTTCACTATTGTTTTAGAATCTTCCTTCATGTGTACTAGACCTCGGTGCACATATCAGTGAGAATTTTCACAGATTATATATGAAAGTGAGGGAGCCTTTATGGCGAAAAAAGTAGCTCAAATTGTGAAGCTGCAAATCCAAGCTGGATCTGCAACACCTGCACCTCCAGTTGGTACTGCACTTGGTCCAACCGGTGTAAATATCATGGATTTCTGCAAAGCATACAACGACCAAACACAAGACAAACGTGGAATGGTTATCCCTGTTGAAATTTCGATCTATGAAGACCGATCTTTTGACTTCAAATTAAAAACTCCACCAGCTCCAAAGTTAATTTTGCAAGCAGCAAAATTACAAAAAGGAACTGACAACCCAAGAACAACAAAAGTTGGCAAGATAACAAAATCGCAAGTTAAAGAAATTGCTGAGATAAAAATGCCTGACTTAAATGCAATTGATATTGAAGCTGCATGCCGACAAATTGAAGGCACTGCACGTTCTATGGGCGTAGAAGTAGTGGAGGGTTAAGATGGCTGTATCTAAAAAACTTAACGACGCAGCAACAAAAGTTGACCGTGACAAATCATATGGTGCATTAGAAGCATTTTCGCTTTTAACATCAATATCGAAAGAATCAGCGAAACGTGCTTTCGATGAATCAGTAGACGTTGTTTTCCGTTTAGGTGTTGACCCTCGAAAAGCAGACCAAATGATTCGTGGATCTGTTGCATTGCCAAACGGTACTGGTAAAACAGTCCGAATTGCTGTTTTTGCTCAAGGTGAAGCAGCAACTGCAGCTAAAGAAGCAGGCGCAGACATTGTTGGTGCAGACGAATTAGTTACTGATGTCGAAAAGGGCATGATGGATTTCGATCTTGTAATCGCAGCCCCAGACATGATGGCTAAAGTCGGTAAATTAGGTCGAGCACTTGGTCCACGTGGATTAATGCCGAACCCTAAAACAGGAACTGTTACACCTGATGTTGCTAAAGCTGTTTCTGAATTCAAATCAGGAAAAGTTGAATACCGTACAGACAAGGATGGAAACGTTCACATTCGTATAGGTAAAGCAAGTTTCGAGCCAGAAAAGTTAGCTGAAAACTTTGCGAGTGCATTGGACGAAATTCAACGTGCAAAGCCCGCATCGTCAAAAGGTAAGTACATCAAAAATATTTCAACCTCAACAACAATGGGGCCTGGAATCAGAATCGAAATTGGCTAATCGTCAAGAATTTCAAAAGCGGCCAAATGGCCGCTTTTTTTTAATTTCTACGGTATATAAACAGTTTTTGTATATTTCGAACAAGAGCTGTATTTACAAACTGTGAAGTAAGCATATACTGTTGTTCCTCTTTTTGCTGCTCCAGTTATATGGAAAGTACTTGTCGCAGGTGCGGTAGAAGAACCGGCAAGTGCGCCATTAGTGTTTACCCATAGGGCGTCAATTTTTACATTGCAACCAGCCCCTGTAACAGAAGCAGCTGAAAATGCTTGAGTTGATCCATATCTTGTCGTATTTATGCTTGGGCTGCAGGGTGCTCCTATTACATTATCTATTACTCCAGCATTTGCACTTGGAATTCCAAGGAAAACTGTGGCAGCAATTGATAAGATCATTGAAATACGAATTACTAAACTTCGTTTCTTCATAAAAATCCTTTTTTCTGAGAGGCAATAATTTTTATTGTATCTCCGAATATGTTTCTTTCAATAATGTCATTTTTATGCCGTGTCTGTTGCTCGATACTGAGAATTTGCTTTATGTAATAGCTCGTTAACTAAAATAGATGCACTAACCGAAGACATTTGGTCGCAATGCGGTAATGAATCTACGGATTCACCAAAAGAGGTAATCGAAACGTTTGTTTAAACGTCTCATTTTCTCTCTGTTGCTCCAATGTTTTCGGAAAATTATTAAATAAAGGAAACATAAATGAGTGATAATGCGACATTAAGAAAAAGCGCAAAATATCCTCGCGAAAACAAAGTAAGCACTGTCGATGAAATCAAAGAAAAGTTTTCATCAAGCCAAGCAGCTGTATTTACTGAGTATCGAGGATTAACAGTTTCACAACTTGGTGAACTTCGTAGTGAGCTCCGTAGCAAAGATACTGAATACAAAGTTTATAAAAACACTCTTGTTCGTCTTGCAGCTAAAGCAAGCGGATACGAAATCGATGAGACCCTTAGCGGTCCTGTCGCTGTAGCATTTGCTAAAACAGATGCAGCTGCTGCTGCAAAAGCACTTAAAACTTTTTCTGATACAAACAAAGAGCTTGTATTAAAAGGTGGAGTGCTTGGTGAATCTGTTTTATCAACTGACGACGTTATCGCATTAGCAAAACTTCCATCACGCGAAGTTCTACTTGCACAAGTCGCTGGCGCTATTCAAGCACCACTTACAAAATCTGCTGGTCTATTCCAAGCATTTACAAGAAACGCAGCATACGCATTTAAGGCTCTTGCTGATAAAAAGGCATCAGAAGAAGCCGCATAAATCTCAATCTAAAAAGGAAAGGTACACCCCATGGCAACTCCAACTAAAGAAGATCTTCTAGAAACATTCGAGAAGATGACAGTTCTTGAACTTAGCGAATTCTTAAAAGCATTCGAAGAAAGATTCGACGTTACAGCTGCTGCTCCTGCTGCTGTTGTAGCTGCTGCTCCAGCTGGTGGAGAAGGCGGCGGCGCTGCTGCAGAAGAGAAAGACTCATTTGATGTTGTTCTTGCAGATGCTGGTGCTAACAAGATTGCTGTTATCAAGGAAGTTCGCACAATCACAGGTCTTGGTCTTAAAGAAGCTAAAGATCTAGTTGAAGCAGCTCCAAAGCCAGTTCTTGAAGGTGCAAAACCAGAAGACGCTAACAAAGCTAAAGAAGCACTTGAAGGTGCTGGAGCAACTGTAGAACTTAAATAGTTCTGGAGGTTCCACCTCCTAAAAGGGACAAATCGCCTCCGGAGACGACGTCTTCGGAGGTTAGTTCTCCCATTTGCCCTGCTAGGCAATAAAGAACTACGCTATTAGCAACCCCTGTTTTACAACCACCACTGAGCACGTATGAACTAAAACATTTATTTGCAAGTTATTGCATCTACTATTTGTTTTTTTCTGCTATAAGTGCGTCGTTTTTTAACAGGCAATAAAAACCGCGAACCATTCAAGGAGCATCTTTTGCCAGGTTTAAACATTCGTGAACGTTTTTCATTTTCACAAATCGAAGAAGTATTACCACTTCCAAATCTTTTGGACATTCAAACAGAAAGTTATCGATGGTTTATCGAGCATGGTGTTGGACAAGTTCTAAAAGACATTTCTCCAATCGAAGATTTCTCAGGTCAATTACGGCTCGAATTATCTGATCATGTTTTTGATCCACCAAAGTATACAGAAGATGAATGTCGCGAACGTGACATGACATATGCTCGTCCACTTTTCGTAACAGCACGATTCTTAAACGCTGGTACAGGTGAAATTAAAGAACAAACAGTTTTCATGGGTGACTTTCCAATGATGACCCCTCGCGGAACATTTATTGTTAATGGTACTGAACGTATCGTTGTATCACAGCTTGTTCGATCTCCTGGTGTTTACTTTGGAATGAGCGTTGACAAGACAAACCCTGACAGTATCATTTTTGACGCAAAAATAATCCCATCTCGTGGTGCATGGCTTGAATTCGAAATTGATAAAAAAGGTGTTGCGCACGTTCGTGTAGATAGAAAAAGAAAAACTCCTGTTTCTATCTTCTTGAAAGCATTAGGTTTTGGTGAGACAAACGAAGATATTGCAAAACTTTTTGTTGATCCACTAACTGGTGATCCATACGAAGTAATTCTTAATACACTAGAAAAAGATCACACTTCAACAATTGAAGAAGCATACATAGACCTATACAAAAAATTACGTCCGGGTGAACCACCAACAGTTGAAGGAGCAAAAAGTTTGCTTGACGCTTTGTTCTTCAATTCAAAGCGTTATGACTTAGCTCGTGTTGGTCGTCATAAAGTTTCTAAAAAACTAAGTGACGAATATCGTGTTCTTAACTTGAAGAAAATGGGTCTTGAACAACCTATTTCTAATCCACCAGAAGGATACGAAGAATACACATTAACTAAAGCTGACATTATTGCAACTATTTCTTATCTTGTTAGATTACACGCAAATGAAATGCCAGCAGACGAAAAACATCCTGGTTACTTCCCAGACGACATCGACCACTTCGGTAACCGTCGTGTAAGAAGCGTTGGCGAATTAATCATGAACCAAGTTCGTGTTGGTTTGTCACGTATGGAAAGAGTTGTTCGCGAAAGAATGACAACTCAAGACAGTGAAGCAATTACACCACAAACACTTATAAACATACGTCCTGTCGTTGCTGCAATAAAAGAATTCTTTGGTTCTTCACAGCTATCACAGTTCATGGACCAAACAAATCCACTTTCAGGTTTGACTCACAAGCGACGTTTATCTGCGCTTGGTCCTGGTGGTTTGTCGCGTGAACGTGCAGGTTTCGAAGTTCGAGACGTTCACTCTTCTCACTATGGTCGTATGTGTCCGATTGAAACTCCAGAAGGTCCAAACATTGGTCTTATTGGATACTTGGCATCATTCGCGAGAATAAACTCATTTGGTTTTATTGAATCACCATATCGTCGAGTTAAAGACGGTGTAGTTTCAAAAACTATTGACTACTTATCAGCTGATGACGAAGACCGTTACGTTATTGCTCAGGCAAATGCTGAAATTGATTCAACAGGTAAGTTCACAGAAGAACGTGTACTTGTTCGTGCTGGTCGTGGTGAAGTTGCTTATGTTCCTTCTAACGAAGTTGAATACATGGACGTTTCACCTCGTCAAATGGTATCTATCGCTACAGCGTTGATTCCTTTCTTAGAGCATGACGACGCTAACCGTGCATTGATGGGTGCGAACATGCAACGTCAAGCTGTGCCATTGGTTCATGCAGATGCTCCAATTGTTGGAACAGGTATTGAAGATAGATGTGCACAAGACGCTGGTGACGTTTTACTTGCAGAAGATGATGGAAATGTTATTGACGTTTCTGGTTCAATCGTTACTGTTGATTACGCAAACGTTGGACGTAAAACTCATCAACTGTTTAAGTTCAGAAGATCAAACCAAGGTACTTGTATTAACCAAAAACCAATTGTTGAAGTTGGTCAAAGCGTTAAGAAGGGCCAAGTTCTGGCAGATGGTCAATCGACAGATCTTGGGGAACTCGCTCTTGGTAAGAACCTTGTTGTTGCTTTCATGATTTGGAATGGCTGCAACTTTGAAGACGCTATTGTTCTTAACGAACGTCTTGTACGTGATGACGTTTTAACTTCAATCCATATTGAAGAACATGAAATTGATGCACGTGATACAAAACTTGGTTCAGAAGAAATCACTCGTGATATTCCTAACCTTGCAGATGACGTTATGCGTGACCTCGATGAACGCGGTATCGTTCGTATTGGTGCGGAAGTTAGCGCCGGCGATATTTTGGTTGGAAAAGTTACACCAAAAGGTGAAACAGAACTAACACCAGAAGAAAGATTACTTCGAGCAATCTTCGGTGAAAAAGCCCGCGAAGTTCGTGATACTTCATTGAAAGTTCCTCACGGTGAATCTGGAAAAGTTATTGACGTTAAAGTTTTCTCACGTGAAAACGGAGATGAACTTCCTCCAGGTGTTAACCAACTTGTTCGTGTATATGTTGCACAACGAAGAAAGATCCAGGTTGGAGACAAGCTAGCTGGACGTCACGGAAACAAAGGTATTATCGCAAAGATTCTTCCTGAAGGTGACATGCCTTTCTTGGCAGACGGAACAACTGTTGACGTTATCTTGAACCCACTTGGTGTTCCATCTCGTATGAACATCGGTCAGGTACTAGAGTGCCACCTTGGCTATGTTGCATTGCATGGTTGGGATGAAACTCAGGCAAAAGAAAAGAACGTACGTAAAACTCGTCCAACTGCTAACCCTGCAACTTATGTTGCGACTCCTGTTTTCGACGGTGCCCATTGGGATGACGAAGACTCGAATGGTAAAGCAAAAACTATTCAAGATTTGTACGTAAACATGCGCCCTGATGGACAACATGGAGAGCGTCTAGTTGGACAAGACGGTAAAGCGTGGCTATATGACGGTCGTACTGGTGAACGTTTTGATAACCCAGCAACTGTTGGTGTTATGTACATGTTGAAACTTTCGCACATGGTTGATGACAAGATTCATGCTCGTTCAACAGGTCCTTACTCTATGATCACGCAACAACCTCTTGGTGGTAAAGCACAATTTGGTGGACAGCGTTTTGGTGAAATGGAAGTTTGGGCTCTTGAAGCATACGGTGCTGCATACGCACTCCAAGAAATATTGACTATTAAATCTGACGATGTTCTTGGACGTGTAAAAGTTTACGAAGCAATTGTTAAAGGTGAAAACATTCCTGAACCAGGAATTCCTGAAAGCTTCAAGGTGCTTATTAAAGAAATGCAGTCGTTGTGTTTGGATGTCAAAGTTCTTAACGGTGAAGGTGCAGAAATTCGAGTCGGGGACACTGACGAAGAAGCATATCGTGCACAAGAAATGCTCGGCATCAATTTGTCTCGCCATGAAAAAGGTGAAGACGATGATGATGTAAGAACTCCTGCAACAGCTCAAAGCTAATTTAAATCGGTCTTCCGGTAACGAAGGGAAAATAAGTGATTGACGTAAACGAATCACAACAGCTAACAATTTCATTAGCAACAGCAGAACAAATTCGTTCTTGGTCTACAGGTGAAGTAAAAAAACCTGAGACTATTAACTACCGTACTTTGAAACCAGAAAAAGACGGCCTATTCTGTGAAAAGATTTTCGGTCCAACAAAAGACTGGGAATGTGCTTGCGGTAAATATAAGCGTGTTCGTTTCAAAGGTATCATCTGTGAACGCTGTGGTGTTGAAGTAACTCGTTCTAAGGTTCGTCGTGAACGAATGGGTCACATTGAACTTGCAGCTCCTGTAACACATATTTGGTATTTCAAAGGTGTCCCTTCTCGCCTTGGATACTTAATTGACGTTGCTCCAAAAAACCTTGAAAAAGTTATTTACTTTGCTTCCCACTTAATTGTTAGCGTTGACCAAGATAAACGTCATAATGATCTATCTTCACTTGAAGCTGAATTAAAAGAAGAGCAAAAAGAGCTTGAGCAAGAACGTGACGTTGCAATTGAAGCTCGTTTCAAAGAACTTGAAACTGATGTTACAGCTGCAGAAAAGCGTGGAGCTAAAAAAGCAGAGCTAGACAAATTACGTCGTATAGCTGAAAAAGAAATTGAAGATTTGCGTGAACGCTACGCAGTTGAATTAGATGGTCTTAAAGAAGTTTGGGATGTATTTAGATCTCTTACACCTAGACAACTTGTTGAAGATGGTCCAATCTGGCGTGAACTTAAAGATCGTTTCAGCGATTACTTTACAGGTGGCATGGGTGCTGAAGCAGTCCGTGACTTCATTGACAACATGGATCTCGATGCTGAAGAAGAAATGCTTAAAGAGACAATTGCAACTGGTAAAGGTCAAAGAAAAGCACGTGCAATTAAAAGATTAAAAGTTGTTGCTTCGTTTAACAATCGTAACGAAAGTGGCGAAAGACTTAACTCACCAGATGGAATGATTCTTAGTGTTGTTCCTGTTATTCCACCTGATCTACGTCCTATGGTTCAGTTAGATGGTGGACGTTTTGCTACCTCTGACCTTAATGACTTATACCGTCGTGTTATAAACAGAAACAATCGTCTACAAAGACTTATTGATCTAGAAGCTCCAGAAATCATTATTAATAATGAAAAGCGTATGCTTCAAGAAGCTGTTGACGCATTGTTCGACAATGGTCGTCGTGGTCGTCCAGTTGCCGGTCCTGGTGGACGCGCATTGAAGTCACTTTCTGACATGCTTAAAGGTAAGCAAGGTCGTTTCCGTCAAAACCTTCTTGGTAAGCGTGTTGACTATTCAGGTCGTTCAGTTATTGTTGCTGGTCCTGAATTGCAATTGCATCAATGTGGTCTTCCAAAGCAAATGGCACTTGAACTTTTCAAACCGTTTGTTATGAAACGACTTGTCGATTTAGAGCTTGCACAAAATATTAAGAGCGCAAAGCGAATGGTTGAACGTGCACGTCCTCAAGTATGGGATGTATTAGAAGAAACAATTAAAGAACATCCAGTTCTTCTAAACCGTGCGCCAACTCTTCACCGATTAGGTATTCAAGCTTTTGAACCTCGTCTTATTGAAGGTAAAGCTATCCAACTTCATCCGTTAGTTTGTGCAGCTTTTAACGCTGACTTCGACGGTGACCAGATGGCTGTTCACGTTCCTCTAAGTTCAGAAGGTCAAGCAGAAGCAAGATTGCTAATGCTTTCTTCGCACAATATTTTGTCTCCTGCATCAGGTAGACCATTATCTCTTCCTACACAGGACATGATTATTGGTGCTTACTATTTGACTGAACAACGTGATGGAGCAATGGGCGAAGGTCGTGTATTTTCAAGCATCGACGAAGCTTTCTTAGCTTATGACGATCGTCTTAGTGCTGGTGGTGCTCCTAATGCACTTCTTAGTGACAAGCCAGGTTGGGCACAAGATGGTAGAGAACGTCTAAACCTTCATGCGAAAATTAAAGTTCGTATGGATGCGTCAAGATTTCCTGCTGAACAATTCCCAACAAGAGACGACTCTAACCCTGAAGCGATTGTTTTAAAGCGATACGAAGCTGATGAAGACAACGACGAAAGAGTATTAGTTGAAACAACTTTAGGTCGAATAATTTTCAACAATTGTTTCCCTAAAACTTTCCCATTCCACAACATGAGTGTGAAAAAGAAAGACTTAACAGAAATATGTTCACTGCTTGTTGAAGATTTTGAACGTAAACAAGTTGCAGATTCATTAGACAACTTAAAGAATGCAGGTTTTGCGTACGCAACACGTGCAGGTCTAACAATTTCTGTTACAGATGTTACAACACCTCAAACAAAGAAAGAATTGTTGAACAAATACGAAGGTGAAGCTACCAAAGTTGAGCAACAATACCACAGAGGTATCATCACTGATGAAGAACGTCGACGAAAAGAAATCGAAATCTGGACTGAAGCTACAGATAAGGTTAAAGACGCACTTCAAGGTGAACTAGCCGGCAAACGTTTCAATCCAATTGAAATGATGATCGGTTCCGGTGCTCGTGGTAACGTCATGCAGCTTCGACAGATTGCAGGTATGCGTGGTCTTGTGGCTAACCCTCGTGGTGAAATTATTCCTCGACCAATCAAGTCGAACTTCCGTGAAGGATTAAGTGTTCTTGAATACTTCATCTCAACTCACGGTGCTCGTAAAGGTTTGGCTGACACCGCTTTGCGTACTGCTGACTCTGGTTATCTAACACGTCGTCTTGTCGACGTTAGCCAAGAGCTTATTGTTCGTGAAGATGACTGTTCATCTCCTCGTGGTATTTGGGTTGAAGATCTTGATCCAAATAGTGACTATGCAAGATTTTTAGAAAATAAATTGATGCATAGAACACTTAGCGATGACGTTAAATTGTCTACTGGCGAAATCATGCCACGTAACACCGTAGTTCGAGAAGTTGAATTAAATACATTATTGCATGATCCAAAAGTTGATCGTGTTCGTGTTCGTAGCGTTTTAACTTGTGACACACTAAATGGTGTTTGCCGTTACTGTTATGGAAATATGTTGGCAACAGGAAAGCTCGTTGAACTTGGTGAAGCAATTGGTATTATTGCTGCACAATCAATTGGTGAACCTGGAACACAGCTAACCATGCGTACTTTCCACACTGGTGGTGTCGCTGGTGAAGACATCACGCACGGTTTGCCTCGTGTTGTTGAACTTTTTGAAGCAAGAACTCCAAAAGGTAAAGCTGCGCTTGCACTTGAATCAGGTGTTGTTCGTATAGGTGAAAATGACAAAGGTGAAAAAGTAGTTACAGTTATTACAGATAAAGGTGACGAAATTGATCACGTTGTTTCTCGTCGTGCGACAATGGCTGTTAAAGATGGAGACGAAGTTGAAGCTGGTGACCGTTTAACTGGTGATACAAAGACTTCTCTTGATCCAAAAGAAATTCTTGCTATTAAGGGTGTCCGTGAAGCACAACTTTATCTATCAGATGAAGTGCAACGCGTTTACCGTGAACAAGGTGTATCGATACATGACAAGCACGTTGAAGTTATCGTTCGACAGATGCTTCGTCGTGTAATGGTTTCTGAACAAGGTGATTCTGAATTCCTTCCAGGAAGCAAAGTAGATTCTCGTATCTTTGGTGATGTTAACCGTCACCTAGTAGAGCAAGGATTAAAGCCTGCTGAAGGCCGTCCAGAACTTATGGGTATCACTAAAGCATCTCTTGCTACTGACTCGTGGATGTCTGCCGCTTCGTTCCAAGAAACAACTCGTGTTCTTACTGAAGCTGCTATCGATGGTAGAAGTGACTCACTTGTTGGATTGAAAGAAAACGTTATTATCGGTAAGTTAATTCCTGCTGGTACTGGTATGAAGCAATACAACGAGATTCGCACAGATGCTCCAAACTACACACCGATGTCATTCTGGTCTGCTGATGATGAAGATGCAGATCTTGACTTGGCGGATCGTCTTCGAGCTTCGCTTGAAACATCTGGCGGATTTTCTGCTTCTCCAGACGACATGGCAACATTCATGTCAATGGGTTCTGCAGTAGAAGATATTCCAGAATTCAATTTTGATGTACAAGATGATGCGCTTGCTTCTCTTGGTGTTGAAAATGAAGTTGCTGAAAATAATGATCAAGCTAATGAACAAGTTGGCGATCAGATCAGCGACCGAGTTGAAGAAACTTATCCAGAAGAGGGTGCTGCAGGTTAACCAATCTGTAAATCCATTTGATAAAGCCCACCGAAATGGTGGGCTTTTTTGTGCCCCCGTTTCCTTCGACCGTTGGGATTTTCCAACCATTGGGTATTCCTCAGCGTTGGGTTAAAAAGATACTGAAATACGCCCAAAATCATGCAAACCTAGCGCTTAAAATAATTTCATTTCAGTCATCAATCGCGAATGAAGCGAAATTAATAGGTCATATTGATCATTAATCTAAAGATTGACAATATTAAGACGAAAATATTAGATGAAGCGAAAGCATGTTATCGAGCGCAGATATACAATCGTATCGTTAGCTTTATTAACAGGATTATTTATAACTGTTGCCTTACCATTGCAATCAGCTTTTGCTGCAACACAATCAATAACGGCAAATGGCACTTGGCGTTCATATACGCAAAAAGAAATAAATGATCTTGCATTGTATGATCATATTGGCGATCCTGCAGATTTAAGTTCAAATCCTGAAAATGCAACTAACTCATCACCAGGATGGACGCCGAATGGTGCAACAAATCAACGTGTGGGAACAAGTAATGAGATTGCAATTGTTCTTGATTTACCAAAAGTGGATTTAGGGTGTAGTTCAAATGTTCAAATATCAATTTCGGGTTTTGCCGATATTACAAATGGAAGCACAAGTAATAATGCTCAAGGATTCGTAATCAATTCAAGTAATGAACCATTGTTAGGTGATCACGGATTTTTAGAATGGAATTCTACAACTGATACTCCGGGTCATGAAATTCTCGATGACTCTATAACGATAAATCCTTACGCTCCAGCATATGGGTTAAAACTTATTTTAAAGGTTTCTGTTGGAATTGCTTCAGATCAAGTGAGCTGGGATGTACATAATGTTATTGCAAATTACTTATATGATGATGAAAGTGGTTCATGTACTCCAACAACAATTACTTCTGTTCCTGTTGATTGCAATAATGATTATCTTTCAACGCAAGCAACTTCTCCATCTGATATCGCAGTAAATACATTCAAAACACAATTTTCGCCAAATGCAAATATTGAACAAGGCGATATCGATAAAATCTTGAGTAGTCAAGGTCATATATTTAATCCGAATCTTGATGTTCCTACGGGTTCAATGAGTTTTGTTGAATTAGATTTCACTCCACAAAATGCATTACTTAGTGCAGGATCTGTTCAGCTCCAAGTTAAATTTGATGTCGAATCTTTAACGCCTAATCCTATTTATTTTTATGGCATTATTTATAGAGAAGATGGAAGTCCAGCGCCTTGGTCTCATTTTCAAGTTTATAGTGATGGCGCCCAGAAGACCTTAACTACGTACCTAAATAGTTCCGAACTTTCCAATGTTCGAATTTATTTTCTTGCAATTCTGGAAGATAGTGGTAATCAATTGTCTGGAAAATTAAGTAATGCAGAAGTAATCGTGAGCCAACTTCATGATGTTTCTGTATGTGGTATTAGTGCTTTAAATTCATCTTCAGGTAGCGGTTCTAATTCGGGTTCATCATCAGGAAATACAAATGGTGTAGCCGCAAATTCGCTTTCATCATTGCCTTCAACAGGCAAACATTCGACAATGAGTTTTTTTGATGGGATTTTATTAGTAGTTACTGGCTTTATATTACTGAAATTTTCGAAATATAAATTTAATACAGCAAAATAAGCTATACAAATGCCTCAAAAGCCATATAATAGACATTATGCATAAGGAACCTAATAGGCCAAGGCGGCCGACGGTTATAGAAGAACTTCACGAGAGAGGCCTAACCTTAATACATTCTGAGCCAGATGAGAGCTTATTATCTGATATTTCTGAAATTTCTAAATCAATGCATCGTGGAACAATGGATGGCAGCTTTGGGTTAGCAACAGATAGAGCAGCACTTGCAGATAATCAAGCTGATTGCGTTGTATATACACAAGGCGGGTTTTCATTTCTGCGAATAACAGGAAGATTTATAGACAAATACACAAACGTAATGGGTCTTGTCCATAATGCTCCTGAAAAAGCTGATACACATTTTTTGGGTGATGAAGATGATTTTCTCCTTCGTACTTTCGACCAGTTTGGCTATGAAGAACCAATGATGCCATATCCAATATATGAGAGTGCGCAGGAGTTAAAAAAACAGCTTGAACAAATGAGTGAGTTAAGTGAAAAAGCTTTTAAACTCTGTCTGCAGTTGGGATTACAAGATCTATTTAATCCAAGACTAGCTAACGATTTTGTTATCGAATTTCCTCTTTATGAAACTGGTTCAGTTGTTGATTCTACAATCGATAATGTTCCAGTACATCAGCATGATGAAACAGACGAAACCGTTGTTGCTATTCAGATAACTGAAAATGATACAGGTTATGTTGCCGGAAAATCTTTAGACACACTCGAAACATTTTCACAACGCAAAGGTGATCTTGTTGTTTTAGATTCACGGACATGGCACGGTCCAGTTCCTCAAACCGACGAAAGGATGGCTGTTGTCATTATTGCTCGTGGACCTGAAGCACGTGAAATTTTGCACAGAGGTTTAGAAAAATTAGGTCACGAAAATGGCTGGGAACCTACTTCACCAGGACAAAGAACACAATATAACGTAACTCCAACTAAGTCTTTACCTCCAATGGAAATTGGACGAATATTAAATTAACTTTTAATAAGTAGTAAATATGGGCGAGACAAAAAGACCTCCGGTGGATGATAATCCATTTGTAAAACCTTTATTAGGTTTATTTTCTCGTTTAAAAAAATATTCAGAAGACTACGACCAAACAATTGATGACTTATTTGAGCAGTATGACTACTTAGAAGATAACGAAGTAATGAATCTTGCTCGAAATGAAATGAAATCAGAAGTAGAGAGTATCAGAAATTTATTTGATGAATTAAAAGCTTTAGGTAATTTTACTGAACCATTGTTGACTAACGCCGCGTTAGCCTACTTACCAAAAAAAGTAAATATACCAGAACGTGATCAGCCAAGGTACCCGCAGAACCAAAGATCATTTGTAAATGTTCGTGAACGTATCGATTCACTGCAATATCTTTATGATGAATTTCTAGGCGGCTTAGAAGATGTATTTGCGGACTTAGACGATGGTGAAATAATAGATCAAGATACCTTTAAAGGATTAAGTGAAGACATTGAAATCGCATTAGAGAAATTCTTTGCTGATTTTCCGGCACTAACATCTGATTCAGATAAAGCACTGGTGCGACAAGGCCTCAAGGTCGAAACTCCTGGTAGAAGTATCGAATAAAGTAACCCAACCTTTTTGGCTAACGAAGCGTTTATATAATCATGAGCTTCGCGCCAGTATCTATAAATCACGAAATCAAAACTCGTAGTATAGGCCGTGTGAAAACAGAGCAATCCACACAAGTTGCAGACGAAGTTCTAAATGAATGCTATTTAATTGCATATAGGGTTGCATTCAAATTAACGGGTTCTAAAGAATCGGCTGAAGATGTAGGTATCGAAACCGTTTCAAGGATAATTGAAAAACATATTCATGAAAAAGATTATGTACTCGCATATAGTGCAAAAGTTGCATCTAGCATTATTATTTCAGCTTGGCGCAAAGATGCTGTCGCAAAAAAATATTCTGTAAAACTATATTCAGATGATCAAACAAATAGCGAGATTGTATTAAGTGCATTACGTTTAGATTTAAGAAAAGCAATTGCAAAACTTCCTAAAAGACAGAAAGAAGTTGTTGTTTTACGTTATCTAGCTGATCTTTCAGAAGATCAAATTGCAGATTTTTTAAATATCAGTTTGGGAACTGTTAAATCAACTACACATGACGCATTAAAACGTCTTAAAGATATGGTGGAGGTTACGCCATGACAACATTTAAAGATTTAGATTCACAAGAGAATGTATCTGTTCCTGTAGATCTCGAGCAAAAAGCAATATCAAGAACTACTTCGCGTGTTAGAAAGCAACGCATGATTGCTAGTGCATTTGCGAGTGTTCTATTGATAGCTGTGCTTGGCGTCGCTTTTGCTGCGAATACATCTAATGGCTCAAATGTTACTCCAGCGAATAAAAACCGTCTTGAAAAGATTAAGGGAGATGACAAAACAACTAATACTGTTGTAGGTCAAGAAGACCAAGGCGACAATAGTGAGTCGGAAGTCTCAACGACAAATGGCACTCGAGTAGATGATAGTGAAACACGAAACTCTGGTGTAACAACAACTACACATGATGACAATGAAGCTGAACAAGAAGATGATCACAATTCCACTTCAACAACTGAAATAAAAGACCACTCAGGTTCAAATTCTGGATCGGGGAGTTCTGATTAACCTAAAAGAGATCGCAACATCCAAGCTGTTTGTTCATGTACTTGTAGACGTTGGGTTACTAAATCTGCAGTAACTTCATCATTTGCTTTTTCAGCATTCGAGAAAACTGATCTTAAAGTTTTGGTAACAGCTTCGTGACCTTGAACTAATTCTTTAATCATTGCGGTTGCTTCAGGAACGTTATCGCTCTCAGTAATAGAAGTAAGTTTTGAATATTCACCGTAACTGCCTGGAGCAAAAACACCCAGTGCTCTAATTCGTTCAGCAATTATGTCTGTAGCTAGCCAGAGTTCATTGTATTGTTCTTCAAACATTAAATGGAGAGTTGTGAACATGGGTCCGGTGACATTCCAGTGGAAATAATGTGTCTTTAAATAGAGCGTATAAGTATCAGCTAAAACTCTTTTTAAATCTTCTGCGACTTGTTTTCTGTCTTTTTCATCTATGCCGTTATCAATTTTCATTATTTCTCCTTGTATCAAGTGCAAAATGTTATAAATATTTTAATTGTGTATTTTGGTTCACTAAGAATTATTAATCGGTTAAATATCTAACAGAATCTCTAACCATTGTGTAATTCAATGTTACTTGTGAAAAGTAAATTCCATCATAAAAGGAAGAAAGTTGAAAAGTGAACACACAGCGCCCCACGGAATTGTAGCCTCGAACAATCAATCCAAAGCATATAGGTAGCAATAAGCTCTCGGGAAAATATCCCTCATCACTGGAGGCGACAGCGGTATTGGTCGTGCAGTCGCTGTCGCCTTCGCTCGAGAGGATTAGTTTTAAGAAGTCCCTATTACTTGTAGATTTTCTCGTTAATATTTATTATCTATATGTCTTTTTTCGATAAGTTTTTTGGTTACTATAAAGATTCATTTGGTGATTATGAATGGTATAGCAACAAGTTAGGTGGTGGATCGTTCGAAGATTGGAGGCATTATCTATGGATAATTTCAGTTCCAATAATTTCGGTATTGTTCTTCAAATATATAAAAAGAAATCCAGATAAATCACGCAAAATTATTGTTTGGTTAGCATCGATTCTTCTAGTAGGAAGAATTACACTTTTAACTTTTCCGGTTTTTCTCGGTGGCGCACAACCTGTTGGTCGTATATTTCCATTTCATCAATGTGCTGTAATGGGAGTGTTATTGCCTTTAGTTATCTTTTTTAAACTGGATAAATTTAAGCATCCTATATATGTAATATCGATTATGGGCGCGCTAGCTACTATTGCATTTGGAGAATATTTTCAAAGTACTTTTCTAAATTATTATTTTTTTGAGGGCATTATTTCACATACGCTTTTACTACTCATTCCGCTGGCTGAAATCGCACGAGGAAATTTTAAATTGGATATCAAAAAATCATGGACAGTTATTGTGGGTATGCTTATGCTATTGAGTTGGGCAACACTTGCAAATAAAGTATTTTTCGCAAAGTACAATTCAAACTACATGTTCTTAGAAAGAAGTGGCTTTCCTGATGGCTTTGGCGGGCACTATTTCTTCTTTATATATGTCATAATCTTTATTATTGTTTTCGCAATTATTTATTTAAGCCCTTATTTGTATTCAAAATGGGTTCAAAAACGCTAATTTATCGCCAATTTTGAATATAAGTACCCTATCCCATTAGAATATTTCCCTTGTGTTGGCGTTGCTGAGCGCCATGCTAATTAATCGAAGTATTGCTGGAGCTAAGTCAACACAAAAGGCAAAAGCCAAAAAAGCAAGCCTGTCTAAATGACGGGAAAAGGAGAGCCGTAGTGCCTACTATTGAACAGCTCGTCCGTAAAGGACGAAAAGTGAAAACAACCAAGTCGGTTGTTCCAGCTTTAAAAGGATCACCACAACGTCGTGGTGTTTGTACACAAGTTAAAACTTTAACTCCACGTAAACCGAACTCTGCTCTGCGAAAAATCGCACGTGTACGTTTGTCGTCTGGTGTTGAAGTAACAGCATATATTCCAGGTATTGGACATAACCTTCAAGAACACTCAATCGTTTTAGTACGTGGTGGTCGAGTTAAAGACTTACCAGGTGTTCGTTACAAAGTAGTTAGAGGAACACTCGACGCTGCAGGTGTTGCTAACCGTCAACAGGCACGTAGCCGTTACGGTGCTAAGAAGGAGAAGAAAGCCTAATGCCACGTAAAGGTCCAGCCCCGAGAAGAGAACTATTACCTGATCCGATTTATCATTCAGTTGTAGTTCAACAATTAATTAATAAAGTTCTATTGAGCGGAAAAAAATCTGTAGCTTCATCAATTGTTTATGATGCGCTTGAAATCATCAAAACTAAAAAAACTGATGGTGAAGAAGCTGGAGATCCAATTCCAACATTGAAAAAAGCTATTGAAAATGTACGACCTGCATTGGAAGTTCGTTCACGTCGTGTTGGTGGTGCAACATATCAAGTACCAGTCGAAGTAAAACCACGCCGAGCAACGACGCTTGCGATTCGTTGGGTTGTAGAACACTCACGAAAGCGTCGGGAAAAAACAATGGCGCAACGTTTAGCTCAAGAAATCATGGATGCAGCTAACGGTGTAGGCACATCAATCAAAAAACGTGATGACCTGCAAAAAATGGCTGAAGCTAACAAAGCTTTCACCCACTTCCGTTGGTAATCCTCCCTATAACCTCCGCGTTGGACTTTTAATCTCCCGCTTTCCGGGAGGTTAAAAGCCCAACACATTTAAACTGTCGTATCTATACATTATTATTTTTTATGTCTTCCCTTATATTCGGTTCAAGGGAAGGTTATGTCCAACTTAGATGTCGCAGTTTCTTTAGCAACTAAACAACATGGAGTAGTTTCGGTATTTCAGTTAGT
>JAXLRE010000003.1:0-209954 GCA_046331265.1 Acidimicrobiia bacterium | reverse complement strand
TAACGGTTCTAAAGATAATTTGTTCGCCATTTCTTCGCTCATAACCACAACAGCTGCTGCCCCATCATTAAGCGGGCAAGCATTACCTGCGGTCACTCTTCCATCACTGCGAAAAGCTGGTTTCAAATTTTGTAAACCTTCCAATGTTGTACCCGCGCGTGGTGAATCATCTTGAGCTATTACACTTCCGTCTTCTTTTACATAAGGTGTGATTTCTTGTTCAAAAAAACCTTCGTTAATTGCCTGTTCACATTTTTGTTGAGACGAAAATGCAAACTCGTCCATTTGTTCCCTTGTAACACCGTAAAGATCAGCAACATTTTCTGCTGTTATTCCCATTTGAATATAAACATCGGGAAGCCCTTGAGGTTCTTGCCATTTAGGTGCACCAGGATTTATTAACTGATACGAGCGTGCCTGAGCTTCTTCAAATTTTGGATTCATTGAACCCTCTATTGAATCTGAAGAACCTTTGATAAAACTACTTGCACTTTCAACTCCACCAACCAAAAATGCTTGGCCATATCCCGCACTTACATGACCGGCTGCTACTGCAATTGCTTGTAATGACGATGCACAATATCTATTAATAGTTGTAGCACTCGTGTTGTTCCAACCGTTTAAAACTGCAGCAACGCGAGCAATGTTAAAGCCCTGGTCTCCACCAGGAAGCCCGCATCCAACAATTATGTCATCAATATTTTCTATATCTAACGATGGCGTTTTTTCTAAAACATTTTTCAAAATAAAAGCAAGCATGTCGTCGGGTCTAACATCGACAAGACTTCCTTTGAATGCTCTACCTATTGGTGTGCGTGCTGTTGAAACTATGACAGGATTATTCATACTTACAGTCTTGTTCGTATTGCGACCAAAGACAAGCATTAGAATCATCGAATGCAAGAAGGCGGAAAGAAAGCAATTGTCGCAGCATTTTTAGCGAACCTAGGTATTGCGATAATTAAGTTCGTTGCTTTTCTAGTAACAGGAGCTGCAACGCTTCTAGCTGAAAGCCTCCACTCGTTAGCTGATACCGGCAATCAAGCTCTATTGCTTTTTGGTTCTAAGCGTTCAACCAGAGCAGCAACTGGAACTCATCCATTTGGATATGGTCCAGAAAGATATTTTTGGAGTTTTATAGTTGCACTCGTTCTATTTTCTTTGGGTGGATTGTTTGCACTTTACGAAGGTATACAAAAACTGTTCGATCCCCATGAACTCGAAAAACCTGTATGGGGTTTTGCAGTGTTAATTGTTGCCATTTGTTTAGAATCTTTTTCTTTAGCAACCGCAGTCAAAGAAACGAACCATGTAAGAATGCGCAGTTCTTTTTGGAGATTCATACGGGATGCTAAACATCCAGAGCTACCTGTAGTTCTGCTTGAAGATGTCGGAGCATTAAGTGGATTGTTCTTTGCTCTTGTTGGCTTAACCCTTGCTGTTATAACTGGTAATTCGAAGTTTGATGCTATAGGTTCGATCTCGATCGGGATACTACTGATTATTATCGCATTTATTTTGGCTAGAGAAATGAAGTCTTTATTAATAGGTGAAAGTGTTGATAAAGAAACTGCGCTGAAAATTACTAATGCAATTACTGCTGGAGATGAAATAAAGAAAATCATCCACATGAAAACTATGCATCTTGGTCCTGATGATATCTTGTTAGGGGTAAAGGTTGAATGCCAAGGTAACACAGCTCAAGATATCGCTAACGAAATCGATAGTGTAGAAAAACGAATACGAGAAGCGGTTCCTACGATTAAAACAATTTACATCGAGCCCGATATTGCTAGATGATCTACCTAGCTAAATCCTTTACTGGTGTAGGAATTAATGAATTAGGTTTCAAATCAACAATTGGTCTTGATCGATCATATTGCTCACTAAAGGCATGGCAGGTGTCTAAAAATTCAACTATATCTGCTTGACTCCACCTACGGGAAGAAAAACATCTTTCTAGTATCTCATCAATACTAGCTTTAAGAGACTCGGCGAACCTCTGAGGATAAGTTGGATATTTGATATTTGAAACAAGGCCGTTATTGCGGTCATAAGATTGGGCAATAAAACCTTCTCCTGTAATTGTTAATGCTTTTATTTCAATTTCACCGTCTAAAGGTTCATATACAACTACTGCTCCAAATTCGTTCATACATTCAATTAGACCTTTACCTAACATCGATGATAACGGCCGATTAGCTCTTGGATACTTTGCTCGCAGAGCAATTACTTCGAGTTGAAGTCGTTCACGATCACCCCAGTTAGCCTCGGTTACTGCGGATAATAAACGTTCAAAACAGTCAATGATATCGATATTTTGTGTACTTTGTTTGAAATCTACAGTTTGCTTTGTAATACAAGCTTGACCAGGTGGTCTAGCAGTGACCATAACTGGTTGTTTCCACCTTTTTCCAAGCAATCGCTGATGAATCGTCAAACACGACTAAATCAGCATCTGCAGTTTTTAGGTCGAGGGGTTTTTGACTTAAAAGTAACAGTTATTTTCCCAAAATATTTTTGCCGTAATTGTGTATTGGCCATCATTTGAATCGACAGAAACAGATTTTGCTTACCAAAACCTAATTGTTCTAATAAAGATTCTCTAAGAACCTGCATCTTCCTCCTCTGAAAAGTTCTTAAGTTATGTTTGTACATCTTAGAATTTTCAATATACATTTGCACAATTCTTTCAATCTCGCTTAAATCGACATTTCCTTTTTCAACTTTTGCAGGTAAACCTAAAGCTCTGAAACCAGTTGGAACTGTTGTGTTATCTCGAACCATTGCATGTGCACCAACAATAGATTCATTTTCAACTACGCAACCATGACGAACTATAGAGCCAACACCTATTAAACATTTGTTCCCTATGGTGCAGCCTTCTAAATGAACTAGATGCCCAACAACTGTGTCGTTTCCAATGACAGTAGTAGGTTTATTTTGTCCAACATGGATTATTGCTCCGTCTTGGATTGAGGTTCTCTCCCCAACTGTTATTGAAGAAAAATCACCACGTAAAACTGCGCCTGGCCATATAGATGAAAAAGCTCCAATGGTTACATCACCAATAACAATAGCGTCAGGGTGCACAAATGCACCTTATGTATATTCGGCTCTTTATTTCCTAATTTATATAGTCATGATTCACCTGCTTAAAGTTTCCAATTTATCGATGCAATCAGTTGATTGGCGTCTACTATCCAAGCATTAAATCCATTAACTAAAAGCTCATAATGAATGTCTGCTTCAATTTCCTTATCGAATGGCAGGTAATATTCAACGCGTAGTGAGCTAGGGAAAACTGAGCCAGTTTCATATGCAACTTCATTTGCGATATTAAAAACTATTGAATTATTTATGTGATCATTCACATCTATGTCACTTGCTCGTGTTTTAAATTTAAATGATTTTTGGTCTGAATAAGCTGTAGACAAAATGTTATTGGCTTTAATTTTTTCTGCGTTTGGATATGCGTCGTTTAACCATGATGGAACAGGAATCGGTTTTCCATTTTCGTTTACACAAACCCAAATTGTTTTAGCAATTAGCTCAATTCCGTTATCTCTAGATATTTCAACTGTTCGCTGTGCAAATGCCCTACCAATACCACTACAAAATGTTTTTAGATTAACTAAATCGTTTCTTTTAGGCAATCTATTTGGATTTGTTGATTCAATTTCTATTGACCTTGCCACCCAACTTCCGCCATCGCCAACGCCTATATCATCTGTATCGTCATAACCAATGTCTTGCAGGTATCGAGCAATTGCATCAACACGAATGTTTCCGTTCTCATCACAATCAGTCACTCGAACACGTCGTGAAGATAAATATTGTCTGGTTTCATTCATAATTTATGCAGAAGGATCTCTCATTGCATCTATTTCTGCACGAAGAGACATTATTTCATGTGTTAAAACAGTTGTTTCTTTTTCCAATCTGTCAACTCTTGCTTTTAAATCTTCTTCAGACAAGAAGTTTTCGTCTTCAAAATAATTTTCGCCTTCACCCTCTATTAATTTAAAAGATGGTCTTGTTTGAATTAATGAGTCTTCGTCTTCGTTCAATAAATTATGTTTTATTCGAGGTTCCTTATGCCCAGGTGTTTTCTCTAATCTCGTTATTAGTGGAGGTTCTAGTTTTTCAAGTTCATCAATTGCAGTATTTACATCATCAAGATTATTAAAACTTGCGGTTCTTTCTGTTCTTTGTTTTATTTCACCAAGCGTTTGTTCTCCTCGTAAAAAGAGGACTGCCATAACAGCTAGAGAATCTTTTGAAATATTAAAAACTTCGGTAAAACAATGCCTATGTTTAGGTACCCTGCTTCCTGCATATACACCTCTTAACGCTAAATGGTTGTCTCTAAGTTCAGTTAACCCACGCTCGACTGTCATTTCATCATATTTAACTATTGGATCTCTGTTAGTTGTTTGGTTACATCCCAAGACAAGAGAATTAAGCGTTAAAGGATAATTGTCAGGTGTCGTTGATTCTTTTTCTATTAATACACCTAGAACTCGAATCGCTTCAGAAGATAATTTCATACCTTTATTATATGTTTAATTATCGGTTAAAAGGTACGACTGACTATCTAGAGCCTTATCCAATTTATATATATAGTCAGATTTACTAATTGTAATTGCACCAAGAGATTCAAGGTGTGGTGTATGCCACTGTGCATCAAGTAAATCTATTGAACTTTTTTCTAGAGTTTCCATTAAAAATAACAATGCACATTTCGAAGAATCTGTCACTGTATGGAACATTGACTCACCTGCAAATAGTCCTGAAAAACTAACACCGTATAAGCCGCCAACTAATTTATCATCGAAATAGGTTTCAAAACTATGGGCAAAACCCTCTTCATGAAGTTTCACATATGCATCAATAAACTCTTCATCAATCCATCCGTGCGGTCGCGTAATGTCCATACACATTCGCATTACGGTTTCGAACTGTTGGTTTATTGCATATGTAAATTTGTTATAGCTTTTCTTTAACGATTTTGTTATACGCAAATTTTCTTTAGTAAAAATGCAACGCTGATTAGGACTAAACCAACCTATTTGTTTAGCGTCAAAATTTTCTTCACTTGAAATATGCATTGGAAATAAAGCTTTTGAATATGCATATATAAGTGTTGGTATCTCTAAATCTCCTCCAACACACACTAAATCTGAGTTCGAAAACTGGGAATCCAAAGGATTTGGAAATTCATACTCACATTGTTTTGCGTAATCTTGCCAATTCAAAGGTGACTCCGTCATATTTGAATTTGTTCGATAAATAACATATTCTTATATTGTCACATGGAGGTGGAGTCATGGCAATCGATTCGAGTTTTCTTATTACAGGAAGACATATTCGTGGCATTTGGCGCGATGAAGAAGAAGATTATATTGCAGAATCTTTTGCTTACACTCAAAAGAATTTATCGATACTTGATTATTTAGCTAGTGCAGCTCATAGTGGCAACCAGATAAAAATCACTACTCCTAATTTTGACGTAAGTGGAATTCTTATTCACATTGGTCAAGATTTCTTTTCCATTTCAGACAAAGCTCATCCAAGAATGGTTCATTCTTTCCCTATAAATAGTTCTAATAATGTTTCGTCAAGTACATTTGAAATTGAGGTAATTGACAAGTCAATGAAATCTATTTCTACTCATTTATTGAGAAATGAGAAAAGTTTTAATAGTTTGTTAGATGATATTTATGCTTCGAATCAACATTGCGAGATTGAAACTTTTCAAGGAAATATTTTTAATGGTCCTTTTAGCATTTTGAAGGATTGTATTTGCATAGGTTCAAGTACAAATAACAAAGCATTGGTGAATGAAGGAAGTATTATCTTGCCTATAAATGGGATTGCTTCTATTGCATATAGAATTTAGTTTTTCGGTGAAGTTTTTTCGCTAGGTTGAGAACGTATCCAATCAACAAGTTCATCTCTTAAGAATCGCCAACCTCGACCACCTGGAATTTTGTGTGCTGGAACTCTTCCTTCACGAACCATTTGGCGTAAATATTCTGGGTGTACACTTAAAAATTCAGCAGCTTGTGCAGCTGTCATGATTGGTGGGAAATCACTAAGTTCCATTGGATATGTAGTGTAATGCAAACACACACAAGTTTCCACATTCTTTGATTACCGTGTTGGGTCGAAAAACTATCGTTTTTCGATAGAAAATCCCACAAACACAGAATAAAAGCATAGAGATTTGACAATTTTTTACAAATGCAATAAAAATTTGTTTCTACCAATCAATTACACGGATAGGTAACGGGGGAAATATGCGACGGATCGCAAAAGTTTTACGTACCAATTTTCTTATTGCGATTATTGCACTTTTAACATTTGTAACTACCCTTTCGTATTTACAATCTCTTGATAAAAAGATATATGCAGCTACTATTCGACGCAATGTTAACCAGGGTCAAAAAATAACATCAAATGATATTGAATTTAAAAATGTTTCAAGTGATGAGATTATTAATCAAAACATCGTAACTAAAAAACAATTTTCTGAAAATAGTTATGTCGCAAAAATTGATCTTACAAAATCGAATCTTTTAACAACATCAACTATTTCAAAAGTTGCAAAAAATAATAAGTTACAATCTCTGTCAATCGGAGTCGACTTAGATAGAGCTAATGGCGGAAATATCTCACGTGGCGACAAAGTAGATATTTATAAAACTGGTGAGGAAGCAAAGCTAATAACTAGCTACGTTTCTGTCAGAGATGTAATCTCGCCAAATAAACGCCTCGGGGTATCTACATCAACCAAAATTACAATCGTCATTGCAGTTACACGATCCCAGGCTCAAGCTCTTTCACAAGTTATAGGAACTCAAGACTTAATGATTGTTATTTCAAATGGAGTATCTAGCCAATCTGACATTAATCAAAACGATAATCCGACAAATTTCGAAGCTGTAGAGCTATATAAGGATCAATAATGGATTGTCTAAATGTAGCTCTCGTATTTTCTCCGCATGAATGGGTTGAAACACTACATCGACATTGCACAAATACCGGCTCTCTAAAAATTCGATCACTTGCTTATGATACTTCTGTTCTTAAGACACAAGATTTTAAAGCTTGCATAATTTCTGACACCCATCCTGCTTTGAACAAAGGTTTTGTTGAAGATCTCCATCAACAAAATAAACAAGTGCTATGTGTTAGCGACTTAAGCAATAATTCTTTAGAGTTTTCTACCTCAATAAACGTTGATGCTGTATTTTCATCAAAAATATCGGCAACAGAACTTTCTCACGTGATCAAAGAATTTCTTATAACAAGCAGTGATACACCAAATATTCTTGAAAGTATTCTTGATGAAAAATCAGAACCCGAAATCAAAGGTGGAAGGTGCATAGCATTTTTAGGTTCAGGCGGCACAGGATGCAGTGAAATATCCTTAAGTTTCAGCTCGCGCCTAATTGATGCTTTGCATATTGACTGTGATTTTGAACATCCATCATTGGCTCAACGATGTGGTTTAGAGATAGAACCTAATTTAATAGATGCCATAGAAGCTTCAATTAATTATCCTGAAGAATTGATTGGTCTTACTCAAAAAGTAAATACTCTTAGTGTCATACCTGGCATAGCACATTCAAGTTATGCGAAAAATCTAAAAGAATACGAAATTGATATATTCATTAACCAGATTAGACGAATATATCAAAATAATATTTTTGACTTAGGTCGAATTTCTAAACATTCATTATTTTTTGACTATCAAAAGAAGATAATTGAAGCATGCGACGATATATTTATAACAAGTGTTCCTACGCCGAATGGAATACTGCGAACACTAGAAAAAGTAGATGTTATCTCGGGAATATTCAGTGGAGAAATCAATAGAAATATTTCCATTATCTTGTCTGGATTACCTAAAAAAGTAAATCTTTATAGCGATATTGAAAACGAACTTAAATCGTATGGTCAAATTGCAAATGTTTACTTCTTGCCTACGTCAGACAGCATCGTTGACAATATTTTTAGAGCAAAGATTTCTGAGCCTAAACAATGGAATAAAGAAATAAATAAAATTCTTTCAGAACAGAAGATTTCAGTATGACAAAAGTTGAATCATCGTACGAAAGTGAACTCGATGTCTATGAACAACTAAGACATAGCGTTATCACTTTGATAGACAAAGAAAAAATAAACCCTTCTCAAAATCCAGAAGTTGTAGAAAATATAATTGACGATGTCATTAGGAGCCATAATAACTTCGCTCGAATAAATGACAACAATGCAGATATAGACGTAAAACTAACAAGCGATAGATTAAAAAATTCAATTTTTGGCTACGGTGCGCTAACAAGCATTTTGAATAACAAAAATGTAGAAGAAATATTTATAGAAGGTTCCAGAGTTAGCTACATAGACTCTTCAGGATTTTTAAAAGGTCTCGAAATGCCTACAACTGAAGTAGAAAACCGTCATGTTATTGATACTCTCTTAAGTGAAACAGACCGGACATTAACTGTTAAGTCCCCTATTGTTCAAGCTCGAATACTTCAGGGTCAAGCGCGACTTACCGCTTCGATAAATCCAATTAGTGACCATTTAAGCGCAACCATAAGAAAATATGTTGTTAAGAATATTACGCTTGATCAACTAGCCGATAAAGGATCATTGTCTAAAGCTGCTTCTAAGTTCTTGTGGGCATGCATGCAAACAAGATCACGAATCATCATCTCGGGAGAACCAGGTTCAGGAAAAACAACACTACTTTCGGCTTTATTAATTGCAACACCAATAAACCACTGTATTAGATGTTGCGAAGAGATCCGTGAAATATCTGTGGAGATAAGTCATGGAGGATTTTACGAAGTACGTCCAAATGGAGTTGACGGCACAGGCGAAATAACTTTACGCGATCTCGTTAAATTTACTCTTGCTATGCGACCTGACCGCATCGTTTGCGGTGAAGTTAGAGGCGCAGAAGCATTTGAGCTATCTCGTGCTGTTAATGCTGGATGCGGATTCGCTTGCACTGTTCATTCAAATAATGCTGTTGACGGACTTGAAGCCTTGGTAAATGCATCGCTCATGGCAGGAGAAAATGTCACGGAAAGAACAATGAGAAATATCTTTTCATCAGCAATCGACATCGTCATTCATGTAGACAGAGAAGAAACGGCATCGCACGAGAACGGTTTATTAAGGGGAGTTACCGAAATCGTGGCAGTAGAACCATCTCTTAATGAAACTTTTACAACCACTCCTCTTTTCTATAGAGAGAATTTAAATGAAGAGCTTAAATTCATCGGTTCAATCCCGAAAGATCTAGAAAAAAGACTAAATAAAGTTCTCATTAACAAAAGCATTTCCGATTTAGTGGCTGAAAGCTAGCGATGAAGTACTTCTTTCTATTTTCGTCTTGTTTGCTCGTAACAATATTTGTTGTTTTGTTATTAGACCGGAAATTAGTAATATCAACAAAATCCGCAAAAATAAGAATATTTGAAAATAAAAAGAATGAATTAGAGAACTTTTTAGCTCAAGCAAATATAAAGATATCTGCTTTTCAGTTCATTTTGTCATACACATTGTTATATGCATTTTCATTCGCAATTATAAATACTATTTCCCGCACACCTTTACTATCGCTCGTTTTATCCACTGGTATTTGTTTCGTACCTTATTTAATAATTTGCAAACAACGAACAAACATTTTACGTGAATTAATGAACTCATGGCCTGATGCACTTAGAGATATAAATTCTTCAATTGCTGCAGGCTACTCTTTGAGTTTTGCACTTAAATCAATAGCAACGACAGGACCAGAGCCAATAAAGAGTCATCTATCGAGATTTTCGAACCTGGAAAAAACAATAGGTTTTAACGCAGCATTAATGACAATAAAAAATGAAATGAATGATGCAACTAGCGACAAAATTATTGAAATATTGATTGTTGCAAATGAACGTGGAGGAAAGATCGTAAAAGAGATTATTTCTGATCTAATTGTTTCAATCTCGGATGATATAGCACTAGCTGATGCTATAGCTACCGAAAATATTGAAATGAAGATAAATTCTCGAGCAGTTGTTGTAATACCTTGGGGAGTTTTGTTGCTTCTAACTCTAAGCGGAGGAGTTTTTAGAGATTATTATTCGAGCAAACCTGGCGCAATTGTAATTTTTATAGGTATAACCATGTCGATTTTAGGAATATATATTCTTTCTAAATTATCGAAATTGCCAGAACAAAAAAGAGTTTTCACAACGGCTACAAAGGAGAATGAGTAATGTCGATCATAACTGCTCTATTTTTCACCTGCCTAGTGAGCATAACCGTATATAAATTTCTCGCCCCTTATCCAAGCTTATCGTCAAGGATTTCACCATACGACAGCATTGTAAAAGTTAGATTAAACAAGAAAATAACAAACCAAAATAAACCTGACACTTCAAATGGAAGATTCTTCATAGAATTCTTTTCTCCTGTTGTAAATTATCTATCGTCTGCAATCCTAAAGTTCACAAAAACAGATAATAAAATCAAACTCGAGACTCAATTAAAACAAGCTGGTATTGCGATAAGTGCTGAAAAATATAGAGTCAAAATAATTAAGCAAATTTTTATTACTACAAGTATCGGAATATTAATTGGCGCCTCGGTCGGAAACATAACGTCATTAACTTTCTTTAGCTTACTTTTTTGTTTTATTGGGATAACAAAATCAAAAACATCTTTAGAAAAAATGATTACCCGGAGAAAAGATGCCATTAGACAAGAACTCTTCACAATCAATCAGCTTTTAAGTATTTATATAAAAACTGGATCTGGTGTAATTCAAGCAATAACTAATGTGACAAATAAAACTTCAGGTGAAGTATCTAATGACTTAAAAGGATCTTTAGACAGAGTAAAAACAGGATCTTCAATAGAAGATTCTCTCAGAATCACTGCAGAAAACACGCCTGAACCGTATGCTTCTAGAACATATAAGCTTCTAGCTTCTGCGAGCAATAGGGGTGTTGATTTAACTGTTGGATTGATGGATTTAGCAAATGATTTAAAAAGGTCTTTACGTGATGACTTAAAAGCGTCAAGCACGAAAAAGAGAGCAGCGATGTTGATTCCAACTATTGGGATTCTCGCTCCAATTATGTTGCTATTCGTAGCAGCTCCGATCCCAAGCATTGTCTTGGCAGGAAGATAAGGAACAATATGGAAAAGTTCAACGAAGAAGGAATGACAACTGCGGAACTTCTAGGAAATGCCGCATTAGCGATTGCAGCATTAGTCGGTATCTGGGTTTTGCTTCAACAAATTGGTGTTGATGTAATGGAATATATACGTTCCTCAATAGGAATTTAATTGCAAAATAAATTCAACGAAGAAGGCATGACAACTGTCTCTTATATGTTGGCAAGTGCTCTATCGATGCTAATTATCGCATGGTGCACAAGCTTTGTTGTTGCGAGTTATGTTCGCGCAACAATACGCGGAGCTTCATTACAAGCTTCGCGGGCTGGTGCTGTTAATTTCACGTCTTCAAATGATCCTAATGCTTCTAAATACGTATGCCAGCAAAAGTTAGAGGAAGAGATTTCAAATGCTTTGGCATCCAATGTTATAGATAATTTTCAATTTGAATGCAATGTCGAGTCAGATTTAATAAGTGTCACCACAAATGGAAATCTTCAACCATTAGGTTCGATGTTACCTTTTGTTTTCGAAGAAACGTCCACTCGTTCACTCGAGGAACTACCGTGAGAGACAAAATTAACGATAGAGGTTATGTTGCACTCGAATTTGTTTTGTGTGTGGGTTTGTTAATTGTTCCGACTGCATTATTGTTACTTCAAATCCCACGTTTAATTGAACAAAAAGATAGAGCAAACTCGATTGCGTTCGAAATATCTAATTACTGTGCAAACAAAGCCGAAGTCGGACAAGATTATGATGTCGAAGCAAAAAATCTCGCTGCTAGCGAGCTTTTAAACAGCAGTGTTTTAAATCGTGCGAATGTTATTGAAGCAAACTGCGAATACCAAAACAATATCCTGTCTTCAGGAGCACATGTCTCGTCGAAGGTGGTTATTGAAGTAGAAGCTCCAATCATTCCAGGTTTACCTTTTGAACGAACATGGCAGATTACCTCTTCTCATGAAAGTATCGTGCCTAAATATAGGAGCTTATAATGACTGCTTTTAACGATAAGGGTACTTTTACAATTTGGGCACTTGGCCTGTGTTTAACTCTTTTTTTAATTTGTGGAATCGCGATTGATTTGTTTCGTGCTTTTGAAGCAAGACAAAAGTTAAATCAAATAGCTGACATATCTGCACGTGCTGGCGCAAGCGAAATTGATGTACGTCAAAGACAACTGTATTCAAAAGTAGTTTTAGATAAAAACAAATCGAAACTCACTGTTGAGGAAAGCATTAATAATAATGCACAAATAAATAATATAAATATCGAATATCTAAATATCGATATAGATCCAGATCAAAATGAAGTAAGCATTGAAATACACTCAAATTTTTCGTTTTTTTTATTAAAAATGTTGCCAGGATCGAACGACCAAACAATTATTTCGCGTGCGAGTGCAAAACCATTTCAGGGTTAAGTTGTAATTTTAAATATCTACGGTCAAACTGGCTTCACTCATGTGAGGACCAAGCATTTCCATCAAAGTCGGTAAATACTTCTTTAACTTTCGCATTATTGGACGAGGAGCACCACGGTGTCCATCAACATGTGTTGATGCCCACTCATAAGCTGCTTCACCAACGCCTTCAGGTAAAGAATCTAACCATTGACGAACTATTGCATGGTATTCATTTTCCATACATGCATCTTCAGGAGATGAATGTGGATCTTTCATTTGGTTATCGAAAGCTTCGCTCCAACCTGTTGGCGCAAATTGACGTTGCAAATCGCTTTCCCAATTTATGCGTGCACCTTCTGGTGAAAGTTTTTTGGCAATTTCTCTTTTTTCTTGATCGTTTAAATTGCGACCAATTTTTTGTTCTTCACTATCAACTTCTGCTTTAAAGGCATTCAACATTTTCCTATGACGTCGACTCAACCAATCGTCATGTCGAGCTGCTTCAATTGCTGCACCTTCAATTCTCATTCGTAATAGTGGCGCAAAAGTTTCTGTTCGATTCCAGTCAAGCGAACGGCATGCTAATAATGCGGCTTCATGCACGCGACTTTCGAGTTCACCCAAGTCAGCAGTTGCTGGGAGAAATCTTGACTTGCGTGCAATGAACCTTGTTAGCCAAGGATGTATAGCTGCATATAAATCATTGGCTAAGCGATCTTGTGGTGCACCGACTTGGGCGCGTTGCATCAAAGGTTCAAGAATCAATTCATGAAACTCTGGTAAGTAAGGTGAAAGTAATTTTGTGTTATCTTTCGAAATCCATGCGGATGTCGTGAGATGACTAGCTACCATACTCTTTGTAGGGTAATTTTCCATGGGGCATTCCTTTTGCCGGTAGGGCTTTTCCGGTTTATCGTCCTATTTGGATGTACCTTTTAGGCGATATCTATATAATGCACCTATGTCCGATATATTGCAATATACCTTTTCGCGAATAACGCGGCTTATAGCAAGTTTTTTTCACAATTAGTGGCACGAAAGTAAAGCGACGGCCGATCCAAGTCGATGGATAACCCGTAACCACCCCCCGCTTCATACGAGGGATAACGACCGATGGAGGTCCCACAATGAAAGAAAGAATACAGGAGGCATTACGCCGCCGTCATCGCAAAGGGGACGAAGGCTTCACGCTTATCGAACTTTTAGTGGTGATCTTAATTATCGCGATATTGGCAGCAGTCGGTATCGTTGCCCTATTGTCAGCTCTTAACTCAGGTAAGAAATCTGCAGCTAAGACAACATTGCGTAACGCAATTACATCTGTTAAGTCAGCTCAAACTGGTTTAGGTCAAACAGACTTTACTGGTATTGGTTATGACGCAGCTACAGGTACTGCAGCAAACATGAACACTGAAGACCCTGATCTTGACTGGGTTGGTGCAAACCAAACAGGTACAGGTAACACAAACAAAGTAACTCTTGTTCCTGGAGCAGGTATCGTTTACCTTGCAACACGTGCAGACAATGGTGTTTGCTACTATGCAAAGCTAGACAGCAATGGACCTAGTGGATATGGTTCAGAAGTTGTTGGAACAGGTGCTGCATGTAGCACTCCTGCAGCAGGTAACACTACAGCTACTTCAACAAAGACTGGTTGGAACAAATAATTTAATCCAATCAGATAGAACTAAACGGCCGAGTGATCGGCCGTTTTTTTGTGCCCATTTCTATGATTCCATAAAGCGTGTTTGTGGGATTTTCTATCGAAAAACGATAGTTTTTCGACCCAACACGGCTAGAAAATAGAGGTCAGGGTAATTTTTCCGATTTTAGGCTCTAGCTGGATCTAATTGCCGACGATATAAGGGCACGAACACAATATAAATAAGAACGGTATGAAAGAGCTCTCATTAAACCGTCCAAGGAGTCGACATGACGATGAACCCTCCAGAGAATCACGATCCAAACATACAGAATCCGCAATATGGATACTCTGTTAACGATGGCGTGACAAATGATCAATCAAATTATGTTCATTCGCCTTTGCAAGGCGCACCACATACTGGCGCGCAAGAACTCGCGCATGATCTACACAACGATCCAATGCAAGCTCCACCAGAATTTTCTTCTGCAGACGCAATACTTTTAGAACATGCAAAAGCATCAGGTATACCTGTAATTGAAAATCCTCATCACGAGCTTGACCCTGCTGCTGTTCGCGCAATACCCGAAGACACAGGTGTTATAGGAATTGGCTACCATGAAGGTTTTCTAATTATTGCATGGCCAAAAATTCCCACACCAAATGAAATCGATCATGTTCAAAGTAAAGCAGGTATGCCAATACGTGTTGCAGTTGCAACCGAGACAGCGTTCCAGTCACTTTGGCAACAAGCAGACATTGCTCGCAAACAAAGACTAAGTCTCGTTGAAGATATTTTGGAACAAGCATTAAAACAAAAAGGTTCAGACATTCACTTAAGTGTTGGTACTCAACCTTTAACTCGTGTTGGTGGACACTTAGCTCCGCTTGATGGTTTCAGTGTTCTTACAAGTGCTGATATGGACGAAATCGTCGAATATTTAGCTGGGCCAGAACCGCTACGCGAAGGTTTCTCAGGTGACCTCGACCTAGCTTGTACATATGGAAACTGGCGTTTTCGTGCCAATGTTTTCTTGCAAAGAGATTCTCTAGCTGTTGCATTGCGTATTATTCCAAATGCCATTCCACCACTAGACACTCTTGGTCTTCCAGAAACAATGAAACAATTCGCTTCACTAAGACAAGGTGTCGTTCTTGTTTGTGGACCTACGGGTTCTGGTAAATCAACTTCGCTCGCAGCATTGATCAACAAAATCAATCATGAACGTGACGAACACATTGTTACGATTGAAGACCCAATTGAATATATACATGCTTCTGTTAAATCTTTGATTCAACAAAGAGAAGTCGGTGAAGACACGAAAAGTTTTGCTATGGCAATGCGTTCAGTTTTGCGTCAAGACCCTGACGTTATTCTTGTTGGTGAAATGCGTGACCTTGAAACTATTTCTACAGCATTAACTGCGGCAGAAACTGGTCACTTGGTCTTTTCTACTTTGCACGCAACTGATGCACCGGGTGTTATCGATCGTGTTATCGACGCATTCCCTAAAAATGAACAAGCTCAAATTCGTGTGCAGTTAGCAAACACTCTTGAAGGAATTGTTTGTCAATCACTTTTGCCTCATGCAGAAGATCCTTCTCGACGTGTTGTGATTTGTGAATTAATGGTCGTAACTTCAGCTATCAGAGCTTTCATTCGTGAAGGAAACACTCACCAAATTCCAACAGCACTACAAACTGGTATTGAAGAATTTGGAATGTTACCTCGCGACTTGTCTCTAGCTCGTGCTGTTGTTAACGGAGATATTTCAGATAAAGTTGCACGTGACTGGGCCCGAGACCCTGCTTCATATAGAGAATATCTAAATAAGGTTCGTCAAGGTCAACGAATTTAAACTTCAGACTTCGTGTTTGTGGGATTTTCTATCGAAAAACGATAGTTTTTCGACCCAACACGGGGAAATAAAAAAGGCCGAATCTTTTGATCCGACCTTCTTAGATGGAAATCCCGTGTAACCGCTCGAGACTTATGTTATATACAGTATCGTCGACCTACACATAAACATCTATAGGCCATTTGAACCATTCTTCGATCAATACATCCAGAACGTAAACTATATAAATGTCTCAAAACAGTAACGATACAAAAACACATGATGGTGAAATAACAGTCATAATTGAAATCCCTAAAGGCTCGAGAAACAAATATGAAATCGACCACGAAACTGGAGACATATATTTAGATCGTTATCTATTTACCTCAACACAGTACCCGGCAGAATACGGTTCAGTTCCCCACACTCTTTCTGACGACGGCGACCCTATAGACGCATTTGTACTACTTGAAGAATCAACATTTCCAGGTTGCCACATAAAAGCCCGTGCTATTGGGATGATTGAAATGACAGACGAAGCTGGTGGAGACGAAAAACTATTATGTGTTCCATCTTCTGACCCTCGTTGGGAAAACACGACAGACATTAAAGATGTTGACAATCATATCCTTGATGAAATTGCCCACTTCTTAGAAGTATACAAAGCACTCGAACCAGGTAAGCATACAATCATTGGCGACTGGGTCGGAAATGAAAAAGCACGTTTAGCTATTCATCAAGCTTTAGAAAACTATAAGAATAGAAATTAGCCACATTCGCTTGCGAAGTATCTCTTATTAAATCTATCTTCCATAAAACTTAAGACATCTTGTTGTCCTATAAACACGACCCCTACATGTGAAGCATTCTGGCCACCATAAGTTATACGTTTAACTTCACTACCTTTTGCACACAGGTTCTCAGTTATATCTTTCGAAACGCTAGAAGGAACTGTTTCATCTTTGTCGCCCTGAACTATAAGAGATGGTACGGGTATTTTTTCCGAACCTGGCGAGTTGTCTTTAAACAATTGTGGCCAAGGCTCTAATGAAGATGGAGAAGCTATCACAGAATCATTAGTTTGATTCGAATAAGTTCCCAAAACAATATCTGAACATTCTTTATTGACAACTGAACTATCTTCAATAACTTTTGCTGAAAATATTTTTGTTAAATCCACATCACTATATACATTTTCAAATGCGACAGCACCCATAACCAAATATCCAAATAATGATTTATCCTCTAGAGCTTTATTAAACACAACATCTAAATCACCAACAGGGGCTATGGCTGCAACACCAGAAACATTTAGTTCTGGTGCATAATCCTTAAAAATCTGTCCCGCAAACAATGCAGCTTGTCCACCTTGAGAATGACCATATACCACTATTTCATTTTTTGCATTTGCTGGCTTGAAGTTCAATGCCATACGTGCAGCGTCTAATAAAGATTTGGCTTCACTATCCCCTACTAAGAATGGATGCACACCAGGTGTTCCTAAACCTTCATAGTCAGGCGCAACCAAAATGTGTCCCTTAGAAATAATTTCATCGAAATAAGGTATTAAATCATTTTGAAATTCTCCGCGAGATGGCGCACATTTGTCTGCCATTCCCGTAACTGAATGGGCCCATAAAACAATGTCATGTTTAACTTTAGTTTTAGGAACATATATCAATGCAGAAGCTGCAACCGGATCACCCTCGACCCCTTCCATAACATAAAGGACTTTCCATCCACTCACATTTTTAGGGGTATTAGTTAAAGGTGTACTCCAAATGATTTGGCCGACTTTATTGCTTGGAAGTTTGGAGGGTGGTTTGTAAAAGCTATTCGCTGATTTTGGAGCCTGTAAGAGGCCAGGACTCGAAATAGTTTTAATTACTTTCTTTTCATCTTTGGAACCATTACACGCGGTTAATGCAAACGCTAAAAAGATTATTAATATCAGCGATAAATTTTTTCTCATCTAGACATTCTAAATTGAATCAAACCATTTTTTGGTTCAATATTGAAATTACTTCTAAATGATGAGTATGACCAAACATATCAATAGGTATGCATCTATCCAACTCATACCCGGATTCAATTAAAAGTTTGATGTCTCGAGCACCTGATGCAGGATCACAACTAATTAAGACTATACGTTTTGCCCCAAATGACAATACAGAATCGATCGCATCTTTACCAATACCTTCGCGCGAAGGATCAACTACAACAACATCCACATTTGTTTCGCTATCTTTTAATCCGATTTCTTTCACATCGCATAGAACAACTTCAACATCTAGGCCTTTTATATTTTTCTTTGCATCCTTAACAGCAGTCGGATTTCCTTCAACAGCTATTACCTTGTGACCCGATTTAGCTAAAGCGATAGAAAATAAACCTATACCCGAATACAAATCTATGCAGAATAGATTTTCTCCCAGATCTTTTATATTTTCGATAAGAACATTGGCCAATTTATTTGGAGCGTCTTTATGACTTTGCAAAAAGCTATTTTCAGATACAACTAGTTTGTTCCCCAAAAATTTACCAATATCATCTGTAACCGTTCGCTCAATCAAATTCTTTTCTAGATACTCATTTGCAATATTTGAAACTTTTTCTTGGCACGAATCTGTTAGAACTAAACATTTATCAATGGGCACAAAATCGTGACTTGAATTTTTACGATAACCCCATTTGCCATCTTCTAATAAAGTTCTTACTCTTACGCGATAGTTTTCACCATCAAGTTTCTCTATTTGATCAACATAATCTTCTGCATGATCAAGCTTTGTGATTCGAGTTAGAGCATCTATAAATATTTCTCTTTTATATTTTGATTGCTCATCAATTTTGATGTGCTGCCAATCACAACCTCCACAGCCTTTAGACACATATGGACATGGAGGCTCAACACGATCTTCTGATTGTGTTTGCAAAGCTTCTACTTCTGCAAATTTAATTTTTGATTTTACGTATTTGATATTTACAGTAGCTTTTTCGCCTGGAATTAGACCGTCAACAAAACAGATCTCGCCATTCTCGTTTCTAGATAAACATTTGCCACTAGAAACAAACTTAATTCCATCGACTTGCATTAATTTTGACTTTATTTTTGTTGACTAAAAAGCCCAGACGACTTTAGAAATTCATCACAGCTCTGCAGTTTCCAAGACGAACCTTCGTAAACAAATTCAAACCAATCTGTTGGTTTATCGAAAGGAAATGTACTTACAGTTGTAGTGGTTTCTTGATTCGGAACTGTCGTCGAAGTCGAAGAAGAAGCAGTTGTCGAAGTACCTCCCAAGGCTTTTGCAACTAGTTCTCTAGATTTACCTTCGATCAAAATCGTGTATCTAGCTTGACCTGTTTTACCTGTTTTAACATTACGAGTTTCAATCGATTTTATTGAAAAATCATCTAGCGATGCACCTAGAAACGTTGTTAAATATGCACGTACAGTACGTAATTGTTTAACGATTGAAGTCTTAGACAGTTTAAATTGACATTGCGTAGATATCTGATCAAAAACCTGGTTTCCATCTGCTTTCACAATTCCTTCTGCCAATAATCTCGCCGAAGCATTTAGACCTTTAGCATCACGTTGTTCAGCAATCGAACGCAAATCTTTTGGCTTATCTTTAGAATCTTTCGAACATGAGGTTATTGTCAAAATAAAAACAAGTACTAATGCAATGTACGCAATTTTTTTCATAGTTATTTCCTGACCAATGGTTTGTAAGTTATTCGATGTGGCTGATCTGCATCAGTCCCAAGTCTTTTATGCCTATCTGCTTCATATTCAGTAAAGCTGCCTTCGAAATACTTAATTTGCGAGTCGCCTTCGAAAGCCAAAATATGAGTACAAATTCGGTCTAAGAACCATCTATCGTGAGAAATCACAACAACACATCCTGGATAATTTAATAGAGCATCTTCTAATGCTCGCAAAGTATCTACATCTAAATCATTTGTTGGCTCGTCTAAGAGAAGAACATTCCCTTCGCTTTTTAGAACTCTTGCCAATTGAACTCGGTTACGCTCTCCGCCTGAAAGATCTCCAACCTTCTTCTGTTGGTCAGAACCAGTGAATGCAAAACCAGCAACATATGCGCGTCCGTGCATTTCACGACCACCAGCAACAACACGATCAACACCTTCACAGATTTGTTCGTACACTGTCAATGAATCATCTAATATTTCGCGAGATTGATCAACATGTGCAAGTTTCACTGTTGAACCAACAACAACATTTCCGTCGTCTGGCTTCTCTTCACCGATAATCATTTTAAATGTTGTAGATTTTCCAGCACCATTAGGACCGATAACTCCTACGATTGCACCAGGCGGGATAGTAAACGAAGTGTTTTCCATCAATAACTTATCGTCAAATGATTTTGTAACATTATGAAGTTCGATAACTTGATCTCCAAGTCTTGGACCTGGCGGAATCATTATCGATAATGCTTCTTTTTGACCATCCGATGAGTTTGCCTGTGCAACAAGTTCTTCATATGCCGTTATTCTTGCTTTCGATTTTGCATGACGACCTTTAGGCGCCATACGCATCCATTCAAGTTCTCTTTTTAGAGTATTTTGTCGAGACTTGTCAGCTTTCTCTTCTAAGCTAAGTCTTTGTTCTTTTTGCTCTAGCCAGCTCGAATAGTTACCTTCCCAAGGAATGCCTCTACCTCTATCGAGTTCTAATATCCATTTGGCAACATTGTCTAAGAAATATCTATCGTGAGTGATTGCAACAACCGTTCCTGGATAATCATGCAAATGTCTTTCTAGCCATGCAACTGATTCAGCATCTAAATGGTTTGTTGGTTCATCTAATAAAAGTAAGTCCGGTTTACTTAACAATAATTTACATAACGCAACACGTCTTTTTTCTCCACCAGAAAGTTTTGTAACATCAGCGTCAGAAGGTGGACAACGCAAAGCGTCCATAGCTATTTCTAAAGTACGCTCGATGTCCCAACCATTTACTGAATCAATTTTGTCTTGCAGATCTGCTTGTTCTGCCAATAACGAATCGAAATCTGCATCCGGATCACCCATTGCGTTACAGACCTCTTCATACCTAGCCAACCATTTGGACACTTCACCGAGACCATCAGTAATGTTTTCAACAACATTTTTAGTTTCATCAAGATGAGGTTCTTGAGCTAGATAACCAACAGAAAAACCTGGAGTTAGTCTTGCTTCACCAGAATACTCGTCATCTAATCCGGCCATAATTTTTAATAGCGTCGATTTACCAGCACCATTACCACCGATAACACCAATTTTTGCACCAGGATACATTGAAATATTTATGTCTTTTAGTACTTCACGGTCTGGTGGAATAAACCTCGAAAGGTTATGCATTGTATAAATAAATTGTGCAGCCATATTTAAACCATTTCAGATGGAACGACCCATGAATCGTATTCTTCATTTGTGACATACCCTAGTTTTGTAGCCATTTCTTTCAATGAAGTATTTTCATGATGAGCTTTTTTAGCAATTTCTGCAGCTTTGTCATATCCAATATGTGGTGCTAATGCTGTAACTAACATCAAAGAGTCATTTAAGTAAAATTCTATTTTTTCTTTGTTAACAGTTAAGCCATCAATACAAAATTCCTTAAATGTTCGAGAAACATCACTTATTATTTCTACTGAATTCAAAAAGTTAGAAATAATAACTGGCTTAAATACATTCAATTCAAAATTGCCTTGGCTTCCAGAGAAAACAATTGATGCATTGTTTCCAAAAACTTGCGCGCAAACCATAGTCATGGCTTCACTCTGTGTTGGGTTAACTTTACCTGGCATTATTGAGCTACCGGGTTCATTCTCAGGTAATGAAAGTTCTCCTATTCCGCATCTAGGTCCTGAACCTAACCAACGAATATCATTAGCGATTTTCATCAGGTCAGTAGCAAGTGTTGCAATTGCACCATGAGCATTTACTAAATCTGCATGAGAAGCAAGTGCTGCGAATTTATTCTGTGCTGAAGAAAAATCTATGCCTGTTTCTTCAGATATATATTGTGAGCATTTATCGCCAAACTCTTTTGGGGCATTTAGTCCTGTGCCAACTGCAGTACCTCCCACTGCTAACTCTGTAACATCTTTGATACTTTGCTTTATTCGATTTATCGATGCATCTAATTGTGCAACATACCCTGAAAATTCTTGGCCTAATGTAAGTGGAACTGCATCTTGTAAATGTGTTCTACCGATTTTTACTATTTCAGTAAATTCTTTAGCGCGTTTATCTATTGAATCTCTTAACGCTGTTACGGCTGGTATTAAAACATTTGTTACTTGTTCAACAGCGGCAATGTTCATTCCGGTTGGAAATGTGTCATTACTTGATTGGCTCATATTGACGTGATCATTGGGATGAACAGGGCTCTTTCCACCACGGTTTCCAGATACAATCTCATTGGCTCTACCTGCAATTACTTCATTAACGTTCATGTTCGTTTGAGTACCTGAACCGGTTTGGAAAATATATAAAGGAAACTGTCCTTCAAGTTTTCCAGCAATTATTTCATCAGCGGCCTGGACAATTAGCTCACATGTTTTTTCATCTAGCTTTCCTAAATCTTTGTTAGCTAAAGCTGCAGATTTCTTTAAAATAGCCATACCTCGAATTACAGCGTCAGGCATTGTTTCGTGTCCGATATGGAAATGATGCAAACTTCTTTGTGTTTGAGCGCCCCAATAGGCTTGAGCAGGAACTGCTATATCACCCATTGAATCCGATTCGGTCCGTGTTTGTAAATCAATATTTTCTGTCATATCCGGCCAGATTACCACCTCATGGACCCAAATCTGAACAAGAATGTATGGTTAATGGATTCAACGACTGAAATTTCGAAAAAAGTTTATGATTTAGCTGATGATTTTCTGATTAGGTACTGTGAACTTAATCCTCTTGATGCTTCTGAGGAAGGTTTTTCTCAGTTTGATGATCGCATAGGTGATTTATCTCCAGAGAAATACGAAAGAATCTATGAATTAGCAAAAACAACACAATACCTAATAGATAAGTGTGACAAGCAAGATTTTCACAATCAACTTTGTGCAGATGTTTTAAACGATTTTTGTGCAAACATTGTAGAGCAATTTGAAAGCAACGACTGGGTAAGGACAATAAATATAGTCACTAACCCTTTAGATGCAATTCAAACAACGTGTTACAACATTGACGAATCAGATAATGTTGCAAAAGAAAAGCGCAAGAAAAAAATAGCTGAGATAGAGCCCGCACTTTCATCGTATAAGAAAACATTACTTTACGGAAAAGAAAATAATTGCCTACCTCGACTAACACAGCTTTCTTACATGGCACACAATTGTGCATTATACGCAAACGATCCTTTATTTATTAGCACTCCTGCACGAAATGCATACTTATCGTTTGGACAATTCTTAACTGACGAAATAATTCCTTATTCAAATTCAGATGATGCTGTTGGACCCGAAGTATATGAACGTTGTGCAAAAATGCATTTGGGCAAAGATATAGACCTGAAAGAAACCTATGAATGGGGTTGGCACGAAATACATACAATTTTTGATGAAATAGATTCTGTTATTAGAGATCTGAATCCGGGTGCGACCTATCGCGAAACAGTCGAAATGCTTGAAAAAGATTCGTCAAGGACTGCACATTCACCTCAAGAACTTCAAAGCTTTCTGCAAGATTTATTAGATGAGAGTGTTGAACAGCTAAATGGCAAACATTTTGATATAGATCCAAGAATGACAAAAATAGAAGCTTGTCTATTAGACGAAGCAGGATCATCAGCAATGTTTTACTCATCACCTTCTGATGATTTTTCTCGTCCAGGTCGAACCTATTACCCCGTCAATGGCAAAAAAACATTTCCATTATTTGAAGAAGTAACAACTTGCTACCATGAAGGTCTACCAGGTCATCATCTACATGTAGGTTCTGTAAAATGCTTAGGAGACGAATTAAGTCAATTCCAAAAAACACTTGCTTTTAATACTGGCGAAACAGAAGGTTGGGCTTTATATGCAGAACGGCTAATGGTCGAATTAGGTTTCAACCATGACCCAGCATATATTTTCGGAATGCTAAATGCGTCACTTTTTAGAGCAACACGAATCGTTATGGATATAGGTCTGCACAATAAATATAAGATTCCTTCTAGTGCACCGAGTTTATTTCCTCATGATGTTACGTGGAACAAAGAAGTTGCAATTGACATTCTTGAAAATATTGTCGGAGCGACACCAACTTTTGCAAAAGATGAAGTATACAGATATTTAGGATGGATAGGACAAGCTATTTCATACAAGATTGGCGAGCGCACAATTAGAGATATTCGTGAACGCGAACGAAAACGATTGGGTTCGAACTTTTCTCTAAAAGATTTTCATTCGAGACTTTTAGGCTATGGTCATGTTGGATTAGGCCGCCTAGAGAAACTCTTTAGTTAGTTAGTTAGCTAGCTCTTCTGCCTGGTCAACCATTTTGGAAATTATTTCTAAACCACTATTCCAAAAATTAGGATCGCTAAGATTCACGCCAACCATAGATGCCAAATCTTGAGGTGACTTAGAACCACCTGCGCTAAGCATGTTTTCGTAATCATTTACCATTGACTGACCGTTCTTTTTATATTGCGCATAAACACTTAAGGCAAGTAGTTGTCCGTACGCATATGCATAAACATATCCCGGAGTGGAAATGAAATGTGGAACATAACTCCACCAAACACCATACTGCTCGCTCACGTTTACGTATTCACCGAGCATATCGCGTTGAGTATTTAACCAGTAATTAGAAAAATCTTCTAGTTTTAGCTCGCCAACGTTTCTTCTATGAGAATGAACTGCTGTTTCGAAGTTATGCATAGCAATTTGTCTAAACACAGTTGCTATTTGTCCGTCTATGTAAGCAGCTAGCAGATCAAGTCTGTCTGATTTAGCTTCGACGCTATCTAGAAGACGATTGAAGGTAACAGACTCTGCAAAAACAGATGCAGTTTCACAGAAAGTGAGGCCTGTATCCTGATGAAACGGTCCTTGGTCTTTCGCCAAATATGCGTGACATGCATGACCAAGTTCATGCGCCAAAGTCAAAACATCATTTCTATTATTAGTCCAGTTAAGCATCACATATGGATGATGACCCGAAACCGTGTAGGCACAAAATGCTCCTCCACGTTTTCCATCGCGCACAGGTGCGTCGATCCATTTATTTTCCATAAACATATCAAATATGTTTGTCATTTTTGGAGAAAAACTATTATACGCATCACGAACGATATGTGTTGCCTGATCAAAATCTATTGAAGATTCATGTTGCGACAATGGCGCATATCTGTCGTAATCTTCTAGCTTATCTAGCTTTAACAATTTCGCTTTCAATTTATACCATCTATGTGCAATGTCATATCTAGATACGCAAGATTGAACTAAAGATTCAACAGATTCATCTGTTGTGTCATTATCAAGATTTCTAGCGCTTATCCATGTTGGATATCCACGTAACTTATCTTCAAGAGCATGATCAGCAGCCAGCGTATTATAAATATATGCTCTAGTTTTTAATCCTTCTTTTAATGATTTTGTGACAGCGTCACGCGTTTTTGCGCGTAAATTTCGATTTGGTGAATGCAAATTAGCCAATGCCCCATCTAATTGGATTTTTTGATCGTTAGATTCGATATCAACAGTAATAACAGAACATAAATCTTCAAACAAACGGTCCCATGCGCTTGCGCCTGTAACACTTAATTGTGTCATCAATGCTTCTTCTTTAGTCGATAGCTGATATTGTGCAACTCTTCTTAAATGAATTAGATAATATCGACAAAAAGCTGCTTTTTCGTCATTAATTATTGCTTGAGCTTTTTGATCATCTAATTCATTGAATTCGACTTCAATAAAACTTAACCTTGCAGAAATATCAGCTGATATTTCTTCAACCTTTTGCATTTTTGAAGCTATATCTTCATCTTGGGTATTAACACTAAACATTAACCCTGTATAGTTTGCTGCTCTGCCTAACGTTTCGTGAAGATCGCCATAAGTTTTCATTAACGATAAGAAATCGCCAACACTTAATTCGGCGATTTTCCCCTCGAAACTTTCCAGATCTTTAGCAATCGACTCAGATTGTTCAATAACTTTTTCTAAACCACCTAATGGTTCCACCAAATCAGAAACATCCCAAGCAACATCTTCAACTTTAGTCATGTACTAATACTAGTCAGTTTTTTAAATATATTTGCTAATAATTTTTGCTAAACGGTCATCGTGCTTCTCATCTAATAAAACACTTAAAGTCTGCGTTGCCCTAGTACAAGTAACAAATAATGACTTCCACCCACTTGGACGCCTGACATCACCAACTATTTGATGTGGATCGTGGACAACAACATGATCGAACTCAAGACCTTTTGCATCTGATGCTTTTAATATAGCCACTGGAGCATCAATAGCCATTGAAGCTTCCGCAGAAGCCTGGTATTCACTTAACATTTGCGAAAGTTCTTCATGGTTGTCTTCATGACTAATAACAACTATTGTTCCACCAACAGACTTAGCTTTATCTATGTAGCTTTTTATTCTGTCTTTTGGATTTGTAGACTTTTCTACGTAAGGAGCCATTCCAGTTTCTCGAACAGCATCCGTTTGAGCCAATTCAGGTGAAACCTCACGCATGATATCGTGTGCTAAGTCCATTACTTCGCTAGGAGTTCTATAGTTAACGCTTAAGAGAACGCTTTGCGGATTTGAACGACTAACTCCGTTCAATATTTCTGTAACTTCATTCCAGTCTTTACATGCTCCAGGCAATGAGGCCTGTGCAAAGTCCCCAACAATTGTCATCGACATCGGTTGTGCTCGTCTCGCTACCATTCTCCATTGCATAGGAGTTAAGTCTTGTGCCTCGTCAATTAATATATGGCCAAAAGTGCGAATTTCATCGTTTGCGCTTTCCCCGGTATTGGTTTCGTTTAAATTGTATCTTTGCGCAAGTTCAGCTGCCGTCATATAACCACTTAGACCCAACTCGCCAATGACTCTCGATGCATTTTCTACATCAGAATTATATGAACTTTGTTTCTTCTTCCCTCTTGCATGCGAAACAGGCCCACATAATGAATCACATTCATCTATTAGCGGTAAATCTGCATCAGTCCACTGCACATTTTCTATTGAATCAACCCGCTGTTTTTTTAGCACTTTCTGCTCTGATTCTTCAAGAATATTTTTTGATGCTGAAGAAATTAATGCTTCAAAAGAACATAGATCGTAATAAAGTTGTGCACCAGACAATACCGGCCACATTCTTTCTATCGCTTTTTTAACTTCATCATTATGACGAAGTCTGTCTTCTAATGATTCGACCCACTCTTCAGGAGCATGTCTTTTTTCACTTAAAATTTTTGCGACTTCAGGATCAACAACTTTTGCTATTGAACTTGGGCGCGAAGAATCATCCAGCTTTCTACTTGAACCGTTATAAGCTTGTACTAATAACTTTTCATATTGTTTAATTAATTCACGCAAAACCATTTTTACAAACATTGATCGTTTTGCATTATGAGTACCTTCACGCGAAGACACAACAGAAATCATATGTGCAGTATTTCTTGGGGTAAGAACTAATCTGTATCCATCAATCCAAACCTCATGTGGTTTTGGTAGTGGATGTTCTCTATCTCGCATAGCATTTTTCATAACAGACATCATGCGTAGATCGCCCTTAAGAGCAGCTGTCTTACGGTTATCAATTATTGATACTTTTTCTGAAGTGCGCAATGTAGATATTGTGCGAAGATATACATCGTCTTCACCTAGCGAGGGAAGAACTTCATCAATATACCTAAGAAATGTTTTTGAAGGACCAACAAGTAAAACACCTGAATTCGATAAAGATTGTCGATGTGTAAATAATAAATATGCTGCACGGTGAAGAGCTACAGCTGTTTTTCCTGTACCTGGTCCACCAGTAACAATAAGAACATTGTTTAATGGTGCTCGAATAGCCATGTCTTGTTCACCTTGAATTGTTGCGACTATGTCTCCCATTCGTCCAGTTCTTTTTCTAGACACTGCACTTAACAGAGCGGCTTCACCAACAACATTGAGTTTGTTTTTATCTGCTGATTCTTCATCAAATATTTCATCGTCAATACGAATGATTTTTCTTTCGTTCATGTGAAAGTGACGACGCCTAATAACACCAAGAGGATCTAATGGCGTTGCTCTATAGAAAGGTTCAGCAACAGGTGCTCTCCAATCGATAACTAACGGTTCTTGATCTGCTCCAGAAACTGCAAGGCGACCTATATATGCAGTTGTTTGACCTTCAATTGCATTTTCTTCCTCAAGGTCTAATCTTCCAAAACATAAGGGCTGTCCCCCAATATTTAAATTTGCAATTCTTGTTCTAGCTAAAGATATCGCAGCATCTTTTTCATACTTAGCCTGATGAGTTCCACCTCTACCTACATCAACAAAGCCGTCTTCGATTGCTTGAGCTTTTTGACGCAGTTCATCTAAATGTGAATATGCTTGGTCTATATATTTTTGTTCAGACTCGATGTCATCTGAGCGCATTTATATTCTCCACTTATTTCTGAAAAACCGTAATTAAGAGAATCTAGTCGGCCAGTAAAGAGTGTTCATCATTAAACAACAAAAATGTCGTTTTATCAGGATAATTATGTTAGATAATTAGCTAAAGTCTATTTGAACAAATCGATACGCTTCACAGCATCGATCATCACTAATTCCGCCAAGCTGAGCCATAGCTTGACCCCATTCCATGAGCATTTTTCTGGCTTGGTCCTTATCACTTATTTGTGATTCGTGTTTTTCTAAAGCTTCCATTTTTCTGTCAAAAACATCAGTTATATCAATAAATGTATCTGGATTTTCATCGGCGACTATCCAAACAGCTTTAACTTTATGCGCGCTATAGCCTTCGTCTAATAAATGAATAAATGAATTTGGATTTTGTGAATCTGGATATACAGCTGACAAAGTTGCTTCGCCAACAGCTAAATGATCAGGGTGGCTAGCAAAAATGCGGTCATAACGTCGTTGTGGTGATTGAGTTATAACTAAGTCAGGTTTTTCTTTCCTTATTACACGAGTTATTTTTTCTCGCAACGCGAGGTTACATTCAATTTCTCCATCAGGTTGACGCAAATAGTGAATAGTTTCAACTCCAACGACCTCTCCTGCTGCACTTTGTTCTTGCTCGCGATTTAACATTCGTTCATTTTTTGTTAAACCATCGTCGTCCCCGCCAGCGTCACCACTAGTTACCAATAAATAACTCACATATATATTTTGATCTGTAAGAACAGCAACTGTACCTGCACTGCCAAAGTCAATATCATCTGGATGAGCAACAACAATTAATACACGTTTTATCGACGATAGATCCGGATTTATTCCGACTGGGAGTGAAGCTTGTTGTTCCATATTTATTTATTTATTGTCGGGCAATCTTTACTGTCTCTATTTATAGTCACGCTGGCAGCACGAACTTTTTCTACAGATTGAAATTTTTTCACGAGACGTCGTTCTTCGTCTCTGATGTTGTACCCATCTGAATCGATATTTTCGTTACATGTAAATATTGTTATATTTACTCCTCTAGCATCTTGAATAGCTGGTCTTAAATTAACAGGCGGATCTACAGTAATTTTTTTATAACCTATGTAGCCAAAATAAAGGATTGCCAACAGAAGCGGGATAAATAGTGGAATACGAAAACCGAGTACTTTGAAGAAATTAAAAGTTTTTTCTGTAGCGTTAGCTTCTCTTATTTCTTTATTTGTTTCGCTATTTTCGTCATTGGCCATATGCACCTACTTATTCAAGTTTCGCTATTACATTTCCTAATGTGTTAGCTAAAGAATTAATGTCTGGGAGCTGTATTTGATCTTTCGCTAAATCAACTTTAGGGTCAATTGTTGCTATTGATGAAGAAACAGCAATTCTAATACTACCCTTTCTTGCAGCAACATACCGCTCACTTTGTTTAGTAGTGGTTTTGTCATAGTAAAAACCCTCGTCAATATTGGTCTCTATATTTGTTGCTTTGTTTAATTTTTTTATAAGCGAAAACGAACTTTGTGTTTTATAAATATAAATATTGAGAACTAGATAAAGTTTATTGTCATCTGAAATAGCACCATAGCGACAACGCAAAATGTCTTTATCCGGTTCTGAACTTTCAGGTTTACCTAGCTTTTCTACAGTTGTACCTAATATTGCAGCTGCATTTTCAGTGCTAAGCAATGAACAAGGTTGGTCTTTTCTTGGCGTTTTTGATGGAACTGTTGTTTTTGTTGTCGTAGTCTCTTTTGACTTAAAGCCATCACCTAAATCATCGTTCGATGAACCACATCCAATAGCAAATATAGAAACAACAATAGTTACGACGAGAATATTTATAAATTTTTTAGATAATTCCACTCGCAAACATTAGCGCATCAACGACTCCATTGGATTGTCTCTCCGACTATAACGCTTGTTGTTCCCCTTGCTTTTACCAATTGATCGACTACGTTACGTGGATCTTTATTTGGCTCAAGGCGTCTAGCGATTGACCATAAATTATCACCAGGTTTAACAACAACAGAAACTGTTTGATTTCTTTGAATTTGTTGACTCAAATCAACCGCCGTTTGGCGCTCAGTCGACACGAGGGATCGTCTACCGAACGCCTTTGCAGCGGGCAAAGTAATAGCCAAAAATGTGGCTAAAACCAGCGCTAAGATAAATACTCTCCGAATATTTATTGTCTTTTTAGCTGTTTTTCTCTCATTTAATACCGTTAAGGGCTGAGATCTTAATGAATTCACTCTGGAGCTAACAGAAACAAGACCTTGTCTAGGTGAATCATAACTTCGCTTATATAACTCAAAAGCTGAGACTTTACTTGGATTCAATGCATATGTATCCATTTACAAACACTTCCTTTTCCTTCTCAGTGTCATTAAAACACAGGGGTACGACAAAAAACTTGGAAGTCGTTTTATCGAACAAGTGTACGTTATCACCGAACAATTGTTCGTGTCAAATAAAATGCAAACAGGCGTTCGCTTAGCGTAGTCAATGCAGTGTTTGCCGGATTTTCTATCGAAAAACGATAGTTTTTCGACCCAACACGGAAAATTAGCCTCTTAGAGCCTCGATAGCGCTCATCTTCGCTGCTCTCCTTGCAGGCATATATACAACCAACAATCCAAGCATTGCAGAGAAGAAAATGACTTCTAACACCAAAGAGGTCTTGAAAGAAAAGACAGATATCTCTTCACCTAAACCTCGAGAATTAGCCAAAGAATTCAAAAACTTGTCGACTCCAAAACTAAATACATAAGCAGCAACAACACCAAAGACACCGCCCATAAATGACAATCCCATCGATTCCAAAATAAAAAGTCTACGGATATCTTTTTTACGTGCACCAAGAGTTCGCATCAATCCAATTTCTTTAGTGCGCTCCAACAATGTAATTGTCAAAGTGTTAAACATACCCAACACAGCAATTATCAAACCAATACCACCAAAACCCAAAAATATGTAATTTAAAACACCAAACACAGAATCAATTTGTTCAACAGTGTCATACGGTGAAGAAGTGGTAAAGCCAAGAGAAGCAATTCTCTTTTGCAAATTACTCACTGCATTTTTATTAGAAACCAATATCTTTGCTTGGCTAGCTGTATCAAGTCTTCGATCAGTAAAAATTTTGCTAGATAAATAAAGTTCAGATCCTGAACCACTATCAACAACAGAAGAAACTGTTAACGAAACAGATATATCACTATCCATACCTTCTGGTCTTAATTCTTTAGGAACCTGAATAACTAGATCAAGTTTCTTATTAAGAATTTTCTGTGGATCCTTAACACCGATTGCCTTTAAAAAACTAGAATTAGGAATAACATTTTGGTCACTCTTCAATGACGTATTAGGCCCAGCAACTAAAGAAAAAGAGTTCAAGTCCATATATTGCTGATCTGTTCCAAAAACCACTACACCAGTTTTTGCATTTGAATAGTCAACTTTTCCTGCGTAAGAAAAAACTCGCGAAACAGATTCAACATCATTAAAAGCTTTTATTTTTTGTTCAGTATCAGTATCTAAACTCAAAATAGCTGGATTTGCTTGACTGATATCTATGGTTCGAATTGAGTTTGAGTCAACAACTTGCCTTGTAACCAAGTCTCGCAAACCATAACCAAAAGCTAACAGAAACACAACTGCACCTATACCGACAACAACACCTATAACTGTCAAAGTTGTTCTCAATTTTTTATAGAACAAATTTGAAAAAGCAATACGAATCAAAATAGACGGACGAATAGAGTCATTAGCTCCATATAAAGCTGACTTCTCATTCTTATCTGATTTTGATTCCATTATCCCTCCCCAAAATCATTCGTTTGTTCCATTACTCCGTCTTTGATCATTAGAACGTTGTTTGCGTATTGCAAAAAGTCAGGGTTGTGTGTAACCATAACAACAGTTGTTTTATCTTTACCTGTTTGATTTAGCAAAAGATTTAAAACCAGATTTCCACTTTTTGTATCTAAGTTCCCAGTAGGTTCATCAGCAATAATTATTTCAGGATTTTTCACAGTAGCTCTGGCAACAGAAATTCTTTGTTGCTCACCACCCGACAATACTGTAGGTCTAGAGTTTAAATAACGTTCAAGCTGAATATTTTCAACACTTCTCTTGGCCATTTTTCTTGCTTTCGTTCTCGGATATCCACACAAGTAGAGAGGCAAAGCAACATTATCAATAACGGACAATGAATTAACCCAATAATTGTCTTGCGTAACCATTCCGACAAAATGTGTTCTAAATTTTGCTCGTTGATCACTTGACAACGAATACAAGTTAATGTCATTTACATCCACACGACCAGAAGTTGGAGGTTCTAGACCAAGAATGGTATTTAATATTGTTGACTTACCACTACCCGATGGACCAAACAATATCGTAAAACTTCCTTTTGGAACAGTAAAACTAATGTCTTTAAGAACGTTAACGGCTCCGTTTTTAACATGAAACGATTTAAATACGTGACTGAATTTAATTAGATTGCTCATTTTCCGAACCCAAATATCTTTTGAAGTACTGAGAAAATGATTCCTAAAGCACTTTCAGATCCTCTACCAATAATCGCTGATTGTTTATCACCAACAGCTTTATTCTGTCCTTTATCGTAAGAAATTGGCAATACCGTATACACTTTCGATGTTGAAAGATCTGATATCACAACTGCATGATCAAGTGTCAATCTTCCGTCTTGAGTTGTTGAACTACCAACATCACCAGAAGTACCTTCACCATATGAAACTTGACTTGTTGCAGGTTCATCAGTCTTCCAAGAAACAATAATCTGTCCTCTTGCTTCTCCACCCACACCTCTAATGCTTGTTGAAACGATAACATCTGAAACTTTAGGTGGACGAGTATCAAGTTCTGTCTTAAATGTCTGCGTATCTGATGTTGCTAAATTAGATTTAGCATCTCGAGATCTAGCAACGAGGGAATAATTAGAATCATCGACAAGATCTTTAATTTGTATTGAGTGACTTAAAGTTAGTGTTGTATCTAATGCAGTAAGAGTCTCACCGCCAAGTATTCCGTAAGACAATTCAGATGTAGCAGGAACATTCGTTTCCCAAGTTATTAATTGAGTACTTGACTTTTCTCCTTCTACTGGCTGGAACCTCAAATTAATTATCTTAGGTGCAGGAGGAGTTTCAAAAGTAAGGGTCGTGCCATCATATTCGAATCCACTCGCATCGAATGTATTTATCTTATAGAAATACTTTGTACCATCTAATAAGTTTTTCAATTGAGTCAAATATGTTGACTTAGTTAAAGATGTAGAGCTCTCAATGACAGCACCAAAGCCACTTGTTTGACCATAGTAAACCTTAACTTTTGCTGCGCCAGTCGTTGTGTATTGAACAGTCGCTGATGTCAAAGCTATTTCGATTGCATTTACATCTTCAACTGTTGGTGGAGGCAAAGTAGAAAATACTTGCTCAGTTGTAGTACCTGTATTTCCGTCAGTATCAGTCCATCTTGCTACAAAATAATATGTTGTCCCTGGTGTTAAGTTATCAATATCAATCTCATGGTCAGTAGTTTGTACAGAATTGTATGCTTCTGTTGAACCATATTGACCGCTAGTTGTTCCAAATGCAATCTTTGTGTCTGCATTTCTATCTGTAGACCAACTGAATTTTGCTGATCTCGTTTGAATATCAGATACTCGTGCACTTCCACCTGCTGTTGTTAACAATGGTGGAGTTGTATATCGACCAGTTGGAGTTTCACTAATTATTGATGAGTATGCACCACAGTTATTTGCCGAATCGCATGCACGAACTTTATAGAAATACTCAACCTGAGATAACGATGTATCAACATAGCTTGAACCACTTGTAGAACCAGCTTTAGACCATGCCGATTGATCAGTTGATCTATAAACTTGATACGAAGCAATACCTGCGCCCACATCATCTGGTGTCTCCCAACTTATGACAAGTCGCCAGTTAGATGAAGCTCTAACACTCGTATCTGCGATATCGGTATTAAGAGGCAAACCTGGAGCAGCTGTATTTGCAGTAAATTCTGCCGTTGCAAAGGTTGAATAGTTGATCGAACTTGATTCATCGCGAGCAACAACATAAATAACATTTACACCTGGTTGAGTTGCATAAGCTCCTGCCGGAATTGAAGTAACTCCAGCAGCGGTAAACGTACAGTTTGTTACTGTAGGCAATGCATTGATCGTATAGCAATAAGTTAAGTTATTTTCGTTACCAACAAATGTTGCTGGAGCAATCCAAGAGAATGCGAATGAGTTTGTTGTATTTGTAGAAGGTGTTGCTTCTAAGTTTTGTGGAGCACTTGGGGCGCCAGCAGTATTAACTTTTAATACTGTAGTTACAGTACCAATAGAAACATTTCCAGCTTGGTCATATGATCGGAAATAAATAACATTACTTCCTTCAATAAGGTCTGCATAGTCTGGAGAACTCTGAGTATCGTAGCTTCCATCGTTTGCCAACAAATCATCGAAAGCTTGTGTACCGCTATGGCTATCACCATACCAAGTTCCAGAGCCACCAATTCGATACTGCAAACCTGCAATACCTGAATTCGAGTCTGCAGCAGCTGATCCACCCGATGTTGGCCAAGTTAATGTTGCATGTTTAGTATTAATAAAGTTTGATGGCGCATTAATGAATGCTGGATTAGTTGGTGCAGTGTTATCAAATCTGAAGTGGAATGATTCAGCGCTACCAGTATATATATTGTCGTTACCATCGATAGCTTTAATGTTTAAGTAATAAGGCGTGTTCGATGTTGTCAATTGCGTTGATAGAACATCAGGCAAACTTGTATCCAAGTGTGAATTAGCGGTTGCATAAGGACATGAACTTCTAACTTCTAAATCCCCTGTGCCTAACATACCTTTAGTTGTTATCGGATCTGCGGTCTCGTCTGTTCCTAAATATACACAGTATCCAACAACACCAATACCACCTGCGTTATCGACACCAGAATCCCAAGTGAAATATGGAGTGTTACCGTTTGTCCAACCATTTAGTGAGACTGAATCACCACCATCAGATTTGAACATTTCAATATTGCTTGCATTTGAATCTGGTGGAGTCTGGTCAGCGCCAACATAGTCAATTGTTATATCTTCAAATACTGGTGATAAGCCTGAAGCTCTCGTTAAAAGAACTTGATATTGAACATATCGTTCAGCATCAGTAACACAACCATTTGTTCCACTCGACATATCAGCGCCTGAAACAATGGCAGTACATGTAGAGAAGTTTGGAGCACCCAACATATTTGGATCGTTAGAACTTCTTGCTTTAACAGCTACTGTTCCTGATCCAGAAGTTACATAATTAAGCGCACCCCAATTAGATAATCTTTCAGTGTCAAAAACATTAGAAGTTAATGTACCTGTGGCTGAATAACGATTAACACTAAAGTCATCAACATAAACAGTGCTAGAAGATTTTATTTCTAAACCATAATCAATATTTTCTGCCCGTCCACCAACATCTGCACTTAATTTATACCATCCACTACCAACTGATTGATAGTTAGTTGTTATAGCTGCACCATCAAAATAAAGTTGCGCAACACTATTGTCAATTGCACTTCCGTCAGAATATACATAAGTCGAGATAGTGTAGGTTTCCGTATCTCCAACATTTATTGACTGAGTAAATCTTGCATCAGTATACGGGGAAGCAACGACTTTCGCTGACGAAGCCCCTGATCGCTTTATGTCTGTGTTAGTCGAAAGGTCAACATAGTTTCCACCAGCTTTAAACGCCGCAAGATAACCTTGCACTATACGAGCTGAAGCATTCACAAAAGACAAGTTATAAGCAGATGCTGTCGATTGAATTATGTGACCGCTTTGAAATTCCGATGCTGTTACACCAAATATTGTTGAAAAACCATTCGTTGACCAAGCTGTTGGATATCCCGATGTTGTGCTCGATCCCATTGCACCAAGTATGAATGCACTGTTTTGAGTAGGAGCCGATATTGAAAATGTTATTGGGTTAGAACTTTGATTAGCAAAAGTCGACAGCCTATCTAATGCACTAGAAGCATAAATACCACGCACTTCATAAATTGCTATTGATCCAGAGTTTGAATACTGCATATTGAAAAACTGATCAATACTTTCTGAAGCTGTTGCAACTTTTGAATATAAATATGTTGCACGACCACTGGCTGATTCAGAATAAGCAACTTGAGTCCAACCAGAAGGTGCTGTTACATCTCCGACATTTGATCTGGTATTAAATGTAGCAAATAAAGTATTGCCCTTTTTAGGTTGATAATCGTATTGAACTGCTAATGCTGTAGAAGTGTTATAAGTGAAAACCTTGGTTTGCACTATAGCCGGTGTTGCAGAAGGTGCTGCTTTATATACTGCAACTGCACCTGCATTTCGTCTTGCAGTAACACCAGTAAACGTTGTTGATACGGCTTGTGTTGATGACAAAATTTTTGTACCGGTATAACCATAGTTTGTTGTTGCAACAACATTTGAAAAACCATTCGACCATGAAGTGTATGCCGAAGTATTATCGAACTTAACGCGAGCAATGGCTATAGCATTTGCAGTTGAAGTTGTTGCAGTTGCGGGTATATTAACTGTTGCTAATGTTGTAGCTGCACTTTGAACGCTCGATGTTACGTCTAGCGGATTTGAAGTATCTATGCCAGACAGTTCATGTAAGGTATAGTTAACGACTGAAGCTGTACTGGTATAAATCACAAAAGTTTGTGGATCTCCAGATTGAACAACTTTATGGTAAATCTCAACACGACCCAATGAACTTGTATTAGTTACACTTACAGATTGAACCCAACCAGAAGGTAAACGTATTGTTCCTGGGTTACCTGCATAAGAAACAGCAGCGACTAAAACATTTCCAACAGTCGGAGCTGAATTTAAAGTAAGAGCATGCGAGAACTCTGTCGCATAATGTTTACTCTGCACAACCCCAGGAATAATTGTATTTTGTTGAGAAGTTAAAGCTCCTCTGAATACAACAAGTGCTCCAGCATTTCTTCTAGCCGTTACTGCAGTGAAGGTTGTACTGACTTGTTGTTTTGTTGACAAAACTTTACTTGCACTATATCCATATGCAGCTGTTGCATTTGTATTTATAAAACTATTTGACCAAGAAGTAAACGCAGATGAGCTTTCGTAAACTACACCAGCAACTGAAATCGCCTTCGCTCTTCTTGTTTCTAACGTATTCGGAATTGCCGTGCTTGTTGTTGATGATGCACCACTGTTGACCGTTGACGTTCTATCAACAGGATCTGTAAGATCCACACCTGTTAATTCCATTATATTGAAATTGACTGCAGTACTTGTTGAGTTTGTTACGGTAAAACTAGAGGGATCTCCTGATTGAACAACTTTATAATATATAGCTACTCGACCCAAGATTGCCGAATTGTTTATAAATGATTCGGTTGCTTTGACCCAACCTGTAGGAACACCTACAGTTCCTGGGTTACCATTAAATCCGATTGTTGCGACAAGTAAATTTCCAACTTGTGGTGTACTCGCATATGTAAGCGAATGAGTTGTAGCTGTTGCAGCCGTCTTTATACTGCTAGCAACTAGCTCGGGGGCAATTTCCGTTAAACCATGTCCCCAGTTATTTGTATTTGAGTCAAACGAACCATTCGTAATTTTTTCTTGAGTCGATAGTGAGAATTGTCCGCTTGTTGAATCATCAATTCCAGTTGCCGAACTATATTGATTTGTTGTCGATGATCCGACCCCACCATTCCATTGCGTTTGATGCCATGTTGATGAAAATGCTTCTGATGAACCAGAGAAAATTAGAAAACCAATTAATAATACAGAGAGGACTAAAGCTGTTGAACGAATAATCAATAAGTTAAAAGATTTTTCATCTCTATCAGACTTCACATTTTTGATCTTCGTTATTGCATGCGAGATAAAACTAAACTTACTTAGTTCTTTAAAAACTCTATTAATATTGAGTTTCATATCAAATTCCCTTAAGTTAAAGTCTCCCTTTTCCTTTAAATAACTCGGCAAGGAGCTTTGATTTATTTAATATATTTGTAATTTTCATTACGATAAGTGGGTGTTTTGTCCGTTTTTGTAACCAATAGAAAATTTAACAATCACCGCAAGTAGCTGAATACGAACAAATGTTTGACGCGAACACCTGTGCGCCCTATAGTTGTGAAATCTAATCGAAAGGAATACCATGCCAGCCATTAAGCATCGCAGTGGTTTAACACCTCGCCAAAAAGAAGTTCTTGAATATATCGACGAAAACCTTCGAGACAAAGGCTATCCCCCTAGCGTTAGGGAAATTGCTACAGCATTAGGATTAACCTCGCCGGCAACAGTCCACAATCATCTAAATACGCTCGAAGATAAAGGTTATATAAAACGTGACCCAACAAAACCTCGAGCTATGGAAGTTTTATACGAATCATCTTCTGGAGCAGTCACAGAAAGACGCCCTGTTAAACACATACCCTTAATAGGTAATGTTGCTGCAGGTACAGGGGTATTAGCTGAAGAAAACATTGAAGAAAGCTACCCTCTTCCACAAGACTTTACAGGCGATGGAGCTTTATTTATGTTAAAAGTACGCGGTGATTCCATGATCGATGCAGGCATTTTTGATGGAGATTTCGTAGTTGTGCGGCAACAAAAAACTGCGAATAATGGCGACATTGTCGTTGCAAGCATCAACGACGACGAAGCCACAGTAAAGACCTTTATACAAAAAGGAAACCAAGTCATACTGAGGCCACAAAACCCTACTCTTACTGATATTGTTCAAAATGCCAACGAAGTTGATATTTATGGAAAAGTAGTAACAGTTTTACGTCGTCTATAAATAATTTATATTACTTAATTGTCCTTTTTGGTCACAAAGTCCCATAGGTAGTCCTTACTGAAAATTGGTACGAAAGTTGTTTTTTATCCTGCCGATATAGGATAATATATATCTCTACTTTCACGAGGGCGGAACAGTGGCACCTAATACATACGGCAATGTAAATGTAGATCCTCAAGGCTCTACTCTTTTACAAGATGCTTTAACACGTGCAATAACACATTCAAATGGCAATGCTCTCATCTCGAAATTAAAAGGCCCAAGCAAATACCGATCTGGTTCTGAATACGAAAAAGCAGCTAAAGCTACCATTGGCAAAAAACTTGCTGAAGTCGGTGCTGGAAACGCATCAACAGCTTTAAGTTCTCCTAGCAAAGTCCTTTGGCCTGAAGACGGGATCGATTTTGATGCACCAATAGGCATGGCTGCAACCTTAAAAGAAAAAGCAAAATCTTTACCTGGTGATGTTTTTACTGGAATAGTTGGTGGATTGTCTATAGACAGAGCAGCTATTGACGCTTGGAGAATTTACGTTACAGCAGTAGCTGAACCTCTAACTACAAAAATGACTTTAAGCCGCGGTCTTGGTCGATCACTTTAAATAATTTTTAGTTTTTTCAACAACGAATAGCGCGAATTATGCGTATTTTCCCTTGTCATATTCATAACGTCGTTATAAAATCAAGGCAGATTGCACGCGCGGAGGCAAAATGTCGAGTATACATCTAGATCATGGAGGCCAAAGTGATGGCCATGTTGAGGGTGTAGTTCCAGGTGCATCACAAGCAGAAATATTTCGTAAGCATCAGCAAGAACTCATAGCGGCTCAGCTTAAAGAAGCAGAACGTCAAAAAGAACTTCAACGTCAAGCTTTGTTGCGTCAAAAACAATTTGCAGAGGCACAAAAAAAACAGCCTTCATTTGCTGCTGAAGTAGTTAAGGATACAGTAGTTGGCTTAGCGGCAGTTTCAGTTGCAAAAGATGCGTTACAAGATGACCAACTTCGCGAACAACTACAACAAAGTCTCGCAAAATTTGAAGAAGCAGCTAGACAAAATGGAATTTCAACACCAGTAGTAAATGGTTTTGCAAGCAGAGTTCAAAGTCCTGTGGCAAATACACCTTTTCAAAACAAAAGTGCTATCGATCGAGCATCGACCTTTGAACAAGCTCGCCAAAAAGCTATGTTCGCAGAAATCTACGAAACATATGATGTAAAACCAGAGCTAGAACATAAAATTGAAAACGATTTACAAACTGCAAGAGAAGTTGTTGAGGCTGTAACTGAAAAACCAAAAGATCAATCTAATGCATTTCGTACAGCTGAACAAGATTTTGAAGTCGCAAGAGACATTACTGACCTTCGTGTTGCCCTTCAACACAATATTGCAAACAATGCAGTGCAACAAGGCGTTGAACAAGCTAAAGCGCAACAATTAGCAGCAGAAATTACAGCAGCATTTTTGGCTGAACAAGCTAAACGTGACAAAGTAATTGCTGACATGAGAGCTGAACAGCAAAGACAACAAGACGAAGCAAGAGAAATTTCTCAAAGAGAAGCAGCTGAACTCGCTAGCCAAGAACGAGATGCAGTTGGTCAGCAAATCGAGAGAGACCGAACAAACTTAGATCCGACCACTGCAAAGTTCTTAGAAGATCAGCATGCGCGACAACATGGACTCGCTACGCAATCTGATCAACCACCAAAAGCACCAACCGTCGATCTTGAAGGCAACTACGTAGACGAGCAAGATTTAGAACAACGTAACCTTGAAATTACAAGTACTCCTACTTCTGTCACTCCTGACTATCACCGTGTTGTCGCTTATGATGCAGACGGCAGAGCTACAAATAATCATGATGATATTTCTGTTGGTGCTGCAAAAACTCGATCTCTTGGTCACGCACATGATCGTCGGGCAGCGGCTGATAAAGATGCCGAGCCAATTGCTCCACCTCAATCTGTAAATACAGTAGATAGAGGTTATGGAGATTTTGACCAATATGGTCAGCATCCATTTCAAAGAAACTTTGGTCCTAAAGACGGCGTTAACTAAATTTATTACAAGTTAGCAATAAATTCATTTAAGAAATCGTAAGTATCTTGCAATTTTGAAATTTCTATATGCTCGCCTGGAGTATGGCATAAAGTTGCATCCCCTGGACCACAGTTAACTGCAGGAATATTTAAATTATAAAATCTTGCTACATCTGTCCATGCGACTTTTGGCACTAACTTTCTACCTCTTGATTTAGCAAAAGCTACCAAAGGATGGTCAACAGCTGGAACTGCTCCACCGGCAATAGAAACCACCTCAATACTGTCAGCTCCATCACAGATTTGATTTATATATGCAGTTGCTTGATCTGGTTTAATATCTGGCGTAAAGCGATGATTAATTGTTAATTCAAATAAGTCCGGAATAACATTTGCAGCTACTCCACCAGAGGCTTTTGTTATCTGTAAAGTAGGACTATAGGTTAAACCTTCAATCTCAACCTCTTGTTGAGATTGAAGTTCTTTTTGCACATTTTCCTGGACTTTTAGAGATTTATGGATAGCGTTCTCCCCCATCCATGGCCTAGCGCTATGCGCTCGTTTACCATGGAAACTTGCTTTAACAGTGATTGCTCCCTGACATCCCATTTCTAATTGGCCATTAGTTGGCTCTAAAAGTATTGCCCATTTACCTCTCATTAGCTCAGGCTTTTCATTTAAAACAAGTAATAGGCCATTAAATTTTTCCGCAACCTCTTCAGCCTCATAAAAGATAAATGTTGCGTTGACTTTTATGGTTTTAAGTAGCGAGATCATTACCGCTACTCCACTTTTCATATCAGCTGCACCAAGTCCATATAACAAGTCGCCTTCTTGGATGGGTCGATCGTTCAGCTCGCCATTAAAGTGGGCGCTAGGTACTGTATCAATATGGCCAGCCAAAATTACAGGTGAATCTGCGTCCGTATTTACTTGTACAACTAAAGTATTGGAGATTCTTGTAAGGTGTGCATCAGGTCTAATTTGAGGGATCCATTGTTGTAAAAAGCTACAAAGTGTATCTTCATTATGACTGTATGACTCTGTAGCAATGAGTGCTTTTAGTACTTCGAGAGTGTCTTGAGGGTTAAGGGTTAAAAAAGGATTTGTTGCCATTATGTTGCGACACCATGTTCACGCAAAATATTATTCAATAACAATTTATCGTGTTGTTCGCCCTCTTCTAAATACCTAAGGATAAGAACACATGGAAGACCAAATTTACCTCCAGGAAATTCTTTATCTCGTGTAGCCATAATTGCTACAGCTCGTTCAGGAACTACACCACGGGAAACTTCTTCGCCGTTTGAGCTATCTATTACAGGCGTAGAGGAAGTGAGAATTACTCCAGCACCCAGTTTCGCGCCGTTTTTTACGCGGGCACCTTCTACAATCATTGAACGCGAACCTATGAATACATCATCGCCAATTACTACAGGCGCAGCTTGAGGAGGTTCAAGAACGCCACCAATCCCTACACCACCGGAAAGATGGACACGCTTACCAATTTGAGCGCAGCTACCAACAGTCGCCCAAGTATCAACCATTGTGTCCTCGTCTACGTAAGCACCTATATTTACGTAGCTAGGCATTAAAGTAACGCCAGGAGCAAGATAACTACCACGACGCGCGCTTGCGCCGGGGACTACTCTAACTTTAAATTTTGAATAGTTTTCTTTCAATGGGATTTTGTCTAAAAATTCAAAGGGTCCAACATTGTGCTTAGTCATAGACTGAACTTTAAAGAAAAGCAATATTGCTTGCTTTACCCATTCGTTTACTACAACTTCATCATTTTCGATTTGAGCAACTCTGATTTCACCAGAATCAAGCATATCTATAACTCGCAATAAGATTGTGCGGGCCCTGTCGGCTTCTACAACATTGTCGAGTTTTTCTTTATCTTCCCAAAGAGATTTAACAATATCTTCTAACTGCATCTCAAGAGCTTAAGTAATATCGATCATCTAGCACCAATTAGACCTTAGAAAAGTACTCTTGAATTGAATTTCTAAGTTGTTCGATCCCAGATTTATCTACAGTAGAAATAAAATCGGACCCAATTATATGTTCTCTTTTAAGATCATGATCTAAGTTCTTAATATGTTCAAGTTGATCTTGATCAAGTAGATCAAGCTTGTTCCAAACAAGAATTTGATCAATATCTTCAGCTCCTATTTCTTTTAGAACTGAATTTACTGCATCAATATTTTCATTTACTTGATCGCTAGATGAATCTACAACATGTAACAAAAGATCAGCATCTTTAGCTTCATCTAACGTAGAACGAAAAGCTTCGACTAATTGGTGAGGTAAATTAGTGACAAACCCAACTGTGTCTGAACACAAAACTACCATCGGCTTTGCATTTTCATCATGACCAACAAAAACTTGCTTAGTCGTAGGAGCTAACGTGGCAAATAGCCGATCTTCAACATGTGCATTTGATTTAGCTAAAACATTTAACAATGATGACTTGCCAGCATTTGTATATCCAACGATTGCTACTCGCTTTTCCGGTTTAACAGATCTTCGCTTTCTTTGTGTCCCGCGAACCTTTTCTAGTTTCTTTAAATCGGCTTCTAATTTGCGCATGCGACGTGCAATTTTTCGACGATCTGTTTCTAACTGTGTTTCACCAGGACCACGCGTACCGATACCACCACCTTGTTGAGATAGAGAAGACCCTTTTCCTCTCAAGCGCGGCATTAAATACTTCAGTTGAGCAAGCTCTACTTGAGCCATACCTTCCCCTGTAGTCGCATGCTGAGCAAATATATCTAAAATTAAACCAACACGATCAACAACGTCGACCTTCATAATTTTCTCTAGGTTTCGTTGTTGAGCTGGTGTGAGTTCATCATCAAAAACGACTAAATCTCCGTCATTTGCCCCAACATATTCAGCTATTTCTTGTGCTTTTCCCTTACCTATATAAGTTGCAGAATCAATAGATTGTTTTGACTGAATTTCACGCCCTATAACCTGCGCTCCAGCAGTATCTACAAGGAGCTCTAGCTCATCAAGTGAAGCATCAACATTTTTGTCATGTCCTTTGATGTCGGCCGCAACAATAACTGCTTTCTGGATTATGACATCAAAATCAGTTTCAGTAGCACTAAGACGCTTACCTACGCGCGCCTGATGATATTTAGTTTCTTCTGCCATATATTTCCAATCTCATGAGAGATAAAGATTAGCTATAAATAAAATTCGCATCTAGCTATTTTTTGAACAGGCCCAGAAAGGACCCAAGTGCCATCTTCTTGTTTAGAGGCGAAAAGTTTTCCACCCTTAACATTTACCTCGACATTTGTACTTGCTAATCCGACTTTGTTCAACATAGCTGCTGTTGCAGTTACACCTGTCCCGCAACTTAATGTTTCTTTAGCTCCGCGTTCAAAATACCGGGCATTAACACTATTTTCGTTTTCTATATAAACAATATCGACATTTGTATTGTTTGGAAAACGCTCATCATATCGAGCAGCTAAAGCTTCTTGGTCAAGTAGTGAGGACTCGAGTTCTTCTTTTGAATCAACTAGCAGCATCCAGTGTGGAATTCCAGAATTAGCGCTGTAGCCTTTCCTTTCCTTCCCTAAGATATCAGTAGGCACATCAAGAGCATCTTCAACATTGACTGGTATGTCTTTCGGCTCAAAACTCACTTCTCCCATATTCACATCACCATAGATCTGTGTACCAATTGTTTTAAATGTTATTTTGCGAGTACCTGCAAGTGTTTCAACAACTACAAAATGATTTCCATTATCATCTTTTTCTCCAAAACCGTTATCCATCGCAAAAAGTGCGAAACAACGGATCCCGTTGCCACTCATTTCGGCAGACGATCCATCTGAGTTGAAAAAAATCATCCGTACATGTGCATTATTATCACTTTGATATCCATGAAATTCGTCTCTGTCTAAACCTGGTTTATCCAAAAGAATTAGATGATCTGCACCAATCCCAAAATTTCTGTCACATGATTTTTTAGCTAAGTTGCTTAGATCATTAAATGTTATTGGAAACGATTCATTCTCTAAAGACTCAACTGTTGCCAATAAAACATCGTTTCCGGTTGATTCAATTTTTTCTAAAAACACCTTTAAATTCTACCAGAGCGCGATATTGCTGACTTTATCTAATATCTCATGGTGTTGCAGGTCGTCACAATCAATCCAGGTGATACGTGGATCACGTTCAAACCATTTTCGTTGTCGAACTGAAAATTGATAGGTCTTGTTTAAGATACTTTCTTTAACATTTATAAGTTCAGATTGGTTTTCCCCTTGAACAATCCATCCATAAATTTCTTTATAGCCTATTGCCTGTTTAGCAATAGGTGAAATATCATCCCACAAAGGCAGTAAAGTTTTTACTTCATCAACCCAACCAAGATCAAACATATTTTCAATTCGCTTAAATATTCTTGTTCGTAAATTTTCTCGCGAATATCTCAAGCCGACCATAGTCAGATCATAAACGTTATTCGAAAATGCTTGGACACCGTCTCCTATATAAGAAAATTTCTCGCCAGAAATTTCAATTGCTTCAATTGCTCTTAAGATGCGTCTAACATTTTTTGGATCAATTTTTTCTGCAGCATCGTTGTCTATTTCCTGTAAATATTCATATGCTTTACCTAATGAAATTGGATCAGGATTTTTTTCATCTAAGTTAAACTTCAGAGCTATTTCATCTCTTACTTTTTGTTCACTTGGGGCAAAATTAAAATCGTCAACAACAGCGTGAGTATATAGACCTGTTCCGCCAACTAAAACAAAGTTCATTTCTTTGTTCGTTGTAATTATCTCATCAACTTTATTCTTGAAAACTTGCACACTAAAAGTTTCTGTAGGCCTTACTATAGAAATCATATGGTGAATGATTCCATTCATTTCCTTAGTATTTAATGCTCCAGTTCCTATACTCATTCCTTCATATATCTGCATAGAATCAAGAGAAATGATCTCTGTTGGTTTATTTTCTAATGCAAAATCAATCGCTACTTGTGATTTTGAACTTGCAGTAGCTCCAACTATAAGTAAACGTTTAGACATGAATTTAGCTAAAAACAGGAATTAATTTCTTTTGCTTTTCAGATACAGAATCCACAGAAATTAAATCTCCAAATAACCAATGAGAACCTGCATCAGTTACTTTTGTTGTTACATATGAGCCTTCAGGTATATCTTTTCCTTGGCTTGAAAAATGCAGAAGTTTATTTTGAGCCGTTCGACCTGAAAGCATTGAATCATCATATTTTGATTTACCAATTACTAAGCATGGTTCTATCATTCCAATACGTTCATTATGTTTTTGTATTGCGCTTGTTTTTTCAAGAGCACACAATCGCTCCATACGAGCCTTAACTACATCTTCATCAACGAATTTATCTGTCATTTCTGCCGCTAGCGTTCCAGGTCTTGGAGAAAATACAAATGTAAATGCCGAATCATAATTAGCTTGCTCTGCAACAAACATAGTCTGTTCAAAATCTTCGTCAGTTTCACCTGGAAAACCAACAATGATGTCTGTTGTAACAGCTAAGTCAGGGATGATTTCTCTAGCCATTGCAAGTTTTTCTAAATATCGCGTACCTGTGTATCCTCGTCGCATTGCGGCTAGTACTGAATCTGATCCTGATTGAAGTGGAAAATGTAAATGATTGCAAACTTTTTCACATTCATTCATGGCAATAAAAGTATCTTCACGCATATCTTTTGGATGGGGTGAAGTAAATCTAATTCTTTTAATACCCTCTATTGAATTTACTTCTCGCAATAAATCAGCGAACTTTGGACTGTATTGTTTCGATCCTAGATCACGACCATAGCTATTAACATTTTGACCTAATAATGTAACTTCACTTACGCCTTGCGCTGCTAAATCTTCTATTTCATGGATTATGTCTCCCATACGACGAGAAACTTCTTTTCCTCTTACTGATGGGACGATACAAAAAGCACACGAGTTATCACATCCTATTTGGATTGTAACCCATGCACTATGGTTAGATTCTCGCCTTGCCGGTAATGCAGATGGATAAGCCTCTAGTTCTTCAACAATTTCAACAATTGCTTGCGCATATTTTTCGTTTTCTTTTAATAATTCGCCAACTCTATGTAAATTATGTGTACCAAAAACTACATCTACTGCTTTTGCTTTTGCAGTAACAAGATCTCTATCTTTTTGAGCCAGGCAACCACCAACAGCTATTTGCATACCTGGTTTTTCTGCTTTTAAAGATGCTAGGTGCCCAAGAGTTCCATATAATCGATCATCAGCGTTTTCTCTAATACAACATGTATTTAAAATTACAACATCAGCTTCTTCTCGAGTCTTTGCCTCAACATAACCTTCTTCTAATAGCTGGCCAGCAATTCTCTCAGAATCGTGTTCATTCATTTGACAGCCAAATGTTGTGACAAAAAACGATCGATTTTCAGACATTTAAATATTTTAGTTCGACAACTCTTATTTTGGCCTAAGAAAGCATAAATCCCGATCTTGGGTGCGTTTATATAAGGCAAATTCTCATATAATTTTATGGTGGATTATCACAAAGTATTTCGTCAGCACCTAAATCGTCTAAAAGAAGTTGGAAACTACAGGTATTTCCTAGACGTTGAAAAAAATGCTTCTACTTTCCCAAAATTTTCTTTCACTGATTCAAATGGCGATAAATACACTGCTACCAATTGGTGTTCGAATGATTATCTATGCATGAGCACTCGTGATGAAATAATTGAGCGATCAGTCGAAGTAGTAAGACAAAGCGGTGTTGGTTCTGGTGGAACAAGAAACATTTCTGGAACAACTACTCATCATAAGGAATTAGAGAGAACACTAGCTAAATTGCATGGAAAAGATTCTGCACTAATTTTTTCTGGTGCCTATATGGCTAATCTAACCACTTTACAAACATTGGGTAAAATTTTCCCTGATATCTGTTTTATTTCTGATCAACGCAATCATGCTTCTTTAATTGAAGGAATGCGTGCGAGTAAAAAAGACAAGATTATCTTCAGACATAACGACGTTGAACATCTCGAGTACATTCTTCAATCCATGCCTGTTGAACGTCCTAAATTAATTGTTTTTGAATCTGTATATTCGATGATTGGCACAATTTCACCTATTGAAGAGGTAATCAAGTTAGCCAAAAAATATAACGCACTAACTTATATTGATGAAGTCCACGCTGTAGGTTTATATGGACATAGAGGAGCAGGAAAAGCTAACGAACTTGGTTTGTCTAACGAGATAGATATCATTAACGGCACATTAGCAAAAGGTTTTGGTGTAATCGGTGGCTATATCGCCGCAAAAGAAGAAATAGCTGATGCAATAAGAAGCTTTGGTAGCGGATTTATTTTTACAACTTCTCTTCCACCGTCTACATGCGCAAGCGCTGTAGCAAGTATAAATTATGTTGGTGATCATGATGAGCTACGTTATGAATTACATAGCAATGTATTAAAGTTGCGTAAGATTTTCGATGAATATGGCGTTACATACACACATAATCCTTCTCACATCACGCCAATACCTATGCGCGATGCAATATATTGCAAAGAAGTCGCAGATCGACTTTTAAAGCAATACGGAGCTTATTTGCAACCTGTTAACTACCCTACTGTCTCAGTCGGTGAAGAGTGTCTCAGAGTCGTCGTTACTCCAAAACACAATGAGCAAGATATGATACATTTGGCAAAAAGCCTTATAGCAGCAACTCATGAAGTTGTTCGTGACATTTCTGAAGAAGATAGCGCCGAATATATTTTAAATTAGAAAAGAGTTAGTTTTTCTACTATCTGGTTTTCTTCATTCGCTTTGTGTTCTTCGACAAGAGAATAAAGATGTTCATATATTTTTACCATCGCTAAAGTATCTAGTTCACAGTAAATATCTAAATCATTAAGGATTTTTTCTTTTTGATCGGCGTATTGGTCTGCTAAAACACTTTTCATCCAAAGTCTTTGAGCACTAGCACCTTCATTAATATCTAAATCCGCATAAGATAATTCAGGAACGATAACGGGCAAAACTTTTTTTATAGAGTAGCTTCCTAAAAAGTCTTTATGTATATACCAATTTTTTTGAAATGGAATACATAAGTCAGCAATACGTTCATTCAATTTTTTATAGAAATTTTTATATTTAGGTGCGACCTTACCCATAAGATCGTTACATGATTTTTCAAATCTTTCATTCCATGTCAAGACTGTGCCACTAGTGCCTATATGTTCTTTCAATGCTTCACTAAGAGGTGTCGTAGGATCAGAATTGTCACGGTGAAGATACGAATAATGCTGCAAGGCTCCCCCCGGTTCTTCTAGAACATGCAAAGAAAATTGAAAAGGTAGCTGTTTTCTTGGACCTAAACCATCAAAAGGTGGGATCACGCTAGCCAAAGTTTCATAATCTAAAAAATATAAAGGATATTCAAAGCCATCAATAAATTCTTTGATTTTTTTCTTATCTACAGTTACTAAATCATTTTTTGCAGCACTAACCTGTAACTTTTGTTTGGGCGATAATGAAAAATCATCTGGAATATCAATTAAATTTTTAATTCCCATTTGATATAGCTCAGCAATTCGATTTTTTGGCCAACACAAATCGAAAATAGAACCTTTTTCTTGCGGATTGTTAAATAAGAAAAGCTCAAGCCAAGCATTAATATCGCCTTCACCATCTAATGGAGGATCAAAACTTGGCGGTGTTTTAGTCTTCAAGAATTCAAATATTTCATCTATTATTAATTTAGTGTCATCGATCTCTGCTAAAACTTCTTCGGTAATATTTGCCACATTACATATTTCACGTGGAGAAATTTCTCCACTTCGGACATAATTGCCGTTTACATGAATAACAAATATTTCTTTTACATTAAATCCATTTAATTGAAGTACATGTGTCTGAAAAGCTAAATCATATATATTTTCTTGCTTTACGCTAGAACTAGATTTAATTTCGTAAAGTTCAACTGTATTTTCATCAAGAAATTTAACAACATCACATATACAAGTAATTTTTTCGGTCTCAAAACGGGATTGAAATATTACTTTTTTACCTGTGCTTATAGCCTCTTTTGTAAAACGAGGCATTTGCAGATACTCGTCATAGCTATTAAATCCAATTCTTATGCCATCTTCAAAAAGTTGTTCAGCAAATGTTTCGAAATAATTACCTTCAGCATAAATAGCTAAACGATTATCGTCGTCTGGAGGCAATTTTGTTTTATCGAACTTTTTGTACCATACTAATGAAGGATGCCTTAAATACATCATGTATTCAGATTTAGAGAGTTGCATAGGTAACATGCATTTTACATTGAAACTACGACATTATTCGGGAGCTATATAGCCTATTCTGTCAAAATTACGAGTTAAATCACGGTGTAAAGGTTCAGGATCAACAGCCACCACTTCGCATCGACTTAATTTTTTAACTCTCTCAGGATAAATCTTGGCGAACTTAAGGGCATAAGGAAGTATTGCAGCTGCAACCATAGTATCGGGCATTGCTCGGTGCTCACTTTCCTGAGAATTAATTGCTTCCATTATTTCATCGTAAAACATGTCGGTAAATTTTTCATCCCTTAATAAATCTGAAAGGTCAAGTGAGTCTCCAGGTTTATATCTAATACCTAATTCATCAAACTCTCTCTTAAAAACAGCGAAATCTAACGAGTTATTTAATCCAACTTTGATTCGATTATTACAAAGTTCAATTATGTCTGGTGCAACTTGCTCGAAGCATGGAGCATTTGCAACCATATCGTTTGTAATATGATGGATATGAACCGGTCCCGTATCTTTATTGGGATTGATTAAGGATTCCCATACAAAAAGTATTTTTCCATTTTCGTCACATAAGACAATCGCAGCTTCGATAGTTTTATCTTCATCAGGATTTAATCCAGTGAGCTCTAGGTCAAAAACAGCAAAAATAGAATACGGTTTAACCGATGTATATTCAGGACGATTTACGACCCTGTTATCCCCCATGAGATAAACTTACTTTCCAGTAGCTTACGTGTCAAGGTCTTCAAGAATTTCTACCACAGAAACAGATTTGTCAGATTTATTTTCGATTTTGTGCTTTACATTAGGGTTCAGAACGAAGAGTTTTGGTTTAGATTCCACCATTTCATGGACTATATCCTCGCTTTGGTTTTCATAAGTAATGTATACACCTTTATCAAAAGTAAAAAAGGCTTCCCTACGTTCATGTTTATGATCGCCGCCAATACTGTTAGGGGGTAGTCGAAGTAATCTAATTTTAGGGTTGATAAAGTTTGGGACAAGAGTTGCTATAACAATATCTACTATTTCAATTCCACTATTTCTTGTATCTATTTCAAGCGGTATGATTTTTAAATTCATTATTTCCAACTTAGTCTTTTACTGAATCATTTAAAATATTTTTCTCATTTTTATAAAAAAATCGTGGACTATCTTAGATTAAGAGATAGTCCACGATTCTAGGATATTAATTGTTAAGTTTTGAATTAAGAAGTCTTTTTAGCCTTAGGAGACTTTTTCTTACTTTCTTTTTCTTCCGCTTCATCAGTTAAAGATACCTCTTGATCAGCTTCAGCTTGAGACTCGTCAATTCCGCAAGCAGCTCGAACTTTGGCATCTATTTCCATAACTAGGTCAACATTCTCACGTAAAAATATCTTTGCATTTTCACGACCTTGACCAAGTTGTTCTCCTTCGTATGTAAACCAAGCTCCAGATTTTTTTACTATGTCTAAGTCAACGGCAACATCAAGTAAGTTACCTTCCCTTGAAATACCCTGACCATACATAACATCAAATTCTGCTTGTTTGAATGGTGGAGCAACTTTGTTTTTAACAACTTTTACTCTTACCCTGTTACCAACAATATCTGTACCATCTTTTATAGATTCAATACGACGAATATCTAAACGCACAGAAGAATAAAACTTTAAAGCTCTACCACCTGGCGTTGTTTCGTTGCTACCGAACATGACGCCGATTTTCTCGCGCAACTGGTTGATGAAGATCATAATTGTGTTTGTCTTATTTAAATTGGCTGTAAGTTTTCTTAAAGCTTGGCTCATAAGACGAGCTTGAAGACCCATGTGTGAGTCACCCATGTCACCTTCAATTTCTGCTCTTGGAACAAGTGCAGCAACAGAGTCGACAACAATTACATCTAGTGCTCCAGAACGAACAAGCATGTCTGCAATTTCTAGAGCTTGTTCACCAGTGTCTGGTTGAGAAATTAAAAGTTCATCAACATTTACACCAATGTTATTTGCATAAACAGGGTCCATTGCATGCTCAGCATCGATGTATGCACATGATCCACCATTTCGTTGAGCTTCTGCAACAACGTGCATGGCTAATGTTGACTTACCAGAAGATTCTGGTCCATAAATCTCAATTACACGACCTCGAGGCAAGCCTCCTATACCTAATGCAAGGTCAAGAGAAAGTGCACCAGTTGGAATACTTGCAACACCTACATGAGCTCGTTCACCCAATTTCATAATTGAGCCTTTACCAAATTGTTTATCGATCTGAGCTAGTGCCATGTCGAGTGCTTCTTTAGATTCCATTTAGGTTCCTTTCACCTTTATTTAATTTTTCGCTATGTGATCACTCTATAACGGGGGTACGACAAAAACATTAGTACGAACACATGTACGATGCAAGCATTTACGTGTTTGTGGGATTTTCTATCGAAAAACGATAGTTTTTCGACCCAACACGGAGAAAACGGATCAGGGTTTTTGGACGACAACATCGTCAAAAGGTGCTTCTTCGAACAGTGCTCTAGCGTCTTCTTCACGAACACCAAACCCGTCTTTCGCACACCACAGCCCCATCAGCACAAAAGCTGTAGCACCATAACCGACAAAGATCCACTGCGATTTAAGCACACCAAAATTATTAGCTAAGGCCCCAACTCCGTAGACTCCAACTGTTGCTCCTAAGTTATACACCATAGAAGTAATTGATAATGCTGTTGTTTTATAATCGCCACTCATACGATTTTGAATTGCATTGTCTTGCAAATACCAACTCATTGGACCGACTAAACCAATTACAACAAATCCCATATAAGCAATATTGATAGGTAAATGTAAGGCTGCAATAATCACTGCCATAAGACCAATAATTATGTTCATTGCCCACATCACATTGATAGTTTTATAAACACGTGTAACAACAATTGCACCCAAAGCCATAAAGCCCATAATTATCATGTAGACCACAGAACTTCTATATACACTCACTCCGCGTTCACGAAAATAACTTTGAATAAGCGCCCAGTTACCTTCGCCAATAAAAGAATATATGCCCAACAAAATAACAACACGTTTTGAGTCTCGATTAGCCATTAAAAGTTTCCAAGTTGTTGTTGCATGGGAAAAAAGTGATTTTGTACCACCAAATTCTGTGACTTTATCGAGCTGCTTATGGCTTGATCTCTTTTCAATCAAAAAGACAACACATAGCATTGAAATCATATAAGTCAAAGCATTCGCTATGTAAGGGTATGTGTAGCTAGTTAATTTTGCGTTTATGTCTAAGTTATATAACCAAGCACCGACAGGAATTGTTGCGATACGAGAAATATTTAATAGCGACAACATCCTGCTTGATAATTTTGCATACTGAGTTATTGCACCTTGTTCTTCAAACGTGTCGTGTAATAACCCTTCTAATGAACCTGATGTTAATGCGTAACCAACTCCAGCAAAAACTTGAAACATCATTAAAACATAAAAATTAGTAAATGCAACAAGCGACAAACACCCAAGAGCATTAAGAGAAAAACCAAAAATAAGAGAAAGCTTTCTTCCATATTTATCAGAAAAAGCGCCCAGCGGAACTTCAAAAATTGATGACGACACCCAGCTAGTCGTTCCTAAAACTAAAGAAAGAGTAAGAGACAGTCCAAGACGGTCAATTCCAAAGATCACCCATATAGGTGTTAAAAATCCCACATTATGGGTCAGAGCAATTATGTAACTTAAATTTTTGTTTCTAGCTAAAATCCTCCCAGACTCAACAGATTTACGAGAATTAATTATTTGAGTATTTAAAACAGGATCAGTCGAATTATCCAAAGCCCCCACTTTCTATTCGAATGTGAAATTCTAGCCCAAATCGTCCGATAGACCTAGTAAGAACCTACGTAAAACATCTAATGCTGTAATTGACCCATATTCACGTATTCGTTGACGATCCCCTAGCAAAGAAAATTGTCTCGACGATGCCCCATCTATTGAAGCTATACCTATATATACTTCACCGACTTCATGGCCATCTTGAGCATCAGGACCAGCAAGCCCAGTAGTCGAAATAGCAATATCTGCATCAAACATTTTTAAAACACCTTGTGCCATTTGCTGAGCACATTCATGGCTATATACATCTTCTGCACTAACACCGACAATTTTGTGCTTTATTTTTTCGTCATACGAAACCATAGAGCCTTTCAGGACTTCACTCGTACCAGGAACATCAACAATTAGAGAAGACACCATTCCACCGGTAAAAGATTCACATATAGAAAGTGTTCTCGATGAATCTTTTAGTAAATCTGTAACAACAGAAGCCATTGTCTCATCATCATAAGCGTATATATACTCATTTAAGATTTCTTTAACTTCACTCTCTACTTCATTAATAAATTCCCATGGATCTTCATCTTCTTCAGTAGCAATCGATAATTTGACCCAAATACCGTTTATCCCACGAGCAAGAAATCCTATTTTAACCCGACCAGTTTCACCCTTTTCGACAAGTTCATTAAGCCTGGCTGCTAATTCACTTTCAGGTAATCGCCATGTTTTTATTATTCTGTGAGTCAGTTTTTTCTTGGAAGTTATGTTCGATAACAAATCGGGAATGATTACATCATTTACCATTGGTTTCATTTCATGCGGAACACCAGGAACAAGGTATATGCGTTTTTTGTTTCCTTTGTGATTAACGATGCATATAAGTCCAGGGGCTGTGCCGAGATTGTTTTCAATAATTTTCACTCCCTGAGGAACGTACGCCTGGCGCAAATTGTTTTCTGGCATCTCAATTTTTCGTTTAACAAATCTTTCATGAATTATTCCTGCAATATCTTCATTAAAAACAAGATCTACATTCATTAATTTTGCAACAACTTCACGAGTGATATCGTCATGTGTTGGTCCTAGTCCACCAGAAATAATTATCGCATCACTTTCACTAAGCATGGATTCAATAGCGTTAGTTAAACGCTGTTCATTATCCCCAACTTTGCGATGTTCATAACAAAATACTCCAGCATCTCCTAAACATGATGAAATATATGTCGAGTTTGTATCATTTATTTGCCCTAAAAGAAGTTCAGTTCCAACACTTAATATTGAGCAAATCATAATTAATTAGTGAATATATGTATATTCTTTTCTTGAACTTCTTTTTGAGCATGAACAAGCAGATCAATGCCGCTTACAACACTTAAAATGCATGCGGCCCAGAGCGTGTAATTATGGAATGTTTTAAAGTCTTCAATTGGAGGAAACATTGGGAACCCAACAGCACATAGTTGTAAGAACGTTTTCACTTTACCCAAACTTCTTGCTGGTAAAGAAATTTTATATTTTGAAAGTACAGACCTAGAAACAGAAACAAGAACTTCACGAAAAGCCATAATAATAATTGGTAGCCAAATGTAATATCCTCGTAAACCATATACGACAAAACCACCAATAGCTAGAACCTTATCTGCTAAAGGATCAAAAAAAGCACCGAAAGTTGTTGGCCCGTTTTTTCTTGCAATTACTCCATCAACAAGATCGCTTATTGATAGAAGAAAGAAAACAAACCAAATTAACCAACCAGAATTTTCGAAGTATAACCAGATCAAAAATGGAATCGAAACAACTAAACGCGAAACAGTTAAAATATTTGCTGGCGTGACCAATGCTGACTTCGAATACTTAAACTGATTAGCCATTAAATTTTTGCGTCCTTATAACGAAAAAAACCATCAGCGAATATTAGCTTAAAATCTCTCGTGCATATCGATCCACACCTAAAACATCGGTAATTTCACCTTTTATGATCTCGCCTGGAGCATTTTTTGTATGCAATCGATCAAAAAAGACAACTCCATCAATTTCTGGCGCGCTGTCATAAGAACGTGTAACTAATTGGTTCTCTTCGTTAACACTATCGACCAAGAATTGATATTGGCCCCCAATTGTCGATATTAAATACTGATTTGTTATCTCATCTTGAATCCTGGAAAGTTCACGAACACGTATCTGTGCTAATTCTGAGTCAACTTGATTTGGATAATCATACGCAAGAGTGTCTTTTTCTTTTGAAAATGGGAAGAAACCAGCCCATGTGATTTTTGCTTCACCAATAAAATCTAGAAGTTCACTATGGTGCTCTTCAGTTTCACCAGGAAATCCAACAATAAAGTTAGAACGAAATACTGCTTGAGGGTTAGCTTGCCTTATTGTATTTATTAAATCTAAAAATTTATCTGTACTACCAGGTCGTTTCATCATTCTAAGCAATTCAGAATTGCAGTGTTGTAGAGATAAATCAAAATATGGCACAGAAGTTTCGAGCTCAAGCATCGTCTCGAGCAACTCTCCTCGTAATTCTGAAGGATATATGTAGACAAGTCTTTGAGATATGAGACCATCATCTTTCAGCTCATCAATTTTCTTCATTATTTGAGATAGATTTACTTCCACTTCTAGATCCCGGCCATACCATGCAATATCTTGTGCAACTAATACAATTTCTTTTATCCCATTTTGTACAAGCATTTTTGCTTCATCAAAAATAGATTCAAGAGACCTTGAACGTTGCTTACCTCTAAAAGTCGGTATCGCACAAAAAGCACAATTTCTATTACATCCTTCTGCAACTTTTAAATAAGCCCAAGGAGATGTCGGTTTTGGTCTTGGCATGTCGAGTAAATCGCGAACACCAACTGGCTTCTTTTTAATTTGTAAAGGCTCAAAAAGAACTGATGCAATATTGGCTTCATTGTCAAAACCAATAACTGCATCAACTTCAGGAAGTGATGCTTTTAATTCATCTTCATAACGTTGTGCCATGCAACCAGTAACAACAAGTTTTGCATTTTGTTTTTTTGTTGATGATAATTCTAAAGTTGTTTCTATACTTTCTTGCCTAGCTTGATCTATAAATGCACAAGTGTTGACTACCACAACATCTGCTTCTTCAACTTTGTCCGTTGGAGTATACCCGTCTTCAATGAGGCCTTGTGCAGCTTTCTCAGAATCAACAGCATTTTTTGCGCAGCCCAAAGTTTCAATATAGAAGAGTTTGTGGTTCATAAGACCCAATCATTTTAGTGTTTAGTTTCGCAATATTCACATACATAGCTTATTCATTAGTCATTTTGAATCATTTTCATTTTGATGCTTCCTAATACTTACGAAAATGGTAGTTAATGTCGACATTAGGGTAATGCGAAAAGCTTTATTATTCATGCTGATCATTAGCGGTCTTACTTTCGCATCTATTCCTTCTGCTCTAGCAGCAGGTACTAATCAGACAAAAATTTCTGTAACGTTATCTCCGAGCAATAAAAAGATTTTAAAAAATGATTTAATCACATATAAAGTTTCTCTAACTAATGTAGGAACAAGCAGTACAACTATTTATTCTCCTTCTTTAATTTATACTCCAAAAGAATTCACATTCACGAGTGCAACAAACAATAGTAATTTTGAGTGTTCAAATAATGGAAGAATTGCAGGTGAAGATAATTCAGCATTCTATATTGGTAGAGAAAAAATTTACTGTGCTCCTAAGTCGAGCAACGATATTACTGTTAAAGCATTCCAGTCTTACAACTTTGAAATTAATGGATATGCAAATACCGATTATGTAGAAGCCACGACAGCTGTCTATTCAATTTATGTATACGAGATTCCTGAAGAAGCACAAAATGATTTTGTAAATGGAGTTAATATCTGGGAGAAATATCAGAGCATTGCAATTAATAACTCGAAATATAATTCTTCTTCAAGCAATGGAGTTACTAGCACTACCGCGAAATCATCATCTACTATTCCCTCACAAGTCCTTGGAGCAGATCAAGAAAATACGAATACTCAATCGGCACCACAAATAGGAAGCAATAGTGCAGAGCAAATAGGTTCCACTAATAGTTCTGCAATTAGTAAAAAAGCACCGAAAGTTAATCCGATAAAATTTAATACCACTAAAGATTCCGGATCAATAAGATCTGACAAAAAATCAACCATAGAAAACCTTATTGCATTTTCTGTATTAGCAGTATTTGCCCTAATGATTATTACTTATTGGCTGACAAAGCATATAAAAAGAAGAAACGCGAAGCAACGAGATTATAAACATGCAGTTGCAATTTTAAGACATAAAAAAATAAACAGAACAACTATCGAACCGTTTACTGAAAATAGCGAAATTTATGATGAAAATCATGAATTTGTCGAAATGAAATAATATGAAGAAACTTGTAATAGCCATCATTGTCAGCTGTTTGTTTGTTTCATTTAGTTCTAATGCCTACGGCGCAGAACCCACATCTACAAATGTAAGTAATTGGCTTATAAGTGGTGTTGTTAGCAACACAGCAGCCATTAAATCAGGAGATAATGTGTCTATAACTATTCAAGTAAAAAACTTGAGTTCGTCACCTCAGGCATTCGATAAATTTGTAGCGGCCTTCTTGCCACCTGAAATGAATTTAGAAAGCTTTTCTTCATCTAGCAATTTAGAGTATGGAACTTGGCCAATGAATTCGGAAGCTGTGACAGCTAATGTTGGCTCAACACTTCTAAAAGATAGACAACCTATATATGCATCACCTGTTGGAACATATCTAGGTGAAACTGATCTGATTTCTGACAAAACATTTGTCCTAGACCCTCAACAAACCTTTAGCTTTACAGTAAATGGAAAGGCAAATAAAGATTGGACGCCTGGCGTCACTGTCGCGTACATATTGGTTTTAAATCCAGCAGCCTCACAACAAGAATTGATCTCACAAGCACAACAAGGAATAAACCCTTTTGTAAATTCTACTTTAAGCAATGTAAATTCAGCTTTTTATAGTTATGATCTAGCAGCACAAAACAACACAGCTGGTAGTGCATCATCCAATAAAACACAACCTCAAACAAAAGTGCTAGCCGAAGATGCCAAAAAAGATGAAGCACCAAGTATTTTTGAAAATATAAAAAGCACAAATAGTCCGACGGAAGAATCCAAGATATCTAAAGCAAAAGTAAATGATGCAAAAGTTCGATCAGGCGACAACAAATCAGGCTCTACAAACAACAAAGATGGTTATGTTCTTTTAACCAAAACACAAAAAACATTATTACTTGCATCTTCGATAATTATTCTTGTTATAGGAATATTTTTTATCGCGATACTTATACGATTAAGACGTATAAATAAACAGCAAAGAGAATACCGGCATGCATTAAGGGTTATGACAGAAAAAACTACACATGAATTAAAAGAAATAGCTTGATGCTATTCCCCACGTTCACGCATATTTTCGAGTTCTTCTACAGTCATTAGGACGGTTCGAGCTTTTGATCCTTCAGAAGGGCCTACAACGCCTCGGCGCTCCAATATGTCCATTAAACGCCCAGCACGTGAAAAACCGATACGCAACTTACGTTGCAACATAGAAGTTGAACCTTGTCCGGCTCGAACAACTAACTCCATAGCTTCATCAAATAATGCGTCGCTATCGCCGTCGTCGTCTCCGCCGCTAGATCCAGACCCCTTAACTTCATCTTGAATACCATCGACATAAGCGAGTTCTGTAGCTTGACGTCTCCAATGTGCTGTTACTTTGCGAACACAATCTTCACTAACCCATGAACCCTGAATACGTTGTGCTTTTGACGAACTTGCTGTAACAATTAGCATGTCACCTTGGCCAACCAGTTTTTCAGCACCTGGCTGGTCGAGAATAACACGTGAATCTTGCAACGAGCTAACAGCAAAAGCAAGACGACTAGGAACATTAGCTTTAATAACACCAGTAATGACATCAACACTTGGGCGCTGCGTTGCGATAATCAAATGAACTCCTACCGCTCGAGCCATCTGCGCAATACGTGTGATCGATGCTTCAACATCGCGAGCCGCAACCATCATAAGGTCATTTAATTCGTCTACAACAACCAAAATAAAAGGTAAACGATCATATGATTTACCTGAAATCGGATCTGGATTATCGCGTGTTGGAAGTTCACCTTGGTCAAAAGCTTCGTTATAGCCAGTTATGTCACGAACACCAATTTCAGCTAGAAGTTCATAGCGCATTTCCATTTCTCGCACAGCCCATTCCAAAGCATTGGCAGCTTTTTTAGGGTTAGTGACTACCTGTGTTAAGAGGTGCGGTAAGTCATTATAAACACCAAGTTCAACTCTTTTTGGGTCAATCAAGATCATGCGAACTTGCTCTGGAGTCGTTCTCATAAGGATTGAAGTAATAATTGAGTTGATACAGCTTGATTTACCAGCCCCAGTAGCACCTGCAATTAACAAGTGAGGCATTTTTGCGAGATTTAACATCATTGATTTACCAGCGATGTCGCGACCTAAACCAACTTCCAAAGGATGTTTTGCTTTTGCTGAATCTGGCGAAGAAAGAATGTCCCCTAACGTAACAAGTTGACGTACCTTATTAGGCACCTCAACGCCGATAGCACTTCGTCCCGGTATTGGAGCCAAAATTCTTACATCTGCGCTAGCCATCGCATAAGCAATATCATGGTTCAAGCTCGTAACTTTTGAAACTTTTACACCCGCACCTAGTTCTAGTTCATATCTGGTAACAGTTGGACCAGTTGTCATTCCAATTAGTCTTGCATCCACTCCAAATTCATGAAGTGTTGACTCTAGAACTTTTCCACCATGCTTAATTAAATCTTTGTCGATACTTTTAGCAGTAGATTTTTCTAGCAAAGATTTAGAAGGAAGCTTCCAAGCTCTTGGAGCATACATGGCGCTATTTAATGAAGAGTGGTTTGGATTAGAAGGAGCACTTAGAGCAACTGCAGCGGGATCGATTTCTTCTTCATCTGTTTCTTCTTCATCGTCTTCGTATTCTTCATCTTCTAATTCTTCGTCCTCATACTCCTCATCATCTTCATACTCATCTTCGTCGTCATCTACTTCTTCATCGTCTTCGTATTCTTCATCTTCTAACTCTTCGTCCTCATACTCCTCATCATCTTCATACTCATCTTCGTCGTCATCTACTTCTTCATCGTCTTGTAGTTCAGCTTGCACAGCATTTTCGTAGTCGTCCATTCCAAGACGACGAGTTCGAGAAACAACTAAATTCTCTCTGTCTTCTTCTTCAACAAGATCGACAACATCAGCTTTTGAGCCACGTATTGATTCAAATCTCAATAGCAACCAATGTCTAAATTGAGTTCCCATTGCAACGAAAACACCTAAGGCCCCTATCGCAATTAAAACAATAGAAGCACCCAAAGTTTTTAAGCCAGCTACCAATGGCTGACCAATCATCGCGCCAAGTAAACCACCAGCGTCTTGCAACTGTTCAACGCCTCTACCAATTTTTGGGTTACCCGCAATAATATGAATAATTCCTAAAATGCATAAGAAAATTAAAAGTACTCCAGAACCCACACGTAATGGTTCAAATTGTTTCGTTTCTTCTTCATCGTATTCTTCGTCATAGTCAGATGTTTCACTTTTAGAACTGAAAATAATTAAGGCTGCTACGCCAAAAAAACAAAGCGGAAAAATAATTCTTGCTTGTCCAAAGAAAAAAGATGAAATGTTTTGCAATATGTTTCCAACGATTCCAACGGCATCGGTAAAAATTGCAATAAGAGAAATTATTCCGATAAGTCCGCATGCAACTACGACAAAATCGTCGACATGCGACTTTAACTGATCTGCCAATGCCTCTTTTGCTTGTGATCTAAGCTTTGGTGGCTCTATAGCTTTTTTTCTATTTGAAGTCTTCCTTGATCCAGACATCTATATAGATTACAAGCAATTTCGAGTGGTTTAGCGTCAAACCGTCATTATTTTCCCTCCGTGTTGGGTCGAAAAACTATCGTTTTCGATAGTTTTTCGACCCCCCCCAACACGGTTAAAAGGTGGGGTCTAGACCTCAAGGACTAGAGGTAAAATTGTTGGTCTTCTGCCCGTAGCGTCACTAGTAACTTCACCTGTTGATTTTCTAACGATTGCTTTTAGCGCTTCAATATTTCTTTCACCAGCATCTAAAGCATTAGTTAAATCATCTCTAACTTTGTTTTTAGTCATCTCAATATATTGGCCAACATCTGCTCGTGGCACCCAGCCTCTAGTTACGACTTCTATATCGCCTTCAATTTCGCCGTCAAGATAATTTACTGTTGTTACAACAACGATTAAACCATCTGAACCGATTTCTCGACGATCGCGTAACAAAGCGTTCGTGATACCACCAACATTTCCGTCTACATATAAAAATGCTGAAGAAGCTGCTTCATTTATAACATCAGCTTTATCCGGACCCACAATAATTGCGTCTCCGTCGTGACAGATAAAAACATTTTCAGAATTCATACCTGTATTAATAGCAATATCAGCATGTGCCTTCATATGGCGATGCTCACCATGAACAGGAACAAAATATTTAGGATTCGTAAAAGAAATCATCGTCGATAATTCGTCAGAACTAGCATGCCCAGAAACGTGAACATGTGCATTTTCATCATGAATAACTTTGGCACCGCGTCGCATAAGACCATTTATGATTCGATTCACTCCAACTTCGTTTCCTGGAATCGTATGCGAAGACAAAATCACACAATCGTCAGTGCTAACGTCAATGAATTTGGATTGCCCAGATGCTATTAACGACAGAGCACTTAAGGGCTCGCCTTGTGATCCTGTGCAAATAACGCAAACTTCATTGGCAGCAAAATTTTGTACTTCTTCAATATCGATTATGTCTCGATCATCAAATGAAATTTCACCAAGCTCTCTAGCCGAAGCTATATTCGCGACAATAGATCTGCCTAAAAATGCAATTTTCCGTTTCTGTGCACGCGTTGTTTCTATAACTTGCATTATTCGATGAATGTGGGATGCAAAGGTTGAGATAATAATTCGTTTATCACTATTTTCGTCAAGTATTTTTTCAAAAATTGGTCTGATCGAACTTTCTGATCCGGTAGTTCCTTCCCTTTCAGCTCCAGTTGAGTCCGAGAGCAAAAGATCGACTCTTTTTTTTGTTGAAACATTTTGTATTTTTGCTAAATCTGTTTTTCTTCCGTCTATAGGAAAATGGTCAATTTTAAAGTCACCTGTATGAAAAATCGTTCCAGCAGCACAAGAATAAAAAGCCCCAAAAGCATGCGGAACACTATGGGTAACAGGTATAAATTCAACTTCAAATTTACCTATCTGAAGAGACTCTCCGTCTGTAACTTCATTTAACGACGTATTTGATAAAACATTTGCTTCTTCCAGTTTACGTTTCAATAAAGCGAGCGATAATCGAGATGCATATATGGGCGCAGATATTTCACGTAGTAAAAACTGCAGACCACCAGAATGATCTTCATGAGCATGGGTTATGACTATTCCGTCTATCTTGTCTTTACGTTCATATAAATAGGCAAGATCTGGTAACACAAAATCTACACCAGGCATATCATGGTCAGGAAATAAAACTCCACAGTCGACGACAACCATGCTCTCATCATGCTCGATGACCATACAGTTTCGACCAATTTTATTTAGACCACCAAGGAATGTAACTGAAAAATTATCCTTAGAAAGCACTGACTCATCCTGCTTATTTTCCATATTTATACTTTACTCTTTACTAATCGTGCGGATACGAGCACAAATAATATTGCAATTAAAGATACTAAAAATGTGCTTATTTGTGTTGGCGTTATATGTTTAATAACAACAATGTCTGTAGGCAGTTCTTTGATTAAGAAACTTATAAGAAAAGACAATACAAAAATGGATATTACCGCAATAGATAGACGTTTAGAACTTGTTAGATATGCGAGAAGCAAAATTATTATTGACGCGACAATACCGAATGAACCATTCATGAAAGTCGATTCTTCAAGGTCGACTTTATGCATGTAAAACATATATAAAAATCCCGATAAACCAGCAAAGACTCCACAAACCAGATAGGAGTAGATGATTGTTTTTCTATATGAAATTGCTACCGACTCTACATCATGTTCGCCATCTTTTACGGCTCTCATAGCCCTCGATAATGGTGAGCAAAAAATATTTCGCGCATAGGCAATGGCAGCTAAAAGAATAATTGAAGTTAGTATCAATAGTCCTGCTTGTCTGGAAAAAATATGCTCACCGATTTTTAAATCGTTGAAATCCGTCTTTCCTATTTCGATTTTTTTAGGAGCTAAAACTACTCCACTGCTAGACAATGAATTAATTGACTTCAAAATGTATATGGTAAGAACATTAAACACAATACTTATAAGTACTGCAATTTTTTGATTAAAAAAAGAAACAATTGCACCTTGTAAGGCAGAAATAATCCCCACAATAACGACAGAAGCTAATAATGCCACGAGTGCTGACCAAGACGCGTCTTTAAATACTTCATTTAATAAATAAGAACTAACTACGGCACTGCATCCCAGTAAAGATCCTTGAGACAATGAAATTCTTCCGCATAATTTAACGAGTATCCATAGACCTAGAGCTGCAATTAATATAATTTCAGCAAATAGAGCAGAGTCAATAATATTGTTAGACATTGTTCACCTTAAATAAAATGATTTCGATAGCAACATTGCGGTGGTACAAAGAGTTATTCCCGATAATATTGAGCACAATAAATATTGTTTCGTCTCTGAAATCCCATATGTTTGAGCTTGAATTGGATCATAAACATAAGCCCTTAACTTTTTACCGATAAATGTAGTCTTAATAAATACAAAAAGTAAAAGTGAATATATAACAAACAAGGCAATAGCTGCAATATGAAGCTGTGAAGTATGTAGATTTTGTAGTGGGTTTTTTATAGAGTTATTATCTGCAAATACAATCTCGAATAATGTAAATAATACTAATGACACACTGATAGAAAATATCGTCTTGTGAATTGGATCTCTACTTAAATATTTATTGTATATGTAATAGTCAGTTAAAAAGTTTAGTAATACATAAATTAAAAGATAAGCAAAAACGGCAATCGCAAAAGTAAAAACCTTGCTTGAAGATGACATAACAATATGTATAAAAGCGGGAAATATAAAAAGGTAACCAATTTGAGATATATCGATAAATCTTTTGATTTTATAATTTACAAAAACGTTTATAAGAGCTATTCCTGAAATAGATACCACATTTAAAATAAAAGAAACATCCATTACGCCCTCTTAACTCCCAAATATTTTTGAGCAACTATGTCATTACGCAATACGGATACAACATCACCGTCTGCAATAATCTTTGATGCATCCATTGCGATCAAGCGGGTACAAATAGATTTGAGAAAGTCAATATCATGCTCAACAACAAATAACGTTGTAGAAAAAGTTTCACAATAGTCAAGAATCACTTGAGCATATCTAGCCTTCGAATCTTCATTTAGCCCCATAACAGGCTCGTCTAGAACTAAAAGTCCAGGATTACCCATAAGTGCTCTAGCTAGTTCAACCTTATATTTATCTTCACTGTTTATGGTTTTTGAATTTTTATCAAAAACAAAAGAACAATAATCAAGAATTTGCTTTGCTGTTTCTTTTCGTTCTTTATAAAACAAATTCGGAATAAAAAAAGAAGAAAGCAATCCATCGCCCTTAAATGCAGGTGAACCAATAATTACATTCTCATAAATGTCAAGATGTTCATAATATTTCGGATGATAGTTGGTTGATCTAACACCCCTTCTTGAACACCACAGGGCACCTTTATTTGATGCTTTTTTACCATTCAAATAATATTGGCCGCTTGACGGACCAACTAATCCAGAAATCAAGTTACATAAAGAAGTTTTACCTGAACCGTTGTTCCCAATTATTCCGATTCTCTCCCCCGACTCACATTTAATATCAATGTTTTCTAAAGCATTAATTGCGTTATAGCTCAAGCTAACTTCTGATAATTCAAAGCTTATCCCTCTATTTTCATATTCTTCAGTTAATATTTCTTTATCTTCAAGTTCATAAGTTACATTGACAGATTCGTTCATAATTCGGGCCTCCATTCATCATCTTCATTACTTTGATCTATTAATGGAGTTTCGAATTCGTTTGTTTTCTCTATAGGTTTGATTACTTCAGGTTTCCATTCCACAGCACGACTTGAGGTCTCGATTGGTTCAATAAGTTTTTTATCAATTAGGTTCAATCGCCTATCAGCAATATCGTCTATAAAGCTTGCTCTTCTCTCTAATATCAATACACTGACCGAACCGGTGATCAACACATCGAGAACCTGTGTAAGGGCTTTGATTCCCTCTTCGCTAAGGCCCGATGTGGGCTCATCTAACACGAGCACGGTAGGAAAAAGCATTATTGTACGTGCAATCGAAATAATTTGTTGTTGCCCAACATTGCATTGTTTAACTTTTTTATTAAGAAGGTTTTCTATTTTAGGAAACAATTCAATAACATCTTGGATTCTTTTCTTACGTTCTTTCGAACTTGAATGCATCATGACAACTTCCAAGTTGTCTCTTACTGTCATATGATCAAATAATCGATGATTCTCAAACGAATAATGCAATCCTTTCGAGTACCTATTTTGAGGATTGATGTTTTCTAAATCTTCCCCATTAAATATCGCATGTTGATACGAAATATTTTTTTTAGGCACATCAATAGTCCCTGAGATAAAAGATCCTAATGTTGTTTTTCCTGAACGATTAGCGCCAACGATACCTAAAATTTCTCCTGGTAAAACTTCAAAAGATATATCCTTTAAAATATCCGATGAATTTTTGCTGACAGATAACTTATGTATACTCAGCGGAGATGACCTACCGGGAACTTTATCTGGATTAATCTTTGCTTGTAGGGCCATTATAAATTAATCTCAGAAAAGTAATTTTTCAATCGAAAACAATACATCTTCTGTACTATCTACTTTTCTTATAGCTAAAATTATTCCGGGCATAAAACACGACCTATCATTTGCGTCATGTTCAATTCTTAAGATCTCACCTTTTGACGATAAATGTACTTGCTGATGAGCAACAGCGCCCGGGAGTCTTAAAGAATGTATAGGTATAAAATCTGCAGCATGATTGCTTGATTCAACGATCATTTCACGTGTAGTGATTGCAGTTCCAGAGGGAGCATCTTTCTTTTGCGTGTGATGCGTTTCGACAATTTCTATATTTGAAAAATGTTTTGCAGCTTGTGCAGCGAAATGCATCATTAACACAGCACCAACGGAAAAATTAGAGGCAAGAATTGCATTTGCTTTTGACTCTTTAAAGGCCCTAATTATTTCGTCTTTTTGATTTTGAGAAAGACCTGTTGTACCTGTAACAAAATGAATATTGTTTTCGGCACAAAATATTGCCGTGTTATAAGCAACTTCTGCATAGGTGAAATCAAAGATCACATCTGGAAGAGCAGTTTTATCTGAAAGTTCATTTAAAGATTCAGATACTTCAAGATCTTTATTTCTAAACTTAATAGTTTGCCCAACATGCTCAGGAGAAATAACGCCATTTAGATCTATATCATCTTCAATTTCAAGGGCATTTCTAAGCTCGCTACCCATTTTCCCAAGGGGTCCACATAACCATAATGATATTTTGTCAGCCATATAAATATGGTAGTCGAAAAAAAATTAGATTTGTCAGACCCTACTATTAGGAATACGAGCTAATTTAAGCTTCGCAAAACCATCCATGAAACACATAACCATCACACCGGCAAGTAACAGCCAAAGACCTGCAAAGAAGATCTTGAGTGATGATCCACCTGTAAATGGTAGTGAACCTTGTGCGGTATTCGCTGAGCTTCTTGTAACATTTTGACCCTGCACTGAGACACTAGGAGTCGTTGTTGATGGAGTTACCGTTGTAGTTGTCACAGTCGTAGAATTGTCATCTACTGTCAGCGTATAAATAGCTATTACACCTTCTCTACCATCGATAGTCCCTGTGATAGTAATTTCCCAAGATCCTGGGGCATAGTTCGCACCAACATCGATTATGTCAGTAGTTGAACTTTCGCCTGGCTTTAGTTCTGTTTTATCAAACTTCAAAACTCCTAGACCAGCATCTTTTACCACAAGATTCGTAATTGTCTTATCGTCATTATTAGTGATTGTGTCTTTATATGTCTGGCTGCTGCCGGTCGAGTGTTGTTCTCTTTCATAACTTGGTGGAATGTTTAAAATTGAAACAGTAACTTTACCTTCAATACAAACATTAGTTGACCAACAAGAAACGGCTTTAATATCATTTACCATTTGTGGCGTAATATCTGCAGATGGTTTTTTACCTCCAAATGCGAGTTCCAGGCCACTTAGATCTTGTTCTAATACAATTTGATCTTTTGCATCTTTAATCAAATTTGCTTTGGTTGTCTTTAGAACATTTCCTCTAATCGATAGAGATGTAGTTATATCATTTAAATCATTTTTGCCTGTATTTGTCAGCGATACTTTGATTTTTACTTTTTCACCAGCAAAAATATTATTTTCACTCGAGTTGATTGAGAGAATTGCACTGTTATCTGAACCGGGTACAGGTCTTGTGGTTACAGGGACAGTTGTAGTTGTCGTTGCAGGAGTTGTTGTAGAAGATCCTGCAGTAGTTGTAGTTGTAACACTTGTAGATGTAGTTGTCGTTGCTGGAACAGCAGTTAATGCTGATAATGCTTTTTTAACATTTAGTCTTGGAAAAGATTTTCCAGTTTGCGGATCTTTTATTTGATCAGATCCGCTAACAATCGCATTCTTAATTTCTGAAGGACTCGCAGTTGGTTTTGCTTGATGAAGCAAAGCTACTGCACCTGCAACAATTGGAGATGCAAATGATGTACCACTAACTTTTGGATAATACGTTCCTTCCGTAGGAGTTGCTGCGGGTAAGTCTGTACCTGGCGCAACAATATCTACTTCATCTGACATATTTGAATATTTGGCAACCTGTTCTGAAATGATTTTTCCATTTGCATCTTTGACAAATTCGCTAGCCCCTACTCCAATGACATTTGGAAGACATGCAGGCATAACTATACGAGATTTATCACCCTCGTTACCGCTTGCGGCAACAATAGTTACTCCTCTTTGAACAAGTTCATCAATAGCAAGATTGATGGATGTGAAATAATCACATCGAGGGATAACACCACTACCCCAACCAATAGAAATATTGATCACATTAGGAGCAACTTGTGGATTGTTCTTAACATCGCTCAAAAATTTATTTAACCCAGCAAGAAGAGAAATATTTGTCGGCCCGTGAGCTTCACTATCAGCAATTCTAAAAAATGAAATCTTAGACTCTGGTGCACTACCACCAACATCTAATTTAACTGTTCCTGTATCATTCGTCAGAGCCATTTGTGTACCTGATGAAAAACCAGCAACAGCATGCCCATGCCAACAAGAACCAACATCACTTGAACAACTTATATAGGCTGCTTTTCCAGGAGTTGTTGAACAAGGAGCAATTTCAATGTCATCTTGATTAACACAACCTTGTGACACAACACGCGATTGACCATTTTTGTCTTTAAAAATTGTATTGTCCGAGTTAATACCACTGTCAATTATTCCAACTACTGAACCTTTGCCAGTTAACGAAGTGCCTGTATTCGAACTTGTAGTTAACCCTAATGCTGAAACATTTTCAAGATAATCGACAGAATCATTTTTGAATGTTCTTTGAGGTTCAAGACCCTTTATCGTTTCTATTGAGATAAGAGTATCTATATCTTGTAGTCCCACTCCTTCTACAACGAATATTGGTAACTCACTTAAATCATTGACGATTTGCACATCTAGCTTAGATTTAATTTCTTCTATTGTTTTTTGCTTGTCTCCAACACTAGCAACAGTAACTACAACATTGCCTTTTTCATTTTGTAGGCTCGATTTAAGGTCTAGAGCAACCATAACTTTATCGTTAGGGTTATTATCAACAGCAAAAGCAGAAACGACGTTTCCACATGCCATTAAAAGACAAACTAGAAATCCTGCGCTTGCGAGAGATTTGCGGGCAATTGAATTAGCGCTTCTTAACATTAAACCTATTATCGCGAATATTGCGAAAAGAAAAAGACTGTCTTTTTTGTATTTAATCTCTTAGAGATTCTAAATATTTATATTCAAGAGCCAGTATTTCACTCTCAAATTCAATATCGTCCCATTTAGTAGGGAAATAAGATTTGACTCTCCGCGATCTAATATAAACGCAAACTAGCAAAAACAATACAATGGCTAATAAAAATATGAAAACCATTACTTTATCTGGCAAATAGTTAGACGTTTTTACCTTTATACTTTTTGATTCGTTTTGATTATCAATAGCTAATCTAGAAGCTGACTCATTAGCGCTTACTTTGCTTGAAGCGTTAACTTCTGTGCTCTCTCTATTTACAGATTTAGTATCAGAGGATTTTGATTGGTTAAGTTTTAGCTCAGGAATTGCACCTAACGATATAAGTGCTTTATCAATGTTTAATTCTTTGTATTTATTACCTGTTTGCAAATCTGTTATATCTGAACCACTTTGATGTAAAACCTCAATTGCTCTTGAAGTATTGATTGTAGGATCGATCTGCTTCATTAAAACAATTGCACCGCTAACAATTGGAGCGGCAAAAGAAGTACCTTCAACTTTTAGATACTTTCTTTCTTCAGGAGCTACAGCGACAATATTTTCTCCTGGTGCCACGATATCTATATCATTTGACATATTAGAAAAATCAGAAACAATCTGATTTCCATTTTGATCTTTTGAACTACCGACAGCAATAACATTGTCCATACAAGCAGGATAAGAAATACGAGATTTATCTGATTCGTTGCCACTTGAAGCAACGACGATTACGCCCTGAGAGGTTAAGTAATCAATAGCTCGTTTTGCTTCATTGTCTTGATTACAGTCTGAGTATGAATCACGAGGAAAACTAAGGGACAAATTTATGACAGAAGGTGCGTAGCTTTTATGGGTTTGAACGTCATCAACAAATATGTTTAATGCAGAAATAAAATCTTCATATTTTATGGTTCCTTTTTTGTCCATCGCTTGACGAACATATGCAATTTTCGCTTGTGAAGCAGGGCCACCGATTTCATATTTTTTATTTTGAATATTTACTTCTTCATTATTACCTGCAGCAAAACTAGCAACCGCCATACCGTGGAAACAACCAATGTCAGTTGTGTAACAAATGTTTTGCGCTTTGGTAGAGTCATCGTTGCTACACGGATTAATTTCTGTAAAGCTTCCTACACAGTTTTGAGAAACAATTCGAGATGTTGAACCAGTTTTTAAAGCAGAATTAGCTAAATTAACTCCACCATCATAAATACCTAGAACTACACCTTGGCCTTTTAATTGTGTAGAACCGATATAAAGATCTTTTTTATCTGCAGCAAAACCGCTATTAGCTAACATAAATTGAGAAGATAGAACTAATAAACAAATTAGTAAAAGAACAGCCCAAAAATTCATGCGTTTATTAAACACAATTTTGTAGGCCATAAGACCTAGTATCTCGCAAATAACGCGAAAAATAAACTCTTGAAAGTCTTTTCGCGTTATAGCGGTGTCTTTTTTGTACTTAAAATAAGTAAATAATTATCTTCTACGACCTCTACGATTGTTATCACGAGGTTTACGGACTTCTTCTGGACCTAAATCGCCGAATTGGTTTTTCATTTCGGTATCTAAGAAATCAGAAAAACTAGCAAAGTCTCTTTCAGAATCTGAACTAGATGCATTTGAACGTGATCTTGATCTTGTTCGTGGCTCTTCATCATTGCTTGTAGATGTTTGAGCATCAGTATTCTCAGACGAAGCTTCGCTTATGTTTCCATCGCCTACCGGAGTTAAAGCGACTTTACCTTTATCGTCCATATCCTCAACACGAACTTGTAGAACATCACCAACGTTGATGACATCTTCAACTACGTCAACTCTTTTACCGTTTCCAAGTTTCGAGATATGAACTAGTCCATCACGTCCTGGCAATATGTTTACAAATGCACCGAACTTTGTCGTACCAACAACAGTACCTTCATAAACTGCACCAACTTCTGGGACAGGTGGGTTTAGAGCTAAATCAATCATTTCTTTAGCTTGATTAACCATTGAAGATTCAAGGCCACCAATAGTTACGACGCCAACGCCATCAACATCGTTGATTGAAATATCGCAACCAGTTTCTGCTTGAACAGCTTGAATGTTTTTACCCTTTGGACCAATAACTTCACCTATTTTGTCTCCTGGAATTTCAAATGTGATGATCTTTGGAGCTGTTGTTTTAACATCTTCTCTAGGTGCAGATATTGCAGCTTCCATGACATCTAATATGTCAAGACGAGCTTGCTTTGCTTGAGATAAGGCTTTACCTAAAACATCGGCTGGAATACCATCAATTTTTGTATCAAGCTGCAATGCAGTAATACTGTCACGTGATCCTGCAACTTTAAAGTCCATATCGCCAAAAGCATCTTCTGCACCAAGGATGTCAGTTAATGTGACGTACTTTTCGTTGTCAGTAATAAGTCCCATTGCGATACCCGCAATTGGAGCAGCTATAGGAACACCAGCGTCCATTAAAGCAAGTGTTGAACCACAAACAGATGCTTGTGATGTTGAACCATTAGATGCCAGAACATCAGAAACAACACGCATTGTGTAAGGCCATTTAATTTGATCAGGAATAACACCGATAAGTGCACGCTCTGCTAATGCTCCGTGACCAATTTCACGTCGCTTAGGTGAGCCAACACGACCAACTTCGCCAACTGAACTTGGTGGGAAGTTGTAATGATGCATATAAGTTTTTTTATCGTCAACTGTAATAGTGTCTAGCATTTGTTCCATACGAGGCATACCAAGTGTCGCAACAGAAAGAACTTGAGTTTCACCTCTTTGGAATAATGCAGAACCATGAGCTTGAGCTAAAACTCCAACTTCAGCTGATACTGGTCGAAGTTCATCTAGCTTACGTCCGTCAATACGTATCCCTTCTTCGATGATACGAGTACGAACAATTTTCTTTTGCAAATATGAGAATGCAGCCTTTAATGCTTTTTCACTTCCAAAATATTCTTTTTGATCTTCTTCGCTACCGCAAAGTTTTTCAATAAGTTCTTCTTTTATTACATCAAGTCTTAATTGACGATCATGCTTGTCAGCGATAAGCATTGCAGCACTTGTATCTTCGTATACACTTGATTTAACTGCATCAAATTCTTCATCAGAATAATCAACAATAGGTGTGTATTCGATGTTTGCTATTTCACCTTTTTCGGCAATGACTGCAGCACGAAAATCACGTTGAACTTTAATCGCTGCAGAAATCCATTTTTTAGATTCGTCTAAACCTTCAATTAGGACTTCTTCAGTAATTTTTGGAGCACCTTGCGCAATTTTTTCAAAGGCTCCCGGTGTAGCACCTGCTTCAACCATCATTATTGCAACATCGCCATTTTCAAGTTCACGGCCGGCAACAACAAGTTCGAATGTTGATTCATCGCCTTGTTGGTATGTTGGGTTAGCTACCCATTTTCCATCTAGGTGAGCCAAACGTGTTGCACCCACTGGTCCTTCAAATGGCATACCTGAAATATATAATGCTGCAGAGCAAGCATTGATTGAAAGTATGTCGTGAGGATTAACTAGGTCGACACCTAGAATTGTTGAAACTAATTGAACTTCATTTTTAAAATCATCCGCAAAAGCTGGACGCAAAGGACGGTCAGTCAGACGCGAAGTTAAAATTGCGTGTTCGCTTGGACGTCCTTCTCTTCTAAAAAATGATCCAGGAATTTTTCCTGCAGCATACATTCTTTCTTCAACATCAACTGTTAGTGGGAAAAAGTCTGTGCCTTCACGCGCTTTTGCTGTAGCTGCTGTTGAAAGAAGTTCTGTTCCTTCGATTTTTGCATGCACTGAAGAAACTAGATTTGCTAATTTTCCTGTTTCTAAAGTCATTGTTAAACCATCTGCGTTAATAACGCCAGATGCTGTTATTGGTTTTGACATGTTGTCTCCTTGTAATACGCAATGCGTTTAGCTGGGGACCATGTTCGTGATTCTCAGTAGTCATCACTTAAAACTTTTAAGTGGTCACAACTGACAACCGAATCTGGCCTCAGCTTTGTTTATTATTTATATTTTTCCACAAAACTTAAAAAGCCGAGCGGATGGCTCGGCTCAAAAAGTCTGCTATCGGCGTAAGCCTAGTTTTTTGACTATTGCTCGATATCTTTCGACATCAACATCTTTTAGATAGTCAAGCAATCTTCTACGACGACCTACCAACATCAAAAGACCTCGACGTGAGTGGAAATCTTTTTTATGTGTTTTAAGGTGATTAGTAAGGTGGTCTATTCGTCCTGATAACAAAGCGATTTGAACTTCTGGGGAACCAGTATCAGATTCGTGAAGCTTATGCTCTGAAATTATTTCTTTTACTTTATCTTTATTAGTGGCTGTAGCCATTTTTGCTCCTATATTCGCCGGTGAGTCTTTTGTCTGATTTAGGAGGTGGAACCTCCAGATTGTCGAAAGGCGAAAATCGACTAGTCAATTCTATCTAAAAACAGCCACTTAATACGAAATCTTGATCAATTCGCTGATGCTCCGCCATCAATTACACGCAATCTATGCAATACTGGTACTTCATTCGGGGTTACTGGATCAAAATTTGTGCCTGAGGTTTTACAAATTGATGATGAGTATTCACTTGACCGCAAAAGTAAATCAAGCGATTGAAGGCCAGAGATCTGTTCAATTTCAGCTTTAGCTGTCATATCATTTGCGATTAGCCATTTCACTAAACCTGCCGTGAAGGCATCGCCTACCCCTATTTGGTTTATGAAATCTTTTTGATCAATTTCTATTGCCGGCATAGCGAACTGACCGCTTCTAGAAAAAATATGTGATCCTTCGCGTCCATTTGTTATTACGACTATGGCCGGTCCTTGTTCCAGAAGCAAGGCGCCTACTTCTTCTATAGATAGTTCTGGATAACGCCATTTAATGTCTTCAGCACTAGCTTTTACGATTGTAGATTGTGATACCCAATTATCAAATCTCTCTTTTGCCTCATCTATATCTTTAATAAGTTGAGGTCTGATATTTGGATCAAAAATGATTGTATGAAATTTTGAACCGACTTTAAATAATGTGTCGTAAACTTTAGCCATTGGACCATCACCAAAAGCTAAAGTTCCATTTATGACTAATACATCTCCATCTTTAGGTCCATCGCGTAAATCAATTAAGTCCCAATCTTCCTGAGTGCTACTACCAATAAAATATCTTGTTTCTACTTCACCATCATCGCTTATTACATGTTTTATTACCGGCAATGCTTTATCGGATTCGACCAATAATGATTGATTTACACCTAATGAATGCATACGCGAATTTACAACAATTGAAGGAACGGCTTCAGAATTATAGGGAGAAACAATCGCTGCATTTACACCAAGACGAGTTAGAGCTGTCGCTATATTTAATGCACTACCACCAGGAATGTGACCAGATGAAATTCCATTAGTTACGATCTCTTCAAGGCCTACTTCTCCATAAGTAATAACTTTAAAATCCATATTTATATGGTACGCACATCCATAATGTCTTTACCAATTTGTTCGATCAAAGCCTGCTTAGATTCAAGTACCAGCTGATCACGAATTTTTCTATCGAAAAGGATCTTAATCTCTTGACCATATATATCACCAGAAAAATCGAGAATGTGCGGTTCAATAACACGAATATTATCTTCATGAAACATTGGCCTAACACCAATTGATATTGCAGATAAATACTGTTTATCGTCAACAACTACATGTCCGCCATAGACACCATCAGCAGGAATGCACATTCCACTATTAACTTGCGTGTTTGCAGTCGGATACCCTAAATCTGTACCAATTTTGTCACCATGGACAACAATACCTTTTAATTCATGCGGACGAGATAGCAGTTCGTTAGCTTTTTCCACATTACCGACTGAGATATATTGTCTAATTAAAGTTGAAGAAACAGGCGAAAGCGCTTCATTTGTTAATAGCTCAACAGGAGAAACGCTATATCCATATTGTTCTCCCATATCTTTTAATAAAGCAACGTTTCCTCTTCTTTCGTGACCAAACTGAAAATTCTTACCAACTAATATCTGCTTCACGTTTAACTGTTCGACCAAAACTTCACTTATAAAATCTTTTGCAGATTGAGCAGCTCGGACAGCATCGAAAGTAATAACCAAAACTTGATCTACTAAACCAGTTTTTTCTAATAGTTCGAGTCTTCGTTCGAGAGTTAGCAGCATTTTTGGATCATGTCCGGGTGCAACAATAGATAGAGGATGAACATCAAAAGTTACAACTGTTCTTAATAATGATTCATCTTGAGCGAGACTATCAAGCTTTTTCAATAAACTTTGATGGCCTAGGTGCACACCATCAAATACACCTATGGTTAAGGCAGTTGGATTTTCACTTTTGTCTTTATTTTTAATAATTCTCATACTTAATTATCCAGAAAAACTATACATGAAGATTTTAAATTCATGTTCTCATTTAATTCATCTATTTGATCTTCATCGATTTTAAAAACGGCGCATAATGGTTTAGGTGTTGATGAAAAACCAACAAATGTATTTGCACTATTTTGACTTACAAGTTTGATTTGTTTCTTATTCAGACTAATCCTTTTACCAAAAGAAATATCGGCTCCTTGACTTTCATCAAGATCTATTTGGGTTAAATGTTTTAATATTTCTTTTGGAGAAATCTGATAATTCAATGGTTCACTAACACGGCCAAGTTCATCAAGACTTATACATTCGCTAATATCCACTTGACCATTTTTGACTCTTCTTAATTGTGTTAAATGCCCAAAGCCTCCCAAACAATCAGCTATATCTTCGGCCAATGTTCTTATATATGTACCACTTGAACAAGTAACGGCAATTTTGGCATATGGATTTTCAAAGCTTTGTAATTCAATTTCAAAAATCTCTACTTTACGCTTTTTACGTTCAACTTCAATGCCCTCACGTTGATACTCATATAACTTTTTGCCATCTACTTTTATTGCACTTACCATAGGAGGCGTCTGTTCGATAATACCTTTGAATTTTTCTAAACATACAAGAAGTTCACCTTCATCTAAGTCGCTCATATCTTTAGATTCAACTACTTCAGATTCAGCATCTGCAGTTGGAGTTTTTTCGCCAAACTTAATGGTTGCTTCATAAGTTTTTACGCCACTTTGAACATAATCAAGCAGTCTCGTACAATTACCAAAACCAATTACCATTACACCTGTAGCCATTGGATCTAATGTTCCAGAATGGCCAACTTTTTTCATCGACAAGGCTTTGCGGACTCTTGCGACAACATCATGACTAGTAAAACCTGCAGGCTTATCAATGCAAAAAAATCCACTAGGCATAGGTTTACACTACTTTTCTTTTTGTTTTGAAATCTCGAGTTTAATTTGTTCAATAATTTCATCAGGAATAAGTTCTGAAGTGAAACCAGCAGCGAATTTATGTCCCCCACCATTAAATTCGCTGGCAATAACACAGACATCTATTTCACCTAATGACCTCATAGAACCTTTATATACACCTGGTTCGAACTCTTTTAAAACGCAAGCGACATCAGCTTCCTTGGTTCTTCTGACAAATTCAATTAGTCCTTCTAGATCGCTATAAGAAAGCTTATATTTTTCTCTCATTTCAGTTGTCGCCACAGCGTAAACAAAAGACAACTCATTATCAATTTTCATTTGCGCTAAAACATCTCCACAAAGTTTCATAAATTGAAACGAATCTTCCTCTGTTAGCTTTCTTGAAAGAAAAGCAATTGGTAAGTCATATTCGCTTAAACGACTAGCTTGGTCAAAGACGTCTTTGTTGGTTGAAGAAAATTGAAATCTTCCTGTATCAGTTAATAAAGCAACATAAATACATTGAGCAATATTTTTATCTAGTTCTACTCCTAGTTCATCAATAATCTCCAAAACAACACTGCCTGAACTTGCAGCCTTGGTATCGATAATGTTGATATCGCCAAATTTTTCATTAGAAACATGATGATCGACATTGATTAATTTTTTGGAATTTTTAAAAACATCTGATAGACCTTCTATCCTTGTTATTGATCCACAATCAAATGTCATTACTAAATCAAAATTATTTTCGAGAATACTTTCTGGAGGGCATAGAAGGTCTAAACCTGGAAGCGTGTCTCTAAGAGTTGCAGGGATTTCGAAAGGCGATGGAAAAGTAGCAGTTACATTTTTATTTATTTTCAATAATGCATGCATCATTGCTAAAACTGAACCTAATGCATCGCCATCTGGATGAACATGACATGTCAACAAAATACTGTCAGCGAGTTTAATTTCTTTTTTTGCTAAATCTATTTCTGATTTATAATTGTACATAATTAATCATTAAACGCTTCGTCGTCACGAATTTTGAGTGAACCTTCATGATTGTGTACATCTTGTATTATTGATTCAATTTTGTAACCCATTTCTATAGATGGATCCACTAGAAAATGTAAGTCAGGCAAAAATTTCATTCGAGTTGAAGACGATAAGGCACGTTTTAGACGCCCTTTATTTTTTTCGAGAGCTTGTAGTCCTTTTTCAACCTTTTCAGTATCCCCAAGCGCCGATATAAAGACTTTTGCATGACGAAGATCAGAAGTAACTTCACAACCTGTTATTGTCACCATTTCTAAATCGTTATTATCAATTAATTCAATCTCTTCGGCAAGTATTTCTTGAACAAGGTGATTAACTCTAGCAACGCGAGAATATGATTTATGAGCCATAATCTATTGTGGCAGAAATCACCTCGATGGCGCACTTCGTAATGGAGTTTTGACTGTTTCTAGTATATGAGGGAACCTAGAAGCCAATTTGTCTGACACAAAACGTTCTATAGCAAGAGCAATACATTGTCTTTTCTCAGGATCTAAAACTTTTATAAAATCTTTTCTATCAATAAGAGATTGACGCAAGAACATCAAATCACGTTCTAGCGTATCTACATTTATTGTGTGTACAGAATCAGGAATATGAATATTTTGATGTTTTCTTCGACCTTGACGCATAACGACACCAGCAATATTTGTAATAGTTGGATTGCTTGGATCTGTGATATCGATGCTCATTGAAATTGCATGCACAAATGAACCTCGATGTTTAGGAGTATTTCTATGATCAACTCGATAGCTAATATCTACATCTAAATGCTTAGCCCCGTTGCTAAAATCTCTTGACAATGAGGTAAAAACACATCCATCTTCTATCCAAATGTGTCGACCTTGTGACGGTTCTAACAAATATCCTTTGTGAATCTTGGCAAACTGAAATGGATCGATTGTCGAATTTTCGTCATGAGCAAGATGACGTCTAAATCGACGTTCATTTAAACCGTTGCGTATTCCCCCAAATCGCATATAAAAAGTGTATTTGCTTTAGGGAGATTTAGCAAGAAATGGGCGTTTTTGCTTAATCTGTCGCAATAACTACAAGCTTTTCTTTAGTCATCTCATGGTATGTGTAAGCAGGGCCTTCTTTAGTATTACCTGAATCTTTTATACCCCCATAAGGCATATTGTCAGCTCTATATGTTGGTGTTTCGTTAATAAGCACGCCTCCAAAGTTAAGGACTTTGGCCGCATGCAGCGCACGAGAAATATTGCTTGTAAAAATTGCTGCTTGTAGTCCATAATCAGAAGTATTCGCTTTTAATAATGCGTCATTCAATTCAGAATATTTCATCACAGAAACTAGAGGACCAAAAACTTCTTTTCTACATACGTCCATTTCTTCTGTTGCATCAGTCAATATAGTAGGGGCTAATACTCCCTGCGAACTTTGTGTTCCCCCAGTTATTAATTTTGCACCATTTTCTGTTGCCGCTTTGATCCATGCGATAACACGTTCATTATCTTTTGGTGAGATCAATGCCGACACATCTGTGGCATCATCAAGTGGATCACCAACGATTAGTGACTCGACTTTCGTTTTTAACTGATCGACAAATCTGTCAAAAATACTTTCATGTACATAGACCCGTTGGACACTTATACAACTTTGACCCTGAAATGAATATCCACTTGCTGCAACCAAAGAAGTTACTTTTTCGATATCGCTATCAGGTTCAACTATTACAGGAGCATTGTTGCCTAACTCTAAAGCCACCTTCTTTTTATATGCCTTTTGCTTAATTGACCAACCCACACCTGGTGAACCGGTAAAGGATATCATCGCGACTTTTTCATTCTCACTTAAACGTGCTGCGACCTCGCCAGGACAAGGAATAAAGGAAAGATATGCAGGATCAAGACCTGCTTCATCGATTAAAAGATCCACTAAAAATGCAGAAGTTAAAGGCGTATTATGAGCTGGTTTTAAAACAACAGGTGCCCCTGCAGCAATCGCTGGAGCTACTTTGTGTGCTACCAAATTCAATGGGAAATTAAATGGAGCAATAGCTCCGATTACACCAATTGGTTCGCGAAATGTAAAAGCTAATTTATTATCACCACTCGGATGCGAATCTATAGCAATCATTTCTCCGGAAGCACTTCGAGCCACACTCGCAGAAAAAAGAAACGTCTGTACAGCTCTATCAACTTCTATTCTCGCGGTTTTTATAGACTTCGCTGATTCAGTTGCGATTATTTTCGCAAAATCTTCTTTGTATCGGATTATTAACTCAGCCGCTTTATCTAGCACCTGAGCACGTTGAAATGTTTTAAATTCATTTTTCTCTAAAGCGCTGTATGCTACGTCGATTGCATTATCTATATCTGAAATAGATGCAGAATAAAATTGTGAAACAACATTTTTTGTAAACGGCGAGATTACATCGATAACTTCATCTGTCTTTTTATATTCGCCATTAATACGAATAGGTATTGGATTATTAGTTTGAATGTACTTGCTTACTTTATCCATGGGAATAATTTAGTCGTCATTTTGTTGATCTTGGGGTCCACTCGCCGCAATTAGATGAAACATTTCAGTTAATTGCTCTATATCTTCATCTTCTGTTGGCTCAATGAATTGTTTCAAGACTGCATCTACATGCTTTGGTGCAGCTTTTTCTAGAATCGAAAAACCTTTTTTAGTTAAACGGCAAAGTTGTCCACGTTTATCCTCTTCAAAAGCGCAGCGCTCAACCCAACCTTTTCTTTCTAATTGAGATACTCGATATGTAAGTTTTGATTTTTGCGCACTTACATTTTGCGCCAGATCTTTCATTCTCAATGACATATTTGGCGCCTCTGACAATCGCACCATAATCTCGTATGTCAATAGGTCAAACCCCGCAGTCTTCTCTAGATCAGCATTGAGCACTTTATTAAGTCTGATCGATGATTCAATATATGCACGCCAAAATTTTTGCTCTTTTTCATTCAACCATCTTTTCGGCATTTGCTGCATAAATACATCCTAGATCAGGATGAGTTTTCCCTGTTTAATTAGATATTTAAATAATTGTTCAAAATTGAAATATTTATCGATGTAGGATTGTTCAAAATTGAACTAACACATTTAAGGAGAAAATATGGCATTACCTATCGAAGCAGGAGAATGGTCTGCAGACAATAGTCATTCACGAATTGGCTTTACAGGAAAGCACTTAGGCGGATTGGCAAAAGTTAGAGGTTCATTTAAAGAATTCAATTTAAATGTTGAAGTCGGTGACACACTTGAAAGCTCAAAGGTTACTGCAACTGTTGATTTGCTAAGCGTAGATACAGGTAATGCTGATCGCGACAATCATCTAAAAAGCGAAGACTTCTTTGGCGCTAGTGAAAACCCAGAAATTAATTTCGTATCGACTGCAATATCAGGGACTCCTGATGATTTTAAAATTACAGGTGCCATGACAATCAATGGAAAAACTTTACCTGTTACTTTTGATGCAGAATTTGGCGGCAGTGCACAAGACCCATGGGGAAACACAAAAGCTGGATTTGAAGCAAAAGCTGAAATCAATCGTACTGATTTTGGAATCAACTGGAACGTACCTGTAGCTGAAGGTTTATTAGTTTCAGAAAAAATTAAAATCGAAATCGACGTTGAACTAGCACCAGCTCAATAATTATTAGTAAGCGGCTAAAAACCGCTTACTATTTTTAGCAAATATCTTTTCTTTGATTTAGAAATTAATACAAAACTTAATCCTAAAATTAATGTTGTATATGCATAAACCAATTGAATATTTAAGCTATTCGAACCTGTAGATGCCAATGTCCCTGAAGCTTTATTTTTAGATGTATTAGAATTGTTATTAGATGTTGTACTAGATACTTTAACTGTAGCGATTCCTATAGGATCTACGATAACACCATTAACTTCTCCATCGTCATCTAATGAACTTCCGTCGGTTAATGAATAAGTCATAACGAGAACATCTTGTGAACCAATCGTTGAGTTAGTAACTTCGCCATTATCGACAGCTAAGAAATGTTGAGAGGCATTGGGCCTATATTTCCTTACGCTCATTCCTTGTGCTGAAGTATCAGTATAAATATATTTGCTGACATCAACAGTTGCTCCTCTTGAACAATTAAGAGTGAAGTCTGTTAACCCAAATGGATATTCATAATTTCCGTCTACAGCATTGAGGTTATCTTGACTTAAAGAAGAAACTGTACCATTTTCAGAACAACCTTCTGTTACAAAAGTTGTATATGTTGACGTATTTGAAATTTCATATGAGCTCACAGTTGGCTGTAGATAATCGTCAATTCCATCATTGTTACCATCTCCACCATTTGGAGCACCATTTTCTATAGTGTCAGATATGCCATCAGAGTCAAAATCTGATGCAGAACCAACAGAAATATTCTGTGCAAATTCTGATGTATCCCCGTAACCAAACGTTTCACCAGAATCAATAACAGTAACCGTAGCTGAAAGCGATTTACCTACAACATCTGTTGATCCTAAATTAATAGTAGATGACTTTGAATTACCGCTAGATTGTGTAACTGCTCCTAAAAATGTTTGCCCTGGACCGTAACCAAAGATTGTGCTCTTGTCATTAGCAAAAAATTCAACACGATAATCATCAGTAGGCGAACCAGCTACATCAAGGTCATAAGTAATAGTTAGGTTTTGACCAATCTGTTGCGCACTTTTTAATACTGGATAATTAAGTTGATTATTAGGACCTGAATCAGTGTCTCCTATATCATTTAGAGTTGGACCTCTAAGTTCAACAGCATCAGGTCTGAAATCAGAAACTTCTGAGGTATCTATCATTTTCACATTATCGATACCCTGATTCATATTTCCAAATGCTTCCATTGAAGAATTGAAATCAAAAAGATTTATGTCGTAAATAGAGTTTCCAATAATTGATTCTGACAATGGCGTCAACGTCATAGGAACGCCAGGCCCACCGACATTTTCAACTAGAAATTCGGAAACAGCAATTCCAGCGCCAGATGAACCTGCGATAGTATTTCCTTCACCTACACCCGTGCCACCAATTAGGTTATGATTTCCAGCGGTAACAGAAATCCCTAAACCGTTTGTAATATTTGGATTTACTAAACCGGTATAGTCAGTGCCTATTAAATTTCCTTGAACTTTATTGCCGTTAGAACTAAGCACAACAGCAACAGTTCCACCTGAAATTAAATTACCTTGACCCGTGGCGGGACCCCCAACTGTTGTTGAGCCACCATTTACTAAGTTTATTGCAATAGTATATGGGCCTGAAATTCCTATAGTATCTGCTGCATCAGTTGTTAAATCGGTAACACCATCTTTTGCAATTCCAAAATAATTTCCGTATATAACGCTACCCGGAGCAGAACCCATTATTCCTGCGCTGATATTACTAGGTGAGTAATTATAAATTATATTTCTATCTTGAGGTGAGTCTCCTCCAATTATTTCATTACTTATTGGATCAGCAACCTGTGTAATGTATACAGACGAATGATTCCCATTCGAACCAACAGTTGTTCCATCAGAATGTAATCCAAGATAATTTCCAGCAACGGTAATATTGGAGGCTCCAATAAAAACATTTACGCCTGAACTATTTGCCCCATCTAATGTTGAGAAGTCGTAAATAGATAATCCACGAACAGAAGAATTATCTGATCCAGGTAAAAAGCCTACAGCAGCATTTTGATTTGCAGCCGCAACATGCCCATCCAATTCGATTCTTATTTCACTATTTATAGGATTAGGACTTACAGCAGTATTTTCCGATGAGCCGGGTTGACTGTATCCATTTATATGAACTTCATCTGTAATATTTGGCAATGGAATTTGTGGAGTAATTACATGAACATCTGAATTATTACCCGGAATGTTAAATTCAATAGTATCCGATCCAACATTCGCATTTGCTTCTTCTAATGCAGCTCTAAAAGTACATTCACCAGTATTGACCGTTTCGCAAATACCATCACCTGGAGATGCATCTGCTTCATCGCTAACAACATTTACAGTTAAAGTAACTGGAGCTGCACTAGCAGAACTAATGGTAGAAATCATTCCTACAAAAACAACACTTAATAATAAAAATAGATAAGAAAGCTTTTTGTTAAACGTTTGCATACAAACCCTTTACAGTAATTTGTATAAATATCGTCTAAGTTCCATAAAAACTCAACAGAAAATAAGATTTCTTACTTTCGCATCATTCGTTTAAGTCTCTTTTATTGCACTTATCATTTCCGGTGAAAAATGAGAAATAAGTCCATCAGGTAAATGAACAACTTTAGAAGGAGCTAGTTGTGTTACGAAATCAACATCGTGACTAACCAAGATAATAGTTCCCTCATAACTTTGTAATGCTGCAAGCAATGCTTCAATTGATGCTGGATCTAAGTTATTTGTAGGCTCATCTAAAAGTAAAACATTAGCTTTGCTTACCATTAATCGAGCCAATGCCATTTTTGTTTTTTCACCACCAGATAGAGTTCCTGCTTCTTGATCTGCAACATCGCCATATAAGCCAAAGTGTGCAAGCACGGATCTAAGTTCTGCTTGCGACATACGCGGTGATGCATTAACCATTTGCGCAAGCACACTTAAATCAGATTTTATGTCTTCATGCTCTTGTGCATAAAAACCAAGAGTTGCATTTGCTCCAGGTTTCACTTTTCCTGAATCAGGTTTATGAATACCCATAATTGAACGCAACAGAGTTGTTTTGCCCGCACCATTCCTACCTGTGATTAGAATAAAATCGCCACGCTCAACGATTAACGATATGGGTTTAAATATTTCTTTACCATTAAATTTTTTTGAAATATCAGTAACTGTTAATGCGATATCACCAGTACGTATAGGCGCTGGAAAAGTGAAATTTATATTGTGAGTTTTAATTTTGGGTGCTTTCTCATGCAACAAATTTGCTAACGCGTCTATTCGTCGTTGTAATGCTCTACGCTTTGCAGCATGGCTCGCATTGCCCTTAGCAAACTTAGCTTTTGTGTCACTTAACCTCTCGGATTCTTTCATCAAAACGCTAGCTTGACGTGCACGCATAGCTTCACGCTCTTCGCGCTCCTTTAAGTAATGAGAGTAGTTTCCGTTATAAGTTTCAAGTCGACCATCTTCTAACGCAAAGACCTTAGTAAGGCTTTTGTCCATCAAAGCTATATCGTGGCTTACGACAAGTAGTCCTGAATCAGATTCTGATAAAAAATTCATTACAAACTTTTTTGCTTGAACATCTAAATGGTTTGTTGGTTCGTCAAGGATCAGTACTTCCCCACCAGTTAACAGCAAACGTGCAAGCTCCACTTTCCTTCTTTGCCCACCACTTAAGTTTTTTAAAGCACTTAACAGCATTTCATCATCAATACCGACACCATGTGCCATGGCTTCAACGTCTGAATTTATTTCGTAACCACCATCTAAACGAAAAGTTTCTTCAGCATGCGAGTATTTAGACACCGCATTCATCTGCTTATCTAAATCATCGACATATTCATCTATTTTTTTGTGAAGCTTTTCAAGTTTTGCTTCTTTTTCATATAGACGATGAGCTTGCCTCATATATTCATAAACATCAAACGAATCAGTATCATTGTCTGGGCCGCGAACTTCTTGCCGTAACCAACCATATGAAGTTCCTAAATCAATTTCACCACTAGCTCTATCAAATTCACCTGCGATAGCTTTCAACATAGTTGTTTTGCCCGCACCATTTTTACCGACAAGCGCAATTTTGTCGCCAGGGGCAACACGAAATGATGCATCTGAAACTAATGTCCGCGCACCGATTTCTACAGTTAATCCATCAACAATTATCAATTAATACTCACAAATTTTTTAATGCTTAATCATTACATGTTTTAATTCAGTGTAATGTTCAATCGCATATATAGACATATCTTTACCATAACCACTTTGTTTAAAACCACCATGCGGCATTTCAGAAATGATTGGAATATGATCATTGACCCATACACAACCAAAATTTAATGCTTTTGTCATTCGCATTGCGCGGCCAACATCGCTAGTCCAAACAGAAGCGGACAATCCGTAATCGACACCATTAGCCCATTCAATTGCTTGTGATTCATCAGTGAACTTCTGTATAGAAATTACAGGACCAAAGACTTCGCGTTGAACTATCTCACTTGATTGAGAAGGATTAGCTAAAACAGTTGGCTCATAAAAATATCCTGGTGAATCTATTTCCTTTGCACCTGTAACAACAGTAGCTCCGTCTTGTATCGCTCTCGAAACCATTGACGATACTCGTTCTTGCTGTTCTTTAGAAACAACAGGACCCATAGCAATGTCAGGATTAGTTGGATCACCAGTAGAAACACCACTAGCTTTTGAACCCATAAGCTCGACTAAATCGTCATAAATTTTAGGTCCAGCAATAACACGACATGGAGCCGTGCAATCTTGTCCCGAATTGTAATAGCCCATATCGACAAGAATTTGAGCAGTTGATTCAAGATCAGCATCATCAAACACAACAACTGGAGCTTTACCTCCGAGTTCGAGATGAACACGTTTTAACGAGTCTGATGCATTTCTAGCAATTAATTTACCAGTATTGACATCACCAGTGACACTAACCATAGCAACATCTTTATGTTTAACTAATGCATCTCCTAGAGTTTCGCCTTGTCCAGTTACGACATTAAACACACCCGCTGGAAAAATATCTTTTACAAGCTCAGCCATTTTTAAAGCAGATAGAGGAGTTAGCTCTGATGGTTTCAAAATAAAAGTATTACCTGCAGCTAAAGCAGGTCCCAATTTCCATATAGCCATATTCAATGGATAGTTCCAAGGAGCAATACCGACGCAAACACCTAATGGTTCACGACGTAAATATGATGTGTGATCTTCTAAATATTCACCTGCAACTTGTGCAGACATAGAACGAGCTGCACCTGCAAAAAACTTTAAGTTATCTATCATTAGATCGAATTCAAAATCGATAATCGAAACAGGTTTACCAACATTTTCTGATTCGATACGTTTTAATTCATCAATATTTTCTTCAAGAACATTCGCAGCAGACAACAACGCTTCGCTTCTTTGACGCGGAGTCGTGTTTTTCCACGACTCAAATGCCTCTTTAGCGTGTTCAACAGCTTTGTTTGCATCTTGATCATTTCCGCTAGGCACAGCTTCAATAACTTGGCCAGTTGCAGGGTTAATAATTTCATCTTGCAAGCCTGAAATGCTTTCGACAAATTCACCATTTATAAAATTTTTAGCCGCCATAATTTCTCCTAATTATAAACATAGAGATTAATTCAAAAATACAATAATTCCTGACTTATCTAAACACTTATATAAGCATTTAATGCCTAAAGCGTCTATTGTTAATAGATGGCTACATATAGTGTTGGTGTCCCCAAAGAAATTAAAAAGAACGAATCACGTGTTGCGTTAACGCCTGAAGGTGTACACGAACTGGTTTCGCATGGTGTAAGCGTTTTTGTTGAAATGAGCGCTGGTCAAAACGCGAATATTTCTGACAGTGAATACACACAAGCGGGTGCACAAATATGTGATGCCGATAAAGCTTGGTCATCTGACATTGTTGTAAAAGTTAAAGAACCACAAACAAGTGAATTTAAATATTTCCGTGATGATTTAATTCTTTTTACGTACTTACATCTCGCTGCATATCCGGGTGTAGCTAAAGCATTATGTGATGCTAGAACAACATCAATCGCGTATGAAACAGTAAGCATAAATGGCACTCTTCCGTTACTTGCTCCTATGTCAGAAATTGCTGGACGACTTGCAGTTCAAGTTGCAATGCGATTTTTAGAACGACCGCAAGGTGGAAAAGGAATGTTGCTTTCGGGTGCACCTGGTGTACCTCCAGCAAAAGTCTGTGTATTAGGTGCAGGAAATGTTGGATTAAATTCTGCATTGCTTGCCAGTAAACTTGGAGCGCAAGTTGAATTATTTGATATTAACTTAGAAAAACTGCGTGCAATCGACTTGATGTTTCATGGACAATTTGTAACTCGCGCTAGCTCAAAAGCATCAATAGCTCAAAGTGTTAGAGATTCTGATGTTGTAATAGGCGCAGTTCTAATTCCTGGTGGTCGTGCACCCGTTGTTGTCTCTAAAGAAATGATTTCAACCATGAAACCAGGTTCAGTAGTTGTCGACACTGCAATTGATCAAGGTGGATGCATTGAAACTTCACATGAGACTTCCCATAGTGAACCAACATATATGGTTGATGATGTTGTTCATTATGCAGTTGGCAATATGCCTGGTTCTGTAGGTAATACTTCAACGTATGCATTAACGAATGCAACATTGAGTTATATTGTTGCATTGGCTACACAATCGTTAAATGTGGCGCTAGAAAAAACACCAGGATTAGCTGAAGGGCTTAATACTCGCGAAGGTGAAATAGTAAATCAATCTGTTCGCGAAGCGGTTAAGTTTTAATCTATTTAACTAGCGCTGGCTTTAACTGCTGAACAGTATAATTTCTATTTATTTCAATGCGTAAAGAACCTAGTGGAATAACAATTGGACTAAAACCTGGACCAGTTAACGTTGCATCATCTGCCACCCAAACAATTGCAGATGCAATTTTGTATTCACCCTTTTTTGTGAATTTATATATTGCGAGTGGATTTTCAAAACTTCCACCATTGATTTGATTATCATTTGATTCAGCTGTTGCAATGATTTTTGTATTTAAATTTGTTTTAATTAAAATATTAATGCTCGATATTTTTGCATTCGCTCGAACTCGATAACCTCCAGGCAATGATACATCCCTAGTTATAACTTGGCCGTGAGGAAATTGTGCCCATATGTGCGTAGGCAAATTTGTTAGTCCTGGAGATAATGGCGCCACATAAGCACCTGAGTTTTGCGCGACATCATTAAATTCTTGATTAAATACAGCTCGCCAAATATCTAAATAGCTTGGCGGTACCGGAAGATTGTTATCTGGCGCACTTGTTGATGAGGTACTGCAATATGTTGTTGTCAATACAACTTCACCTGTAACTCTATTAGTCAATGTTGCTTCATGAGTCACACCTCGAGTGTTGTTCGTATCATCAAGTACACAAATTTGAGGAGACATATCGAAATTTAAATTTTCTATTAAAAGAACTTTGTCAGACCAAATTAAAGGTGACGATTTTCGAATACTCGTATTATTTGAACTCGAATTCGATGTAGGAATCTTTATTGATGTTGTTAAAGATACAGACTGACCATCTTCACCAGGTGCAAAAGTCGCATTTAAATCTGGTTCTATTGAGTATGCATTATGTGAGAACATAGAAATTACTGTGAAAAAAGTGAAGAAGAAAATGAGTAGTTGCTTCCCTGCTCTCATAGATTTAGAGCTTAGGACTAATCCTTTATCCCATCAAATCCCCTCGTTGATTGCGGTGTTGGGTCGAAAAACTATCGAAAATCGATAGTTTTTCGACCCAACACGGGCATAGAACGTGGTTAGCGGGCTACTTCTTTTTCTTCGTAAGTTTCAATAATGTCGCCAGATTTAAGATCCGTATAGTTTTCTAAACCAACACCACATTCGTATCCGTCACGAACTTCTTTAACATCATCTTTCTCACGTCGTAAAGAGGCAATGCTACCCTTCCAGATAACAATACCTTCACGTAAGAAACGAACTTTGCTGCCTCGTGTTATAACACCGCTTTGAACATAACAACCAGCGACCTTGCCAAGCTTAGGTACTGAGAAGATTTCTCTAACCTCTGCTTCACCAGTAACAACTTCTTCAAATGTTGGAGTAAGCATACCTTTAAGAGCAGCTTCCATATCTTCAAGAACCTTATAAATAATTTCATAAAGTCTTAAGTCAACACCAGCAGCTTCAGCAGCTTCACGCGCTTTTCGATCTGGACGTGTGTTAAATCCAATTATTGCAGCATTAGAAACTTCAGCCAATGAAACATCGCTTTCAGTAATTCCACCGACGGCTCTGTGAACAAAAGAAATACGAACTTCTTCATGATCTTTGTCTAGCTTCTTCAAAGAATCTGTTAATGCTTCAAGAGAACCTTGAGTATCAGCTTTTAGAACCAAAGATAATGTTGCGACTTCACCCCGAGCAACCGCAGTGAAAATATCTTCAAGTTTTGAACCACTTGTTATAGAAGTCGAAACAGTATTAGCTAAACGACGTCTACGTTCACGAGCTTCTGCAACACTTCGTGCTGCTTTCTCACTTGGAGCTTCTCGCAAGTCATCACCAGCAAGTGGGACATGAGATAAACCTAAAACTAAAACTGGATCAGAGGGATGAGCAGTTTCTACAGCAGTTCCATCGTCTTTAAACATGGCGCGGATTTTGCCCCAACCTTGTCCAGCAACAACTACATCACCAATATTTAGTTCACCTTTTTTAACAAGTACAGTCGCAACTGGACCTCTTCCTGGATCAAGGTGACTTTCTAAAACATAACCTCGAGCATCACCAGTTGGGTTAGCTTTTAATTCTTCTACTTCGCTTACCAGCAAAATAGCTTCGAGAAGATCTTCCATGCCTTGACCAGTCTTAGGTGATACATCAATAAACATTGTTGAACCACCCCACTCTTCAGGTACTAGTTCATGTTCTGTTAATTGCTGACGAACACGTGAAGGATCTGCATCTTCTTTATCAACTTTTGTTACTGCAACAATTATTGGAACCTCAGCTGCACGCGCATGATTTAACGCTTCAATAGTTTGAGGCATGACACCATCATTAGCAGCACAAACCAAAACTGCAACGTCAGTTGCATTTGCACCACGAGCACGCATTTGCGAGAAAGCTTCGTGACCTGGTGTGTCAATGAAAGTAATTCGCTTACCGTTTTTTGTTGTTTGGTATGCACCGATCGCCTGTGTAATACCACCGGACTCGCCGCCAGCAACATTTGTTTTTCGAATTGTGTCCAACAAAGTTGTTTTACCATGGTCAACGTGACCCATTACAGTAACGATTGGCGGACGAGGCATAAGAGCACTTTCATCAAGTTCTTCATCATCGCCAAGTAAGGCAAGCAATTCGATTTCTTCTTCTTCACCAGCTTCAACAATTAAAACGTTTGCCCCAAGTTCATCTGCAATCAACTCAATCATTTCATCTGCTAGAGATTGTGTTGCAGTTAGCATTTCGCCTGCTTCGAACATCATTTTCACAATGTCAGCAGTTGTACGATTTAGTTTTGGAGCAAAATCTTGTACTGTTATACCTTTAGTAACAACTATTTCGCCTTCTGGAACAGCAACATCTTTTGGAGTTAATGCTGCAGACTGAACTGGCTGTAAATCGCTTTCGTCACGACGTTTCTTGCCTTTTTTCTTACGAGGACCACCGGGACCTCGCCCTCCACCAGGACCGCCACGACCTGCTGGTCCGCGACCTTTTCCAGGTGTAGCACTCGGTGGAAAATTCTGCGTATTTGGAGTTGGGAAAGTTGTTTGTCCCGCGCCTGTACCTCTAGGTCCAGCCCCACCGCGAGTTGGACTTGCACCTGCAGGACGTCGAACACCTATCGCACCTGGCGGTGGTGTTATACGTCTGCCAGGAGGAGGAGGTGGAACTGGTCCACGTCTAGGCTGCATTGTCTCTTTAGCTGGTCCAGAAACTTTCGAAATAGCTTTAGCGATTTCAGCTTCTTCTTTAAGTTGTTGATTTATTAAATCTTTTGTAGATGCTTCGACACCAGTTTGTGCGCTAGAACGCACAACTTTACTTTTTACTGGTGCTTCTTCTTCAACAACATCAACATCTTCTTTGATCTTTTTAGCTCTAGTTGAGGATGAGACTACAGCCTTCTTCGGTTTCTCTACTTTAGCTTTAGGTTCAGGTTCAACAATAGGATCTCGACGTAAACCTTTTGAATCTGCAAGTCGACGGACGCGATCTGCAGATGGATCATCAATAGATGATGAATGTGACTTGACACCAATTTTTAATTCTGCTGATAAATCAATAATCACAGAATTCTCGACGCCTAGTTCTCTAGCTAGTTCATAAACTCGTATTTTCTTTGCTGGCACAATTCCCTCTTGTGTTATCTATGCGTTTTCGTCTTGCACTTCTTGTATTTCTTCGTTTTGATCTTGCTGAACTTCTTGCTCAGAAGATTCTTCATTTGTTGAATATGCATTTGAATCGACATCAGACTCTGCCTGAATATCGATTCTCCAACCTGTCAACCTTGCAGCAAGGCGAGCATTTTGCCCTTCCTTACCTATAGCTAACGAAAGTTGCTGATCTGGAACTATTACAGTAGCTGTTCCTGTTTCGTAGTCGCAGATAACATCACGAATGTTTTTGGCAGGTGACAATGCCGCTCGAACATATGCAACAGGATCTTCTGAAAATGGAACAATATCAATTTTCTCTCCACGCAACTCTGTCATCACTTCGCGAACACGACCACCAGATGCACCTACGCAAGATCCGACTGGATCAACATTTTCATCTGTTGACCAAACTGCAATTTTTGTTCGTCGTCCAGGTTCACGAGCAATAGCTTTTATCTCAACAACACCTTGTTCGATTTCTGGAACTTCCAAAGAGAACAACGCTTCAACCAGTCCAGGGTGTGTACGTGACACAACAATTTGTGGGCCTTTTTGAGTATTGCGAACTTCAACAATATACGCCTTTAAGCGTTTTGAATGTTCGTAGCGTTCCATTGGAGCTTGTTCACTTTGAGGCAATAATGCTTCAACACGTCCCAGATCCAAAAGTGTGTACCTGTGGTCTGCTTGCGAAACAATACCAGTAACGAGTTCGCCTTCTTTACCTTTATAGTCAGCAAATTTTGTTTCGCGATCAACTTCACGGATTCTTTGAGTAATAACTTGCTTTGCTGTTTGGGCTGCAATACGACCAAAATTTTCTGGGGTGTCATCCCATTCTCTAATTACATTATCGTTCTCGTCTAGCTCTTGAGCCATAACTCGTATTTCACCAGTGTCTGGATCAATAACAACTTCTGCTTCTTCTGCTGATTCTGGGAAACGTTTGTATGCTGTCACTAAAGCATCTGCTAATGCTTGAAGTAAAACAATTTCATCTACGCCTCGATCTTGAGCCACAGCTTTTAAGGCTTGCATCATTTCTGAGTTCATTATGCTATTTCTCCCTGAAGTTGTTCATCGTCGGTTTCGTTTTCTTGGTCTTTTGCGCGTTTTATAGCATTATCAAAATCAAACAAGGTATGGGATTTAGTTATTGAATCGATTTCAATTTCAATTGGTCCATCTTGTGTTTGTAATTTGATATAACCGTTTTCGACTTTTTCTAATTTTCCGCTATAGCGTTTGATAGTTCCATCTTTTCGACATGAAACACTTATGTCGAATCCTATTGACCACGAGAAATGATCAGGATTTTTCAGTGATCTTTCAAGTCCAGGCGATGAAACCTCTAAATGGTAAGAATCGCCCAATGTCTCGATAGTGTCAAGAACTGGAGCGATTTGTCGACTTAATTCGCTTATATCGTCGATCGTTAACCCGCCATTTTTATCTAATGTGATTGTAACGATAGATTTTTTACCGGCTTTTGTTAAGTTAATATCCCAAATACGGACACCAGCTTCTTTAATAGTTGGACTTATCATGTCAGAAATTTGTTCTGTCAAAGACATGCGTCCTCCTATCTTCGTTATGTGCCCATAGAAATAAAAAGCGTGGAGGATTTACCCCCACGCGTTCCAACTATAGGTTGCGGAACATAAATTCTAACACATTTGACCTAAAAGTCGTACTTCTAAATATTTTGCCCAAGATATACTGCACCATTAGTCTGATTTGCCCAATACGCATTTGAGCTTTTAATAATGTAAAGCTATGGCATGCTTTCTTGGCTTAAATTACAGATTGCTCTTTTTGTTGGACGAATAGCCAGTTCCCTTTCTCGCATTCTCTCAATTGGATCTGGAGAACAAATACGCGGTCGCGTAATTGCAGCCCTAGATAAAAATGCTTTAAAAAAGCTTGCTAAAAACAAAGACATCATTGTTATCAGTTCAACTAACGGAAAAACAACGACAACAAAGCTTGTTTCTAATGCATTAAAAAATACTGGATATAAGATCATTTCAAACGAGCAAGGAGCAAACCAAGAAGCAGGAATTATAACTGCGTTAGCAACAATGAAAAACCCAGATTATTGCGTACTTGAAGTTGATGAAAGATCTCTGCCAAAAATGTTTGATCGCCTTCAACCAAAATTCTTATTGTTTGCGAATTTATCGCGAGATCAGTTAGATCGATTCGGGGAAGTTAGTTCTATATCAAAATCATGGAAAGAAATGCTAAAAGATTTTGATGGATACATTATCGCAAACGCATGTGATCCAAATATTGTTTTTTCATGTTTAGGAGCAAAAAATGCACATGTATCTTGGGTTCCAATTAATTCTTCATGGCATAACGATTCTTACTCATGCCCTAACTGCGGATCTTTATTAAATTATTTTGAAGATTCGAGTTTCAATTGTTCAAGTTGCACATTCTCAACACCTAGTTCATTAGAAAATGTTAGCGACTCTTTAATAAAAGATATTTCTAACAACTTAAATCTTCCTGGTAAATGGAATGTTAACAATGCAATAATTTCTTATTATTTGTTAAAAAATATTGATAACGATTTACGTGATGATCAATTATTTAAGTCATTTTCAGAATTAAGTTCCGTCTCTGGCAGAAATGAGATCTTTGATCTGAAGAACGATAAACAAGTTCAACTTTTTCTTGCAAAAAATCCTGCTGGTTGGAACGAAACTTTAAATCATATAAACGAAGCAAATAATACAGGTTTAATATTTGCATTTAACTGTAATATCGCAGACGGGAAAGATCCCTCATGGCTTTACGATGTCGACTTTGAATCAATCAATCAAGAAAACATTTATGTTTTTGGTGAGCGATCTGTAGATATGGCAACGCGTCTAATGATTGCCGGTAAAAATCCAATGCTTACAAACGACTTAGATGAAGCTTTAGCTAATTCACAGTTTGATTTCAATTTATTAGTTGCAAGTTACACACAATTTTTGAAACTTTCACGAAACCTCGCTAAAGGAGGTAGAAATGAAAAAAATTAAAGTTGGAATTATTTACCCCGAACTTTTAGGTACGTATGGCGATCGAGGAAATGCTTTAGCATTTGCATTTCGGGCCAGTAAAAGAAATTTAGAAACAGAAATAGTAGAAATATCACCAAACGATCACATTCCTACTGGTTTAGACATTTATTTTTTAGGTGGAGGTGAAGATAAAGCGCAAACGCTTGCAACTGAATTGTTAAGAAAACAGATGAGCGCACTCGAAGAAATAACTTCTACTTCACTTTTGATCGGAATATGCGCAGGCTTTCAGATTTTGGGATCACAATTTCCAATATCAGAAAACGAAGTTTATGACGGGCTAGACCTCATTGATGTCACAACTAAATTTGGTAAACCACGAATTATCGGCGAACTTGTTATTGAATCAAATATTCCTGATGTTGGACTTATTACCGGTTTTGAAAACCATGGTGGTCGAACAAGTCTCATAGATTCAAGCAAAGCACTCGGCAAAGTTATAAATGGTCAAGGAAATGGTGTTTCTGAGAACGACATCAACTCAGATGGATATATGTCTGAAAATATACTTTGCACATATGCACATGGTCCGCTACTTGCTCGTAATCCTTCGCTTTGCGATTGGTTACTATCTAGAACACTTGGCATTGAAATGGAAGAATTATCTAAAATTGAAGGCGACTTTTCTGAAACCTTGCATTCAGAAAGGTTAAGAAATGTCACAAAAACCTCTTAATATCTACAATTTAATAATTTACGCATTTAATGCTATAATGGACATGTGCGTTCAGTTCCCCAAGCAAAAGCTTTAATACATTTTATCCCCGAAGAAAACGGTCAAATCACAGATCATTTCGAAGTAAATCCTAGAAAAATACGTAGAATAAGCTCAGGTAATGGTACTTTGCTCCCAACTTATAGGTATGTGATTGCTATCTCAGGTGCAAACCGTGCAGAAGCTGCACATGAATTCCACGATCGAGTTTTAGCATATCCAACTGATCATGGAATATTTGCCCTATATAAAACCCAAGAAGGTACCTCAGCACTACTTCTTGATATAAATGCAGTTCCTTCTAATGGTAGAGCTGCAAAGAAAATGACTAAAGCTGAACACGATGCAATATTGGATTTAAAGCAACAACTTCATGGACATCGAATGATTATTGTTCGTGGGTCATTTAAAAATGCAAAAGAATTCGAAAATGCTTTAACTGCAGCTACAACCTTGAGGCCACATCAATATTTGTCTCATATTGATTTTCTGCAACTACAAAGAACTGTAAACTCACACGACTTTTTATCTGCTGCTTCAAATATTTTTAGTGGTGCAGGAAAAGCTGCAAAGAAAGTGCCTAATGTTCCAGGAAGCCGCTTAGTAAAACGACTAGGAAATCTTTCGACAAACATTGGAGATAGACTTTCTCACGCTGCGAACAGAGCTGCAAAAACACCAAGAGTTATTGAAAGATAATTTTATTTATAAGCCCTATACGTATGATCTTTTAGCTCTAATAACGCTTTCTCGCCACTTGTTATTGCCGATCTTATCTGGTTCATATAATTAAACATCCAATGCAGATTATGAATTGTGCATAGGTAAGGAGCACTCGGTTCATTTTGTACTGCTAAATGCCTAATAAACGCTCTTGAATACGTGTTACAAACTTCACATGTGCAATGACTATCAATAGGTTCTTCGCTTCTCGCATTACTTTGCTTTTTAATGTGCAATTTACCTTCAGTTGTTAGGAGAACGCCATGTCTTGCAATTCGAGTCGGTAGTACGCAGTCGAACATATCAACTCCACGAATAACTGCTTCAATAATTCCAATTGGGTCTCCAACCCCCATTAAATATCTTGGCTGATCTTTTGGCAAAGAATCATTTTCAAAAAGTGCGTCTAGCATGCGGAGCATTGTTTCTCGATCTTCACCGACACTAAGTCCACCAATGGCATAACCATCGAAATCTATTTCAACGGTTCTTTGAGCAGATTCAAGTCTTAGCATTTCGCTGTCACCACCTTGGACTATTCCAAAGAGCGCTTGATCTTCTTTTCTTTTGTGTGCTTTTTTTGCACGTATTGCCCACTCATGTGTTCTAATCATTGCGAGCCGTAGATCTTCTTCACTTGCAGGAAGCGCTGAACATACATCTAGAACCATTTGTATATCAGCACCAATATCTTCTTGCACTTGAACTGCATCCTCAGGAGTGAAATTGATCCACGATCCATCATATGTAGACCTGAAGATAACACCATTATCATTAACCTTTGGTGAAAGTGAAAATACTTGAAAGCCACCAGAGTCAGTTAATGTAAGCCCATCAAATCCTGTAAATTTTGCTAAGCCACCCATTTCTTTTATCACGTCGTTTCCAGGGCGCAACATCAAATGGTAGGTATTACCCAGAACAATTTCTGCACCTAATTTTTTATAATCATGTGCACCTAAAGTTCTAACAGCACCTCTTGTGCCAACTGGCATAAATATTGGAGTGTTATACATACCTCTACTTGTTTCTACTACCCCTCTGCGTGCACCTAAAGTAGACGATTGTTTTTCTAGATTTAGTTTCATCTTTTACCTACAAACATCGAATCTCCAAAACTTAAAAATCTATATTCATTCTTTAATGCATAATCATAGAGTTCACGCCAACGCGACCCTATAAATGCATCAAGTAAAACAAGTAACGACGAACCGCTTTGGTGAAAGTTGGTAAACAAATAATCAACAATTTTAAAATCAAAATCACCATAACAAAATAAATCGGTACTACCTGAAAGCTGACTTGTAATCGCAACAGATTCTAAGGTTCTAAGAGATGTAGTACCAACAGCAACTATTTTATTTCCGCGTTTCTTGGTCTCTAAGACTTTGTCCCATACTTCACTTGGCACACTATAAATTTCTTCGTGCATAACATGATCTTCAACTTTGTCAGTTTGGATTGGTTTAAATGTACCAAGTCCAACATGTAAAGTTATTTCACATAGATCGATTTTCTTTTCCGACAATTGGTCGACAACTCGTTGAGTAAAGTGCAGCCCAGCAGTTGGTGCAGCAACTGATTTCTCTTCTTTCGAAAACATTGTTTGATATCTCTCAATTGGGATGTCAACATCACCTAAGTACGGAGGCAAAGGTGTCTGACCTGCATCATGAATAAATTCATCCTCAGAGTATGACAGCAACTCTACTTGTCTAGTGCTTTCAGAAATATTTTCTCCGATAACCATTTCAAGTTTTTTGTGGGATGAATTTTTGAGCACTTCGACTGTCTCGTTAATCTTTATTTTAGCGCTCGGCCTTACTAAAGCTTCCCAGACGTTGTCTCTTATCCGATTTAGAAGAAACACTTCCCCATTTAAACCAGATTTTCTCTTTATAAAAATACGTGCTGGCAAAACTTTTGTATTATTAACAATTACTAAATCTCCAGATTCAATGTATTCAGATATATTTTGAACATTTGAGTCGATTAATTCAGTTTTATTGCGAGAAATTAAACATTTTGCACTATCCCTTGGCTCTGCAGGAACCTTAGAAATAGCCGATTCAGGTAAGTCATATGTAAATTGTTCTAACTTCATTTTGACGCCAACATTTTTAAGGGGTAAGTTTATCTTGCGCTGGAGAGTTCAATGTTAGATAACCATCCACCCAGACTACGAAAAGTAAATCGCCCAAATGGTTTAGACAATATAAGTATTGATACATCTTGGGATATTATTGCTAAACAAATTTTTGCTCCATGTTTAGCTTGGCAAAACGGCAATATTTATTCTTTAAGAGCTTTACAGAGTTCTGCATTAGATTTAGTTGAAGCTATACGGAATCTATCGTATTTCTCGATATCACATTTCGAAACTCCAGATGTTAAAAGATTTATTGAAGACTACAAACTATTTCTTTCAGCTATTGAACTTGGACCTGGTATTAAAAAGAAACAACTCCGAAGAAAAACAAGCCCTAATTACAAAACTTTTACAGAAATTGCGTTTGATGCAATAACGCAACTTGAAAACGAAATTCGACGCATTGAAACCGAATCACGCCGAGCATATTTACAGCATTTAGAGCGGGCAGATCTTGATCCAGATGAAATTGGGGTAAAGAGTTTCTTTAAAAGTTCTGTTGATTTAGATGGTCCTTTGAGTCTATCTATAGCTAGGCTTGAAACTTTCGCAGCTGGAAGACCTGTACCCAACTTACCTAATCGACCAGGTTCATCTCCTTTAGGCGTTATTGATCATTCAAACGAGACGAATGTATTAGATTTAATTAGATAATGAACAGCTTAAAAATAATTTCACCTACAGATAGATTTCACAATCAAATAGATTGGTTAGATTCATATCACATTTTTAACTTTTCTTATTTTTATAAAGACGATAGAAACGGATTTGGAGATCTCTTAGTCGTTAACGATGACCATATTGATACTTCGAGCGGATTCGGAATGCATCCTCATCATGACATGGAAATCGTTACTTGGATTTTAAATGGCGAATTAACCCATGAGGACAACAAAGGAAATACTGGTGTTATTAGTGAAGGCGATATCCAGCAAATGAGTGCAGGAAGTGGTGTTTTGCACTCAGAATTTAACCATAACGAAGTACAAAATGTTGATTTATTACAGATGTGGTTGCTTCCAGATCGAAAAGGTGTCGAACCAAGGTATCAACAGCAAAACGTCGCCGATATAGTCGACAATGAATTAGGTTTAGTGGCTAGCGGTCAAGTGGATGCGCCAATACATTTATATAACCAAAATGCATCACTTTATATAGGAAAGTTTTCTGCTGAAAAACAAATAAGTATCCCTAATAATGAAAAGACCTATATTTACGTCGCACGTGGAGAAATAACTTTTAACGATGTTAGTTATGATAAAGGTTTTTCGTTATTGATTGAAAATAAAAATGAAGATTTAAACTTTACAGTTTCATCAAATAGTGAAGTTATTTTGTGGTCTATTGGATCGCAAGCACGAATTTCTGCACGACTCCCCTAATATCCGCTCCACTCCGCTCCGCTCCGCCGTGTTGGGGGGGTTAAAAATTGAGGTTGTTCGATAGTTTTTCGACCCAACACGGGTTAAGCGAGATGGTTTATTTTTTCAATCTTTGCAGAAGAATTATTGGCGTCGGTACCTTGAATCTGTAACAATTCATCGCGATCAGATTCAGTTATAGCAGCAGCATTTTTATCTGCAGCAGCGATACGTGCTTCAATTCCCTCTTCCATAATCGCTTGAGCTTCAGCCAGTAAAGCTTCAACCATTTCATCCTCAGGGACAACTCTTACAACTTGTCCTTTAACAAACAAATGTCCTTTGCCTCTACCAGCCGCTATACCTAGATCAGCTTCACGTGCTTCGCCAGGACCATTAACGACACAACCCATTATTGCAATCTGTAAAGGAATCTCTTTTTCATTTAAAGCTTCTTGCGCTTTAGCAGCAACATCTATAACATCAATTTCAGTACGACCACAGCTAGGACAAGCAATTAGATCCAACCCGCTTCTTTCTCGTAAACCTAAAGCTTCTAGCAACGCACGACCAGACTTAGCTTCTTCGACGGGATCTGCAGTTAAAGAAAAACGAATAGTGTCACCAATACCTTCATTAAGCAAAGTTCCAATACCTGCAACTGACTTAATAAGTCCGTTTGGCATCGGGCCTGCTTCAGTAACACCTAAATGAAGAGGATAATCAACCGTTTCACTAAGTAAACGATATGCTTCAACCATTAGAACAACATTGCTAGCTTTCACGGAAATTTTTACGTCATCAAAATCAACTTCGCGGAAATAATTCAATTCTTTCTGTACAGATTCAACTAATGCTTCAGGCGTTGGTCCGTTGTATTTTTCATATAATTCAGGATCTAACGAACCCGCATTAACACCAATTCGAATAGGAATCGATCTATCTTTTGCTTCTTTCGCAACAATTTTTATTTGTTCAGGTTTTCTAATGTTTCCAGGATTTAAACGTAAAGCACTAACACCGGCTTCCATTGCGGCTAAAGCAAGTTTGTATTGAAAATGTATATCAGCGACTATTGGTAACGGTGAACGCGGAACAATTTGGGCTAAACCTTGTGCCGCTTCGATTTCGTTACAAGTACAACGAACAATATCGCAACCAGCTCCTTTTAAAGCATAAATTTGAGCCAACGTTCCGTCAACATCTGATGTTTTAGTCGTTGTCATTGACTGCACAGAAACAGGAGCATCTCCACCAACTAGAACATTACCAACTTTTACTTGTCGAGTTTTTTTGCGCGTAATCACGCAAATAGCCTAGGACGTAATCTGCAACAGGTCGAGCCAGAGAGCACTTAAAGAGAAAATCACTAAGATCCCTACGACAACAACTGCAACAGGCATTAGTTTTTTGAAGTCTGCTACAACTTCTTTTCCAGTAATTAGCGAACCAATTCTTTCGTATATCGCAATAAATGCATGGCCGCCATCTAAAGGTAGCAGAGGCAAGAGGTTAAGCAGTCCAAGGAAAATATTTACTATGGCCATAAGGTTCAACAATGTCCAGCCATCTTGGTTAACGAGTTGTCCACCAATATTTACGATACCAGCAGGAGAACTAGGACGGTCTTGTCGTTGATAATCACCGTTTACAACTGTTTTAGAATATTGACTTATGCCAGTAGGGCTAAATAATTTACCCATTCCTTTGCCAGCAATTTTAACTACATTTACAAACATTTCGCCTGACATTGAAGCGGCTTTTATTGGTGCAACTTTTTCATATTCCACCGCGGGCACAACGCCCAATATTGCTCGTTTAGTTTTTTTACCATTCGAATCTATGTCTGCAATTAGAGATGCTTGTTTTGTAAATGTTTGAGATTTTCTCGAATAAGTAACTTCTACTTTTTCGCCGACTTTGAATTTCGAAATAACTTTGAATAGATCTTGTGTAGTTAAAATCTTTGTTCCATTTATGTTGTTTAAGACATCTCCAGGTTTTAATCCTATTTTTTCTGCTGCAGACCCAGGGTTAACCATAGAAATTGCTGGACGAGTATCTTTTGATTCTTTCGCAATCCCATGTCCAACCAAAGAAGCAAAAATTAATAGATATGCAAGAATGAAATTAACAATTACGCCAGCAAGAATAACAACAAGCTTTCTTCGGGTTGTACCTTTGCGATAGGTGCGATGTTCATCATCGACATGGACTTCATCTAGATTGGTCATACCAATAATTTTTACGTATCCACCAACAGGAATAGCTTTGATTCCGTATTCGGTTTCGCCTTTTTTAAATGACCAGATACGTGGACCAAATCCAACAAAAAATTCTGTTGCTTTCATTTTTGCCCATTTTGCAGCAACGAAATGGCCTGCTTCATGCAACATTATTGTTACTAATAAAGCTAAACCGACAAGAGCGTAACCTCTAGTTTTAACATCAGCTATCAACAATACAAACAACAAAAATATCAGTGTAAGAATAACTCGAGATCGCGTTTTACTCCAGTTGGATTTTTCTTCTAAATGGTCTCCGGAAAATGTCATTACATCAACTTCTTTTCTATATACCGCGCTGCTCGTTCTCGACCTATTCTGTCTGCTTCATAAACGTCATCTTCTTTATCGACACTAATAGTGCCTTCATTTAAGACTTCATTTACTATATCTGTTATATCACAAAATTCTATTTTTTCATCAAGAAATGCTTCGACAGCAACTTCATTTGCTGCACTTAATGTAGCCGGAGCTCCACCACCTGCCCTCCCGGCACTATATGCCAGCTGTAATGCAGGAAAAGCCACAAAATCCGGTTTTTCAAAATTCAATTCCATTGTTTCTGTAAAATCAATTTTTCCATAAGTAACATTCAATCTTTGTGAAGCACCTAATGCCAATGAAATAGGTAACCTCATATCAGGATATGAGAGTTGTGCAATTGTTGCACCATCAACATATGTAACCATTGAGTGAACTATTGATTGAGGATGAACAACAACTTTTATTCTGTCAAAATCAATATTGAACAATTCATGAGCTTCAATTACTTCTAAACCTTTATTCATTAAGGTTGCAGAATCTATAGTTATTTTCGGGCCCATATTCCATGTCGGATGATTTAGCGCTTGTTGTTTTGTAACCTTTTTTAGGTCTTCCTTGTCCATACCACGGAATGGACCTCCACTAGCTGTTAAAACTATTTCGTCAACTTCACCTGATTCTCCAGACTTTAGACATTGCCAAATTGCACTATGTTCCGAATCAACAGGAATAATCGACCCACTAAAACCTGGACTTTCAATAATCTTCTTAACAATAGGTCCACCTGCAATCAGGCTTTCTTTGTTAGCTAAACCCAAAATCTTGTTTGCTTTTAGAGCCGCTAACGTAACTTTAAATCCGGCAAAACCAACTACACCATTGATAACAATGTCGACATCGCTACGACTCGCAAATTCATGCAATGCATCAACATCATCAAATGCGCTAATTGCATTTTCACTAGACAAACCAAACTTATTTTTTTGTTCTTCAATCAGATCTAGTTTTTTTCCACCAGCAATACAAACAAGTTCGTGGGTATCTTCAAGTTTTTCTAAGACTTGCAGAGTTTGAGTACCAATAGATCCAGTACAACCTAAAACTGCTACACGTTTTTTAGACATAATTCCTTTTTAGATGAGTGCAAGTGCCAAAAAATATGCAACAGGTAAAGCAATAAGTAGTGCATCAAAACGATCCATTAGCCCGCCATGTCCTGGCAAGAGAGAACCAAAATCTTTAAGATCACAATCTCTTTTGAGCATTGACTCAATCAAGTCACCAAATACTGCAGCACAAGCCACTAAAGCTCCTAATGCAATACCACCTTTAAACTGCCAAATTGAATTACTTGGAATTGTTGCAATCAAAACACCAACAAAAATTGACGCAACAAAACCTGCAGTTAAACCTTCCCATGTTTTATTTGGTGAAATGTTTGGCACCAGAGGAGTTCTTCCCATTAGCTTTCCTGTTATGTATGCTGCAGTGTCATTGGCAATAACACATAGAACAACTGAGGCTAAAACATAAACGCCAACAGACTTTCCATTAGCGTCTTGCAGTTTCAAAATTATTCCAGCAAATGATCCAAATATCCCAACATAGCCAAATACTAGAGAAGAAATCGCAAGGCCAATAACTGGTCGTGCTTTTACAATATCGAAAAGATACCAAAGTGCAGCAAAAAAGAAGAAAACGACTGCGCTAACCGAAATGACACGATCGCCAATTAGATATCCACCTACTACAGAGAAAAAAGCCATAATCGCGACCAGTAAGGCTGCAGGTTTAGCCCCGATTTTTCTAAATGCGCCACAAAGTTCAATACTCATCGCACCTATTAATAATGAAGCAAAAACTAAAGTAGGAATTGCACCAAGATAGAAACAAATTAGGGCAACTGCTGCTATTCCTAAACCTGTTAAAGTTCGGGCTATTAAATTAGAAGTTTGACTTTCTTGTGATTCTTTTGCCTCTTCACTATTTGAGTAAGGTGCAACACCAGGACGCTTTTCTCGTTTTGCTTTTGAATGAGCTTTTACTTTCGAAGCACCTTTTGGCTCTGCAAGAGCTTCGCCTTCAATAGGACTGGCACTTGCAGTATCTGGAACAGTAGATATTTTTGTTACACGATCTGAATTAGCAGCATTTTCTGTTCGTTTTTGCGCAACACTTTTTTGAAATTCTTCTTCACTGTCTTCTAGTGAAATATGGTCATTGCCTAGTGCTCCAACGCTTATTGCATCGTCTTTTAAATTCAATGAAGGATCGTAGTCAACTTCTTTCCAATCATTTTGATCAACACGTATTCTTGGTTGGCTTCCAGTTAATGCTTCCCAACCATCTGCTAAGTTCTCATCGTCAACAACTGCAGCAGGAACTTCACCTGTAGGAGCTTCGCTCCAGTGAGGTAGTTCTACATTTGTTGTCTGCTCAACAGGAGCTGTTACAACTTTTTTGTCTTTATCCTTAGATTTAGAGGTTGTTGAAGTTCGAGCAACTTCCTTAGCTTCAGATGCTCCAAGAATTCGAACTCCTTCGATTTCATTATCCTCTTGCGACATTGATCCCCCGTTTACTACTACCAGATTAAAGGCCACTTTATCCTAGGTGATCCTTAGACCTCCATCAATTCGGCTTCTTTACTGGCCGACATTGAATCGATTTCTGCGACTATATCTGACGTAACTTTGTCCAAATCTTTTTCTGCTCTCTCAACATCATCTTTCGATATTTCGCCATCTTTCTCTAATTTTTCGAGATCCTGACGAGCATTTCTACGCGCATTTCGAGCTGAAACTTTTGCTTCTTCAGCTTTTGCCTTAGCAACTTTTACTAGTTCTTTTCTACGCTCTTCTGTTAGAGGAGGAAATACTAAACGAATGTTGCTTCCGTCATTGCTTGGGTTAACACCAAGATCTGAAACTTGAATAGCTTTTTCAATCGATGCAATTGCACCTTTATCGAACGGGCTAATTAATAGTTGTCGAGCTTCAGGAACAGAAAAACTCGCAAGTTGCACCAATGGAACAGTGCTTCCATAATATTCAACATTTAATCGGTCGACCATTGATGCGCTTGCGCGTCCAGATCTAATCGCAGAAAATTCTTCTTGTAAGTGAGTAATCGAATTTCTCATATGTTCTTGTGCAGATTTTTTTACATCTTCAATCATTATTTTTCCTCATTTAAAGTAACTGTTGTTCCAACTTCATCGCCCATCAACACTTTTTCAACATTTCCTGGCGTCTCAACATCAAAAACAACAATCGGTAAATTATTATCCATACAAAAAGTTAAAGCTGTTGAGTCCATAACTTTTAGACCCTTATTTATTACATCTAGATAAGTAGTTTTAGTTATCTTTGTTGCAGTTTTATCTTTTCGGGGGTCAGCAGTATAAATTCCATCAACTCCTGAGTGTGTTCCCTTTAATAAAGCTTGTGCTCCCACTTCTGCTGCACGAAGAGCTGCACCAGTATCAGTTGTAATGTATGGCATACCTGTACCTGCAGCGAAAATTACTACTCGACCTTTTTCCATATGTCTAATAGCACGCAATGGTATATAGCTTTCCGCTACTTGCGCCATTGTTATTGCAGTTTGAACACGAGATGGTTGACCAATTGCTTCAAATGCATCTTGTAGAGCCAAAGCATTAATTACTGTTGCGAGCATACCCATATAATCAGCTCGTGCACGATCCATACCTTTATTTGCACCAGCTAAACCTCGGAAAATATTTCCACCACCAGTTACAATCGCAAATTCGACATTGCTATCTTCACGAACTTTGGCAATCTCCTGAGCTATACGTGCAACTTTTTCTGCATCAATTCCGTATCCTGTATCTTTCTGAGCAAAAGACTCTCCTGAAAGTTTCAAAAGTACACGTTTATATTTTGGATTAGACATATTTATAATTTATTAGAAAAACATACATTATTTCGGATTTTCAAAAAAAATATACAAATATCAGCCATGCTCTTCAGAAATAGCTAGCCTGGAAGTCAAACATAAGGACAAATATGATCAAAGTAGAGAACTTAACAAAACGCTATGGATCGAAAACAGTTATAGATAATTTATCTTTTGAAGTTAAGCCTGGAACAGTTACAGGTTTTCTAGGACCAAATGGTGCTGGGAAATCAACAACTATGCGCTTAATTATGGGGCTAGATGCTCCTGCAAAAGGAAAGATTACGTTAAATAATTCTTCAATTCATAAATTTTCCAAGCCTTTAAATGAGGTTGGCGCACTATTAGATGCAGGATATGTTCACCCAACGAGAAAAGCAAAATTTCACTTACTGAGTTACGCAGCATCTAATGGTATAAGCAAAAAACGAGTCGACCAAGTTTTGGATTTAGTTGGTCTTCGTGAAGTTGCCAATAAACGTGTAGGTAAATTTTCATTAGGAATGAAACAGCGAATTGGTATTGCATATGCACTTTTAGGAGATCCGAAAACATTAATTTTTGATGAGCCAGCAAATGGCTTAGACCCTGAAGGGGTCCATTGGATAAGGAACTTTCTAAAAGGTTTAGCTTCAGAAGGACGAACAATTTTTGTATCAAGCCACTTGTTAAGCGAAATGTCTTTAATGGCTGATGAGCTAGTAATAATCGGTGAAGGAAAGCTTATTCGTTCAACAAGTGTTAAAGATTTAATGTCAGAAGTAACAGACAAACAAGTAATTGTAAGCTCACCTAATTTAATAGATTTGCAAAATGTTCTGTTGAACAAAAATATTGCTTGCGAAACTAAAGATGGTTACATTGTTGCATCAAACGTAGAAGTCAAAGACGTTGGCCATATTGCATTTGAAAATCAGATTGAAATACATCAGCTATATCAAACGCAACCTTCACTCGAAGACATATTTTTGCGAATTACTAGTTCCGCTCAAGAATATCGAACTAATCCAAATGCAATAGGTGAGACAAATGATTAACCAAATTAATTCTGAATGGATAAAACTTAAAAGTGTTCGATCAAATATCGTTATGCTTCTTTTCGCAATAGGTATCACTTTATTTTTCGCAACAGTAATATCAATATTTAGTGAAGGACAACAAAATATTTCCAATGCTTTGATAGGTCTAGCAATATCGCAAACACTATTTGTCGTTACTGGCGTACAAATGATTGGGCAAGAATATCGATTTGGAACTATAAAAACAACCTTCAGCGCTACGCCTAATAGATTAAAAGTTGCCGTCTCTAAAATTATTGTTCTGATTTTATCTACAGGAATTGCATCATTAATCCTTACAGTCTTGTCATTAGGAATCGCAAAGCTAATATTAAATATAAGAGACATACCCTTAGATTTAACTAGTTCAACTTCTCTAAGAATCATGATTTTTGCAATTCTAGGTTCAGCTGCTGGCGCTATATATGGCTATGGAATAGGCGCCATTGTAAAGCAACCTGTTGCTGGAATCATCATTTCTTTAATTTGGATGATTATTGTTGAAAATGTAATTAGTGGTGTTACATCTTTGATCTCTAAACAAAAAATACATTTAGACAGGTGGTTATTTTTTACCAACTATAACTCATCAATATCTGAAAAGAAATTTCCTGGATATTTTTCTCCGACAATTTCATTTTTGTATTTCTTAGGGTTCTGTATAGTTCTATCCATTATTGGAACAATATTTGTTTATAAAAGAGACGCATAAAAAAAGAGCGCTTATGCGCTCTTTTTTTATTTGAATAATAGTTTAATTTTATTCTTCACCAATTTTTATTCTTGTAAAACGAGATACAGTTGCATCTGCACCTAATGTTTTAACAATATCGTTAATTGTTTGCTTGTTATCCTTAACAAATGGTTGTTCTAACAAAACTGTTTCTTTGTAGAAACCACCCAAACGACCTTCGATGATCTTTGGTATCGCTGCTTCTGGTTTTCCTTCGTTACGAGTTATTTCTTCAAAAACAGCTCGTTCTTTTTCAACTATTTCTGCTGGCACCTCGTCACGAGTTACGTAACGTGGAGCAGCTGATGCAATATGCAATGCAATATCGTGTGCTACTTCACGTGCTTGTTCACTGTCAGCAGCACCTGTTAGTTCAACAAGAACACCGATAAAACCTCTACCAGCTTGCAAGTGCTTGTATGCATCAACAACACCGTTAGTTTCGTATCGCTCAGATCTACCTAACGTTACGTTTTCACCAACCTTTGCTCCTAATGCTGTTATTTCACCAGCAACAGTTGATTCTCCAAAAGGCTGATTTTCTAAATCGTCAGAGCCTTGTTTCGCAACAAGTGAAGCAAGATCTGCAACAAACCCAGTAAACAATTCACCTTTAGCAACAAAGTCTGTTTCACAGTTAACTTCAACAAGGGCTGCTACGTTGCCGTCAAGAACTACATCAACTGTTCCTTGATCAGCTGCACGTCCAGCACGTTTTGCTGCACCAGCTAGACCTTTTTTGCGTAACCATTCTTTCGCTTTTTCCATGTCGCCATCGCTCTCAGCAAGAGCATTTTTACAGTCCATCATTCCTGCACTGGTCAATTTTCTAAGATTCGCAACATCTGCTGCTGTATATGACATTTTTTCTCCCTTATTTTAAGCGTTGGCAGTATTTTCTTACGTATATGTCATGAAAATCCAACCAACGGTTCGTGCTACTCTTTTTCTGCTTTACTAGCAGCTGCTTTAGCTAATTTTGTTTCGCGCTCTTTTTGTTGAGCAGCAGCTTGGGCACGAGCTTTCATCTGTTGTGCAGCTTTTGCTTCAAGCTCTTCCATTGTTGGAGCAGCTTTAGCGCTTGGCGCTGATCCTGTCTTTTTAATCGCGATCTGTTTTCCTGCTTCGATTGCATCTGCAACTACTCGGCACATTAAATCACTTGCACGGATAGCGTCGTCGTTACCTGGAATAACATAATCAATAATGTCAGGATCACAGTTTGTATCAACAACTGCAATAACTGGTATGCCCAATTTTCTAGCTTCTGTAACCGCAATGTGTTCTTTTTTAGTATCGATAACGAATATTGCAGAAGGCATTTTTTCTAGGTTACGAATACCACCTAAGTTTCTATGCAATTTTTCAAGCTCACGTGTAACACGTAAAGCTTCTTTCTTGATCATTTGTTGTGTCTCGCCTACACGAACTTGACGCTCAAGCTCTTGCATTTTTTCGATACGCTTACGCATTGTTTGAAAGTTTGTAAGCATTCCACCCAACCAACGGTTGTTAACATATGGCATTCCAACACGTGAAGCATTTTTCTTAACTGGTTCTTGTGTCTGCTTTTTTGTACCAACAAAAAGGATCAAACCACCATCTGCAACAGTATCACGAATAAATTTATATGCTTCGTTAACTAAATCAAGTGTTTGTTCTAAATCAATTACGTAAATTCCGTTTTTCTCTCCAAAAATAAAACGTTGCATTTTTGGGTTCCAACGGCGAGTCTGATGTCCAAAATGTACACCAGCTTCCAACATTTGTTTCATAGTGACTACAGCCACGTTTCCTCCTAGGTTTGTCTTCTGCTTTGTTCTGACACGTTTTCTCTCGTGACCTAGTAATCACAAAGCATGATTAATTAAGCAATAAATTATAGTGTTTTTCCTGCTAGTTGAACGAATCAAGGTACTGGCGAGTGTTTTCACCTAGCTCAGAATCAAATGTATCGGCAGAAACACGTCCAATAAATACCTCTAATGCATGATTTCTCGAAGATTTAAAAACTGAGCTAAGAGATTCACTTATAGGCACACAAGGAGCTCTCGTTCCTTCAAGAATATGTTGTGCAATAACAGTTGTTTTTTCATCAGTAGTTATATCTGAGTGTGCATTTATTGCATCAAGGTTTCCTAACCAACCTTTTTTGTCTGTGTCGACAATTGTTTCATCTACACCATTAATTGGATCAGAAGCACTAGAAACAATTAAATCAGAGCTGGCTCTTATGACCTGCACATTAACCTTTTCAAAAATATCTGCATCACTTAACTCTGCAGCTATTTCACCATTTTCTTTTAATTGTCTAATAGAGGTTGCATCGGGTGAAGGAATTTCAGCTATAGCTCGGCTTAATAATTCGTGGATATTTTTTCCTGTCTGAGTGGAGTCTATCAACGAGCCGGCTGTAGAAAGAGCGGTACCGCTCAGTGGAGGTGCATACATGATAATTTTTCCCAACTCTGGATATAAGTCAGACTTTGTATCATAATATTTAGCAAGCCACAAAGCTGTTATTGCTCCACCTTGAGAATGAGTAATTAAATCAAGTTTTTTATCTGGAGTTTTTTGCTTAAAAATTTTAATTTGCTCATCCATTTTTGCAGCAGATACATAAAGATCTTGGAAAGTTTCGCTGGGTTTATACTCTTCGTTATAACTACTATATGAATAGTAGTTAACTTCTTGTTTTTCATAACCAAGTTTTTTCCATGGAAAATTGACTGGAGCAGAAGATTTCTTTCCTGATCCATCGTTGTCAGGTGCTACAAACGATTTACCTTTTGCATTTATGCCAGACACAAACATCACTGAGTTACCCGAACCTCTATATTTATTAGAACCTCTTATTTTGAAATTTGATTTTGGATCACATTTCATTTTCACAGGAACACTGCAAGCATTTGATAAACAACTAATTGGCAAGGCCAGCTCTCGCAATAGCATTAATAAATCAACATCTACATACTGCTTTAAAACTTTTGTCGACGTATTGTATGTACTTTTAATCCAGTCGTTAATCGCTACAGCAATATCTATTTGATATTTTTGAAGCAAGATTAATATGTCTTTAGTAGATTCAAGATAATACTTAGCTGAATCAATTCCGTATTTCATCGCTTTCTTATATCCTGCAATATAAAGGTCGACATATTTTTTTGTTTCTTTTAGGGCTCGCACTATCTGTTTATATGCTTCTTCTTGCGACAGAGAGTTATGGATATTTTTAACAGCATTTACCGCATTGTGGATAAGCTTTTCAATATCGTTAACATTTTTGAATTTTGCTTTTAAACCAAAATAATCTTTTAAATATTTAGATTCGCTTATTACCTCTTCGATAAATGAATCATCGCTAATCTTTTCTAGATATATTTCTTTAACAACTTTTCTCTCGTTTAAATATAAGAGAGGATCAACATATTCATTCTTAAGTCGCATCGTTAGCATGAATACATTCGTATCTCCTGTTGCATTGGTTCCAGAAGCCGTTCCAACCAATTGACCTTTTGAAATATTTTCTCCAACATTCACAGATTTAGTAAGCAAAAAAGTATAAGTTGATTTGATTTCTCCTACATGCAAAACAGTTACGTGTAGTGCTCCTGCGACACGCCCCGCAAAAATAACTTGTCCATCAGCTATTGCATATACAGGTGTCGACTTTAAAGCAAAAAAATCAATACCTCTATGTCCTGATGAATATTTGGTTTCTGGTTTTACAAAATTATTTACTATTTTTGGATTTTTTAGTGGATAGCTATATGCATCATCATTCCTCAAAGAAAAAACAGGATTTAGATTCGCAGTAAATACGCAAATAAAGATACAGATACTTAAAATGGCTTTCTTTCCCATGACATGTCCTCTTTTAAGTCAAGGGAAGAATATGAACAAAATATTTACATAAAATAGATCCAATGTAAATAGCTGCTAATTAGGAAAAACTGATTTAGAAATTTCTTTCTGAGAAGACATTGGACCAAAAGATTTAATAAAAACTTTTTTCATAAACATTGATTCAATATATTCACACAAAATTTCAGCATCACATTGTCGGTTGATTTCGGTCAAAGAAGGAACAGCAAACCTTAATGAATCTGACAACATATTTTGTCTAACCAGATCCCGATTATCAGAAACACGAATTCCAGATACTAAGCCATCATGTTCGTAGAACAAATGCTGAGATAGTTTTGTTGAATCAAAATAATATTTATCACAAATCTTCCAAGCGCTGTTCTTCGATAAGTAATCTAAATGCGTAACAGCAAGGGAATCTATATCTCCACAAACATCTATTGCGTATTTGTGTGCGATCATATCTAAGTATCCACATCTGAATGCACCCTGAAATGGATGATATTCATTATGCAATTCTCTTAATGTTGCTTCTAAATTTTTGTCTTCGCTAACAAAAGGTCCATCGCCATGTCTAGTTGTATACGATCGCATTACACCTACATGCTCAACGGTTTCGTTATAACCAATTTCACTTAAAAGTTGTTTAGCGTTAGCTCCAGTTGTTGTACTCCAAGTTGTATATGGATGGAACCCATACCACTCATCTAACAAGGCTCCTTGCGCCCCTTCGAAAATTATTACTTCTGCTAACTCGGATTGTTTAGATAAAAAATCAATATCTACAACATTAAGTTGCGAAACAAAGTATTGGTATTCGTGAATTAAATCAATAATGTAGTTGTCATCTGTAAACATGTCACTATAAAGTCCATCTAGTGCAACACCGTATTCATTTTCTAATACTTTCATTTGTCCAAACTTATAGTCACAAATAGTCCTGAGTTTGTCGCCGAGCCGATCATTCATTAAATCTCTTATACGTAATGACATTTGAGGGACTTGAAGATAGTCACATCTCGTTTCACCAATACCTTCACCACATGAACCATGACGATTATTGTTTCTTAAAACTTCACGAATCCTGTTTGCATAAACATGCCATGGGGTTATAACAAGAGAATCTTTATCAATAAACATTGTTTTCCATATATCCTTAACGCCTATCGAGATTAGGTGGTTAGCTTCGTTAATCATATTTAAAGGATTAACCAACATAAATCTCGATAAATATGTTTTAGAATTTTCGGTCAAACTTGCAGAACCAAATTGCGAAAAAGTGTGATGCACACCTTGAGGTGTCACAACATTATGTGCTGCTTGCGAACCGCCGTTGTGCCGAATGACTAATGAACTTTTATATTGCCGGGCTAAAAAATCAACAATCGTTCCTTTGCCGCAATCACCATATCCGATATCTGTAACTATATATGCTTTAGACATTGAGCCTCCCTTACGATGTCTGTGCGTTTTCCCCTCGAAAACACACAGACACGTATCCGCTTTACCTACAAACGAGCTGATCGAGGTCTTGATAAATCAACACCGAGATCTGGGAGCGACCCGCTCGTTTTCGCGACCATGCCACCCTTGCTTGGTCGGTTTGGCTCCACGGAAGTAGAGTGATCCACAACTTCTAGTGCTGTCGAAACTGCTTTTCTCGCACTTGAAGATGAACCTAATTCTTTTAAGTCTTTATCGACATCATCAATAGTCACTTTCTTTTCTAATACTCCGACTAAACCTGCGATAACATCACAGACCGCATCTGGATCAGAAAGTGAAATTGCACGTTCTCCTAAAAGTTTTCTCCATGATGGAAGGATCTCATCGGGCAGATAACTTCCCTGTTCTTGAAATAAGAAAAATACGTTGTATTGTTCTTTTAGTTTCTTGAAGATATCTTCTGTAGAAATATCCTTTTCAAGTTTTACTCCAATTAAGTCTTCAACTTGAGACCGTTTGACTTTGTCGTAAGGTTTTTCGTCACCTATAAAAAATAAATAGCCTTTACGTCCTTGCTTCTGTGCTGGTTCAAGATAAGTATGGAAAGCATGCAGGTATGCCAGGAGCTCATATGTCTCATGATCTTGTCCGCCTCCAGCACCTTCTAGAATCATTGCTTCTAGTTGTGCATCTATTCTGTTGTCACTTTCAAACTGTCCAAACTGAACAGGAAATCTATCCGAGTTAGCGTCCCCTGTTGCAGAGACATTTATTTGAGGGTCATCAACATATCCTTTAACTTGCAAAAGTGAAAACAACTTAGGCAAAGCACCGTGTGTCTTTACAGCTGCATCATAGTTTGACCCAGTTACGTCAAGGACAATTCCGATAGGTGTAGGATTCGGATGTTCATCTGTAATCATCACTTCCCTCATCACCTTCCCTGCATGCGGACTTGTTGGTCCCGCCAAAACTTTTGGATCTAATAATTCGTGAACCGAATTAGAAGCCCCCGTTCTGACGTCATAATCATGTCCAAAAGTTGGAGCATTTGCTGCCTTTTTTGCACTAACGCTCGTGTCATACGTACCGATATTCCAGCTACCGCCACCCATTGTTTCTCCTTTAAATACACGACTGCTACGCAGTCGTCCCCTTTGTTTATTTATCTCACAAATGAATTTGTGATATTGAGGGGTCGGAAAACACGTGGGTGGAACGGTTTACCGATATATTCGAGCAATTGATCGAATTCGTTTAAAAGTAAAAATGCATCGTCTGGTCGAGAAAGTTGTGATTTCGAAATGCATCCTTTAAAGTGACGTTGCATAGGAAGCGGAACAGAATTTGGCATTTCTCCAGTAATCGGATCTCCACCAAGTACAAATATCATTGATCTTGCTGCGATTGAAATATCTGTTGCTGCACTTGGAGAACCTTTAGATAGAACTTCGTCTGGGTACCAATCTTTTTTACTATCAACAATTGCATTAATGGGATTAAAAGTTCCATCAGCATTTTCTATTTGAGAATAGCACCAATCTATAAGTACTACACCATGTTTTTCTGGATGAATTAAAATATTTGAAGGCAACACTGCACCATGTATGACACCATTTTGATGAGCAAAACCAATGGCTGCAAGCAGTCTTCGCCATATCCAAGCAGCGTGTAAGGGATCTAATCCATTTTTAAAATGCGCTTCTTTTAATTCTTCTAATGTTAGAAACCCTTTTTCTGGTATAGCTATGACATTTGCACTTCTGTTTTCACTTGCTGTTCCTGCGTAGATAAAGCTATCAACTAATGTCGATACGAATGGCTTAAATTTTTCATTTTTCTTCGAATTGCCGAGGATCTCTAGAGCTCTTGTTTCTGCTTCAATTAAATCATTATCAATTGGGTTAGATGCTATTTTTACAATTGTTGGAATAGAATTTGATCCAACTAGAGATTGAGCAAAATATATATCACTTAGATCGCCTACTCCAATTTTTCTTTTTATTGAGTGGGTATATTTTTTTGTTGTGATCGTAGCTAAATCTTTAACTTCACCATATGTACCATCTTTAATTGCTTCTTTAGCTTGTGCATGGAAGTCTTGCATTTTTGAAAATGCATTTTCTGCAATTGTCTTATACCCAGGATCTGAATACATATCAGGATGTAAGATTTTTGCAATTTTCTGATACTGCTTTTTAAGATGTGCTTCTTGCGTTTTTTTATCGCCTTCGCATGTACCAAATAAATCAATGTATGAGGTCGCCTCATCTACCATTTTTACGGTAGCTTCTAGGCTCAGTCCCCCATCACTCATTGATAATTTCGCCCCCCAGCATTTTTCGGCACAACAAAATAAGGCTTATTTTGTTGGGTTTTTCGCTATTACTTTTTAGTAACTAGCTATTGGGCACAGGGTAACATGACACAAACTTTTAGTAAAGGTCACCCTCACTTGATGTGGCTTCGAATGATTCAATTCGCAATATGAAATTGCAATTTATTTGACCTTGCTGACATTTACACTATATTGCAAAGCAGAATCATAGCTAGGAGGAACAAGGACTAAATACTTTCCACTTTCATTAATATCTATTTCTTTAATTGCATCAGTACCTAAAATTCCGCCATTTTTTTCAGCATCATCAATAAACCAATCTTCTTTTGCTTTACCGCCGTCTTTAACTAAAACAAAAGAAGCATCACCAATACGCGAAGTAACACTAAATTTATATGTTGTATCTTTCTCTAAATCGATTGAATACATTCTTCCAGCTTCAAGACTTTCTAAAACACCATACTTTGTCTTACCAACCTTTAGTTGAGTTAATACATTTTCTGTAACAACTTTTGTTAAAGGCAATGAAGATATCAAATTAGTTGAATAATTATTGTTATCAAATGAATCTGAGAGTATTTCTACATAAAACGAAGTATCTTCAGGTAATTCGATATTGTACGCTCCACTAGAATCTTGCTTTACTGTATATTCTGGGTCTTCAGGTACATTTTCAAATGTTGGATCATTTATGTCTATGTCAGAAAATGAATTTGATACAGAATCATAAAGAGTTGAAGATTTAGAAATCTCAGCATTTAAATCGCTTACAGATAATGCAATAGGTTTTTTATCTGATGAGGATAACTTCAAAGTAGTTTTATTTTTTGTATACCCGACAAACTTAACTGAATCATAACGATTTATTAACGAAATAGCATTTTCTTGTTTACCTTTCGAGGCTTCTTTGAGAGTTAAAGGATACGTAGCTGAAGGTAAACTTCTTTTGGATCTCATAATCCTTAGACCCTCTTGTATATTTTCATTCGCTAATGCATACCCAAACGATTCATCACCTAATTCAGATATACCTATGACTTCACCATATTTATTAACCATTGCTCCACCACTTTGACCACCTGCAATTGCCGAATCTGTTTGCAAGTATTTAGTGAAAGGTTTTTTCGAACTTCTTATTCGTGAGACGATTCCTTTCGTGATTGTGGTAACTGGCTTGTCGTCAGTTTCATCAGGATAACCCACAAAATATATTTCATCGCCTTTTTGCATATCTTCAGTATTAGAAAAATCTAAAGAACCTTTATGGCTGATTGGTCCGAGTAGAGCAAGATCTAATTCAGGATACTGGGCATAAACTTTTACATCATTAAATTCTTTGCCGCTTTCTAATGAAACATTCATTGAGGCAAATCCATCGATCACATGTTGGTTAGTTAAAATATATCCGTCTTTTAATACTATTCCGCTTCCTGAAACATAATCATTTGATATAAAAGCAACATCTGCTCCAACTTTTTTAGAAACATCTCTAGATGAAAGTTCAACTTTTGGTTTAGCTTTATTAGCGTTAGATGAACAGCTAGTCGTACTAAAACCTATAACTGACAACAATAAAAAAACAAATAAAACTTTTTTTGTATTAACCAAAGATTTCATATTAACCTTTCAAAAGGATTAATAGATCTTAGTCAATACGTGGAGGCTCCTGAAGTCTACCTCTTAACTGCAAGATTGCTTTAGTATGTATTTGACAAACTCGAGATTCTGTAACACCTAAAACATCACCAATTTCAGCCAAAGTTAAACCTTCATAATAATAAAGAGTGAGCACCAAACGTTCACGATCAGGCATGCGATTAATCGAATCAGCAAGCATTTGCTTCATTTCATCGACTTCAAAGTTGGCAACAGGATCGTGTTGAGCGTCTGCCGCTAAGGTGTCTTTAACAGTTGTACCAGAAGATTTGTCTCCTCCGACATCAATCATTTCGTCTAAAGCAACAAGACCTACGAAACTAATTTGTGTCATCATTGTGTTAAGTTCGTCTTCGCTTACACCAAGTTCTTTTGCGACTTCTTTGTCTTCAGGAGTTCTTTTTAATTCATTTTCTAAATGTGAATATGCTCGTTCTAAACTTCTAGCTTTTGCACGTAATGAGCGTGGAACCCAGTCAATTGAACGCAACTCATCAATTATTGCACCTTTAATACGACTAATTGCATAAGTCTCAAATTTAAAACCACGTTCAGGCTGAAATTTTTCTATTGCGTCAATGAGACCAAAGATTCCGTAACTCATTAAATCGCTTTGATCAATACTTTGCGGCAAACCTGAAGCAACACGACCCGCTACGAACTTAACTAGTGGAGAGTAGTGCAGTATGAGCCTGTCACGAGAATGACTCGAAGGATCTTTGGTGTATTCATCCCAAAGATCGGCAACTACTTTTCTGTTTCTAGTAGCAGCTACTGTTTTTGCAATGTCTTCGTCTGTTTTAGGCACGTGGATGAGTCTCTTCGTACACGGACTTTAAATGGTCCTGGGTTATGTGGGTATATTGTTGTGTAGTTGTAACACTTGAATGTCCTAATAATTCTTGCACACTTCTAACGTCTGCTCCTCCTATTAGAAGATGTGTCGCATAAGCATGTCTTAGCTGGTGCGGGTGCATTTTGCTGCCATCTTCAAGAGGATATTTATCTAAAATCCGCCTTACATCGCGTGAAGTAAGTGCTTTACCTGACTTTTTTATAAATAAACGTCTCGATGGGGTGCTTGAATTTACCAAGTCCTTTCTTATGTTCATATATTTTTCAACGGCTAATATACTAGGCGCGCTAAGAGGTACAACCCTGGTTTTAGAGCCTTTTCCTACCACTTCAACGCTGTGTTTATATAAGTTAATGTCAGCCATTTCGATTGAACAAAGCTCACTTACACGAAGCCCCGAGCCGTAAAGAAGCTCTAGTACCGCTAAATCCAATGGATTATTGACTTTAGATCTTTCTAAAACTCCTATTATTTCTTGAGAAGCAGGAATTCTAGGTAGCTTTTTTGGGATTTTTGGGGAAACCAAAGAATGCGATAAAGATATGTCTATTAGACCTTGTTTAGCTAAAAAATTCATATAATTTCGAACAGACGAGGCTTTACGTGCAATGGTACTTTGTGAATATCTGTTTGTAGACAACCATGCTATATATCGACGTAATACTTTCTTATCGATATGTTTAGGAGATGATACTTGCGAACGCGTCATGTAGTCGACGAATTGATCTACATCTTTACTGTAAGCATCCACGGTGTTTTGCGATCTTGTAGATATTGTCGTAATAAAATCTTCAACAGACCATTTAGAAGTGACTTTAACATCCACAGAATAGATTTTAATAGCCTTTCAACAACATTTTTCTTTTTCTTCTAGTAATTAAGCAAAGAATACATATGCTTAATCCAGCAAGAATTAATGTCAAAGGCGTATATATATCTATGTTTTGGCCAGTTCTAGCAAGATTTGAGTTAGCAACATTCGAACCGCCAGGTGCAGGAATTACTGTAGTCGTTGTAGTCGTAGTTGGAACTGAAGAAGGATCTACTATTAGTCCTAGATCAATCGTTAAATTTTCTAACGCGTCTAATCCTGATGTAGTTCCTGTTTCACCTGTAGGTGAAATTCCATAATCAACATCGAATATATTTGTTCTAAAAGCAGAACCCGATTTAATTAAATCTTGTTCGTTTTCTTGATCTTGATTGTCTGTAGGATCAGTAGAGCCATCCGGTGCAGCAGTGTAGTTGTGTAACGGTCCTCCAACATCAAAATTCGAAGGATCGAGTTCAACATAATAAGAGTCTGGAGCTACACAACTTATATACCAGCTTCCATCTGAGTCAGAGGTAGTGGTTTTATACAAAATGTCGTCGCCCCCACCAATATCGCCATCGACACCCACTGAATAAAGATTAATTAATACATCACCAAAACCAATATCGCCTGAATCATATTTACCATTTTGGTTTACATCTTTGAAAACTAAATTACCGATATTCAAGCATTGCGGTGTAACAGCATGAACGTCTGATGAAGTTACAGGCAATGCTAAAGAAGTTGCTCTAGCTTGGTAGTTATTTGTATAGGTCTCTTCTCCATCGTTACCGAAAGTTCCAAGATCAACACGTATAATTCCGTATTGTCCAGCAGTCAAAGAAGTCGTTTTTATTCGAATAGCTGTCACTTCATCAGCATTAGGACAACCATAAGTTCCAATCTGTGAATACGTACACGCCCATTTACCAGAACCCACAGCAGGATTACTTGCGTCATTTGGATCACTACTTAGGGTAGATGGATCATCTGATGTTACGTATATATTTGCAATTTGATTACTTCCATCGTTGGAAAAGCCTTGGTAAACATTGTCAAGAGTAAATCCTCCATCAATAACACTATTTGGTGATCTACCATCACCGACAAAAGGAAAAATATCTATTGCATCCATCACCTTTGCAATACCTGTTAAATTGCCATAAGCAAGATTAAAACTAAGAGTTCCGTTTAGAGGTATTTCTTCTGACGTAATATATTTTTCGATGTTAAAACTTTGTGCTGTAGCTATTTGAACCCAATCATCGTCGAAGGGACCTGAAGTTGGATCAGAATGGACTGTATTTGTTGACCTAAAAGGAATTGGATCAGGTAACGGCTGCAAACCAGAATCTGCATCTATCCATGCTTTATTTTGAAGTAACGCAGAATTAGGAATATAGCTCGAAATCTTTACAGTAATTTGCCATAAACCAAATAAATCGTAATCTTGAGATGGAGTACCGTCAGCTCCCGAATGCACGAAATTAAAATCTCCTCTTTCCCAAAATACTGTCGTGTATCCAATGTCTGTTCTAGCTGAAGCATTGCTTATACAATCAAAATTCGTCGTAGCATCGCAATCGTTAATAACACCGTCGGGAGTTATTGTTGATGATTGGTAATCCATTCCGGGCGGCATTACATCATAAACTTTTACACCGTTTACGTCTGTGTCAGCAATTGCTGCCATACCTGCTTTTAAATTAAATGTACGCGTAGAACCTAACGAAACCGTACTCGTTGTATCTCCATTAGGAGTAACATCATATTTCTGCATGATTGCAGAAGGCAGTATTACAAATGCTCTATCTACAAGTGCTTTACAGCTGTAAGTTCCGCTACTTGGGTTCCATGGATCAATCTCAGGTTTGCAATTAGATCCGGCTTGTACCCAGTCTCCGGAATTTAAAGTTGATGTTTTGTATTGAGAAAAATTATATAGTCTTGTATCAACATCTAATCCTGTTTTAGCCTGAACACTTTGAAAGAAATTTATTGTTTTACCGGGCGGTAGATCGACTCCAAGTCTTACTCGAATTAAGTTTACGTTATTTAGACCATCTGGATGCGTAGAAGGATCAGATACCCATGTTAAAGATGGGTCATCACAGTTAACAGTTCGTTGCTCTGAAGTATTAGCCCAACTTGATCCTGTTGATGAAAAATCTACAGTCACATCAGAATCTGTAATATCAGAGAAGGCCGCATCTGCTGTTCCAGTTTCATACCAACTATACCAGTCATGACTTGATCCAGTTCCGCCACTAGGCACACTTGGCGCTGCGTTTTGTATGAGGTTGTATGTACTTGTGTCAATAGCATCGCACATAACCAAATCAGATAAAGCATAAATGTTAGAAGCACTAGCCTGCATTTGTTGTGTTTGACCAAATTTTTGTCCGGGGGCTACATAGTTATCAGTAGAGGTTTGTCCTAATGCTCCTTGAACAAGCCCTAATTCTGTTTCAGGTCCAGGTGAAGCTGATCCATATTTTGTAAATTGTTTTGAAGGACCTGCACCAGTTGCATTATAAAACGTGACACAATTTTGATTATTTGATGAATCGTCAACACCTGTGTTACCACCTACAACATTAATATTGTCTAAATCGTTACACCAGCTAATGAAATTACTTCTAACATCGCGATCTCCGGCAGTTTGATCAAAAGCTATAACCGTAGAGTACGGATATTTAATACTGACTATTTGTGTTGCCACTACAGCTTGGTCATTTTCTCCTGAAGGAGAGTTATAGGTTTCATTCGTTGAACCCGAGTTGTAAGCCCAATAGTGCAAACGATTCGAAACTTTACCCATGGTGAACCAGTCAGGTGACCAATTTAATGATGTGGCTGAGACTGATATATCTGTTCCTGTTCCACCTGCTTGTGAACAATTCCATGAACCTGAACTCTGTACAGAGTTTGTATCTCCAAAAGTCGCAGACGATGAATTTGAAATATATGGATTCGATGTTGCCACTGGGGAACAACCGACTAAAACACCTTCTTGGTTTACGGGTAATTGGCTAGGATCACCTGATGCCAATGCATCATCTAACGAAAGATCGCCTAACGAAGTAGTTGAAACGCCTTTAAGTTGCCCTACATTCGGATTTTTTACTTCTACTTGCATACCCCAATCGACTTGTAAATCGGTAGGCAAACCTGCCCCATCTCGTAAAATTGTTATCGGTCCAGGCTGTTTTCTAACTTCATAGTCACTATCTTGTGAAACTACTTGAACTGTATTCGAATTAGATGTAGCTGTTGTTGGATTATCAGCACCAGTAGCATCAGCAACCATTGTTGCTGAGACGCTAAATTGAGCTGTGACATTTGTCGCATTGGCAACGCCAGATTGTGCGAACCATCCCGCAGATATATTTAATGTCGTTCCAGTTGCAAATGTTCCACTTAAAACACAAGTTAATGTTTTTCCGTCTACACTTACATTCTTGGTTCCACATGCTGTGGGTAGTGTATTTAAAAGCCAATTAATGTCTGCTGAGCTCGAAGTTAAAGTCGCAACAATAGTTACATTACTTAATGTGTGGCTAGCTGCATCAAGAGTGTTCATGTTCACATCAAAGGTATAACTTGTTGTATCAAGCGTTGCTACGATGTCATTATTTCCATTTGGATCAATGGATGGAAAAGGTGTGGTCCCATCTGATACTTCAGTCAGCACAGCTCCCAATTGCACAACCGGCGGCACACCAAATGCAACATTTTGAAATAGCGCAATTGATGAAATAACAGTAAGAATTATTACAGCAATATTTAAGTAAGCTTTACTTTTTTTAGAATTTTCTGCGAATGATTTCAAGCTAGCCCTTTAATAAAATGCTTTCACATTATAACGATTATCGCTTGGTTTTTTGTGCATATTTGCTGGTTTTAAGTTTTTGTCGTAGGCATAATATATATTGTTATTACTTCCCTCTTAATTAGTTTTTGGAGGGTTAAGTGTATACAGCTATTGATTCAGCCATTATCTCCGGGATAAAAGCTCAACATATAAAAGTCGAGGTTCATACATCTAGAGGCTTACCAGGTTATTGCGTTGTCGGCATGATCGACACAGCAATTCGTGAAAGCAAGGAACGTATTAGATCCGCGTTGTCTTCCTCAAAAATCAAATGGCCAGAGTCTAGAATCACAGTAAATTTGGCTCCAGCAAATATACGGAAAAGTGGAACAGGTTGCGAATTAGCAATCTTGGTTGGTTTACTTTGTTCAAGTAAACAAATTCCTCATCACACATTTAATAATAGTGCAGTCCTAGGCGAACTCGGATTAGACGGGACTATCAGAGCAATTTCCGGAATTATGCCTCGAGTGATCGAGCTAAGAAAACTAGGAATAAAACATTTTTATATTCCAAGCAAAAATGCTCATGAAGCCAGACTTATAAATGACATTGAAGTTTATCCGTTAGAAAACATAAACCAAATGCTTAATTGTTTAAGCAATGTTTCTTCTTGGCCTCAAATTGAAAACCCAAAAATAGTTGATTCATCAATGCAAGATTTCGGAGATTTTAAAGATGTGAAAGGATTACCCCTTGGTTGTGAAGCTATGGAAATTATGGCAGCTGGCAACCACCATACATTACTTATGGGTTCACCTGGTATAGGTAAAACGTTATTGGCAGAAAAAGTTCAAGGAATCATGCCAAAGTTAAATTACAACGAAAGCAGTGAACTGACCGCAATAGTTTCAGCAATTGAAGGTAGTGTTACAAACTTAATAACTAATAGACCGTTTAGAAATCCGCACCATAGCTCAACTGTCGCTTCAATTATTGGTGGTGGATCACAAAAAGTATCACCAGGAGAAGCTACACGCGCTCATCATGGAATTTTATTTTTAGATGAACTGGCTGAATTTTCGTCTTCCGTAATCGATTCATTACGTGAACCTTTAGAGACAGGAAAAATTCAAATATCTAGGTCAAGTTTTAAATTAACGTTACCTGCAAATTTTGTTTTATTAGCTTGTTCTAATCCATGCCCATGCGCAAAATCACGTGATGAATGTATTTGTACTGAAGCTAACCGCCAAAGATATCTGCGGCGACTTTCTGGGCCGTTATTGGACAGATTCGATATACGTTTAGAAATTTTTAAATCTAATTTAAATAGCTCGACACATAATTCAAGTGATATGCGTGAACGCATAAAAATTGCTCGTTCGCTTCAGGAAAATCGATTTAAAGAAACTTCAATTTCATCTAATTCAAAAATGCGTTCCGAGATGCTGGGCCTTTATGCTCCTTTAGATGATCTATGCGCAAAGTTATTGAAAGAAAAAAGTGAAATACGAAAATTATCCATGCGTGGAACTTGTGCAATTTGGAGATTATCTCGAACTATTGCAGATCTAGATAATTGTCAGCAAATTAAAGACTTTCATTTAGAAAAAGCATTCGAACTAAGAGAGGATCTGTAATGAAAACTTTATATCAAAATATAAACAACCCGACTGAAATATTTCATACATTAAAAATATGTTCACCGAATGTTTCGCAATTAAACGTGTTAGGAACGAACCACGAATTGCTAAGTGACGCACATGCAAATATTCGAATAGGTATTGTGGGAACTCGAAATGCAACACAATCTGGTATAAATATCACAAGAAAGATTGCACAAGTATTGGGTTTGAATGGATTTGTAACAGTAAGCGGAATGGCTTTAGGTATAGACTCTGCAGCCCATCAAGGTTCGTTAGATTCAGGTGGAAAAACAATTGCAGTTTTGGGTTCAGGAGTAAATGTCATATATCCACAAAGAAACAAAAAACTTTATGACGAAATAATAAAAAACGGAATAGTTATTTCTGAATATGACAACGACACTTCTCCGCTAGCGTTTCACTTTCCAGTAAGAAACAGAATCATTGCAGCACTTAGTGATATTTTGATTGTAACTGAAGGTACATTAAAAGGCGGGGCTCGCATTACAGTTGACTTGGCATTATCTATGGGTAAAACAATTTGCGCAATTCCTGGACCAATAAAGTCTCATGTTAGTGAACTACCAAATGCAATAATTGCCGATGGTGCTATATCAGTTCTTGACCCTAGCGACTTATTATCTCTATTAGATATTGACAGCAAAGCATTAGGTTGGAATTTAAAAGATTTTTCGAAAATTCAACAAATAGAAATATCTACTACAAAGCAAAGAATCATCGATACGCTTTCATGCATGCCTTCTAGCATGAATGAGTTATCAGAGATCTTATCCATTAGCTCGACCTCTTTAAACCGTGAAATCTATGAACTAGAAAAAGCTGAATTAATCAGGTATCACCGTGGAAAATACGAGGCTATATAGACTTTTTAAAGGTAAAGATCTCTTATATAGACGACGATGCTACCTAGGTGAATTTCAAAAACTGCCCTTATGATTTCACAGAAATCGAAATAAATGGATATGAAGGTGGCGTATACGTTGTCTCATGTCCAGTTTGTGGTGGCGTTTGGGAAGCTCAAAGATCTTGGGTAGCACGTGTTAGTGATCCTGATTGGGAAATAGTTAAAGCATTTAAAGAAATTGCTAGTCTCGCAACGACTAAAGACTAGTTTATATTTATGGGATATAACCCTTATCGAAAAGTTGTACGACATAAAGGCGACATAGCACTTGTTGTTTTAGCACTTTTAATATGTGCAGGTTTAGTTACTTGGGCAATTTGGCCACAATGAACAAAAAAATAAATTCGCCAATGCCTGGTTATCTCCCCGAAGATTGTGATGTGAGACATGTTCAACCTTACCAAGCAATAAAAGAATATTTATGTCCATTTTGCAATGGGACTATTGCTAAAGGTCAAGGCCACGAGGTTGCTGTACCGAAAGATAATATTGACGATCGTCGTCATTTTCACTCAGGATGTTGGAAAAAGTATACTAATTAGCCAGCGAAAGGATTCCTCATGACTGTTATACAATTTCCAGATCGCATGCCTTTGAAGGTAGCGAAGTGGCATCCGTTAAGTGGTTCTCATTTACCTGCTGCTCTTTCAATTGCAGGTGCTGCAATATCAGCCAAAGGCGTAACTACTAGTGCTAAAAGTTTTGCAAGAGCTGTTGCAAACGGCGACTCAACAAAAGCGACATTAAGCGCACTTGGATTTGCAGGATCTCTTTTAGGTGTACCCGTAAGTGCCATAGTAACTGCTACAAATATAGAGGAAGGCTGGCGTGGAAGATTCTGGAAAGATCGCGATCCAAAAACTTACAATGGACTAGTTCGTGGTACTACCTTGGGACGTTTGGCTAGTTCTCAACCAAAACCTCCAGCACCACAAGAACCCGCTTGGATAATTCAGGCACGATAACTTTTTGGTTAAGAAATATTTTCGAATACTTTTATTTTTGGGATACCATCTTCAAAATCGATAGAAACTACATCCAAACGCAACTTACAATAACCATTGATTGAATTTCTATTTTCTCTAAGCCATTCATAAGCACATTTTTTCATGGTCGTTATTTTTCTATTATTAATTGCTTCGTAACCATATCCATTATTCATAGATGAGCGCGTTTTAACTTCTACAAAAACTACTTCAAAAACATAAGTATTAGTTTTACGAATAAAAATTAAGTCAATTTCACCAACTCGTTTTATTCGTACATTTTTACCCAAGAGAGTAAAACCTTTTTCTAAGTAAAATTTTTCTGCGGCTTCTTCGCCATAGCGACCTAAAGCAAAATTATGATTCATGATTTCCCTAAAATATATGTTTAGGGAAGAATTATTGAAATATTATGTCTTATTGTTCGTCTTCGTCAACAAAATCTGGGATCATATCTTTTGCTGCGATTTCCTCAATGTTTACGTCTCTAAAAGTAACAACTTTTACATTAGATAAAAAGCGTGCTGATCTATACAAATCCCATACCCATGCATCATTAAGGGTTAGTTCAAAATATGTTCGACCGTCTTCATTTTTGACAACAGTCTCAACACTATTAGCTAGATAAAATCTTCGTTCTGTCTCAACAACAAAGTTAAACATTGGAAGGACATCTCGATATTCCTTATATAGAGCTAATTCAAGTTCAGTTTCGTATCGTTCTAGATCTTCCGCACTCATGGAAAAAATCTCGTCAGACTTCGCGCTTCTCTTTAATTTTTGCTGATTTTCCTATACGATCCCGCAGATAATAAAGCTTTGCACGGCGAACATCACCACGCTGAACTACCTCAATCTTCGCAATAATGGGCGAATGCAGAGGAAAGGTACGTTCTACTCCAACGCTGAAAGAAACTTTACGAACAGTAAATGTTTCACGGATTGAATCGCCTTGACGTCGTGTAACAACACCTTCAAAAATCTGGACACGTTCTCTGTTACCTTCAACAACACGCACGTGAACTTTCAAAGTATCACCTGGGTTAAATTCAGGTACTTCTTTTAATGATTCGCGATCTATAAAATCTGTAGCTTGCATTTTTGCTCCATATAGCTTTTAAAAGATTATTAAATCTCTATGAGGACAATATATCCTAGACGACTTCGAGCATTTATAGCTAGCCCAGTAGTTTTATTCTCTATTCCTATTATTTTTACGAATATTTCCTTGCTCTATGCGCCATTTGTCTATATCTGTATGGTTTCCGCTTAGTAAAACATCAGGTACTTTAAGGCCATCAAAATCAGCTGGGCGCGTATATTGCGGAGCTTCAATCAAAAATTTTCCATCTTCGTCTTGTGCAAAGCTTTCACTTGCACCTGAATCGTCATTCCCCATAACACCAGGTATCAATCGAGTAACAGCTTCTATAATGATCAATGCGGCAGATTCACCTCCGGCTAATACGTAATCGCCAATAGATATTTCGCCATCGCATAGATAATCAGCAACACGTTGGTCAACACCTTCGTAACGTCCACAAATCAACGAGAAACCTTCTCCTTTTGCCAAATCTTGAGCAAAAACCTGATCAAATTTTTTACCCGATGCGCTTAACAAATATAAAGGCCGTTTTGGTTTTACATCATTAACAGCATCAAAAATAGGTTCAGGCATCATGACCATACCTGGACCACCACCGTAAGGTTTGTCATCAACAGTTTTGTGTTTGTCTTTTGAGTAGTCGCGAATATCATGTGATGAGATTTTTACTAGATTCTTCTCTTGCGCTTTACCTAATAGAGCAAGCGAACAGGGATCATCTATATATTTTGGGAAAAGAGTAAATACATCAATCTCAAACATTATTTACCATCGTTAATTTCAAAAAGTCCTTCAGGGACTTTTGCATATACATTTGTTGAATTAACTTCAGTGATAAAACTCATTGGGACTAAATTACCATCTTCAAGTTCTAGTAAATCACTAGCAGGATTAGGAATGATCGAAATTACTTTACCTCTATCTACATTATCTTGATCAATAAGAACCTTATTTATACAGTCATGATAATAATGCTCTCCTGATTCAAGATCTTCATCTGATTCTGGGGCTAATAAGACTTTATTAGTTAGTTCTTGGGCAGCATTACGATCTGTTATACCTTTAAATTTAACTATGAAATGATCTTTATGATTTCTAATGTTCTCTATCTCTAAAGAAGTTTCTTCATCTACATATAAAATTGAACCGACAACATATCTTGATTCTAAATTTGAAATTGGCCAAAGAACAACTTCACCTTTAAGACCGACTGGCTTGCCGCACTTAGCTATTCGTAGAAAATCGTTGACCATTAATTAATTGTCGAAATTTTCCTCAGAAACAACTCGGTCGCGTGGAGGACGATTTGGATCGATAACTTCAACACCAACATTAATATCTTCAGCTGAACCAATGGCACGAGCAATTCGGCGCATTGCTTGAACAACGCGACCTTTCTTGCCGATAACACGTCCAATTTCTTGAGGATCTGTATGAACGTGAAGCTCTACAGAGTTGTCTCCAGTTTCAACAACTTCAACTTCTGCCTTGTCTTTATTTTCAACAAGCGATTGAACAATATGTTCAATAACTGCGGCAGCGCGATCACCTAGAAGTTGATCATCGACGTTATCTAACTTTGGTAAAACTATTTTTTGTTTTTCTTCTTCGTTAGGTTTAACTTCATCATTTTCGATTGTGTCAGTTTCACTCATTATTAACTCTCAGTTGATTCAGATGCTTCTTCACTTTGTTCTGTTGATTCTGGCTCTTGTGGAGCTTTCTTAGCAATGTGTGCATCTTGAGATTTTTTACGACCAGTTTCAATTGCTTTATTTCTTTTAGCAGCTTTTTCTAAAGATTTCTTTGGGCGTGATTTTTCATATTGTTCCCAAATTCCAGAAATAGACAAAATCTTTTGAACTGTTTCACTTGGTTGAGCACCTTCGCTCAACCAGTAAAGCGCACGATCATCTTTAATGTTGATCATTGATGGTTCAGCTAACGGCTGGTATTGTCCAATGATCTCAATAAATTTACCGTCGCGCGGAGATCTCTCATCAGCTACAACAACTCTGTACATTGGGTTTTTCTTTTTACCAACACGAGTTAAACGAAGTTTTACAGACACTTAGATATTCCTCTCAAAAACGTCAATCACAAGGCAAATAATATTAGTTGAATATGGCTATCTAGGTCGAACTGGTCAAATTTCTTTGCTATTTAGGAAAACTGGGAGGTGGAGGAAGCATCGAATCGAAAGCAGAAGGGTTATTCTTCAGCTCCTTTTGCATTGCCATAGCATTACGCATCATGGCTGACTTCGAAGGTTTTTTACCCTTCTTGCCTTTCTTATTATTAGTTGGTCCGCCAAATGCACCACTATCGCCCAACATCGATTTCATCATAGAGCGCATTTGCGAAAACTGCTTTAATAAATTATTGACTTGATTCGTTGTGGTACCAGAACCTTTAGCAATACGAGTTCTACGAGTTCCATTAATAATGGTTGGATTATCTCTCTCTTGAGGAGTCATAGAAAGGATAATTGCCTCTACTTGTGATACTTGTTTTTCATCAATATCAGCGCCCTTTAATTCTTTTGGAATACCCGGCATCATTTTCATTAAACCCGAAAGTGAACCCATTTTTTGAATGCTTTTAAGTTGGTCTAAGAAGTCTTGTAAGCCAAAGTCCCCACTGGCCATTTTTCTGCCAGCATCAACTGCTTGCTCTTCGTCGAAAGCTGCTTCAGCTTTTTCTATAAGAGTAAGAACGTCACCCATCCCTAGAATGCGACTAGCCATTCGATCTGGATAAAAATCTTCAAAGTCGTCGATCTTTTCACCAGTTCCAACAAACATGATTGGAGCACCGGTCACAGCTCTAACGCTTAGTGCTGCACCACCACGTGCATCACCATCAATTTTTGTCATAATGACACCCGTTAATGAAATTTCTTCATTGAAGGTATTTGCAACGTTTACAGCTTCTTGACCAGTCATTGCATCAACAACTAATAATGTGTTGGAAGGATTAGAAACCTTAGCAATATCTTTCAATTCATTCATCAGATCTTTATCAATCTGCAAACGTCCTGCAGTGTCAATAATGATTGTGTCCTTATTTAGTCGCAAAGCTTCATCAAATGATTTTTTAACAACTTTTATAGGTTTTGATCCTTCTGCAAAAACAGGAACATTGATTTGTTCACCTAGAACCTTTAATTGTTCAATAGCGGCAGGCCTCGCCAAATCAGCACCAACAAGTAAAACGCTTTTACCTTGAGAAGTTAAATGTTTAGCAAGTTTTGCTGCATGAGTTGTCTTACCAGAACCTTGCAAACCTGCAAGCAAAATTACTGTCGGAGGCTTAGGTGATACTTTCAACTTGACTGGCTCGGAACCCAAAAGATCTACAAGCTCATCGTTTACAATTTTAATAATTTGTTGCGATGGTGAAAGTGCTGGAGATGGTTTTATTCCTTCGCATGACTTTGCAATATGTTCAACAAATGTGTTGACCAATGTAATATTTACATCAGCTTCGATAAGAGCACGTTTAATATCTGAGGTTACTTGTTCTATATCTTCTTTTGATATACGTGAACTGTTTTTTAAAGAATCAAAAATATTTTCAAATCTCGAACTTAACGAATCAAACATTTATATTCCTAACTAATCGACGTTTCGTCAAATAATGCATCTACATACTCTTTAGGTTCGAAAGCAACTAAATCTTCCATTGATTCACCTAGACCTACCCATTTAATTGGCACTCCAAGTTCGTTCTCGATAGCAATAGCAATACCACCTTTTGCGGAACCATCGAGTTTGCTCAACACAACTCCAGTTACATTTAAGGCTTTAGAAAATTCTCTAGCTTGCACTAAGCCATTTTGACCCGTTGTAGCATCAATAACGATTAACACTTCACGTAAAACATCATTTGTTCTTTCGATTACACGTTTTACCTTTTTTATTTCTTCCATCAAATTCGATTTATTATGAAGTCTTCCAGCACTATCAACAAGAACAAGTTCAAAATTCTTAGCATTAGCTTTTTCCATACCATCAAAAACAACAGAAGCCGGATCAGCCCCTTCATTGCTTCGAACTATCTCTACATCAGCTCTTTTAGCCCATGTTTCAAGCTGATCAGCTGCTGCAGCACGAAAAGTGTCTCCAGCGACTAATAAAACACTTTTATTATCAGAATTATATTTATTAGCTATTTTTGCTATTGAAGTTGTTTTTCCAACGCCATTAACTCCTACAAACAACCATACATTTGGATTTTTTGTAGAAATATTTGCTTCACGAGATTGGCTGAAAATATTTAGAATAGATTCTTTAACGGCACTTAGACCTTCTTCAACTGTCTCAACTTTATTTTCATCACATATTTTTTTGGCGTCGCTGCAAATTTTTTCTGTTGTAGTTATTCCTACGTCGCTAAGAAGAAGTATTTCTTCGATAGTTACCCAAAAAGAGGGATCTAGCGTTGACTTTCCTTTAAGTTTTACCAATGTTGTAGAAAAATTTGAACGTGTCTTAGATAAAGCATCTAATGAAGTATGTTTAGATACAATGATTTTCTTTAAATCTTGATTCTTGAAAGACTGCGATTTGTCATATGTCTTATAGTTACGCTTTCGGAATGACCAAATTGCTGTTCCTAGAACAGCAGCAGCACAAATTGCGCCTATAGCTTCAAAATAATTTACGATTGACGTAGCAAGCATATGAACATTCTTTCAGAAATCTATAAAAATGTTGAAATCGCCTTAGATTTTACTTCTTCAAATTCATAATGTGTTTCATCTAAGGTTTTTATTAGATCTTGCTTATCTTGCGCTTCAAAACCAATCAACACTCTACCCACATCTCCACCTTGGCCACGGTAGTGAAATAGTGAAATATTAAATTTTGAATGCATCGAATCTAAGAAATCTTTCAACGCTCCAGGTCGTTCAGGAAAATTAAACGAGAAAAAGTGCTCATTTTGAGCATCTGTGGATTTTCCGCCAATCATAAAACGAACATGTTCTTTAGCTAATTCATCTCCTGATAAGTCAAAATATGAAAAGTCGTATTTTTCTAATCGCTCAATGACTTTGTCTTTATGTTCCTTATCACCAGTTAAAAGTCCTATAAAAATATTTGCTTGGTCTCTGGAAGCTAATCGATACGAAAATTCTGTAATTGAAAAACCATGTAAGACATTTTTGTACAGCGTTTTTAATGCTCCAGGCTTTTCTGGCAATGTAATAGCAAATAGCGATTCTGTTTTTGCACCAATTAATGTTCGTTCTGCAACAAATTGGAGTCTTTCAAAAGTAATATTTGATCCTGAATTTATACAGACAACAACTGGTTTAGTTGACTTATGTTTCTTATTCTCAAAATATTTAGTTGCTCCTGCTACCCCTAAAGCTCCAGCAGGTTCACAAATAGAGCGCGTTTGTTCAAAAATATTTTTAATCGCAAAACATATTTCATCGTTATCTACAGTAATTATTTTGTCCGCATATTTTTGAACATATTCAAATGTTTTTTTGCCCACTTCTTTAACCGCTACACCATCGGCGAATATTCCGACGTGATCTAAAGTTGTAATTTTGCCAAGTTTGATCGACTGCTCCATAGCATTTGAATCATTGGGTTCAACTCCAATAACAACTATTTTAGGGTTATATTCTTTTAAAACTTTAGCTACTCCAGCTAGCAAACCTCCTCCACCAACAGGTACAAATACATGTGTCACATTTGGCAGCTGATCAACAATCTCAAGCCCTACAGTACCTTGTCCTTCAATGACTTTCTCATCATCAAATGGATGTATGAACGTCATTTTTGTTTCGGCCTTTAATTTTTGGGCATGCTCGTAACAATCAGAATAGCTATCTCCATGCAAAACTACTTTTGCACCATAAGATTTAACAGCATCAATTTTTATAGGAGGAGTAGTTGTTGGCATAACAATTGTTGCATTTATTTTTAATTTCTTAGCTGCTAAGGCAACACCTTGTGCATGATTACCTGCACTTGCAGCTAAAACGCCCGCCGCTTTTTGTTCATCATTTAATCGTGCGATTTTGTTGTATGCACCACGAAGCTTAAATGAATGAACAATTTGCAGATCTTCTCTTTTTAGATGAAGATCTACTCCTAATTTTGTAGAGAGTTTCTTTACTTTTTCTAGAGGCGTAACTGTTGCTACCTCATAAACTACGTCCACTTTCATTATTGCCTTTATTAAGTACTTATTGAACGAATGCTACTGCATCAATCTCGACTACTAAATCCACATCAGCAACTCGCGGCAGCTCTTTTACGGCAATTGCAGTTCTAGCAGGGTAAGGTTCTGTCACATATTGTGCGTATATTTCATTGCATTTCTCATAATCGTCCATGTTAGTTAAATAAATATTGATCTTAATCACATCTGAAAAGCTTGCTCCGTTATTTTCAAGATGTAACTTTAAATTTTTCATTGTTTGATGCATTTGATCTTCAATACCAGCTTTAGCTTCAAGCGTTTCGGGGTCACGACCTATTTGACCTGCAGTAAAAATAAAATTTCCTGCTTTTCGAGCTGGGCTGTATGGGAGTTTCGCATTTTGTGTCATATATTGATATTAGTAGCTAGAAAAAAATAGTTTTCGATTGTGTTATTTCATCACGTCTCTTGGGAAACCAGGTGCACTTGGCGGTGGAAACTCGATCTGGTTTTCGTCAAATGCAGCTTTGATTCTGGCACGAAGTTCTCGAGCAATTTTCCATTGTGAAGCAGGAGTAGTTTTTAAAATAACTCTAATAACTATACGGTCTGTACCAATTTCTTCGACCCCTAGAACATCAGGTTCATCTAATACTTCTGTAACATAGTTAGGATCGCTAGCTAGAGCATCTGATGTTTCTTTAATAACGCGTTGAGCAAGTTCAATGTCTGTATCAAGCGCCACACCAATATCCAATAAAGCTCTACCCCATTGTTGAGATTTATTACCTGCACGTTGAATCACACCATTGGGTATATGCCATACAACACCATAGACATCTCTTAAACGAGTTGCACGCAATGTCACTTGTTCGACAGTTCCAGAAGCTTCACCTGCGTCAATAACATCACCTACGCCGTACCAGTCTTCAACAATAATAAATATTCCAGCAAGAAAATCTTTGATCATACTTTGTGCGCCAAAACCTACAACAACTCCAATTAAACCTGCACCAGCAATTATTGGACCAAGTTTTATATGATATGTTCCAAGGATTAAAAGTATTGAAACAATAATTATCGTAAAAGTTGCTATTCCACGTAATGCCATTCCAATAGTTTGCGCACGTTGAACAGTTCTATATGTTGGATGCTCAGAAGTTTCTAACCTTGATATACCCGTTCGACGTTTTATGTTGGAAAGAAAAATTCGTGACGATTCTTTAGCCAATTTTTTAACGCTACGTCGTATGAAGAACCTGACTAGTAGATTAACCAAATACGCACCAAGAATAATTAAAAGCACACGAACTGGCTTAGAAAAAGTATCAGCAATCTCTGCTACATGTTGAGACTTTGTTAAGTCATAAGCCAACTCACAAAGTTTTCCTCGCGTTCCAACATCACCACATGCTCTTTGCAGTTCAAGAAGTTGTTCAGGTGTTTTTAATAAAAGCATTTATATAGAGCTTTCGAGTATAGGCTCTTCCTTGTTTTCTTCTTCCTCTAACTTATTTAAATCTATAAAGTTTTCTTTAGAACTAGGTTGTTCAATACGCTGTTTTATTGCACGCGATGAACCGCCTGGAGCCATTGAGACGCCGTATAGTTCGTCTGCTGCTTCCATTGTCTTTTTCTGGTGAGAAACAATTAATAGCTGTGCGTCATCTCTGAACTCTGCAACAAGATCTAAGAATCTCATAAGGTTTGGTTCATCTAAAGCAGCTTCAACTTCGTCCATAACATAGAAAGGAGATGGTCGAGATCTAAATACTGCAAATAGGAATGCCAAAGCAGTTAATGAACGCTCTCCACCTGATAGCAGACTTAGTCTTCTTACATTTTTACCTGATGGACGTGCTTCCATCTCAATGCCGGTATTTAACATATCAGTAGGATCAGTAAGTGTAAGTCTACCTGCGCCACCTGAGAAGAGTGTCGAGAACAAATCAGAAAAGTGTTTTTGTACATCTTCGAAAGCTTTTTCAAATACAGTAACTATTTCTACATCTATATTTTTAATAACTTTATGTAGTTCACGTCTAGATGCTTTGACATCATCTAATTGTTCATTTAAGAAAATATGTCTTTCGTTTAATTCATCGTATTCACTAATTGCGAGAGGGTTGATAGGTCCCATTAATTTGAGATCACGTTCTAACTCTCTAGCTCTTGAAGTTAATGTCATGCCTTCAGTAACTTCAGGCATTGATGCATCGATTGCTACCTGTGGTTCACAATCGAAAGAGGCTCTTAAAGCTTCGATTGTGGCGAAAAGTTTTGTTTTTGTTTCTGCCTGATTAATTTCATCTTTTTGCATAGAGTTTCTTATATGCAAAAGATTTTCTTCTTTTTCTTTCCTTGTTTTACGCAAAGATTCAAGACGCGATGTAGATTCATGAGCTTTAACTTTTTGTCGTTCTCTTTCATCTGTTAACACTTCACGTACTCGAGAAGAACCTTGTTCAACGGCACTTACACGAATTGATAAATCATCAATTCTTCGCATTGCTTCAATAAGTTCATTACGTCTTTGTAAAACTTTTTGTTCTTGCTCAGGATCTTTAGCAAGTCGACTTAATACTTTCTCTAATCTCATTTTTGAATCGTTTAGCCTTGTCTGTATACGTTCGTTTTCGATTTCAATTCTTCGTATTTCGTTCTCTAATGTAGATTTTGTCGATTCATGTTCTCTAAGTTTTTGATCAAACTCAGTCTTTTTCTCATCAAAGTTATCCTTGATTTCTTGCAAATTATTTAATTTGAGAGTTAGTTCTTGAATTAGATCTAGCTCGCTAGAAATCATTTCTTTTAATTGAGCGATTTCATTTTCGAGAGTTTCGACTTCTTTCTTACGTGATTCAATTGCAGAGGCTGTTGTTCTTGCTGTTTGAGAAGCAATTGATTTACGAGAATTAACAGAATTAATCTGACTTATTAAGTTAGATTCTTGTTTCATTTCTTGATCTAAACGGTGTTTTGTTTCAATCAATACTTTTGTATTATCTTCAAGTAAACGCGAATTATTTTCACTCTCTCTTTGAGCATGTTCAACATTTTCTTTAGTTATCGTTTTCGCTGTTGTTTTACCGATGCTCCAGTTCAGAGTACCTTCAAACTTGTCCCCATTAAATGTGACTATTGTTAAGTGTGGATTTTGTGCAGATATTTCGCAAGCTTGTTGCCAATCCAAATCCGTAACCATTGTATTAGACAAAATATTTTGTAAATATTTCATCAGTTGTTCATCACTTGATGAAATATATTTAATTAATGGTTCACAGTTTTGTGGCACTTCATTAGAGTTGCGCACCTGGTCATTCAAAACGATTAATCTGGCAGAACTATTTTTTGTTGATAATTCTTTCAATGCCATTCGTGCAGAATCGATATCTTTTACAACTATAGAATCTTTTAAGAAGTCCAAAGCTGTAGAAACAGCATCTGTTGCTCTTTCATCAATAGAAATATTTTCGATTAATAATCCTAAAACTCCAGACAAATGAGATAGTTGTTTAATAGTTGTTGAATCAACCATCGTCTCGTATGCTTCACTTATAACTTCGTATTGTGCTTTTGATTTTGCACTTTGGTTTCTTAAAGTTTGATTCTCTTTTTCTAATTGATCAACGCTTGACTTCATTCCATCAATATTTGTTTTAACTAATGCAAGGTCACTATTTAAGGTTTCAAAGACTTTTGTTTCTCTTTCGATTACTTCATTTGCGTCCGAGTTGTCTTGTGATAACAAATCTAATCTTTGCTGAGTATTTATTAATCGCGCAACATCTGAATCTAAGCGATCTTTTAAGACAACATGATTTTCTTCATGAAGTTTCTTTTCTTTTTGCATTTGATCAAACTCAAAAACGACATCCTCGCTAGGAGCATTCTCTAAAAACCCATCAAAATTCGACATGAATTCCCTATAGTCATTTCTTAAAGATTCCAATGTCGGAGCTAGTACTTCGTTTGAATTTTCGAGTTCTTTAATTGCACTCTCTAGTGAAGTTCTTTCCGCAATAAGCGACTCTATAACTGATTCATCGGCGGATGCTTCAAGCTGCATCTGGATAGAACGTTTGCGTTCACCCAACATGTCCTTTGTTGCATTTGCTTTAGCTACTAATCTTTCAGCTCTAGTAAGCCAAGTAGCAACATCGCTATCTCCAACTTTCATCAATGCTGTTTCAGCGTCAAGAACTGATGAGTCGAGATCTGACAATTCTGAAAGAAGAGTTTTTTCTTCTTCCTTATAACGAAGAGAATCATTTTCAATTCGTGAAATGGTACCTTGCAGACCTTGTATTTCTTTTCCTATTAAAAATAGTTTGATTGATTTAAGTTCTTCTTGTACTCCATCATGTCGACGAGCAGCATCAGCTTGTCTTTGAAGAGGAGTTAGCTGTCTTTTAACTTCACGAACCAAATCGTTTAGTCTTGTTAAATTGCCTTCCGTAGATTCGAGACGTCTTTGCGCCTTCTCACGACGTTTTCGAAATTTAAGAACTCCAGCAGCTTCTTCAATAATTGCACGACGGTCTTCAGGACGAGCATTCAATACAGAATCGAGCTGACCTTGACCAACAATAACGTGCTGAGTTCTACCAATTCTTGAATCAGATAATAACTCTTGAATATCTAATAATCTACACGGGACATCGTTTAAACGATATTCACTTTCACCACTTCTAAACAAGGTACGAGTGATTGTCACTTCACTAAATTCGATTGGTAATGTTGAATCACTATTATCAATAGTCAATGAAACTTCGGCACGTCCTAGTGCTGGCTTTTTCGTTGTACCAGCAAATATGACGTCATCCATTTTTGCGCCACGCAAGGCACGTGCGCCTTGGGCACCTAGCACCCAAGCGATAGCGTCTACTAAGTTAGATTTCCCAGAACCATTAGGACCAACAACAACTGTAACTCCTGGTTCGAAACTTAAATCTGTTTTTTCAGCAAACGACTTAAATCCTTTTAATGTAAGTGCCTTTAAAAACATCTACGCCCTTTCGCGCCCAATCTCCAATGGCCTATCATTCTATTAGATAGATAAGGTCTATGTATGTTCTCGATAAAGATTTCTTTATCTTTTTATATGTTGCATAGCGCATTAGAATTTGCTTAGCATTATCTGATGCAATCACTATTTTCGTTTCCAAATCCTGCTAATGAACATTCTGCACGCATAGTTGCAGCGGGTGTAGTGGCCATGTGTTTAGTGATTGTTTTATTCTCACAAATGTGGATTTTGATACCGTTGGCATATGGGTTTCTAGCACGTGTGCTGACTGGCCCAACTTTAAGCCCTCTAGGCCAATTGGCTACAAAGGTAATCACACCAAAACTTGGTTTAAAACCCAAACTAGTTCCTGGGCCACCAAAACGTTTCGCACAAGGTATAGGTGCGACGCTATCTATGAGTGCATTGTTATCTTGGACAGTATTCGATTCGGTATTAACTGCAAAAATATTTGTTTTCGCGATTCTTATTGCAGCTAGTTTTGAATCATTCATTGGATTCTGCTTTGGATGTGCAATATTTTCCATATTAATGAAAATAGGGGTTATCCCCGAAAGTGTATGTGAACGTTGCGTTAACTAGTTGCAATACTAGTTCTGGCAATTATCACAAAAATAAGTTGACCTGCCTGAGACTTTTATTTTTGTAACTTTTAGACCACACCTCTTGCAGTTTGATCGAGCATGAACAACATGTTTGTTTTGATAGGAGCCTATCTGCCCATGTAAATCTTTGAATGATTCGTCTTTTAAGGATGATCCTCTATCTTTTATTGCTTGTTTTATAACTTTAGATATACATTTGGTTAATACATTGAATTCGTCTTCAGATATTTTCTTCATTTGCCTGCTCGGTTTAATGCCCGCACAAGAACAGATTTCATCTGAATAAATATTTCCTATACCAGCAATAATTTCTTGATCTAGCAAAATCGACTTTATAGGTCTAGAAGAATTTTTCATTTTAGTTAAAGCTTCGAGTAAATCACTTGACTTCGATAAGAACGCGTCTACTCCATTTTTTATTTGGCTAGGCAAATGGTCGGTTAACCAAAATTCACCAAATGTTCTTGGATCAATATAAACAATTAATTGCTCATCTGTTGAGATGACAACATGAGAATGTTTAGGCAGATTATCTATGGATGTAGTTTTATCGAAAATCAGAAATCTACCAGACATTCGTAAATGGACGTTCAAATATTTTGAGTTGTCTAAATGGAATGATAAATATTTACCGTAACGAATTATTTCTATGATCTTTGTTTTTTCAACTATGGATATGAACTCTTTTATATTTTGCCTACGCACTGCTCGATTATGGTAAACATTAAAATGTTCAATTGTTTTGTCTACTAAAATCTTTTCCAGCTGAGTTTTAAATGTCTCTACTTCAGCAATTTCAGGCAATTTACTGGACCTTATCTATATATAATCTTTTGCTTCCTGCTAAATGTTTAACTGGCTTTATATTTTCATAGACTTCTTGTTCTATAAATGCATTTCCATAAAGTGGTTCACATTTCTTCTTGCCTGCCCATCTACGTGTTCCGTACTCAAAATGCCACCATTCCGAATCCAAACAGACAAAACCAACATTAGTCATGATATTTGTAAATATCCTCCGCATAGATTTCACCAAATAATCATCTGAGTTTTCAAAGTGTGCAGTGTTGGCTTGAGCTTCCATGTAATCTAAATCGCTGCCAATTCGTATTGCTTGATCTTTTATTCCTAAAAGTACATCAACTGCACCTCCACTTGGATGTGGAGCAGCATATCGGTCTTGGACATTTGGTTTACTTACGTATACAGGTTCACCTTCAATATGCCCTTCCGGATAAAAAGAATGATACAAGTCACTTTGTTGTTCAATTGAACGCCACCCATCTGTAACACAAAGTGTCAAATCTTCATGTAATGATTTAATAATTTCTACAGCATTACATAAATTGTCATAAACCTGTTTTCTAACAAAAACATAAGGTAATGCATTATTCCATCCTGATTGCCAAAGAGCAGCTTTAGGGTATAGACCAATCTCGGAGCTCTTCGAGGGGTCAATAACTAACATTTCTTCTTCAACTGGGTTATTTATCAAAGGAAAGTCTTCTGGCTCATCAACATCAATTATTTCTGAAAGTAAATCATTGTGTTCTGAATTAGCAACATTGTTGATTAGGTCATTGAAAAATGTTTTATATTCAGTTAGATCTTTTGAAAGTTCACCAAAACTATATGTTGGGATTTCATTACTTGTTGGATCCCAACCTGCAGCAAGTGAAGCAGCTCTGTCTAGAGTATTTTCAGGAGGAATTACAATATTCATTTTTTGTCTTGAGATTCAAGCTTCTCTAAATATTCAAGAGCGTTTCTTGCAGCATCTTGTTCAGCAATTTTTTTTGAACGTCCAACACCTGAACCCATTTCAATATCATTTGAATAAACATGTGCATTAAAAACACGATTGTGTTCAGGACCTATTGCTTCGCAGTAATACCTTGGCTTAGAAGAATTAAATTTAACAATTGCTTCTTGGAATCGTGTTTTGTAATCAGCGATACCTGGATTGTTTGCGCTTATTTGTGCTCTTGACTCCCAATGTTTAGAAACAAAAGATTTTGCAAATTCGTAACCTAGATCTAAATACATAGCGGCAATAACAGCTTCCATTGCATCAGCCAGAATTGATCTTTTGTTTGCTCCTCCGCTTTTAGCTTCACCTACACCAAAAAACATATATGAACCTAAATTGATTTCAGTTGCGATGTCAGCCAAAGTATCTTCATTTACAACTGCAGATCGAGCCTTCGCTAATTCACCTTCTGGCATATCTTTATTCGCAAGAAATAAAATGTCAGAAAGAACTAGATCTAAAACAGCATCTCCTAAAAATTCAAGTCTCTCATTATTTTCAACGCCACCATGCTCAGCGCTGTAGCTTCTGTGCGTTAATGCAGTTTTCAATAAATTGATATCTTTTGGTTCGTAACCTAAAAATTTCGCACAATCGTAAGCTCTATCTTCAACAGTTATCTCTTCATTTTCTTCAACTTGTTCTGTTTCGGTAGTTTCGTCAATCACATTTACTCCTCAAACATTCACTTGAAATGATACCAGTTCCACTAAGTCGCCTATTTTCTCTACTTCTTTTCGGTCTTTATCATCAAAAGAAACATTTAAATTTCTAATCATAAAATGTTCTTCTAATGATTCATAAAAATCTTGCATCAATATTTGATCAGCACTTAAATCTTCTTCAAAACGTGAATTTATTTCGATATCATTTTCATCTATAAAAAGAATCTGAGAAATTTTTAATTTAATAATTTCAAGAATTTCTTCTTTAGTTATTGATTGCATTCTTAACTGCTTCGATAACGTCTGTTTCTACACATTCTTTTGCAACACGTAATGCATTATAGATTGCAATTGAGCTAGCTGAACCATGCGATATAACAACAGGTGAATTAACTCCCAACAAAACTGCACCACCGTAAGTGTCTGGGTGAATTTTTTCTGCTGCCTTAAGCAACGGCCCAATTACGCTAGCTGCAGCTTCTTGATTTTCGTCTTCCATCAATACATTCATGACCATCGTCGATATAGCTTTAGAAACACCTTCAATAGTTTTGAGTGCAACGTTTCCAGTGAAACCATCTGTTACAACAATTGTTGGAGAACCACTTGTTAAGTCACGACCTTCACAGTTTCCGATAAATCCCTCAACATTTTTTAATAGCTCATGAGTTTTTTTACGCAACTCATCACCTTTTGTAGATTCTTCACCGTTACTTAATAAACCTATTGTCGGCTCAGAGATACCTAATCTGTGTTCAACATAGGCTTTTGCCATTAGTGCTTGTTGGACTAACCACTCTGGTTCAGGGTCTATGGTTGCTCCGGCATCGACGAGTATTTGACGACTTGTAGAACCATGAACGCTACCCGGAGCAGGCAATTCAACTGCAATACCGGGTCTAGCTACACCCGTTATTCTTCCTAAATTCAAAAGTGCCGCAGCCATCATGGCTCCAGTATTTCCTGCGCCTACTAGAGCGTGAGCTTTATTATCTTTTACAATTTTTGATGCAACAACAATTGACGAGTCGGTTTTCTTTCTTACTGATGATGCTGGCTCCTCATGCATATGTATAACATCGCTAGCTTGTTCATGCAATAATCCATCAGGCCAGTTGTTTGTCGGCAAGCATTCTTCAATTTCGGTTTTATCACCGACCAGTACGACGTTGATGTCTAATTTTTCTACAGCATCAATTGCGCCATCTACAATTACTTTTGTGTTGTGATCTGTACCGTGTGCATCTAATGCAATAGTAATTTTTTGGTCAGTCATTTTTAGCCGACGTCTATTGCAACTCGGCCTTTATAGTGTCCACAGTTTGAACATACGACGTGAGGAAGTTTTGCTACACCGCAGTTAGGACATGATGATTGAGCTGAAGCTTCTAGTTTCCACGCAGCCGCTTTTCTCGATCTTGTTTTACTTTGCGGTGTTTTACGCTTTGGCTCAACCATTTGTGTTCCTTAAGAATTTATTCGAAATCATTATTTCCGGGTTAAAATAATAGCCTAAATAGGTTATATTTTTCTAACCTTAGCATTTAGATGATTTTATCGTGCATGAAATACACCTTTAGGACTTATATCAAATGCTGGTTCTAAAAGAATTTTGCCCTCAGCGTGTCTTCTAAATCGATCTGAAACTTTAATTGCATCAGGGCTTAGATCTGCTTCGATCGCACCTGGTCCGAAAGTTTTTACAGGATTAGATAATTTAGCTCTTACCCCTAGCAACGCTACTGCAGCGTCACTTGCTAAGTTTGGGTCATCAATAGAATCTAGAAATTCTGCACCATGTTCTTCTAGTAGTGCTAAAAGTTTGGCAGCATTTGTTTGTGCAGCTTTACGTCCTGTTTCTATTTCTCTAACTAACTCAAATTGAAAGTTTGCAGATTGAATATGATGCTTTGCTGATGTAGGCCCAAAAGGTTTTCTATCACCTTGAAACCAAAAAACCATTTCGTCAACATTTTTAAAACCATGGTCATATTGTCCACTTGTACCAGAAGTTATTGCCGATAATTTGACACGCTGAACTCCACCAGCAAATCTGATCAAGCTAATTTCGAATGAATCGCCAATTTGACCAAATGTTTGTTTAACAGCTGTAGGGATGATAGATGCACCTACTTTTTCAAGAAGTTGTTTTGGTCCATTAAATGTTGGCATCGCAGATGATGGTAGTGCGTTTGAAAAAATTGTTGTTCCAGGTTTGTTAGACATAAATGCAATTCTACCCCATTAACGACAAATACCTCAATTCCCTACCCCCCCCACACCTTCCCGTGTTGGGTCGAAAAACTATCGTTTTTCGATAGAAAATCCCACAAACACATTAAATAAGGCGATTTAAATCTTCAATAAACTGGTCTATTGCATTAGATGGAGTACCCCAAGATGTAACAAGCCTAATTTTTTGGAGATTATCGCCAATCTTTTCATATCGATAAAAACCATAAGATTTTTCAAGCTCATCTATCACTCTTGTTTCTAAAATTGGGAAAAGTTGATTAGAAACATATTCATGATCAAATTTAATACTTAAATTTTTTAAACCATCATAAAGTTTTTTTGACATATCAACAGCATGCTTAGCAGTCTGAATATATAACTTATCTTCGGCGAAAAATCTCTCAAATTGCTGCCCGATAGCACGCCCCTTACCGATAATTGCTCCACGCTGCTTCATAATATGTCGAAAGTTATTAGCAGCTTCTGAATTGTTTACGACAACAGCTTCACCAAATAATCCACCATTTTTTGTTCCACCAATATAAAAAGCATCTAATAATTGAGCGATTTCCGAGAAACTTTCAGCGCTGAAATCACAAGCATCGCTGGCAATCGCCATAGCAAGCCTTGCTCCGTCTAAGTATACAAAAAGATTATTTTGTTTTGCATAGTTAATAATTTCTGTTAGTTCTTTTATTGTATAAGCAGTACCAACTTCTGTTGTTTGCGATACATAAATAACTTTAGGAATGACAGTGTGCTCATCTTCATAAGTTCCGAGAGCTTTATCAATAATTTCTTTTGTGATTTTTCCATCATCAGTTTCAAATGACAATACTTTATGACCCGTAGCTTCTATCGCACCTGATTCATGAACATTTATATGTCCGGTTGTCGCTGCAATAGCTGCTTCATATGGTTTTAGAAGTGAGGCCAAGCAAACAATATTTGCCATAGTTCCAGAAGGAACAAAATCAACAAAAGCATTGGTTAAATTAAATTCTTCTCTAATTAGATTACGAGCGTTTTCGCTATGTTTGTCGTACCCATACGTGAGATCTTGCGAAGAAGAAAATTTCGATAATGCTTTAAGTATTTCTTCATGAGCACCTTCAGAATAGTCAGCGTAAAATGCATATTTCATTCACTAATTATATGTGTTTGTGGGATTTTCTATCGAAAAACGATAGTTTTTCGACCCAACACGGGAAAGAGTTAGGGCTTGAAGTCGTCCAGCGCCGACCACCTTGGGTCATGTTGATTTAAAACGTCATCGATTCCACCAATTACTTCATCAGATTTATCAAAACGCTTAGATATAAATTTCTTGATTTGCACTGAACAAACAGAACAATTTTCTGGCCCATGAGCACAAACAGGCGCTAAGGGCAATCCTGTAATTATTACATCACGAAACATTTGTTCAAGATCTAATTCGTCTCCTGTGAATTGATAATTATCATCTTGACCAAGCTGTCCTTCAACATCAATATTAATTATTTTCTTATCTCGTTCTCTTGGTGATTCAAAAAGTTCATTAACATTGAAATGAAAACTGTCAACTATATCTGTCAAACCATAACTACATTGTGCAGAATAGTTTCCATCTAGAAAACCATGAACAACAATTCCACCAGTTACAGATTCTAAAGTTAGATTACATTCAACATCATCAATTACAGAACAAAGAGCTGATGAAAAACCTACACCTGGTATTGATAAATGAATTTCTCGTTTTGAACCTAAATGATTTAAAAGGTCGCCAACATATACACGACATTCAATCATAAATTAATTAGATTGTATCTTGATCGAAAAAACCGTTTTCGTTTTGATCTTGTTCAACAGTTTCTTCTGCTTCAAGTTGAACACTTAAACGATCTCGACCTTTTTGGATTGTTTGCATTGTTCGGTCCAAAATAACTTCGAAACTTGCAAGTTTTTGATCGATATAATCTTCTGCTTCATGTTGGATCTGACGAGCATTTGCTTCAGCTTCTGTAACTATTCGTTGAGCAGTAACTTCACTTTGTCTAACGATCTCGCGCTCTTCAACCATGCGTGCAGCTGTCGCAGCTGCACGGTCTCTAATATCTTGCGCATCACGGCGAGCATCTTCTAAAAATTCTTCGCGTTCTTTGAGCAACCATCGAGCGTGTCTAAGTTCTTCGGGCAAACCATCTAATGCATCATCAAGAAGCTCAAGAAGTTCTTCACGATTAACAAGCACAGATGCTGACATAGGCATTGATCGTGCAGTATCGATTAAATCTCTAACCCTAAGAAGAAGTTCTTCTACCCCAACTGGTGCTGGGACGAATTCGTCCTCCGTGACCACTTCTTCTTCCAAATCTAAATCAGACATATTTCCTACCTTTTGTACCTTATTAAATTAGACATTTGACGGATCAAATGCAAAACGTCTTTTGACATCGTCTGCTATTGCGGCTGGGACCAGGGAAGATACATCTCCTCCATAACGAGCAACGTCTCTGACCATCGATGAAGATAAGAAGCTATGGTCTGGATTAGTACTTAAGAAAACTGTTTCAATACTACTTAGCTTCCGATTCATTTGAGCCATCTGCAATTCATAATCAAAATCTGAAACAGCACGCAATCCTTTAACTACTACGTTCGCACCAACGCTATTAGCACAATCAACTAAAAGCCCATCGAAAGAAATTACATGAATATTGTCTTTTCCATCTAAACATCTTTTCAAGTAATCGACTCTTTCTTCAGCCGATAGGACAGCATTTTTTGTTGAGTTTCGAATAACTGCAACAGTTACTTCATCAAAAAGATTTTTTGCTCTCTCAATAATTTCAATATGGCCAAATGTTGGCGGGTCAAAACTTCCTGGACATAAGGCGTGTGACATATGTGTTTATTCTACTATTAACCTGTGCATTTAGGTAACTACTAACAAACCGAAAAAATAATAACTGCGCTATTGCCCATTTTTCTGGCTACTAGAACTTCATCAACCGACTCTATGTTTTCGAAAATCTCAACAGATTCATCCAGCTTCTTTGAGGTTGTTTCATAGACAACTAAACCGCCAGGCCTAACTATAGAAATGATATCGATTTCAAAATTAATATCATACGGTGGATCAACAAGGATCAAGTCGAAGTATTCTGCATTTTGTTTGTTCTTTATAAATACCGAAACTGGTTGATTAAAAAGTACAAAGTTATTTTTTGATTCATCAAAATTTCTAATAACTAATCCAATGTTGGCTTCAATCACTTGGCATGCTTTTTTATTTGACTCTACGAAACAGATTTTGCCTGCGCCTCTTGAATATGCTTCAAGACCGAGTGCACCAGTTCCTGCATAAAGGTCCGCAATATTTGCATTTTCAAAATCGAATCTTGTTTGCAGTAAATTAAAAATAGATTCACGAATGCTGTCGCTAGTTGGACGGGTTGTTTCAGCTACTTTAGAGTTTAAGTTTGCTCCTTTTAGTTTTCCTGCAACTATACGCATTTAATTACTCTAATCAATATCAAGATTTGAAAATGTATTCGTAAGACTGAAAATCTTCATTCAGTTTAAGTTCAATAGCTATAGTTTTATTTTCGATGCTTGCCATTTGTGGATCATTTTTAAGTATTCGTGTTGCAACATCTTTTGCATACTCAACATATTTTGCATCACGAGGCAATTTACCAAGTTTTAAATCACCTACACCAGATTGTATGCCCCCCAAAATATGACCAGCTCCACGTAATTCAAGATCAATTTCGGAAAGTTCAAACCCATCCGAAGTTTTTTCCATTGCACCTAAACGATTTTGAACTTCATTAGAACTTTTTTCAGATAGCAAAAAACAATATGACTGATATTGCCCTCTACCTACACGGCCTCGCAACTGGTGTAATTGACTTAAGCCGAAACGGTCTGCATCTTCAACAACCATCACGCTCGCATTTGGAACATCGATACCTACTTCTATAACTGTTGTTGAAACCAATACTTTTATTTCTCCATTTTTAAATTGTGACATAACAGCATCTTTTTCTTGAGAAGACATTTGTCCATGAACTAGACCAATGTTGATTCCCGATAATTCATCGCTCTTTAATCTTTCAATATGCTCAACAGCAGATGCGGCCTCAATTTTGTCTGATTCATTTACTAAAGCGCAAACAACATAGGCCTGTCTACCGTTTTCAATTTCAGATCTCACTTTTTTATAAGCAGATTCTCTTTGTTTTTTAGTTCTAGCAATTTTTGTTTTGATTTCTAGACGATCTTTTGGCATATCTTTCATAATCGTATTTTTCAAATCACCAAAATAAAGCATTGCAGCAGTTCTAGGGATAGGGGTAGCACTCATTGCTATTAGATGTGGGCGTACCTCTCGATTCTCGATTAGAGCACTCCTCTGATCAACTCCAAAGCGATGTTGTTCATCTACGATCACGAGCCCTAAATTATGGAAGTTTATGTCATGATATAAAACAGCGTGAGTTGAAATTAATAAATCTATTTCCCCACTCTCAAGCTTGGCTATTATTTCATTTCTTTTTTTTGCACTCGTTGAACTGGTTAATATTTCAACTGCGAAATCTCGTTTGCTAAATAAATTATTTGTACTTACTTTTTCTATACCTTTAAATAATTTCTTTGCAGACTCAAAATGTTGATTCGCTAATACTTCGGTTGGTGATAAAAATATACTTTGAGCATCATTACTCGCAGCCCGTGCGACTCCAGCTAAAGCTACGACCGTTTTTCCTGATCCAACATCACCTTGAAGTAATCGGTGCATTGGATGATTGCTAGACATTTCTTCATCAATTGTTTTTATTGCCGTCTTCTGCGAATTTGTTAATTCAAATGGCAAAGAATTTATAAATTTCTGTTCTATTTCGTTTTTTGGCAACGTTAAAGAAGTGACAGAATTTTCATAGAGCAAATATTTTGAAACCATTATCATTTGCAACATTAAAAATTCATCGAACCGAAGCCTACGGGCACCTTTACGTGCTTCATCATCATTTTCTGGTGTATGGATAAAACGGTATGCTTGCGCTCTAGGAATAAGTTTTAATTCATCTAAAATTTCTTTATTCAAAATTTCAGCTAAATCTTCAACCAATTTTAGAACTTCGATTATTGCTTTAGAAATATCGCTTGTAGATAAATTTTCTTTTGGACTCTGCGGATACAAAGGTAAAAAGACACCAGTTCGTTGGGATCCACTACCTTCGCGAATAATATCTACAAGAGGATTTATTAACCCAATATTTCCTTTGTAATCATTAACCTTTCCAAAAAATGCAGCTTCAGTAGAAACTTTTAGCTGCTTGGCACGCCATGCCTGATTAAAAAAAGAAATCTTTATTCTCGCTTGGCCATCTGCCACAACGGCTTGGACTAACGACTTACGATTTTTTGTTCTTCTCGAGCTTATTGCCTCGACTACACCATAAAATGTTGCTTCTTCCCCAGGTACTAATTCAGAGATTTTTAGCTGTTTTGTCCTATCTAAATAACGACGCGGATAAAGCTCTAGTAGATCTAAAGCTGTGTTTATCGACATTGACTCTAGCTTTTCTACAACAGAACTACTAAGTGACTTAACATCACTTAATTTGATTTGCGCAAGATCCGCTTTTGTAGTTGCCATAGAACTAGGCTAATCATATGCAAGGAGTAATTGTATCTTTCGATCCAGCAACCCAAAATGGTACCGTTATGTCTGATACCGCAGATAGGACCATATATCCACTATCGACCAGCGCATTGGATAATTCAATATTCAATATATTGCGCCAAGGACAACGAGTTAATTTTGAAATAGATGATGACTCTCACGCGATAAATGTTCGTATAGGATCCGAAGGTGACATGGGTATCTCTACCGCACGTGTATAAACCTTAGGTCAACATCAATATTTTCTTCACAATTATTTACCTGGAAACTATTTCTAGGTATAGGGTTATATAAATAAACCAATCTACATTTAAAGGAAGATAAATGGTCCAACAACCTAATACCAAAAATGCTCACCTTATCGATTGGGTAAACCAAGTTGCTAACCTGACAAAGCCAGAGAGTGTTCACTGGTGTGACGGTAGCGAAGAAGAAAAAGATTATTTAATATCATTATTAATTAACTCGAAAACTCTCACAAAACTAAATGAGGAGTTAAGACCAAATAGTTATTGGGCAACTTCTGATCCTAGTGACGTAGCGCGTGTTGAAGATCGTACTTTTATTTGTTCAGAAAAAGAAGTAGATGCCGGGCCAACAAATAACTGGATGGATCCTGAAAAAATGCGATCGATCTTAAACGAAAAGTTTGATGGCACCATGCAAGGACGAACTATGTATGTTGTTCCATTTTGTATGGGACCGCTTGGTTCCCCACTTTCTTATATTGGTGTCGAATTGACTGACTCACCTTATGTAGCACTTTCCATGAGGACAATGACTCGCATGGGATCAAAAGTTTTAGATCAACTTGGTGATTCAACAAACTATGTTCCATGTGTTCATAGTGTTGGTATGGCATTAATCGATGAATCTGGAAACAAAAAAGAAGATGTTCCTTGGCCTTGTAATAATGAAAAATATATTGTTCATTACCCAGAGACAAGAGAAATATGGTCTTATGGTTCAGGATATGGCGGCAATGCGTTATTAGGTAAAAAATGTTTTGCTCTACGTATAGCAAGCGTTATTGCACGCGACGAGGGCTGGTTAGCTGAACACATGTTGATAATTAAAGTAACTTCTCCGCGCGGCGAAGTTCATTATATGGCTGGAGCATTTCCATCCGCATGCGGTAAAACTAATTTAGCGATGGTTGTTCCTTCTTTACCTGGATACAAAGTTGAAATGATCGGTGATGATATCGCTTGGATGAAGATCGGATCAGATGGTCGCCTTCGCGCAATTAACCCAGAGTTCGGTGTCTTTGGTGTAGCACCTGGAACATCTGAAAAAACTAATCCTAATGGTTTAGGAACATTGGACAAGAACACGATATTTACCAATACTGCAATTACACAAGATGGCGACATATGGTGGGAAGGTTTAACAAAACAAGCACCAGAAAACTTAACAACTTGGAAGCACGAACCTTATGATCCTGCTTCTGGTGAAGTGGCTGCTCATCCAAATTCACGTTTCACTGCACCTGCTTCTCAGTGCCCATCTATTGCTCCAGAATGGGAAGATCCTGCTGGTGTTCCAATTAGCGCAATATTGTTAGGTGGACGGCGAGCTACAACTGTTCCTTTGGTATATGAAGCATTCGACTGGGAGCATGGTGTTTTCATAGCAAGCGCAATTGCGTCTGAAAAAACTGCAGCCGCTGAAGGTGTGGTCGGTGAAGTTCGTCGTGATCCTATGGCTATGTTGCCGTTTTGCGGATATAACATGGGTGACTACTTTGCACATTGGCTGTCAATGGAAGACAAAATTGATAGAGATAAATTACCTAGGATCTATGGTGTTAACTGGTTTAGAAAAGCTGACGGAACTGGCGAATTTCTATGGGCTGGTTTTGGTGACAATATTCGTGTCTTATCATGGATCATTGATCGTCTTGAAGGTAGAACTGATGGTGTTGAGACACCTGTTGGAATTGTTGCTCATGCAGAAGAAATCAATTTCGATAACGCATTAAATTCAGATTACGTTGCTAGAGCATTGGCTGTAAGAAAATCTCAATGGGAAACAGAATGCGAATCTATTGCATCTCACTATGAGACTTTTGGTGACCGTTTACCTTCAGCTCTTGGCGTACAACTAGAAAATCTAACTAAACGCGTTAATGAAATGGATGTTGATGTTATTTGATTAAAGGCCAGGTGCTTCTATTAAATTCGTTGCAACTGTTGGTATTTTTACACCGTTAGCGCTAAGTCGTTCTTCAAGAGCTGTCATTATATAGTCTGGCAATGCACGGACTTGATCGACTGTTGATGGAACATAACCGTTAGCAATGAACATTCCGATTAAATCGCTCCTTTCATCGCTTAGCGCTCTATCGAATTCTTCTGAACTAGGTATAAATCCTTTTACGGCCAACGCTTCAACCGAACCGTAATGTCCTTCAGTAAAAAAGCGAGTGATGCTTTCTGAATCTGGAGAATAGATGCCTTTTTCAATTAATACTTTTGTAACACCGTCTCTATTAAGAGGTATTAACGCTGAGACTATGGCATCGTTACTACCGTTTCGTGAAGGTAATTTATCAAGAGCTTTTGAAAGTATCAGGTTTAGCTGAGAGTTGGTTGGATGTAAAGTCAATTGTTCTACGATTACATCAATATCAGATTTAGTTACTTTTGGTAATTTATCTAAAATTAATTTTGCGACGTTAGTTTGGCTGTTTTCAGTGCCGCCAGAAAATGGATGGATATTTTCTTCCCCAATAGCCCTAACAGCAATTTCAAAATCACTATGATCTACATTTGGATACTTTCCATTTGCTAATAGATAAGCTACTGAACCATTTTGACTATTTCTTAACATTTTTTGAAATTGTGATTTGTCGATTATCAGTTGGAAGTCATCTAATCCTTCAAATCTTCTCAAGAAGCCATATAAATTCCAATCGCCTTTTAAGTCAATAATCGGATCGAGTGCCGTTGCAAATTCTTCAGCATCGGCAGCGTTATCAATACGAATATGACTAATTACATGGCTAACAAGCTTCTCGCCAAATTTACTCGTAAATAAATCTGATTTCGATATAAATTCAGCTATGTCGCGTGGAGGAGTCCCCCATTTAAGATTTGGAAAAGTAATTCGTATCTCTAGGCCTGCTTCATCAATTCGATCAGCACACAGGGCATCAACGTCTTCCACACCGATCCATGTACGCTCATAATAAAATGAAATAAACGAAACTAATTCTGGTGTGACATCTGAATTTCGTATTAGTTCAGTGATCTCATCATGAAGATCTTCAATACCTCTCCGTTCTTCATCAGTTATATCTGCGTAATTGACAATAAAATGATCATTGGTTCTAAAAAGTTTTTCCAAGCGAGCCCAATCACGATCTGTTATTGCTGCTCGCACTTTTTCCGGAGTAACTTCATTTTCTGCAATAACTCTTTCACGTTCTGTTTTTCGTCGACCAATTTCTGCCAATACATCGTCTGAAATCGTTATTTGAGGTGTTCGTTTAAAAATTCCCATGTAAAAATAATATCAAAATGCGAATTTTCGGGCAATTCTCCCATATTTAGCTACCGCTTACCCCGTGTTGGGGCGGGTTTGTTTACTATCGAATTTCGATAGAAAATCGTAACACCAAGCAGCTTAGGAAATGGGCTATGATTCAACAATGGCAGTTTCAGCATATCCTTATCCAAAGCGAAGTTGGTGCAGCATCAGGTGTTGCGACAGCAGCTAATCAAGTTAACGGTGTTGTTTTTGTAGACGCAATAACTGGACCATATGATGTTCTAGTTAAAGTTGAAGCAGAAACGATGGACGATTTAGGCAAAAAAGTTGTATCTGATATCCAAAAAATTGGAGGAATAACTAGAACGCTAACTTGCCCAGTTGTTCACATATAACTTTTAATGTTCTAGATTTTTCTTAGAGTTACGTCGATCATGACGATCTAGTGCGATTGCAATTAATTCATCCAAGAGCTGTGAATAACTTTTACCTGAATATTCAAAAAGTTTTGGAAACATCGATATAGGGGTAAATCCTGGAATAGTGTTTAGTTCATTAACCATCCACTTGCCTGTTCCCTTTTCATAAAATAAATCAACTCGAGCCATACCGTCACAGCACAAAGCTTTATATGCACGTATAGCTAAGTCTTGTGCCGCAGCCATTTCACGTTCAGACAATGGTGCAGGGATCCTAAGCTCAGCTGCATCTGTCACATATTTATCGGTATAAGAATAAAACTCTTCGCCGGGAACAATTTCTCCTGGAACACTAGCTTGAACGTCTACATCACCCATTACAGATAGTTCAATTTCGCGTGCATCAACAGCTTTTTCTACAACAATCCATTCGTCATATTTCAAAGCAATTTCAATTGCATCTGCAAGTTCATCTCGATCATGTGCTTTAGTTATACCAACTGAAGAACCAAGATTTGCTGGTTTAACAAAACAAGGATATGAAATAATTGTTTCGACTTTATCGACAAAACCAACTAGTTCACTTTCGCGTGTATAAATAAACGGAGCAATCGGAATTAAATGCGATGTCAACATATTTTTACACGCAATTTTGTTCATACATATCGCTGAACCTAAAACTGATGTACCAACATATGGGATATCTGCCATTTCTAATAGACCCTGAATCGTTCCATCTTCTCCATAAGGACCATGAAGCATAGGGATCACAATATCTACCGGATTGCCACCAACAGCAATAGCGCCAGATCTTTCTACAAGTTCAGCACCATTAAGTGATAACGACTTAGGAAGTTCGAATCTTGACTGTTGAAGTTGTTTATATGTTTCTTCAGCAAAAACCCACTCGCCAGTTTCAGTAATAACAACAGGAAGAACTTCATATTTTTCAGGATCAAGATTTTGCACTACAGCACGAGCACTTACAGCAGAGACATCTCTTTCAGCGCTTTGTCCACCATAAATAACGCCAACTCGTAAACGTGAATCTTTAAATTGCTTATCCATAGATTTATTCTAGACCAACAGTCGGGTTTTCTGTCCAAAAACTTAAGAGAAAGCAATCCAAGCTGCTCTAATGCCCAGTCCGCCTAAAAACAAAGAAGAAACCGCATATATAAGTATTTTCTTTTTTCCCATCGTTTTAGAATATGAAAACAAAATTGCTGCAGTCATCATCGCAATGAATCCGTAGAAATAATGAAAACCTTTTCCAGTTCCTAGTTTTTCGCCTGACATGAAAAGTGATATGCCTAAAAATGCTTGAACACATATTGCTAACCAACCAATGTAAACAGGCGCAAAGAAATATTTTTTCCTTTTTAAATCCACAATTTTTAAAGATAAAAACATCCAGATACTTGCAAGAATATTTATTGCAATTGCTAAGTATGCAAAGTCGTGGTGAAAACGTTCTAGTTCATTCATCACATTTGATCTAGAAGTCTTTGTTTCTTCTCGATAAATTCTGCTTCTGTAATTACATTCTGATCTCGAAGCTGTGCCAGTTTTTCTATTTGCTCAGGTATCGACATCATAGAATGACCGCCGTTTGATATGAGACTTTCTAGACCTTCTGTTGCGTAACGTGAAGTATTGCGATCATTAATTTCACGGCATCGATTTATTTCTTGTTGTACAGCGTCAGGATGGCGAACATCCTTAAATGTACTGCGTCCGTCTTCACCAGCAGATTCAATAATCAATGTGCCAGCACCAATTATTCGTTCGAATATTGTTTGCTCAAAATTTATATTGTTCAAACGTTCTAACGGAATTTCGATTCCTCTTTTTGCGATAACACCATGGCGATAAATTATTCTGTCACTTGTTACAACAAACAATGTATAGATCCATTGCAGATATGCTGCTACAAGAAAAAAAGCCCAGACAAGTAAAACTATAAACCAAATAAGAAGAGCATATTTTTGTGCTACATATAGAAGATTCTCTGTCGAACCAGTTTTAGCTGTCGAATCACCACTTGGAATAAATCCGATTACAATTAAAGCGATTAGAAGCACACCACCAAAAAGGAAGTTTCTAGCAAAAAACCACCAGTGTGGACGAAGGTCGAGCGAAAGCTCTTCTCCATCATTTAATAATTCTCTTGGATAAGCCATTCGTAAATATTAGTTCTCTTATATAGAAAAATACGGAATAGGCTTTACCTATATTTCTTACGTGAATACACATCTCGGGCTGATTTGACCCTATCTAAAAAGACTTTGCCATTTAGATGGTCTATTTCATGTTGAATAACTCTAGCTTCAAATCCATTCACGCTTAAGTTGAAAACTTCACCATTTCGATCTCGCGCCTCAAATTCAAGTTGGACAGAACGCGTCACGTTACCTGTAAGGTCAGGTACACTCATACAACCTTCCCGAGAAATTTCTGTTCCTTCGCTGACAGTAACCTTTGGGTTAACTGCAATGATCAAACCATGAGACATGTTACAGCTTTTATTTTTTGAAGCATCCGCAACAAAAATCTGGTAATTAATACCTATCTGATTTGCGGCTAGACCAACACAGTGGTTGTATGCATTCATCGTGTTTAAAAGATCATCTATATAATTCTGAATTTCTTCAGAATTAACATCATCAACACTTTTTGTTTTTGATTTGAGTATTTCGTTTGGATATAAAACTATTTCGTTGTTACACATTTAAAGATCAACATCATCTAATTTCTGAAACACAATGTCGCCTGAATACTGATGGGTTACTTTATCAATTTCTTTTACGACTTCATCTTCTTTATCTGTTTCAACATCAACATCGAGAATCATCGTAAATACACCAGTGTCATTGTTTTTTCTTGTTGCACAGTCAACAATATTTGCACCATATTTAGATAGAACTTGTGTCACACTTGCGACAATACCTGGTGTGTCTGAAACGGATAAGTGAAAAACGTACTTAGATATTGAACTAGTAGGTTCTACCTCAGGCACATCTTCAATCTCTAGAAAATTAAAAGAAACATTCTCTAGTTGAGAATGGCCATTTAAAGTTTCTTGAACTTTTTCATATTTATCTGCATTTATTTCTGCCACCAATATCATCGCGAAATGACCTTGAAGCAATGTCATAGATGCATCTTCAATATTTACAGAATTATCTGCAAGTATCGAAGTCACATTTGCAATTATCCCAGGTCGATCTGTACCAAAAATACTAATAGCGCAACGCATGTATAAATACTACTGCTAAATGCTTGCATGTGACGTCGATTAAGTTTATTGACTATCTTTTAATGGTGACATTTGCTGAACAAAATTTATATATGGATCTCGACGCAGATCAGCACAATGCCGCTTACAGCCCAGCAAGCAGGCTATGCATAGTGGCCTCTGCAGGTTCAGGAAAAACAAGAGTCCTAGTTAAACGTATTGAATACTTAATCAAGTCTGAAAAATGCTTACCTGAACAAATTGTTGCAATTACTTTTACTAGAAAAGCAGGATTTGAGCTTGCAAACAGAATTGCAAAAATATTTGGCGACACTTCACGTGAACGGCCTATTGTCGGCACTTTACATGCATTTGCTTTAAATGAATTGAAAAATTTTCATGATGACAACTCGACAAAAATACGTAACCTTGTCGAAAATTCAGTTGAGATATTAAAAAAACTTGAAGTTAAAGATCAAACAAAAATCCTACGGATTATTTCATGGTGTAAAACAAGATTTATAGATGAAAACAAAATCGATAATGAAAGCTTTCGTAAGATACTTAAGAATGTTCATATAAACGGAACATCTATTTCTTTAGAGTCGTTCTTAGAATCTTCAAGAAAATATAAAAAATACCTTAAAGACAATGGTCTTATGGACCATGACGATCTCCTTATCGAATACCATAATCGTCTTAAGAACGAAAACTTCTTAAATACAAGGAGATACTTATATAGACATCTGCTAGTCGATGAGTTTCAGGACACCACACCCTTACATATGCGTATATATCAAATGCTTGTAGGAGGAAATGGATCCATAACTGTTGTTGGTGACCCTAATCAATCTATATTTTCTTTCGCAGGATCAAGTGATGTTTATTTAAATAATTTTTCAGATTTCTTTCCAGGATCTCAAGTTGTTTTTTTAAATAAAAATTATCGATCAACTAAAGCCAACGTAGAGGTTGCACTTAGCGTTATTGAAAACGAAGAATACAAAGTTGAAGCAATTAGACCTTCAAATGTATTACCAAAAGTTCATGTTTTTTCTGATGAAAATGAAGAAGCAAAATCTGTCCTAAATTTAATTTCATCAACTCATGCAAAAGGTGTAGCGCTAAATGAAATTGCAGTTTTAGTTAGAACCAACTCTCAAAAACAACTCTTTATAAATGCAGCTAATAAGTTAGGAATCAAATATCATGTTGGACGCCATGAGTTTAAAAGTGAATTTGAAAAAGAAATATGGCAACAAATAACAACATTGCGTAAAAAGCGTAAATGGAAATCTATTTACGATGCACTAGATGATATAAATTCGCTAGATAAATCCACTGGCAGTGAACTTTCCGAAGAACAAGCTAATGTCCACCTAAACCTTCGAAAAGCTGCCAAAGAATATATCTCTCTTTTCCCTTATGATAAACACGGTGACGTAAATGGTTTTTTTGAATACATAAGGGAAAAATTAGATAGCTCAAATAGTCACAGCGCAGGATTTTCTCTTTTAACTTTTCATCAGGCAAAAGGACTTGAATTTAATACTGTTATCGTCGCAGGTTTCGAAAAAGGCCTGGTACCTTTATATAACGACCGCATAAGAATTAAAGAAGAAGCACGTTTAGCATATGTCGCAATGTCTCGGGCTCTAGATGAATTGCATATTACGAGAGCTTGTGTACGTACACGCCATGGACAAATTCTTGTTTGTAAGGAATCTCCATTTTTAAAAGATATAAATCAACACATATCACAACTAGATATTCGAAACGACCTTTTTTCTACACAAGAGGCAATCAAACGTATTGAGGACATTCGCGCGAAATATCTAGAAAAAAACACCGAAAACAAGTCTTGACCTTATGACAATTTAGTAGCAGTATTAACGCAACACAATTGTTTGGAGGTAGACATGAGAAGCCCTTTTGAAACAGTTTTCGATGCGGATGATTCATGGATCTATCAAGATGAAGATTCTTATATGAGTTACACATCGCATGATGTTGAAGATCCAACTAGCGATGATGATTACATTGAACTTCGCACTGATCCAAATGCTTATGCTTTCTTAACTGCTGCAGAATATTCAATCGTTGATCGACGCTTCGGTTTAAATGGAGATGCAGAATCTATGAAACAAATTGCAGCAGATTTAGGCATCACCCATTCACAGGCAAGAGAAGTATTAGGTAGCGCTCTTGGTAAAATGCGAACAAACATGAAGTCTTAGTTTTAATTATCGTTAGTGCAATAGCCCCACATACCTTTATTATTTTTCATCGCATTTACTTGATCTATTACTAATATCTCGGAATATTTCGTATTTGGTTCTATTGTCATAACTTTGGCGTAACCCTGAGAAACCAATACATCGTTAAATCGCTTATCACCAAGATAAATAAAAGCTAATGTACGCGAATATTTATCTTTCTTTTCGACGTCATACTCGAGCTTAACTTTTTTACCCAACAATGTATTTCGAGTGAATGTCTCAGCTTCTGGACCAAAACAACCTACAGGCTTAGTTGGATGATGGGTTTCAGGAGTATCTATCCCTAAGAGGCGAATTGTTTCTTTATGCCCATCAGGAAATTTAGCGACTACCGTATCCCCATCAATGACCTTATCTATATAAACACCATCTGTTTTATTGTTTTCACTAAATATATAATTCCCCATAAGTAAACTCGCAAAGGCAAAAACAGCTATTAGAAAAATTAATGTAAACAAACTGCGCGAATATATATAATTCCGATAGCCTATTCGCATGAAATTTCTTGGCCTGCGTCGCATATGGCTAATTCTACCTATCATATTGATAGTAGTTTTCGTTTTTGTCATCAGTGGATGCTCTCAGCTTTCAGGTAAAGAGTCAAGAATAAATAAGAATTTTTCTGTTTTAGTTCCAGAATTAAAAAATAGATACAGCAAATTGAATGAAGCATTAACTATCGCTGAAAATGTTGGCGGCAAAAGAGATGTTACTTCAGAAGGAAAAAAATACCTGAAAGAATTTAACTCAGCAATAAAAAAGAAAAATGTAAAAAATCAACTTAACGCTGCACAAAATTTAGAAATTGTCATTGGCCGACTCCGAGCAAATGCAAAGCTTTCTAACAAGCTTGTAAATTCAAAAGAGCTATCTGATGCTATTAGAAATCTAGATAACACAGAACCTGGTTCTATAAATATGGATAAATATAAAAAATCAGTTAAAGACTATGAATCCGCAAGAACTTCTTGGAGGCTACTTATATCTGCCATGCTTGGTGGATATTCCGCACCTCAAGTACTCGAAATCTCAACTAGTAAAAAATAATGGAAATAAAAAAAGTTTCTGTTGTTGGCGGTGGACAACTAGCCCAGATGATGGGTCAAGCCGGAAAAAAAATCGGCGTTCAAATTAATTGTGCTGGGGATGAGACTTCCTGTGCTTTTTCAGATTGCATAGGATTCATACAAGATTTATCTTACGAAAAAGAATTAAAGAAATTTTTAGATGGTGTTTGTGCTTTTACTTTTGAGTCAGAGCATGAAGGTTACGAAATTGCAAAATTAGTTGAAAAATACAATGTTCCCGTTTATCCAAATGCTGAGTTTGTTAAAACAGCTGGTGATCGCTTTTTTGAAAAGTCGCATTTGTTCAACTTAAAGATTCCTACTGCTCCTTTTGAATTGATTGATCAAGATATTTCTATAGAAAATTTAAAAACGTACTTAACAGATTTAATAGCAAATAAGAAATTATCAAGCAACGGCATCGTCATTAAAACTCGTCATGGAGGATATGACGGTAAAGGTCAATGGGTAATTAAAACTGATATTGATATCGAAGAAAAATTTAATGATATACATTCAAAATTATTAAACCCTGGGTGCATTGTTGAAGGTTTAGTTGACTTTGATTTTGAATGCTCAATTATTGCATCTCGAAGCATTAGCGGAGATTTTAAATCTTGGCCGTTGTCTCATAATATTCATAAAGATTCTATTCTCGCTAGATCGTATTCTCCTATGACCATTGTTGAAAATGTAGATATATTAGAAAACCAAGCGTACGACATAGCTAAAAAAATATGTTCAGAAAATAATTATGTTGGAACTATAGCTATCGAATGTTTTGTTAAAAACAATAAACTCATCGTGAATGAAATTGCTCCAAGAGTTCACAACTCTGGTCATTGGACAATTGAGGGCTCAACTACAAGTCAATTTGAACAACATTTACGTGCAATAACTGATATGAAGTTAGGCGAGACCACTCCTCTTGGCTATAGCGCATTGATAAACATTGTTGGTAGAGAAGTGACACTAGAGCAGAGAGAAAAATTAAGTAATTTAGATAATGTATATCTTCATTGGTATTCAAAAGAAGTTCGACCATTTAGAAAAGTTGGTCACATCACTATTGTTGCTAGTGATGTGACCTCGAGAGATGAATTAGAAAATCAAGTATTAAATATTCTTGGAGATCCTAGGCCTTAATTTTCATCTTTCATTTTTGAATCAAATTTTTGTACTATCTTCCAGCTTGTGGGCAAAAGTACACCTGCCATAGTTGCTTTTATGACATCACCTATAACAAATGGGGCTAACCCGTATGCAATAGCGCTTGGTTTGCCGACGGCTGCTGTCATGGGAATTTTCAGTACATGTGCCAGCCAAATAAGACCAAAAGTATAAATAACGATTGAGCCAGCAACAAATGCTGCTATTGCACTTAATACATTACGATCGTTTTTCTTATTTGATAGATAGCCGACTAATGCTGAAGCAAAAATAAATCCTATTAAATACCCGCCCGATGGTGCCTTAAGTACACTCCAACCAGACGTGCCTTCAGCATAAAATGGTAAGCCGATTGCTCCTAGAAAAACATAAAGAGTTTGAGAGCTGGCTCCAAGGTATGGCCCTAAGACTGCCCCAGATAGCAATACGGCCAAAGTTTGTCCTGTTATTGGCACAGGAGTAAACGATAGAGGAATGCTTATTTGCGACATAAGTGCAGTAAATAATGCGAAACCTATAACAAGGACGCCATCTCTCCAAATTGTCTTCGGTATTATTTCATGAATTGTTTTTGGTCTTGTAAGTGTTGCTGTTGTCATGGTCAAATAATTTATTGCCTAATTGACTTATATCTCGACGTGAAGGCAAATAATAGTTTGCACTTATTGACCAATAAGTAACTAATTTTCGAGTGCATAGTTACTACGAGTAGAATGTCACTAGCCCCAAGGATGGAGGATTTTGGTGGAAGATAAAAATCTAAGCTCAATAACTAGGGCTATTCTTCATGCTTTGCCTACATCCATTTTGGTTTTAGATTCAAACGACAACATTATTGTGGCAAATATTGCAGCTTCGAAGATTTTAGGTATTCCAAAAGAATATTTAGAAGGTGGCAATATTTCAAGATATACACCCAATAATGAAATTATTACATCTGTTCCAAAACAAATAAATTTCGTAACAAATTCTCATAACCTTCAACTTTTAGCAGCATCAAAAGAGATTGTCTCTAACGATGAAATATTTAAAGTCATATTATTAAAAAATGTAACTTCAACAAATGAAAATTTAATCGTAAATGCAGTAACGACACTTTCAAACACAAATGATGATCCATTCGTACATGTCTGTAAGAGCCTTGTCAGTTTAGAAATAGCGAAATACGCATGCATCAGGAACATGAGCACAACACAGTGCGAAATAATTGCAAGCTCAACAGATAATAATGAAGTTTTCAACCGCTTCCCTACAATCGAAAAAAATATATCTTCACTTGATGGAACCAACTACGAACTTGTATTAATTCCTGATTCACATCATGGTTTAACTCCAAATGCTTTATCGACAATAGAAATGTTTATTTCTTTGTTGAATTTGCGTTTCGATACTCAAGAAAATGCTACAGATGCATCTGGTTCCGAAACAGCATTATCTCTGGCGCTAAAAGCTGGAGATATGGGTATGTGCTTTTTTGATTCAGCTACTGGAGATGCATATATTTCAGATCGACTGGCAACGTGGTGTGGTATCAATAATGAGACGTTTAATGGAACTATAAATTCATGGCTAGAAACTTTCAGACAAGATGACAAAGAACGAGTCAAAGAGTTATTTTCTGAGTTAGATAAACATAATAAATTCAAGACCATTGTAAATATTCACACACTTGAGCAAGATTTACGCCTAGAGCTAACTGGTCGTCCGCTGCATGATAAAACAACAACACAATGGGTTGCTATTGCAAAACAATATCGTGACGAGCAAGAAGTCGAAGCTGCATGGAAAACACGAATCGCTATGGAAGAGTCTGCTCGACTTGATGCCGAGGAAAGTCTTGAAGATTTTGAAAAGAAACTTTTCGAAACATTAATTCCGACAACTAGTGATGTAAATATTATCCACTCAAGACAAGATGCTGGAACATGGCATGTTGTAAGACAATTAAATTCGTCTTCATACATTTATGCAGTAGGTTCTGCAACAGCAACAAGTCGAAATCAAGCCATAATAAATTCTGTTTTAGTTTCAACAATTGCTGACGTTCTTTCATCAGGAACTGAATCTATTGAGCAATATGTCGACTTAATACGGGATCATGCTCGAGCAAGAGACATTGAAACTACAATTGCAGCAGTAAAAGTTGTAAATGGCCAGATAAGTGCTGCTACACATGGCGGTGCATCTGTGTTCATTTCAGGTAAGCCACTAATCGGTGAATTCTCCATACAAACAACAACAGCCTTGTCTCTTAGTTCACATTCTCAAGCAACCCAAGAATCAATTGAAGTCGCCTCTAACGGCCAACCCTGGAGAATTTTGTCAACAGTTATTGAAGTCGTTTCAATTGTTGATGCAGAAAATTTTATAGAAAATGAAGAAGTCGATCTTGGCAATATAACCGGGCAAATCGCAAAACAAACATTCAATAAAACACCTAGTAATGTTTCTCAATTTCGTTCAGGGTCAATTAACCCCCAAGGTTAATTTTTCTTAGCTTTTATTTTTTCAATCAACTCAGGGACAACAACATTAACATCTCCAACAATTCCTAGATCTGCTACTGAAAAAATAGGTGCCTGATCATCGGTATTGATTGCAATAATATTTTTTGAACCTTTCATGCCAACCAAATGTTGAGTAGCACCAGAGATACCACAAGCAAAATATATGTTTGGTTTTACTGTTTTTCCCGTTTGACCTACTTGCTTAGAGTAAGGTACCCAACCAGCATCAACAATTGCACGGGACGCTCCAGTAGCAGCGCCAAGCTCATTAGCCAAAGAACCAATTAAGTTCTCATAATTCTCTTTTGAACCCAGCCCTCGTCCTCCTGAAACAACAACAGCTGCATCTTCTAACTCAGGACCAACATTTTGGATTATTTCTCTTTCAACTATCTCAGTTTTTTCTGCCTCTGAGAGCAATGAGCTTGCGTCAACTTCAATGAGTTCACATTCAACCGTGTTTACTGGTTCGATTGCAATAGATTTTGGGCGAATACCGAGAATTGCAATCTCAGATTTATTTGATTTTGCTTTAACAATTTTCGTACCACCAAATATCATGTGCTTTGTTTCAATAAGTCCATCTATTATTTGAGCATCAACACAGTTAGATAAAACAGGAGTATCTAAATAAACACTTAAATGCGAAATAACATCTCGACCTAAATATGTTTGAGGAGCTAACACAATCACTTGTTGGTTTCCTTCAATTATTTTTGTTACATCTGTAGATATCTGCTTCGAAAGTGCATTGCCAGATAGACCTTGACCACAATTTGTTAGATATAAACAATTAACCGAGTTGTCCCCTAATGATTGTCTTATTCCTTCGACATTAAGTTGTGATTTATCAGATGCAGATATATACATGCTGGTATGACTACCTAATTTATTAGCTAAAATAGCCAGTTCAAATGTGTGACTTGCAAGTTCACCATGAGACAGTTCTCCAACAACTATGACTTTTGTCGTATCTTTTTCCATTTAAAGTGCTCCCGCATTTTCTAAAAATTCAATAATCTTGTCAGCAGCAATACTTATATCTTCAATCTTTTCCCCAGAGCTTCTTCCAGGTGCATCTTCTAATGAAACTACTTGTTGAGAATCAACTTCGAGATCATCTTTACTCAATTCAAGATCTGCAAGAGTATATGTATCTACCGGTTTTGATTTAGCAGCCATAATATCTTTAAAATTTGGATAACGTGGTTCCACAACCCCGGCAGTCACGCTAACAACGCATGGCAGTTGAGCTTTTAGAGTATCTAACGAATCGTTGCTCTGACGTTTAGTTGTTATTGTCGTTCCATCAAGATCGACTGATGTTGCAAATGTTAATGCACTAATGTTCCTTAATGCAGCAATTTGTGCCGGCAATGTTCCTGCATATCCATCACTACTTTCAGTTCCAGAAATAATAAGTTGGCATTCGCCAATTTTTTCTATTGCTGCATTTAGCACTTTCGCTGTTGCTAAAGAGTGGGCATTGGCTAAATCTGGATCAGAAATTACAACGGCTTTATCTGCACCCATTTGCAAAGCAGTTCTGAGTCCAGAACTTTGTTCGTCTGGAGCCATTGATACAGCAATCACTTGCGCATCACTAAGTTTTTCCTTTAATTGAAGAGCAACCTCTACCCCATACAAATCTGCATCATCTATTACAATTTTGCCTTCACGAACAAATCTGAAATTTTCATCTAGCGAACCGACTTGACTTGGATCAGGTATCTGCTTTACTAATACTGCAATGTTTGCAGGCAATTTAGGCCTCCTTAATTATTAATTCACATCTAGCTTACGAGAATAATCACAACAGGAGTAGAATACTCTTATGACTTATGCAGATACAGCTCCAAGCAAAGTAGATCCAAAAGATTATTACCATTTAGACGCACTACGTGAAAATGGTTATGTCCTTTTATCTGATGCAGATTTTGATGTACCAGAAGAAGAATTCGTCAACATGGAATATATGGATTGGAAATCAGGTGGGGACACTAACTTTGCCCCTATTGCTTCTGCTCTTGGTGAAATGGAATGTGCAGGTTTTTGGGAACATTCAAAACCAGATAAGGATGGCATTTGGACAAAGAATGCGCAAACTTGTCCAACGCTAAAGAAATATGTTGAATCTATTGGCGCTAACTACGGTCGTGTACGCACAATAAAATTGAATCCTCAAAACTACGAACAAGCTTTAACTCAAATACATTTAGATGACAATAACCGTATTAACCCTGCTGGTTCTGGTTGGGTTGTTAGAACATGGCTGGAACTTACTGAGACTCCTGGTGCAGCAATGATTCTTAGAACAGTCAAAGATGATCCTTCTACAGAAATTCAACTACCTCTTCATAAAGGCATGCGATACATGGTTGATTCAGAACGTATGTACCATGTCGTTATGAACCCTACAGATAAACCTCGCTTTTCATTGATTACTAGCGTTGAATCAAGTCCTGCATTAGAGACTTGGGTTTTAGATAATAAATAAAGAAAATTTACAAAAAATATGTGCAAGATTAGACAATAATGTCTTTTTTGTCGCATAAAATTTCGCGTTAAGCCCTTCCATTCGCATGTTACTTATGAGACACTTATCTCAGGTGATGGGGAGAACACATGGGAGCATTCGGCGAAGACACTGATGATCAACCTTTAATTAACACGCAAGTAAATCCGTATCTATACAAAGTAGACGATATTTCACGCGCAGAAAATGAAGACACGTCTGCACCCGTACTTGCTAATAAAAAATGGCGAAGCGATGCTCTATCACTAATTCACAAAATTAGCCACGATGTTATCGACGAAACATTAGTTTCTCCAATATTAAATGACATTGCATCAGTAATTACTTCTTCATTTCCTATTACATTTGCGGGTATTGAAACATACGATGGAGACATCGTCAGTTTTAGCGCAACGTCTTTAGCTCATGGTGTAGTGCAAGATCCAACATTGATAAAAATATCTTTAGCAAGCACACTCGCTGGTGAAGTTATTAGAAGAAGTTCAACATTAATTTTAAGCGACGCTCACGAACATGATTATTTGATCTGTCCAAGTTTCTCAAAACCATTTCACGTATACCACTACATTGGAGTGCCCCTTTTTGTTGATGGAAAAACAAACGGCGTTTTATCTATAGCAACTTCTCATCACATTGTTATAGATAAAGAAACAATTGCATGGGCTGAGACAATTGGACATCATATATCTGCTCTACTCACGCGAGAAGCAATTTCAACAAAATTAAAATCTCAAGAAGCACTGGCTGCAAACATGTTAAATGCGCTGTCCTCCCCCACAATGATGTGTAAAAAAGATGGAACAATTATTCATGTCAATGCAGCATTTCGGTCAATTGTAGAAGTATTTCACTCAAGAACAATCGATGAAAACTCAACAAATATATTCAAATTATTCGACAACCCCATGCAATCAAATTCTTATGTGCGCGAGTTGAGACAGAGTATCAAAGATTTATTTGAAACTGGCACAACACATTCAAGACTTGACCTTTTATTGACTCGGGCAGGATTTCACAGATGGTATTTAGCAACCATGTCGATAATGCCTGATAAAGAAACAGCAATAATTATGTTTGTTGATATTTCTGATAGAAAACAAGCAGAAGAACAACTTGAGCATGAGATGCTCCATGACCAAAGTACTGGTTTAGCTAATCGCATACTCTTTCACGACAGACTCAATACAACATTGAATCACAATTCAAAAAACAATGTGTCTACCTGCGTTCTCGCACTAGAAGTTGGCCGATATGCATTTATAGTTGAATCATTAGGATATGACGCAGCAGATCGAATAATAAGCAAGGTGGCAAAACGTCTAGATTCACTTGTACCTTCTACTGATTTAATTGCACGAGTTGGTTCAAGTGAATTCGCGATACTGATTGAACATATACACACTGCAGAACAAGCACGTGATTTTGCTTTAAATATTGTTGACACTTTTAGGACCCCATTTGAAATTGATTCACAAGAAATAAATCTCGTACCATCAGTCGGTATTGCATTTTCTGATCTTTCTGTTGAGCAAGATGCAGACATGGTCTTACACGATGCACATGCAGCCATGACACAAGCTAGGGACTCAAATGTATCTAGGTATTCTTTTGCAAGTGTTTCAAGGTCTAGCGAAGCATATAAAAAACTTAAATATGAACGTGAATTACATCATGCAATACGTTCTGATGAACTTTGTGTTTTCTACCAACCTGAGATCGAATTAATTTCTGGAAGAATAATCGGGGCTGAAGCACTTGTACGGTGGAATCACCCAAAACTAGGTTTGTTAACTCCAGATAATTTCATAGCACTAGCAGAAGAAAGTGGATTAATTGATCCGTTATTCGAAAGAGTTTTTTCTCAAGTTGTTATAGATGCACAAAATTTATTTTCTAATGGGTACGACTTCACACTCTGGACAAATTTAAGTGCAAAGCAATTCATGATTAACACGACACCAAAACTTCTTTCAAAACATGTATCAAAATCTGATGTCCCTCCTTATATGTTTGGTATTGAAATAACAGAAACTGCCGTTATGGAAAACTCTGACTCTGCATGTGAAACACTAAACAAATTAAAAGCTATGGGGATGTCCCTTGCTCTCGACGATTTTGGTACCGGATACTCATCTCTTGCCTATTTGCAGAGCTTTCCAGTAGATATAGTAAAAATAGATCAAACATTTATTTCAGAATTAGGCAGAACAAAAGCATCTACTGAAATAGTGTCTGCAGTAATAGGACTAGCACACGGTTTAAGACTTCAAGCTCTGGCAGAAGGAGTAGAGTCTAAACAAACAGTGAACTTACTAAGAGAACTCGGATGTGATCTAGCACAGGGCTATTTTTACTCTCATCCATTGAGCTTTTCTAAGTTGCTTGAATTTTTAGGAAAGTAATCCAATACAATATCTTGTGTGATTATCCCTTCTTATGACGTTCAATCTAACGTAAGACTCAAAGTCCATCATCTAACTCCTAAAGCAAGCGCAAATAAACCTGTTGTACTTATGTGTCACCCAACTGGCTTTTGTGGATTAGCTTATGCTTCGGTAACTGCCCATTTAAGAAATGCCAATGTTTTCGCACTCGATGCTCGTTCTCATGGTGAAAGCGATCGAGGAAGCTTAACTTCATGGAATGGATTTCAGAAAGATTTAGATAGTGTTTTTGATTTTCTAAAAGATTTCACAAAACACAATAATTTTATTGGCTTAGGAATTTCTTCTGGGGCAAGTGCTCATATATTAAATGCTTCAATAAATAAAGATCTATATTCTGGCTTGTATTTGTCAGAGCCGATTTTGTTTCCACCAGGAACAGATTTAGCACATAGGGAATCTTTAGCCTTGTCTGCCCGGAGAAGAAGAGATAGCTTTGGTTCATATGATGAAGCTTTTTTCAAATACAAAGACAAAGGCGCTTTAAGCCATTTGTCAAAAAGTGCTTTAGGTCTATACGTCTCAAATGGTTTTGAACTTCTCGATAACTCAATTACATTAAAATGCAATAAAGAAGATGAAGAAGCAATATATTTATCAGGTACAGCAAATGGAGTTTGGGAAGCACTTTCAAATATAGATGTTTCATCATTGATCGTATACGGTGAACACTCAAACACCGTCACCCTTGCATTAGCTCAAAAAATTGCTCATCAAATGAAAAAAGCAAAAATTGAAATGATGCCCAACGTAGGGCACTTTACCCTTTTTGAACAGCCCTATAACGCGGCAAAAAGTATTACAAACTTTATAAACAGCATTGCCTAGCAATTAAGCTAAAAGTAATGCTTGCACCAAATAGCTACTCACCTACCTCGCTAGCCCAGTTTACTAACTGTCCATTGGCTTTCAAATATGCATATATAGATAAGCTTCCACAAAAGCCTCAGCTAGCGGCAACACGTGGGAATATTGTCCATCGAGCACTTGAACTTCTTTTTCATCATGAGCCAAATAAAAGATCTAAAAATCTAGCTTTTGAAATGCTCGATCGATCCTTTATTGAATACTCATCAATGCCTGAACTTTGTGAATTAAATCTTAATGATGTTGAACAAAAACAATTAAAGCACGATTGTGAATCTTTAATCAAAAATTATTTTAAATTAGAAAATCCAGAGCTAATAATCCCAATTGGTATTGAAATAAAACTTGAATATAAAAACGAGAACACACTTTTAAGAGGAATCATAGACAGGTTAGAATTAGATGATAATTCAAATCTTATTGTTTCCGACTACAAGACTGGATCAACCCCAAGAACCTCAAATGAAGATTCAAAATTTGCAGGGGTGTATTTATATTCTTATTTATGTCACCAGATCTTTGGTGTTCTTCCTGCAAAAGTTCAACTTATATATTTAAAAGAACCAACAATTATTACTGCAACTCCAACATTTTCTAAATTAAAAGGCATAGAAATTAAAAGCACTGCGATACATAAAGCAGTTAGTACTGCATGTGAAAAGAATGATTTCAGAGCAAATATCGGGCCTTTATGTCACTGGTGTTCATATAAGGAAATCTGTCCAGCTCAAGGGAAAAAGCATGATTAAAACCATAGATAATTTTGGTGACAAATATTTACTTTTAAAAAGAACCCAAATTAGAGATGCCTTTCTATATCGTCTCTCACATTTTGCTGATCATTCAATACTCTGGTTCGCACTTGCAGTTATACGCTTTCTCATAGTTCGAGACTGGAAAGATATTCTTCGTTTCGCTGTAGTTATGTTGGTTGAATCAGGCTTAACAAACGGGCCGATAAAATGGATGTTTCGCAGGGCCAGACCACACGAAAAAGAAAATACATACAACAAGCACGAAAAATTGCCATATGGACTAAGAATGCCAATAACTTCTTCATTTCCATCTGGTCACGCCGTTGCCGCAATGTGCGCAGCAACTTTGCTTTCAAGTTCTTATCATTTAGCTGCAATATTTTTGTTTCCTCTAGGAATTCTCGTCGCTTATACGAGACTTTATACAAGGATGCATCATTTAAGCGATATTACTGCAGGTCTAATTTTAGGTTTGCTTTTTGGATATTTGGCTTGCAGATTCATCGTATTTTAACGATGTAGCCGCTTTTCGCCGGTTATTGAACTCCACTCCACCGCTAATGGATCTCTCCAAAGAAAGTGACCACAATCGTTTTCCTCTTGTAGATAAAGGTGGACAGATTCCGAATTTTCAACATATTCCGCTAAATTTCCTAGAAAATCTGATTCATTTACATTAATCACGCTTAGCTCATCGATCAAAACACTCATTGGTTCTGTAGCTACAACACAGCTTCGACAATCAAGACATGATGATATTCTGGGATCTGACGAAGTTCCCATGGCTCGATATACCAGGTCAGCCTGGTCATCAACTAATACAAATTCTTTCGAAGACGAGTCATAAATGTGAATTTTCACATATGTAGGCTATCACCGATTACCTTTGCCATATCAACAAATCCCATAAATTAATCTATGTCGGATCTGACAAAATTGGACTTGTTCTACTAGCGTTACTGGGTGGCCAATTCCCCGACAACATCACAAGACTTAATAGAAGTTGCGCGTTCTCGAGAAAATTTTGGTGAACAGCCAGTTATCGATTTAACTTTATTCGAAGATTCTCATGGTATTGAGATACTCACTGGTCATGATGGCGACAAAAACGAAATTCAAGTTGAAAAAAAATCTTTTAATCAATTTTTTAAAATTAATAAGCGAATAATTGTTGCTTTTCTTATAGTCCTAGCTTTAATTTTTTCTCTATGTTACGCAGATGTGATTTTTAGAGGAAATAAAATCGCAAAAGGTGTCTCAATTAGTGGTGTAAATGTTGGCGGAAAGACAATAACCCAAGCAGCAAATACATTAGATAAAAATGTCAAAAATGCTCTAGAAACGCCAATAACACTGACTCTAGGCAACAAATCGGTTTCAATTTCTTCTCAAGATATTGGATTAATCTACGAAACCAAAAAATCTGTATTGAAAGCTTCAAAAATTGGTGATTCTCTTAACCCATTAGAGGTTGTTCCTGGCACAATAAAAAGATACAGCGTAAAAGAAAAAATTAATATTGAATATAAATTAAATTCGAAAAAATATGATTTAGCTGTTGCAAAAGTTGTAGATAGATTCTCAAAAGGCCAAGCGAATGCTGGCGTAAAAATAGATGGAACAAAAGTAAGCATTATAAAGCCTAAATCAGGATTAGGTGTAACCGAGAAGCAAGTAGAATCAGCTATCTCTGCTTCTATCGTCAGCTTTAATGATAAGAAACAATCCTTGAATGTAGAGAAAGTTCAAGCGAAAATATCTCTAGAACAAGCAAATAAAACTGCAGACATATTGCGCAAAATGTTTAGTGCTGATTCTGTATTAACAACACCTGGTGGAAACACATTAGCTATAACCGCATCACAATTAGCACAATCTATAGAAGTGACTCCTAAGGACAAAGTTCTAAAGATTGGTATAAATAACGAAAAAATAAGAACTTTATTAGCCTCTCAGCTAAGTGCTGTAGAAGTAGCCCCTGTAGATGCTTCATTTTCAGTTAATGGTACGGGCGTAAGTGTCGTTCCGAGCGTTGATGGGAAGCAAATAGATTTTACTGCAGCACTAAAACTCTGGATAAAGGGCGAACATAACTTTGTCGCAGCAATTAAAAACTTTTCTCCTAAACATGACACTGGTTGGGCAAAGAGTTTAAATATCACAGAAGTTGTTTCATCTTTCACAACAAACTTTACAGCAGGTCAAGAACGAGTTAAAAATATCCGACGTGCTGCAGAAGTTGTAAATAATACAGTCCTTGAACCAGGTGTAACTTTTTCACTAAATAATAAGCTCGGCAGACGAACAGCAGAAAACGGATATGTAAAAGCCCCTGTTTTCTCAGATAAAGATGGATTTTTTGAAGATTTTGGTGGAGGCGCATCACAATTTTCAACAACATTATTTAATGCAGCTTTCATAGGTGGGTATAAAGATATTACGCATTCACCCCACAGTATTTATATAAGCAGATATCCAATGGGCCGTGAAGCGACCTTAAATTATGGATCAATTGACATGGCATTTAACAATGATTCCAAATCTGGAATATTAATTAAAACTTATGTCGGAGCAACAAGCGTTACAGTTACACTCTATGGAAATAAAGAAGGCAGAAAAGTTACCCTCGAAGGTCCAGTCGAAATTTCACGTACAGAAATCGAAACAAAGTATACAGATGATCCAACATTAGAAGTTGGAAAAGAAAAAGAAACACAAAAAGGATATCCAGGAATTGTTGTCGATAATTTCAGAACTGTCGACCGACCTGGTAAGCCAGGGAAAAAAGAACGCTATCGCTGGACATACAATATGGTTCCCCGAAAAGTTAATCGAGGAACAAAACCAGTGGCAGGACAACCAAGCACAACAGCTACTCCTGCTACTTAATTTTGATCTGCTAGAACTATTTCAAATTCTCCTGTTTCATCGTCTTGCATAAAGTTATACCCACATAGTTGAGCTAAATATTCTCGACCTTCCCCAGGCCCAATTGCAATTAACTCATCATCTGCTTTTATAACTTGTGTACTACGTGGACGATAAACATATCGAGATGCACGTCTTATTGCAAGTAAAAAGAAACCTGTTTCAATTTCAAGTTGTGTTTCTTTCAGAGTTTTTTCGCTTATTTGACTGTTAGCAGCAACTGGCATACGCACAACAACTTCATCGCTTTCACCTAAAGAAATTTGTAATATTGGATGCATCTCTTCATCTCGTTCGATCAGCCAAACAAGTTGTTGAGCAGCATCACCGATCTCTTCAGCAGCGCCACCAAGACGGAGTAAACCACGAAGTGAAGATGGGTCGATTGTTTCAGCTGCTGAACGTAATATCCAAACCTCAAGATGTTCACGCATTTCATCGATTCTGTCTTCAAGATGGGCTACTTCCGCAGCCAATGATCGATCTGAAAATAATATTGCACTGTATGCAAGTCCAACTGCTACTTCAGAAATATCTTTCATCTCTACGAGCACATCTACAGCACGATCCAAATCGGTTAGAGCACCATCGTCAACAGCGGGAGGCAGATTAAATTCTGGAGCACCTGCCATGGAGCGTAACCCAGCAATTCCGTCTGGAGATCCTCTAACAATTAAGACATCATCTGGCATTATTATTTCATCACCATCAGGATCAATAATCCATGCTTTCGATCGTCTTATTGCAACGACACGCATAGATAATTCTGTTGGTAACTCGAGCTCTTCGAGACTTTTTTGAGCTAAGCCGGAATCTTCACGAACACGTACACGATGAGATACTTCTTGCGCATGCGCAAGATCATGTAATAAAGCGGCAGGTATACCAAGATCGTGCGTTACGATGCGCGCTATATCGGTTGCAGCGACGCTCATACGTTCTATTGCACTTACAACAAGCAATACAGAACTCATTTGTTCTGCTTCACGAACATTTCGTGCTGCGAGGATACATATCTCACGCATATCATGTATACGATCCAACATGTCATCTTCTAGATCATCAACTTCTTGTGCCATGTTTTCATCGTTAAAAAACAAAGCCGCGTAAGCTAAATCAATCATAAGCTCAGAATGATCTTTTGCCTCTGCAAGCATGTTCCGCAGATTGCGCGGGGACTCATCCATTTTTTGCTCCTTTTAATAAGAATATATTGTTATACATTTAAAACTCCAATAGCTAACATGAGTATTACGGCGCCAATAAGATCTGACAAACTAGTCACTGCAGGAACAGCAAAATTATCCGGATCTAGACCGAAACGATATGACATAACAGCAGTCAGATACCCAACAATATTCGATAATGTTGTTGAAACAATTCCGGCTATGAATGCGACTACTATCGTTGAACCAATACCAGGTCCAGTTAGATGTCCAAAATTTGAATATATACCGCAAAAAATACCAAAAGACATGAATATAGGAACGCTAAGAACATACGCCAAAGTTATATCTTCTGTTATTGGAGAAAGAGTAAATTTTTCTGAACGAACAAGACCAAGATGTAACTTAGTAGAAACCCTTGCAGAAAAAATAGAACCTATAGCTCCATTTAGACTCAGCAATGGAGGAACCATCATGATAAAAATCGGGTACTGAGACAATGACGATATTCTTCCTTGAACTGTTAGACCAGCAAGTATTGAGATAAAACCACCAACTATTAAAAGAGGAAACGATTCTCTATAAATACGTCTTAGGACTAGTTGTCTTGTAGCTAGTCCATAAACGAATAAGGTCAATGCAAAAATTGACGCCAATATAGAAACTGATACTGTTATCCATGAACGATTAACAATTAACGTAGCTAACACTAATGATGGGATTGTAACCATATCCCCTGTAGCTGTTATTAGTGGTGCTCCAACATTATCTAAATCCCATTGTTTTTTTACACATGCCAATGCCAGAAATATAGTCATTATCATCACAAGCAATGTTGGGATTAATCCTCCAAGAATTGATATGACAAAAAAATCAGTATATGAGATAGCATTTTTAATTCCAAAAGCTTCAGAAACGATCTTTGCAATTCCCGCTAAAAAGAAAGAACATGATAAAGAAAGCAAAGTTGAGGAAACAAGGTTTTGACCAATCGTTGTATTTAATCTTTTGCTAAATCTCAAATCTCCCAGTTGAGCAATTGTTGACAGTCGACTAGCTAGAGCTCCAAAAACATTTCCCCGCAAGCCAATAGCTGCTGGGGCTAAGACAACTAATCCAGGCAATGCCACAAGCGTTTTCGTGATAGAACCTAAAACAATTCCGGCTATTAAACCAGCAATCATTGAAATTACAAGCGAGACAAATCCTGTTTTTACACTAACAGGATCATTACGCACAAAAGCAGTTGCACGCGTAAATAATCTCGTAGGCGTAAGTCGTAATTTCACTCCGGCCAGATTAGACGCTTAAAGCAAATAAAATCAGGTTTAAATATAATAAATGAAAAGATCTTCGATAATTTTCTCGATTTTGTTTTGAATCTTATTGAAAACATCATTTTCGCAGGTAATAGTTACGACATTTGAATATACGCTTACTTCTTGTACCCCTATATCAAAAAGACGTTTTGCCAAAACTTGTGAAGGATCATTTTCGTCAACGACCATATCATGGTCAGCATAATTAAGAATTTCCATTCCTGATAACGATCTATTTAATTGATATAAATGAATAGAATCAGATGCACTAGGCAATTTAGATATAGTGATGTTTTGTCCCATATTTCTAGACTAGTGCGTCAGCGATCATACTTTCATCTATTGGTTCAAATATATTCCACGAAACACGATGCATATCACAAGGTCCATATTGAGAAAGTGCTTGTCTATGCGCGGGAGATGGGTATCCTTTATTTTTTTCAAAACCATATACGCCATATTTGTCGATACATTCTGTCGAACTCATAATATTGTCTCGGTAGACTTTAGCAACAATGGATGCGGCTGCAATTGCGTGAGAAATATTGTCGCCTTTAACAATAGTCTGAACTTCATAAGAGTTATTTTTAATGAAATTGTGCGAACCATCTAACAGCACATAATCAGGTTTGAATAATTTATCTATATTTTCTAATGCACGAATAGCAGCTATGGTCAGACATCTGCCTAGACCATATTTATCAATCTCTTCGTTGCTTGTCGCACCTATACCTATAGTCTTAGCCCATGCCCAAATTTTTTCGCTAAGTTGCTCTCGTTTTTTTATTGATATTTTTTTTGAGTCACGAACACCTTCAATAGTTCCAGCACCTGGGATAACACATGCGATTACTAAAGGCCCAGCCCATGCACCTCTACCGACTTCGTCCATTGCGCAGACAGTTTTACCAGCGACTATTAACTTTTGCTCAATTTCGTTGCCCGGATAAATTGTCAATGACATAACTACTCTTTCGACGGAGGCCTAGTCATTAATGTCTCTACATCACTTTTCGTTACGTATCCTTGCTGTATAACTTTAAGAGTCGAGTTCACGATAGGCATGTCTACATTAAATTGTCTTGCAATAGATGCTAATGATGCAGCAGAAAAAACACCTTCTGCAATATCATGACTTGAACTTCTTATCTCTTCTAAAGTTTGACCTTTTCCTAGCTGATATCCAACAGTTCTATTTCGAGATAAATCACTAGAACATGTAGCAATTAAATCTCCAATACCAGCTAATCCGGAAAAGGTAGAAGCATTTGCGCCCATAGCTATTCCAAGGCGTGTAATTTCTGCCAATGATCTTGTCATAATCGCTGCTTTTGCATTATCTCCGTATCCAAAACCATCGCCGATCCCAACAGCTATAGCCACAACATTTTTTGCAATACCTCCAACTTCACATCCAAGAACATCATCACTTGTATATACACGAAAATTCTTTGTCATGAATTTCTTTTGCAGGACTAAACGAACATCCTCATTAGTACTTGAAATCACAGTTGCAGCAGGGTGGCCTGATGCTATTTCGTGTGCCAAATTAGGTCCTGATAAAACTGCAATTGATTCAAACGTTTTTCGATTATCAGCATCAGTAATTACTTCACTCATTCTTAGATTAGTTTGCTGTTCCAAACCTTTAGTTACTGAAACATATGTTATTTCAGAAGGTAAAAATGATAATTCAACTACCGCTTGACGAAATCCTATTGAGGGAACAGCAATAACGACTTGTTCTGCCTCTGACATTTCTTCGATGTTTGAAGTAGCACGAACTCGTGAAGATAAATTTACTTCCGGTAAATATTTTTTATTTACTCGATGCTCTTCAATTTCTTTAGCTAAATCTTTATCTCGTAAATATAAAACAACATCATCTTTGTCGCTTAATATATGAGAAAGTGTTGTCCCCCACGCTCCCGCGCCTACAATTCCGATCACGCTTATAATCTTAACTTTGATTTTGCTTTTGCTGTCGCATCAAGCATTTTTTCTGCAAGCACTACCTTTTCGGTTTCAATTGAAGCATCTTTGGAAACAAAATATTCTGGAAGTAAAACCATATAATGTTTGGCTCTAAATTTAAGCTTCGGCTTATGTCCTTTTCGCCAAATATCATGCGCACCAAATGCCCCAACCACAACTATAGGGGCACCAGTATCTTGTGCTAATCGTATAGCACCAGTTTTTATGGGCAATTGAACTAGATCAAGCGGCATTGTTCCTTCTGGAAAGATCCCAACGACATGTCCATTCTCTAAAGATTGCCTTGCATAAATTAATGCATCTTTTGCGTTTTCCGATTGGCGGTTAACGGGGATTTGTCCACATGCTAAAAAATATTTTCTTAATATTTTATTCTTGAATAGCTCACTTTTAGCTAAAAAATGAATTTGTCTTTTTCTTCGACGAGCTAGGTAACCCAACGCAAAAGGATCTATAAATGAAATATGATTACTGACAAGAATTACCGGTCCACTTTTAGGTAAAAAATGCTCTCCTTCAATTTTGTTTCGAGTTAATAGCAAATATAAAGAAAGCAATATAGAACTAGAAAATTTATACAAGAGTGAATGTTTGTTACTCATATAAAAAAAGGGGCCATATGGCCCCTTTTCCATAGCTACGAAATTTATCGAGCTTTACGCTTTGCAGTTTTACGTGCAGTTGTTTTTCTAGCAGCTGGTTTACGAGCTGTAGTTTTCTTTGCTGCTGCTTTCTTAGCTGCTGGCTTACGAGCTGCAGTTTTCTTAGCAGTAGTTTTCTTTGCTGCTGCTTTCTTAGCTGCTGGCTTACGAGCTGCAGTTTTCTTAGCAGTAGTTTTCTTTGCTGCTGCTTTCTTAGCTGCTGGCTTACGAGCTGCAGTTTTCTTAGCAGTAGTTTTCTTTGCTGCTGCTTTCTTAGCTGCTGGCTTACGAGCTGCAGTTTTCTTAGCAGTAGTTTTCTTTGCTGCTGCTTTCTTAGCTGCTGGCTTACGAGCTGCAGTTTTCTTAGCAGTAGTTTTCTTTGCTGCTGCTTTCTTAGCTGCTGGCTTACGTGCCGCTGTTTTCTTTGCAGGAGCTTTTTTAGCTGCTGCTTTCTTTGCAGCAGGCTTGCGCTTTGCTGCTGTTGCTTTCTTAGCTGCTGGCATTTTTGCCACCTTTCGCTTTTTCTTGAGGGTGTCTTGATCAAGACCCAAAAGGGTCACTTTTCGCTTTAACCTTTTTTAACCTGTTCTTTAAATGCAGATCCTGCTTTAAAGCTAGGTACAGTGGTTGCTGCGATCTTAATGTCTTCACCGGTTTGTGGATTACGGCCAACACGAGCTGCTCGCTCTGATGCTTTCCATGTTCCGAAACCAGGAAGAGTAACTTGCTCTTTCTTTGCTACCTTAGAAACGATTGTGTCAGTGATTGCTTTTAGGCAAGCTTCCACACTGCTTTTTGGTAGTCCTGTTTGTTCTGATGCTGCTTCAATAAGCTCTGTCTTGTTCACGGTTAACCTCCAAGTTTTTCGCCCGTTAACTATCAAGTCGAGTTGGTTTTGATAGTAATGTCAAGTATTTAAAGATTTTCGCGAAATATTTTGGAGAAATATGAGATGTGTTAGAAACTTAAATCTTTCACAAAGAGTGAAAAACTCCCCCGTTAATATATTCGAGAAAAAACTTCCTTTCATTTTTTCTTAACTTAACTTTTGTGCATCACAAAAGTTAACAAAGTTAAGTTTATTAGGTGTTTTACATAAAATGCAAAATAAAAACGATGTGTTAACAAAATTTTGCATTTAAATTTTTCGAATTAATTTTTAATCATTTTCAAAAAATGAAAATGCGTAAAAAACTTTCACGCTTTGTGTAAATATTTTTTTATAAAAATTTATTAAAAAATAAAAAAAAGTTCTTTATTTATGAGAATAAAAAAGTAATTGCAATAATAATTAGAACGACTCCGCCTACTATTTCAACATGATTTTTGAAAATTTTACCAACTTGTTTTCCGAAATAATATGCAACAATACATAATGAAAATGTTATAAGACCAATAATAAAAATCGATACTAGAACATTTATTTTTATAAGACGCAATGTTGTTCCAACTAATAGTGCATCAATACTTGTAGCAAAACCTAAGATCAATAGCCGGTTAATACTTGGGTGATCAGATATATTTTCACGATCACTCTTTAATGATTCATATATCATCTTTAGACCCAAAACTAAAAGCACTATAAATGCGAATTGCTTTCCATAATCTTCTACAAAACTTCTCACTACAGCACTTATCCCCCAGCCAATTAATGGCATAACAGCTTGGAAAGTCGCGAATATAAATGAAATTTTAATTGCTTGCTTGATACGATGATTCTTAGCTCTCATCCCTATTGCAGTTGAAACAGAAAACGCATCCATAGCTAAACCAATAGCAATGAAAATAATTTGTATTAATGAGTTCATATAAGTTGTAGAATTAATAATATTACTGAAGTTGCTAAACCATAGACTACTACGAAACTTCTCAATTTTTCTTTATCAATTTTTCTAATAATTTTTGCGCCAAATATTCCACCTGCAATTGACCCCAACGCCATTGCAATTGATATCGGCCAATGTATTAAACCTGTAAACGAAAAATAAATTGTTGCTACTGTATTTGCTACTAAAGCTAGAACATTCTTAATTGCAACACTATGATAAAAGTTTTCTAAATGTAAAAATGAAAACGCAGCAAGAAAAAGAACTCCTATCCCTGCTCCAAAATATGCAGCATAAATCGCTATTATAAAAACTACAAATGTCACAACAACAGTTCGACGATTAATTGATCCCATTCTCATATGATCAAAAAAATGTTCAAGCTTATGATGAAATTGCAAAACAATTGCACCAGTAAAAATTAGAATAGGTGCAACAAAACCAAAAACATTATCTGAAGTTCTAGTTAATATAAATGCTCCGATTGAAGCACCTATTAAAGTCGGCACTACGAATATCTTAAGAAACTTCTTATTTGAAGATATTTCATCTTTAAAACCAGGTAGATTGGCGATAAGCCCAGGCCACAGCCCAACAGTTGAGGTTGCATTAGCACCTATATGCGATTCTCCTAATGCGAGTAGTGAAGGATAGGTAAGAAATGATCCTCCACCGGATGTGGCGTTCATAATTCCGCCAATAAATGCTATAAATGTTGCTATTGGAAGTTTCCACCATGAGACATCAAATAATAAGATTTTCATTGCATCCCCAAGCGGATCTTTTCATTGCATCCCCGAGCGGATTTGAACCGCCGTTTCCACCTTGAGAGGGTGGCGACCTAGGCCGCTAGTCGACGGGGACATGAACCAGAAAGGCTACTATTGATAAAAACTATATACAATCTGAGAATAATAAACTTACGAACCAGATGCTTTTCTTATCCGCGAAAAATGCCACCAAGGTAGAGACTCTCCAGTTTCTGCAAAATGTATTGCCATTTGGAAAGTATCTAATACGCATGGATCCTGATTCGATGAGGTTGTTTTGCATAGCTGGTTAAATAATTCAGTATGTGACTTGCCTCTCAAATCATCAATTTCATTAATTCCTAATAACAGAAAATCTTTTTCAATTGCAGGACCTACATAAGGAATTTTCGTTAAATCACTTTTCATTTTTTCGCTTCTCAAAAATATTTCTGATAAAACCTAAAGACAATGTAGACAAAATAAAACCTACAACAGGAACCGCACTAATAACAAAAACATTTTTAGCCCCAATAGCCAAGTGGTAACAAACTATTGAAGTGTAAGTTAATAGTGCAATAGAAATTCTTCGTACAGGTGAAGTTTCCCAAATCTTGTTTTTTTCAACTCTTACATTTCTTTCTTCTATAGATGTAATACGAGCCTCTAATTTTTCTAAATCCATAAAGATCGAGTCTAGTTTTAAAGATTTTTAGTATCTATATGATAGATATTTCACACTTTTTTCTTTGAGCAATGCTCAACGCGAATATCGCGTTTACTTAGGGTGAGAAAAAAATGCTCATAAGTTAAGATATTTCTGGTTTCAGTCGATATTTAATAAGTCAAAAGCATAGACTTGTAGGACTTCATGCAATAGGGAGAGTTCTTTCAATAGATCTAAACATGATCTATATGAAATCTAATATACAAATTAGTAAAGAACATATTGTGTGCAATGCGAGGTGGCAAGTAAATGATAACAAAAACAAAAGTTTCACTAATTGTAACAGTATTAGTTTTGCTTGTAGCCACAGCAGCTCTTCTTCTAACACTAAACAACGGAAATGGTTCTAAAGACAAAAAATCCGATCGAACAGAAAATACAACATCCACAACAAATCAATCTTCAACTCCTGATTCGACGCAGCCTGAGTTACCAAGCACGACATCTAACTCAAATATTTCTATCTCTATAAGTTCACCTGTTAATGATCAATCATTCGAAAATGAAATGGTTCCTGTAAGGGCAATTATTTATGGAGCGACAGAAGGTACTTGTACGGCTACATTTAATAAACAAGGTTCTGAAGATATAGTTCTAAACGCAGATGTTGTACAAGGTCCAACTTATTTCACATGCGCAGGATTTGATGTAGAAAATACTAAATTCCAATCTAAAGGTACTTGGGAATTAATAATGGAAGTTGATGCACCTAATGGAAGCGCTAAATCAGACACTAGAAAGATTGTAATAAAATGATCAAGCGAATTGCTCTAGTTCTTCTACTTGTTATCTCTACTTTTGGTAGCGTCCAACTTATTAATATCTCAGATGCAAACGCAGCAGATGCATCTAGATTCAACCCAGGTCGAATTATTGATGACCGGATCTTTACAAACACTTCTTCAATGAACACTCAACAAATTCAGAATTTTTTAAATACAGTAAATGGTGTTGGCTCGACTTGTTTAAAGAATTATATAACTGATCAACCACTTGGCAATAACACATATGGTGGACCAGTTTCAGCTGCACAAGCAATCTCTGATGTAAGTACACTGTACGGGCTCAATCCACAGGTAATCCTTGTGACCTTACAAAAAGAACAAAGTTTAATAACTACAACAAATTGCAGTGACAGTAAATATCGTTCGGCAATGGGATTTGGATGTCCTGATACCGCCCCTTGCGATGCACAGTGGTATGGACTATCGAAACAGCTGTACCAAGGGGCTAGACACCTAAAAGGGTTTTATAATAACTCTCTTTCTTTTGTGCCTTTCAAAGTAGGAAATTATTATATTGGCTGGCATCCTAACGGCGCATGTGGAGGCACAGTAGTCAACATCCAGTCGCGCGGAACAGCTGCTTTATATTCATATACTCCATACCAACCTAATGCTGCAGCACTTTCTAATCTTTACGGCACTGGAGACTCATGTAGCTCTTATGGTAATCGAAATTTCTGGAGAGATTTTACAGACTGGTTCGGTTCACCAACTGGTGATCTTGTGAGAAGCCTATCCGACAATACCGTATACCTATTGAGCAACAATGTTAAATACCCTATAAGTTCAGGAGCGATTCTTAGCGATTATGGTATTCTTGGACCGCTTAGCATAGTAGATCAGAGCTATCTAAATAACATTTCATCCGGTTCTATCTTAACGAGAATGGTTGGCTCTACCGATGTCAATGACAGCACCCTTTATTTAATTGTTGCAGGAATTAAACTTCCGTTTACTTCTTGCCAACTTGTTTCAGACTATGGCTTCAGTTGTGCAAGTGTTAACAGGCTAACTCCAATACAACTCAATATGTTCGTCAATGGGCCTCTTGTCACTTCATTAATAAAATCAAATAGTCAATCTACCGTTTTCTATATCAAAGATGGCAAGAAACGTCCTATTGGCTCGTGGCAAGACTTAGTTCAACTCAATGTTGGTTATAGTATCAACTCAGTGACAGATGAGTTACTCGACTCTATACCCACCGGAGATCTAGTTGTTACAGGCGGTAGCTTAATTAAAGTCTCAACTTCAGCATCAGTTTATGCAGTAAATGATTGGAACGGAAATCCGACCATTTTTCCTGTAACAAGTTTCGGTTATACAAACGACTTAGGTTTAGGAACAGATGTTAGAACAGTATCATCAAACCAGTTATCAAGTTTTAATGTGAGTAGTAATCTGAAAGCTACAGTTAAATGTGGTTTAAATACCTATGTCGGAACGAATGGTATTCTATATAAAATTGATCCATCCATTTATTCCCATTTTGGATACACAAATAATACTTTCTTAAGTAGCGGTGATATCTGCAGTAGGTTCACAATAAGTCAAACCCAGATGTCGAGATTTATTCTCAACAGGGGCACAATTTACTTTGTTGAAAACGGCACAAAACGAGGGTTCACAAGCTACTCTGCATTTCTTGCAAATGGAGGAGGAAGTTCACCTACTATTAGTGTTAGTAATTTATTTGCAGATGGAATCCAAAACGGTCCAACAATCTCTAATTAAATTAATAAACAATTAGCAAGTAGCCCCACCGTCATCATTTGCAACAATAGGTGCCACACTTGGTGTTGGACCAAAAGACATCGGTAAACCTGAATTTGGCCATCGACCAAATTGTTGCGTTACCCAAAGTCGACCATCAGGTGCGCAATATACACCGATACCTATTACATCAAGATTTGGAGCTAATAAGTTAACCCTATGCCCTGTTGAGTTCATCCATGCTAAGTGCAATGCACTAGATTTTGCACCTGGTCCAGCGAGACCAATGTTTTCAGCAGCAATAGTGAAGCGGTTAAGTAATGGATACAAATTAGAATGAGCAAATGAATTTGAATTAGCCATCGCTACTGACCAGTTCCTAGCATTAGCATTTAAAAAGCTATCCCATCCAAGCGAATTTAAACCTCTTGCAGCACGTTCCTGATTAACCCTATTATAAATATCGTTAGCGATTTCAGATTCACCTCTCGGAGGTGTTGCAACGATTGGTGAGCCATTTGGCAATCTATTTACAAAACTGTCACTGACAGGAACTGTTGTTTCAGGAGTACCTCCGTTTTCTAAATATGCCCGATAGCTTGTGAACCCTCGTTTTGTGCCGTTTTCAACAAAGTAAATTGTGCCCCTGTTGAGAATAAATCTCGACATCTGGGTTTGACTTATTGTGAACCTACTACAAATACCGCCACTTTCTAGAAAATCTGACTGAGATAGACTAAATTGAGCAAATAATGATGGGTTAATTTGATACAGTATGCCATTAGAACCAGAATAGTAATTCAAACCACATTTGATAGTATTTCGCAAATTTGCTCCGATGCTATACGTCGACAAAACACTATTATCTACAACACTAACATCTGTACCTAAACCTAAATCTATTGTTATTCCAAAGCTAGTCACAGGGAATATCGTCGAGGGATCTGTCCAATCATTAATTGCATACACGCTTGCAGATGAAGAAGTTTTAATTAGACCACCTGAGCCAAAAGCCAATTCTCCAGTTGGTATCGAATTAACAGACGAATCATTCAACCAATTTATTGCTATAGGAAATCCTAAACCAACAAGATTAGACCAACTTGCAACTGGCCTTTTCTTTCCATTTTGGATGAAGTATACGGTTGACCCAATTGAACTTTTAATAAATCGTGTAACTCCAGGACCATTCACAAATTTCGATAGCACATCTATAGAAACCTCAGGTAAGTTATTGCAATCAGCTCCATAGTTTGTAACAAGATCACAAGAACTAAATAATAATTTTATACCCGAAATCAATAAATAGATTTTTGAATCCGTTGACGACTTTACAATACGTCCTAAATCTGGACCAGGCGTAAGGCTATCAAAATAACTCTGATCTACTGTTCTTACAGGACCTAAAATGGAGTAGTCATTTATAATATCTTGGTTTATTAATTTATTACGCTGATTTCCATTAACTAAATACACGTTAGCGTCTGAACTAATGCGGATAAGTGGACTAATAGCGGAACTAGAAGAAATTATTGGCTTAAGTTTATTTTTCTGCTCATTATTATCAAATGAATGTAGACCGTTAAAAGCTACTATGACTATTAAAATTATTGGAAATACCTGTAACACGCCCCTGCACAGTCTCCCAACCCCGTTTCCAAAACTCATACATATAAAATCGGTTCATTCTTAGGAGGACTTTAGATGTTTTGAGCCTTTATGCTTATTCGCGTAATTCGCAAAACTCAAATCTGCCCAACACGGATGATGTGCTCGGGAGGAAGGAATCGAACCCTCAATAACAGTGCCAGAAACTGTCGTGTTGCCTATTACACCACTCCCGAATTGTGTATAGAGTTTAAATTTTTTTTAAATCAAATTTACAATTGAAGAGTCTTTAGATACCCTTCTAAAGCCAATAATTTTACCTAAGCTCACTCTGCCAGTTTCTCCTATAAATTGCATAAATTCATCTTTACCGCTGATAGGAGAATTCTTTGCTGGTGACGAAACTACTTTGAATCCAAAATCTTGCGCAATACATCTAGATCTAAACTCATGAAATCCATCAGTAACAATTACAATTTTCTTTATGCCTTTCGGCTTAGAAAATGCCTCCGCATCTCGTATTGAATCATAAGTCGATTTGCCTCTTACTTCTCTTAAAATATTTTCGTCCCTAACACCATGCTTCAAAAGATAATTTGCGCTAGCGCTGGCTTCAGTCGTAATGTCACCCGGTTGATTTCCTCCAGTTACAATAATCACAGGTGCTGTTTTTTGTTTGTATAGTTCAATCGCATGATCAAGCCGAGCTTGTAAAACCTTTGAAGGTTTACCATTAAATTGCGCAGCACCTAAAACCAATATTGCATCAGCTTTTGTTTTGCTTGTTACTTGGTCATTCCGTGCGAAATAATAGACCTGGGCAAAATTATAAAAAATATAGGAGACAAATAAAATAACAACTAATAATAAAATCTTCTTTTTAGTTATTCGTTTAGTAATCACTTATAACCTAAATTGAACTAATTGCTTTACTTATTCTATCTAACGATTTTTCTCTGCCGATTAAATAAATAACGTCAAACAAAGGAAGCCCAGTGTTTGAGTTCTCGATTGCTAAGTAAACAAGAGGCAAGGCCTTGCGCGGCTTTAGATCAAGACTATTTACTAATTCACGTAAATCAATTGATTCAATATTCCATTGACATGTCTCCAGATAGTTTTTGACATGAGTCAAAATATTTATTGAGTTTTCATCAGCCTTTAATTTTTCCACTGATTCTTCGCTCAATGAAAAATCTCGATTAAATAAGCAGTCCATCTGATCAATTATTGCGTTAACTGTTGTAGCCCTTGGTTGAGCAAGCTCTACTGCTCTGTCTACGACTTTTGGATCAGCATCAGGGTATAAGTTATCTACATCTTGTTTAATTCTTGTTACAAGATCATCTTTAGAAATTGATCGAATATATTCACCATTCATCCATTCCAATTTTTTGATATCAAATATTGCACCTGAATGATTTACATTATGAATATCAAATTCACTTATCATTTCTTCTAAAGAAACAATTTCTCTTCCATCTTGAGGAGACCATCCAAGTAAAACTAAATAGTTCACTACGGCTTCAGGTAGATAACCTGCTTGCTTATAGCTTTCTAGAGATACAGCACCGTGTCGTTTAGAAAGCTTCGATCTGTCAGGTGCCAAAATCATTGGCGTATGTGCATAAAAGGGTTGCTCTTGACTACCTAGAGCTTTTCGAAGTGCTAAAACCCTGTGAGTCGAGTCTATTAAGTCTTCTCCCCTAACAACGTGTGTGATTCCCATGTCTATATCATCTACAGCATTTGCTAAGAAAAATGTAGGAGTTCTATCTGCTCTTTCAATCACAAAGTCACTAACGTTTTCCCATTGGACAGAAACAGTTCCACGAATCGCATCTTCGAATTCACTCGTGCCGGAATCTGGAGTTATAAATCGAACAGTACGGGGACGACCTTGTTGTTTGTATTCTTCAATTTGTTGCGTACTTAAATTTCTTGCTCGACCATCGTATCCAGGGGGAAGTTTTTTAGCTTTTCTTTCTTCATTGATCTGTTCAAGTTCTTCAACAGTCTCAAAGCATTCGTAAGCTAAACCTTTACCCAATAAATCATTTATTGCTTCGCTATATTTATCGAATCTGTCCGACTGGTAAACAATTTCGTCATCCCAATCTATCCCCATCCAGTTAAGCATTTCACAGAATGCATCAGCATGTTCACGCTTCGATCGAGTTACATCGGTATCTTCAATACGCATTCGAAATGTTGCACCTAAGTGTCGTGCGTATAAGAAGTTGAATAATGCTGTACGTGCAGTACCTACATGCAACTGACCTGTAGGTGAAGGGGCCATTCTTAAAACTGGTTTAGAACTCATCTAAATGAGTCTAGCTTTAGAAAAGATCTTTAATATTATCCCACCATGTAAATATATAATCTTGAACCTCACCGTGTTTACCTTCAATAATCACATCAGGAACAGAATTGACTATTTTTCTACGTCGATGCTCATCATGAGCACAATCATGCACCAAAATGGGTCGCCATTTCTCTTCACCCTGACTTGGTTCTTCTAAATATCCCAAAATATTTGCAGCAAAAATTACATCGTCTTTAATTGGAGCACGTCCAAAATGTGCCGCTCGTCTCATAGCAATTTCACTAAGCAATGCTTCAACATCATGTTTATTCTCGGACTTAAGGATCACTAAATCATCCAGAACAAGTTTTACAAGTTTTAATGCATAACCAATATTTGGTCCACTATAACCACGATAAGAATTCGTAAAATTTGAGTTACTAATGTCATCACCAGGGCGCGTTGCCAACCAAGATTCTGGAGCGGGAGTCTCAATACCTTCTGGCATATTTTGCTCGTGACGAGGACGGTCTATTTTTTGTGGTGATATAAAATCTTGTGTTGCCATAACTAATAAAATCTATCACTAATCTTGTGTTCGTATTAAGCCAATAATGAGTGCATCACACAATGCCTGCCATGAAGCTTCAATAATATTTTGGCTTACACCAATTGTTGTCCAGCTCTCATTACCGTTAGATGAAACTATAAGAACACGAGTAACAGCTCCTGTCGCTTTATCTGAATTTAGAATTCTAACCTTGTAATCAAGCAAATGAACTTTATTTATTTGTGGGTACTTCGAAGAAATTGCTTGACGCAAAGCATTATCTAATGCATTAACTGGACCATTCCCATGAGCCATTTCTATAAATTTTTCTGAGCCAATTCTCAATTCGATTTTCGCAGTAGTTGATAAAGTTGATGATTCGTCAAAATTAAGAGAAGTAGCATTATTTTCATTTACCTGAACTTCGTAACCTATTATTTCAAACCAATCCTGTTTATATCCTGTCAATTTTCGCATCAACAGTTCTAGAGAAGCCTCAGCTACTTCAAAATGGTAACCGTTATATTCAAGTTCTTTTAATTTTTGTGTTAATTCAGAAATCTGTAGTTGTGTTAATTCAATTCCTAATTCATGTGCCTTTATTTCAATTGCTGATTTTCCGGCCATTTCTGAAACAACAAAACGAGTTTTGTTTCCCACGACACTAGGATCAATATGCTCATATGCATCGCTTCTACGAGATATCGCAGAGGTATGCACTCCTGCTTTATGAGCAAATGCTTTTTCTCCAACGTATGCTGCTTGTGGATTTAATGGCATATTGACCAGTTCAGCAACTGATATTGCCACATTTGAGAGAAGTGAAAGATCGGAATTCGTTTTGTATTTCGTCTTGAGAGATAAGTTGGCTATTACTGGTATTAAATTACAGTTTCCTGTTCTTTCGCCATAACCGTTAATTGTTCCTTGAACTTCTCTCGCACCAGCCCTTACAGCTTCTAAGGCATTAGCAACAGCCAACGCCCCATCGTCATGTGTATGAATTGAAATTACGACATCATACTTAGTCAATACTTGTTTAACTTGTGAAATTATTTCCTTAATCTCATGAGGTAATGTACCTCCGTTCGTGTCACACAAAACAACAAACTTTGCGCCTGCATTACATGCTGATTCGATACAATCAAGTGCATATTTTGGATTGTTTTTATATCCATCAAAAAAATGTTCTGCATCAAAATGAACAGTTTTATTTTTTGATACCAAATATGAAACAGAATCAAAAATCATCTTGATTCCTTCATCTAAGGAAGTTTTTAAAGTTTCAGTAACGTGATAATCCCATGTTTTACCAAAAATGCATACATCATCAACATTTGCTTCAAGCAAACTTGCCATTACTGGATCGTTTTGTGCATTATTGTTTGCTTTACGTGTAGAACCAAAAGCTACTAGTCTCGAATTCATCAAATGAAGTTCGTCTTTTGCCCGTGAGAAAAATTCTGAATCTTTTGGGTTAGCGCCAGGCCAACCAGCTTCAATGAAATCAACACCTAAAAGATCTAGTTGTTCACATATTGCGAACTTGTCTTCAACGCTTAACGATATTCCTTCGAGCTGGCTACCATCTCTTAATGTTGTATCAAAAATATAGACCTTTTCTTTTTCTTCATCCATGGAATCTGTTAGCAGGCAGCAGCTACTGCATCTCCTATTTCTGTTGTTGATCCAACAAAGTCATTTGTAGCTTTTAATGCACTCGATATTTTCTGTGCAATATCATCTTCACCTAAAAATTCACAAAGCATCTGTGCAGAAATTATTGCAGCTCTCGGGTCTGCAATATTTTTCCCTGCAATATCTGGTGCTGAGCCATGTACCGGCTCAAACATTGAAGGAGTCGTTTTCGTTGGATTTAAATTTCCACTTGCAGCTCGACCAATTCCGCCAGAGATAGCTCCACCTAAATCAGTCAATATGTCGCCAAATAAGTTGTCTGTAACAATCACATCAAATCTTGACGGGTCTTCAACAAAATAAATGCATGCAGCATCAATATGACAATATGCAGTTTGAACTTGAGGAAAATCTAACGCAACTTCATTAAATACTCTATTCCAGAGATCACCAGCAAAAGTTAAAACATTAATCTTGTGAACCAAAGTTAAATGTTTTCGTTCACGTTTATTTGCAAGTTCAAATGCATAACGGATACAGCGTTGAACACCATGGTATGTATTTACTGAACCTTGTGTTGCAATTTCGTTTTGAGTATTTTTGCGAAGAAAACCACCTTCACCTACATATGGCCCTTCAGTATTTTCTCGAACGCATACCATGTCAACACTTTGACCACTTGGAGATGTTTCTGCTTTAAATGGTCGAAGATTTATGTATTGATCTAAGTCGAAACGCATTTTGAGTAAGAGACCCCGTTCAATTACGCCCGGTTTCACATCTGGTGTACCAACAGCACCTAAAAGAATTGCATCATACTTTCGCAGTTGCTCTAATGTATCGTCACTAAGAATTTCGCCATCTTTTAGGTATCTTGCGCCACCTAAATCGAATGAAGTCGATTCGTAGTCTAAACCTGCAGCACGTAATACCTTTTCTGCTTCTTGCACAACATCTGGACCAATTCCGTCTCCACCAATTGTTGCAATTGAATATTTACTCATTGATTTTTCCTCTTTATTTAATTATGTGAACCCAACCGTGAGGATCTTCACGCCTGCCATATTGAATGTCTATTAAATCGCTTCGCAAAGACATTGTTACTTCACCTGCAGAGCCATCACCTACAACAGTTTTCGAATCTTTAGTCACAATCGCACCAACTGGAGAAATTGTTACAGCCGTTCCGCAAGAAAAAACTTCACTTATTTCACCAGATTCCAATTTGGACAGAACATCGTTAAAGACTAGATGTTCTTGAACCACCTCGTATCCTCTGTCTTGAGCCAAAGTTAGAATTGAATCTCTTGTTATACCATCGAGAATTGAGCCAGAAAGTTCTGGAGTAATTAATTTGACCTTTCCATCATTTGATTTTGAAACAAAACAAACGTTGCTCGTACCCATTTCTTCAATATATTTTTGTTCTTTCGCGTCACGCCATAAAACATCTTGACATCCATACTCATATGCTTCGTCTTTAGCTATCAAACTTGCCGCGTAATTACCAGAACATTTTGCAGCACCAGTCCCACCTTGTACTGCACGAACATATTTATCTGTAGCATAAATGCTTATCGCGGGAACATCAGAAATTGAACTGAAAAATGGTGCTACTGGAGATGCTATTACCATGAATAAATATTGATTTGCAGCTCGTAGACCTAAATGTTGTTCTGATGCAATCATGAATGGGCGCAGATATAAGGATTGTCCTTCACCACTAGGAACCCAATTTTCATCTGTCCTAACTAATTTGTCACATGCTTCAATAAAAATTTCTTCTGGTAGCATAGGCATTGCCATACGTTCAGCTGATTTATTTAAACGTTGAGCATTTTTTTCAGGTCTAAATAAAACTAAATTATTTTCAGGTGTTCTATACGCTTTCAACCCTTCAAATATTGCTTGGCCATAATGAAAGACCATCATTGCAGGAGAAAAATTCAGATCACCGAAAGCTTTCACTTGACCGTCGTGCCAATGCGTATCACTCGAATATTTAACTTCAACCATATGATCTGTAAAAGAAAGACCAAAACCAGGATTCTCTAAAATATTTTCACGCTTCTCATCACTAGCGGGAGATGAGCTTTTAATTATCTTTATCTGCTCTGTCATTTTTCCTCAATTCTTTGGCCACTATTCTAGGCGTAAATCTAGAGCTAACGCGCAGGATTATCTCTCGTTGGGTGCAATAAAGCAACTGTATTTTGAGCCACTTCTCTCCACGTTGTATCGCTAGTGCGACAATAACGTACATTCATTAACCAGCTAGGCATCTTATTTAGTGCTGCTGGTGATATGTGCTTACGTATGTGAGGATCAATACCTCTTGCGGGCTCTCCATGGTTTTGACCGTGGGTTACGTGAGTAACTGCAGCTAAAAATTCAACATCACTATTACCGTAAACATGACCTATTGTCATATATCTTCTGAGATTTTTTCGATCTATTTTTTTATCACTATAGAGAAATTTTGCGCATTCATGACGACATATTTTTCTAAAATCATCGCTCACAAAAAATTTCTTCGCACTTAATGCTTTATCAACAATCGTATCTGACTGATAACGACCTTCATGTAGGTTCTCGTAAAATAAACCTATTGCGCCAACTGCAGTATTTCGAAGATACACTGCTGTTTTAGGATCGTCAGTAATTCCACTTGGATTTCTTATCATTTTTGATAATTCATTAACACACTTGGCCGCTAAGGTGTTAAATCGTCTAATTGTGTTGTCGTATTTATCGACGCAGTCATATTGTTGGCATAAAGCATTTATGTCGTCTCTAGGGTTAGAATGCACTCCTCTTTCGAATCGAGATCTGACTAATTTTTTCAAATCACTTGTAAATGGATCATCACCTTCTTCCTGAGGAAGTATTTGAACAAAGTATGCTTTTTCTGAATTCGGAAGATTAGGAGTATCTTTCAAAGTAATTTTTACAATCGCTTGATCTAATTCAACTTTTTCTCTAGGAGTATTTGGTTTGGACTTACCTTCCGGATTTTGATGATGTTGTGGTTCAGCAATTTTCTGTTCTTGAGGTTTTGATAATTGACTATTAAGTTCATTTAGTTTTTTAGTACTTATTTCTCCATCATCAAAACGTAATCCATCTAGCAGCTCTATCAATTTTGTGATTCGATATTTATCAGTATCAGATAATGTTTGACCAAGATTGATTGTTACGCCAAGAAATAACTCAGCTGCATAGATAGCTGTATTAGCTTCTAGAAGAGAAACTGGATTTCGGTGACTTGAGTATTGTGCTTTGTTTGCAAAATCATCAATAGTAGAAATTAAAAAATCTCTCTTTTCCTTTGGTGTTCTTCTGGCGAATTCTTGATCAAACAAATATCTCGCGTATTCGTCAGGTCCCATTCCATGTGATTTTGACATTTGGAAATTCTATCATTTTTAGGGACTATTTGGACATTGCGCTATCACGCATTCCTTACATTTAGTACTATAAATTTATGAAGAAAATTGTCATACCGATACTTATCGTACTTATTTTAGGATCAGTTGCAGTATGGTATTTTGCGATTCGCGATGAGAATTTGAAGGTTTCTAATAAGAATATTGATAAATCAAAAACTGACCAATCGATTCAGGAAAAATCAACTGCAGACGGAAATTGGAAAATCAAGCAACAAAGTGATGTTTTTGCTGGCTATGAGATTGAAGAAATATTCGCAGGTAATACCACTAAGAAAACTGCTTCTGGAAAATCAAAAGCTGTAACAGGATCATTTACAATTTCAGGTTCAACATTAAGTGATACACGAGTTACTTTAGATACGACAAAATTAGAAAGTGACTCTTCTAGAAGAGATTCGGAAATGCAAACTTCTGGATTAGAAACAGATGCTTTTCCCGAAGCAATATTTAAACAAACATCTCCTGCTTCGATAGTTCAAGATATTATCAAGAATAAAGAAATGACCATTAATGTTGAAGGCGATTTAACTCTTCATGGTGAAACAAATAATATCGTTATCGCTCTTGACGCAATATGGGATGGTAAAACTATAACTGTAAGCGGCGAACTTGAAATCAGTCTCGCTGACTATAAGATTCTTCCTCCAGATAATGGATTTACTAAGGTAGATGATTCGGGCAAACTTAAATTGCAGTTACTTTTTGTCCCTGCTTAATTTTTTAAAGGATAAACATGGAAAATCACGAATTAACTCAAGAGGCTTATGACCGTTTGGTTGAAGAACTCGAATGGCGCAAAGGTAAACACCGTCTAGAGCTTGCTGAAATGATAGAAAAAGCCCGTGAACATGGTGATCTTAAAGAAAACGGCGAATACCATGCAGCAAAAGACGCACAGGGTTTGAGCGAAGCACGCGTTCGAGAACTTGAACATATTATTAAAAATGCTTCTATCGTTGAAGGCCCTAGTGGTGACGTAGTAGCAATTGGGACCATAGTTGAAATCTCAATGGAAGGCGACGAAGAAACCACCACATATTTTGTCGGTTCAATCGAAGAAAAACACGATGAATATGACATGCTCACAACTAGCTCACCTTTAGGACAAGTATTAATGGGAGCAAAAGCAGGAGACAAGGTTTCTTATGAAGGCCCTAGAGCCACATTTGAAGTAACAATCCATTCAGTTCGACCTCGCTAGTAGAAACCTATTAGAAAAAGTAAATAATCGTTCGATATTTACGTTTTTTATTAATTAGACTTTATATATGGATAAACCACGTACATTGTCTGAAAAAATTTGGGATGCTCATATAGTCCGTCAAGCAACTGGCGAGCCAGATCTTTTGTATGTAGACCTTCATTTAGTCCATGAGGTGACTTCCCCTCAAGCATTCGATGGTTTAAGAATGAACGGCCGTAAGGTACGTCGTCCAGATCTTACTGTGGCGACTATGGATCATAATGTTCCTACAGATCACCCAGTCAATGGTGAAATCATTGTTTCTGACTCTATAAGTAAAAAACAAATGGATGTCTTAAAACAAAATTGTGAAGAATTTTCCATAACATGTTTCGAGATGGGTAATAAGAATCAAGGCATAGTCCACGTCATTGGTCCAGAATTAGGTTTGACTCAACCAGGAATGACAATTGTTTGCGGTGACAGTCACACATCAACACATGGAGCTTTCGGGTCAATTGCTTTTGGAATCGGCACCAGTGAAGTAGAACATGTTTTAGCTACACAGACTCTTCCTCAAAATAAACCCACAACAATGGCTGTAACTGTTAATGGGAAAGCCCCCGAAGGTGTTAGCGCTAAAGATATTGCTCTTGCAATAATTAATCGAATCGGAACTTCTGGCGGTCAAGGATCCATCATTGAATATCGCGGCGAAGCAATTCGTGATTTATCAATGGAAGGAAGAATGACATTATGTAATATGTCAATAGAGTCGGGAGCTAAAGCTGGTTTAGTTGCTCCAGACCAAACAACATTTGATTACATTAAGGACAAACAATACGCACCAAAAGGTGAACTTTTTGATCAAGCTGTTGAACAGTGGAAAAAACTTTGCACAGACGAAGATGCAACTTTTGATAAAGAAATTGTGATTGATGCTGCAGACTTAAAACCATTCGTTACTTGGGGTACCACTCCAGCAATGAGTGTGACTATTGATAATAATGTTCCGTCAATACAAGATTTTGCCGACGAAAGTGCTCGTGATTCAGCAAAGCGAGCTCTTGAATACATGGGATTAGAACCTGGAACTCCAATAAAAGATATAAGTGTGGACACAGTATTTATAGGTAGTTGCACAAATTCTCGTATTGAAGATCTTCGAAGTGCCGCAAAAGTTGCCAAAGGAAAACAAGTAGCTAGCGGTGTTCGCGCAATGGTTGTTCCTGGATCCCATAAAGTTAAAGAACAAGCAGAAAACGAAGGTTTAGATCAAATATTTATTGAAGCTGGTTTCGACTGGAGAGAACCCGGCTGTTCAATGTGTTTAGCAATGAATCCTGACAAGCTAACACCTGGAGAACGTAGCGCTTCTACAAGCAATAGAAATTTCGAAGGACGACAAGGCCCAGGCGGTAGAACTCATTTAGTTTCACCTGCAATCGCAGCAGCGACAGCCATCGTAGGCAAATTTGCAGAACCACAAGATTTAGATAGTTAGGGTTAATCATGCAACAAGTAACACAAATTTCTTCAACAGTTGTTCCGTTAGATAGAAGCGATGTCGATACAGACCAAATAATACCTGCAGTTTGGTTAAAGCGTGTAGAGAGAACTGGTTTTGGTGAAGGCCTTTTTTCTGCTTGGCGTGACGACCCAGAGTTCATATTGAATAAAGCTGAATATAAAAATGGTCATGTATTAGTTGCTAGAGAGAACTTTGGATGTGGGTCTTCACGAGAGCATGCCCCTTGGGCCTTACAAGATTATGGTTTCGAAGCCGTAATAGCTCCTAGCTTTGCTGATATTTTTAGAAACAATTGTTTAAAACTTGGTTTGGTTCCTGTTGTTGCGTCTAAAGAAGATGTAGAAAAATTATTGGAGCTTGCATTAGAAAACTCTTCTATATCAGTAGATGTCAATGTAGAGACAAAAACCTGGAGTTGTGAACAAGCAGGTATAGCTAATAGAAGTTTTGATCTCGATGAATTTTCTCAATACCGCATGTTAAATGGTCTTGATGATATTGGTATTACACTTCAACATAGTGAAGATATCTCAAATTTTGAACTGACAAGGCCTACATATAAGCCAAGTTTGTAGTCCTATTTAAGCGAAAGAATTAAAATGCCACCAAAAAATGTAACTCCAAAGAAAATGCCATTCGATAAATACGAGAGATTTACTCCTCTATCTTTTCCGGAGAGAACATGGCCAGATAAATTCCTAAACAAAGCACCTATATGGTGTTCAGTTGACTTACGTGATGGCAATCAAGCATTAATTGATCCTATGGATCCAGTTAGGAAGAAGCGTCTTTTTGAAACTCTTGTAAATATGGGATTCAAAGAAATAGAAGTTGGATTTCCTTCGGCAAGCCAAACAGACTATGAATTCATACGACAATTAATCGAAGAAGATTTAATTCCAGATGACGTGACTATTCAGGTTCTTACTCAATGCCGTGAAGACTTGATTCGTAAAACTTATGAATCGTTAAAAGGTGCAAAACAAGCAATCGTTCATTTTTATAATTCAACTTCTCCTTTGCAACGATGTGTTGTATTTAGATTAGAAAAACCAGGAATTGTTGATATTGGATTAGATGCTGCAAGATTATGTAGAAACTTAGAAGAGACAATACCTGAAACTTTTATACGCTATGAATACTCTCCAGAAAGTTTTACTGGAACGGAACCTGAATTCGCATTAGAAATATGTGAAAAAGTTACAGACATTATTGATCCGGATGATGATAAGCGTAAATTGATTATTAATTTACCGGCTACTGTTGAATGTTACACACCAAATATTTATGGTGACGTCATTGAATGGTTTGGGAATAACGTAACTAGACGAGATAAAACAATTATTTCGCTACATCCACATAACGACAGAGGTTGTGCTGTTGCAGCTGCAGAATTTGGTGTACTAGCTGGAGCTGACCGAATTGAAGGAACATTGTTCGGTAATGGTGAGCGTACAGGAAATGTCGATGTGGTCACATTAGCAATGAACTTATTTGTTGAAGGTATAGATCCTGAACTAGATATTTCAGATATTGATCAACTTCGACGCACAGCTGAATACTGTAATCGTCTACCTGTTCATCCACGCCATCCTTATGCGGGTGAACTTGTTTATACAGCATTTTCTGGTTCGCACCAAGATGCAATTAAAAAAGGTATTGAAGCACTTGACGATGATTACAAAAAATGGGAAGTTCCCTACTTGCCTATTGATCCTGCACATGTAGGTAGAACATATGAAGCTGTTATCAGAGTTAATTCACAAAGCGGAAAAGGCGGAGTCGCTTATATAATGAAAAGCGAACACGGGTTGGATCTTCCACGAAGATTACAGATTGAATTTTCTCGTTCAATCCAAGCAATTGTTGAAGATTCAGGTACTGAAATTGATCCAAAAGAAATGTGGGATGCATTTTCTAATCTTTACTTACGTGATGACTTCACTGTTGAGCTAATCGACCACGAAGTAAACACAGCACAAGGTAGAACAATTGTTAGTGCAACAATTAATGTTGATGGAAAATCAATTGATGTTAAAGGCACGGGCGGTGGACCTATTTCAGCATTCATGGATGGGATCAACTCTGCTTTAGATACAAAATTTGAAGTTACAGACTATAGCGAGCATGCAATTGCTGAAGGGACCGATGCTCAAGCAGCAGCCTATGTAGAAATGCAAGACGAAGACGGAAACCGTCTATGGGGTGTTGGTTTAGACGAAAACATTTTGACCGCATCTTTACGAGCTTTGTTATGTGCCTATAACCGTCTTCGAGATTAAATAAGTGAAATTGCGCGGGCGAAAATTATTCCATCTGTTGCATTTAATTCATCTACAACGATTTGAGGAACAAGTTCACTAGTTGCAATAACCATCATTGATTGATCTGTTTCTCCACGACCTAATGACATGTCATCAATATTGACATTGCCTTGTCCAAGGATTGTACCTACTGTACCTACCATTCCGGGCTTATCTGTATTTTCGACGATAAGGAAATGGTTAGCTTTTGGAACGTCCATTGCATAGTTATCGATTTGAGTAAGTCTCACTTCACCATTACGACGTAATGCCGTACCTGTAACAGATATTGTTTCATTTGCAGAAACAACTTTTACAACAACTCGTGATAAGTAACCACCAGAATATGAATCTCGTGAATCTTTGATTGAAATACCACGAAGTTTTGCTATATCAGGAGCATTAACCAAACTGACAGGTTCGTCAGTAGTATTTTTCAAAATTCCTGACAACGCGCTTAAAGTAAGCATTGAGCAATCATGTTCACTTATCTGTCCTTGAGCAATTACTTCGACATCTTTAATTGCGCTAGTAGCTAATCCTGCAGCTACTCGAGCACAAACCTGAGCTACAGATATAAATGGTGAAACTACAGCATTCGCACCTTTAGCTTGAAGATTCAAAGCATAAGGAACAAAATCATCAGCTAAAGCTAAAAGTATTTGTTCACCAATATCGAAACCTGCGCGCTCTTGAGCTTCAGCAGTAGATGCTCCTAAGTGAGGAGTTACAACAACATTTAATGATTCGTCGAACAAATCAGACTCAGTCATTGGTTCACTAGAAAATACATCCAAACCTGCACCAGCTATGATTTGTTCTTTAAGTGCAGTTGCTAGATCATCTTCGTTAACAATTCCTCCTCGTGCAGCATTGATCAGTAATAGATGGGGTTGAGAATTTTTCAACACATCTAAGTTGATCATATTTACTGTCTCAGGTGTTTTTGGTAAATGAACAGTTACAACATCACATGTAGCAAATAAATCTTCAATATGATTACAAAGGTTAACTCCCATTTGCGCTGCACGTTCTGGTGTTACATACGGATCGTAAGCGTATAGTTCAACATCGAAACCGCTTAATTGATGAGCAACAATCGCACCTACGTGACCAAGCCCAACAATACCAATTTTCTTACCTGATATTTCTACACCAGAATATTTAGAACGATTCCACTGTCCTGACATCAAATCTCTGTGTGCATTAGGAATTTTGCGAGCCAAAGCAAACATTAAGGCAACAGCATGTTCAGCAGCCGAAGTGATATTACTTGTAGGGGCATTAATTACCATTATTCCTTTAGAAGTCGCAGCAGCTGAATCGATATTATCTACACCAACTCCTGCACGACCGACTGCTTTTAAAACATCAGCCGCTTCTAGCAAGTCAGCAGTAACTTGTGTATCAGAACGAATAATTAAAGCATGCGCACCTTTGATGGCATCTTTTAGTTCTTGTGCGCTCAATCCCAACTGAACATCTACATCATGCCCCGCATCTCTAAGACATTGGAGTCCTGCATCATTTATTTTTTCAGTAACTAGTACTCTCATTTTCCCCTCTTTATACCTTTATGGTGTTTCTAATAAGTTTGCGATCCTTGCTAGACCTTCTTTTGCATCTTCATCACTTAAAGCAAATGAAAATCTGATATATCCTGGAGCACCGAAAGCTTCACCAGGTACAGCAGCTACTTTTACTTCGTCTAAGAATATTTCACAAAGATGTGCTGATGATTCAACTTTTTTACCAGCAACAGTCTTGCCGATATATTTTTCAAATGATGGGAAACAATAAAAAGCTCCTTGCGGCTTAGAACAAGTTACATCAGCCATATTATTGAACATTTCCCACATTGCATGACCACGACGTGTAAATGCTTCACGCATTTCTTCAACAGCTTTTAGATCACCAGAAACAGCTGCTAGTGCTGCCATTTGCGCCATGTTGTTTACATTCGATGTCGAATGGCTCATTAAGTTCGTTGCTGCTTTTGCAATTTCATTAGATGAAATCATCCAACCAACACGCCAACCTGTCATAGCGTAGGTTTTTGCAACACCATTCAATATGATGCATTTATCACCTAGTTCTGGTACTTCTTTTAAAACAGAAGTATTTTGATTTCCGTCAAAAACTAAATGTTCATAAATTTCATCAGTTATTACATAAATGTTTTTTGATAAAGCCCATTGTCCAATTTCTTTAATTTGGCTTGGAGAATACATTGTTCCAGTCGGGTTATTTGGAGATACAAGAACAATTGCTTTTGTTTTATCTGAGTATGCATTTTCTAGCTGTTCAATGCTCACACAAAAGTTAGACTGCGCATCAGCAAAAACTTCTCTCACAATTCCGCCTGCTAGTTTTATAAACTCAGGATATGATGTCCAATATGGTGCTGGCAATATAACTTCATCGCCGTCATCTAATATGCACATGAATGCATTGTATAAAGCATGTTTACCACCATTGGTTATAACAATTTGCGAATGATCCACACTGACACCACTGTCACGCAGCGTTTTTGCAGCAATTGCATTTTTCAATTCGACCATACCACCAGCTGGTGAATACTTGTGATTTTTAGGATCTTTGGCTGCAGCTATTGCAGCATCAACAATATAACCTGGCGTAGGAAAATCTGGCTCGCCTGTTCCAAAAACAATAACGTCTTCACCAGCAGCTTTTAGAGCTTTTGCCTTAGCGTCAACGGCCAAAGTTACAGATTCAGATATTTGAGACACTCTTTTAGAAACCATGTAGTTATTCTTTCAGAAAATAAAGCTCTAGCGCTTATCGTTGCTATAAGTTTTTTTCGATAAACTATCTTGGTGCAAAATAGACGCTCACCGATAAAGCCATTATTTTTCTTAATCACGCTAATTAGCTTGCTCATATTGTCTTCATCGAGTGCGTTTGCAAAAGCCAAAACAGAGATTGGACCAATTACAAATGTCCAAGAAACTCCAAATGCTTATATAGTCGTAGATGCTAAATCTGGTTCAATAATATCGTCAAAGAATATCCATGATCCTCTAAATGTTGCCAGTACATCAAAAATTCTGACTGCTCTTGCCGCCGTTAACACAATTAGTCCCGACCAACTAATCGATATACCCACAGAAGCTGAGAACGTTCAGCCAATGAGAATAGGAATGAAAGCAGGCCAAAAGTGGAAGCGAGACGATCTTTTATACAGTTTGCTATTAGTTTCAGCTAATGATGCCGCCTATGCATTAGCTAATGCATCTGCAGGTTCAATAAGTAAATTTTCTGATCAGCAGAAACGTATAGCAAAAGAACTCTTTATGAAAGACTCAACTTTTGGAGATCCATCGGGATTAGATGACAACTTTGCTTTAAACGGTGCAACAAAAATGAGTGCATATGATTTAGCCATAGCCTCTCGAGCAGTTTTAGCACAACCAGATTTAGCAAAAATTGTAAGTACTCTTAACTACCAATTTGTTGGTGGCGATAACGCCATGCATACTTTAACTAATCATAATGACCAATTTTTAAATGGTTACGAAGGAGCAAACGGCTTAAAAACAGGCTATACACAAAAAGCCGGTAGAACTTTAGTGGTATCAGCCACTAGAAACGGGACAACATTAATCGGAGTAATTTTAGGTGTTCAACAGACTAACGAATGGGCTAAATCATTATTAGATAGCGGATTTAGCAAAATACAGTCAGGAAAATTACCTAGTAATACTCCAAAACTACCAGCTATAGGAGTAATCAATTCTCGATCTAATCTAACCATTTTAAATATTCCTAAATCTTTTAACAGCACAGAATCTCAAACAAGTGCAAAACAAGCCGCAAGCGATAAAGAATCAAGTGCTAGCTTTATATCTGTGCCGATAATTTCGATACTTATTCTCGCAATAGTCACAGGACTTTTCTTTTGGCGCAGACATATAATTAAACAACGCAAAAAACGTCGACGCCAAAGAGCACTAGCCGCACGTGAAGCGGGCAGACGAAAAATGATAGATGTAATTGATCTCACCCAAGAAGATCAATCAGAATTAGTTTCAAAAACATGACAACTTCCGAACAGACAATGCCAAAATGGGTAATAAAAGCAATAATCATATTTTTTGTTGCTCAACTCATTTATCAATTTACTTTTAGTGCTTTAGTTTCATTACGAGGATTTTTACTAACAGTACTTGTTTCATTATTTCTTTCATTTGCGATAGAACCTGCTGTTAATTCTTTAGCAAAACGTGGAATGAGAAGAGGTCCTGCTACTGCTTTAGTTTTTTTAATTCTGATTATTATTGCAAGTATTTTTATGTTCGCAATTGCTTCTCTTGTTGTAGATCAAGTTGCAAAACTTTCAGATAACTCCCCAAAATATGTTGAGCAAGTACAAAATTTTTTAAACGATCGTTTCCACACAAAGATAAATACAGACTCGCTTAGAGAACAACTTGCTAATTCTGATTCGCCTATTCGTAAAGCATTAAATAATTTGGCTGGCAATGTTATAGACATAGGAACTTCTGCAATAGGAATCATTTTCCAGTTGTTAACTATTGCTTTGTTCACCTTTTATTTCGTAGCCGATGCTCCAAAACTCAGACGATCACTCTTACGACGCCTTCCTCCAGAGCGACAAGCTATAGTTTTGAATACATGGGAACTAGCAATTGAAAAAACTGGTGGCTATATATATTCTCGAGCATTATTAGCTTTAATTTCTGGTTTCTTTCATTGGATGTTCTTTGAAACCATTGGTGTTCCTTATGCTGTAGCTCTTGGCGTATGGGTTGGAATTGTTTCTCAATTCATACCTGTCATCGGTACGTACTTAGCAGGTGTATTACCAATAGGAATTGCTTTAATCCAAGAACCAAAATTGGCATTATTTTCATTAATTTTTGTGGTTATATATCAACAGATCGAAAATTATTTATTTGCGCCAAGAATTACAGCAAAAACAATGGATATGCATCCTGCTGTTGCTTTTGCTTCTGTCATTATTGGTGGAACAATTTTCGGTCCAGTCGGAGCTCTGCTCTCACTACCAGCAGCTGCAATGATTCAAGCTTTTGCGACTTTATATTTGCAAGAGCATGCTGTTATCGATTCCCCTATGACAGCAGAACCGGAAACAAAACGTAAAAAGAATTAGCATTTATTTGTGGAACAGCTCAAAGGATTAGATTCTTTATTTATTCATCATGAAACCGAACATGCTCCTTTGCATGTTTTAGCTGTTATGAACATAAGCCGTAGACGCGCACCGTATCCGGTTAACGCCCAAACATATAGAAAACTTATCGCTATTCGTATAAATAATTTTCCAGGCTTATGTAAAAAACTTGTTGATCCACCCGTACCTTTAGCTGCACCATTATGGATAAGAACTAAACCAGATTTAAGGATCCATATAAAAGAAGCCACTCTTGGCGAAAACGGAGTCGATAATAATTTTGATAAATATCTAAGTGGCCTTGATTCTGTACAGCTAGAAAGGTCACGTCCTCTTTGGGAATTGCATGTTATTCACGAAAAAGAAAATGACATCACACATCTAGTTGCCAAAGCACACCATGCTTTATTAGATGGAATTGCTGGATTTGAATTAATAGCAAATATTTTTGACGTCAATGAAGAAGGTGCAGATGAAGATTTACAATCAGAATCAGTAGATAATGAGAATATAATTTTTTCTGTCGAAGAAGAAATTCCTGATTGGACAACTCATATAGGGGCTACATTCGTTACTCAACCTTTTACTTGGGCCCAATCTTCTATAAAGGTCGCTAGGAACTTTCTTGAGTTTGCAAAAACATCTCTGGATTCGAAAGAAAAACCATATGCATCACTGCCTTGGAGATCTCCTGAATGGCCTAAAAAACGGATCTTAACTAAGCAAAGAATAATGAGCGAAATTTCTTTAGAGAAAGATGTAATCAAGCAGCTACGAAAACAACATGGCTGTTCTTTCCATGATGTATTAGGTGCCATTACCGCTGGAGCTTTGCGAAATTTACTTATTGAGACGGATGAACTGCCAGATAAACCTATGGTTTGTATGTCTCCAGTATCAATAAGACGAAAAAGAGCTACACATGGAAATGAGCTTTCAGTTATGTTCGCACAAATACCTACCCATATAGACAATTCTCATGAACGAATTGAATATATGAAGGAAAGTTTTAATAAAGCAAAAGATTTTCTCGATAATTTAGGATCTGATACTTTAGACGAGGTCAGTCAATTAGCTCCATGGTCTGCTTTAGGTTCTCTTTGGAATCTTTATGCGAATTCTGGATTAACTGATAAACATGCTCCATTTGCGAACCTAATGTTGTCTTCGCTGCCCGGTCCAAGTTTTCCTCTATATTGTGCTGGAGCACAAGTTCTTAGCGCATATCCTTATGGCCCGATTTTCGATGGTACGTTTTTAAACGTTACGGCTATTAGTTATCTAGATAAGGTCAATTGTGGAATTGTTAGTTGTCCTGATGTATTTACTGGCGTAGAACAATTAGGTATCAACATGAAGTCAGAATGTGATTCTTTATTTATAAGCTGATTTCTTTATATATTTCACTTGATAATTTTGGATATTCTGTTTTTGCCCATGGACCAAAATCTTTATTTGAGACAAGGGCAATTGAAACCATATTTATAGGATCATGAAAAATAAATGCTCCAGATTGTCCAAAATGGCCGTAGGATTTTTGGGATGCAAAATCCCCCATCCAATGATTGGCCTTGTTCCCTTTGACTTCAAAGCCAATACCGAAACTATTATTTTCATATTGACCAAAACCGGGCAATATTCCAGGTAGCCCATCAGCATATGTTGTTGTAAGAAAATTAAAAGTTGTTTCAGAAATATAAGTCGGACTTCTGATTTCATTCAATAGAGCTAGTAAGTCTTCAAATGTACCTTCTGCACCATATGCAGATGAACCAGAAAATTTAATTGCCGCGTTTAAATGTATTTTTAATCCTTCTTCGAATATTGAAGAAATAGAATAACCTTCTAAATATTTTGTGCTACTAAAAATATATTTTTCAGAAAGTTCAAACGATTCATTCGTGTATATTCTTTTTGTTAAGGGCTCTATAGGCTCTTCATATTCAGGCCTAATACCACTAGAGTGACTTAATAGATCTTTTAGACAGACATCACCTTTAGTGAAATAATTGTCTTTAATTAAAGTATCAAAACTTATAAATCCACTTTCAACTAGCTCAGCAAAAACAAGAGTAGATAAGACCTTCGTTACAGAAGCAAAACGATACTTTTCTTTAGCTAATCCATATACCGTTTGTTTTCCATGAGGATCAATAACAGCAATAGCATCAATATTTGGATGCATTATTATGGACATATTGCTTTAATTCTAACAATTATTATCAATAAATTACGTCGAGTAATACTGAAAACAAAAAATTAACTAAAATCTTATAAATTATGCAATTATCCGATACACAAAAACTAATGAATGAACTATATGGCGACGCAGATAGAGATAGAGGAATTGCCGCTACTGTTGCATGGCTGTGTGAAGAGGTTGGTGAATTAGCTCAAGCTGTAAGAAAAGGAACTAGAGATCAACAACTTCATGAATTAGGGGACGTACTAGCCTGGCTGGCTTCGCTGGCAAATCAATTGGGACTTTCTTTAGAAGATTCAATGGAAAGATTTTCAAAAACTAATGACTAATTCCAATACAGCTTACTTTGTTCCTGCCGCTAACGAATCTGGAAAAGGCCCAGCTGTATTAGTTTTGCATTCTTGGTGGGGCCTATCTCCAAGTATCAAAAAAATCTGTGAACAACTAGCAGATTTAGGATATTGTGCAATGGCACCAAATTTTTTTGGAGAAACTGCTACAAGTGTTGAACATGCTCAAGAGCTATTATCGCGGGCAGAACCAAATGAGATGGCAGATCTAGTTTTAAGTTCTATATATGCATTAAGAACTTACTCTGATGAACCAGAAAATCCTGTTGCCATTGTCGGTTTTGCAATGGGTGGTTCATTGGGACTTTGGGCCTCTAGTCGTATACCTGAATCGGTAAAAGCCGTTGTTTCAGTCTATGGAACGCAAGATATAGATTTCACCGGATCTAAATCAGAGTATTTGCTTATAAGCGCTTCAGATGATGAAATCGCTACTTTAGATGAAATGAATTACACTCAAGCACTAATTGCCCTTGGAGATAGAGACGCTCAAAGCGTAACTATCGCTGAGACTAGCCATGGTTTTGCTGACTCACTCGACCCAGCATATGACGAAAATGCATTTAACCAGGTTTTTGACAGTATCGAACGCTTTCTACATATAAATTACTTAGGTGACATTGACTAAGTTTCACTTTACTCAATAAGGAAAAAGTGAGACAATAAAGGTTATATGAATTATGAGTCATTTAATAACGAGTTTTATATTCTCTACCCAAAACTTGTTCGAACGACTTCTTTTATATGTATAAAAAAACAAGACGCAATAAATATTTCTAAAGAATCTATGGTTGATGCTTATGTGAATTGGAAGAAATTCTCTGATAGCACCGAAGCACTTTTTTTTGGAAAAGCAAACGCTATTAAAAAAATCTTTGATAAAAACAAATCAGATGTAGAAACTTCTGATAAACATATCAATTTAACCCTCATTGAAGATCTTGAAAAAAATGTTATCCACTTCTCATCACCTCAGATTCTTGAAGCATTATTTAACTTACCATTAAAAGAAAGAATAGCTATAACCCTTTCCTACATTGATCAAGAATCAGAAAACACCATTTCAAAGCTAATGGGTATAAAATTAGTTGAAGCAAAATCGTTACTTAAAAATGCTTCGGATATATTGGAATTTCAATTAAGGACAAGTTAAATGAACAAAATTGAAATTGAAGATTTTCAAAAAGATCTTGATTCTAATATCGATTTGTCTAATGCAAATATACAAAACGATTTAGAGCATGTGATTGCAACCGGTAAGAAAAAACTTAAAACTAAAAAACAGATAAAAGCTGCATCTCTAGCTTTACTGCTTGTTCTGTTGTCTGGCACATTAATATCTTTTGGTCTTCTATCAGACAAAGATAATTCAGATGGAACATCATTAAATGTGTTAAAAAATGTCAAATTAAAAACTCAGAGCCAAGACAATTCTACTGTTCCTGTTCAGCCGACAACACCCCAAACAACTCTGAGTATAAATACATTTACTCCTGTTAAATTTGTTAATTATGGTGATGCAAATGTTTGTAATAACCAAACTTCTCAACCTCAAGATGGCGAGGTTCAAATAGGTCCCTCAAGTATTGTCGAAAAGTGGGATCCAAAGTTAAATGATGTAAAACAAATAAACTCTGTTGATCCAAGTCGTGTAATCAAAATAATTAATGTACAAAGTGATGCTAACGGTTCGACCTCAGCTAATTTGTCTTCTGGATAT
>JAXLRE010000002.1:0-224668 GCA_046331265.1 Acidimicrobiia bacterium | reverse complement strand
CTAATCAAATCAAGTCACTATCAGAACAAGTAATAAAATCTGTAAGACAGCTAATGCCCTCAATCCATTCCTCAAAACCTTTCCTATCAGAAATGCGGGTGTACCCAAATAGTCACAAAACTATCTATCTTTAGCTTCAGATTGCCGACTTGCTATCCACAAATTCGTGTCGATCTCATGAAGTTCATCTATTTCTGGAATTTCAGTTGTACCTTCCAAAACATGAAATGCACCATCAAAGAACGGATATGTCCTTGCTCGATCAGCAACCAAATCTGAAGTGTTATTTATACCAGGGTGATCTTTTCTTATCGCAAAACGACGAACAGCTTCCTCAGGCGATACGTGCACATCAATAACGCTTAGAACTTCTACCCCAAGATAATTCTTTAAACTTGTAGCATATTCCAGTCGACTGTATGTCCCTTCCAGTATGACTGATTTTCCTTCTCTCAGTACTTTCGCGGCACGCTTATGCATTTCATCGTAAGCCAAAATTCGATCATCTAAATTTCTGTCTGAATCTGGCAATATTTCAGTATGGATTTCATCTTGTATAAATAACTCAGCATTTGTATCTTTAGCAAGTTGACGAGCAAGTGTAGTTTTTCCTGCTAAAGGTGGACCTTCAACAATTATTACTCTGCCGCTCACCTCACACATCCTAACAGTGCATCTATAAATTTTGTCAGCTCTTTCAAAGTGGTGTTAATCAAAAACATTGAGCGTACAACTGTGTCATTTACCTATTTCAACGAGCTAAGGCAATATAAATAAACCTTCTTCTCCGAAGCAACAACAGTCCCACGCCAATCATTAATAACGAAACAATCAGAAGTTCCTCAACATCATTCGCTCCTGTTGCCGGCAAAGTTCCGCCAGCAACTGCAACACCTAGTCCGAAAGGATCTGTCATCTCGCCAACTATAGGGTTTGTATCGAGAACTCCATTATCTGTTAAAGAATATTGAGCAACAATAACGCTGTGACCGTCAATAGTTGTAGACGATAGTTGTGCCCCTTCAATCGTTGAATATATACCATTAGTTGCATTGAATTTTCTTGCAACCTTTGTTCATTATCAACATCGTAGAAATACCATTTAAGGGTAGATAAGCTGTATTGCTTGAACATCCGGTTAACGAGAAAGTATGTAACAAGTTTGGATAATTAAAAGAATTATCTGGTTTCGATGTTGATTCAGCACTTGATTCAATATTAAATACAAGACAGCCGCTACTGACTTCTAATGCAAGATATTTATTTGTACTAGAAATTTTGTATGTTGCTACATTTGATTGTAGATAATCTTTTGTTCCATCGTTATTAGCATCACCATTGTTTGGCCCTGCATCTTCAACCTCTGGTGATATACCATCGGTATCATCCTCGAGCGTATAAACATTATTTAGATATGGATAGTTGTCATTGTGATACTTGTCGATACTCCAATAATCATTGTTAGCGTTATCATCATTGGGGTTATCTGCAAAATCCCATGGGCTACTAAGTCCAGCTGTTGCTAGATCAGTAAACGTTGCTACGTCTTTCATTTCTATAGTTGTTTTTCCGGTTTCACTTCCACCACTTGTTGACATTCCTGAAGATTCGTTATCCCAAAAATTATTGCTTCCATTATTTCCACCATAAAAACCAATGAAACCACCGACAACCGAGTTACCTGTCACTTCACCTGTCGAGTACGAGTTAGATAAAGTTCCATTGTTGATAAGTCCAACGAAACCACCAACATATTGTGAACCATTTACATTTCCTCGTGCGAAACAATTTTCTATTGTCCCTCTTATGTATCCAGAAAACCCACCAATACTGAGACCACCAGATACGTCGCCTGTGGCAAATGATGTGCGAATTGTTGAATTATTATTCGTGTTTCCAGAAAACCCACCAACAGAATCACTTGTTGAAGTAACAGTACCTGTTGCATAGGATCGTTCGATAGTTGATTCAGCTGCGTTTCCTACAAAGCCACCTGTTAGAAAACCTGTGTTTGAAACATCGCCTGTTGCATGACAATCAGTAATGGTTGCACCATTTAATGCTTCACCAACAAATCCTCCTACATAATCATAAATGGAAGATGCATTTCCTGAAGCAAAAGAGTTTGTCACAGTACCTGTAATGGTTCCTGCGAATCCCCCTATATAAGATGAAGCACCACTCGTGCCTGTAACATTTCCACTTGAATAGCTACTAGTAATTGTCCCGTTTGAATAACCTACGAAACCGCCAGAATCACCTAAGCCGTTATCTATTACATCACCTGTGGCGTATGAATCTGATATCGTGCCGCCATCTTGTCCGCCGACTAAACCGCCACCATAAAAGTTCGCGGTCACGTCAACATCAGCACTCGAATTTGTCACCGTTCCAAAACTATTTCCAACAAGACCGCCAATTCCATCACGACCAGTTACAGTTCCTGACACGTTTACATTTTCTATAATGCCGTTTGAACTATTTGATCCAACGGCAAGACCGACAGACTCACCGTTTGGTGCATTAATGATTGCATCAACAATATTGAGATTTTTTATTGTTCCATCTGAAGCACCGAAAAGTCCGATACCTAATGTTGGGTCACTAGTAGTAATTTCAAAGTTAGTGATCGAATTACCTTTACCATTAAATGTTCCCGTAAAATTTGTCCCAGTGTTTCCTATAGGCGTGAGAGTTACACCTGTGCAATCAATTGTTGAGTTAAGTTCATAGTCTCCAGATAGAGAGATATTTTCCAAGTCAGTGCAAGATGAAATAGTTGTAGCAGCATATGCAAAAGTAGCACCTATTATTAAAGTCGAAAATACGAAAACAATCGTCGCGATTGTTAAGAGTTTGCAGTTAAGGGTAGATAAGCGAAAATTCATAGATTTGTTACTTACAATAATCACTCGTTTTACCGGCAGTGCCATCTCCAGCAGGAAGTGATTTAACTAACTTTGCGTCCTTCGTAGGCAACCAATCAAACCAGCAAACTGCGTTAAACGAAAGCTCTTTATCCATAGTATGCGCATTTTGATATTCACTTGATTTACTTGCTTCGTTTTGGCTGCGATAGTCGTAAACACCCCAGTCAACAAAAGTATTTTTCCCTGCTGTTATACCTGTCGCTGTAGCTATTGTTTCACCTGCCTTAACATTTACAGGTGGATTAACGTTTGATGTTCGTGAATCTGTTAATGCTTCAGAGAATGTCTCAGCTATTGCTTGGAATTTTTCAGTTAGCTCTCGTAAGTGTCCCAGCCTTGTCATGACACCGCAGTTGTTGAAAATATCAAATGTATATTGTATTTCTCCATCGACAAGATATCTACTTCCCCTAAAAACAAAACCATCAATAGGAGCTTTAACGGAAATGTCATAATTATCGCTGTTATCAAAACGGAAACCACCATGCGGTTTATATTGTCCTCGAGTTTGGCCAGGATATAAAACTGATGTGGCTAACTTAAGATCAACAGGTGATATCAACATTGGTTGTTTTGGACAATCAGGAGCTTTAGCTGTTGCTATCCATCCGTCTTGAGATTGCTGCCAAATTAATTTTTCTTGAGATTGACTGTCTTGGCTAGATGCATTGTTTTCTTTACTCGACTGTTTTGTATTCGATCGATTTGTATTTTTTTGATCTTTATCACTAGAACAAGAGCCGAGCGTAGATATTGAGACTGTAACAATTATTAAAGTTAAAACGATTTTTCTCATGCCACACTTTAATTCAAGAACAATACCTTAATGTTGAATACCAAAATATTGCTGCCTCTAAATGATGTAAATAAAAAGTGTATGGGAGAATACAAAAAGGTCCTAAAAATAATCTGATAAATTAACTGCACTTAACAAAAAGGGGTTGTAATGGCTAAATATGTTGATGGTTTTGTTCTAGTTGTTCCTAAAGGTAAAGAAGCTGAATATGAAGAGATGGCGAAAATGGGTCGCGATTCATGGATGAAACATGGAGCTCTTCAATACTTCGAATGTAAAGGTGATGATTTAAAACAACAAGAAATGGGAGATGAAAAATCACGTGCTTTTGCAGAAATGACTGGAGCGTCAAGTGACGATAACGTTTGGTTTTCTTTCATTGTTTTTGAATCTAAAGAACACCGAGATGAAGTAAATAAAAAAGTTATGGAAGAAATGAGTGAAAGCTTCGAAGACATGAGCGATTTTGAAATGCCTGTACAAATGAGCCAAATGGCATACGCCGGTTTTGAAGCAGTTGTTGAAGGATAAGTTAATTACGCCAAAACCAAATCTGGTGGTGGAACAATTGCTGCCGATCCACACACAAACCCATTCTCTGTCAAAGGTTCAGTTATAGAGGCGACTACTTCTCCTGGAATGTTTGGTAGATCTGTAAAAACTTGGTAATCCGAACTAGGCGATCTTTTAACAGGCGCTAAGTATGGTTCGCCAGGCTCATCCATATCCATAAGATTTCCTTTGAAGTGTGAATCAAAAGGATCGACAAATGTACTAACACTTGGGGAAGAATTTTCTGAACCTGCATACGTTCCTGCATCTCTATCTAGAGTTGTCTCATCTGCATCAGGAATTTGTCCCGCCATAGAACCCCCGTAATAGTCAACAAGAAAAGTAAAGCTTGGCGAATCAGATGCAGATGAACCACTTGGTACATTTGCTCGATAGTCCAACACAAGACCAGAATGACTTTCGCCTATACCCTTTTCATCACCTAAATAGATTGACTTGCGACTTGGATCATTAAACTTTGGATTTAAAGAGTCACCTACAGGAAGACTAGATTCAAATGTTCCAGTTGCATCTTGACCACGAAAAAACATTTGCTCTGCAGGACCAGGACGAAGCGGGTCTGTACTTTGATCAACGATCGACGAGATAGCTGCTGTTGCACCTGGAATAACAACAAACCCATCTTTATTTAAATGAGCTGCCTGAATCAACAGTTTCCCTTTCGGACCACAAGCAACACCTATTGCAACAGTTTGAACTGGACCTTGTTGAACAGTTCTCGGCCAGGTAGGGTTTGTTTGATCACTTTCCTGTCCGGCAGTTTGCGTATCTCTTGCTGGATTTCCTGAGTTACTAGATGGATTCGAACTACAAGCAGAGCCTGAGGCGACCGCGATTAAACCTGCACCAAATATGGCAGTTCTTCGTTTCCAATTAGACATTTGAGTTCCTTCTCACCGATTTAAAGATACCAGTTTAGGTGAAATGTCCGGTTAAGGCAATGGGTTGTTTATGATATCATCAGCTAATGGTAAGTAATGCACCCTCTCATAGATTGAGTACACACCCAGGTCAAACTTCAGTAAGAGTTGCAGGTAATTTACCCGCGAGGTCTGGTCTTCCTTTAGAGCCTCCAACAGATCCTACAGTCGTTAGATTAATTGATGAAGCTAAAGTTCGTATTGCCGGAATTCGTGAAAATTTAAGAGAACTGTAACTAGGCAATAGGCCAGGATGCCTCAAAACTATAATTAGCGCAATGAAATTCAAGATTTTCATTATTGCTGGTGTTGTTTTAGGTGGAATTTTTTCAGCTTATAGTTATATAAAAACAAACTATAACTTTTCAAATATATATTGGATCTATTACTTTCAAAGCATAATTGTTGGCTTTGTAGCAATATATAAAATATTTTTAGTTCCTAATTCTCAAATAAATGACATGTCTGAAGAAGTAGAAAAAACAAGATCTGAAGCCTTTCCAGGTTTTTCCACTTCCACTTCTCCCCCAGTTGCAATGAAAGTTACCTGCAGCCTTGGCTCGATAGTGTTCGGTTCAATAATGCTATTTCTAATGTATCTTTATTTTAATGAGATAAAAACAGAATACCACTTAGCAAAAACAAATCCGGCGGCAGTCATTGTGGCAACTTTACTTTATGGTATTGCAAATATTTTTTATCTCATATTCTTTCGATCCGATACAGTCGCCAAAGATTCACCTCTAGTAAATGCAAGAAAAACGGAAAATAAATTAAGCTCCTTGATGCTTCAGTTATATTACCGCCAGATGTTGCTTCTATTTTCTCTAGCGTTCGCGTCATATGCATACCCTAGATTCGGATCAAAAAGCCTTTATTTATCGCTTATCGCACTAGTAACGATTGTGCAAGCAGTATCAATAGCACGAGATTAAATCTTTCTGATAATAAATCATCTCTAACGGCCATCCTTCAATTTCGCGGCGCACTTCTTTATAACCATTTGTTTCGTATAAATGTCTCGCAGCCTTTTGATTAACTGTAGTATCTAAAACAATTCTTAAATATCCTTTGTTCTCTATAGATTCTTCTAGCATCGTCAAGAGGATTTTTCCAATTCCCTTACCCTGCAAGTCAGGTCTGACACGCATTCGTTTTATTTCAGCTGCAGATTCTGAAACGGGCTTGTAAGCCCCCATAGCAACAACTTCATTTTTAATTAAACCAACAATAAATTCGCCACCATTATCTATATAGTGTTTTTCAATGTCATCAAGATCTGAATCCCACACACCAGGCTTCGCATATGCATCTGTAGCCTTTAAAGCAATTTCATGCAATAGCCTAACTTGCTCTTTATCGCTTCGTTTATATTGCCTATACTCAACATGTTCTGAAAAAGGGAAATAATCGTTCATTCAATACTTAGACTAGTAAATATTAAATACATTCAATAAATATTCCGACAATTAGAATGTAGATCTACGCTTTAGAAAGTTATTGATTTTATGAATCATAATCAGTTTTATATTTTTGCAGCTATAACTTCAGCTGCAGTGCTTTTAGGACTTTTCGCTCATCGTTTTAAACAGCCCGTATTAGTTGCATTTGTTATTGTTGGAATAGTCGTTGGTCCAGTCGGCACAGGATGGGTTGACGAAGGCAGCGCAATAGAATTTTTTTCTAAATTAGGTATAGCAGTTTTATTATTTCTTGTAGGGTTGAAATTAGATACAGGCATAATAAAAAAACTAGGTCCAGTTGCATTTGTCATTGGTTGCGCTCAAATACTTGTTACTTTTGCTCTAGGTTTTGCGCTTTGTGCAGCACTTGGTTTTACGGCAATACATTCACTATATGTTTCTCTTGCGCTATGTTTTTCTTCAACAATTATTATTATTAAATTACTTTCAGATAAACGCGAACTCGAATCTCTACATGGAAAAATTGCTGTAGGAATATTAATTATTCAAGACTTAGTTGTTATCTTAACCATTATTGTTTTAACTGCTATTGGTAAAGAAAATTCAGAAGGCATAGCTCAACAGTCTTACACAATTTTATTAAAAGGAACCTTGCTGATACTTGGACTATATCTTGTTACTCGATTTGTTTTAAAAACACTCGTTAATTCCGCAGCACATTCACGTGAGCTTTTGGTTCTATTCGCGTTAGCTTGGGCTTTATCTATTGCATCGCTTTCCGATTGGCTGGGTTTTAGCACTGAAATAGGTGCATTTCTTGCTGGTGTTTCTTTAGCTTCAACGAAATATCGTGAATCAATAGGAGCACGACTCGTTAATCTTAGAAACTTTTTTCTATTGTTTTTCTTTATCGAACTTGGCGCTCGACTTCAATTCAACAACATGAGTGAACAATTAGTTAAAGCAGCCATTATTTCCCTTTTCGTTGTAGTAGCAAAACCATTATTTACACTTATGATCATGGGACTTATGGGATACTCGTCGAAAGTTTCATTTCGTACCGGCGTATCAATTGCACAAATAAGTGAATTTTCATTAATACTCGCAACAATGGGACTAGCACTTGGACATTTAGACAAAGATACTTTTTCTTTAATAATGCTTATTGGAATAATTACGATTTCAATCTCTACGTACTTTATACAATTTTCTAATCAACTATATAAAGTATTCGAACCAAAACTAAAACGTTTTGAAAGAAAAGCTTTAATAAAATCTAAAGATTTCACATCAGAAGAATTTGATGTAATCATTTATGGTTATGGAAGATTAGGAAGTGAAATTACACAAGAATTTCTTAACCGCAATATGAAGGTTCTAGTGGTAGATTTTGACCCTGCAATAGCTAAAAAAATCACTTCAAGAAATTTACATATTTCATTTGGTGATGCTGAAGATTTAGACTTAGTACAAAACCTACCATTACATTCGACACGCTGGATTATTTGTACAATTTCTGATCCAAACACAAATATCGCATTGGCTAGCGAATTGAAAGCCCTTAAATATAAAGGTCATTTAGTTTTATCTGCACGTAATCGTTACGATGCGAAACGTGTCAAAAAAGCGGAATCCTCTTTAGTTGTACAGCCTTATGATATCGCTGCAAAGAAAGCTGCAGAAGAAATCCTTGCCCTTGAATAGACCAATTGTTTCTGTTTTACCGCTCAAACCCTGGTTCTAGACCAAACTGTGGAACAACGGCAAAAGGTTGATTCGTAACTATAGTTATAGCTTCACCAAGCTGAGCACATTCTCTTGTCATTCTTTCTTCTGAAACCCCGGGTTTAACTTGTAACGTTACACCTTCGTATGTTTTTCCATCAGCTGCAGTACAAGTTACGAATTCAATAGTTCCCGGCACTATCCAATCATCATGTCGTGCAATCAATTCTCTAAAAAAGTTTTGTCGCTCTTGAGATAGACCACTCGGACCGAACTCTTGTTCTGTGTCGAGTCCAACATTTTCTGTTTTTTCAGTCGGAATTTCTATACCTGTTAATCTAAAAACCGAACCAGGACTTAGTTGAAACATTCTGCCTTGCGATAAGAAAACAGCTCCGAGTCCATTACCCGCACATTGAAATACAAGCTCTTTTAAACTTACCTTCTCTAGCCAAGCATCACTACTACCATCTTTTATTGCATCAGGAGTGTCATAACAAATAACAGCATCGGAACCTTCGCTTAATGATGCTGCACGAAAAGCAAATTGCTTAGGTGAAGTCTGCATGAAAGGACTCTTCATAGCAGCCTGAGCTATTGACCCCATGTCCAAGGTAAAAGGTTGACTTTGACCTGGACGGATTTCATGCCAAGTCCAATAAAATTCAAGATCATCAAATGCACTAGGTAAAACAGGCATTCCATGTTGTCCTGCGTTTCGTTCCAAAAATGAATAGAACCGTTCATTAGGTGAATTATATGGTCTATTAGATGGTGGTAATTTAAAAGTCATAGTTACATCCGTGTAATAGGTCTATATATTTTAGCCTGCATAATAATTACCGTCTAGATCACATACTAATTAATTATTTCGCCTTTTATATTGGCTATTTTGTTTCGCCATTCCTCTAAAGCTTCGGGGGTAAGTCGAACCCAATCTGTTACTTCACCAACAACTTTTACAGGTTCACTACTTCTATAAGATCGGGTTGGATTTCCAGGAAATTTTTTGTTTGTGACATTCGGATCATCTTCAAATTCGCCCATAGGTTCAACAATATAAACACGTGGTCGACCTTCGCCAGGTATTATTTCTGCAGCCAACCCTGCACCGTCTACTAAAGCGGTGAAATATATATGATTCATAATCACTTCAGGCCTATAGTTCGACCTGAATCCAGGAGTTAACAAATCGCCAATTTTCAAATCTGCTTTTGTTCCATGATAAAACGGACCATTATCTAAAATACCCATTTGATAATTTTAACAAAAAACATAAAAATTGAAACAGACAACATGTATTGAACTAGAACCACTGCGTATCAATCACCCAAAACAAATTTAATATTTCTCCAAACAGCTTACAAGTAAGAAAAATAGGTAGAATGCAATAGAGTTAACTGTCTTGATAGTAAGGAAAACATGGAAAATACATTGCTCTACGTTCACATTTTATGCGCTGCCATTTGGCTTGGAGGAGCAGTGTTTAATGCTATATTTCTGCTTTCGACCAAACAACTGACCACTGCGCAAGCAAAACCAATTCTTCAAAATATTTCTAACTTAGGGAAATTCGTGTTCGCACCTATTTCAGCACTTGTTTTAATTTCTGGTATTGGTTTAATCAGTGTTGCTAATTGGAGCTTTTCCGATTCATGGATTTCAATGGCATTTACAGGAATTATAATCAGCATAATCTTAGGTAGCGTATTCCATCCTCGTGCAGGACGTAAAGCTCTTAGTGCAGCACAATCTGACAACACACAAGAAATGACTGCAGCAATTAAAAGCTGGCTCATTATCGCTTATATAGATCTAGTAGTTATTGCTGGAATTCTTGCTGTTATGGTTTTCAAGCCAGGAGCATAAAGATTAGCGAATGACGAATGCAGGCAATAAGCTTCAAATCGAATTACATGTTCCAGACTTTGCGCCGGTATTAGATTTCTACGGAAAACTAGGATTCAAAACAGTCTCTCATAAATTAGAAAACGAATTTGGCGACTACCTCGTGATGGAACGCGAAGGTGTAACTATAAATTTCTGGCCTGGCTCAGACTTAGCTTATAGGCAATCGCACTTTTCACATTTCCCTAAAGACGCTAAAAGAGGTTACGGAGTTGAACTAATCATTCCTGTAACAAATATTGAAACTTTCTATGAAGATGCAAAACAATTTGCAAACATTGTTGGAGATTTAAAGCAACGACATTGGGGTGCCAAAGATTTTCGTGTTGTTGACCCGTTTGGATATTACCTTCGTTTTAGCGAGAATATATAGGTTTATCGACAGTAATCCTGGATGCTCTAGATTTCGCAAGACTTACAAATTCAAGAGAACCTTTATTAGCGTCCAATCGTTTTTCATTCAAGATATCAAGTGTGCGAATAACAACACCTTTTCGAATACCAGCATGTAGTGCAGATAAATCCTTATTAAACTTTTGACCTGCCAATTTGTCTAATAGTTCAAACGATTTAATCCACTCTTCAACAAACACAACATAGGCATTATGTTCTTTCTTATAATCAGCTATGGCTGCTGCTCTGCCATCGTTATCCATTGAATCAACATCAGGGTACACAGGTTCTATTCCTAGATCAGATAAAACATCATTAACTGCAGATATATGGAACTTCTTATTGTGTGGTTTAATTCTCAATAATTTTTTACGCTCATCAATATCTAATCTACTAACTTCATCAAATAACAAATCTATGTCTAAATTAGGTTTTTGACTCTCTGCTTCTTCTTCAAGCCTTTGTTCTGCGGCTAATCTCTCACGCTTTCGCCTTGTCCAGCCGTGCTCGCCTTTCACTAAAACACCGTTCGGAGTTTGAGTGTAAGATCTGGCAAGTTTTTCATTCCAAGCTTCAAAAACTGCTTGAGGGTCAGGTAGCTGAACCGATGAAGCAATTGTGTTATGCCATGACAGTTTAGAAGGACCTGGTTTAGGTCTTCTAGCTAACCACGAAGCATATTCATTTGGAGAAACTCTAATTCCAGGATTAAAAACTAGAAGCAAATGATCTTGATTCCAGATTCTTGTATTACCAATATCTTTGTGTGGAAAAAAACCCTTTGCCAATCTTTCTATTTCATCAAGTTGCGCAGCATATTCTCTAGCGACAATTTCAAACGAAGGTGGAACAACAACTCCTACTCCTTCTAATGCTATTGGAACCAATGGAAAATGTTGCTTACCATTTAATACCCATAAACAATGAACAAACTTTTTTTGCTGATCAGCAGTAATTGTTGTTGAATCTGAAATTATTTGGTGTATTAATTCTTCACCTATAATGCCGTTATCTACAGCAGTTTGTTCTGGATCAAAATTCTTTCCTTTACCTTTAAACGGAGGATCCCCTTCAGCATGTGAACGAACTTGTATACGTGCAGCATCTAGCCATAAAGCGGCATTTGCATGGTGAGGAACATATGAATACTGTGAATAATCAATTTTCCCAGGTGTATTGGTTTTCACCATATTTGTGTCAGCCAGAGACAATTATTTGAGATATGTATTCACGGACATCGGCAATACTTCTGAGAGCCATTATTTGCTCTCTTACCTGGGCAGCTCTGGCAAAGCCGACAACATAAGTTTTAGCGAAACGCTTTAGAACTTCAGGATTTTTGCTGTTTTGCCATGTTTTATCAAAGAGATCTATGTGCTCTAAATATAAAGACAGCTTCTCTTTTGTTGGCATTGTCATCCATGGACTTTGTTCAGAAAATACGAATGGGTCATGAAATATGGCTCGACCGATCATTACACCATCGATGCCATATTCTTGTGCGATCTCTGCACCATGTGAACGTGAAGCTATATCTCCATTTGCGACAAGTTTTGTAGATGGTGAAATTTCATTTCTCATTTTCACTATTTCAGGCAAGACTTCAAAATGATTAGGAACCTTTGATTGCTCTTTTGTTGTACGACAATGAACTATTAAACAATCAAGATTTTGTTCTAATAAAAATTTAATCCATGAAAGATCGATAGAATCAAAACCAATACGAGTTTTTACACTTACGCTAACTTCTGGGTTTCCTGCCTTCACCCCTTCTTTTGTTGCGTCGATAATATCTTTTGCTCGTGTACGGTTATTGATTAAAGCGGAACATGATCCTTTCGCAATAATTTTTGATACAGGACATCCCATATTTATATCGATACCCGCGTAACCAGCATAAGAGAGTTCACGGCATTGGATCTCATAATTTTTTGGATCATTCCCCCACACCTGAACTATTAAAGGTTTTTCATATGATGTAAAGAACAATTTCGAATCCATCGCATGACGACTTGCTGAATTAAGTGAATCAACAGAAACAAACTCACTAAAGAAAACATCTGGGGAACTACATCGAGCTACTATCTGTCGAAACACGGAATCTGTTGCATCATTCATAGGTGCAAGCGCAAAAAAAGGCTTATCGTCCTTAGATAGTTTGTCCCAAATCACCGATAAAGAATATCAGGGCAATAAATTTATGTTCGTATTACTTTGTTTTAATCACCATAGAAAGATACTTTTTCCAGACGAGACAACATGAAATCCCAACCTTCTGAATTCATTTTCCAACTCTGTTCTTTAATATCATCTGGCAAAGAATCAAAACCTGATTCAGTCACGACAACCTTAGTTTTATCTCCAATAGTTGCTAAGAAAAACTCCACTAATGTATTTGGCCCATCTAAAACATCACCTGGGAACTCAATACCACCTGGCGCCCAACGAAATCCAAAATGACTATACGGTTGTGCTGTTTCTATATATATTTGAGAAAAACCGTTATACCCATCAAAAAATAACTTTGCTCGTTCACCTACTTGAAAGTTACCTTCAACTCGATCAGGAAACCATTGTGTAATTAGCTCTGGTTGAGCCATTACATTGTATACATTTTCTTGTTCAGCCTTAATTGATAATTCTCTAGTTATTATGTCTTTCATTTATTGGCCTCCTTTGTTTGAGATTGTATGTAAAATTCTAATCGTGAAAGAAACAATCCTGCATTTGTTAGATAATCTAGGCATTAAATACCGTTGGGAAGACCATGAAGCAGTCTTTACCGTCAAAGAATCACTTGCCTTGCTAGACAAACAACTACCAACAAAAAATCTTGTCCTTCAAGATAAAACAGGTCGTACGATAATGGTGATAATGCATGGCATTACTCGTTTAGATACAAAATTAATTTCTCAAGAGTTAAATACAAAGAAATTAAACTTTGCAAAACCAGATGTTCTCATGGAAAAACTAGGAGTAACTCCAGGATCAGTTTCTGTTTTTGGCTTACTGAATGACAACAACAATGATATAGAAGTTATTTTAGATAGCAACATTCTTAGCGATAAAGAAGTTGGCTTTCACCCGAACGACAATACTGCATCAATATTTTTTAAAGGTTCTGAACTTAAAAAAATTATCGAAGCAACAGGACACGATGCAATAGTCATGAATTTGGGGAATTAAAACTAACGCTCAACAATTCGTCCAAGAACCATATGGTCTGCTTTATGATCTTGCAATCCCGATTGCTAATGGAGTGACAGTTATATTTCTAGCTACCAATAATTCGTGCAAATCGCCACCTTCAGGGAAAACCATTTCTCTAGTCCAACTAGGTTCAGGTTGAAATGGTTGAGATCTATCGCGTGAACCATCGAAATTCCATGTGATACCTGTCTCTAATGTCTGGTCGACAAATCTTATTGGAGTATCTAGGGTGGCATTATCGGGAACATTTACATTTAAACATAGCTGAGTTTTGTGCATTCCAGTTTCTAAAATTTTTATTGCAAAACGTTTTGCAATTTCCGCCGCGGTACTCATCATTTCACGTTTACCTTCAACGGTATCTGGCCTAGCACTTCGATCAGGTAACTGTTGGGAAATTGCAATCGAAGCAATACCTGATGAAGCTGCTTCTAAAGCTGCTCCTACTGTTCCTGAAGCATAAATGTGAAGACCAACATTCCCACCGAAATTAATTCCACTGAAACATAAATCTGGTTTCACACCATCTTCTAATAGTTCAGCTAAAGCGTGCACAACACATCCCGCTGGTGTTGTATCAACAGCAAAAGCTTTAACTCGTTCTGGATGTTTTACATCTAATACACGTTCAACAATTACACCAGTACCAGAGTTCCATGGAGAGTTAGGCAAGATGCGACCTGCACCAGAATGTGGATGCAAAGGAGCTGCAACTATTACATTTCCAATTTCACTTAGCTTGTCTGCAAGCTCGACTATACCTTCCGAGTCAATACCATCATCATTTACAACAAGAAAAAGAGGCAAAGAACTAGATCCATTAGCACCTTGAGACATCTCAAAATGATAATAGAGAACGGTTGATTTAGCTAGTTAAATCAACCGTTTTTTCATCGAAACTAAAGCAAGTCCAGAACCTAATACCAATAAAGTGGCCGCAAATATTACTTGTGGCATTGGGGTATTACCTGTTGAAGACAATGTCCCATTCACACCGCTAGGAGCAGCAACAACTGAAGTTGTTGTAGTTGCAGCAGCACCCACTACTAAAGAAATAGACTGTGATGATTCTCGAACTTCAGTACCAGGTAATGTTGCAGAAGCAGTTAAAACAAAATTAAATGTTCCTTCAGCTAACGCAATGCCTGTAATTTCTCCGGTTGAAGTGTTCAACGTTAATCCCGATGGCAACGTGCCAGAACTTATTGACCATGTTGGAGTTGTTGGATCTGGAATACCAGAACCGGTAAAACCAAATGTTGTCGGAGCATATGAAAACGATGAACCTTTTGTTGCAGATGTTGGCGCATTAGAAGATATTGCACTAAGAATTATGAAACCATCACCCGTATTATTATCATCAAAAGTTAAATCGTGTGTAGCTCCAGCTTCACGGAAGCCAGAACCTCCGCCACCGCCGCCACCAGCAGCGCGACCTGAACCACCATTACCGCCGGACCCACCAGATCCACCACCGAAATAGCCGCCACCGCCGCCACCGCCTTGACCTAAAGCGTCGATGATTGAATTACGTCCATCTCCTCCTTGCCCTAGTATGCCAGCGAGACCTCCAAGTCCTCCACCAAATCCATCAAAGTCAGACCCATTATTACCGTTATTACCACCTGTGCCACCAGTACCGCCAGTACCGATTCCGTTACCGCCGCCACCGCCGCCACCATTTCCTACTTGACTTGGCGAAGCGCCACCGCCACCGCCACCGCCACCACCGGTGCCTGATGCGATAGTAGGTGTTCCACCATTTCCTCCTGGATCACCAACGTTTCCTCCGTCAGTTCCAGCAGTTCCTGTTCCTTGTCCGGCAGTTCCGCCACGGTATCCTGCTCCGCCATTACCACCATTAAGACCAAATCCAGAAGCGCCACCGCCACCACCGCCACCAGCAGCAGTAATTGCTGTATCTGTTCTGTTAAAAGGTGATCGACGAACATCACTTGCAGCACCACCAGCACCAGATGAAGTAAGGAATGCTCCACCATTTACACCACCTGCACCACCATCCATATCGCCAGCACCTGAAGCGCCAGGCGTTGTAGCTGATGCTGTTGAACCAACATTGAATTGCAAGGTTTCGCCATCAGCAACATCGATAGTTGCAATTATTCTTTGACCGTTACCTCCGTTACCTCCGGCACCTAAACCACCAGTTCCACCTTCGCCATCTGCACCACTCGCACCATAAACATCAACAGTGACTGAAATAACTCCACTCGCGAATGTACAATCTGTTGATGATTCTGGTGTTGTAAATGTCGATCCACATGCTGCAGCAAATGCACTTGATGAAAAACTCAGAATTCCAAACGTGCTTAATACTATTACTAATAAAATATATGAAATTTTCTTAGCGCGTAACATCCCCACCCCTTAAGAGTAATAACTCGTTAAAGAATGCTACACAAATAGCTAGTTAGATATGTGCATACCCGCTTAATGGCTACTCTGACTTGACTGATAGTCCCATTCTTTCTGCCACTTCTTCATATCTTTAATTTCACCAGTTTGAGCCTTAATAATTGCTTTGCCTAAGTCTTTAATTTCTTGATGCTTTGCACGAGATGGAATAAGTTCTGCCATATCGATCGCGCCTTGGTGATGCACAATCATCATTTCAATAAACTTTGCATCAAATTTGTCACCATTAAGGTCTTTCATTTGAGAGGTCATTTCTGACATGCTCATATTCATATCCATTTTGGAGCCAGAACTCATATCGTGATTATTGTTATTCATATTTGATATGCCTAAAGTAATCAACACACAAATTACTAAACTTACTGCAGCTATTACGTATTTATTCTTGTCATTATTTCTCCTTTTGAAAGCTTTACTTTTCTGAGCAACTGAGCATTCAGGCAACAATAACCGTGAAGCACTCATAAGTAATGCGCCTACTGCCGGCGATAGGTTCAGACCTAAAGCAGTGAACACTCCAGCAGCTAATGGAATTGCAACAATGTTATAGCCTGCACCCCAAGCTAAATTCTCTATCATTTTTCTATACGATGCGCGAGACAATTTTATTGTTCCAACAACCGAACGAGGGCGTCGAGAAACAAGAATAACTCCGCTGATTCAATTGCAAATCTGTTCCGGCTCCAATAGCTAGACCAACTTCAGCTCGGGCCAATGCAGGAGCATCGTTAACCCCATCGCCGACCATAGCGACTTTTCTTACCTTGTTCTGTTAGCTCGACAACTTTTTTATCTTTATCTTCAGGCAAGACTTCTGCAAGTACCTCTTTAATACCAACATCTTTTGAAACAGCTTCTGCAACTTGTTTTGCATCACCTGTCATCATGACTGTCTTAACACCAAGCTGTTCTAAAAGTTTCACGGCTTGACTTGATTCAGGACGAATCTTATCTTCAAGAGCAACAGCGCCGATAACATTTTTATTTTGAACCACATAAAGTATTGACGCTCCCCTTTGTTTATAGTGATCAACTTCGCTTTGTAAGTTTTCTGGAATTGAAAAATTATTTTCACGCAACATTGCAGGACCACCAATGTCATACGTATGACCATCAAATTTTGCTTGCACACCTCTACCAGCTTTAGATGTGAATTCACTAACGGGCTTTAGCTCTACCACTTCTTGAGCAGCACGTACAACAGCTTTACCTAGTGGATGTTCACTTTGTGATTCGATCGAACCAGCTATAAGTAAAAATTCTTTTTCATCCAATAAACCAGGAAATGATTCCAACAACTTCATGTTCACCATATGTAAGCGTTCCTGTTTTATCGAATAAAACGGTATCGATTGTGCGCATTTTTTCAAGAGCTAATCTATCTTTTACAAGAATTCCATTATTAGCTGCCAATGCTGAAGAAACAGATATTGTTAATGGTATTGCTAAACCAAGAGCATGAGGACAAGCAATAATTAAAACAGTTACAGCATTTTCTATTCCACGCTCAAAATCACCAAGCAATGTCCAAACAACAATTGTTAAAAAAGCTGATGCTACCGCAACATAAAATAACAAGGCAGCAAATCGATCCGCGAGTGTCTGCGCTTTTGTTCGAGAGTTTTGTGCTTCACGAACAAGACGAGATATACCTGCGAGTGATGTATCTTCTCCGACGGCATCAACACGTAATCGAATTGCTGATGAACCAGAGACAGTTCCTGCAACAACCTTGTCATCAACAGTTTTATTGACCGCTTTTGATTCTCCTGTAATCATTGATTCATCTATATCTGAGCTGCCTTCGATAATGACACCATCGGCTGGAACTTTTCCGCCTGGACGTACCAACACAATGTCTCCAACTTTAAGTTCATCGACCTTAATCATTTTTATGTTGTCGCCATCTACCACTTCAGCTTCATCTGGCAAAAGATGTGCAAGTGCTTCTAACGCATTTTGTGCTTGTCCAACTGCCCTCATTTCAATCCAGTGTCCAAGAAGCATGATTGTTATCAACGTTGCTAATTCAAACCATAAGTCGACATCAATCCAACCAAATTCAGTAAATAACGATGCAAAGAATGCAACAATTAATCCCATTGAGATTAGAAGCATCATTCCAGGAGCTTTGTTTTTTATTTCCGACCATCCAGCTTTTAGAAATACTGGCCCACCATAGACAAATACAATCATTGCAAAAATAGGGGCAACCCAATGGGAACCTGGAAACATTGGAGCCATATACCCAAAAAGATTTTGTAGCATATGACTATAGAAAACTGCAGGGATAGTTAAAACAAAACTTATCCAAAATTTTTCTTTGAACATTGCTGCATGATCGCCATGGCCACCATGACCTTCCATCCCGCAATGGTTCATGCTCTGATGATTGTGCTCATGATCATGGCGTTTCTCATGTTCATGCGAACAACAATCATGTGAGTTATGTGTTTTAGTTTCCTTCTCGTCCGTTGTACAACATGTGTGTTCGTTCATGATGTCGCCAATCTATCTATTGCATTAATTGCTTCTTCAATTTTTGATTTACCACTGTCTTTATCGCTTTGTATGGATTCAGCAACACAATGTTCAAGATGATCTTTCGTTAAAAGCACGGCTACTTTTTTCAATGCTTTCGAACATGCAGAAACTTGATCGAGAATATCTATACAGTAACGATCGTTATTGACCATTTCCTTTATTCCTCGAACTTGACCTTCGATACGAGCTAGTCGCTTAAGCACTGCTTCTTTATTTTGGTGATAACCGTGTGTTTGATGATCCATGATACGGATACTATACCCCCTGGGGGTATATGTCAAGTCATGGAAATTAGTATATTTCCTACCTTGTGACCCGAGTCTGCCTGAGCATATGCGCTTTTTATGTCATCTAAAGAAAATCTAGAATCTATAAGTACCTTAAGTTTCTCTTGTCCAACAAGGTCCAAGAGTTCCTCGATATCTTCTTTCTTTTCTGGAGCAGGTCCAGCAATAATATTCCCTCTTGCAGTTATTGTTTCCCACAAACTTGCAACAATTAAAGCTGCTCTGCCATTAGGTGTCAGCAATTTTTTTGCGAGCTTAATTGGAATGTTACCTACCGTATCTAAAACGACGTCGAATTGGTTAGACAAACTAGCAACATCTGTATTTATATAATCAATAACTTCTGTAGCACCCAAACTTTTTACAAGTTCCGCATTTTTACCACTTGTCACAGCCGTTACTTTTCCACCATATAACTTCGCAATTTGAATTGCATTTGTGCCAACTGCACCAGAACCACCATTAACTAAAATGTTTTCACCAATACCTACTTTTAGTTTGTCGCGAAGAAAATACAGAGCTGTAATCCACCGCCAAATATAATGCCTGCAGCATCTTCATGAGAAACGTTTGACGGTTTTTTTACAACTGCTTTAGATTCCTTTATTTTCAAATATTCCGCATGTGCATGCCAATCTTTAAACCTGTTGAACCACAAACTTCATCACCAACAGCAAAATGAGTTACCGCTGAACCTACTTGCTCTACAACACCAGAAAAAATACATCCCACTGTTTTAATTCGCGGCCTATTTATTCCATAGATCAGTTTGGCTGGAATCGTAAATCCTTTTGGGAATTTAGCACGGCGAATTCTTGAATCTGCAGAAGTTACAGCTGCCACGTGTACCTTAACTAATATTTCTTCTTTACCAATTTCTGGTTTCTCGATATCGTTTATCTCAACAAAATCAGTTGATCCATATTTACTTACTACTGCTGCTTTCATAGAAATAACTATAAACGAACGTAAACAAAAAAATGCCGTAAGAATACTTACATGCAATAAGTTGTTCTTCAGGTATTATTATCTATCGCTATGTCATCGCCTGTATTTAATTTCAATTCAAAAGTATGGATTTGGCAATCCAATACTCCAGGTTCTTGGCATTTTGTATCTTTACCCAAAACATTAAGTAGTGACATCAAAGAATTGTTTCATGAACAGTCAAAAGGATTTGGTTCATTAAAAGTCGAGGCAACAATAGGCAGTACTAGTTGGAAAACTTCTATTTTTCCTGATAACAAAAGAAAGTCTTATCTGTTACCTATAAAAAAGGCTGTTCGCGATAAAGAAAAGATCGTGTCTGATAAAAGCGTAAAAGTAACTATAGAAATTCTTCTAGATGACTTATAAATATTTACCCAACCGTCAGTGTTGTCCCTGAAAGGCACTCCACGTTAGGTATCCGCCATCTAAATTATATGCATCGTAGCCAAGGTTCCTAAGAAGTTTCGTTGCACTATGTCCGCGCTGTCCAACTTGGCAAGTAACTATAACTTCTATATTTTTATTAAGCTCACTGTGTCGTTCACGTAACTGATCAATTTCAATGTTCAACGAACCAGGTATATGACCTTGCATAAACTCTTCTTCTGTCCTGACATCTAATACTTGTTGACCAGATATGTTCTGGACAGAAATTACATGATTTTTTTCTACAACAATTCCTTCTGCAATGTACCCGATCATATTTATTGCATCTTTTGCAGAGCCATATTGCGGTGCGTAGGCCAACTCAATATCTATTAACTCTTGGGCCTTAATTCCGCCACGCATTGCAGTAGAAATAACATCTATTCTTCTCGCTACATCACTAGGCCCTACGCCTTGTGCTCCAAATATTTCCCCTGTAATTGGATCGATATGAACAACTAGGTGCATCTGTTTAGCACCTGGATAGTATCCAGCATGGTTATTTGGATGGATATGAATTGAAGTGTATTGCTTGTTGATATTTTCTAATCTTTTAGATGACTGTCCCGTCATTGCAACAGTAAGATCAAATACTTTAACTACTGCGGTTCCGTTAGATTTATTAGTTTCAATCGGCACTTTAATACCAGCGATTGAGTCGGCAGCTCTTCTACCTTGTTTATTAGCAATATTTGCAAGCGCAATAAGCGTTGAATCACCAGTTAATGCATCAATTTTTTCAACCATATCTCCGACTGCATAAATATTTTTCATATTTGTTTGCATAGAGTTGTTTACAACTACTCCACCACGTTTTCCTATTTCAATTCCAGCATCTTGCGCAATTTTGATCTCTGGACGCACTCCTATACTTGCAAACAATAGATCTGCGTTTATTGTTTCGCCGTTTGATAGTTTTACTGAATTTTGAGTTGCAGATGTGACAGATAATCCTAACTTCAAACTGATACCTTTTGAAATCAATTCTCGCTCCACAAAGTAAGCCATATCTTTATCGAGTGGTGGCAATACTTGATTTGCAAGTTCTATTAGAGTTACTTCTAACCCCTGATGTTTTAGATTTTCTGCTACTTCTAACCCAATAAATCCAGCGCCAATTACGATCGCAGTTGAATTGTTTTGTTTTGATTTTTGTATACGTTCTACTAATTTATCTAAATCTTCAATATTTCTTAAAGTGATTAGATTTTCAGAACCTTCCATTGGCGGGATAAAAGGTGCTGCACCCATAGAAAGTACAAGCTTGTCGTAACTAATTATTTCAATCACATTATTTTGTATATTTTTTACAACTACTTCTTGAGATTCTGGTTTTATTTTTATTACTTCATGTTTTACTTTTACATCAATATTGAAACGTTTTTTTAAACTTTGTGGAGTCTGTAATAAAAGATTATCTTTTTCCTCGATTACCCCTCCCGCAAAGTAAGGTAATCCACAGTTAGCAAATGAAACATGTTCGCCACGTTCTATTACAGTTATTTGAGCATTTTCATCTAGTCGCCTTAATCTTGTGGCGCACGACATTCCTCCAGCGACACCGCCTATTATAACTACGTTCATATATTCTCTCTCTAATATATTTATGCGAATGAAAGAAACAATTTTTCCAACTTTTTCAAATCGATTTCTTTACTACCACTTTTGCCGCTGTAACACTGCGCAAGTCCTTCTGCAATAGCTGCATAACCGGCTCGGCTAATTGCTTTATTTACTGCAGATAATTGAGTTACGAATTCTTCGCAGTCGCGACCTTCTTCAAGCATTCTTATAACAGCAGTTAACTGGCCATTAGCGCGCTTTAGTCTTTTTGAGACTAATGAGATCGAATCACCATTTAACTTAACCATTTTGATAACCATGATTTCTTAGCTGCAGAATGATCGCACTTGCATTTATCGTCTTCGGATACACCAGCCATGACTTGATCTACGTGTTGACCACATCCCGACCAAGTAACTTTTCCGCATTTTTTACATTTTATAGCTCTACACATATCCATCTCTTTCTATATACCCCCAGGGGTATATAGATGATATCACTTTTCTACAGCAAAATCATCTTTTTGTTAGATCTGCATTATCGCTATACTTTTGATATGACAAATCCATTACGCGTTGGAATTATTGGAACAGGAATAGGTCTTACCCAAATAACACCAGGATTTTTAGCAACAAATAATGCAAAGATTGTTGCACTTGCTGGCAGCTCATACGAACGTGCCAAATTGCTAAGTGAAAATTATGATATCGACCTAGTCACAGGAAATTACCGTGAAGTTTGTGACCATCCTGATATTGATCTTATATGTGTAACAACACCAAATGAATTTCACTATGAACACATGTCAGCTGCACTAGATACAGACAAACATGTTTTACTAGAGAAGCCTGTTGGAAATACTGAAGATGAAACAAGAAAAATAGCTTCTCATGCAGGTGATAAAAATAGACTTGTGATTGTTTCTCATCAATTGCGTTTTAATCCTCATATTCAAGCTATGAAACGTATAATTCAAAGCGGTGACATAGGTCGCATATATCGAATCACAATAAACCAATCCAGCTCTTCGTCAACAGACATATCGACACCAATGAAATGGTCTTATGACCCAAAACGTGGTGGCGGATTCCGTCTAGCAATGGGAGTTCATCTTGTAGACCTTGCAAGATTCTTGCTCGACAAAAATCCAAATACGATTACCGGTGCCCTTGATCCAGTCTATAAATACAGAACCCCAATTAATAGCGATAAATATGAATGTTTTGCCTCTAATTTTGTTAGCGCAATGATGACGTTCGAAGACACCACTGTTGAAATTTCTAGTACTGCTGTTTCTCGCACAGAAGAAGAATTTACAATAGTAGTAAGAGGTGAAAATGGAGACCTTACATACGACCTTCATAATTTTCTACGACTATATAAGAATATTGAGCAACCAGAAAAAGTTTTAGACGATCAAGTAGATAAACAATATTTAAGCAAAGAAACTAAACCATATTATTCAATATTTAAACGATCATTTTTTTATTATGCACAAGAAATTGTCGATGCAATAGCTAGAGGCGAAACCACCTTGCACGAAGCTTCAACTCTCGATGATGCAATTATTAATTCAAAATCGTTAGATGCAATACACAATTCTCATATAAACGGTTCTCGAGAAATTTTAGAAGCCTATGAATTTCAGCCATATTATTAAATATGGGTAGCATAAGCCTATGAGAAAATTTGTAGCTTTAGAATTTATAAGCCTTGACGGCGTTGTCCAAGCACCAGGGGGTGAGCAAGAAGATACTTCAAACGGATTCGAATATGGCGGTTGGACTTATCCCCTATCTGATGAGTTTGCAGGTGAAGCTATGTCAGAGCAGATGAGTATGCCTTTTGATTTGTTATTAGGAAGAAAAACATATGACATATTCGCAAGCTACTGGCCTTTCCAAGAAAACCAAATTGGAAATCTATTTAATAAGGCAATCAAATATGTAGTTTCTCATGACACAATCGACCTCAGCTGGGATAAATCAATTCTTGTAAAAGACAATGTTGTTGAAACTTTAAAAAAATTAAGAAATGAAGATGGACCTATATTGCAAATATACGGCAGTAGCGATTTAGTGCAAACACTTTTAAAAAATGATTTGATTGATGAATTATGGTTGAAAATATTTCCTGTTACTTTAGGAAACGGAAAGCGCTTATTCGGGGAAGGGACAATTCCTGTAGCTTTCGAATTGGCAGAATTTAAAGTATCTCCTATGGGCGTAATTTTTGCTTCATATAAACGAGCAGGCGAAGTGAAAACTGGTACGTTTGAATAATTGTTTTAATGAGTTGAATGATCAGGTTCACACTTCTCTAATTCAACTTCAATAGTCGTATGTGAAATATCAAATTTTTCTTTCAATACATTCTTTACTTGCATAACAATTTCTCGACTATCTAGTAATTTTGTATCATCAATTGTTATATGACAGCTCAAAGTATTAAAGCCTGAACGGATAGTCCATACATGAATATCATCAACTTCTGTTATATTTTCAATCTTTAAAATCTCATTTGTAATAGATTCAACTTCCATGCCTCTAGGTGTACCTTCTAGAAGAATATGTATCACTTCATTAAGTATTTTGAAAGTGTTATAAATAAGAAATGCTGCAATGATTAATGCGGTAACGCTATCGATACCGTTTATGCCTGTAACGGCAATAATAATTCCTGTTAATACTGCAGCAACTGACGACAACGCATCAAATGCCATATCAATATAAGCACTTTTCATGTTTATGTCATGTTTTTGTTTATATAAAACATAGGCAATAGAACCATTTACAAGAATTCCAACTGATGCAACAAGAGTAACCAATAGGCCCTCTACTTCAACAGGATTTTTAAAACGTTTGATTGCTTCCATGACTATAAATATTGCAACAACAATCATTACGACTGAATTTAAAAGCGCACCAAGTACAGTTGCTCGACCATATCCATATGTTTTTTGATGATTAGAGTCTCTCTTTGCAATTTTATTAGTTAGATACGAAACACTTAATGTAAAAGTATCAGTCAAGTTATGTGTTGCATCTGCAATTAGAGCAAGACTGCCTGACATTATTCCAATAACAAATTCAACAACAGTAAATACTGAATTAAGAACAAGACCAAAACGAATTCGAGAATCAATCTCAGAATGCGAATGATTGTGTCCCACCAGAAGATCTTAGTATGTAAATACAAGTATCCGCTTAAAAGTACGGCTATAGTTTTGCAATGGCTGCGTATTTTCAAATCGATGGGCACAACATTCAAATAGCGAAATCTACTATGACCGGTAGCGTAAAAATATTTATTGACGGTCAGGAAATGAATTTACAGAATGCGCTAAATCCGGCATCATCATTTCAATTCAAATCAAAAAAGGTATACAACGTCAGTATTCTTAACCATAACGTAATAATTCAACGAGAAAAGCCTTTTTGGTTTGGATATTATCGACCATGGAAGTTTCATATTTGGGTTGATGACCAATTTCTAGCTACAGTCCAAGACTAACTAACGTATTCAATATAAATATATGAAGATCAAAAAAAAGAATGTAATAATAATTTCAATAATATTTATACTTTCTGTTTCGTCAGTAATATATTTTGTTTTCAAACCATCTAAAAATAAAGAGGAAGTTTATTTTAACCCTAAAACACCTGAGAAATTTTTTAAGTTTGATAACAAAATAAAACAAGGTCTAAAAGGATACGTTGTCATGTTAACTGGCGACTGTTTACCCAACTCTTCAGGAAACAGCACTTGCAAACTATTACCAAGAAAAGAACTATCTGGATACGACAAGCCTGTTGACATCTTCATTGCCAGTAAAGAAAGCCTAGATGGCACGGGTAAATCCCCAACAGAATATTTTAATGAAAAAGAATTAAAAATTGTTAAATCACAAAAGAATGTAACTTCAACATTTGAAATTCCATTAAAACAAGGCCAATACTATGTATTAACTCGTGATTATTACTTTAATAATCGCAAGGAGATCCGTTGCATAGATCAAAATTCAAGCGGACCGACAAACTGCTTAATTAATATTCAAAAAAATAAAACCAAGCTTTATGAAATATATTTAAATTACGCTATTGAATAACATCAACTAACTTCTACTTGTTCATGCATTGGTTTAGAGTGCGTAATCTTTTTCATGTTTGGTAAAAGAAATGAAACCAGTAGACCAAACAAAGCAACAATCGCACTGGCTAATGTCGAAATTTTATTTGCTTCCACCGTAGATTGATGAACAACGTTAACAATCTCTTTAGATATCGCTGGTGGAAGCTGCCCATTACTTTTGACACCTCCAAATTCAATACCAGATGCTTGATGTTTAGCTGATGCAGCAATCGCCGCTTTATACTGTTGAGGGATTTCAGTACTCGATTTAATTCCACTACTAACATTGGATGCAAGAACGGTTAACAATATGGAACCAATAATTGCACTTCCAAATGTTGCACCTAATTGACGCATCGTCGAATTTACACCAGACGCTTCACCTGCTTCTTGTGGTTTAATTGTAGATAATGTCAAGTTTGTCACTTGAGAAAATACAAGTCCCATACCGAAACCGATAACAAGTAATGGCATTACAAAATCTGCACGAGTCGCATCAACAGAAAATGAGCTACGCAAAATCATAAGGCCAATAAATTGAATAACCATTCCTATTTGCGTCAATAACCTTGGCCTGATTTTACTTGATAGATATCCTCCAAGTGGAGCGACAAAGAGTATTACCAATGACATAGGCATAAGACTTAAGCCCGTCTCTAAAGCTGAAAATCCACGAACTGATTGAAAAAATACTGGTAATGCGAAAATTAAACCCGACTGCCCGAGTGCAACAATCGCCATCACTATAAGTCCAGAACTAAAAGTTTTATTTTCAAAAAGTTTTATAGAAACAAGCGGTGTTCGACCATCAATATTTTCTAGTCGCCATTCCCACCATGCAAATATTCCAATAAGAATTACTCCAGCAGCTATCGCATAAGGAACAAAAGAAAGTCCAAAAGGCATATGAACAGCAGTAGAACCGAAATATGGAACACGTGTTTCACTAAACCAACCAAACGACGAAGCTTCAATAATTCCATAGACAAATGAAAGTAGCCCTAAAGTACTGAGAAAAATTCCTACCCAATCAAGTCGATGCTTTATACGAATATCTTTTGATTCTTTAATGACTATAGATGAACAAACAAGTATTAGCGCAATAACTATATTGATTCTAAATCCCCATCTCCATGAATAATGGGTTGTGAGGTAACCTCCCAAAACTGGACCAAGCGCTGCAGAAGCTCCTGCTACTCCACCCCAAATTCCCATAGCCATAGCACGTGATCGCCCATGGAAACTTGTGATTAAAATTGACATAGTAGCTGGCATCATTAATGCAGCACCTATGCCTTCGATTATCGATTCACCAATAATCATGGTTGGGATATTGCCTGATATAGAGGTAATAAATGAACCTATCGCAAAGATAATTGCCCCAAGAATAAACATTTTTCTTCTACCAAAAATGTCGCCTAATCTTCCACCCAAAATTGTAAGTGATGTCAATGTTAAGGCATAAGCAGTTATAACCCACTGCAAACTTTGAATGTTTGTATCGAGTTCTTTAATTATTGCACCGAGAGACACATTCAGCAATGTTGTATCAAGAACAATAATTGCTAGTGCTAGCGATAGCACTAGCACAAGTATTACTGATTTAACTTTTGAATTTAAATGTTCGTTCATTGGATCTTTTCTTTTTAAATAGGTTTATTTTCTACAGCTTGAAGAAGCATATTTAAAACTTCTTGTGTTTTTTTTCGATCACTAACTGAAAGTTTCGCTAAAGCATCTTTAATAATTGCTGCTTTTTGATCTTTCATCTTTTGACCCATTTTTTTGCCTTGAGATGTAAGCGAAACACGTACAACACGTCGATCATTAGGATCTGCTTTTCGTTCTATGTAGCCATCTTTGACAAGTTTGTCTATGCTTACGGTAACTGTTGGCATAGAAACTTCTAGCTCAGATGCAATTTGAGCCATAGTTGGAGATTTGTCCCCTACTGCTAGAACACAATGCATTTGCGCCAAGGTCAATTCACCTGATCCAGCAATAGGCTTCTTTCCTCGTAAAAGCGAGAGGAATTTAAAAATAGTTTTAACAATCTCATCCTCAAGAGAATCAGCTTGCTTTTCATCTTTAACCAAGGTTTATCCTTCTAATTGCTAATATTTAGGATATCTAAATATTAGCAATTCGCACTATATATGTCAACAGGCAAACGCTGATAACATAAATTTATGCCAAAGTCTGTAAAACCAAAACTACTTTCCGGGGGAAATCCACAAATTGAAAAAGGTTATGGTCAAAAACCTATCGATCAATACATTAAAGCATTACCTGAATGGAAAAGTAAAGTTGGCAAACAGCTCGATGAATTAATTACTGAGAACATCGCTAATGTAGTTAAAGCAGTCAAATGGAACTCCCCTTTTTACGGAGTAAAGGGTCAAGGATGGTTAATAAGCTTCCATGCTTTTAATAAATTCATAAAGCTAACTTTTTTTACCAGCACATCACTTAAACCAGTTCCACCTGGCGGCGCAAGAGATGATGGACGATGGATAAATATTTATGAAGATGGTTTTGACGAAAAACAAATAGCTAAATGGATTAAACAATCTGCAAAATTACAAGGATGGAGCACGTCAGACATAGATGGCTAACGATCGATTAACCCTTTGCCTGCAAAAATTTTTGATTTACATTTTTCAATCCGTGAACTTCGAGTTTCAGATTGTTTTGCTCCAGTAAAGTGCATTAAATACGCTCGTTGCCTTCCCGGAGTTAAAGCTTCAAATGCTTTTTTGAACTTTGCATCTTTTTTAAATGCACTAGCTAATTCTTCGGGAACATCAAATTGCTTCGGCTCTTTAAATTTTACTTTAGCTCCAGATTTTTCTAGCTCAACTGCTTGTTTTACAAAATCTTTTATAGATTTTTCTTTATCCTTCACTTCTTTTACCGTAGTAAAAGTCATTCGCAAAGCTGATTGGGTGTTTTCACCTTGCGACTCCAACAGCCCTTTAGTGTCTTTCATTAGAACGCCTTTAAAAAATAATAATGCGCAGAAATCTTTAAAACCTTGCACTATAACAATGTTATTTCCATCAGTTGCATAACAAGGTTTATACCATTTAAATTCTTCATCTAAATTACAACTTAAAAGAATTCGTCTTAATTCTTTATACTCTTTTTGCCAACTTTTTGTATTAGAAATAAAATCATCAACTTTTAAGTTCTTTTTAGCCATGTAAAATAGCTTAGTAATTTATTTTTCTTTCAACAATCTTTCATGCAAATACTCAACAAAAAAACCGTGCAAAATAAATCTTCTAGTTAGATCCATTGGTCCGACGAGATATAGCGGATGCTTATTATATGCATACTCAACTAGAGAATTATCGCCAATAATCGCACCAGCACGTATAGCTATTGATTGATCTAAGTTAAATCCGTTTATCGCTCCCCTGTACTCATCGGCTGTTAAAAATAAACAGAAGATACACATAAACAAGACATGGGCTGTTTCAAAATCTATTAGTTGTGTACTTTTACGCTTCAATATACTTTCGTCTAATTCAATCTCTCGCCAGTGATCCCACTTCAATTCTGATTTCTTTACTGGTTTTGTTACAGGACTCTCTTGAGATTCACCAAAGTATCTAAAAAGTTCTTGGTCATGATCAACAAATGTTGCTTTTAGCATTTCGTCAACATCAGCTGGATACAGATCAAGAAAATCAATATCCTGTTTTTCGTTCGAATTTTCTATTAAAAAATTTAATAAATTTGATTCTGCCCAAAAGTGTCTCAGGATCAAATAGTTTGCTTCTGGCGTTACAAAGTTATTACAGAACCAACAGATCAATTTTTGTAAATTTTCATGTGAGCTAAATTGAAAAGGGATTAGTCTTTTAAAAAACCATACAATAATCAATACTCCAGATAATAAAAACCGCAGTAACGGCATAAGACTCCAACGGAGAGGACTTTTTAGATCTTTAATCCATAACTCTTGAGCGATATCAGCAATCGGTAACGATTTATCTTTTCTAATTGCTTTAATAAAAGGAGTTTCAAAGTTACGTGAGGTCAACACCATTAGATTTTATCTTTCTTTCATAACGCCAACAGCGCAATAGTTCTGCAATGTACGGGAAAACACAAACAATTGAGATAAATACTCCATAGACAATGTAATAATGTGCGCCACCTATAGGTGTGTCACGAAATTTAAAGTTTAAAGAACCAGACCATTGCAACAATACTGTTTTCTTTACGACTTCCCATCCGAGCACACTTACCAATAAGAAAAGATATAAAGGAATTGTTGCTAAGTAATTATGTGCATGCATTTCCCATATGGTTATTTTTCTTTTTGGAGATGAATACCGCACATCCCAGTGAGCAACAAATTCGTGTAAAACTAAAAAAAGAAACATTATTAAATATGTCAAAACACTGAGCTCAAAAAAGATCCCTAAAATGATTGGTATACCAATTTGTGCGCCCATTAAAGCATGAATCAAAGATTCTTTTAATCCAGAAGTACTTTCTATGTGCGTTCTCTTATGACATATCCAATCGCCTAAACCCGAAAAACCCCATAAAGGGAGTATGACAAATAAAATCATATTAAGAATTAAAATTTCTGTTCTATCACCCATTAATAGTTACCTATTTCACGCAACTGCAATTCATATAGCAAAGCAGTAATTTTTGCAGTTTTAACAATCTTTGCTCCCATATTATCGAGATCTAATATTCCTGAATTTAGCGCTTGATCAAATTCTTCCATGTGATTTGGGTCATTTTCACCATGGTATATATAAAATTCAACGGCAGAATCCGATAATTTCAGCAGAGATTTTATCTGTTCTCCCCAACTTTTTGCTTTTCTTTGACCTAGCCCTTCAATTATGAACATCGATCCTAAAAGATGGAATGGGTTTGGAGAACTAGACTGCTCAAACATATACGAATGAAATATTTCAGTTCCTATATTTTTGGGTGAATTCCTAATCTCTTCTAATGATCCACCAATTTCCACAAATTGTCTCTCCAACATTTCATAATCACGATGCTCTGTAACAGCATGTTTTAAAAAATTTGATCTTAGATCTAAATAATCTGATGTGATACTTGATGCTGCTCGCGCTATCCATCTCGAACCTTCAACAACTTGTTGGCGGTGATTCACTAACAATTCTTTGTAGTCATCAATAGTAAATCTTGAATTAGAAAGTTTTTTCAATATTGGTACATTGTTTAATCTTGATTCAAAATCAGTCCAAACAATTAGGAGGTTTCTAATAACGTCTTCGCTTGAATTCACACTACCTCCAAAAGCATAAATGAATTGTATGCTTGTCCGCTTTCAGGAACATGACACAATACCTGCTCACCCTTTTTTAGTTTTCCTGAATAGAAAAGCTCATTTAACAATATAAATATAGAAGCAGATCCAGTATTACCTTTATACGTAAGGTTCGAAAACCATTTATCTTCCGAGATCATCGCTCCAGCTTTTTCTAAAAGTCTCACAACCTCAGTTTTTAAACTTTCAGATGAATAGTGACTCACAACATGATCGATTTCGTTTGGGACTATTAGCTTTTGATCTATTAAAGATAAATAATGCCCAACCCATACTGGAATCATCTCATAAACGAGTTTTAAATCTTGCGATAGAACAAAGCAGCCTTTTTCAATTGCTTCGTCCATAGTTTTTTGATTACCCCAAGAAACAATACGACCATTTTCTTTTGATGCTCCGCCGATCATGCAAGTAGGAAATCGATTAGCAAACGATTTTGCTTTTATCCACTTAACTTTAAATGAAATGTCATTAGCATTAGGACGAGACTCAACTAAAGCAGCTCCTGCCCCATCAGAAAGTGTGTATCGTAAAAACTCTTGCTCTAACGGCAACTCATTATGTTCTTTAAAGTAATCGGTATTCTCATAAAAAGTAGGCCTGAAATGTCTGCTTGCTATTTCCGATCCAGTAACTATTGTTAATTTTGAATCATCTAACTTAACTGCATTGGCTGCAGCACGTAGAGCCATTATTGAACTTCCACAGACACTTTGAAAACTCGATACATCTATATCATCTATATCTAAATTTCCGTGAATCATTGATGCTAACCCAGGCAATATTGAATCATGTATCGAACAACTACTGCATAGAAAATCAACATCCTCAATCAGCGCCTGGGATTTTGAAAAAGCATTTTTTATTGCTTCTGCAGCTAGTTCAGCTACCGTGTATTCAAATGAGCCGTCAGAGTTAGAGGCATAATAACGTGTCTTTATTTTGTTTTGGCGTAAAACTAGGTTTTTATATTTAGAAACTTTGTTGCCAACTATGCCGATGTGGTCTTCTATGTGATCATTATCAACGGGATTACCAGGTAAAAACTCGCCGAAACCAGTTATATAAGCTTCAGACATAAAAAATCTTTTCGGATGTCAACCTTTTTAGCGAGATATGCAACTTATATAACATGACTGTAATTATACTCACAGAAATGAATTACAAAAATGACACTATTGAGGACGATCAAGTGGCAAAACCTGTATATGTAGATATGCAGAGTGAATTAGAAGCATTATATATGAGTTCCTATAAGAGCCTAGTAGCTTTCGCGGTGCTATTTATATTGCCACGTGAAGTTGCTGAAGAAGTAGTTCAAGAAGTATTTGTAGAAACGCTAGCCAGAGTACAAAGACAAAAATCTTACAGAATAGATAACGTCGAAGCATATATTAAATCTGCAATTGCCCTAAAGGCCAGAAACAAACATAGACGTAATTTTTTAAGATCAGTTAAAGAAAATGATCTAAATGAAAATTATAGAATTCAACTATCACATAGTGATAGCGAAAATGAAAATCTAGAAAAGATCAGTAACGCTATCGAATCGCTTCCAAATGCTCAAAAAGAATGCATAGTTCTCAAGTATTACGAGCAAATGAAAATATCAGAAATAGCTAAGTTCCTATCGGTGTCAGAAGGAACAGTGAAAACACATTTACATAGAGCCACATCAACTTTGAAAACAAATATTTTTGGCAATAAATAAAGGACTAGAAATGAATAATGAACAATTTTTACCTGATGAATATGAAGAAGCAATACAAAGATCTCTGCAATCAAAAGCAAGTAGAAACACAACCCAAGTCAATCCAAAGGAATGGAAAAACATAATGAACGAATCAATATCACTAAACAAACAATTACAAAACCGATCAAAATTAGTTGCAGTAGCTGCAAGCTTAATTTTGCTATTGGCAGCCATATCTGCTTTCACAATTACAAAAATTAATGGATCAAGCTCGAACGTTAAGACAGTGGACAAAAGGAAGAATGAAGTAATAGAAACATCAACAACAATTCCAGATAGCCCACAAAGAGTTGACTCAAAACTCTATGGAAAGTTATTACAGTTAGCACCGATACGAGCAACCGATAGCAATGGATACGAATACATAAGCAACTTTGAGATATACAATACCGAAACAAAAGAACTTGTTGCCAAGATTGCTAAACCAGCAGGAGCAAAGAAATTATCTATTGCTAGATTAACTCGACAAGCAATATCATTCACCAGCTACGACGATAATGGTCTTACAGGAAATAACTTTACTTATCTAGTAGCAGAAAATAAGGTGATCGAAACTGGCTATGCAACACGAGTGTACTCACCTAATAATTCACAATATATCAACTTCCCTAAAGGACTAAACCCAGTTGAACCTGGTACTGTAACGCTAGTTAAAGGAAAAACAGAACGCAATCTGAGACCAGAAGGCACCTTGTCAATATCAAATGTTTTTTGGTTCAATGAAAATGAAATACTCATGTCTGTTCCTACGGATGGAGAATTAGTCGATTATAGATTTGCTAATTTACAATCACCAATCTCAATAGCTACATCAAAAGTTGTATTTGCCCAAGACCCGGAAACAGCATTATTCGATGCGATTGAAATTAATGGACAGAAGTTTGTTTTAACCGGGGGCATCTTATCCAATGATAGTTACAGCTATATGGAATTAACTGCAACGAATATAGACACTAAAAAAGATATATGGAAATTCAATAGTGGGCCAATGAGCGAAAGCAATTATAGAGAGTTCGAAATAATTGCTAAATTTCAAGGAAGTCAAAACGTGTTGATATACAACGATGGTTCACAAGCTTTAACTAAGAATTTTGTGACCGACTTTATATTGCAGCCTAACACTTCTTACCTTTTCAGTATCCATAAGTAACATATCGATATTGTAAGGAAAATATGGGATTCATGTGAATCCCATATTTTTATGCCTGCACGCTACATAGTAGAGTTGAATTGTGAAACTCGTTAAGAAAAATCAAGTGCGTGAACATAAAAATAGCGAAAATTGCATTGCTTTTGAATATGACCATGAAGATCAAGATATTGATATAGCTGTGGTCAAAGTAACCGGCCGCTATCCCGAAACTGGATATGTAGTAAATAGCAAGTGCAAAGAAATGGTTTATGTTATTTCAGGCCGAGGAATTGTTGTCGTAGAGAATCAACGATTTGAAGTGGAAGCTGGCGACTCATACTTTATAGATGCAGGAGAAAAATTCTATTGCGATAATGCTGATTTTGAACTTGCGGTTTCTTGTACACCTCGATGGAATCCAGAACAACATCTATATATAGAAGAATAAGGAGCAAATATGAATAGTCAATCGAAAAAATATAATCCAGTAGTCCATTTTGAAATGCCATACGATGACGCTAAACGAGTGGCTGATTTTTATAGGCAAGCATTTGGTTGGGAAATGAATGGCCTTGGTCAAGAAATGGATGATTACGTAATCGCTGTAACTACCGAAACAGATGAAAACCAAATGACAAAAACTCCTGGGACAATAAACGGTGGTTTCTATAAAAATAAGCCAGAATGGCCAGCACAATATCCTTCAGTTGTCATTGCTGTCGAAGATATAAATGAATCAATGCAAAATATTAAAGACTCCGGTGGAAATATTTTGGGCGAACCTGTTGAAATCCCAGGCATAGGACAATATGTTTCTTTTACCGACACTGAAGGAAACAGAGTTGCCCTATTACAACCAAATGAAAGAATGTAAATTTAATCTTTGTATGTTTCTTCAACATGTAGAAGTACATCTAGAGGTTTCCCAGTTAATAAGCGGGAATGAACTAAAGCAACCTTAACTGCCTTACGTTTAATTTCTTGAGCGTATGGTCCTTCCCAACCTAGATCTACAGTTTCTTGAAAAATCTCTAGCCAACGCCTGAAATGTTCGTGAGTAAATGGCTCTTTTGAGTGGATTATCGCATGAGCTTCTATAGGGTTTCCTTCGTATCCTTCTATTCCTAAAAGGATTTTGCACCAGAAATCTTTAATTTTTGGAATATGAGTTGTCCAATCTACATGAGCAACATCGTTAAATATATGCCCAAGCAAATCATCTTGGGCAACAGCGGAATAGAAACGTCTAACCATCTCACCTATTTCGACTTCATTGTCGAGATCACAGTTTCGGGGCATTGATGAACCTTTCAAATTCATATTAAGATGCTAATACTTATATTCAATCGAAAGGCAAATGTGATAGATAAAGATTTTGTTGTTGAATTTTGTAAAGAAAATTTCAACGATGATTACACAGAAGAACGAATTAGAGAAACACCAATAATGTTTCTAGTAAATCCACAACCTACAAAATATTTTGAAACTAATGATTACCGTGACATGATGATCGGCTCAGGTCCTTATGTAATTTTAAAAGAAACAGGCGAAGTAACAAATTATGGTTCAAACCCTATTTGGTTTCCGCTATATGATGCACAAACAATGGAAGAATATGAAAGTGCAAAAAAAGCTGTATTTGATAGATTAGAAAAAAATCATAGCGGACAAGAAGATAACTAAAAATACATGAAATTACATATATCTGAAGTCAAAGAAACAATGCTCGAAATTTTACATGGGTTAAATTATGAACACAAAGATGCAGAATTTATTGTAGAAGTTTATTTAGGTGGAGAACTTAGAGGACATAAAACTCATGGACTTGCTCCATTTCCTGGTTTTGTTCGCCACGATTTTTCAAAATGCGAAAAACCAAAAGTTCTGTTAGATACTCATGCATTATATTTTGTGGAGGCAAATAAAAATTCTGGCATCGTTTTAGGTAAATATGCTTCAGACATAATCATGGAAAAAGCTAGAACTGAGGGAACAGCTACTGCGATAATTAGAAACATGTTTGACTGGGTTCGTCCAGGGGCAATTGCAGAATATATTGCAAAAAATAATTTTGTTGCAATCGTAACTAATGACGGTTCAGGCAGGTCAATTGCTCCCCCAGGTGGATTTGATCCCACCGTTGGAACAAACCCAATAGCATATGGATTGCCAACGAATACAGAACCTTTAGTTGTTGAAATGGCGAGCGCTAAACGTGCTTGGGGAAATGTAAGAGTTGCTAATAAGTATGGAATAGATCTACCTGAGAAAACTTTTTTAACAGATAAAGGTGATTTCGCCCGTGATCCTAAAGATGCACATAGCGTATTGCCCTTTGGTGAGCATAAAGGTTTTTCATTGGCATTATTGGTAGAAATCATGAATGGTTCAATGATTGGACATTCCATGATGCCAGATTCAGATGCTTCAAGCTACGCAAATCAATGGCCAGCAAATTCAGGAATCATAACGGTTTACAATCCCGCATTACTTACATCGATAGATGAATATAAAAACGAGACTACTAATGCTCTTAATTACATAAGAAATACAAATCATTTCGAAGGACAAGAAATTCGCATTCCTGGTGAACATGCAACAAAAATACGGAAAGCTTCTGAAACAAATGGATTTATAGAAGTGCCAGAAGAAGTATGGGATGAAATTAAATCGTTATAGGTGCCTAAATATTTAAGCACCTATAAATATTACAATTTATTGAGCTGTAACTGGCTCGGAGCTAACAAGGTTTTTATGAAGATTAGTATTCAAGGATACTGATACTTTGTCTCCAGGCTTTACCACATCTGATTTAAGATAGTAATAATTTCCATATACACGTGTAATTTTTTGATCGTTAACATATAGATGTGCATGCCCTTCATTTTGGCTTTCTTGCTCATCGTTTACATTTTGTGGAGTAAATTTAAAGTTTTTAGTCTTTATAACTAGGTTATAGCCCATCTTTGCATCTTTCAAAACTTCAATAGTTACAGATGGAACTGGCTTGTTTGTATCAATTGTGTATTGCCCTTCGCCAGAACTATTCATAGGTGTACTGGATTGAACAGTGTTCATTGTCGAACTAGCTGCAGTTGAAGTAGTTTCATTTTTCTTTACTTGAGCTTTTGTTTGCTTCTTTGAAGAACTTTGATCTTTCTTATCATTTCCACAACCGTATAAAGCCAATCCAAGTGCCAAAGTTAAAGCAACAACTGGAATTATTTTTATAGTCTTCATATAAACCTTTCTTATTATTGATCTATATAGAAGTCTTCAAAATGAATATATAAGTTCCAGTCAGCTGCATTATTAACTATGGTCTCCCTAACCTGTTGAATTTAAATTAATCCTTTAGAATGTCTCTATGTTCGATGACCTTAATAAATATTTGTTGAATCGTTTACAGAACACAAATAAATACAATTACGGGAATGTTCTAGTAGTTGGTGGTTCGCCCGGAATGGTAGGTGCACCATTTCTATCAGCAATGGCTTCTCTAAGAGTAGGTGCAGGCATGGTTACAATTGCATCTACAGTTTCAGTAATAGACAAACTCGAAAAAAGAGTTGTAGAGATAATGACCCTACGACTGCCTGAAGAGCCAGAAAAACAAATTGATACAATTCTTGATTTTATACAAAAAAGAAAAGTTAACGTTCTAGCTATTGGTCCAGGAATGGATACTAAATTTTCAGATATAACAAATTTATTATTAGATAGAGTCGATATACCTGTCGTTATAGACGCAGGTGCTATTTATTCGATCAGAAATAAGATCATTCAAAATAAAATAAAAAATGAGATAGTTATTACTCCGCATGATGGCGAATTTAAAAAACTTTCACAAATTACATTACCAACTAACACCATTGAACGCGAACAAATTTATTCTGATTTTGCAAAAGAACACTCCCTTGAAATTGTCGGAAAAGGCTCCACCACCATAACTGCAAACAAAAAGGGTGAAACCGTTATAAATACAACTGGGAATCCAGGATTAGCAACTGCTGGTTCTGGTGATGTCCTAACAGGAATAATCGCAGGATTAATTGCGCAAAAATTATCGGTTCATGAAGCAAGCACGTACGGAGTTTATATCCATGGGCTTGCCGCAGATATGGCAGCTGAGGCCAAAACACAGCCAGGCATGATTGCTTCAGACATTATTGATTATCTACCCGATGCCTTAAAAGCTTAGCTTACTCACAAAGAGGGCTTTCTCCACTGACTACACTCTCATCTATTTCTGGTGTTGTACTGACCTCGCGTAGCTTATCGATATCTACGCTATAGACACCAGCATCATAAGAAATGATATTGTCTTTACGTAATTTAGAAAGAGTTGTTGAGGCCGATTCACGAGTAACGCCGGCAAGTAAAGCTATATCTTCTTGAGTAAGCGCAATATCTACTTCCCAAATTCCTCCACCTAGGTGTTCACCAAATTTCAAAACCAAATACTGCATGAATTGACAAATTTTATCCTTTACTTTTCCACTAGTTAAAGCTTGTATCTGCATTGATTGAGAAATGTTTTGGCGGGCAAAACCATCAAGAACAGAACACGATAAACACCCATCATGTAAAAGTTCATCACGAAATTCTTCAACTTTAAATTCAATTAATCTTGCATCAGTATAACTTGCGTATTCGAACATGACAGTCTCTGAACGATTAAATATGACTTCGATCGGAAAAAAGTCGCCTTCAGCTAATAATGCTATTGTAGATTCTTCATCATTGATATCTGTATAAAAAACTCTTACGATTCCTCGCTCAACGATAAAAGCACTATTGCATTTATCACCATTTTTTACAATTGTCGACAGCTTAGATTTAGAAATCTGTTCACTATCAATTTTTAAATTATTAATTGCTTCTTGTAATGTCATTTAGTTTTACTATTTATTCTTTTATTGTTTTAGAAGATGTTGCATCTAGTTTTTCTTGGGCTTCGTTTGTTTTTTCTAGCGTTTTAGAAACTCCAGTTTTTGCTATATCCTTTAGCTTTTCAGCGTTTCTATCTATCGCATCGTTAGCTTTTTTCTCTAAACTTCCATCTTTATTAACTTTTTTCAAAACAACAGCAGCAGCTTTTGTGGCCGCTGCTACAACCGCACCTTTCAACAATATCTTCGTAAACTTCGCTATGACTTTTTTCATTTGTTAAATCCTTATTTGTTTTATGCTTGTACGTTACGTTTTCCTAAAGAAGCTATCTTTGCAAGGATGACTGCAACAATAACATAAACAATTAAAGCCACTACAGTTTCGTATTCAAAACGTCCTGCACCATTGCCATAGACAAAGTCCTGACCAAAAAGTCCATAGAAAGGCCTTACAAAAGGGTTTGACACATTATAAATAAATGAGGCAAAGTCATTATTCTTGTTTGCGCCTAAAAGAGAAAGAACAAATCTAATAACCAACAGTGCAGATACGATACTAAGTACCAAATATATAATCTGAACTAATAGCGATCTGCCTGAAACTGTGGGATTCACTTCCCTAGGAACAGCGTTATTTGGCATAACGCTGCCATCGTCACTAGAAACATTTACCTCACGTTCATTAACCATTATCTTCTCCCAGTTAAAGCTTTATATACGAACAAAAGTATGACTGCACCCAGAACTGCTACTAAAAAGCTTCCTAGGTTAAATCCAAAACTAGTTTCATTACCTATTACATGCATTAAGAATCCACCTATAAATGCACCGATAATACCGACTATTACATTCGCTACAAGTCCTTGTTCGCCATCGGTTTTCATAATAAGTGATGCAACCCAGCCAGCAAGGCCACCAAATATTATCCAAGCAATAATTCCCATAAGTACCTCCTTAAGATACTTATTAATTATTACATATATTGGTAAAAAATTATTGTGAGAAATTTAACATAGAAGTTGATAATAAAAAAGCGCCCCGGAGGGCGCTTAAATCTATTGTTAATTGTAACTATTGAACGACAATAGCTGTAACCATACCGAACATACCTTGAGGTCCTTCAGCGTGTGTAAGGATATGGCAGTGCCATGCCCATGCACCTTTTTGGGTCAAGCGTATAAGTACTGTTACTCTTTCACCAGGTGCGACAGTTACTGTGTCTGCGGCATAAGGTGTTTTAAGTGGAGCGCCGTCTCTAGCAATAACTAATTGTTCAAAACCATGAGTGTGCATTGGGTGAATCACTGCACCTTCGTTTAGGTAGTGAACTTTAAGGTATTCGCCTTCTTTCGCAACAACAGCTTTTGTACCAGGGAAAGATTTACCATTAAGTGATAAACCAATTGTTCCTGCATCATTAAGCATCATAGGAATTTCTTGCGCAACTTTTTCACCATTAGGTGTTGGCATATCGCCGACCAAGAATGTTCCAGCTAAACCATTAGGTACTTGTACTTGTGCATTGTGATGAGAGTGGTACATACCTACAGAAGCTTCATTTGTTGTAAATTCATATGTATATGATTTTCCTGGCTTAACCGGTGGTTGCGTAACATCAGGCACACCATCAACTGTATTAGGAAGGCCCTTTACGCCATGGAAGTGAATAACTGTTGACTCTTTTAATTCGTTCTTTAAAACGATCTTAACTTTGTCACCAATATTTGTTCTAATGTTTGGTCCAGGAACTTGTTTGTTATATCCCCAAGCCTTAACAATTTTTCCTGGAGAAACTTCCCAATCAAAAATGCTAGCAGTTAGGTCAAATTCCTTTGTTCCATCACTTAGAATTTTTGGTTCCATCCATTGTGTATTTTCGACGTTGCCTTTTTTAGTAGCAAGTTCTAGGAACTTGTCTGTAGGCTTCTTCATCATTTTGTCCATTTCTTCAGCACTCATTGTTGAAGAACTATGTTGCATAGTATCCATCGTTGTTGGTGCTGAAGTACTAGACGATTTTGAATCTTTAGCATTTAGCGCAAGACCTACAGCAACTACACCTAAGATAACTGCAATAATGCTCGCCACTAATGGGATGCTTAAAGCTTTCTTCTGCTCGTTCATTTAATCTCCTTGTAGATTATTTTTCGACTGTGAGGTCAAGGACCATGCCTTGTTCTTTGTGTCCAGCGATTGCACAGTGCAATTGGCTATCTGCAGTGACTTTACCGACCTTTAATTCAGCAGCAGCGTTAGCTGGTAAATCTGCTGTACCGGAACCATCTTCTAACTTTAGGTTATGAACTTGTGTGCCTTTGTTCGTAACTTTAAGTGTTAAATCTGTTCCCTCTTTAACGCTTATAGATGCTGGCTCAATGCTCATTGTTGTACCGTCATCAAGAAGTGCTACATCGATTGTTTTTGTGCTTCCGCCAGAACTTGAACTCTTTGATCCCCCACATGCACTAAGAGCAAAAACTGCAACGAAAATAACGCTTAAAAACGAAAATACTGTTTTTTTCTTCATTGATACGCTTCCTTTTATCTATTTATGGTTTAACTTTTCTTACGAATTGATCTTATACGCACAAAGAAGTACATCTTGGTAACAACTACAAAAAAGTTCCATAGTTTTTAAAAAAATATGAAGGGTACCCTAAATCGATGTCCCTACTTGAATATATAAAGGATTCGGCCATTATCTTGAACGGCTTCGAACAATTTAAATCCTGAGTTTAATGCGACTTTACGTGAAGCTAAATTGTCGCTAGAGATTCTTAGCATCGGCTTTTTTCCGTCTTGTTTCCATGACTGAGAAATTTGCATTAACGCATTCTGAGCGTGGCCAAAACCACGAAATGGTTTGAAAATCATATAAGCAATATTTACATCGCCATATTGCGCACCTGGAAAGTTATCTTTGTTTGCTCCGCGAACTAAATCACCTGTGATTATTCCAATAGGCAGGTATTCACCATCTTCTTCTGACTTTGAAATTATCAGTGATCGATCAGATATAGTTTGCTGCTTCCTAGTCCCTAGAGACCATGCGCTTAATTGATCTAGCGTTTTAGGCCATGATTTAGGTATTGATTCTGTATCGTCTTTTATTAAATTCCATACGCTATTAACCCAGTTTTGAGTAAAAGGAACAAACATAATGTCTGTTTTTGTTTGTTCATCTTCCAAAAGCATTTATGCATTGTAATGTATAAACGGACATAATTCAAGTGTCCGTTTTGTAGGACCAGGTCTTCCATATACATTCATTTGTTGCAATATGGGACATAGACTACAATTTCATGTGATTTCGTTACGTTCAAAAGCTGTTGAGAGAAGAACTGGCTCCTTTGCTGGAGTTGGGCTCTTTGCTAATAGAGCAATAGGTGTCGGTGAATTATTAGCCATAAAAGGCGGAAGAATCGTTTCGGCTAAGGCTGTGACAGAAAATCTTAAAGTAACTAATGGCTCACAACATCAAATTGCACCCAAACTATTTGTTTCAGGAATGACACCTGATGAAGTAGACAACACCTTAATAGGTATTAATCATTCTTGTGATCCTAACGGTTATGTAGATGGACAAATATTTTTACGCGCCCGTAAACCAATTGAACCAGGTGAAGAAGTCACAGCTGATTACGGAACAATATTTAATTCTTCTACACAAGAATTCATATGTTCATGTGGTTCACCAAATTGTCGGAGAGTAGTTAACCCTGCGGTTGATTCAAATAGATCATCGCTTAGAGGTAAATATAAAAAAGAGTTTGTTGATTTCTTAGCAAATCCTTCATCGTATCGTGTGGGGCTACATCCGGTAAATCCAAACGTGCCAACAACATCATGGGTTAGCAACAAAACGAAAAGAATAAATTCGCCAATACATGGTTTAGGTTCTATAGCAAAAGAAAAAATTAAAGCTGGTGAAGTTCTTGCGATTCGTGGAGGAAATTTACTCACAGCAGAACAGCTCGAAGAATTAGATCCGGTTTTTGGACAATCAAGTGTTCAATTATTAGACAACATCTTTTTAGCTGGATCAAATGAAGAAGAAAGATTAGCAACACTATTAGGATTTAATCACTCCTGCGAACCAAACGCTCACTTGCGCGGACAAATCACATGCGTTGCTTCTAAAGATATAGAAGCCGGAGAAGAAATCACTGTTGATTACGCAACGGCATATACTTCCCCAATACAAAAATTTGATTGTGGATGTAATGCTCCAACTTGCCGAAAAACAATAGATGCATCTAACGACTGGCAAGACATAGATTTCCAAAAAAGTTTTGAAGGTAAGTTTGCAGGTTTCATTCAGCACAAAATCGATGGTTGCGGTGACTTATTTGTTCCAGGTTTATAAATTAATTACGCAACTAGTTCTGCCACAAAAGCTTCAAATACCTCGACATTAATATTGCATTCGTTCTCAGTATGTTGAACGCTTACTAACCACTGTTCGTCTAAACCTGGAGGCAACAAAATTCCGCGGTTAATTCCCCACAGCCATTGTGCATACGCCAGATCAAAGTCTGTAGATTTATAATCACGATAGTTTCTTACACGTTCTCTTGACCATGTAATACAGCCTTTTGCACCTCTTTGTAAAGTATGTGCAGGTAAATTATATTGACGAATAATCTCTTTCATTTTCGACAACATTGACTCGTTCAAAGCAATCGCACGATCAACTTCTTGCGGAGTGCAAATTTGTGTAAGAACAGCTTTCGCTGCAGCCATAACTAATGGGTTCCCATTGTAAGTTCCCATATGTAAAACTTTGTTCTCAGAAATGAAATCCATTATTTCTTTTGATCCACCAAAAGCCCCAAGAGGTAAACCTCCACCAATTGCTTTAGCTAAGCATAATAAGTCAGGTTGAACTCCATATCGTTCAAATGTTGTTCCATTACCTGATGTAATTCCTGTTTTCACTTCGTCAAAAATTAATAGAACATTGTAACGAGAAGTTATCTCTCGTATTTCTTGTAGATAGCCTTCGTCTGGCAAACAAATACTTATATTTTCCATAACAGGTTCAAGAATAAATGCAGCATATTCTCCATTGGCTAAAATCTTCTCCAATGCAACTGGATTGTTATATGGCACAACACTTACAGTTTCAACAGCACTTTGCGGAATACCCAAACTTGAAGGAATACTATAAGGTGCATCTTCAGGACCAGCTTTATCAAGTGGTGGTTTAACAGAAATCATCGCATCATCATGATGGCCATGATAACCACCTTCGAGCTTTACGATCTTATCTTTACCAGTGAAACCTCGTGCAACTCTTATCGCATCCGATGTTGCTTCGTTTCCTGAGTTTGTAAAACGAAACATGTCCATACCGAATCGTTCGCATAATAGTTCTGCGACTTCAGCGTTTGTGTCACACGGTGTTACATATAGAGTTCCTTTTTCAAGTTGCTCTTTTATGACTTCTTTTAATATTGGGTGACAATGACCAGCCATGAGGGCTCCAAATCCCATGTTGAAGTCAACATATTCATTGCCATCAACGTCGGTCAGCCATGCTCCTTGAGCACTTTGGGCTACAACCGGGTGTGGATCATAGAACTGTAAAGAGCTAGGCACTCCACGCGGTAGGACTTTCTTCGCTCGAGCTGTATGAATGCTCGATTCTTTAGTGCGACTTTCGTATAAATCTATTTCTTTTTCAACAATTTCTTTAGCGCGTTCGTTCAACGAATCCGACATCATTCCTCCGATTGTCCTATTTTGGAAGACCTGGTCTTCCAAAAAGTTCTATCGGCATATTAGGCGCAATTCTTGCGTGGGTGTGTGACGGATATAGAATCTTTACTTCCAAAACATGCGAGCGTGGCGGAATTGGCAGACGCGCTAGGTTTAGGTCCTAGTGTCCATTGGACGTGAGGGTTCAAGTCCCTCCGCTCGTACCACATTGTTCATTGTCCAGTGTGGGTATCACAAACTCCCTCCGCTCGTACCACCTATCACTGCGGTGTTGGGTCGAAAAACTATCGTTTTTCGATAGAAAATCCCACAAACACAATCAGAAATCTACAAAGGATTAGTAATTTCTGAAATTTCTATTAAATGTCCGAGTTTATCTTTTTTAGTTTTTAGGTACTCTAAATTTTCTTGTGTAGGAATCGTAGGCAAACTAACTCTATCTACATCAATACCATAGTCAACTAATGCTTTTAACTTCTCAGGATTATTCGTTATCAACTTTGCTTTCTCAATTCCTAAACTATTCAAAATTTCAGCTGCAACCTTATATTCACGCGAATCAACAGGTAAACCCAAAGCAATATTTGCATCAACTGTATCAAGACCATTTTCTTGAAGACTATACGCATTTATTTTGTGACCAATACCAATTCCTCTACCCTCATGCCCACGCAAATATATAAGGACTCCACCTTCAATAGAAATTTTCTTCATCGCATTGCTTAGTTGTTCTCCACAATCACATTTCACCGATGAAAAAACATCACCGGTAAGACATTCGCTATGCACTCGAACAAGAACTTGCTTTTTTGAAACTTCACCTCGAACTAAAACTAAATGTTCAATATCCTCATCTTTAAAGACATAACAAGTAAATTCACCCCAAGAGGTTGGGACTTTTGCATTAGAAATTTGTTCGACTATTTTTTTTGCCATATTCATTCAACTTTATTACGAAAAACTATTTTAATATCTGGACCAATTCTTTCTATGAGCGAAATATCACAATTACTTAAATGATCGAATATATTTGGTTCTAAATCACCAAAAACCCCTAGCCCTTTAGAATTTAATACCTTGGGTGCTACATAAAATATATATTCATTAACTAAATTTTGATCATTAAACTGACGAGCAACGTTAGCTCCTCCTTCAACAAGAAGTTGAAGAACTCCTTTTGAACCAAGCTCATCTAACAAGCTATTAATGTCCCCTGAATATGTCTCGCATGCATTAACTTTTGCTTGACTGTCAACAGATCCTAAAACAATTCTTTTTGGATTTAGCTCTTCACTGTTTCCAAAATAATCTTCGTAAAGTCTCACATTTAGTTTTGGATTATCTACTCTTACTGTGTTGGCCCCCACCAAAATAGCATCAGATTCTGCTCGTAACTTGTGTACATCCCTTAAGGAAAGTTCGCTTGTTAAATACTTGTTGTCATTATCACTTGTGATTTTTCCATCTATGGTCATTGCCATTTTCAAAATAACAAAAGGCCTCAAATTTTTTCTTTGATAAATGTAAGGTTCAAGCTGCTTTCTAACATCTTGTTCGCGTAAACCTACTTCAACTTCAATACCTGCCGAACGAAGCATTTCCACACCTCGACCAGAAACTCTATTATCAACATCTTCAATTGAAATAAAAACTTTTTTTACACCTGCATCAATCAAACTTTTTGCACAAGGAGGTGTTCTTCCTTCGTGCGAACATGGCTCTAAGGTCACATAAACAGTTGCGCCTTTAGCTTTTGAACCGGCTCTAGATAATGCAACAGTTTCTGCATGCATTCTGTCTATTTCATATGTAGCGCCCGTAAATATTGATCCGTCTTCTGCAACAATTACACAACCCACCCAAGGATTTGGTGATGTAATACAACGAACTTTTTCAGCCTCTTTTATCGCTACGTCCATGTAATTCGACATATTCATCAATATAACTTTATTATGTATACTTCAAAGAACTATCAAGGAAGAATATGTCACCAGTTAATATACCCTCAATAAAAAAAGGGATCTTAGGCTCAACAACCGTAAAATACTGTTTAAGTGGCGGCGAAATTTCTATAAGACTCGGTTTACTTGAAACAACTTTCGAATTTACTCCTTACGCAGCAAATGGCTCAATACAACGGCTAGGTAAAGGTGATAAAAAATTCCCAGTATATGTTGCACGTGTAAAAAATAATGGACAAAAATGCTCATCAGAAATACGTTGGGATAAACCAGGAAGAAATGGGTACGGCGTTTCTGCACGCCCTTCCAAAGAAGATGACCAAATTCTCGGTAGAGCAATAAAAGAACTAGTTCCTAAAATCGATAGTGTCGTACCTGAACAATTACGTGATCAAGCTCGACGAACTAGTGGAACATTTCTATCAGCACGCGTAAATGAAAATATGGGAAGAGATTATTAACTCAATCTTTCGAATTCAAATCCCATAAATAAACCAGTATCTACTACCCCATTTATAGAAATAATTTCGTTAGCTACCTCTGATGTAAACCCTTTGCGGTAAATAATATCTGCAATAAAATTTCCCGACTCAGTGATTACAGGACCGTCTTTACCAGAACCAGTACGTATTGAAACTTCATCAAAACCCATTGAATTTAATTTTGACATAACTTCGACTGCATTTGCTGCAGAAATTTCAATAGGTGCCGGAAATTTTTCACCTAAAACTTTTACATCTTTAGAGGAATCAGCTACGACAATGCGTTTTTTTGCTGCAGTAAAGACTTGGCGTTCTCTATGCATTGCTCCGCCACGACCTTTTAAGAGATTACCATTAGGATCGACTTCGTCGGCTCCATCAAAACACCAATCTACTTGAGTATCACTAACATTTAATGTGTCAATCCCTAGCTTTTCGCAAAGCCATTCAAGCTCAAGGCTGGTGACTACTGCGTTAATCGAAAGTCCGTCTCGTACAGCATTACCAAACTCTAAAGCACAAACCATTGAAGTAGTTCCACTTCCAAAACCAATAACATCACCATTATTTGCATATGAAACAATTTTTTTTGCTATCTGCTCTTTAGCTTCACGATTAGAAACATTTGCCCATAAAGCTTCAGTATCTATTGGAAAGTTATCTATGTTTATACCTTCAGACATTATTTTTTCTTTCTCTTTTTGCCAAGCTTTTTCTTTTTATTTTTTGCTTCATCCAAAGCTTTAAATTCTGCTAATAGTTCTGGAGTTATAGCATTTACGATATCTTCAGCTTCGTCCAAAATCTTTTCTGCTGATTTAGAATCCGAACTATTTACTTCTTCAACCGGTGTAACTATTGATTTTGCCAAGCTTCCATAGTCCCAACCGATATCAGTTCTACGTTTTTCGAAAGCTAGACAATCTTCAGGACATTCCCACGGAGCATTCGGAGCGAGATCTAATCTGCATTTTCTGACAACTTCACCTGTTGAATATGTACGCGAATCGAAATTCTTGCAGTCGTATCGCATAGCCATAACTTCATTTTAAACAATAAAGCTATAAATATTTAACTCAGCTCGTTCAGTGTTTGTGGGATAACCTCTCGGAAAACGATAGTTTTTCGACCCAACACGGAAGGGAGAGGGTTAAATGCCTGTCTCTTTGATCTCTTTATCAATTTTTTCTATAGCTTGCGGTGTAGTTTGCAATATATGCTCATGAAGTTGGATAACCAACTTTTCAGTACGCTTATTTATCTCATAGTCGTGTTCGGCTAATTCTGAACTTACTTGGTCTTCTCGCTTTGCTGCAATCAACAAAATTGCGCCCTGCATGGCAGCTAAGCAACTTAAAACTAAATTCAACAATATAAACGGGTAAGGATCAAACCCATTACTTCTGTTACCTAACATCCATCCTGCCAAAAAAATCATGGCAGCAAAAACAAAACCCCATGAACCCATTCCATTACGCAAAATGTCAGCAGCACGTTCACCTCTTGTAAGCTGATCTTTGCGACGAATACCTGGATGTTGCCATTTAGGAGATTTATTTCTTACCATTTTGCATCCCTTATTCCGATCGCTAAAGCGCGAAACGCTTTTGATCTATGTGAAATCATATTTTTTGCGCCAATAGACATGTCTGCATATGTAGGGCCATCTTCATCTTGCGAAGGAATAAAAACTGGATCGTATCCAAAGCCACTTGCGCCACTTTGCTTTTTTGCAATTAAACCTTCAACATTTCCGATAGCAACAATAGATGGAGAATCAGCTCGCACAGCAGTAGCACATGTAGAAAACTTTGCTTTTCTGTTTTCTATATCTTGCATATTTTCCATAACCTTGTCACAGTTATCTTGATATGAACATCCTTCACCAGCATAGCGTGCAGCAAAAACTCCGGGATCACCATTCAACGCTTCAATATATAGACCAGTATCATCACTAATAACTACGCAATCTGGATTTACATCAAGCCACGCATTCGCTTTAATCATTGAGTTTTCTTCAATAGTATCGCCGTCTTCTTCAACCTCACCTGGATCGATACCATCAACAAACTCAATATCATTTAATGTATCTACAAATATTGCCTGTATTTCTTTTATTTTGTCTTTGTTATGCGAAGCAATCAAAATCTTTGTCATTATTAACCTAGTCTTTTGTATCAAATTTTATTTCACGGCGAGAAGGAGCCGAATCTAAAACATCATTTTGCATTTGCATAATTTGCGAGATTCCATTTGTAGCTAAATCTAAAAGTTGATCTAATTCATTTTTAGAAAATGCCATGCCTTCAGCAGTTCCTTGAATCTCAATTATTCGATCATCACTCATCACTACATTCATATCAACATCTGCTGTTGAATCTTCTGCATAATCTAAATCAGCTACAGGTACTCCTTTTACGATGCCGACAGAAAGTGCAGCACATTGTGCAGTCAATGGATTTGAAGAAATAATTTGTGCTTGCATCAATCGTGTAAATGCATCATGGAGAGCTACATAGCTACCACATATCGAAGCAGTTCTTGTTCCTCCATCTGCCTGGAGAACATCACAGTCCAAAACAAAAGAAAGTTCTGGAATTGCATAAAGATCAGTAACCCCACGAAGCGAGCGACCGATTAAACGCTGAATTTCTTGCGTACGTCCTGATTGCTTACCTTTCGCTGCTTCACGAGCAACACGTTGAGGAGAAGAACCAGGCAACATTGAATATTCAGCTGTAACCCACCCTTTACCAGTATTTTTTAGCCAACGAGGGACATCTTGTTCCATAGAAGCCGTACATAGAACTTTTGTGTTACCAAAAGAAACCAGTACAGATCCTAAGGCATATTTTGTATAGTCCCGTTCGAAACTAATTTCTCTTAGCTGGGTAGCTGTTCTTTCATCGTGTCTTGTCATGATGATATATTATCTGGATACGTATAAGGAGTTACTATGAAAGCAAAAGGCGAAGGAATTGCGAATCTACCTGAAAATATTTTGCGTCTATACAAGCCTATTCCTCTAAGAGAAATCGGCATGACACCAGGCTCAATACACCACAGACTTCGAAGTCCAGACGCTATTGACTATTCAAGAGGTAGCGCAAATATTCCTGCACGACCTCTTACTAAAACTCTCGGCAAAGCTCTTGGGAGATAATCAAGACACCGACTACAACCGAGTCATATATTTTGACGGTATATGTATTCTTTGTAATAAATTAGCGCGTTTTATCTCAAAAAATGACAAAAAAGAAATATTTAAATTTGCACATGTGCAAGAATCCTCTTCTATCGTCTATAGAGTAGATGGTAATACCTATTACGAGTCAACTGCCATTATCAAAATCAGTAAACATCTAAAATTTCCATATAATTTAATTTGGTTCACAATAGTTATCCCTAAACCATTCAGAGATTTCATTTACAAATGGGTCGCTAGAAATCGATACAAATGGTTTGGACAATATGATTCTTGTGAAATACCATCTGAAAAAGAAATAAAAAGATTTATAGATTAAATCTTATTAACAATTTCTTTAAAATGTTTTGCAAGTTCAACATAGTTTTTATATAAATGGAAACTTGGAGCACCAGGTGCAAGCAAAATTACGTCACCATCATTTGCTTTAGATAAAGCGATATTTATGCCATCTTCTAAATTATCGGCATGTAAATATCTCTCGAGCTTTTCTTCAATCATGTGTCCAGTTTGAGGTAAAGCTATTGTAAATACAAATTCACATCTTTCATTTAGGCCAAGTATTAGTTGTTCTAAATCTTCATTTCTATGTATGCCGCCAGAAAGTAAAAATATAGTTGCATTTTCATATTTTATTTTTACATCATCAACTGCTAGCAGAGACGCTAAAGGTGCGGTAGACAAAACATCAGAAATGAAATGTACCCCATTTTTAGTATCGATCAGTTCTTGGCGATGTTCAAGATCTTTAAACGAGCTCAACTTGTGTTCTATTTCATCAACACTCATAGTTGGATCAGCCAAAGAAATGATTGTTTTAACCAGCTCGTGATTACGTTGCTTTAAAGTTTTTCCTGAACTAGGAACAAGACTAATGACATCTATGCGACTTGGTTCACTGCTTTGTTTACGCAAGTGCATAATCTGTTGCGATAAATCTTCAATCGAATCTGATGCAACTATTTCGCTTGCACCGTTCATTGCAAGATTAAATTTATCGTTGCGATAATTTTCTGGTGTTAAATGCCAATCAATATGACAATCAAACAAAGAAGTAAAAGCAACAATATCTGGCGAAGAAACTACATAGCTAGATTGAAAACTTGAAACTTCCAAAACTATATATTTTGATCCAAAAAGTTGTTCTAAAGAAATATCACCAACTCCAATACCAAGATTGCCGGCTATGACTGACTTATCGAGAACATGATCAAGCATTGAAGCAACTGTACTTTTACCTTTAGTGCCCGTGACCCCAATAAAAATATTCATAGGAAAGTGAAGCTGCATATACTCAAGCCACCAAGCAAGAGGTGTAGTTGCTTTGTCTCCCAGATACTTAACTTCTTTAGAGTATTTCGATATCCCTGGACTAACAAAAACTATCGAATCATTTATATCGCCAATATTGTTGGTCTTAACAATATTTATATCATGTTGATCTAACGAGAATTCTTTACGTAAATCTTCAATCTCTACATTGTCATGCGTAGAACCTGGAGGTAAAAATAGTTGAAAATCTTTAACACCTCCATATAAATTTAAAAACTTTACAATTGCGCTCGTATCACGCCCTAATCCCATAATCGAAAAAGTTTCATCTGCAAGGTGATTTTTCAAATGAGATTTGAAATGTTTGATCTTCAAGTCCAAGATTGAATCGATAATTTCCTTTGGAGCATATGAGGTTAGATCTAAATGAGCTACTTTCTCTTCAAGCTTTGGACTATCGATCAATATTTCTGAAAACGCTTTGCCTACTTTAGAATTAGCTGCAATATCCCATATTAAACAATTTCGTGCCATCGTTCTTGATTCACTAATTGTTCCGACGCATTCAAAAGGTTTCTTTGAGCTGTCGATAAGATCTAAAAATCCTTGTATTTGATCCTCGTCATCAAACATTTGAGAACCAATAATTTCAGCAGCATATGGTGCACCTTTGAATGCAGATAACCCTAAGAATACAAAACGACATTTCTCACAGTTGCAACACCAAGTCTTAGCTCTTGAATTTTCATCTAATTTAAATGCTCTGTTACAGCTCGTAAATGCTTTGTGATATTTTTCAAAATCGCTAAATAGCTCAAAGATTTCGAATTCACTCATTGAGCGCAATGCACTGTAATAGTTAACCTGTAATGAGCAACTAGACAACGCGTTTCTTAACAATGTTTCAGCGTCAAATGTTTTAGACCATTGATGGTTTACTTGCACCCCGTCGACTACTCGCGTCGATTCGTTGGCTGAATTCTCGTTGCTCATTGCAACTTCGCTGATGCCTAAAGCAAGGGCTGCCATACATGCCAACGTTGAAGTAATTGCAGTTACAGGGATATGGCCATTTGGGCGACCCTCTTTATTTAAACGAATTATTTGCTCGTCTAAAGTTCTTGTAACTTTAACTAGCTCAATTTGACTAGCTTCAGCACAGTCATTAATTGCTTTGAAATCACCTACTGAAAAACCAATTATCTTTTTTCCTGAATTCTTTGCGATTTCAATCGTAGTAACACTGTCTTTACCTCCACCAATAGGAATAAGTACAGTATTAGATTCTTCAATTAAAACATTGGAGTTATTCAATGAGTCGAATTCATACTGAATTTCTTCTATTAAATCTATGTTATTTACAAATCTAAATTCACGGAGTCCATTATCAAATAATTGTTTTGCCCACTGTTCTGTCATTGGAGTTACAGGAAATAAAAACTTAATTTTTTTTGCTCTAAATGCTTTGTAATAGCTTGTTGCTGCTGCGACCGATACAAGATTAGCTATTAAATTTAATTCCTGATTAACGATTTTATACCCATTAGGAAATTTAAAAAGAAAGCTTTCGACAAATTCATAGTCATCACATGCGTATGAACATTTAAGTTCTATTTTATTCGAATTATAAATTATCTCAGGTTCTTGAATTTCAAATATGTCAGAACGATTAAACATAATTATTTTTTACTCGCTTTAGTTAAACGATCATTTATTGCAATACCTATTCCTTCGTTTATTGGGCATTGGGCAACAATAGTTTCACAATTATTTTTTTCTGCTTCTCGAAAAAAGTTATACATTTCGTGAGCATACTGATCATATGTAGACACTACCAATTTCATGGAAAAACTATAATCCGTTTCAGCTAAACCAATATATGCTGCCTTAGACTTATCAAGAGAAATCTCATTTAACTCATTAACGTTATTAAATGTAATCAATGGAATATCAGGTTGATAATGTTTTTCTAAACTGCCAGAAACAACAACTTTATTCTCACTTTTTATCGGTTCTAACCCTGTTGCATTTAATATCTCTTTCTCAGTTATCGCTCCAGGACGGAGAATTTCAGGGGATTCTTCTAAACATGAAATGATTGTGGACTCAAGCCCACATTGACTAGGTTCCCCATCAAGAATAAGTATCTCATCACCAAACTCTTCGTAAACATGATGTGCAGTTGTTGGGGACACTCTCCCAAATTTATTTGCAGAAGGAGCGGCCACAAAAAAGCTACAAGGTTCTAAGAGTCTTCTCGCAGTTTCATGCGATGGTACTCGAATCCCTACACTTGAGTGTCCGCCAACGGCTTCATCACTTATTGCATCGTTAACGCCTCTTTTAAAAATCAACGTCATAGGACCAGGCCAAAAATTAGCAGCTAAAACGCGTGCATAATCTGGAACATGTGGCGACACGGCAAGTGCAACATCAATATTTGCACAATGCAAAATTAAGGGATGGTCATTTGGTCGTTGTTTTAGATCAAAGATTTTTTTTACAGCCAGAGGAGAATCTGCTCGTGCTCCCAAACCAAAAACTGTTTCTGTAGGAAATGCAACTACATCGCCTTTAGTCAATGCTTCAATGCATAAATCAATATCGTTTGTGATCATTAATGTTTACCAGAAATTAGTTTTTTCAGATTCTTTAATTACATCATTTAATTCATTGGCCCAAATACCTGCAGATAAATATTTCCATCCTGAATCTGGTGATATAGCGACTATAGTTCCACTTTCCATTTTCGCTGCTTGCTTTATCGCTCCTAAAACAATTGCACCTGTAGAAACTCCAACAAATATTCCACACTTTGTTAACAGTTCACGCGTTACCTCAATAGATTCTTCACTTCTAATCATAAATTTTCTATCGATAAGTTCAGGATCAAAAATCTCGGGAATAAAGCCGTCATCTAGCGAACGTAAACCAGAAACCGATTCCCCACTTGGTGGTTCGACAGCAACAATTTTTACATCTGGTTTATTATCTTTAAAAAATCGCGAACAGCCCATCAGCGTCCCAGATGTTCCTAATCCTGCAACAAATACATCTATCTCAGGACAATCTTTTAAAATCTCTGGAGCAGTTGACTCATAATGAACTTTAGGGTTGGAAGCATTACCGTATTGATACAACATTACATAATCAGGATTTTCTTGAACCATCTCTTTTGCACGAGCTATTGCTCCATTACTTCCAAATTCTCCAGGAGAAAATTCAATAACAGCACCAAATGATTTAAGTAAATCAATTCTTTCTCTTGTAACATTATCTGCGCATACAACTATAAGTTTGTAACCGTGTAATAAACATACAAGAGCTAAACCTACTCCTGTGTTTCCACTTGATGGCTCAACGATTGTGCATCCCGGAGTCAATAACCCTTTTGTTTCTGCATCTTTAATCATTGAAAGCGCTACGCGATCTTTCGCGCTTCCTACAGGGTTTTGTCCTTCAAGTTTTAAGTAGATTTTTACATTCTCGTTTGGCGATAGTTCATGAATACCGACCATAGGAGTATTACCTATTAGATCTAAAACAGATTCAAATCTCATAATACGCCTTATTTATTCTTGACCACCAGCAACTGCAGGCAAAATTGTCAATTCTTTAGCGTCACCAAGTTCAGCTTCTAAACCACCGATATAACGGATATCTTCTGAATCGATATAGATGTTTACATATTTATGAAGATTTGCAGATGAGTCAAAAAGCACTTTTTCGATATCACTATGTTGATTTACTAGATCAGCTAAAGCTTCTTTTACTGTGTTTCCAGTACATGAAATACTGCTTTGACCAGCTGTATTTGTCCTCATAACTGCAGGTATTTTTACTTCAATAGTCATTCGAACTATTTTAATCGAACAACGTCACTTAGTTACGCTCAGAACCACCAAGACGGTTTCGTAAAATTCGTAAAAAATCGTTATAGTTTGCATAAAAATCGGTCGAAAATATCATTAATGGATATTAAAAAGAATTCTGCATACGATGGCGATACAGCTTGGGGTCCAAGAATACCTATAAGCATAGATACGCAAACAGGTATCATGACAGCGGGTGATGCATCCAGACCTATTGATTTAAATGGCGACATCGATCTAGCACTTTCGAGCTATCTATCAATGGTGTACGAACTAAGAAATGCTTCAACCGGCGTTATACCGCTGCGACAAGAAGACATTATCTCTCTTTCAGACGCATTTGAAATGGAAGAAACACATGTAACTCATCGTCTAGCAAAATTAATGCATTGCGACGAATTACAAACAAAACGTTTCGTTCAAATGGTAAAGAAGGGTCGAGTTCTCGTTCCTGCCTCAATGGTCGCTGCTGGAGCTGTCTTAGCTCTATCTTTTGCATTATCTACTAATCCAGCAGAAACAAATCCGTTAAGAGTTGTACCTAAGACAAAAGCAAATATTGAAGTTGTAACCACCACGTCAGCGCCGCATCAGGTTTCGGTTGACATTGGCACCGCCTCACAAGTAGAACGTGCCACTGTCACCGACGAGGTCTCAAGTCAAGAATCTAATCCAACAGCTACAGAACAAGGTCAAGATCAAACAGCCACTAATCCAGCACCAAATGTTGAACCAGGTGAAGTTGTTATTGGAGACGCGATTCACATTTCACGCGATGACGGTTCACAATAATTCAATATCTATTTTTTTAACTTCAGAATTTATTATTTGAAAATAATTAGCTATAACTTCATCTTCTGCTAACGACACTATGGTGTAACACCAATTTTTGTCAACAGATTTTTCGATGTCAGTTGGAGATGGATAAGCTTGTGAATGTGTATGTGAATGATAAATTCCTACAATTTCAAGCTGTTTTTCATTCGCATATTTAGTCGCATTAAAAATATCCTGAGGATCAACACTATAAATTCTTGCTGATTTTTCTATATTACTTGCAGGCCAAATTTCTAATATTTCTCCGGTTGGAGTAAAAGATTCGTTTATAGGTCCTAAAAATATTCCACATGCTTCTAAAGGAAATTCTTTTACACAATTCTCAATCATTTGTTCTTGAAGAGACTTACTAATAGTCCACCCCATGTTGATCTCCTGTAGATATAGTCACTTTACGATATAGACTATAGATTCTATGAGCAACGACAAGAATGATGAGCGCAAAGGCGATGGCCTTATTGCGACTAATCGTAAAGCTCGGCGGGATTTTCATATTATTGAAACCTACCAATGTGGAATTTCTCTTGCTGGTCCTGAAGTTAAGTCGTTACGAAATAAGCATGTATCCATCGACGAGGCATTCGCTCGAACCGACGGCGCTCAACTGACTTTATATGCGATGAATATAAAGACTTATGAGTTTTCACGTGGAGATATTGCTCCCGATCGACCTCGCACCTTATTGGCTCATAAAAAAGAAATTATAGAAATGTCTCGTCATCTTGAAGAGCGAGGAACGACTTTAATTCCTTTGCGCTTAGATTTTGTTCGAGGATATGTCAAAGTTACTCTAGGCGTTGCTCGAGGTAAAAAATCTTACGACAAAAGACAAGATCTTAAAAAACGTGACTCTCAACGCGAAATAGATAGAGCTTTAAAATCTCGTAACCGCTAACTTCCCCGCGTAGTGTGTGGAAAACTAAAGGATATTTACTGCCCTCGCAGCAACCAAAGTAACAGTCCCCAATGAAACTACAGATTGAATACCCATTAAAAGTTTTGCTTTCCATGACAATGGTAAAACATCAGTTGGTGAAAATGCTGTCGCATTAGTAACCCCGAGATAGAGATAGTCAAAAAAGTGTGGTTCCCAATTCTGGTTAGCAATTGTTTTTGTTTTGCTATCTTGATAATCGATATCCATTTGCGGAAACAAAAAATCGGCATTTTTCCAGCCATTAATTACACGCGCTGTTGGCCCTCCACGATCAAATTCCCAAAACAATAGCGAAAACGTTATTACATTTGTAATCCACACAATACTCGCAGCCCACAACATGTTGGTTGCTGTTAAAGATTTATCATTAATCAACTTATCTACTAACAAACCTGTTGCGAATGCATTTCCTAGTGCAACCAACAAGGTCAAAAAAATGGTGATCCGATGGAATATCACATGTCGTTCATCTAATATCTTCTGCAGGATGATCAAAGAAAAGCCTAAAAATATTTCTAGTACAGGCATGAACAATTTTGAACCAAAAATTAAATGCGACGGTGAAACTATCTGTAAAAATGCAGCCACAAAAAGCAATAATGCAGCTGCAACCCTTCCTTGGTGAGAAATCACATCAAATGTTTCAAAAACAGATTTGGATCGTTTGTTTAAATTATCTTGTAAAACTTTTGTAAGTTTATTGATATCTTCAGATTTATTGGAATGAGCCATTCTCAGATTTTAGGTAAATTTAACCCAATATTTGAGTATATTTATAAACATAAATAAACAGCTCGCAAATTCTTTAAAAAACATATATCATTTACAGGACGGGGGTGCTTGGTTTCGACCTTGAACTTGTCCGTAGGAGAAGCGAGCCGACGTTGCAGACTGTCGCTAAAGAGTCTGTAAACAATAATAAATGCAGAAGACAATCAGTCTTACGCACTAGCTGCTTAATTTAATTAAGTAGCGCCCACGATGCTAGGTGTCGTGTGTGTTGTGGGTTCATTTACGACACTTGCTCCGTAAGGCACTGACTACTTACGAGGACACATTTAGTTAGTTAGATGCTTGTTTTGTGTGACTAGCAAACAGGTAATCGAAAATTTTCTAGTCACTGCGCTCGGAGAAGAACTATAGAGGGTTTTTAGGGACGGGGGTTTCGATACCCCCCACCTCCACCAATTATTGAACAATCTTGATATTAAAAAACGGATTCATCTCTGGTAAATCTTTTAAGAATATTGATAACCATAAACTTAAAAACATTTCAGGGCCGGCAGCTGTTTCGATGGGACCTAAATCAATAATTGATTCGTCTACCCAACCAAATTCATTTAATAACTTTTTAACAATTGATTTTGATGGATCATCATTTCCACTCAGAAAGATACTTGTTGGTTGTGTAAGTGAATTGGGGTTAACCATCACTGTTGCATTTACTGTATTTAGGGTTTTGACAACTTTTGCTTCAGGAAAAGCATTTTGAATTTTTAAACCTAGGATATTTTTAGCTGAAGCTAACGGGACAGGTTTTCCGTCATGTGAATCAATTTCATTTGCGATATCAATGATAATTTTTCCATTTATGTTTGCTCTATCAATACTTTTTAACGCATCAATCGAAGAAAGCCCAGACGTGCAATTAAATAAAATCTCACCAAATAAAGCTGCATCGTTAAAGGTACCATTTGATGCATCATTTTCTCTAGACCAGCTCAGGGCCTCAGAATTATCTGCAGTTCGTGAACCCATACAAACGTTATGGCCACATTCAACTAGTTTTGTGGCTATCGCCTTTCCGACCATTCCTGTGCCTAATACTGCAACATTCATAGCTTTCCCCCTTTGAACCTTATAAGACTACCTTAGGAATTAGTTATAGAATAATTGGGTGAGTAATCCAGTAAGTGAAACAAAAACACATATATTAAAAGCTGCACTAAAACGTTTTGCTGATCATGGATACGCTGGAGTGAGCCTTAACGATATTGCAGAAGACGTAGGAATAAAAAAGCCAACAATATTGCATCACTTTTCATCAAAAGAAGCTTTATATAGAGCAGTTATATTAGATGAGTTTTCTGATTGGGTTTTCTTAATGACTGATGCGATCGGAAAAAATTTAAATGGCTGGGATCAAGTAGAACAATTGTTACGTGCTGCATTTACATTCTTTGAGCAACACCCTTACTTTGTTCGCATAGCGCGTCGTGAAGCATTAGATCCTGAATCACTATTTTCAACAGAACTAGGTATTGCCCTTAAACCACTTGTTGAACAAGGTTCACAATATTTACAATCAGAAATGGATGCAGGACGACTTAATTATTTCGAACCTCGACAATTACTAATTACAGGTTATGGAGCTTCTCTTTCTTACCTAAGCGATGCATCTTTAGTAAATGCAGTTATCGATGGTGATCCTTTAAGTAAAGATGCATTACAAACTCGTCGCGAGCATGTTCTAGCTATTTTTAAAAAAGCTTTAGATCCAAGCAACTAAAGGCAATTAAACTCCAACCCCTACTGGTTGAGAAACTCTCTGAGCAAAACGAAGAGCTGACCATGTATCAGAAATAGAACAAATTTTTGTATCTACTAAAGATTGTGCAATGCCCGTTTCTTGGACAACATCAAAACTCAAATCTGTAACAATTCGCGAAGTTTTTTTCGGCCATGCAATCCATAACGCACCTTTATCACGAAGCGATCTAGTTAACGTATTTATTCTTCTAGATAAATCAGAATTTCTAGTAGCAAAATAAATAACTAGTTCAAAACCTCCGCGCAAAGATGTAGAGAATTCCAAATATGGAAAACTCTTATTAAAAAATTCTAAAACTTCTGGAGTGGCACCAATGATTGCCACACGTTGGCCTTCACGTAAACCTAATTTACCTTCAAGACCCTTTGCGAATGTTCCCCCCACGGTCGAATAATCTGCTCGAAAGTGATAGTAAAAGTCAAATGCACCGAATTTCATGACCACGCGCAGTGGAACTCTTTACATGCATTTTTCTACGAACTACTATTTCGTTTTCTAATCAGAAATTAAATCAATGTATACAAAAAGGAATAATTATGCCGTTACAGCTAGGAGATGAAGCTCCAAACTTTAAAGCACAGACGACACAAGGCGACATTTCGCTTCATGAGTACTTAGGCGACTCTTGGGGAATTCTTTTCTCGCACCCGAAGGATTTCACTCCAGTGTGCACAACCGAGCTAGGAACCGTTGCAAGCCTTGAACCTGAATTTAACAAGCGCAATACAAAAGTATTGGCTTTAAGCGTAGATCCTCTTGATTCTCATATGGATTGGCTCAGCGATATTGAAGATGTTTGCGCCAATAAAGTTAACTACCCAGTAATTGCAGATGACGATAAAGCTATTGCGAATAAATATGGGATGATTCACCCAAACGCCAATGACTCATTAACTGTTCGAAGTGTTTTCATAATCAACCCTGACAAGAAAATTGCCTTGACGCTTACTTATCCAGCTCCTGTGGGACGTAATTTCGAAGAAATCCTTCGTGTGCTTGATGCATTGCAGCTTGGTTCGCAATACAAAGTGGCTACTCCAGCTAACTGGGAAAAGGGCGACGACGTAATCATCTCGGGTGCGCTAAGTGACGAAGATGCAAAGCAACTTTTCCCTGACGGATGGGATGCAAAAAAGCCATATCTTCGGTTTGTGAAGGATCCTTCATCTAAATAATTAATTCTGTTTAATCCAATGGGTTTAGAAATAGCCCATTGGATCTACAGGAGTTCCGTTCGATCGAACTTCGAAATGCAAGTGCGGTCCTGTAACTTGACCTGTTGCCCCAACATAGCCAATGACTTGTCCTTGCTTAACTTGTTGACCATTGCCAACAGCAAATGAACTTTGGTGAGCATACAAAGTAGAGATGCCGCCTCCATGGTCAATAATAATGACGTTTCCGTAACCTGACATTTGTGAAGCGTAAATTACCTTTCCATCTTTTGCTGCAACAATTGGTGCTCCATAGCTTGCACCAAAGTCAACACCGGCATGTAATCTTTGATCACCATAAATTGGGTGAGTTCTCATCCCGTAATATGAAGTGATCGGTGCACTAACAGGCTTACGCATTTTTCCTGGCTGCACAACGACATTAGTATTTTGTTTGTTTCGAATAGCTGCTGCTAAAGCATTAGATTCAGCAACTAACTGAGCAATTTGTTTGTTGTAATCAGATTTCTTTGATTTTAAAGAATTTACAACTGCTTGTTCTGCAGCTTCAGCATCTTTTGCCTTCTTTTGCGCGCTAGCTAAATCTGCACGAAGAGGTACAAGCGAAGCTTCTTCTTCTGCAGCTACTTTTTCTGCAGCTTCAGCTCTTATCCTCGCATCTTCGTGCAACAATTTTTCTTTTGCTGCATCATCAGCAAGTTTTTTAGCTTCTTCAATAACCACACCTTGACTATCTTTATATTTTTGCATCAAAGTTGTTTTGCGAATTACATCTTCTCGATCTTCTGGTTCTGCACTTATTATCGAAGGTAAAGAATCTGTATCAGTTGAGTTTTGATAAATTCGAATGATTGCTAATTTCTTGCGTTCTTGTGCATCATTAGATTTTTTTGTTGCATCATCATATTTTTGTTGCGCTGCAGCAAATTCAGCACGTGCAGAATTTGCTTGATCTTGTGCAGTCTTTTTTGCTGCTTCTGCAGTTTTTATTTTCTTATCTAAAGAAGCGAGATCTGAAGTTGCTTTTTGACTTTTTGCTTTAAGATCTAGATACTTAGCAACTTCTTGAGCTTCTTGTTTTGAAACGTATTCAAGATCACCTTTTAATTTATCTATACGAGGATCTGATGCTGCTGAAGTTCTATTTATTTGTTTTGCATATGCAGTACTGATTGGCATCACCAAAATAAAACATAAAATTAGAATTGAAATTTTTGCACGTTTACGAAACAATTCAATGCCTTTCTTCCCGCTAGATTCTTCGACAAAAGTCGTCGAGAAGTAAAGAGCCGGAAGAAAGGTTTATTTAGAATTTTTAGGAATATCGCGAAATTCTGGAGAATTTAGACGTCGAGGTAGCGCTTCAAACCAATGTATGAAGACACTAAACCTATCATGATACCGCCTAATACCACCGTTGAAAAAGTGAAATAAGCCTGCATATTAGTTACATCAAATCCACGAAAACTTGGTGGACCGAACTGCTCATCTAACACAATATTTTTAAATACGACCGCACTGAACGAAGCTAAGAAGCCACCAACAAATCCTTGAAAAGCACCTTCAGCCATAAATGGAACTTGTACGAACCAGTTACTAGCACCAACTAATTTCATGATTTCTATTTCACGTCGCCGAGCATATACAGCGAGTCGAACTGTATTAAATACTAAAACACAAGAAGCGATAAGAAGAACGATAGCGAAAACAGCCAAAGTACGCTTAATTAAATTTGCCCTGTTGATATCATCAGCAAAGTTAGCAAAAGTAATTTTATCTACACCAGGTTGCGCTTCGTATTTTGCTATTAAATCTTTGACAAATTTATTATCTGGTTTAGATGGCGCCACTAAAAAGCTGACCGGTAAATCTTCAGCAGTAATTGATTTCACTAGTTCTTTATCGTCTTTAAATGACCGTTTGAAAAAATCGTAAGCTTGTTGCTTAGTGAAGAAATTTATTTTTGCTACATTGCCGTCTGCTTTATCTTTATTCAAAGATGTTCTAACAGCTTTTATTTGATCATTTTGAGCATTAGGGAGCATAAAAACTTCGAAACGAACAGACTTTTCTACCGTTTTAGTTCCTTCATAGTTCCAAAAGTAAACAAGCATTGAGACACCAACAAGCGATAGCGTCACAAATAATGTAAGTATGGCAGCAAGAGTCATCGAAAAGTTTCTAAACAGCGAAATACCCGTTTCACGAATGAAATAATAAGTACGTGAAAGCATTATGAATCACCATCCGTTGTTTCAATCTGTTCAGCTGACCCATAAACACCACGCTGTTGATCACGAACCAAGTTTCCATGTTCTAATTCAATAACACGTCGACGCATTTCATTAACAATACGGACGTCGTGCGTTGCCATTACGACTGTTGTCCCCGTTTTATTGATTCGATCTAGCAATCTCATAATTCCAACGGTTGTTGCAGGGTCTAAGTTTCCTGTTGGTTCGTCGGCTAAAAGAATTAGCGGTCTGTTAACAAACGCACGAGCAATAGAAACTCGCTGTTGTTCACCACCTGAAAGTTCGTTCGGAAAACGATTTTGTTTTTCAGCCAAACCAACAAGCTCTAATATTTGAGGGACTTGAGCTTTAATAACATCACGTGGACGGCCTATAACTTCTTGAGCAAATGCTACATTTTCGTAAACAGTACGGTTCGGTAACAATTTGAAGTCTTGGAATATACATCCGATATTTCGCCGCAATTGCGGAACTCTCCATTGAGACAAACGTCCTATATCTCTACCTGCTACCAATACACGTCCAGTGCTAGCAACTTCTTCTCTTAATAATAAACGTAAAAACGAAGATTTACCTGAACCAGAAGGTCCAACAAGAAAGCAAAATTCACCTTTTTGGATTTCAAGGTTAATATCTCTTAACGCAACAACATTTTGTCCGTAGTATTTTGTTACATTTTCAAAACGAATCATGGAACTAACAGGCTACCAAAGTAAAGAACACAAATGTTATTTATAAAACAATGTGAGCTCTATCAGCGATTTCTATGATCTTTCACGTCTAAATTTTAAAAATGCAGAGAGAAATTCATCGATATCACCATCTAAAACAGCATTAACATTTGCTGTCTCGAAAATTGGTTGTTCATGAGAATCGACATATCTTGTTCTTTCATCTCGTATCAACTGGTATGGAGCCAAAACATAGCTTCTTATTTGGCTTCCCCAGCCCACTTCCATTTTGTCTCCAGATATTTTTGCTAGTTCAGCTTCACGATCTTGACGTTGTTTCTCGGCTAATTTTGCACTCAAAATAGCCATTGCTTGTGCCCTGTTTTGTAGCTGTGATCTTTCATTCTGACATTGAACAACAATTCCAGTTGGTATGTGGGTAATACGAATTGCTGAATCAGTTTTATTTACGTGCTGACCACCAGCACCTGATGCGCGATATGTATCAATTCTTATTTCGCTATCATCGATTGAAGGTAGCTCTTGAGTTTCTAAAGCAGGCACGACTTCAAAAGATGCAAATGAAGTATGCCGACGAGATTGTGAATCAAACGGAGAAATCCGAACTAAACGATGTACACCTTTTTCTCCAGTCAACATGCCATATGCATATCTTCCTTTAACTGTAAAACTGACTGAAGAAATTCCAACTTCTTCACCTGGAGATAAATCTGTTACAACTAGCTCGTAGTTGTTACGTTCGCACCATCGCATGTACATTCTAAATAACATGTCTGCCCAATCACATGCTTCGGTGCCACCTGCGCCTGAATTTATTGAACAAATCGCATCTCGCTCATCGTATTCTCCAATGAACAATGAACGTAATTCAAGCTGATCTAACTGTTTACTTAAATCTGCACATAGCGTGTCGACTTCATTTTCTAAAGATTCATCCCCCGCTTCACGCATTAACTCATAAAGAGTTGTAATGTCACTAAGTTTGGTATTTAATTCTTCAACAGTATCCACGTCAGATTTATATGAGGACAATTGACTAGTTAAAATTTTTGCTTTATCAGGATCATCCCACAAGTTAGGATCACTAGCTTGGATCTCAAGTGACTCTAATTCTTTTTTTGCGAAATCAATTTTTAAATAAGTATATGCATCATTTACGCGAGCTGATAGTTCAGAAATTGTCGCTGTGAAATCACGCATTTATTTACCATGACAATGTTTGTATTTTTTACCACTACCGCAAAAACATGGATCATTTCGGCCTGGCGTTTCTTCTACATGAACGGGAGTCATGGCTGCTTGGACGTTTTGTCCTATCTCACCTTGTGCTGCTGCAGCAATTGCTGGATCCATTGCCAAATTCGCATAAGCAGAACTTCCTTGGACTGGATCTGTTGGGGCTTGATAAGAAAGACGTTCATTGTTTCGTGTTGTCTCTTCTTGAACAATTTCTAGTTTCATAACGAACTGAACAAAATCATCTTCAACAGATTCCATCATTGCACTAAACATTTGGAAACCTTCACGCTGCCACTCTGTAACGGGATCGCGTTGGCCCATAGCACGTAAATTTATACCTTCACGTAAATAATCCATTTCGTATAAATGCTCTCTCCAATGAGAATCAATCACGTCGAGCATGACTCGGCGTTCTATATCACGCATACGTTCTGAACCGAGTTGTAATTCTTTTTTGGAGTAGATATCGAGGGCGTCGTTAACGATTAATTCTTGAAGTTCATCGACTGAACGACATGTAGAAATTTTTTCAACTGATAATGAGATTGGATAATAGTTGTCTATATCTTTTAATAGCGATTCAATATTCCATGTTTCAGAGTATTCCCCTTCACAATATATTGATGTTAAACGCGTAACAACATCGGCAATAATCCGATATGTTTCTTCGTTCAAATCTTCGCCATCTAAAATTTGCTGACGACGTCTATAAATGATTTTTCTTTGTTCATTCATAACCTCGTCATATTTAAGAACATCTTTTCTTATTTCAAAGTTACGACCTTCAACAGTTTGCTGAGCACGCTCAATTGCCTTTGAAACCATTTTTGCTTCTAAGGGAACATCTTCTGGAAATGCTCGACTCATAACCCAGTTCATTGCATTATTAGCAAAGAGGCGCATCAAATCATCTTCAAGAGATAGATAAAATCTTGACTCACCTGGGTCACCTTGACGTCCAGCACGACCACGCAACTGATTATCGATACGACGAGATTCATGTCTTTCTGTACCTAAAACATATAACCCACCAAGATCACGAACACGATCAGCATCTCTATCGCACTCAGCTTTCAATCGATTAACCAAAGCATTGTACTCATCTGGAAAATCGTTTGGATTTTTGCCTTCTGCAGCAAACTCCTGTGAAGCTAAACCTTCTGGATTACCGCCCAGCAAAATGTCAACACCACGACCAGCCATATTCGTTGCGACAGTTACAGAACCAACACGCCCAGCTTGAGCAATGATTGGTCCTTCCTGCGTATGTTCTTTTGCATTTAAAACATGATGTTTAATACCAACTTTTGTCAGCATTCGGGAAAGACGTTCAGACTTTTCAACAGAAACTGTACCGACCAAAACTGGTTGACCAACATTGTGCCGTTCGATTAGATCTTTAACAACTGCATTGTATTTTCCTGCTTCAGATTTATAAACATAATCAGGGTTATCTGAACGCACTGCAGGCCGATGCGTTGGAATTGAAACAACTTCAAGCCCGTAAGTGTGCATAAATTCACCAGCTTCAGTGACACCTGTACCTGTCATACCTGAAACTTTTTCATAAAGTTTGAAGTAGTTCTGCAATGTAACTGTTGCTAGTGTTTGGTTTTCTTCTTGGATGACAACGTTTTCTTTAGCTTCTACAGCTTGATGAATACCATCACTCCATCGCCTGCCTTCCAGGATGCGACCTGTAAATTCGTCAACGATTTTAACTTCACCATCTTGAATGATGTAATCAACACCTTTTTTGTATAGTTCTTTTGCTTTGATTGCAGTATTTAGTTGATGCACAAAGTTTTGGTGAACATGTTCGTAAAGATTGTCTATACCCAAAGCGTTTTCTACCCGCTCAATACCTTCTTCAGTTGGAGAAACTGTAAATTTTGCTTCGTCAACTTCATAGTCGCGATCGATCACAAGTCCTTTAACAATTCTTGAAAATTGCTTGTATAAGTCATTGCTATCGCTTGCAGGTCCAGAAATAATCAATGGAGTTCTTGCTTCGTCGATCAAAATCGAGTCAACCTCGTCAACGATTGCAAAGTTATGGCCTCGTTGAACTTGATCAATCTTACGCACCGCCATATTGTCACGTAGGTAATCGAAACCAAATTCATTGTTAGTACCATACGTAATATCACATGCGTAAGCCTGACGCTTTAATTCTTCATCATCAATATCAGGAAGAACCATACCAACTGTTAAGCCTAGAAAACGGTGAACTTGACCCATCCAGGTAGCGTCACGTTTTGCTAAGTAATCGTTTACAGTAACAATGTGGACACCATTGCCAGTTAAGGCATTTAAATATGCAGGTAAAGTCGAAACAAGAGTTTTACCTTCACCCGTTTTCATTTCGGCTACCCAACCAAAATGTAAAGCTGCTCCACCAACTATTTGAACATCATAATGACGTTGACCTAAAACCCTTGTTGCTGCTTCTCTGACTGTTGCAAATGCTTCTGGCAATATGTCTTCAAGAGATTCACCTTTTGCTAGGCGATCTTTGAAACGCTGAGTTTGAGACTTGAGTATGTCATCAGACATCGCTTGTAGATTTTTTTCGAATGAAGCTACCTTTGGAACCAATGCTTCAAGGTTCTTTAGCTTCTTACCTTCGCCAACACTTAATATTTTCTTGAGAACTGCCACAAATAGAGGTTACTAAAAACTACATTAATTAGATGGATTCACGCCTTATAAAACTAGCTAGAAGGTGAAATCATTCCTAGATGTCCGTCTTTTCTTCTATACATGACTGAGAATTTTTCATCGTCTATATTTTGGAATACAAAAAAGTCATGACCCAATAAGTCCATTTGCAAAGCTGCTTCTTCTAAAGCCATAGGTTTTATGTCGAGCTCTTTGACTTTTACGACTTTAGCCTCTTCATCTTTAGATTCATCCTCAAATATCAAAGCTGCAAGATCTTCATCTGGGATCATTGCATGTGTCTTCATATCTCGTTTTCGTGGATGAAATCTAGAAACTCGCCGAGATTTTAGTTTTTGTGCTTGATGCTCAACTTTGTCTATAACAAGATCTAATGCTGTTGCTGCATCCATGCCTTCTGCATGTGCTTTTAAGAAATTCTTCTTACAATGAACGGTAACTTCACAAATAAATCTTTGCGAAGGATTTTTTGACGGCTGTTCACGGAAATCAACCTCAACATGGTGTGCGTCGTGAACGAAACGAGTAATTTTATCTAATTTTTCTACTGCTATTTCTTTTACGCTTTGGCTTACATTTGTATTTTTTTCATGAACCGATATGTCCACTATTCCTCCTTAAGTGGAAAGTAAAAAACATCTTAGTCTGATTAAAGACAACTTGACCACGCAAGTATTCTTATTGCTATTTCGTCCGAATCACACAGATTTTTCCCTGATCGCAATTCGTTTAAAATATCAGCAACTTTCGCGTGAAATTGTGAATCGTCGTCTGCATATGAGAAAAGTTTCTCTGCAAATACATCTGCTGCAGCTTGATATAAATCTCCGTCTGACCATTGATTAATTTCAGGACGTGAAATATGTTTATCCATGCTCCGCCCTTTCTGTAGCATTATGTTAATTTTCTCGGAATATGAATTGAAAACTTAATTTATTTGTTAATTCGATTTCACAGATTTAACTTATGTTCGCTCAATTCGCGATTAGTATAAATTTTTTTCTCGATAGCATATGGTCATAGCGAGAACTTCCTGACAACCAGCATTTTTTAACATTTTTGAGGCATTAAATAATGTAGATCTAGTTGTTGAAATATCATCAATAAGTATGATCTTTTCGTGATAGATATCCCGTATGACTTTATATTTTGCATTGTTATATCTAGATGAAGCATTTAATGAATGCTGTGAAATCTGGTGATCTGGTTTGATTGTTTTTATGTTTTTTAAACGCACATTTTTTGAAAAATAATTGGAAAGTTTTTGTGCATGGTCATATCCACGCTGTTTAAGATGCTCTTTTATAGTTGGGATATAAGTACATGTATAACTTTGAAGATTAGGCACTTCAAGTGCTGCGACTTCAGCTAATTGTTTTGCATATTTTCTATACAAACTGAATTGACCATTCTTAGCTTCGATAACATCTTGTTTAACTTGCTCGTATTCATAAAGCCAAATATGTTTATATAAAATCGAACTTTCAAATCTCGCAACAAAATACTCCTTCCCGTGTTGGGTCGAAAAACTATCGTTTTTCGATAGAAAATCCCACAAACACTTCATGCGGCATTTAAAACTGCATCTAAAATTTGGGAATCAGTAAATTTTGCATTTACGCGAACAACTCTCCATCCCATAGATACAATGTCATTTTGCCGTTGATGATCTCGCTCAAGCTCTGAGATAGAAGAATGGTAGGCAAATCCGTCAACTTCAATTGCAATTTTGTGAGACAATATTGCAAAATCAAGTCGATACCTATTTGTTCCACAAATAATTTCGTATTGTGGCACAATATCAAATTGAGTATTTAAATTTAAGACATCATAAACGCGCTTTTCTAACACACTTTCAATTTTCGCTACATCTTCGTTCACTATATAAGGTAAAAGAGTTTGTTTCAGTATTTTCTTTTCACGACCTGGTGCACTATGTAATGAGCTTATAACATCGAATATTTTTTGTGCATTTGTTAACTTTTTCGATATGGCAAGATGGATTATTTTTGAAAGCCGCGAGGGGCCCACCGCTTGTGCACACTCAGCAATAGCGCGCTCAATACTTACTGTTGGCAAACCATTTAGAATTTGCGAATTTTCGTAGTTCTCTGGTTTTGTCGATCGGTGAAAATTTATATTCTTTTTATACCTGTAATCACGAGGAGATAAAACGTCAAACCTTAAAGGGTCATTCTGATTAGAGAACAGACGACTCCTATATATTGAAAAATCTTCTTCGACTAATCCATAATTAATCAAAGCACTTACATTCGACAGCAATGCTTGTGGCCCACAAGAAAACAACGCTATAGCTGCCTTTTGATGCCAACAATTTTTATATGTTTTTAAAACATATATACTTCTATCTTTTCTTGTAAATAATGAAGTATTTAATATTCTGTCCACCGCTGCAGGCTTAATACCAGCATTAATTATTTGATATCTTGCTATGACACCATGCTGCAATCCTGCTATTAAGTATATTTTTTCGATATTTTTCATTTTCTTCCCCATGACAAAAAATTAAGGGAAGATTGCATAATTTATATGAAGGACATATTTAATTACAAGAAAAAATTTGTATTTATAAGCTTTTTAACTCAAATTCGCTAGTGTTTGTGGGATTTTCTATCGAAAAACGATAGTTTTTCGACCCAACACGGGAACGTTGGAGGTTAGTAGCGGTAGTGATCTGGCTTATAAGGTCCAGAGACATCCACACCTAAATATTGGCTCTGCTCAGGAGTTAACTCACTTAACCTCACGCCCAATTTATCCAGATGCAAACGAGCAACTTTCTCGTCTAACGTTTTTGGCAAAACATGGACACCTAACTCATAGTCATTGTTAAATAATTCGATTTGAGCCAACACTTGATTAGAAAAACTTGTAGACATAACAAAGCTCGGATGGCCTGTTGCACAACCAAGATTTAATAGTCGACCCTGAGCTAACAAGATTATTTTCTTGCCATCAGGAAAAGTAAATTGGTCTACTTGATCTTTAATATTCGTACGAATTATTGATGAGTCTTCAAAAAGTTTATTTACTTGTATTTCATTATCAAAGTGACCGATATTTCCAACAATCGCATTATCTTTCATCTTCTGCATATGTTCAAAAGTGATTATGTTTTTATTACCAGTCGCAGTCACAAAAATATCTGCCACATCAACAACGTCTTCGAGCAGTACAACTTCATAACCTTCCATTGCCGCCTGCAAAGCGCATATAGGGTCTATTTCAGTTATAACCACTCTTGCACCCTGCCCACGAAGTGATTGTGCGCACCCTTTACCTACATCTCCGTATCCGCAAACAACTGCAACTTTGCCCGCCAACATAACGTCAGTTGCACGTAGAATTCCGTCAACTAATGAATGCCTGCATCCATATAAATTATCGAATTTAGATTTTGTTACAGAATCGTTTACATTAATTGCAGGAAAGCTAAGTTCACCATTTTCAGCCATTTGATATAAACGGTGTACACCTGTCGTTGTTTCTTCGCTTACACCTTTAATGGACGATTGCGCTTGAGTAAAAAAGTTTTCACCACTACTTAATGACATCTTAAGAAACTCAACTAAGGCAGCGAAGTCTGGTGAATCAATATTTTCTATAAAATCTAGATTGCCTTCTTTTTCTGCACGAGCACCTAAATGAACGATAAGTGTTGCGTCGCCACCATCGTCTAGAAGCATGTTCGGGGACTCATCCCCCCAGTCAAGTGCAGATTTGGTGGCCCACCAATACTCCTCAAGCGTCTCATTTTTCCATGCAAAAACTGGAACACCTCTGGGTTCATCAACACTGCCCTCACCAACGACAACAGCTGCTGCAGCATGATCTTGTGTAGAAAATATGTTACAGCTCGCCCAACGCACTTTTGCTCCCAGAGCTACTAGCGTTTCAATCAACACTGCTGTTTGGATTGTCATATGCAATGAGCCTGTAATACGAGCACCTAGTAAAGGTTGCGATTTCGAAAACTCTTCTCGCAACGCCATTAAACCAGGCATCTCGCTTTGTGCGATTTCTATTTCTTTACGACCAAAATCGCTTAGAGAAAGATCTGCAACTTTATAATCATCTTTGGTTAATACATGTGACATAAGTTTCCTAATTAGCTTAATTGTTTTGCTTCCAATGGTACATTGCAATCCCAGCAGCAACAGAAGAATTCAAAGATCTTGTAGAACCATACATAGAGATTTCATAAATTTTCTCACAGTACTTTTTTGCTTCATCTGTTAATCCAATTCCTTCATTACCGAATAACATTGCAGTATTAGAAGGAAGGACTTCATTTTCTATAGGTGTAGAAGTCTCACAATTATCAATACCAATTAAAACTAGATCATGGTCTTTACAAAAAATATAAAAATCTTCAACGCTTTCATGATGGTAAACGTGCACGTAACGATAAGTCGCCATTGCTCCTCTACGATTCCATTTTTTCTCTCCGATAATATGGAATCCAGAAACATTAAAAGCATTTGCGCTTCTCGTAATAGTGCCTAAATTAAGATCCTTTTCCCAGTTTTCTACTGCGATATGTAAAGGTGCTCGAGACTTATCTAAGTCATCAACAATTGCATCTTCTTTCCATGTTTTATATTTGTCCACAACATTACGCGAGTCACCATCTCGCAATAAAACAGGGTCTATAACATCATCTGGATTATGTGGCATTGAACAACTAATTACTTTCTAGGCTAAAGCGTTCTTTAATTCCCAGATCACATCTACAGGACCAGGATCAACACCAGCATTTAATGCCATAAATAAACTTGCTAATGAACCGATGTACATTAAGTCGCACAACTGTGCAAAATAGCATGTACCTTCTGCGTTAACTTCAATTATGTCATGAAGTGTTTCTTTTATAAGTTCACGTGTAATATCAAAACGTCTTTTTACTTGTGCATGTTCGTAATCATGACGTAGCTCAACAAGAGTTAACAACTGACGTGTAACATCTCCGTTTTGTCCATACCCTACAATTTCATTGTGGTTTAATTCTGGATAGTAATGCCAATACGCTGGAGTCTTTGCATTCTCATTCACATCACATTTAAAGCGGTATGCAGCAACAGCACCTAATGCGCCACCTCCATAAATAACTGGAATGGTTGTAGAAATACGTGTTACCAAATCAGAAACAATATGTTTTTCGTTCGGATCTTGGCACTGGTTACGTCTCTTAGTTACCTGTTTTACAGCCTGCTCGCATTGTTCGATTGCTCCTGGGATTAAACCTAATTTATCTAATACAACCATGATTGGAGATACAAGTGCACCCATTGAAGCTCTTGGCTGTAGACCTGCTGGTGCTTTGTAGATAACACTTGGCGAAAGTGAATTTGTTGCAATGCTTTCTAGTTCGCCACCAGAACATACTGCGACTAGAGGTGCTTTTTTATCTTGTGCACTCCGCAAAGCACTTAGTGTCTCTTCTGTTGTGCCCGAATAGCTTGCAGCAATTACTAATGTTGATTCGTTAACAAATTCTGGGAGTTCATAATTCTTACAAACAATAACAGGGACTTTACAAGACTGCGACGCAACGGCAGACACGACGTCACCGCTAACACCAGATCCACCCATACCTAAAACAATTATTGAAGTAAATTCAATTCCTTCAAGAGGAGAAACATCAACAACTTTTGCGCTATCTAATGCTATTTGAAATTGCTCTGGTAGATCAAGAGTCATTTTTGTAAAATTAATTGAGTCCATTTATATCCTTTGTTATAGGTCTTTTTTATTTATTAAATCTTTATGAGATGCTTCATCAACATCGATCGCTTTTTCAATTAGTAAAACTGGTATTGAATTCACTATTTCATATTTCTTTTTTAATCTTGGATTATAAAGAATCTGTTCATTTTCAAAATATAGAAGTTCTTTATGGTCTATAGGACAAACCAAAATATCTAAAAGGTCATTAGATACACCGTTATCCATTGTTCCCTCTTATGATTTCTAGAACTTCGCGTGTTTTTTCATTACATAATTCCTGAGTAGAGGCTTCAACGTTTAAACGCACAAGCGGTTCAGTATTGCTTGGCCGTACATTAAACCACCAGTCGCCGCCTTCGATTGTGTAACCATCTAAATCATCGATTTCGAAATCTTTATAGTGATCAACGACTTGAGCTATAGATTTTGATACATCATCTACTTCAGAGTTAACTTCACCACTTTGGAAATAAGGTTCAAATTCTTTTCGTAATTCTGAAAGTTTTTTGCCACTTTGTGCCACTACTTCTAAAACCATCAAAGCCGCTATTAACCCAGAGTCAGCTTTAAAGTTATCTCTGAAGTAGTAATGACCTGAATGCTCTCCGCCAAAAATTGCACCGCTGTCAGCCATCACTTGTTTAATAAAACTATGTCCTACGCGAGTACGGATTGCTTTACCTCCAAATGCTTCGATTGCCTCTGGTACTGATTTAGAACAGATCAGGTTGTATACAATTGATTCGCCAGGAAATTTTTCGAGAAGAGATTTTGCAACTAATGCAACAGTTACATATCCACCAACACTTTGGCCTAAATCATCAACTAAAAACACACGATCAGCGTCGCCATCGAAAGCTAAACCAATATCAGCATTAGTTTCTAATACTCGTTGTTGTAAATCTTTTAGATTTTCACTTTGTATAGGATCTGCTGGATGATTAGGGAAAGTACCATCGAGTTCAGGAAATAAAACATCAATATCCACGTCAAGGTTTTTAAAGATATGTGGTACAACTAATCCACCCATACCATTTGCAGTATCTGCAACTACTTTAAGATTTTTTATTTTGTTTGAGTCGACAAAGCTTAAGCAATGGGCACGGAAATCATCGAGTAAATCTTTTGTTTGAACTTCACCCATTTCTTCCGCACGTTCAAGTAGCCCAGATTTTACAGCTGCTTTTATTTGAGCCAGTCCGCTATCTTGACCAATTGGTGCTGCAGACGCACGACACATTTTTAAACCGTTATATTCAGCAGGATTATGTGATGCTGTTATCATCGCACCAGCCATTTGTAAATGACCACTAGCGAAATAGAGCATGTCTGTTGAAGCTAATCCAATATTTATAACATCTGCACCAGCTAAAGTTGCACCCTCAATAAATGCTGAAGCCAATGAAGGAGAAGATGTTCTCATATCATGGCCAACCACAATAGATTCAGCATTCAAATATCTGACAAATGCGTTACCAATTAGTCTTGCAAGCTCGCCATCCCATTGTCCAGGATATAAACCTCTTACGTCATAAGCCTTGAAAACACTATCTAAATCTGCATTAATCACTGATACAGTTTAACGTTTTGGCCTCAAGAAGCTCGATAGGTGCGCAATTGTTTTTTTCTTATCAAAATAGAATCCTATTACACAAGAAACTCCTGCTAAAAACAAAAATATCGAGAACCATTCAATACCATCTCTAGCAATTTCTATTTTCACATTTTGCTTTGTTGGTACAACTATCATTGAATTTGGGCTCGCTCGATAAATTTTGCCTGCCCCACTAGCTTTAAATGTTGGATAATATGAAGTTTTAATTAGTACTGGCTCGCCAATTTTATTCACATGAAATTTTATTGAATCTTGAGTTAATTTTACGTTTGTTATTTTTACCTCAGATTTTTTATTTTTTTGTTTTAAAGTTAGAGGTTTCGATAATGCTTGTTTTGCTGTCATGCGCTGCCAATTTTTTTCTCCACTGTTAACAAATTCTCGATATTCTCCAGGAGCGTTAAACCAATCATATAGCCATTTATTTCCACTCTGAGCCCAATCAGAGGGACTTGTCTTATCAGTTATCACAACCGGATCATTTGCAAGTGGTTCCACTAACGACCAGTTCTTTATCTGATATATATCCCAACCGACAGGATTCAATCCATCTCTATCTGCAACAGATGAAATTAATTTCAGCTTTGATGAAGCATCTGCAGCTTTCTTTGCTTCTTCACTATGAGCTAGGTAATATCTGACACCCATCATTTTCATATGATCGATCCCACGGTTAAAGTCTGCGAGTGTACCGTAATATGTATCAAAACATTTTGGATCTACTTTAGTTCCATCGCTTTTAGTTTCACACTTAGGCCATCGCATAGGGTTACTTGGAGTTTTTGAAACTTCTGCAACTGTTAAGAAATGATACGCAGTTGATCCTGCAGCTTCATAATATAAGCCTTCTTGTGATGCTATACGGTGATTTGTGTAATAAGGAATAAGCATTAACGCCAAAGTTGTGCCATACGTACCATCACTAGGTTCCCATAAAGCTCGACCAGGCTTAAGCTTTTTCATTTCATCCATCAATGAATAAAACTCTTTAGAGGAAGTATATAGATGCTTTTTTGATTGTTTAGATTTACAAGATGGGTCTTGAGGTTTTCGCTCGTATCCTTCGAAATTATATTTAGCCCAACTATCTGCGAAACCACGTCGATCATTAAACAATCTTGTGTCAGGAATAGATGCGCACCCCGTTGCCTTATCTTTTGGTGCCGAACCAATCCCTACAAGACCAACAAGAAAGCCAACAACCAGAACAAATGTTACAAATAACGAAATAATCTGACTAAGTAAAACTAGAGATTTTTCTTTTTGTTTGTATGCAACCCAAGTCGTAATAGAAGTAGGTAACCGTAGTATTTCTCCGTAACCAAACGCAGCAACGAAAAATATAAACAAATACCAAAAAGGCAAAAATCTTAAATTCCACGCATGACCTTCTGGCCATTGGATAAATACGATTGCCATTGTTGCGGCTGTAATTATGACAGGCAAGATGCTTTTCCGTAAAAAAGTTGCACTTAAAATAAATCCAATTGCTGCGGGTATAAATATTGGCCACATGAAGTATTTAGGAGAGACATATAACTCATAAACCTCATTTACGCCTGGCGTAGATAAAAGATCAGTTAATTTCTCATAGCGCATATTCGATGTATAAGAAAACCGAGCTAAAAGTGGAAGCAACCATATGCTTGCAACCATTAATCCAACCACCAAAGGTGATGCATCAAAAATAAATTGCTTAAAATTCTTTTTTTCTTTAATGACACCAAAAATTAATAATCCAATAATTGCTATTAATGAAAAAACTAAAAGAGTTAAAGTTATATATTCAAATGTTGAACCTTGAAGCTTGTTGTCAAAAAAGTATTTACCTACAACACTTATTGACAAAGCAAATGCAACTATAAAGCTAAGAAGTGAAGCCCCTATATATCGAAAATAGCCTTTGCGTGAGGCATAACTAGCTCCCCAAAAAACAATAGCTGCAATAAATGTAAATATTGCCACAACGAGATGGCTCATTATTGTTAGCGCAAGGAGTACAGCGACTCTTCCTCTATATTTTTTGTCACGAAGCATTACATAAAAAGCACTTAAAAATAGCAAAGAGAAAGTTAATGCAATTGAAAAAGAGAACTCTCCCGCCATAGAACTAAGTAGCGGTCCACCCATAATTCTTTGGTTAAATGCAGCATTCTTAAAATCTGCAATAGTGCTTGCGGTTGCACTATCGCCTCTTGGATCTCCTGTAAAAAATAGAAAACTTGTAGCCATGAAAGCCATAATCAGAGGAATAGGTTTAGGAGCTTTTATAGATTTACCTAAAATATAGGCAGCTATTGGAAGTGTTACACTACCTAATACCGTTACCAATTTAAATGCAACGTTATATGGCAACAATAAATCAAAAATTACTACCATCAATGCAGGTATTGGAAAATAGTATTGCCCTACTGGAAAACCTGAATAATAATCCATCGACCAACCGAACAATCGACCGTGTGGTAAAAGAAAATCTCTCATGAATGCAGGCCACCAAACATGAGCACCCATGTCTCCACCAGTAGCAGTTGTATTTGAAAAAATTAAACCTGGTTGCATTGATTGCCAAATCGCAATTACACAACCAATTACACCAATTATTGTTATTAGAGATAATGCAAATTTGAGTGGGTTACTAATTACTCTATTAGTTATCTTATTAATATTCTTAAGAGACACTCACACAGTTTTGCAGAAAAATATAGTAATTAATTGTTTTAAAATTTAAAAGGCTAGATTTTTTGCATATTTCAAAACTGATTTGAGATCGACGTCTTCATTTTCACTTTCCCATTTTTGGGTTTCACATCGACCACATCTTCTAAATGAAACTTCCTTGTCTCCTAATGCCATAGATATCTCTACGTAAGTGTCGCTTTTACAACTTGGACAACGCATATGCTTCTCCTTATTAAAAATTTATTATGCGAATATTCGGCAGATTCTCTATTTTTCTTGAATATATAGTTTTTATAGGGTATTTTTAGCGTTTTTGCGCTTATGCACCTTATTGCAGGTATCTCGATAAAGCCAACAATACCGCTGTTGCAAAGTTGAATCCCATATGAATAAATATTGATGCATCGATTCGACATCTATATTGGGCCATTGCACTAAGCAATAAACCAACCATAATAAGAGATGACAAACCTAATATCGCACCTGGATCTGTCAGGTGAATCGATCCAAAAATCGTACCCGTAATAAGAACAGTTAGCGCCGGAGATACCCATTTAGATATCCCCCGTTGCAATATGGCACGAAACGTTATTTCTTCTGCTATCGGAACTACAAACGAAACTAAAACAAAAAATATGATAAACGCTAAACCACTTGAGTTTCTAAAAGAGGTGACAACACCTTGTTCTTTTGATTCATCAGACAAAGCCGAAATCACAATACCCATTGCAATAGCAACAAATTGGCATGCAATACCTACAAAAAAATATAGCGGAGATGTTTTAGAAAAACGTAAACCAAAATCGTTAAACGGATTCTTTGAACCACGTAATTTGCTTAAAAAATAAGCATAAGCAAACAGACCTAAACAATTAACAATTAATGTGACAATTAACACCCATTCATTGGCTGACAAATCCTTCAGGATAATTGAGATTTGATCACTTGTTAGTGTTGAATTTTTGTTTTTTTCTTGCAATATTTTTATTACTGCAATGACAGTAATTACTGGAAATGAAACCAATGAATAGACAAGAATTGCCCCTATTCCTGCGGTTATACCGAAACGTGGACTTCTTGTTTGTTGTTGATTAATTTCTTGCAAGAGAAATATTCTATAAGGCTGTTATGTTGCAGTTATTAATCATGCAACTTTTTGCTAAATTCTGATCAAAACTTAGATCGATAGCAAAAAACCGCCTAAAGTAGAAAGCTCTAGCTAAATAAGGTATATAAATGGCACAAACTCCAAATCAAAAGAAAAACGAAGAAAAAACCCCTAAACCACCAGCTCCAAAAAAATTCACAACATGGGCGTGGATGTCTATGGCTTTGGTAATAGTGGTCTTGTTAATGAGCTCAAACCAACTATTACACAACAAAAAAGAAACAAAAATTAAATATTCTGGAGAAAAAAATAGTTTTCTTGCTTTAGTCAAAGCTGACAAAATTAAATCAGCAACTTACGAACCCGTAACAGGTAATATCGCAGGTACATTTAAGAAAAAAATTAAAAACTCAACAAGTTTTAAAACTGATGGACCATTAAATGATCTCTCAGAAAAAGATCTTGATGCAATTAAGAAAAGCGATATCAAGTTCAGCTATAAAAAACCTAAATCAAATTTCTTTCTTGAATTAATTCCTTTCCTTGTGCCGTTGCTACTGATCATTGGCGTATTTTGGTTTTTCTCACGACGTGCCCAAGGCCAAATGGGATCAGTGATGAATATAGGGCGTTCAAAGGCAAAGGTATATTCGACTGAAAATCCTAAAACAACTTTTAAAGATGTCGCAGGTTATGAACCTGTAAAACAAGAAATTGCTGAAGTAGTTGATTTTCTTAAAAATCCAAATAAGTTCAGAGATATAGGTGCAAAAATTCCACGCGGTGTCCTACTAGTAGGTCCTCCAGGTACAGGTAAAACCTTAATCGCACGTGCAGTTGCGGGTGAAGCTGGTGTACCTTTCATTTCTGTAACTGGTTCCGACTTTATGGAAATGTTCGTTGGGGTCGGAGCGTCACGTGTTAGAGACTTATTTGCAACTGCTAGAAAAAGTGCGCCTGCAATTATTTTTGTCGACGAAATCGATTCAATAGGTAGAAAACGTGGCGCTGGTTTAGGCGGAGGTCACGATGAACGTGAACAAACATTAAACCAAATGCTTAGCGAAATGGATGGTTTTGAGCCAACTGAAGGAATCGTAATGATGGCAGCAACTAACCGTCCTGACATTCTTGATCCTGCATTATTACGTCCAGGAAGATTCGACAGACAAATTGTTGTACCACTTCCTACTCAAGAAGAACGCGCACAAATATTAAATGTTCATTTTGAAGGTAAAAAGATAAATACGGAAGTTTCAATCGATACTCTTTCTCGTGCAACACCAGGAATGAGTGGAGCTGAACTAGCTAACCTCGTTAACGAAGCTGCACTTCATGCAGTTAGACGTGGTAAAAACGAAATCGAACCACAAGATTTCAATAGCGCAATTGACCGAGTATTGATGGGACTTAAGCGTCCCAGCATCATGATGAATGACCACGAAAAGAAATTAACCGCATACCATGAAGGCGGTCATGCAATACTTGCCTATCTGTGTAAAAATGCTGATCCAGTCCACAAGGTTACAATATTGCCTACTGGTATGGCTTTAGGTATGACCCAACAATTACCTTTAGAAGAAAGGCATTCTTACAACCGAAATTATCTTGATGATCAATTAATGGTTCTACTTGGTGGACGCGGTGCTGAAAGAGTCGTATTCGAAAACGTTTCTACAGGTGCACACAACGATTTAGTACGTGCAACAGAAATAGCACATTCGATGGTTAAAGAATGGGGAATGTCTGACAAAGTTGGCCCTATGGCATGGGGTGATTCAAACATGGTTTTCTTAGGCGAAGACATGATGCAATCAAAAACTTATTCAGATGAAATTGCAAAAGTTATTGATGAAGAAGCTCAGAAAATTCTTATAGACACCGAAAATAGAGTTACCAAGATTCTGACAGAATTTAGACTTGGTCTTAATGCAATTGGTGATGCCTTAGTCGAACACGAAGAGATTTCCGGCGAAGACGTTGCTCGTTTAGTAGATGAAGCAATGGGTAGAGAGTGTGCTAATTCTGTAGAGGCTTCGAAGATTTAATGGTCTTGACACGTAGCTATGTCTGCTCCGCGCAGCTTAGCTACGCTTGCCCATAGATCTGTTGCGCTTACACTACCGATATACGATTGTTGCACTACTCCGTTTTCATCACAGACAACGACTGTAGGGACTGCTTCTATTTCGTATTTCTTTTGCAGTTTGGATCCATTTTTATCTTCATAAGAAACATTTACAACATCAACACAATCACTCGACAGTACATTAGCTTTATCGATAATATTGCCACATGAATCACATTTAGTTGATGTAAATACAACGACTAGTGTTTCACTTTTACATTGAGGAAAATCATTCCGTTCAATTTTTGTTGGTGCAATATATGTAGTCTCTTTTGTCGCACTTTTGTTTCGATTAGAAGCTTTTATAATACCGATAGCGACAAAAAGCACTATGACTAAATAAATCCAAATCATTCTATAAGTTCCACTGGTCGAGTGTAATGTGTGAATCCTGTGTCAGAGGACGCAAATATTATATTCCTATCGGAAAAGACTTCTACTAATAGAGTTTTAACATTTAAAGGAATATCTTTGTACTCTCCAGCTTTAAGGGTCACCTTACTCTCAATGTTCCCTTCAACTTCTACATAAGTAATTTTGGCTGTCTTCTTTGAAGGATTGTAAACGTGTAATACATCTCCTGATTGAGATGCGACAACTCCTCTTTTGATTGCTTTACCAATTCCAGAACCACTTGAGACTGCGTCATCTTTTGCATATATCCATGAAGAAAAAAGATTTAAGGCTTCATTAGAGCCTTTTTCTAGATTTAATGTTACGAGATGTTGGCCAAAATCGCTTCCGATAATATTTAATTTAGCCGTAGCGCCTGCAGAAATAAGTTGTGGCTCAGATGTTACTGATCGTTTGTCTATGGCATACGAAGTCATATTGACAGAATGGGAATTAAATGAATTATTAACAACACTAATTTGTGTAGGATTCACACCGGGCCAGACTAATTTATTGCTGTATGCAATATTGGAGGCGGGTGTCAATATACTTTGGCCATTGACTCCATTAGCGCCACTGTATGTTTGAACGATTTCAGCACCATAAAATCCACTTCTTGATTGAGTAGAAATACTTATAAGTGGATATCTGCCAAATTCCGATTGCAAATCAATAGAGACTTTACTTCGAGCTGGAATAATTTCACCTCTCATCTCATCTGCTAAAACAAGAGGAGGATTTGAATCTGTATTTGTAAGACTTGCACTAATGTCAACAACAACAGCCTCATCATATGGATTTGCTAACACAAGTTCAGCATTTGAGTCTCTAATTGTAGACATGTTTGTAAAATCAAATTTTGGTCCAAGATCATTTATACAAGGAACAGTTTCGGTACCATCTGTAAATGATACATTTCTATAGACCAGAACAGAGCTATCAAAACTTTCAACATAAATCATCGATGCACTATTTGCATTTAACTGTGCTGCATCAACATTCTTGACCGAGAATTTATCTAAATTAAATTTTAATTTACCTTCAAGGTTTCCGCTTGCATTAAAAGATGAAACATCGACAGATGCTTTTCCTGTCGTATCTGGATTCAATAAAACAATAGAGTTTCCCGTTACCGGGCATACCCATGATGTTGTAGAAGCACTAACTTTTAATGCATCAGCTGGAGTAAAAGTAGGTTGGTCTATTGCACGAGCTGATAATTGGTTAGTTAATAATAAAGTAGCACTTACCAATAAAGCGCATACAAGAATTATCACATAGCCAAGTTTTGAGTTCTTAAGTGTCATTTCTTTCTTCATGGTTTACTCACAGTTACTCGATCGATATCTCTTTCAGTTATGTCAATGATTGATTTTTCTTTATTATGTTCACTATTCAAATCAATGCTTGATTTTTCTCTATTACTTGCATTAACTATTTGAGTTATTTTTAAAGAACTAGCAGAAATAAGCTGATGTCTTCTCGGCCATAAAAGTACAAAGATTAATATTGCTATATTTGCAAAAATAATTGCTAACGTAATTGGAGAAATATCTATTTTATTTTTTACAAATAATGACTTTTCATCTCTAACTTTCAAATTAAATGTTTTTACAGGAGAATATGATTTCACATACTCATACGAAGAAAGCTTTTTTTCCAAAGCAGTGTTGTAATAAACAACTAGACCTTTTCTGTCACGTAATCTGACCAAATCAACTTGCCTATCTAGTGCTCTCAATAACTGGCTGTCTTTGCCTGTCAATGAAGATTGCGGCGATTTCGAAGTTGGAATCGCTATCAATCTTACAGAGTGCCTCCCTAATAAATATCCAGCATGTGTTGTTTCACTAATCATTACACTTGAAAATATTTTTCTAATATCATCATCAAGCTTTGATGCTGGCCCAACAAAGCTTGAGCTTAAGGTAACTTGCGGTGTTGATGATATTGAGAAATTTCTATTCAAGGGAGCCAATACGCTGCGCCCAGGAATTACAGTTGAATTACCGAAGTAAACGATTCGTTCATTGGCAACAGTCTCTATTTGTTTATCCCAACTTCTTTGAGGTAATGAAAAATAACCATTCAAGAGGATTGGCGATGAGATTAATAAACTGGCCAAAACCAATGCGCAAGCCAGAACAGAACCAATATGCATAATCGAAAATGATCGCAGCTTTAATTCTTCCAAGAAAGAATTAATTGAAATAGCTATAGAAATAGATACGCATAGCTGAAGTATGACAAAAATGATATTTACATCGAATATCGGCTGCGCTAAACGTATAGCCACCATAGAAATAGCAATCAAAATTGATGCCGATAAGATTAATAATCTTAGATCAGATGTTCTTTCATTTCTACCAACTAACAGTGCAATTGCAGTAGCAAAGACTGCAATATAGATAGCAACAGTAACTGGAGTTGATATAAATATATATTTAGGAAAAGCTTCAGAAACAGAATTTAGACCAAAAGCATTTCTATCAATCTTTCTTATTAGATCGTATACCAAACCTATATTTAGAAATAAAGCAATTACACCAGCCCATAAAATTGTCCTAAAGCGTTTAGTAAATGAACTATTTTGCTTCATTTCTGTAAAACTCAATAGTAAATACACAATTGCAATAATCGCAGAAAGCACTATTGCTGCTGAGTAAAAGGCGCACATTAAGCCAAGTACAACACCAGCTTGTCTAGGTTTATAGTTACTTAAAGCTCTGATCAAGTATGGCAGGCCTGCCATAAGTATCAATGAACCTAAATACCCATTTGAAAATGTTGCAACTGAGAAAGTAAAGAAACCGTAACTTATTACACCAGCAGCAATAGCCCTAGGGTCAATTGCTCTATCTTTCAAAATAAGTCGAACTCCGTATGTCCCTATTGGGATCAAAGAAAGAACAAAGATACTTTGTGCTAATCCAGCTTTCATTCCAAACATGAATGTCATAGTTGCAGCTATGATGCGCCCAAATGTCGAAGACAACATTGGTTCACCCGATGTAGGGCTAGATCCGTAAAGTAATGCATTTAACTGGTTAGAAAAACTCGGCCAACGCGCAAACTGCCCAACTGTTGTTAAGGAGTTAAATATTATATTCCGAACAGAAATTAAATAAATAAGACCTGCAGCTAAATAAAATGGTGTTTCTCGAGTTCTTTTTGAATAGCTACTTAGCGCAAATGTTCTTGACGCATTGGTTAATTTCTTTAGATTCCTATTTTGAATTACGTTGGTAAAAAATCTTCTAATTCTCGCTGACCCACCAATTTGATATGTAGCTATAGATCTATCGGATACTTCCCTTGTCTTTTGAACAATTGCTCGTTGTTTCTTTGTATCCTTTATATTTTTAATATTCCAAATCCATCCTGAAAACAATAACCATGCACGTCTTGGGTCAAGTCTTATAAGCCAAGCGATTCCTTCAAAGGTATGCAGCACAAAAGCCAAAGGCAATATCCATAAAAGTGATGTTTTTGAGGCATTTTTTAGCACCATTCTCATACGATGTTTTGCAACTCTTGCTACAGCAGATGTTCTGGCTTTACGCTGACGGTCTGAAGCCTTGTGATGCGCAACAACAGCTTCAGGTTGAACTAAAACACGAGCCCCAACTAGATGTGCACGCCATGCTAAATCTATGTCTTCTGCACCAGGAAAACATTGTTCATCAAAACCATTTAATGCTCTAAATAAATCAGCTCTAACCAACATTGCAGCACTAGAAACGAAAAACACATCTCTAACTCCATCATGCTGACCTTGATCAACTTCGTCTGGCTCAATTCCACTGAATGGAACTCCAAATCTATCGATCATTCCCCCAACTTCTAGAAGTTTGTCTTTGTTTTCACCATCGATTATTTTTGGTCCAATTATTGAAGCATTCGATCGAAAAGCTTCTTCTACCAACGTTGAAATACAGGTTTTTGAAATAACTACATCATCATGACAAATGAGAATATATGTTGCACCTTCAATAGAGTTGATAGCTTCATTGACCGCATGAGCAAAGTTATCTTCTTCAGTTTTTTTAACAAATGCTTTTGGAGCTGATTTCATTACCCTTTCAGCAGTATCTTCGTGGGATCCGACATCAACCACTAAAGTGGTCAAATCGGGATAATCTTGTACAGCTATTGATTTGAGACACGGTTCGAGCCAGTCTCCTGGATCTTTGGTTACTACAACACACACCACTGTAGGCCAAGCAAATGCGGCTTCTTCTGTAATATCGTTCTCAGAATTTGGATTAGAACTAAGAGTCATAAGGTGAACATTCTACACCAAAAGCTCTGCTTGCATCTGCAAGCAGCTATATGTAGAATGGTGCTATGACTAATATCAAAACAAATTTACGAGATGGCGCTTATGTTGCATTAGGTGCAGCAGCTCTGGGTGTTGCACAACTATCTAAGAAAAGAGATAGCGTTAAAGCTCATATAGATAACGTTTCCTCAAAGGTTGAACCAGTTATAAAAGATGCCAGTGGAAAAGTTATCGAAAATTTAACTCCCATCGCTACAAAAATTTCACCTGTTGCCGAGAAAGTCTCGAACAATATTGGTCCTGTCGCCACACAAGTTGTTAAAAGAGTAAAAGAAACATCGAACCAAGCATTTGAATCAACAAAAAAAATTGCATGTGAGGCGAAACGCCGAATTTCATAAAACATGATCGAGATCCACCCAATCGAGGGAATCAAGAAAATAGTAAAAGGTGACGACCTTGGACTATTAATAGGTAAAAAACTCAATACATTTACTCCAATTACCGATCAAGATGTTCTAGTTGTTGCTTCAAAAGTAATCTCAAAATCTCGAGGACGAATCACAAAGCTAGACAGTAAAACAACAAAACAAAGCATTGTTGAACAAGAATCAAAAAGAATAATCCGACAAAAAGATAATCTAATAATCTCAGAGACCAAACACGGATTTATATGTGCAAATGCCGGCGTAGACGAATCCGATACCGATGAGGGATACGCCATCTTGCTTCCCAACGATATCGATTCAGCAGCATACGCTCTTCATCATTCCATAAATGCTGCATTCAACATTTCAATTCCAGTGATAATAAGTAATGCATTTACAAGACCATTTCGTAAAGGGAAAACTAGTGTTGCCCTAGGTCTATATGGAATAAAAACTTTTAGTTCATCTTCTGTTGCTATTGCAGATGAATTAGCAAGCACTGCAGAGTTAGTAATGCAGAAAAGCTCAGGTATTTGTGCAGCATTAGTTCGGGGCATTCCAACAAGTTATTTAGGAAACGGAAAGGCTAGCGACTACATCCGAAACCCGAATGAAGAATTATTTAGATAATTTAGCTCTGAGCTCGATACCATTCGATAGTTCTGCCTATTCCATCTTCAATTGATGTGAAAGGCTCAAAACCTATGTGAAGCTGTGCACGTTTATAATCTAGTGCTGAATCAATAATTTCTCCGCTGCGCTTTGGTGCATATCGCGGAGGATCTTTATAAGCAGTTTTCTTGGCAATAAGATCAAAAAGTTTTTGTACTGATGTAGATTCTCCAGTTCCAATGTTCATTGCTAGGCCAGAACCCTTATCGATACTTTTCACAAATGCATCAACAACATCATCAACAAAAATAAAATCTCTTGTTTGTGCTCCATCTCCAAAAATCGTAGGACGTTCTCTTCTCATCATCTGAGATGCAAATCTTGCAACTGCCCCACCTTCTTGATGTGCACTTTGACGTGGACCGTAAACATTTGCCAGAACTAAAGCAACATATTCAAGCCCTGAACTTGCCCTATAAGCACCTAAATAATCTAAGACAGCTTTTTTTGAAACAGCATATGGAGACAGTGGATTAAGAGGATGACCCTCTCTCAAAGGTAGCGATTGTGGTTCACCATAGATACCAGCAGTACAAGCAAAAATAATTTTGCTTACATTAGCTTTGACACAACCTTCTAGAACGTTGATTGAACCAATGATATTTGTTTCAGCATCGGCAACTGGTTTAGCTATTGAACTTGATACGTCTGTTTGTGCACCCAAGTGCATAACAATATCTGGTTTCGATTTAACTATAGTATCGATTACAGCACTTGATTTAATGTCTAGACGATGGAAAGAAAATTTTCGCTGTCCATTTGCTCTTGCACTTGCAAGGTTCATCAATGAACCAGTTGAAAGATCATCGATGGCATCTACTTCATGTCCCTCAACCAATAATCGATCAACCAAATTAGAGCCAATAAAGCCAGCTCCACCAGTAACTAAGATACGCATAAGCGATATATTCTATACAATCATTCCGACGCGCTCTGCCTTGAGCCGTGAGTTTGATTCAACGTTTTCATGTGCCTTCACTAGACAGTGTTGACTCAGATCTGAATTAGCCCCAATTGTTGTTGCTTCGCCAATAATGCTTGAATCTACATAGCATCCTTGCTCTATATTTACACCAGCATGTAAAACACTATTAGACAATTTCACGTCGTCACCCAATATACAGCGCCTGCCCATAGAGGTTGCTTCTAATACACAATTATCGCCAATAACGGTACCTGCTCCGACAAGAGAACGAGATTTGATGATAACATCACGCCCGATTTTTACTTCCCCATCACTAAATAAACCTGGGGCGACTTCTATAAGTGAGTCTTGCTCTTCATACTTATTTATCGAATCTAGATAGTCACTATGTGCACGCAAATATTGAGTTGGAGTACCTATATCTAGCCAATATGCTTGAGATTCAAGAGCATACATTGAACCATTCTCCAGCAAAGTCGGAAATGTTTCACGTTCGATGGATACTTGGACATTTTCAGGAATTAGATCCAAAAAACGTGGACTTAGTATATATATACCTGCATTTATCCAATGACTAGGAGCCGTCTCAAGCGGAGGTTTTTCAACGAATGCTATTACTTTATTATTTTCATCAGTTGGAACAACACCAAATGCTGAAGGATCTTCAACATAAGTCAGCGCTATTGTTGCTTGCGAATTGCGCTGTCTATGCATCGTCATGAGTTCAGTAATGTCTAGATCAGTCAAAACATCACCATTACAAACAACAAAATCATCATCAACATCTTTTATCGCATATTTGATTGCTCCAGCAGTACCTAGAGGATTATCTTCGATTGCATACTCAATGTGGACATTCTCAATTGGGTTTGTATGGAAATATTCTTCAAATGTATCCGGCAAATAACCTAAAGAAAGAATGATTTCGTTTATACCATGAGAGCTCAACCATTTAATTTGTCGTTCAACAAAAGCAACATTAGCTATAGGAAGTAATGGTTTTGGTGTGTGATAAGTTAACGGACGCATGCGCATACCTTCGCCACCTACAAGAATTACACCCTTCACAGCTTCTAGTCTATTCGAAGATAATGAGCGATTATGGCCAATGGAAGCCTGAAAGCAATTAATAAACCAGCAGACAATTTTGCAATTAATTTGTTGTCGTACTTTTTTGAAATAAATTTATAAAGACTCACATGGTGAGCAACAATAAATTTAATAGGCGTTCTTGAAGTGGAAACTCCACCAACATGTGTAACGACAGATGTTGGAACAAAATAGTTTTTCCATCGATTGACCCGAAATTTACGACCTAAATCAATATCTTCACAATACATAAAATAGTCTTCATCCCAACCCCCGACTTCATCTAATGCAGATCTTCTTAAAAAGACTGCTGCACCAGAAAGCCAGTCAACTTCACGTGTTAGCTCAGCATCGATCTCACTATTCCTGTACTTTCGAGTGTATTTATTGTTCTTGCTAAACATTCCAAAAACAGCATGCCCAATCGCATCGATTAATTTTGGTTCATTTCTTGCTGATGGATAGATGTTTCCATCTATCTCGAGAATTTTTGGTCCGACACTAGCTACATCATCATGCACAGAGAAAAACTCAAGAGCTCTCTCACATGAATCTATTTCATATACAACATCTGGATTAGATACAAGAACATAGTTAGCTGAGGTATTTGCAATACCTAAATTACAAGCTTTGGAATATCCTAGGTTTTGATGCGGATTAATAATGTGTACTTTAGGAAAAGTTTCTTCGATTTTTTCTAAAACTTTTTTATCACAGCCATTAACTACCACGATTATTTCTTTTGGCTTTTGACTTTGATCTGTAATGGAATTTAAACAATTTAGAATATGGTCTGATGAATAATATTCAACTATAACGACTGAATAATCATTGTTATTTTTTACCATATATTTTTCAGCCTACTGGTGTCTTCCTATTCCATATACTTTAAAGCCTGTCGAACTTAGAGTATGAAAATCAAGTACATTTCTCGCGTCAAAAACTATATTCGAGTCCATGTTTTGTAGCACTTTCGAATAATCTGCATCAATAAATTCATCCCATTCTGTTAAAACAATTAATAAATCTGAATCTTGAACCACATCATATTTATCTTCAAGAATTTCGACATTCTCTAATACTTTTCTAGCATTGTCATTTGCTTGAGGATCATAAGCCTTTACACTTGCTCCCGCATTTACTAAACGTCTTACGACCTCACAAGCTGGTGATTCACGAACATCGTCGGTACCGGACTTAAATGCCAATCCCCATACTCCGATCTTCGCTTCTGAAATATCTTTGTTTAAGGACTTGGTAGCTTTATTTACAATGTCGATAACATGATCAAATTGTTGATGATTGCTCTCTATAGTTGCTCTAATAACTGGTACATCTACATCTTTTTGGGCAGCTGAATACAACAAAGCAGAAGTATCTTTAGGGAAACAGCTACCACCATATCCAGGACCTGGTTCTAAAAATTGAGATCCTATTCGCGTATCAAAGCCCATTCCTCTTGCGACTTCTTTTATATCAGCATCAAATGCATCGGCCACTCGTGACATTTCATTTATGAAAGATATTTTGCATGCGAGAAATGCATTACTTGCATATTTAATCATTTCTGCTGATTCAGGATCGGTTAACACAGTAGGAGCTTTAAACAATCTGTATAATTCACTTACACGCACAGACGCATCAGCGCTATCACAGCCAATAACAATCCTACCTGGATTTAAAGCGTCTCTTACCGCTATCGATTCTCTAAGGAATTCTGGGTTAGAAACAACGTTTATTTTTTCTGGAGCTCCGTGATCTTTAAGCATTTTTGCGACTTTACGTACGGATCCAATTGGAACAGTAGATTTATTTACAACAATTGAATTAGGAGATATATGTTTAGCAATATTTTCTATCGCAGTTTGCACATAACTTAGGTCAGCTGATCCATCTTCTTTTTGTGGCGTAGGCAGACATAAGAACACAAATTCACTTGATGCGACGGCAAGATCAGCTTCGAGCGTGAACGACAGATTTCCGTTCTTTAAACCCTCAACTACAAGATCTTCAAGACCTTCTTCAAATATAGGAATGACCCCTTTATTTAAATTTTCAACTCGTTCTTGATTGATATCAACGCCAATAACTTTATGTCCGTGGTATGCAAAACATGCGGCAGTAGTCAAACCAACATATCCTGAGCCTATGACTGCAATATTGCTCATTTATACTTCTTTCATCCTTGAAATGTAATCGTTTAATGTTTCTTGCCAATCACGCATAACAATCCCTGTCGTGCGTTTTAGTAGATCTGTGTTTAACGACGAATAGTTAGGCCTTTTAGCTGGCCGATCAAGTTCTTTTTCAGATATTGGGCCTAAATCGTTATCAATATTAAGCAACTCGCAAATTTCTTTTCCCATTTCCAAACGAGTTGCCTCACCAGAGTTAGCAACATTTATTAATCCATATATTTGTTGCATACAAACTTTTAAAACTACTTGCGCAATATCGTAACTATAGGTTGGTGTACTTGTCTGGTCATCTATTAGATTTTTTATCGAACCGTTTTGCACACCGTCAATAACCCATTTAAAAAAATCACCTTTTACATTCCCATATACCCAGGCAACACGCAAAACTGTTGAATTAAAGTACGATAATGCTTCGTTGTCTCCTCCTAATTTACTTTTTGCATAAACGCTCAGTGGATTTGTTAAATCAAATTCGCTATAGGGACGATCCGTCCTTCCATCAAAAACAAAATCAGTTGATAAGTGCACCAAATTGGCACTAACTAGATCGCATCCTTGAACTAAATTTCTTACACCCAAAGAATTGACCGCAAATGCTTCATCAACTTTGCTTTCACATGCATCGACGTTTGTCATTGCTGCACAATTAACTACAAAATCTGGTTTTAGCGCGACAATAGAATTTAATGTTTGATCACGGTTAGAAATATCTAGCTCATCTCTTGAAACAGCTATTGCTTCATGATCTGCTTTACTAATAATTTCTTCACAAGCTGTTGCTACTTGTCCACCAGCGCCCGTTATCAGAAACTTCATTAATTGCTTATTTCCAAGACTCTTCAATGACAGGAGCACGAGCAACTAGCGGTTCCCACCAGTCTCTGTTTTGGGCATACCATTGAATTGTTTCTCTAATACCTGCATCAAATTCAACTTTTGGTTCCCAACCTAATTTGTTACGGAGTTTTGATGAATCTAGTAAGTACCTTCTATCGTGGCTTGGACGATCCGGAACGATGGTTTTTAGCGATTCCGGTTTTGAAAGTTCATCTAAAACAATATCTGCTATATCTAAAATGCTTTTTTCGATTCCAGAACCTACATTGTAGGTTTCGCCAACTTCACCATTATTAATAACTAGGTCAATAGCTCTTGCATGGTCTAAAACATGGAGCCATTCACGTTTATTTGCAGTTGTTTTATAAAGAGGAAGTTCTTTGTCGTCAAGTGCTCTTGTTGTAAATAATGGTATAACTTTTTCAGGAAATTGATATGGACCGTAGTTGTTTGAACAGTTTGTTATCGATATAGGTAAATCATATGTTTCGAAATATGCTCTAACTGCGTGGTCACCACCAGCTTTAGATGCATTGTATGGAGTTTGTGGACGATATGGAGAATCTTCATTAAAAGAATTTGGATCGTTAAGATCTAAATCTCCATAAACTTCGCATGTTGAAACGTGATGGAATCTATCGACACCAACACGTCGAGCTGCTTCTAGTAAAGCTTGCGTACCTAATACATTGGTTTGGAAAAACAATGTTGGATTAATAACAGCTAGAGAGTTATGGGATTCAGCAGCGAAGTTAACAATTACGTCAATCTTGTGTTCTTTAAGAATTTGTTCAATTGTTTCTCTGTCGCCAATATCTGCTTGAACAAAAGTTATTTTGTCTGAAATATCGTCAAGGGATGGTTTGTTTCCTGCATATGTAAGAAGGTCTAGAGCTACGACTTCGTCACTCTTATGCTCATTTACCCAATATCGGACAAAATTGCTACCTATAAATCCTGCTGCTCCAGTTACTAAAAGACGCATGAAACTCCCTATCTATTTATAAATATAAGACAAATAGTATAGATGAATGTATGGAATTTTATCCAAGCCACATAGATTACAGAAGATAATTACGCAGGACAATTGCTACTATCAGATACTCCGTTTATCGATGGTTTACTTGTAGATTTAGTAGTTGATGTTGAGTTTGCTGCTTTTGTAGTTGTTGTAACTTGAGCTTTACCAGCAGTGTCGACTTTCTCGAATTCGGTACCTAACATAACGACAATATCTGCATCAGCTATAGAGGTGTCTTGAATCAAAGTGCCATTTACATACTTTGCAACTAATAAAGCTTTTGCTTTGTTCGCTTGAGTGTAATGGATTTCAGTAGATGTTCTTCCAGTTGCGTTTCCGGTACCAGCAGTAACAAATCCGATTTCTTGAAGATCATTCATAGCAGTTGCCGCTAAACCTTTGCGATTAGAAGAATTCAACACACGAACTTTTACAGTACTTGGTTTTGGCAAAGTTGTTGTCGAAGATGATGAGTTGTGTGAACTCAGATCTCTAAAGACTTCTAACATTGGTTCAGCTTCACTACTTTGAATAAGATCGTAAGAAACACCATTAATATATTTTGACTTTACAGGTAAAGTTTCAAAAACTACATGATTTGGGTCATTAGGATCTACCTTATTGAATGTATTCATTAGTTTAAAAATGTCATCTTTTTTAAGATTTTGATCAACTTGTAAGTTTTCAATTATTGCATCAGAAACTTTTTTACCTTTAAGCGGATCTGCAAGAGATTTTTTAACTGCGATTGTCGCAACTCTCTTCATAAATTCTTGCTGTCTAGCTATACGACCATAATTAGATGTGGGATCTTGCTGCCATTTACCGTCAACATATTGTTCATAGTAACGTGAGCGAACATACGATAAAGCACCATCTCCATCTAGAGCAATACAGCCTGATTTCATTTTGGTATCTAAACCAGATTTTTTGTCTCTAGCAGGCGCTGGAAAATATACGTTTACGCTGCCTAATGCTTTAACAACTTTTCTAAAAGTGTCGAAATCAAGTTCTACATAGTGCTGAATAGAGATATCGAAATTAGCCTTAATTGTTTCAATAACTTTATCGGGTCCACCACCTAAATCAGCATTAAAACTCGCATTAATTTTTTGCTTACCAATACCGGGTATCTGAACCTGTGTATCTCGAGGTATTGCTAAAACAGTGGTCTTCTTGTCTTTAGGATCAACATGAATAATCATCATCGTATCACTTCGCTGACCAGTTTCACCTTGGCTGTCAGTAAAAGCATTTTTGTCTTTTTGTGATTTAACAAATGATCTGGTATCAGACCCAATTAATAGAAAATTTGCAGGTTCAGTTGAACCAGTATCTGTAGCAACATTTACTGTTTTTCTTTTAAGATTCTTATATCTTTCATCAAAAAGTCGATTCACAAACATTATTCCAGAAGCAGAAAGAATTGTTGTAAGCACTAATGCGATAGCAAGTCGACTTATTAGCTTTCTCATTAAACCGGCTAAAATCAACATCACAATATTCTATTGTCTCTTTGTTCGGTACCAAGAACGCGAAGTAGTCTTTGTACGTGGATATTGAGTTCGCAAAGGTAATCCTAAGCATCAAAGAGAAAAATGAACCTTTTTGTATTCTTCGTGTAAATAATAAGTTGAATATCTGTACTCAATACGATGAGTTCTTCGATTCGATCGAAAAAATTAATAGCAAATCATTAGCTACAGGTTTTCAAAATTATGAAGGTACTTCTGGTAAATGGTTTACCTGGAACAATATAGAAGTTTTCGATGAAAGCAATAACAAAACCTCTAGCAATAATGATGCTTTACAAAATAAAGATTCTCAATGGGAGTCAACTCTAAACAAAGATGAATATATTGAATGCGTTTCGCTAATGAAACAAGAAATGAATCAAGGTAAGTATTTTTTAGCAAACCTAACTAGACAAATAGCAACAAATGAAAGAAATGATTTTCTTTTCGCATGCTATTTAAGTTGCTTGTACCATGAAACACCTTTTCGTTTTCTCCTTAATACAGGTAGTGAAATCGTGCTTGGCTTATCTCCTGAACGCTTTTTGAAGATAGAGGACAATATTGCAATAAACGAACCTATGAAAGGAACCGCTACAAATATTTATGAATTATCTAACAATAATAAAGAGTTAAACGAAAATACGATGATGATTGATCTTGCTAGATCTGATTTGTCTCAAATTTGTGAACCACAGAGCATTTCGTTAAAAAGTAGAGGCAATATAAGTCAACATCCAGAGTTGTATCAGATGTCAAGCATCCTCACAGGAAGATTGTCTGGTGAAAAATCGATGACCGGTGCGATCAAATCTATATTACCTGTATCGTCTGTTACTGGAACACCTAAACCTTATGTTGTTAAAAGGTTAAAAGATTTAGAAAAATACAATCGTAACATTTATTGTGGAATATATGGGTGGGTAAATACCAATGATGATTCATGCGATCTAGCGGTATCTATTAGAACAATAGCTAGTTCAAACCAAATTACTTCAATAGGAATAGGATCAGGGATCACAAATGCCTCTATAGAAGAAAAAGAGTGGAACGAGACAGAGTTAAAAGCGTCTAGCTTAAAGAAGCTAATTGAAAATGCCTCAATCAAAAGTGAAAATGTATTCACATCATTACGCGTAACAAAAGACAAAAAAGTTTTTTGTTTAGAAGAACATATCGAACGTTTTATACGACACAGTATGCAAGTAGGCATTAGCCTTGATAAGGCTGAACTTATAGAATCAGCGAATAATTTCATAAAAAGTAGCCAATTTGATGATGACTCATACATGAAAATTGTTTCTAACAAAAATAGTGGCTATAAATTCGAGATATCAAGATTCAAACAACTGAACGATTCAATTGACGTAGGGTTAACTTTGGCCCCTAGATATGGGTCGAGCGATATTCCTAAATTTTTAGACAGAACAATATACGAACAGTGTTTAATAAATGCTCGGTTGCTAAGTGAACAAGAAATTGATGATGCGATACTTGTTCGTAACGGTCTCGTTAGCGAGACAACAAGGGCTAATCTTCTTTTAAGAAAAGGGGACGATATCTATACATGTGATGAAGACATGATTTTAGGTATAGGTGTCCAAGAGGTTACAAAAGGTTTTAGACAACTAGGTTTTGAAGTTAAGTCCATACCTGTGACTATTGATTTTTTAAATACTGTTGACGAAATAATCTGTATTAATTCTGTTCGAGGTCCATTAAGTGTAAAGAAGATTGACTGCAACATTAATCAATTAGATTTAACTGCGAATAATAACTACTTATTAGATTTAACAAAAAAAATATATCATTCTTTATTTAAGAATTTAAACGAAGATGAATGATATCGCCCTCTGAAATCGTATGAACAATACCCTGCTCTTCAATAATAAGATTTCCGTTGTTGTTTATACCGGTTGCAATTCCTTCTAACATACCGTTTGTTCTTTCTACACGAACATTTTTTGAAATAGTGGAACAATATTTTTCATATTTTGTTTTTATTCCAGAACTATCTAAAGAAATATTTTTGCTTGCAAAGGAAGTTAAATTACTTAATAATCCATCGAAGCCAACATCTATACCCAATTCTGAAATTGACGTGCAACCCTCTATTCCAAGATAAGCATCCGGTCTTAAATTTATACCAACACCTATTAATAGATATTTTCCATAAACTTCAGTTAAACATCCAGCTAGTTTTAAATACCCATCATTAGTTTCAAAAACAATATCGTTCGGCCATTTAATATTTACATTAATATTTTTTGTTTCAAGATATTCACATAGCGAAATTAGAATCGACGAAATTTTATAAAAACTATTATCGCCATCATTTTTTACGATAAAGGTTGTCAATAGTGAAGAATCTGCATTCGATTCCCAAGAACGGTCAAGCCTTCCCCTACCCTTGGTCTGGTGTTTTGCACTTATAACAGCACGTATGGGCCCATAACCTAAAGCATCTGAATCTACTAAATCGCGGGCAATATTCTGGGTTGAATCAACCTCTCCATACGAAAAAATGGGAATATCTGCAACCATACGCTTTACTAAATCTTCATTCATTCTTTTAAGATACTACCTGCAAAAGATTATTGAATGAGGATAATGTGATCGAAAAAATTCTAATTGCTAATAGAGGCGAAATTGCTGTCAGGGTAATGCGCACAGCAAAAGAAATGGGAATCAAAACTGTTGCTGTATATTCAGATCAAGATCGAGATGCATACCACACAAGATTTGCTGATGAAGCTTACGCGCTAGGTGGATTAACTAGTGCAGAGAGCTACTTGAATACCCAAGCCATTCTCGATGTCATTGATAAGTCAGGTGCTCAAGCAGTTCACCCCGGATATGGTTTCTATTCTGAAAATGCAGACTTTGCTCGAACACTTATTGAAAAAGGCATTATTTGGGTTGGACCACCCCCTAGCGCTATTGAATCTATGGGTGACAAAATATCAGCGCGTGAAGTTGCTATTGCTGCAGATGTTTCGTTTGTTCCTGGGACAAAAGAGCCAATAAAAAATGTTAATGAGATAATTGATTTTGGAAATGAGCATGGATTTCCTGTTGCTATTAAAGCTGCCTATGGTGGTGGTGGTAGAGGTATGCGTGTTGTATATAAACCAGAAGAAGCCGCTGAAGCATTTGAAGCTGCGAGTCGAGAAGCGCTTGCTTACTTTGGGCGGGATGAAGCATACTTGGAAAAGTATTTAGTTAAACCTCGCCATGTAGAAGTTCAAATATTTGGAGATCATCATGGCAACTACGTCTATCTTGGTACACGTGACTGTTCCGTTCAACGCAGACATCAAAAACTTATAGAAGAAGCTCCTGCCCCATTCATTTCTGCAGCTATAGAAGCCCAAATGGGAGAACAAGCAATTGCTGTTGCAAAAAAATGTGGTTACACAAATGCTGGTACTGTTGAAATGCTTTACGTAAGTGAAACAGAAAAATCTCCAGCAAAATTTTACTTTCTAGAAATGAATACCAGACTACAAGTAGAACATTGTGTAAGTGAAGAAGTAACAAAACGAGATTTCGTTGCTGAGCAAATAAAAGTTGCTTGCGGTGAACCCTTGAGCTTCACACAAAATGATATAACTATTACTGGACATTCAATCGAGTGCCGTATAAACGCTGAGAACACTCATACTGGATTCACTCCATCACCTGGAACTATTTCTTCAATAAAGATTGCCCAAGGACCAGGTGTTCGCTTCGATGGTGGATATGAATCTGGCGATGAAGTTTCGCAATATTACGACAATTTAATTGGAAAATTAATTGTGTGGGCACCTACGCGAGATGAAGCAATTGCAAGACTTATAAGAGCTATAGATGAGACAAAAATTGAAGGACTGCATCACACTCTGGGCGCACAAAAAGAAATGCTCAAACATGGTGCATTTTCTATAGGGACACATCACACAAGATGGGTAGAAGATAATTTGGATCCGAGTTTATGGGCTGATGAATCTGAAGATGAAGCATCTCAAGCGTCTGCTTCAAACAATTTAGAACCACAAGAATTTCCTGTAGAAGTTAACGGTAAGCGCTTCAGTGTAAAAATGTATCTACCAGAAATGCAAGTCAGTGCTCCGAAGAAAAAACAAAAGTCCAGCAAAGCAAAGGCATCTTCTGGAGGTGCAGCGAGCTCTGGGTCTGTTACTGCTCCAATGCAAGGAACAATTATTTCTATTAACTGTTCTATTGGTGACAAAGTTGAAAAAGGAAGCACCCTTTGCATACTTGAAGCAATGAAAATGGAGAACCAAATAAAAGCACCTATTGATGGTGTCATAAAAGATTTAACTGTATCAACGGGTGACTTAGTAGGAGCTGGAGATACCTTAGTTGTAATAGAAAAAGAGGGAGCATAAGCCCCCTCTTTAAATAACTTTATGAATTAGTTTTAATAACTATATTCTACGCTTGTAACTTCACAGTTCGCAGACGTTGTATCTTGATCGAAGTAGAAGTAAGCGTTAAAGCTTTCTTTATCATCAGGCTTTAGTGAATAAGCGTAAGTGGTTTGAGTTTTCAAGTCACCTTTATCACCTTCACATTTCACATCAATTTTGTATCCAGTTTCAAAAGATGCAGTGTTAGTGATGAATGCTTTGTATGTAACTGAACCGTATGATTCAACTTGAACTTCAGCACCTGTAACGTCAAAATCGCTTCTACTAGCGACTTTTCCATTACGTGCTGTTTGCTCATTGTATTTCTTAGTTGACTTTTCAATTGATTTTTGCAAACTATTTGTTGTTGAGTCTGCAGCAAAAGCGCCAGCAATAAGAAGAATGATCCAAAGTATGCTTAATGCAATACCAATGAAACCTAAAACAATACCTGTAATAGCTTGTCCATTACCTTGACCATTTAGCTCATTAGCTTTCTTCTTACCGACAAAACCAAGAATTACAGCAGGAATACCTGTAAGCATTCCACCGCACAAACTGATAATACCCAATATCATTGCTATTAAAGCTGGAGTATTAGATTGACCAGATGCCGGAGATGGAGGCATTGGCGGCATGCCAGGGTTTTGTGGTGGCATTGGTGGTGGTGGCGGTGTGCCACCAGGTGGTGGAGGAACAGTCATTAGGACTCCTTGTCAAGTTGTATGTATGTCGAAATAATAGGTGATACAACAAGACAATGGAAGTATTTCCACTCCACTTTTACATGCGTTGGGTGCGGAAAGCACTAACTATTAGTGTATTCCGCACCCAACGCGGCGCGAACTAGTGGTTATGAGCGACTTCGGGCTCGATTTCAGCATCGTTAACAACACCATTTATACCAGGTACTCTGTCCATAACGATACGCTCGACGCCAGCTTTTAGAGTCATGGTGGATACTGAACATGATCCACAAGCACCAGTTAAAACAACATGTACAAAACCTTCATCGTCAATTGATCTGAACTCTATATCTCCACCATCGCTTTGCAGCGCTGGACGGATTACTTCTAGAGCAGCGAGCACACCAGCTTTTTGCGCGCCAGCATCAATATTTGTTTCTGTTACGTTTTCTTCCATTTTGCACAACCTTTTTGTTAATAATAATTATAACTTTTATTCGTCTGCTTCCCAACTCACGTCTGCACCTAATTTGGTGAGACTCTTTGCAAGATCATGATATCCACGTCTTACATGCAAAGTTTCATGAATCGTTGTCGTACCAGTAGCTGCTAACCCAGCCAAAGCCAAAGCAGCGCCAGCACGCACATCATTTGCCCGCACTTGTGTACCACTTAATTTTTCGACCCCACGAATAACACAATGACGACCTTCGGTTCTTATGTCTGCACCCATGCGGATTAATTCATCTGTGAAACCGAAACGGTTGTCATAAATATTTTCTGTGACAATACTTGTTCCTTCACATGTAGTTAAAAGCGCAATAGCCATAGGCATATAATCTGTAGCAAAACCGGGATAAGGCAAAGTAGAGATATCTACACAATGAAGTGGCGTCTGAGCCATAGCCCAAATTCCATTTCTTGTAGGAGAAACTTTCATGCCCATATCACCAAGCTTTAACACAACCATTTCAAGGTCAGATACCGATATACCTTCTAACGTAATTTCCCCTCCAACAATTCCACAAGCAATCAGCAGGGTTCCAGCTTCGATCCTGTCCCCTACTATTGCGTGCGATGTTGGAGTTAATTCCTTAACACCATTAATAGTTATTGTTGATGTACCTGTACCATTAATATCAGCGCCCATTTTGGTTAAGAAATTACATAAGTCTCTAACTTCTGGTTCGCGTGCAGCATTTTCAATTACTGTTTGCCCGTCAGCTAATACTCCTGCAGTAATAATATTTTCTGTTGCACCAACAGATGGAAATTCTAAAACTATTCGGGCCCCAATAAGTTTGTCTGCACGAGCTTGAATATAACCGTGATCTAAATCAAAAGTTACACCCATTTTTTCCAATGCTTTAAAATGCATATCTAATTTACGAACACCAATGTTGTCACCACCAGGAAGCGAAACCTTCGCATGGCCTACACGTGCTAAAAGAGGTGAAAGAACATTTATCGAAGCACGCATCTTTGAAACCAGTTCGTATGGTGCTTCAGGTTTTAAATCGTTTGAAGAATCCATTGAGTAAGTTAAGTCATCTTCTTTAGTTACCTTAACGCCTATAGATTCAAGCAACTCACACATCGTCGACAAATCTGCGACAGAAGTCATATTTGTTAAAGTAGATTTACCCTTACACAAAAGAGATGCAGCCATTTGTTTTAGTCCAGCATTTTTTGTCATGCCAGACACCTGAACAGTGCCAGATAGTGGTTTTGTACAAGGATTTACGATCAAGCGATCCATCTGAAGATTCTAGTATTTAACAAAATTTTTGGCTATGTGGCATAGGCATGTATGTGAAGATTTTGTCGTTGAACTGCACATTTATGTCTGTAATCAAAGCTATTGTTTGATATATGGATAATTCTCAACAGCTACCCACCCGAAATATAGCCTTGGAACTCGTGAGAGTGACTGAAGCAGCCGCTCTCGCTGCAGGACATCATGTTGGACGTGGTGAAAAAGAAATAGCAGATGGTGCAGCCGTTGACGCGATGCGTCTAGTGCTCAATTCAATATATTTTGATGGAGTTGTCGTCATTGGTGAAGGTGAAAAAGATAATGCACCAATGCTTTTTAATGGTGAACAAGTTGGAACCGGCGGCGTCGAAGTCGATATAGCTGTCGACCCAATCGATGGAACAACATTAACTGCACTTGGTTTAGATAACGCAGTCAGCGTAATTGCTGTAAGCGAACGCGGAACGATGTTTAATCCTGGACCTGTTATGTACATGCAAAAAATAGCAACAGGACCAGAAGCAAAAGGAGCTATCGATATCAATGCCAGTGTTGAAGAAAATTTGTTAGCTATTGCAAAAGCTAAAGGATCACGTATGCGAGATCTAACAGTTGTCGTATTAGATAGGGATAGACATGTTGATTTAATTTCTGAAATTAGAAGTGTTGGCGCTCGAATAAAATTAATTCGTGACGGTGATGTCGCTGGAGCAATTGCAACTTGTCGACGTGGATCTGGTGTTGACGTTTTAATGGGTATAGGTGGAACACCAGAAGCAGTTATTGCAGCAGCTGCGATTAAATGCATGGGCGGTGATTTCCAAGGAAAATTAATGCCACGAAATGATGATGAAAAAACACAGGCCATTGATCAAGGTTATGATTTAGAAGGTGTTTTAGGCGTTGACGATTTAGTTTCAGGTGAGGACATCTTCTTTTCTGCAACTGGTATAACTCCTGGAGATTTATTGCCTGGTGTCAGATATGATCAAAGTGGGGCTCATACAACTTCGCTGTCAATGCGCAATAAATCAGGCACAGTTAGAATCGTTGAAGCGACACATAATCTAGAAAAACTCTCAACGTATTCCATTGTAAGTTATTAAAAACACCACTTAGACACAAAAGCGTAATAGTCTATATGGATGCTTCCAGGCTTTTTAGATGTCCAAACAATGAGAGTTATCATGTGGCTTATAATTATTGTGAGTTTCATTGTTTGCTTAATGCTTATAAAGTCGCTTGAAAAACCAGGTTTAAGAGTTGTAACAACTTTAATTATTGGTGCTTTATTAATTGGTTGTTATCAATATACTCGCGTTCTAACAACATGTGAAAAAAACAATAAAGTCTGTACATTTTTAAATCTTAAAGTTCCTAAAGACGGCGGATTTATTAATTAAGTTCTTTATTTAATCTTTTTTATAACTAGTCATTTTCGTAACTCGTGACTTTTGACCTATTCCATGTGAAAATGTGTTTACAAGCCCTCAATTGACTTATTACGCATAAGGACAAAAGTTGCGACGAAGCCCCAATGATTTTGACTCGAATGGAACAAATGTATTCTCTTCTGACGCCTGGGGAAATTCTGCACCAAATTATCCAGTAGCTGAAACTAGTTCTGACTTAAGTGCATACGCTGCTTCGTTAATCCCTGAAGGTAATGGAAAACAAGCACGGACATCTAGGTATGCACCAAGTTCAAACTCTTCAGCATATGAAGATACTGGCTATAAAACAAATTCCACTTCTGATCCTTTTCAACATAGTGCATATGATGGAGGGCACACTCCCTTAGCTCATAATGCATCATATGATGACATGCCTGCACCGACGAGAAAGACTCGTTTAGGAGAACCAATTCCGAGCATAACACCAGATTCAATTCCAAGATTTGGTGTTCCACAAAATTTAAATCCTACAAACCTAAAGGTTGAACAATCCGCACCTTGTGTTCAACCGATGACAGAACCTGTTCAGCATGTACCTGCCGCACCTGTTGGACAAGTTGCTTATGAACCAATTCCAGCACCTCAACAAAGTTCAATGACGCAACCTGCACCTGATGTCGTTGAAGAACAAGTTCCTGTTTCTGATTTTGAACAAGAATTTATTAAGGCACAACCTGCACCAGCTGAAAATGTAATTGATATACGTGAAGATGTTTTACCGGTTGGTGAACCATTTGTATCACCAAGTTTGTTTACAAGCTCAACTTCTGCAAACTTTGGGCACAGCTATTCTTCTGCAGAAGAATTTTTTGCTGCACAAACACAAGAGATTTCTGACGAAGACAGATTTTATAAAGAACCAACTCAACGCGAAACTGTTCAAATTGATTTATCTTTTGTAAAGAACATTGTTAATAAAATCCTTGCAAATAAAATAGCGATAATTTTGTTGGCTGTTGTCTTAGCGGTTACAGCATTTTTAATTGTTAGACCTGTTGTTTCAGATTCAAACTCACCAAAACCTGCACCTGTGATGACAGATCAAGCTTCAACAGAAAAAACTGTTGTTGAGAATACAACTCCTGCACCAAGTGTTACAGTTGCTCCGCCTGCACAAAATTCTCAGAGTACAAATGGAACTAATAGTGGAGGCGTTATCATCACATACGATAAAAATGGTAACGCGCAGTATTCTGGTTCTCCAACGAATCAAAACTTCAACGGAGAATAGTCCTCTCTCTCTTACCCGTGTTGGGTCGAAAAACTATCGTTTTCCGATAGTTTTTTTACCCCCCCAACACATTAAATATCGCGCTGAGCCAAATCTAAAGATGTAAGTTCTGGATTTAATTCGTTCAAAATATCTCTGTTGAAGTCTGGAAATTTTTGAAGATCTTTTCTAAATATTTTAGCTATCTTCTCTCTAGAAGTTAGTCCGCCTTCACCCGAGACCCCGCGAAGCTGCACTTCTAAATGTATTAAAAAGCGCTTAGCAAACTTAGAACGATCTTCCAAAGAAAGTCCCGACATTTCTTTCGAGGATGGGTCAAACAATGCGTCATATTCATCTGGATCAAGACCATCACGATCCTCATATGCTCGCCATGCCAAAACCTCAGGAATAATTTTTGGCGGTACGCATAGATGAAATAAAGAAATCAATTCTTTAGCGCTGTATGAATCAACTAATTGTTGTCTTATTCTGTCAGTTGGGAAAAATCCGATTTCAACTCGCGCCACTAAAGCCAGTGCTACTCTTTGATCTTGAAATAATGGCGGATTAGAAAGTCGACTTGAAGGAGAATTAGGAACAGTTCCTCCGACAATTACTGAAAGACCTGCAACAATTTCATTTCTTGTTTGTTCATCAAGTGCAATTATTGTTTGAGCAAGCTCTTCAAACTCATCGTAATCAATAGGAGTCAATGTCTTCATCTGCCGAATTGAATCGACAATTGTTTTCGCAATAGAAGGTTTGATCAATCCAGCAATATCACCCAACGATATTTCTTTCCCTGGCGATGGTTCATCCGACATTTTTCTCCAATCCGTTAGAGTAAAAGTATAATCGTTTTCGTGTTTGTGGGATTTTCTATCGAAAAACGATAGTTTTTCGACCCAACACGGGCTTATAGGGGTTGAGCGTCGTCCGAGATTACTCGAACGTGTGATCCATCTACCTCGACAAAGCCTCGTGTGCATTTGAAGGCAAATTCTTTGCCATCGTTAATCACACGAATTTCTCCAGGAGCTAACATCCCTAAAAATGGCTCATGTCCTTCTAAAAATGCTGCATCACCATTGCTCGTACGACAAACAACCATTTCTGCATCACCTTCAAAAAGGATTCGCTCTGGAGAAACAACTTCAGCTTTCATCTATCTACTAGCTTTCGCTCAAAGTCTTAGCTTTTTCTAGAACACTTTCTGCGCCACCAACGTTGAAGAATGCCTGTTCTGGACAGTGGTCAAGATCACCGTTACAGATCGCTTCGAAACTTTCAACAGTTTCTTCGATGGTACAGTAAACACCTTTAAGACCAGTAAAGACTTCACCAACAAAGAATGGTTGAGACAAGAATCTTTGGATTTTACGAGCACGAGCAACGGTAACTTTGTCCTCTTCGCTCAACTCGTCCAAACCAAGAATCGCAATGATATCTTGAAGTTCTTTGTATCGTTGTAAAATTTCTTGTACTCTACGAGCAACAGCATAGTGTCGATCTCCAACAACTTCTGGAGACAAAATTGATGATGTAGAAGCCAACGGGTCAACAGCTGGATAAATACCAAGTGAAGCGATCTGACGGCTCAACTCTGTTGTTGCATCCAAGTGAGTGAAAGTTGTAAACGGAGCAGGGTCGGTATAGTCGTCAGCAGGAACGTAAACAGCCTGCAACGAAGTAATAGAACGACCTTTTGTAGAAGTAATTCTTTCTTGAAGGTTACCCATTTCATCTGCCAAAGTTGGTTGATAACCAACAGCAGAAGGCATACGTCCTAGAAGAGTTGAAACTTCAGAACCAGCTTGAACGAAACGGAAAATATTATCTACGAACAAAAGCACGTCTTGGTTTTTAACATCACGGAAATATTCAGCCATTGTTAAAGCACTAAGAGCAACACGAAGACGAACACCTGGTGGCTCATCCATCTGACCATATACCAAAGCAGCTTTTTCGATAACACCACTCTCTTGCATTTCTAACCAAAGGTCAGTACCTTCACGAGTACGTTCACCAACACCAGCAAAAACAGAAACACCACCATGTTGTGTTGCAACACGGTTAATCATTTCAAGAATCAAAACGGTTTTACCAACACCAGCACCACCGAAAAGACCAATCTTTCCACCTTTTACATAAGGCTCAAGCAAGTCGATAACTTTAATACCAGTCTCAAACATTTCAGCTTTTGGTTCAAGATCAGCAAAATCTGGAGCGTCACGATGTATATCCCAACGGTCATCGATACCAGTTAATTGATCCTCGGTTGTGTCTAGTGGTTTACCTAAAACATTAAAAACGTGACCAAGAACACCATCACCGACAGGAACAGAAATACCGCGACCTGTATTTGTAACAACAGCACCACGCTTTAAACCATCAGTAGGCTGCATACAAATAGCACGTACACGACCATCACCAATTTGTTGAGCAACTTCTGCAGTAACAACGCTGTCTTTACCGTCAAGAGTAATTGTAACTGTCAATGCTGTGTTAATTTCTGGCAGAGCATCTGGCGGAAACTCAACGTCGATAACCGGTCCAGCTATGGCAACAACGCGGCCATCTTTTAATGTCTCAATCGTTTGTGTCATTTCTTTCCTTTTCTAATTTATTGTCGCTGCATAAGCAAAGCTCATACAGCTCGCGGTCGCTCATCCTTCGCTTCCTGTGATTGGTAAAGCTGCAACAAGGTTTTCCTCTTCAACTAATAGCATTTCAGGTGCTGTTTTATGGCCACCGCGCAAAGCTTCTGCACCACCAACAACTTCCATAATTTCTGTTGTGATTGCATCTTGACGCAATCTGTTTGCAACACGACTTAAATTAACAATGAGTTCTTCAGCATTATCTGTCGCTGATTTCATTGCTCTTTGCCTTGCAGCTAATTCACTCGCAGCAGCGTTAAGTAATGCAGCATAAACACGAGCTTCAACGTATAAAGGCAAAATCGATTCTAAAATTGCTGATGGACTTGGTTCAAAAGTATATGAAGCAGGAATTGAATCGCCTTTAATTTCAGGTCGAGCATCTCCCCCTTCAGCAATGTCGCTATCGAGAGGAAGAACAGGTCTCACAACAACTTCTTGTGATCCAGAAGTTATGAAACGTGTATAAATAATATGTGCTTCATCAATTTCGCCAGCAATATATGCACGAGTTATTTCACTAGCAATCTTTTCTGCATCAGCATATGAAGGTCTTTCAGAAAAGCCTGTAAAACTTTGCGAAATTTTATAGTCTCGGTACCTAAAGTATCCTTCAACTTTTCGACCAACTGTATAAAGGGTATAGTCACGTCCGATGCTCTTTTGATGCTTAACTTCACCTTCAGTTGCTCTTGTTACGCCATAGTTGTAACCACCACAAAGGCCACGGTCAGCTCCAACAGCAATATGTGCAACACGTGACACTTGTTCACGTGGTTTTAATAAAGGAGAATCAGTTGCTCCGCCCGCTGCAACTAAATCTTTAACTGCCTCTGTTAATGCATTTGCATATGGTGTAGCTGAACGCACCTTATCTTCAGCTTTTTTAATACGACTCGCAGCAATAAGTTCCATAGCACGAGTAATCTTTTTAGTTGATTGAATCGATTTGATTCTTCTCTTTAAGATTCGCTCTTGACCGCCAGCCATTATCTTTACTTTCTATTCAGTCGCTAAAGTCTTTTGTGATTTTGCATCACCAAGTTCGTCTTCTTCCGTATCTGTAACATCAGCAAGACCAGTTTCATGAGTGCCTAAACCATTTGCCGAAACGTAATCTGCTTTTACAGATTCAACAGCAGCTTTAATACCATCTTCATCTTTAATGGCACCTTCGTTTTTGATACCTTCAAGAAGTGAAGCATACTTAGTTCTAAAAGCATCAAGCAATGCCGCTTCAAAAGGACGAACATGTGATACATCTAAATCATCAAGATAACCATTTGTACCTGCATAAATTGAAACAACTTGTTCTTCAACAGGCATAGGTGAGTTCAAACCTTGTTTTAGAAGTTCTACAAGACGATATCCACGATCTAGCTGTTGTTTAGAAACAGCATCAAGCTCAGAACCGAAAGTAGCAAATGCTTCTAAGTCACGGAACTGTGCAAGGTCAAGTTTTAGAGTACCTGCAACAGATTTCATTGCCTTAGTTTGTGCAGCACCACCAACACGAGAAACTGAAATACCAACATCAACAGCTGGACGAACACCAGATTTGAACAAGTCGTCAGTCAAATAAATCTGTCCGTCTGTAATTGAAATAACGTTAGTTGGAATATACGCAGAAACGTCACCAGCTTTTGTTTCAATTATTGGTAACGCAGTTAAAGAACCTGCACCTCTATCATCTGAAAGCTTAGCTGCACGTTCCAACAATCGTGAGTGAAGGTAGAAAACGTCACCAGGGTATGCCTCACGACCTGGTGGACGACGGAGCAACAGCGCCATCTGACGATATGCTTCTGCTTGTTTTGAAAGATCATCATATACAACTAATGCATGATCTGAATTTTCCATCCAGTGCTGACCCAATGCAGCACCAGCGTATGGAGCTAAGTATTTGAATACAGCTTCTTCTGATGCAGGAGCTGCAACAACAACTGTGTAATCCATTGCGCCGTATTCTTCTAATGTCGCAACAGTTTGAGCAACTGTCGAACCTTTTTGGCCAATAGCAACATAAATACATTTAACGCCAGTACCTTTTTGGTTCAGAATCGTGTCAACAGCAACTGTTGTCTTACCAGTTTTTCTGTCACCAATAATTAACTGTCGCTGTCCTCTACCAACAGGGGTCATAGCGTCAATAGCCTTGATACCTGTTTGCATTGGTTCGTGCACTGGCTTTCTACCGACGATACCTGGAGCCTGAACTTCAAGTCGACGATCTTGGGCACCAGTAATTGGGCCTTTGCCGTCAATTGGATTTCCCAATGCATCGATAACTCGGCCGAGCAGCGCATCACCAACAGGTATAGACAAAATTTGTCCAGTAGCTTTTACGCTGTGGTTCTCTTCAATAGAACTTGCATCACCTAAAACAACAGCACCAATTGATTCTTCATCAAGGTTAAGCGCTAGACCTAATACGCCTGATTGAAATTCTAAGATTTCGTTCACAGCACTGTTCGGTAAGCCAGAAACACGAGCGATACCGTCGCCAACTTCTAGTACACGACCAACTCGTGCTTGTGAAATTTCAGGATCAAATGCTTTAACCTTGTCAGCAATCGCTTTAGCAATGTCTGTCGGGTTGATGGTCAACTCAGCCATCAATAGTCTCCTTTAGTTTCGATAATCTATGACGAAGCGTCCCGTCGATGACTTGGTCGCCAACTTTTGCGACCACACCGCCAACGATAGATTCATCGACAATTATCTTTGCGTCTAAATTTTTTCCAGTTGCTTTACTTAAAGCTTCAACTAGTTTGTTTTTAGTTTCTTCATCTAACTCAACAGCTGTCCTAATTTCAGCTGTTTCTTTTTCTCTAATATGAGCAGAACGAGTGATAAATGCATCTACAATTTCGTTTATGTTGCCAGCATGTTCTGACATAACGATTAATGCGACAATACCCTTAGTCATAGGCAATGCTTTGCCTTCTAAAAGCTGATCTACAACACCAACGCGCTGCGGCGCATCGATATTTGGATCTGTCAATGTCATTCGTAAGTTATCGTTTTCTCTTACAGCTTGTGCGAATGCAAATAGTTCATCCTCAACATCTGCCAAACGATTTTCTATACGTGCAATGTCAACAAGTGACTTGGCGTATACCTGTATTCGTTCACTCATTACTACCTACTAGTTCTTTGAAGATTTTGGTAAATCAGCTATAAACGAGTTAACGAGATCTAGTTGAGCTTTTTTATCTAGGTTTGATTTAACAACTTTCTCAGCTAAGTCAACGCTTAGATTTGCTACTTGATCTTGAATATCGTTTAATGCGCGTGCAGCAATTGCATCTGCATCAGCTTGCGCTTTTGCACGAATTGCACTTGCTTCATCTTCAGCTTTTGCAATCAAACCAGCTTTGACTTCGCCTGCTTGTGTTTTCGCTTCTTCAATAATACGTGCAGCTTCAGATTTTGCATCTTTAAGTTTGTCTTCGTAATCCTGAGCTTTTTGTGCAGCTTCTTGTTTTGAAGATTCTGCAGAAGCTAAGTCTTCACGAATTTTGTCTTCGCGTGCTTGCAGACCTTTTTTAACTGCAGGGAAACCAAACTTGATTAAACCACCAGCGACAATAACGAAAGCTACTCCACCCCAAAGTACTTCATTCCATGCAGGAATGATTGGGCTTGGAGCGGAGAAACAGTCCACTGACTCTTCTTCAGCTTGTGCTTCTGTTATTTCACCTTTAGCAAGTTTGTCTACAACTTCTTTTGCACATTTAGGGGTCTCAGAACCTGACGCAAACGCACTTGCAGGTGTTAAAACAACTGCTCCTGCTATAAGTAAGGCTAAGAGGCTTAAGCGTAAAGTACGCATTTATTCTCCTTAATTGTTCGATCTAAATGAAGTAAAGAGCGAATCCGAAAAGTGCGAGTGCTTCTGCGAACGCTATACCTAAGAACATTGTTGTTCGAACGTTTCCGGCCATTTCAGGTTGACGAGCCATAGCTTGAACTGCATTACCAACCAAAATACCAATACCGGCACCTGGCCCTATTGCAGCTAAACCAAATCCGATAGATTTAAGTCCATCTTTTAGTTCGCCTGCTTCTGTCACTGCGAGTATTAGGTTTCGCATTTTTTCTCCTTGTTTTTTAGGTTTATGAGATCTTTTTAGTGTTCTTCTGAAGAAGATTCAGCAATATATACTGCTGTTAGTGTTGTAAAAATATATGCCTGCAAGAATGCAACCAACAATTCAAAAGCAGTCATGAATACAAGCCCCAAAAACGGCAGTAATGCCAATGGCGCTTGATACCATCCTGAGTTCATTTCCATTAGAGCTGCTGTCATTAGAGCAAATAGCGCAATAAGAATGTGACCAGCAAACATGTTTGCAAAAAGTCGAACTGCTAGCGAGATTGGCCGCACTAAAAATTTAGAAATGAATTCAATTGGTGTAACAAGTATGTATAGAGCCTTTGGAACACCTGGTGGAAATATTGCTTTGAAAATATATAGAGGTCCTTGTTTTGCGAATCCAACAATTATGAATGCAAAGTAAGAGACCAAACACAAAATAAGTGGAATAGCAATACGACTCGATGCTGGGTATTGGATAAAAGGAAATGTTGACCAAATGTTTATAAAAAATAGCCAGAAAAACATTGTGCCTAAAAACGGAGTCCATTTATGTCCATCGTGACCTATAACTTCTGTTGCGATACCTTTATCAATAAATTCGTAAGAAACTTCTGCAACGTTTTGAACACCACTTGGTACGAGTGCTTGTTTTCTTCCACCAATAACAAAAAGACCTAAACAAATTGCTGTAGAAATGATAGCCATTAAAGCTGTTTTATTTATTTCCCAGATTGTCCCGTCAAAAAGAATTCCCTTCCAGTTAAAAAGTTCAGAAATTCCGTGAGGGAATAAAGCGGCGATATTCAATTATGCTCCTTGGCGTATCTCGATCGTTTATAACGTCAGGTGTGCGGACAATTATTGTTTGTTATTCGCAAGCGAAAAACTAACCTTAGAAGTCTCCCACGTGAGTAGGGTAATGTGTCCAATCGCAACAGATAAAAGCCACAATTTAAAGTCGACAAATTCGAGCTTTTTCACGATAAGTGCAGCAACAAAAACAATTACGAGTCTTAGGGCAAACCCACCCAATGCCCCGGCCATGATTGCAGTAGGCGATATTCGTGCGGCAACCTTTGCTACTTGAGCCGCAATAAGCAGGTTCAAAAATATAATTGCTGTTGCTAGAACTATTGCAAGGGCACCCTTAGAACCATTGTAGATAGAGGCTCCGATTAGTGCCGGTATCACGATTATCCAACAACGTTTGGCCATATCTTTTACAAGCTGCATTTCAATATCGTCAAAAGCGATAGGGGCTATTTCAGTTTTTTGTTGTTCACTATTTTGTTCAGTCATTTCCATATCCCTTTGGAACTTCTATAGAATCGTCTTCTTCTACGTATTCAGGCAATTGGGTTCGTTCATTATTTTTTGCCCAAGCTTTACCTTCGTCTATAACTTTCGACGTAGTGATATATCGGTAATATGCAGTGGCAAAACTTCCAGCAGCTGACAAAATTGTAAAAGTAATTGTAAGCCAAGGCGTTGTGTCAAACTTTGAATCCAAAAGACGCCCAATGCCAAGAAAGATTAATACAGTAATTACGAGTTCCAGTGCGTGCATTGAACTTTTCGGTTCAGCGTTTCTTTGTTTGGATTTTTCTACGAATTTAGAAACATCAGGAATGATTTTCACCCATATATTTTAGAAAAATAATATTAATGTCTTCGAATCAGAATCGTTTACCCTACCCAAGCTGTATTAGCAAAACGAATCGACATATATATTTGCACAATTAAACCAATGACTAAATATAGAGAAAGACATGTCCAAACCAGTTTATTATTGAACTTTTCTACGAGTAACGCCAATATAAAATATGTAACCATCAGCGGCATCATATATCTATTTACAGAAACAGTATTGCTATTTAAAAGAACAATTACCAGATTTAGGGCTATAAAAAGTTTCCAACCATTGGATATATTTAATTTTGTTTTAATAGCAATAACCAACAAAGCAAGAACAAAAAGCCAAGATCCTATTTCAAAAATTTCATACCTAATACGCATATGGGCTAAACCATCAAGGACGTTATATACATCATGAAAAATGGGTCTAAAAATATTTAACGAAAACTTTTGATACTTCCACTCGAGGCTATACGCCTTTCTGAATGCAAAAGGAGTACCAAATGCATACCACTGATATGACAGCCAACATATAAATCCGCTTATAGAAATAGCAAATAAAACAAATGATTTAAAAACTTTTTTCTTATACTTGAAATTAAATATGCTTTTATTAAGCAAATTGTTTACTCTCATATATTCAAAAACGATAAAGATCCCCACTAATAAACCTGGAAATCTTGTGGCAGAAGCTAGTCCAGCTACTACAACAGCAGCCCACCATTGTTTTTTTAAACTAAAAAATAGTGCCAGTGATACGAGCAAACAAAACAAAGATTCTGTATATAGTGTCGCTAAAAATAACGACCAAGGAAAGAATAGCCAAGTAATCACAACAATGATTGGATGTTTAATACCAATAAGTTCAGATATTTTGTAGAGTAAAAAAGAAGTTGAAAAGATACAAATTAAATTAAATGCAAATGCAAGGCTTCTAATATCGATACTATGAAAAGTTAGCGTCTGGAGTGAACGTAAAATTAAAGGATAAAGCGGATAAAAAGCTAGATGCTTAATATTATGAACACCTTTATATCCACTTGTTGCAATATTTACGTAATATGAGCTGTCGTAATTACTAAGTGATTGAAATATTGAAGGTTTGATCGGCCTAATGTTGTTACCACTCGGCGCATGATGTCCGTAACTTAAAATAAAAACTGCCTGTATATAAAAAATCCAAACTAAATTGACAAAACTTATTTTTACTAGTGTAAGTTGTTTTTTCGTCATCGGAGAGCAGTCTAGCTAAGTCGATGGGATAAAACCGCCAGCTTGATGCTCCCATAGATCAGAATAAATTCCGCCTGATTTTACAAGCTCATCGTGACTTCCAGTTTCTACGATTTTTCCTTCATCAAACACTAAAATCCTGTCCATATTTAAAAGTGTCGAAAGTCTATGGGCAATAACAATAGTTGTCCTCTCATTCATCAGATTTGCAAATGCATCTTGTACGAATCCTTCTGATTCACTATCGAGGGCGCTTGTTGCTTCATCCAGAATCAATATTGGGGCATTTTTTAGCATTGCCCTAGCAATAGCGATTCGTTGACGTTGACCACCAGATAAATTCACACCACGCTCGCCCACCACACTATTAATACCCTTAGGCATTTTATTTATGAAATCAATACTGTGTGATCTTGTTAATACATCGTTGATCATTTCGTTGTTAACATCACCAGCACCATATGTTATGTTTTCATAAATACTTCTATGAAATAACATTGGTTCTTGAGCAACATAAGAAATATTTTTTCTTAATGATTCTTGTGTAATTTCATGCAAAGATTTTCCGTCAACTTTAATGTCGCCGTTTTGCGCATCGACAAAGCGCATAATCAACTTCACTAATGTTGATTTACCTGCGCCAGATTTCCCGACAATCCCAATTCGCTCACCCGCATTAATTGTTAAAGATAAATTTTCAAAAACTTTATCTTGCGTATTTGGATACGAATATGAAATATTTTCAAGCTCAATTTTTCCTTCTAGATGGCCAACATCAGCTGCATCAAGACTGTCTTGAACTCCAGGTTTTGCCTGCAATAGCGGAACCATTGGAGCAGCATCACCGTATGCAACCGTTAAATCGTAAAGTGCATCACCAAAATCCCAAAGATGATACATGTATAAAAGCGTTAAGGTTGCTGCTAAATAGATATTAGAAACGCCGTCGACATTTCCGACTGCTGCAACAAGTGCAAAAACAATACACAACACACGCAACGATCGCATTACGCTATTTGATATTATTCCATCTCGAATAATAGTGTGTCGCGCAAAGCGTTTATTTTCCACTAGCCAACGATCTCCAATTTCGTTTACATAACCAAACTCTTGAAGTTCACCAGACTCAGATTTAACAGCAGAAATATTGCTTATTGCATCGGACATGGCTCCATACATTTTCGATGAAGTAGCAGATGCATCGGAACTTAACTTCATCTGTCGCGGCAATAATTTAATGATCAAACTCGCAAATAAAATGCTTATAATCACAACACATAAGAAATAAATTGGCATTATTGGAATTAGAATTATTCCAGTAACAACAAATGATATAAGCATCGGAACTAATTGAAATATAGTTATACCACTTGTTCGACCAAAACAATCAGAGCATTTTGAAATTAAGTTAATAGTTTTTCCCACAAAACGACTTTGATGAAAGTATGCAGGTTGCTCAAGTAGCTTTGCAAAAATATTTGTTACAACATTCCTACGGCAATGAGCATCAAAACGCTCTTCTAAATATGCTGCGAAACGTCTCGATGTGACCGTTGTAATCTCTACCAAAACTAGCGCTATAAGCCATGGTATATACGGCTCAATCGAATTAATCTCTTGCTTTTTTGCAATGTCACCAAGTATGTGAGCAATAATTATTGGGTTAATCGCATCGTTGCAGATATTTGCAATAGACATCAAAACAAACGATCCCCAAAATTTTTTCCTATCATATTTAGACGCGTCTAAGAACAATTTAAATAAATATCTACGCTGTTCTTTAGTCTCTACATTTTTCATAAACATTTCATTATCGCATTAAATAAGTCTTATGTCGCACTTTTTTCTCGGGTTGGATGTGGAAATGTTTAAGCAGAGGTTGAATCTTCTAACTTATTGGCCAATCTAACTTGTCTAGCAGCTTCATCTTCACGACGAACCTGACTACGAGATGGAGAGAAAAATGCATATAAGACTAACCCCAACGCTGGAATAGCAAATGGAACGATATTGTTTCCGAAACCGTCATAATAAGTAGGAATCAAAACAACAGCACTTAATAGTGCTGTCCACAACCATAAAATAACAACTGTTCTTCTAGGCCCATGACCTAGTCGCATTAATCGATGATGCATGTGATCTTTATCTGCAACTGAAAAAGATTTTCGTTTCACTATACGACGAGCAAATGAAAATAAGGTATCGGCAAGAGGTACGCCTAAAATAACAAGTGGAATAAAAAGAGGAGCAAAGAAGAAATATGTCTGACCCGAAAACTGGTCAGCCACTCTCCCGCCAACACTTACAGTTGTGGCAGCTAGCATCAACCCAAGTAGCAATGCCCCAGAATCTCCCATAAAGGTTTTTGGTTTGAAAAAGTTAAATGGCAAAAAACCTAAGCCCATTCCAACAATTATTATCGCGATCAAAGGCCCTAAATTACTTCCTTCTAGTAAACCAGCTTTAAGCAATCGATCTGAATATAGGAATAAAGCTATACCGGCAATTGTGCAAATGCCTGCAGCCAGACCATTTAAACCGTCAATTAAATTAATTGCGTTTGCTAAAACAACAACTGTTAATACTGTAAGTATCGGAGCCAAATCTGCAGATAAAACTATGTAATCAAAACTTGCAAAAGGAACACGAAAATAAAGCATCGAGAGTCCTAACAAGCTCATAACACTTCCCGCCAAAACTTGACCTGCAACTTTTGCAGGAGGCGAAACCTCTCGTACATCGTCAACAAACCCGACAAAGGTGATGATTCCTGCAGCTAAAATAAGCGCTATAGGCTCTGTTGACCCTTTAAACATTTCACGAAACTGGTCCATAGCCAATGCAGTTAAGATCCCAACACTCAGACCTAGCATCATTGCGATACCGCCTATAAGCGGCATTGGTTTTTCATGAACACTACGCGCGCTCGGATATGAAATCGCACCAATTTTTGGGGCGTACTTAGATAGTAGAAAAGTTGCCATCAAAGTTGTAACTGCAACAACCGTTAATACAATGAAATATCCGAACATGCGCATTTAAGCTTAGACGTAATCTAAGATTAACTATTACTTTATGGCATATGAATTTCCAACATCACGAGCAGTATTTATTTGGCGCGGCATAACTAAAGCATGCCCAAGATGCGGTAGTCATAAAACACACGATAAATACTTCAAACCAAAAACAAATTGCCCAGTATGTGGATTAAAGTTTGAAAAAGAACATGGCTATTGGACAGGCTCACTAGCATTCAACACAATCATCACCGGTGGTCTTGTTGCAATATCGTTATTGATAGGTCTTGTTTCCACAGCACCTGATATACCTGTAGTGCCATTACTATTGACAATTATTCCGATTGCAATTTTGGTTCCAATAATTATTTATCCATTCACTCACACTATTTGGATGGCAATTGATTACGGTTTTCTATCGCGACTAGATAGAGACAATTAAAAACTCAATGAAACGAATCTTAAACGATTAGTTAGATCATTATAAAAATTCACTTCCGAAAAACCATTCTGTTGCACAAATTCACGTATATGTTTTTCATGCCTTGGAGAAATTTCCATTAATAATGTTCCATTGTCATTCAACCAATCTCTAGATTGCTTTATAATTTTGTCGATTATTTCATCCCCCTGCTCACCTGAAAATAGAGCAAGATGAGGTTCATAATTTAAAACTGATTCTTCAACATCATTTTTCTCATCGAGCCCTATGTATGGAGGGTTTGAAATTACTAAATCAATTCTTGATTTCAAATTATCGGAAAACGCTTCAAATAGATTTCCTTCAAGAATTTCTAATCTTGAAGAACTGGCACCAATAGCACTCATATTCAATTTTGCTACTTGAATTGCATCCGCAGATACATCACTTGCATATACATTTGCATTTTTGTTTTCTTGAACAATCGATAACGAGATAGCCCCAGAGCCAATTCATATTTCTAAAACTTTTGGACTTTTAATGTTTTCTATAAGACCAAGACCTATTTCAACTAGCAATTCGGTCTCTTGTCTAGGAATCAATACTCGCTCATCTATGTATAAATCTAAATTTCTAAATGAAATTTCCCGCAAAACGTAAGCTAAAGGCTTACCCATATTCCTGCTATTAATAATATTCTCTAGATTATTTTGTTGCTTTTCGTTTAATGAAATATTTTGATTTAGTAACTCTAAAAAGTTATGTCCGGTTATATTTTCAAAAATTAACTTAGCTTCATGTTCTCGAACATTTTTTTCAGTAATTATTTTTTTGTCTAAAGATGCGTATATATTTTTAAGCAATATTGATGTATTAATCATTAAATGCTCGCAGCAAGTTGTTCCGCTCTTTCGGCTTGGCGCAATGCTTCAACTACGCTATCCAAATCTCCTTCTAGAACACGATCAAGATTATATTGCGTTAGTCCGATGCGGTGATCTGTAATGCGATTGTCTTTGTAATTGTATGTTCGGATTTTATCGCCTCGTCCACCACCTTTAACTTGGCTTTGACGAGCATTACCTAGTTCGGCATCTGCTTTTTCTTGTTCGATCTGCAGTAAACGCGAACGCAAAACTTTCATAGCTTTTTCACGATTTTTGATTTGGCTTTTTTGATCTTGATTGCTAACAACTAACCCTGTTGGCTTGTGTGTTATCCGAACGGCTGAGTCGGTTGTGTTGACACTTTGTCCTCCAGGTCCAGAACTTCGATATACGTCAATAATCAAATCATTCGGATCAATATGAACATCGACTTCTTGTGCTTCAGGCAGCACAGCTACCGTTGCAGCAGAAGTGTGAACACGTCCTTGCGTTTCTGTCGCAGGCACACGCTGCACACGATGAGGTCCACCTTCGAATTTCCAGTTGCTCCAGACTTCGTCTCCCTTCACAAGGAAAGATATATATGTGTAGCCACCTTTTTCTGATTCCATTGCATCAATAACTTCAATAATCCAACCTCGACGCTCGGCAAATTTTGTATACATTCTGTACAAGTCACCAGCCCAAAGATTTCCTTCTTCCCCACCTTCTGCTCCACGAATTTCTACAATTGCATTTCTTAGATCATTTGGGTCCTTCGGCAAAAGAAGCTCATTTAGTTCAGCCTCCAAATCAACAAGTGTTGACTTTTTTGTTTCAATCTCGTTATTTAAAAAAGTCCTCATCTCAGGATCGGCTTCATTTTCCAACAAAATATGAGCTTCATCAATCTCGTTATTTGCATCAGTGTAGGCCTGATATGCAGCCACAATAGGCTTTAATTCAGCAATTTTTTTAGACACATGGGTCGCTTCATCAATCTTACCCTGTGCATATAGTTCATTTAGCGAGTCTTCAAGCTCTTGAAGCTCTGTAGACAAGTCTTTCAGTTGTTCAAATTTCACTGTTACATCTTAAAGTTTTTTTAAGTGGACGCTGAACTTTAAGATTGTGTTTGTGGGATTTTCTATCGAAAAACGATAGTTTTTCGACCCAACACGGAGAAATAAAAAAAGAGTGGGTTACCCCACTCTTTTTTCTCCCTAAAAGGTAAAGCTACTAAAGAGCTTCACCTTTACGTTTTCTTGTAATCATGAACAAGGTTGCACCGAGTCCAACGATTAATCCTGCCACCAATGCAAGCCATCCGCTTTGCGCACCAGTGAAAGCAAGTGTATTGCTCACTGTTGATGGTGGTCGTGTAACGCTCGTTCCAAGAACTTGTGTAACACTTAGCGTATGGTCATCACTTGCACAGTTTGTATCAACTTTTGGCGTTGCGAAACAAGCTGTTGCAACGTTTCGAATTGATCCAGCTGCTGCAGCTGATGATGGAACAACATAAGTTACGGACTTTGTAGCAGATGCACCTGGCTCAAGTTTGTCGATCTTGCCAAGGTCACCTAATACGTTATCTGTTACTGATATGTCAGTTAGTGTTACTTTCGATGTATTAGTTACAACGAATGTGTATACAACACTGTCACCAACATTTGCTGTTGTCTTGTCTGCAGTTTTGTCAATCTTGATTGATGGAACTTGTACTAGCAATGTGTGGTCATCTTGCGCACACAATGTTGTTAATGAACTTGCAGGACATGTTGTTACACAGTCTGTACCAGTAACTGTTGAAGTTGTACCTGGAACTGGTGCACACACAGTTGCAATGTTCTTAATACTTGTACCATCTTTAGTTTCTTTTGGAACAATGTATTCTTTTGTAAATGTAGCTTTCTCGCCTGGCTTTAGTATGCCTGGGTCACCAATTACACCTAATACATTGTCATTAATTGGAGTTGGGTCTATAGAAACGTTCCCTGTGTTCTCTACGACGAATGTGTAGATAACTTTGTCTCCAGGAAGAGCTGTTTCTTTGTCAGCAGTTTTAGTTATAGCGATTTTTGCTACATCTACGGTTGCTGTTGGTTCTTGACAGTCAGCTGAACTTACACCTGCATCTACTGTTGAGCCATCTTTTGGATCAACACATACAAGAGCTGTGTTCTTAAATGTTTTTCCTGTGAAATTTGCAGGAATTGTATATTTAGCTGTTACTGATTTCGTTTCTCCAACTTTAAGAGAAGCTATTACTACTGGTTTTCCATCTGCAGGGAAACCGATTGTTGCGTCTGAAACTTCGATGTTACTTAGATCCACAGCACCTGTGTTCTTTACAGATATTGTGTAAGTAACTTCTGTTCCAGGAACCACAACTGACTTGTCAGCAGTTTTAGTAGCAACCCATCTTGATAGACCAATTACGTGGTCATCGTCATCTGTCACATCTGTTCCAGTGATTGGATTACCAGTTGTTGGGTCTACAGGGTTCGAGTGAACTACCGCGACGTTCTTAAATGAGTTTTCTTTGAAGTCTTTTGGAATTGTAAATTCGTATGTTTTAACTTCACTTGTTTGGCCTGGCTTAAGCGTTCCAGGGATTTCGATAACAACCGGCGAGCTTGTGTACTTGCTTAGTGTGTCATCTTTAATCTTGATATTTGTTAAGTCAACAACACCAACATTTTTAACAGTGAATGTGTACTTAACTTTATCTCCTGGTTTTGCTGTTGCAGGTCCTGATTTTGTTAGTTCAACTTGTGGTGACTTAACTTTTGCATCGTCACAAGTTTGCGTACCTTTGATACATGCAACGTTTGTAAATACACCATCTTTGAAATCACCCTGCTTGATTGTGTATTTAATTTGTGTTGCGCCAGTCGCACCTGGTGCGATCGGTCCAGCAATTGTTACTTCTTTGCCAAGTGTAGCGTCAGTTACGACAACGTTTGAAAGAGGGCCTTCGCCTGTGTTCTTTACAGATATTGTATATGTAACTTCTGTTCCTACGCTTGCTATTTCAGGAGTAACAGATTTTTCGATTGTTTGACCTTGTCGAAGTTGTACTACAACGTCAGCTGGGTCGTCATCTTTAACTTCTGGTCGCACTGATCCGTCTGGATTAACTGGTGTTCCTGTTGCAGTTGCAACGTTGTGGATTGTTCCTGTTGCATTGTTAGGAATTGTGTATGTCTTTGTGATTGGAGCTGAGCTTGCACCTGGTTCTAGTGAAGCAATTGTTCCAACTTGACCACCAAGCATTGGGTCAGTGATTTTAATGTTTGTAAGTTTTGTGTTTCCAGTGTTCTTTACTACGAAAGAGTATGTAACTGCTTCACCGCGTTTTGCAGTTGTAGGTGTTACATCTTTTAGGATTTGAATACCGTCTGTTAATTTCTTTAGAACGAACTGACAGTATATGTTTCCACCTGGTTGGATTGGATCCATGATTATGTTAGATGGAGAGTTTTCTGTTCCTTCACGTTGTGGAAGATCTGGATTCGTAAGAGCTTCTCTTCGACAGAAGTCTTTTACTGGAACGTATCCTGCAGGTACTGCTGTTTGAGTTATACGTGCTCTCCAGTTGTCGAGTGTTTTAAATGACCAAGATGTCCATTGGTTGTTTGGATCTGTTGGTGTATTTCGGTTATCACCTGCAGCACTTGGTCCACCATCTGTTCCTGTTGTTCCAACGTTAACTGGTACAGAAATTAAGTTTCCATCTGTGTCACGAGCGTTTACATTTATTGTTGTTGGTTTTGGTTGCACACAAATATTTGCTGCAGCTTGTTTGAACATATTTGTTAATTGTGAGTAGTCGTTTGCACGGTACACAGGGTTTCCAGCACCAGCAAGTGCTTGAAGGTTAGCCATGTTTACGATTCCTTCAGCACCAACTGCGATAGGAATGATTTTGATACCAATTGCACGAAGGAAGTTTGCAGAAGCAACAGCTGTTGAAATATCGTCTGCATCTACACCGTCAACATTTGTTTGACCTGAAGCTGCAAAGCTTCCGCCTGCTGCAAGTGCTTTATCTACTTCGCTTTGGTTTGTTGTTGGGTTACCGTCTGTGAATATTACGAGGTGTGTTGGGAATGGATCTTGTCTTGATGCACCTACAAGATTTAGTGCACCGTTCCAGTTTGTCAATCCTTCAGAACTTGCTGTCATACCATCGTTGTATGCATTTTCTGAAGACGATGTTGCACCACGCTTAAATTTAGTTGTACCAATTACAAACTTTTGGAGATCTACATTTGTAGTTGTTGAATTAAAGTTGCCATCTAGTTTGAACCAACCACCTGAGTTAATTCTTTGCGCCACAGATGCGAATGCATAAACGTCCATGTATGAGTCAGGACCTTTAAGTGCATCAACGAATGACATAGCACCATTTTTAATTGCTGCAACGTTTGCTTCACTTTGTGCTGCACCGCCAGAAAATTGATCAACACCAATTGATGATGATCTGTCTAAAACTAATGCGACTCTTGCACCACAGTTTGTTTGTTGTGCTTCTGTTGCAAATGAAACTGTCATTGTCGCTGCAATGACAAAAGTTATAAGTAATAAAATGTTTAATTTAAATATTTTTGATCGTGTCGTTATTTTGTTGACAATATTTGGGGTTTGCATGGTTCCTCCGCGTGGCTACTACGCAATATGGACAATTGGTATATTTAATAATACCGCATAATACGAATAATGCGCAAGAAAAGAATTAACAAGAATAAAAGTACTTTTTATGACGTGCTACGAATTTGTTATATACGATACAAAAAAGATAGCTTCTTAGGCCTACCAAGTACGGTAAGAATTTACGCCCATTTTATTTTGTGAACGCTTTTTCATACCTAAAGCAAGAATTAGCCCTACACCCAAGATGCTTAAACCTGCAATAGCGATATACAAACTTTGTGATCCAGTAACAGCCAAAGATGAAGAAACGCTTGTTCCCTTAACTTGAGGAGCAGTTGTTGGAGCTGAAGTAACAACCGTTCCTAAAACTGTCGTTGAAGGAGCTGATGTTGTTGTTGCTGCAGTCGTAGTGGTTGTTGGGGCAGTCGTTGTAGTCGTAGAAGTAGATGTAGTCGTTGGTCTAGTCGTCGTTGTCGTCGTAGACGTAGTAGAAGTAGTCGTTGTAGTAGACGTGCTCGTTGTTGTAGTTGTTGGTGCAGTTGTAGTCGTTGTAGAAGTAGAAGTAGTTGTTGGTCTAGTCGTCGTTGTCGTCGTAGACGTAGTAGACGGTCTAGTTGTACATCCACATGAATATTCGCCAGACAAGTTAGAAGCCGAATTACTCGAGTCGTTAGCGAAAGCGTTAGCTGCACCTATGACAAGTATTAAAGAAACTATAGATATAAGAATAATTCTTTGTAGTTTTGTAGTAGTTGCGACCATGATGCCTTCCTAGCTATTAAAAATCAACAATATACAGAATAGGACATTTAAGTACATATAAGCAAATACGCTTCAGTGTTTGTGGGATTTTCTATCGAAAAACGATAGTTTTTCGACCCAACACGGGAAAGAAGGGGGACAAAAAAATTCCTTCATCTGCCCGGATGAAGGAATTTAAGTTCTGAAGGGATCTAAAAGCGTCGCCCCGAAGCTTTGATCTACCTTACAGCTGTTGTCACCGCCCCTGGTGATAAATTCATCATATAACGGACATATTTCTTAGTCAATACATTTTTGCGAATTAATCGTCATTTCACACCTTTTAGCGAATAACGCGAATAACAGCAATATATGGCAACTATAGACAATTAATTTTATGCTGAAATAGCTAATTTTTGTTGAACTTCATCAATTGTTTGCCATGAAGGCTCCGCCAAAAGCTTGGTTCTAGATTCAACTTCATTTAATTGTTCTGGTGAAAAAACCGATTTCAAAGAAACAATTGCGACTTCACATTGATCATCGCTAGGTGCTCGCGTCGTAATTTTTTGCAACCACAATCCTGGTTTTATAAGAACACGAACTAATACATGTTCCATTCTGGTTGCAGCTGCTCTAATAATTTCATAGCTCACACCTGCAATTAAAGGAATAACTAATATGCGTGAAAGTATTAATCCCCAAATTGGGATACCTGGCAAAAATGCAGCAATGCCTGCATAAAAAACAATCGACATCACCATAACAATTAACAAAAAGTTTGTTCCACATCTTACATGTGCAGTTGTGAACTGTTGAGCGCTTGGTGGTGTTAATACAACATCGTTTTCATATGCGGCAATAGCTTTATGCTCAGCACCATGATATTGAAAAACACGTTTAATATCACTCATAAGCGAAACTAAAGATAAGTATCCTAAAAAAATCACCAAACGTAAAACAGATTCGACAATAAAGCTTTGCCAATGATTTAAATCAAATAAATTTTGGATCCACTTACTTCCAAGCAAAGGTGCAACAATAAAAAGAGCAATGAAAAACACTAATGAAAAAGTTACAGACAAACCAACAGTTACTTTTCCTAAAGTTTTTCCTTCTTCATCATCAGTACTTTGAGATTCACCGTTTTCTGCTTTTTCTTTTGCTTCTTCATCTTTAATAGCTAAATCAGCGCTATGCATTAAAGCTCGATAACCCAAAGCCATTGCTTCACCAAGTCCCATAACTCCACGCAATAGTGGAAACTTTGAAAACTTAATTGCAAAACTAGGAACATCAAATATTTTTACGTCGATTGATTCATCAGCTCGACGACATGCGACTGCATAAGATTTTTCACCACGCATCATCACACCGTTAAGAACAGCTTGACCGCCCATAGCACGAGCTGCACTTAGCAATAATATGTGATGTTTAATTTTCATTACTGAATTTACGCTCCAGGAGCTGGGTTCTTTGCTATCTCTGCTAAAAATTCGTCATTATTCTTTGTTTGCTTTAATTTTTCAAGCAATAATTCGAGACCGGCACCAGTCTTTCCGTTCTCCCCACCTTCAAGTGCATGCAGAACACGTCGAAGTTTCCATACAGAATTAAGTTGTGAACGATCAAAGAGCAACTCTTCATGACGAGTCGATGATGAATCGACATCAATAGCTGGGAATATTCTTCTTTCTGCAACACGACGGTCAAGACGAAGTTCCATATTACCTGTACCTTTAAATTCTTCGAAGATAACTTCATCCATTTTCGAACCTGTATCAACAAGTGCTGTCGCAAGAATGGTTAATGAACCACCCTCTTCAATATTTCTAGCTGCACCAAAGAATTTCTTAGGAGGATAAAGCGCTTGTGAATCAACACCACCAGAAAGTATTCGTCCTGAAACTGGAGCACTTAAGTTATATGCCCGCGCTAAACGAGTTATACCATCGAGAATGATAACAACATCGCGACCATCTTCAACCAAACGTTTTGCTCTTTCAATTGCCAGTTCTGCAACACGAGTATGTTCTTCAGGTGGACGATCGAATGTAGAAGATATAACTTCACCTCGTTGAGTGTGTCGACGCATGTCTGTTACTTCTTCTGGACGTTCATCGACAAGTAGAACCATTAAATGAACTTCAGGGTTGTTGTACTCAATTGATTCAACAATTGATTTCATGATCGTTGTTTTACCAGCCTTCGGTGGTGAAACGATCAAACCACGTTGACCTTTACCGATTGGTGAAACCAAATCGATAATTCGACCAGTTAGTTCCTGAGGTGCAGACTCAAGCTGCATTAATAAATGCTCGTCTGGAAACAACGGGGTTAAGTCTTCAAACTTTCTTCGACCTCTTGCCTGCTCAACATCTATGCCATTAACCGTGTCAACTCTTAGTAACGGTGTTGGCTTACGGTCATCTTCATGAGGTGGTTTCATTGCACCAACAATTAAGTCACCTTTGCGTAAAGAAAGTTTTCTTATCATCTGCGCAGAAACATATGCATCACCTTTTTGTGGAAGATATCCGTTACAACGCAAAAATCCATATCCTTCTTCACGAACTTCTAATAAACCTGATACATCCATAGGCTCAACATCAGACATACGATCATCAGTTTGATTATCTCTTGATCCCCTGCGTCGACGTCTACGTCGCGAATTGTCGTCGTCTTCTTCAGACTCTGATTCTGATTCAGATTCAAACTTTACATTTTCTCTTTGCGTTTCAGATTTTGTTTCTTGTTCTTTTGGTCGACGACTCATTGGTCTAGGAGCAAACTCTGCTTTGTCATCATTTGATATTGAATCTTGTTCATTTGCCAATGCTTCAATCGAATCTTGTTCAACAGATGAAGCTCTTCTTGACCTTATTGATTTTCCAGTTTCATTACCATCAGCTGAAATCGATTGCGCTTTCATAATCGCATCGACAAGTTCGCTTTTCTTTAGTTTCGAAGTTGCGTTAATACCTAAAGTTTTTGCAATTGTTAATAGCGCATCTTTATCTTTGCTTGCCAGTGAAGTGGAATCCATAATGATCCTTTTTAAATTATTGATTATTTTGGGTCAGACCCATGAACTTTGCCCTTAAAAAATTAGTGCGGAGAAAACAGATTTCGTAGGTGAGATTTGTTATCTTACAAATGTAAGGACGGCGATACTCTATCGCAGTCTTCGTCCTTTAGCAACAGATGCTGAAATTTTTCTCGACACAGAACCTGGAAGACTTGAACTAACTCCAGCAAATAATTTATTAATAGCTCCAGGAATGACTATTCCTTTTTGTTTATCAATGCCTTTAAATATTTTATTAGCTACTTGGCTTGAGCTTTGCCAAAGAAATGATGGATATTTTTTCTGCTTTTTTGCGCCAAACCACCTTGAACGTTCATGAAATTCACTTACAGTTAGTCCTGGACACACTGCCATTACATTTACACCAGAACTGCTTAGCTCTTCTCTCAAAGCATGTGAAAAACTAATCACAAAAGCCTTAGTTGCCCCATATACGGCATTTCCGGCCATCGGCGTATAGCCTGCGATTGATGCAATATTAACAATAGTCCCATAACCACGTTTAACCATTTGATTGGCTGCGCAATGAGTTAATTCGACCAGGGTTTTCACATTTAAATCAATTTCATTTAGTTCATTAGAAATATCTAGCTCGATAAAAGGACCTGAGGAACCAAATCCTGCATTGTTAATTAACATCGATACAGCATTTTCATCTTGTTCTAATCTCGAAATTATTTTGGCAACATCATCGCATTTAGTTAAATCTGCTTGAATTGTCTCTACTTCAACATTGTATTTTTCGATTAAGTCTGCGGCTAACTGATCCAAATTATCTTTACGTCTTGCCACTAAAACTAAATCATATTTTCGAGAAGCTGCTTTTTGGGCTAATGCCTCACCTATCCCACTCGAAGCACCAGTTATTAGAATTCGCACGCGTTGATACTACCAAAAGTATTTATCGGTATTTACTAGGTAATTTGCTATGTTTTTCTTGTTCATGGGACAATATATGCCATGGAACTACTCGAAGCACTACGAATTATCCGAAATCATATTAAATTGCTCATACCATTGATGGCTGTTACTTTTATTGCAGCATTAATAATGGTTTCGCAAATACAAACAACCTATGAATCAAGAGGAACAATAACTCTACTTAATTCAAATGCAAACAGTACTGATAATCCATATTTGCGTTTTGACCAATCACTTCAGACAACAGCTCAAGTTCTGGGTGACAATATGTCTAGTGCAGACACAAAATCAAAATACCAAGATAAAGGTCTATCGACTAATTATGAAGTAAGCGTTCCTTACGATCCAACAAGAACTGTATTACTTCCAATGCTTGAAGTAAAAGTTAATGCAGAAAATCCAGAAGTTGCTAAGGAAACACGTGACAATTTATTAAATGATATTAAGGATGAGCTAGTTGCTAAGCAAACAGAAGCAGGCGCTCCGAAAGAATCTTGGATACAAGCATTTTCAAATCCCGATAAAGACGTTATTGCACAGTCTGGATCTAAAGCAAGGACATTTGTTATCGTTTTTGTTTTAGGTGCCGCTTTTTCTATAGCCATTGCTTTTGTATTAGATGGATTTAAAAGAGGCACAAAAAATTCCCGCAAAGGTGAAACAATTTTATTATCAAAAGATAAAAAACCAGAAAATGTAACCAAGACACGTAACTCTACAAGTAAAAGAAACCGCAAGGCTGGTATAGCTCAACAAGATAAGTTACCTTCTCAAAAGTCATAAAATGAACTCTGTTAACTTCGGGCGAATATTCATGTTTCTGTTATTCGTCTGCCCTAGTCCTTATGTAGTTGTCGCTTTAGGTGGTAGCGCTTCCCCTGCGATGTTGGTTGGTTTAGCAATGTTTGTATGGTGGGGTTTATCGCGAGTTACAAGTTCTCTAAGCGCTGCACATACAAAACAACCAATTCGTATTGCCGCATATTTTTTCATTGCAACTATTTTGGCAAGTATCGCAGCTGCATATGCTCGCGTTTTGCCGGCACAAGAGAGCCAGGCAACTTTACGAGGCTTAGCTATAGCTCTTTCTTTCATTGGTGTAGTTTTATTTTTTGCTGACGGATTAAAGGACCGCAATGATGTCGAAAAAATAGTTAAAGCATTTATTATCGGTGGTTCATTTGTTGCCGTAATAGGGCTGTTGCAATTTATAACGAGAAACAATATTGCACCAATGTTAAAACTTCCCGGTTTAGGTGCTGTCAACGATATAACTTTCATTTCAGAACGTAATGGGTTGCCTCGAGTTTCAGGAACTGCTTATCATCCGATTGAATATGCCGTTGTCCTTTGTGCAATATGGCCTTTTGCGCTACGAAACGCAGTTATGAACTGGACAAAGAGCGGACGAATAGTTTCCTTGATTCCATTTATTTTAATAACTTGCGCATTACCAACTGCCCTTTCACGTACAGCAGTTGTTGCTTTTGGTGCGATCGTGGCAACCATGTTTTTTACTTGGACAACAAAGCGAAGATCACGCTTCTTTTTAACGTCTGCACTTTGTATTGTATGCCTATTTATCTTTGCACCAAAACTTCCAAACGTTTTAATTGAATTATTTACGAAAGCTAATCAAGATGTATCAATTTCGACAAGAACAAGCGATTATTCTCAAGCAAGTAAAGAAATTCAAAACCATTTATTTTTTGGTAGAGGATACAAGACATACGATCCAAATACATACATTTACTTAGATAATCAATTCTTGCTCTCTTTAATAGAGACAGGAATATTTGGTTTGCTGTCTATTCTTGGAATATTTGGTACAGCAATAACATTAGGTAGGAACATAAAGCACAAGGCTCGGGATAGGTTCGTGAAAGAACTTGGTCAATGTTGTGCAAGCTCACTTTTTGCAATTCTTTTATGTTTCGCAACTTTCGATACTTTAAGCTTTCCTATGATCTCCTTTGTTTCGGCTTCAATTATTGGCATCACTAGCGCACTTTGGCGTATTAATAGATATATAAATGGACAAGAAGAAATGGCTTTTCATTTAACTACATCTAGAGTTATTGAAAAGAAACCCATAACTTTGGTTAACTAAATGTATAAAGATTTAACAATAGCTATAGCCACATATAACTCAGAACAAATAATAGCTAATTGTTTAAATTCATTAAAAGGAGCTCATGAACTAGGAGCTGAAATTTTAGTTATCGATAATAATTCGACAGATAAAACATCTGAAATAATAAAGAATGAATTTGGTTTTGTTAGATATATAAATACGGGCGGAAATTATGGTTTTGGATATAGCTTTAATAAAGGTGTTGAACTTTCAGGCACAAAGTATGCTGCGGTATTAAACGCTGATATAGAGGTAAATGCAAATACATTTTTGCCTCTAATAAATGTTTTAAGTAAAGAAAAAAACGCGTGCGTTGCCGCACCTGCAACATACACTCTTGGAGGGGAACTTGAAGGAAATATAAGAAAATTTCCTACGCTTTCAACTCAGTTCTGTGAATCATTTCTTGGAGGAAAGCTATCAAAAAAACTAAATAAGTCTGAAACTATTTCAGATGAAGCCAACTATAAACATACACACAAAGTTGAATGGATAAAAGGCGCAATATGGTGCGTAAACAAAGAAATATTCACATCGCTAAAAGGTATGCGAACAGATTTCTTTCTTTACTCAGAAGAAACAGAGTTCGCATGGCGATGCAGAGACAACGGGTATGAAATATTTATTGTTCCTGAAGCTAAAGCAACTCATATAGGTGGAGAATCTGATACCCATCCCCTACTCTTTACATTGCTTTGTTTTAATAAATTAGTTTTAATGAGAATTAGAAAAAAATATATTAATTTTCAGCTTTTTAGACTTTTCTTAATTGCGTCTTTTGTTCTGCGCATCAATAAAAGTTATTCAAGAGAATCCTTAAAACATATTTGCTTATCGTTTTTTAATTTTGAAAATCGTCGCAAAAAAATAATTGAAAAACTTAACGGAACGATTTAAAAACATCTACATACGCTTGAGACTGATGTTCCCAAGTTAAGTGTTTTAACACTCTGTCTCGACCAAAAAGCCCTTTAGATTTTATTGCTTCTTCGTCATCAAGCAATGCGACAATAGCTTTAGCCATCGCTACTGGATCAGCATTTTCTTCAACAATACTTAGTGCATCTTGACCTGATTTAATTGTTTCTTTTAGCTCAAAGCAAACAATAGGTAATGAAAATATCATGTATTCCATAATTTTGTTATGTGTTGAATGAGAATTAAATTTTGTAGCAGGATCTGGCGCTATTCCAATCGATGCACTTGAAAAATATTTACGGATTACTTCGTCGTTTGCTTTTCCTAAAAACTCCACATAGTTTTCTAGCCCTAGTTCTTTTGTTTGATTTTGTAATTCATTAAAGCAATCTCCATCGCCCAGCAGCGCAAGTTTCACATCTTTTCTATCTAATGAATTGACGATTTCGTTCATTGCATCAATGGCAATATCAACACGATCTTGTGGTCCCATAACTCCAATATAAACAAGCATGTATTTTTTGCCTTGAAGTAAGGACTCGTCTTTTTCTATTGGGTAAAGCCGATCTGGGTTAGGACCCGATCTCACGATGACAACATCTTCTTTTTTCTTTTTCCCTCTAGATGTTGCAATTTCGAAATAACTTTCATTTGTTGAAATAACCTTAGAAGCAACTGAATAATTCATCTTCTCAAGAAATACAAGTCCACTACGTAGAATGCGTTTTGAGAAAGATTGGCTTTCACCGAAACGTGCATCAAATACTTCTGGGCATAAATCATGCTGATCGAATACAAAACTTACACCAAATAACTTAAAAAATAACCCTAATAGCCAATAAGTGTCAGGTGGATTACATGTTTGAATTATATTTATTCGTTTTTTTAAGTGAATTTTTATCGCCAGAATAAAAGTTCGAATAAAACAATATGAGAACTCTAATAAGAATGAAAATACTGAAGCCGTAGCTGGCGGTGGAGCATAACGGTATATGTTCACTCCGTTTAAAGTTTCTTTTTTAGAATCATTTTTTGCTCGTGGACAAATAACAGAGACTTCGAAACCGTTATCAATTAATGAGTTGCACTCTAACCAAACTCTTCTATCGTACGGAACAGATAAATTTTGGACAATTATAAGTACATGTTTTTTCTTCATTATGTTTACTTTTTATTTTGACGCATAAAGATTTTTCTCAAGGCGCGTGACATAACGACATGTAACGTTAAAGCCATAACTGATAAGTCTAATAACAAAGACCAGTTTTCTACATAGAAAATATCTAAACGTTTATAAGCATCAAACGATGGATTATCCCTACTTTCAACTTGCCAAAGTCCAGTTATTCCTGGACGGACTAAGTGCCTTTGATTTAAATCATCATCAAATACAGCAACTTCATGCGGCAAAGCGGGACGTGGACCTATCAAAGACATTGTCCCAGTAAGAACTAACCAAAGCTGTGGAAGCTCATCAAGAGATGCAGCTTCTAAAAATTTACCTATATTTGTTCTACGTGGATCGGATGAATGTTTAAATAATGGACCGTGTCTTTCATTTTTATCCATTAGGTCTTTTAGATTCTTTTCTGCATCAACCCGCATTGTTCTGAGTTTTATACATCTAAAAGGATGCATATCTTTACCTATACGTGTTTGATGAAAAAAGACTGGGCCTTTGTCTCCAAGTTTTATCAAGATCGCAGAAATCGCAATTATCGGTGAAGCAAATACCAACAAAATGCTAGAAACGATAATATCAAATGTTCTTTTAACAATTCTTTGAAACAAAGGAAACGAAATTGGCTCAACATAAAAAACTGGTTCTCGAGAAAAACTTTGTGGTCTTAATCTTCTTTCATCAAACCCAAATAAACCAGAACTAACATGCACATGAATTGATCTTGCCAATAATGCATTTGTGACTTTTCGTAACTGGAACGGTTCTAATGCATTTGAGGCAATGACAACTCCTGTAGCGCCAGTTTTTCTAGCTGATTGAACGACTTCGTCAGTGTTTCCACACCAAGCTATATCGTCAAATTTGTTTGCCTCGTCCTTGTCTCCGACGACGCCAACGATTGTAAAACCCACTTCAGGGTGAGTTCTTAGCAAGTCGTACATTGCTTGTGCATCTGAGTTTGTGCCGACTAAAAGTATTTCACGTTGGTATCTGCCGCGTGAACGTTGAATTCTTAACCATTGTCTAAATAGCGATCTTAAAAACGTATCAAAAATGAAAAAACTTACACCTGCTGTAATAGAGAAAAGTACTGAATATTTTGAAGACCAAACTGACTGGATAACTCCAGCCAATGCTCCTGCAATTATAGAAACACCTAAAATGCGAAATCGTTCAGCTGAAGCTCTGTGTGAAATACGAGTCCGATAAAGTGAAAAGAAAATACAAAGAGTAAAACAAATAGCTGAAAATGAAAGTTGACCGACTGCCAAGTGAACAACATTTGGTACGACAAAATTTAATGCATTAAAGCTAAAGAACGTTATTGTCCATGCAAAGACCGAAGAAGTTACATCAACCGCCACTATTCGATGGCGTAATCTCGACGAATCACCTGGCCTATGCCTAACTGTAGGTTGAGACTTTCTTGAAATTGGAGCAGAGTCTTGAACTAGTTCTCTCTCATTTTCAATGATAGAAATTTCATTATTTACTTCGCCAGATATTGTGCTATCTATCAGGGTTTTTTGGGATTCCGTTTCCATTTTTCCTTTCGAATTGCATCAATTCATCACTAAGAGTAATTCTAGCAGATTTTCTATTTTTAACGTAAATTTGCCGTTTAGATGACTAAATACACCTTTTTTACTATTTGCTAAATATATTGCTTTTATCTGCCGAAACTATCCCTGTCAGGGGTAAGGGAGGAACCATGTCACTGCGTGTTGGTATGGCTCAGCGAATTATAGGAACAATTCTTGCTGTAATAATAGTATTCGCATTGGAAGCTTCATTACCTCAGAGTGCAAACGGAAAAGAAATATCAAAATATATTCCTAAGCCAAAAATCTTTGCAAAATCTGACAATAACCAATTGACCTTAAATACCAAATCTTCTGAATTAAAAACTTCTACTGCAACTACTATCCCATCAGGGTCTAGCTCATCAGGTTCTCTTAATGTGTTAGGCGAATTTATTTCTAGCAATACTGCAAAAACTCTTGCGGCACAGAGTACCGAGCTACAAGCTATCGATATAGAACAACTACCTAAAGTTTTAAGAAAACAACGAAGTTCAAATACGACTACAACAACTACAACTACTTTGCCACCAACTACCACCACCACCACTACTACTACTACAACAACAACTACAACTACAACTACTTTGCCTCCGAGCAATCCGACTACACCAGGTCCAAGTAATAGAAGCATTCTTGTGACAAGGGGTGCTATGACAATTTCAACCTATGGCGCGGTTGTTGAAAATGTAAATGTTCAAGGCCAAATAACAGTTACAGCTAACAACGTAACAATAAGAAATTTTAGAGCCAATAATGTTTATAAAAATCCTGGAGTCACAGGATTATTAATGGAATATGGAGAAATACATGGAGAACAAAATCCTGGAGCTGATGGAGTCGTATGGGCAGATTATACGGCACGCTATCTAGAAGTGAAAAATGTTTTTGATGGTTTCAAAGCACATGGAAATGTATTAATAGAAAATTGTTGGGTTCATGATTTGTTATTCAGAACAGGTGCAGATGCTGGTGCAGGTGGGTATACTCACAATGATGCAGTCCAAGTTTCATCTGGAAATAATGTAACAATCCGCAATAATGTTTTCGAACGAAACAGAGGAAACTCAGCCATATTTATTGATGCAGACCAAGGGCCTATCAGCAACGTTCTAGTTGAAGGAAATACTTTAGGCGGAGGTGGATTTACATTGTATTCAATACAATCTCGTTCTGCTCCACAATTCGGCAGACCAACAAATGTAATCATTCGAAATAACACATTCACAGAAGAGCATTTATTTGATTATGCGACTATCGCAGCTACAGGCACGACATGGTCGAATAATAGAAACCTTTCAGGTGCTTTAATAAATACACGAATAGATAATTTCTAGCCTTAAACGAATTGAGCCTCTCATTCGAGAGGCTCAATTGTTAATAACTAAAATAAAATATTAATAATTTATGAGAATAAAAAAACTTTCTTTGACCTGTATTGTCATGCTTTCTTTGATTTTCATCTCGTCTTGCTCAAAAACAGATAATCCAACCAATAAAGTAATCCGTAACAATATTGATAGAACATCTGGCTATAAAGCACCTGATGGCACTTTTGTAGGACCTAGGGGAAGAGTCAATAAGGATTTAACGCCTAAAGATATCGGGCCATATGGCAAACGAAAAAAAATAAAAGGTAATTTAACAATCGAAGAAGATTCAGCTACGTATAAAAATATAGATGTTGATGGTGTCATTTTTGTTAAAGCTGACAATGTAACAATATCTAATTTTACGGCACAACGAGTTACACAAGACCCAGGGAACACTGGAATGCTTTTAGAAGACGGAAAAATTGACGGTCAAAATAAAAAGAACGATGGAATTCAATGGAGCAATTTTACAGTTAGACGAACTGAGATAACAAGAACATTTGATGGCATTAAAGCTATGGGTGATGTTGTAATTCAAGATAACTACATTCACGATCTTGATGCGTTTAATTCAAAAGATGCAGGAGAAGGTGGCTATTCCCATAATGATTGCGTTCAAATAAGCGCAAAAAGCAATATACTAATCGAACGAAATTGGTTTAATAATTGTGGTTATAACTCAGCAATTTTTGTAGATCCTGACCAGGCTCCTATAAGTAATGTGACGATTCAGCATAATTATTTAAATGGTGGTGGGATCACTTTATATGTTATTGCTTCACGACGTGTGGATAATGGAGTTCCAAGTAAAGTTACAGTTTCTAATAATGTCTTTGGAATAAATCATGAATTTGATTTCGCAGCCGTCGGAAAGGATGTTGTGTTCATAGATAATGTCACAATAAACAATGAAGTAATCAAAGCTAGATACGACGATGACGAATCCTGAACTAATAATTATTTGCTCGAATACCACATTCGACGAGAACCCTTTGGGGGCAAAACCTTTAGCTCTTTCGCTATCTAAAGTAACAAAAGTTATATACGTTGACCCGCCTTTCAGTCTTTTGACCTCATTAAAGCAAAAGAAATTCAGGCACTTACTTTTTAGCAAGAAATATAGAAAAGTAAATGAAAATTTATATCGGTTCACACCTTTAGTACTTCCAGGAAAAGACAGGCCAGGAATCTATAAAATAACTTCAGCAATTCTAAAAAGAAAAATTCAAAAGTTGATTAAAAAAAGCAACATAAAAAATAAGCCAATTTTGATTACGACTGCACCGCACTATCATTTATTTAGCAATGATACGTCCAATATTTATTGGGTTATGGATGATTACATTTCACAGCCAGAATTAACTGGAATCAATAGAGATGTTTTAGTTGAGGGCCATAAATTTCAATGTGAAAATTCTGATTTAATCTTATGTGCTTCTGAAAAAATTCATACTGGGCTAAATAAATACCATTCAAAATCTTCAATATTTTTAAATGGCGCCGATACAAGCTTATTTAAATATCCTGCTGATAAATATCAAATAAAAGATCTTCCAGAAAAAGAATTTGCTGTTTATGTTGGTGGAATAAACGATCGAATTGATCTGAATTATCTAGAAGCTGTTGCAAATGCACAAATTCCTCTAGTAATTGCTGGGAACTGTTCAATAAACGATCCATTATTTACTGAAATTTGTTCAAAAAGTAACGTATTCAATATAGGTCCTATCGAATATGAAAAAGTACCATACTTAATGAATCTCGCAAAAGTTGGACTTGTTCCGTATAAAAACAATGAATTTAATAATGCATCAATGCCCTTAAAAATAAGCGAATATCTATCCTGTGGAATTGAAGTAGTCTCTACAAATCTTGAATACACAAAAGTATTTGACGCTCAAGATGTACATAGCGCTAATAGCACTGATGAATTTGTTTCAATTGTTCAAGAATGTTTGAGTAAAGATCTATACCCAAGCATTAGGGTTATGAGATCGTCTCGTATTGCCTCAATATGGTCATGGGACAAAAAAGCTCAAGATTTAATTGATTTAATTTGAGATCTTTTCTTTTACTGCTATTACTCCAGCTTTGACAGGTCTTAAAACATCTCTTAATAAATCTGCTTTTCGATCTTCTACCCAACGCTGCATGCCTCGAATAGCACGTCTCTTTTCTTCTTTTGTCATAGCTGAACGATTGATAGCTTTGTAATATTCTTTGACATATTTCCAGTTAGGGAAATCAAACTTCTTTGTGTAATTTACATCAAACCAGTTTCTTCTTTCGTGCTCTTTCTCATGAACATTTACACTTCGAAGAGAATGTTCTCCGTGAAGAAAATACTTTTCAGGTATATGTACAAATTTTCCGTTAGCTGCAAACTCTGCAAGTAGTACACGGTCAGAACCAACGTAGTTTCCATGCAAGTTTGTAGATGCCAAAGTAGACGACCTCATGAGACCAAACAATGGATAACAAGGATGCGGATCACAAGCTAGAGATAAGAATCTAGCTACTGGGTCATCATTGTCGGTATCGATTGAATAATCGGTATTTAGATCAAGCTGGTTTCCGTGTTCATCGATTTCAATATGATCGGTATAAGCTAAAACTGCTTTTGGATTTGAATCTAATGCGTCTACGCATGCACCCAACCATTTTGAATCAAATCTATCGTCATGTGCTTTCCATGAGAAATACTCGCCACGACTTTGTTCAAAAAGTCGATCATAATTTGGTTGTGCACCTAAATTACGCCTTCCTCGAATAAAAATTATTCTGTCATCTTTCTTTGCATATTCCTCAATTGTTTCAACAGTAATCTCATCAGTTGAGCCATTATCAGAAATCAGAAACTCAAAATCTTCATATTCTTGATTTAAAATAGTTTCAATTGCAGCTCGAGTAAATTCCTCTCCTGCGTTATATATAGGCAAACCTATAGATACTTTTGGGGACATTTGGTTCCTTTCAACCTATTAATTATCGCAAAGTTTTAAAATATTTTCCAAGCCGCTGAAATATTCTATACATATACTTATTGAATACTGATGAAAAATACTGGATTGACACCGCATCTTTTTTAGAATTGGAAAATCTTCGTTTATATTCTTGATCACCGAAGAAATACTCTATTTTTTTAAAGTCGTTCTCAATAGCCCATTCAATCGATTTAATAAGTAACCAAGTTCCCACTTTGTTATAGCTATTATTGTCTAATCTTCCAACTTGGATAAGACCAATTGTCTTATTCGAAATGACCATAAGATTAGTAGCTACAACTTTAGTGCCATCTTTAGCTTGAAAAAATATAAAGATTTCTTTATTACTTGTATCAATAATAAATTTCTTCATTTTTTCCATATGCGGTAAAAAAGCTGAACTACTTTTAAACAAGTTTTCATGAAGATTTACTAACTCGGTATATGCATCTAATAGAACTTCCTCATTTTCTTTGTGAACTATCTGCAAGCTAAGGTGATCTTCATACCGTTTTAGAACTTTCCTAGCATCTGCTCTAGGTGAACGACTTAGACCCATAATAAATTCGTCAAGAGAACTTTTTAAACGCGACGAATAATATATCCCTCTTTTCATTATTAAAATTGTTTCAATATTTTTACAAGCATCAACAATTAATGATTCTTCACTACACATAAAGATGTCTAAAGCTGAATTCTTTTGATCCAGTAACCATTGAACAAATCTTTCTTTTGCAATCTCTTCAAAATCTTTTTTTACACATAAATCAATAAAATCTAATGTCAGCTCGTAATTTGCAGGACGAATAATTTTTGTTCTGTTAAATTTCCTTACATTGAATGGAAAATAGGCCACCAACTTATTTTCAACAAATATTTCTAAAAGATAGATAGCATTATCGCCCATCAATGACCAAGGATTACACCAATGTTTAGGCCTTGAGCAGTTCTCCCAAACTTCTATTAATTGGTCAAGATCTGCATCTATAACACTTATAACATCATATTTGGCACTAGTTTGAGATAAGACAGCCACTATATATATTTAGTACAATTTATATACAATTGTGAAATTTCGGGAAAGATAGATAGTTGAGCCCAGAATACGAGGACAGGAATGACGTATCTCGAGCATTCCGTTTTAGTGCGCTAAATCAAGTAGTGACAAGAATCGCCACTTTCATAAGTGGAATTATTGTTATGCGCATTTTGTCGCCTAATGACGTTGGAACTGTTGCTGGAGCCACTGCTTTTGTTGTGTTGTGTACATCATTTAACGATATTTGCATGGGACCTGCAGTTATTCAATATAAAGGTCGAATCGCTCAAGCTGCAAGAAATGCAACAACCATTGCGCTTTCTGGCAGTGTAATCATTTTTTGCTTCTTCTATTTCCTGGCGCCTTATATTTCCACCTGGCTCGATAATTCTAAACTCACAAATGTTTTGCGGCTACTGTTGCTACTTGTCGTTATCGACGGAATTGGTACAGTTCCATTAGCGCTATTAACACGGTCCTTACGTCAAAAAGCAATTTTATTTATTGAAACAATTTCTTTAATAATTCAAATCAGCGTGACTGTCATATTAGCAATTCTTGATTTTGGCCCATATTCAATTGTTTGGGGAATGATTGCATCTAATGCATTTTCTGCACTGGCAATGTTTGCTATTGCCCATGAAGCAAGCTTGCCTGGCTACCATTTTGAAACATCAAAAAAACTTTTATCGTTTGGAATAACTTTGGCAATTTCAAACTTATTTAGAACCGCAACGCAATATTATGACAATATCATTGTCGGAATCACTCAAGGAACCAAAACACTTGGTTATTATCAGCTTGGATACAATGGAGGTAACCTTCCAGAAACGACTATTAGTGCCACAGTAAGTCGTGTTTCATTTGCATGGTTTTCAAAAATAAAAGAAAATGAAAGCTACCGTAAAAAAGCATTTCATGATTTAACTTTAGGACTATTAGCTACAACACTGCCTTTTGTCACATTATTAAGTGTTCTTGCAAATGATGTAGTGGTCACTTTGTACGGTGAAAAGTGGATACCTGCAGCAAATATTGTACGGATTCTTGCTGTGCTTGGCGGCATACGAGTGTTTATCAACTTCTTTGCTGAGATATTTTCTGCAAACAATAAACAAGTTCTTGAATTAAAACTATTTTCTCTTTGGTTTATTTCATTAGTACCTTCACTCCTTATCGGATCATTAATTGGTTCTATTACAGGAGTAGCTTTTGCACATGTATTAGTAGCAGCTTTTATAATTCTTCCTTTTGTACTACGAAAACTTCATATAAATGATTTTTCAATTTTCAAAACATTAAAAGATTCAATCACGTTTTGGTTCGGAGCATTGTTATCTGGAATAAGCGCATACGCTGTATCGAGATTAATCGAATCACCGTTTGTCACAGTGTTAGTAGCAGGAGCTGTTGGCATGTCAGTATATGTTCTTTGCTGCTACAAAAATCTAATAGCAATAAAAAAATCTTTTTCTCAGCCAGATCATGGGTTTAACGAGAGTGTTGTTATTAAAGAAGGTTCAGCAAATGTATAGCAAATTTTTATTTATTTTACGCAAAGCATGGCATTCACACGTTTTGTTCTGGGGTAAGAATGAAACGCTTGCTAGCCAATCACGAAACTGTATTGTCTTAGCACCTCACCCGGACGATGAGTCTATAGGTTTTGGAGCAACGATAGCTAGAAAAATACAACATGGATCAAAAGTACGCATAGCAGTTGCAACTGATGGTAGATATTCTCAAATCTCTGAAAAAATACCCGTTGACGAATTAATCGAATTGAGAAAAAAAGAATTCATTGAAGCAGTAACGGTCTTAGGGGTTGATAAAGAATCAATCTATTTTTTTGATGAAGAAGATACAAAGATAAATGATCATAGGTTGCGGGAAAATTTTCGCAACTACGTTAGTTCTGCACCATTTAAAGTTGAGGAAATAATATCTACTTCGTGGAATGACAGTCATCAAGATCATCAGGCATGCGCAAAAATTGCTAAGGATATCTCGTTAGAAATGCACATTACTTTTAGAGCATGTCCTATATATTGGTGGGCTGATGGACCAACACGATTTCACAGAGGTCAATATCCTTACTTTAAAAGACAACTAGGTAAATTCCTTGACCTCTACAGAGCATTTTTCAATAAAGGGTACGTCGTATCATCAAAAGGATACGAAGATATACGCAAACTAGCTGTATCTAAATATCTATCGCAAACAACTAATTTAACAGGAGAAGAAAGCTGGTCTTGTCTAGATAAGTACTGGCTTTCAACATTCGATCGAAACAAAGAATATTTTATAGAACAATGAAACCCATTAAATTGAAACCTATTATTAATTTTGCTGCAGTCGATTTTTGGTACCATAATCGTGCACATAGCGAAATTCAATTAATGACAAGGCTCTCTAAATACACAAAAGTACTCTTTATAAATTCGATAGGCATGCGTGCACCAATACCTGGTCGTAGCACAAATTCAGCTTTTAGGATATGGCGTAAAATTAAATCATTATTCCGTGGACTTAAAAAACCAATTGCAGAATACCAAAACTTCTACGTCTTTACTCCAATTATTATCCCAGCATATTCATCTCCAAAAATTCGTAAAATTAACTTTTTACTAATCTTCTTACAAGTGCGTACCGTTATGTACATATTAAAGATAAAAAATCCAATCATTTTTGAGACTATCCCGACATCAAATGAAATTGCACCAAAATTAAAGCCACTTTTTGAAGTTGTAAATCGAGTAGACAAAATGAGCGCGTTTAAGGAAACCAACCAGAGTTATATTAAATCATTAGAAGAATCCCAAATATCTCGTGCACTCCGAACTTATTACACTTCACAAATTCTTTTAGAAGAAGAATCAAATTTGCATAACAATAAAGGAGATTTTCTCGATCACGGAGTTGACACCACGTTATTTAAAGTCGCAGATAACTTCAATATAAAACCATCTGAATTCAAAAATAAAGATAGAAAAATTATAGGTTTTTTTGGTGGGCTAGACGATTATGTAATTGATTTCGAATTACTTGAAAAAATAATAACTAAATTTGATAACGTTCAAATAGTTTTAATCGGCGAAGCGACCTGTGACATAAGTCAATTACTAGCACATGAAAATGTTACTTATTTAGGTTTTTTACCAGTAGATCAAGTAGCGAAACTCGGCGCATATTTCGATGTTGGAATACTGCCAAGACGTAATGACGAATGGACTAAATATACTAATCCAATCAAAATTAAAGAGTATCTAAGCCTAGGCCTCGAAATTGTTTCAATGAATATAAAAGAGATACAAAAATATAAGGATGAGATCTACCTCTGCGAAAATTACGAAGAATTTCTTTCAAATATTTCTCTTGCTCTAGAAAAAGATTCTACAATCGAGAGACGCAAATATTTAGCGTCTCTTGTACGAAATGATACATGGGATATTAGGAGCGACGAAGTACTGGAAGATTTAAGAAAGTTACAAGCATGTGTGGAATAGCAGGAATAGTTTCATTCACGAACGAGCCTATAAACGATGATCTGCTACAAAACATGGGAAATCGTTTAATACATAGAGGCCCAGATGCCGGAGACACCTGGACTAACGCTAATAGAAATGTCGGCTTCTCTCATAGAAGGCTATCGATTATCGATGTTGCAGGATCACCTCAGCCTATGGTTTCCAACTCAAAAAATTCCATCATATGTTTCAATGGTGAAATTTTTAATTATAAAGAGCTAAGAACCACGTGGAATTATGAATATAAAACTAATGGTGACACAGAAACGTTATTAGCCGGATACGAAAATGATAAAGACTTTATTAACAAACTTAGAGGTCAATTTGCGTTCGCTATCTTCGACGAAAAAAATCAAACTCTAAATCTATACAGAGATCGTTTAGGCATACTCCCCCTCTATTATTACCATGATTCATCGAAATTTATTTTTGCCAGTGAGATCAAAGCTATTTTGCCAGCATTAAAGTTTGTGCCAGAAATAGATAAAGCGTCAATATCTGATTACTTAGCTCAACGTGGTGTACCTGCCCCTAATACTCTTTATGAAGGTATAAAAAAACTAGAACCTGGTTCAATGCTAACTGTCACATTAGACAAGAAAATTTCTTTATCTAAATACTATGAAATCCCTAACCCAGAAATAAAAAATAATGATTTAAACTTCTCTGAAGCAGTTAATCAACTAGACGAAATTTTATACGATAGCGTCTCTGCAGCACTTGTAGCAGATGTACCTGTAGGAGCATATCTATCGGGTGGTATTGATTCTTCCTTAATATGTGCAATGATTTCTAAACACCGTAAAGATTCAGGTGGAGTTCTTGAAACTTTCTCAGCAAAATTCATTGGAGGAAATTCTTTAGACGAAACACCTTTTGCGAGATCGGTTTCTAATGTTCTAGGTACAACTCATCATGAGGTTGTAGTAACCCCAAACGATTTCATTGAAATATGGCCAAAACTTTCTTATCAGTTTGATGCTCCTGTACCTGAACCACCAGATGTTGCCTTTTCACAACTAGCAAAACTTGCTCGAGAGAACGTTACAGTCGTGCTTTCCGGTGAAGGAAGCGATGAACTTTTTGGCGGCTATCCTAAATACCAATATGCAAAGTTAATCAATAAATTGTTTACCCTACCTGGGATTATACGCACACCAATAGCAGGTACATTAGAAAAAATATTACCCGCGTCGATGAATAGACAGCGCACTTTAATAAGAGCATTAGCACAAAAAAATGAACTTGAAAGTTTCAGAACTTGGTTTGCACCTTTCACTGCAAGAGAACGTAAAGAAATTTTCGATGTTAAAGGTCACGATATTTTAGAAAAAATTCATAGCCAAGCAAAAGGTGATGTACTTTCTAGAATGTCTTATGTAGATATGCATGCATGGCTTGCAGATAATATCCTCGAGCGTGGAGATAGAACTTCAATGATGCATTCGCTTGAACTTCGTCCTCCATTTTTGGATAAATCAGTTTTAGAATTTTCAAGGACTTTACCTAGCGCATTTTTAGCTAATACAAAGTCAGGAAAATTGATCGTTCGTGAAGTTGCAAAAAGATACCTTGATGAAAAAATCTTTGAAAGACCAAAACATGGATTCAAGGTCCCTCTCGATGATTGGTTTAGAGGCCAGATGAAAGATTTTGCATGCGACCACATTTTTGATAATAACTCGTTATCTAAACATCTATTCGATCAAAAATTTATAAAGGCTCTAATTGAAGACCATGTAAATGGAAAGTTTAACGACGGTATGCGCATTTACACACTTCTGTCTTTGGAGCTTTGGTATAAATATAGAGCTAGCTTTTAATAGCCAAGCCAGTTGTACTTCTTCTCTGCTTTTTCCGCAGAATATTGCACATTTCTAGTACCTGTTTTCGTTTGATATTCAGCGTTTGGACGAGAAGCATTTTTCTTTAATGCTTTCTTAATAAAATATGGTGCTAATGCAAGCATTTTAAATCCGTAAGAAGGCAAATAAATAGCTTTGGCGCTAGAGACATTCTCAGATTTCCATCTTTTATATACAGCCCGTGCAGTGTCGCTATGTGCTGGCACTGCGTTATAAATTTCTACGTCATTTTCACTTTTATCTTCAAGAACTTTTTCTACAAGATTTGCAACAGAATCAACATGAATATAAGGAAGATGATTTTGCCCAAAACCAGCAAATAAAGATACTTTGCCTTTAATAGATTTTTTAACAGGCGGTACTTCGTCTGAATAAAGAAGACCTGGTCTAATAATTACTAGTTCCATTCCTATTTCTTTAGCAAGCTTTGACATTTCTATTTCGCATTTTTGTTTAGCTCGTGGATAAACATCCATAGCGTCATCATATGAACAAAACTCAGAATTCTCGTCAAATGCCTTCCCATTGTCAGCGGGTTCTAAACCGTAGACAGAAACAGATGAAATGGTAATAAATTTATTTATATCAAGCTGTTTTGCAGCTCTCATCAGGGATAATGCAGGTTTGATATTTGTTTTTTCGTATTCTTTAATATCGTTTGAACGCGAAAAATTCCAAGCACAATGGACAACAGCATCACACGTTTTTAGATAATCTTCGTGATCTGATTCGTTTAATAAATTTCCCCATACAATTTCAGTTTTGGACATTGGATCATTTTTATCTATGGCTGTTGCGTGAACAAGCGATTTTGTTTCGTATCCATCTTTTACTAATTTTTCGACAATAGCTTTACCCAATAAGCCAGTTGCTCCTGTAACAAATACTTTCATCATTCACTACCTTTTAGAAAATCTAAATTTACATCTTCCCCAAACAATGCATTCTCAATAATTGCTTGTACACCTAGAGTGTTCTCTTTACTAACAGGAGCCGAAGGGGATTCGCTACGTAATGCAACAATAAAAGCTTCTACTAGTGCACGTACACCTGGTTCACGTTTCATTTTTTTAGTTACAACCTTTGCACCAACCCCAACGGTTTCAAGCATTTGATCAAAACCACCTTTAACGCCACCGAGCATTTTTGGCACTAAACCAATAGGGCCGTTATGCTTAAATTCGACAATAGTTTGACGAGTTAAATCAAGCATTACTGTACCTTTTTCACACCAAATTGTTGCATGACGATGATGATTCCCCTGTGCCATAGCAACAGTAATGGTCCCCATTCCAGTTTGTGCCATTACAGAAATTGACAATGAATCATTCATGTCATCGGGTAAAAGTGTGTAGCTTGCGCTTTGCGACAATATTTGTGTTGGTACACCCATTAGCTCAACAAGTAATGAAGCGGGGTGTGAAATATGATTGATCAATAGTCCACCCGGTGTACGATATGCCCAATGTGTTGGGTCTTTATATGGAATTTTATTTTTTGATTCTGCATGACCATAAAAGCAATTAAATGCAACAGGTCTTCCAAATTCATTTGAATTTATTCTTTCCAACAACGCTCGCACGTTAGGCATATATATAGTCGAATGATCAACACATAAAAGAACATTATTTTTTTCTGCTAGCTCATAGAGTTCTTTAGCTTCATCGAAACGAGTAGTAAATGGTTTTTCGACAAGAACATTTATCCCTTTATTGATAGCTTGAGTAGCTAGATTTGCATGAGATACAGGTGGTGTAAGTATATGAACGGCATCTAAACCAGCGTCTAGCAATGACTCATACGAGTCATGTATTTGTGCTTGTAATGAATATTTTTCATTAAGCATTTTTGCATTTGCCATTTCCAGGTCAAACAAATGGAGTGAGACATCACCCATAGCATTTTTTAGTTGACTATCAGCTTTTTCATTTTTTGCAGCATTAAGAGTCGTTACATGTGGTGCGGCAATTACCCCACAACCAACAATTCCTACATTTAATGTTCTACTCATTTTGTTTTCTTTCGTTCTTTACATTTTAATTCAAATTCATCAATTTCGCTAAGGCGCTTAGCTCCTAATGCGATGTCGTAGTTACATGCAGCTTGAATTCCTAATTGTTTTTGTTTTTCGTAAAAACTTTTATCATTGATAACTCTTTGACATTCTCTAACGAGTGCTTCGTTATCTCCTAACGGAACACGAATTACAGCGTCACCATATCGGCTATATACATCTAGATCATATCCAATAACGACAAGACCTGCACCTAGTGCTTCTAAAACACTTATTCCAAAACTCTCATATGTACTAGTGGCCAGAAATATATCTGCCGCTCCCAGTAACTGCATAGGATCATCCAAAGCATTCAATAATTGCAAATCTTCATTTAGAGTGAGTGAGCTAATCTCATTTTCTATTTCACTACGCAAAGATCCCTCTCCTGCAATGAATCCTTTAACTTGATTTTTATCATGCAGTTTTGAAAATACTTTTACAAAGTCACTTAGGTTTTTTACAGGATCAATACGGGATAAATTTACAATTACTGTTTCGTTATCTGAACAACCTAATAAATCCCTATACTTTTTCTTGATTGAGTCGGTGACATCAATAATGGCGATGCCTGGTTCGATGGTTTCTATTGGCTTCGTCGTATATTTTTGAAATTCATTTTTTACTAAATCTGAAGTTGCAATAAATTTAACAACGCTTCGTTCAGAAATTTTACGAATAGCATATGTAACCCATGAACGTAACTTAGAGATGAGGTTATTTGAAGGATTAGGTTTAGCAAAATAAACCCATTCAGAATGTAAATGTGCAATGACTTTTCTTCTCGTTAAAAGAGCAGCCCAGTGACCTACTTTTCTATCAGGTTCACTTTGAGTATGAACAATGTCAATGTGATTTTGAACAATAAAATATGCTGTTTTAATGATTTGAAGAATTCTGTTACCAGATATAACCTTAACTTTGACTCCAGCGCTAATAAATGATTCTTTAAGCGTTAAGGGTGCAGATAGAACAACAACATATGGATCAATAACAGATTTATCTGATGCTCTTAGCCATTCTCTAGAAAGAGTTTGGCCACCACCAGCTATTAAATCTCCATGAATATGTAGCACCCTTAAAGGCTTATTTAACATTTAAATTCCTTATACGCCAATTAATTTGGCTTTTACGCCTCTGGCATCTAAGTCTGCTTGAATTTCATCTAAATAAATTGAATTCATTGCAACAACTAAATCTGGTTGATATTCGATCAAAGCATCCGGTCCTTGAACGCTTTGGCCAGTCTTAGCCATAAATGTTCCGTGTTTATGAGTATCAATATCTACGACTAAGCCGAGTCTAGATAAATCTAATCCTAAGTTTGTTAAAAAGCTTGTGCCTTTAGATCCTGCTCCCCAAATAATAGGTTTTTTATATTGGGCTACGGTGTTACCTAATTCTTCCATTTGTTTAGGGAAATTAATTTGGAATTGATCGACAAGTTTTTTGATTTCATCTAAATCATCTTCGAGCTCTAATGACGGAGTGGTCTCACCCATTACACCTTCCGCTAAACAATATTGGTCATCGTATTCTGTAGCTAGATGTGTTAGCCCTAATCCTTCTCTTCTTAAAAGACGAGCCAATGAACCTGGAGTGAAATAATTACAGTGTTCATAATAAATATCCCAAAATGCCAAATCGGTTAAGATTCTTTTCATTTCAGGAAGTTCAAAAAATACTTTTGCGTTATTATTTTTTGCTGCCTGTAGAACAAGGCGAGCATGAGGTGTTACTTCAATTATGTGTTCGAGCGTATGACGGTGAGCTACAGCATCGAATTTAATATCTAAATATTTTTCACCGAAAAAATCATTTATGAATTCAAGATTTTTTTGGTCACTTTCATCAATAAAGCCTGGCTTATATGCAGGGTCTATTCCAATACCCTTTCCTTTTGATGCACGTGTTGCCATTGCTAGGAATTCACCTTGGCCACATCCAACTTCGAATATTGTTTTGCCTTCTAATTCGTTACGCTTTACAAACTGCGCAGCCATGTCTTCGAGCCATGCCATGAATACTTTTGATGATCCTTGTGATGCTTCGTAGCTCTCTGAATATTCTGTATTATCTGGAATAAATGCAGCATTGAATATGTATCCACAGTCGTCACAAAGCGTTAAAGCCATATTTCCTGTCGGATAGCTCAATGCAAGTTCTTGATCTCTTAACATTAAATAGCTATTTGTTGGTATTTCTTTTTGTTCTAAGAAAGTCCCTAATTTACTGCTATCGCATGATGGGCATGATGTGATCACTTTTCCTCCAATGAAATGTGTCTATATATTTGATTTTGTAATCAATTTTGGTTTTGGTATTGGTACTAGAAAACTTCCACCGTTTTCTAAGTATGTTTGCTGTTGCGAAATTATTTCATCAATAAAATTCCATGCTAAAACTAAGACAACATCAGGCATGTCGATAAGTAGCTCATCTGCATTTGCGACTTCAATCAAGGATCCAGGCATGAAGTTACCAACCTTATTTATATTTCTGTCGTAAACTTTTGTAATTGTTTCAGAATTTAATCCAAGGTAATTGGTTAAAGTCGCTCCTTTTGCTACTGCACCATATGCCGCAATAGATTTACCTTGCGATTTAATTTCTTCTATTTGTTGAAGTATCTCACCTTTGATATTCTCAACATCTGTACCAAAATCTAAAAATCTCTGTTTTGAAGTTAAACCAATTTGTTCTTCTAGTCCTAATATTTCTGTCACATTTGGTGACACCATATGTAAACCTCTATGCTGAACGCTCCATCTGAGCATTCCACCATGTAGCTTCTCAAAATACTGTACATCTGTTATTTCTAGATCGTGTTGTGCACATGCAGCTTGTATAGCATGAGTTGAAAAGTAACAGGCATGCTCATGATAAATAGTGTCGAATTGTGTTTCATCTAAAAGCAATTTGACCCATGGATTTTCAAACGTAGCTGTTCCACTTTCTTTTAATATCAAAGATATTCCTTCAAGAAAATCGTTCAAATCACGAACATGAGCCAAAACGTTATTCGCGATAACTAAATCTGCTTTACGGCCTTTTGAAAATGGATGAGTTTCCGATAAGAAATTCCATGCAGATTCAACGCCAAAAAATTCTTCGATGGTATCTATTTTTTTATCTTTAGCAGCATTCGCCGGTCCAGGAGAAGGTTCAAATCCTACACAGGGAATAGATTTACGTTTAAAGAATTGAAGTTGATACCCATCATTACTTCCCAACTCAACAACATATGAATTGTGGTTTAGTCCGAGTTTATCTGTAATTTCATCTGCATAGTTACTTGCATGTTCAACTATGGCAGGAGAGAAAGAAGCATAATAATTGTAATTATCTATAAATAGCTCTTCTTGAGAAGGTGAATCTGCGATTGAAACGAGATTACAGTTTTCACAAAAGTAAGCCTGTAGCGGATACTCCTTCGGTAAAACCTTGTTATCTTTATCGCTTTTAGAAACCAACACAGACGCAAGCGACATTGAACCTAGATCTAAAAACTCAACAACTTTTTCAGAACCGCAAGAGCGACATTTATATGACATTATTTTGCTTTCTTTACATATTTACTAAAGCGGGATTTGGCCTTGTAAATCTAAGCGTATTATCTAGCAATCCATTTTCTATATGTTCTCTCACATGAGCAATTCTCATAAGAATCGAACCTTCCAACATTTCTCGAGTTAAACCAAGTCTCTTGTATTCATCGAGCAACTCTTCCATACCAGCTTTAAGAGTCCATTCACAACGAAAATCTAAAGTCTTAGCAATCTTGTCTCCACTGACTTTATAATTTCGAGGATCAGGTCCTGCCCCTTCACCAAATGCAATGACTGAACCGGGCACTAATTCTTCAACTATTGCAGCAACTTCTTTCACTTGGTAATTCTCTAAAGTATCGCAAACATTGAATGCCTCGTTATGAATTAATTCTTTATCAGCTTCTACTACTGCTAAAAATGCACGTGAAATGTCTTCGATATGAATCAATGGTCGCCATGGAGTGCCATCAGATTTCATTAACACTTCACCTATGGAATATGCATATGCAAGCAAGTTGTTTACAACTAAATCTCCTCTTAATCTTGGAGACAATCCATATGCTGTTGCGTTTCTCAAATATACAGGTGAAAAATTTTCGTCAGCTAATAATGCCAAATCTTGTTCAGCAAGAACTTTACTTTCACCATAGGGAGTTACAGGTTCAAATGATGAGCTTTCGTCAAGTAAATCATCGCCGTGTTTACCGTATGTTGAACAGCTTGAAGAAAAAGCAAAACGTTTAACACCAGCTTCTTTTGCACATTTAGCTACATGAATTGTTCCACGATGATTTATATCATATGTTAAATCTGCATTTAAATCACCTAACGGATCGTTACTTAAACCAGCTAGATGCACAACAGCATCGATACCTTCGAACATTTCTGGAGTTACATCTCTAACATCTGACCAAATGGTTTCTATAGATTTTGGCGCATCACCAAATGTACAATCATGAAATAGACCATTGTCCAAGCCTTTAACGTTATGACCAGCTGCCTGAAATATAGGCACCAATCTCGTACCTATATAACCATCATTTCCTGTTACTAAAACATTCAATGGTTTTGAGTTATTCATTATTTTCCTTCCATGGAGTTATGCCTTTATCAAACATTTCACGTAATTCATCGCGATCTTTTGGTGTATCCATACACTGCCAAAAACCTTCGTGTTTATATGCCATTAATTGATTATCTTTAGCTAAATTTTCTAATGGAGCACCTTCAAATAAAGTTTCATCACCTTCGATATAATCAAATATTCCAGGCTCACAAACAAAAAATGCGCCATTGATCCAACTATTTAAAACCTTTGGTTTTTCATTAAATTGAGTAATTGCATCACCCTCAATTGTTAACTCGCCAAACCTCGCAGGTGGATGCACTGCAGTTAAAGTACAGAGTTTTCCATGGGATTTATGAAATGCTAAAAGTTTGTCTAGGTTCACATCCGAAAGACCATCGCCCCAAGTAAGCATAAAAGTTTCGTTCACACCTGTGGCTTCATTAACTAAGTATGGTTTTAATCTTTTGATTCTTCCACCAGTATTAGTGTCTAGACCTGTGTCAACACATGTTACTTTTAAATTTAAATCAGCACTTTCGAAATATGCTTTTATCTTTTCGGCTAAATACCCGCATGCAATTGTGAAATCTTTATGTCCATAATCTTCGTAGTGATCAATAACATGTTTTAGAATCGGCTCAGATCCGATTGTAACCATTGGTTTTGGGACTATCCCATCTTTATCAGTTGGATCAGCAAGGCGTGTTCCTTTACCTCCTGCCAATATCGCAACCTTCATAAATCCTCCGAAGACGCTGTCCCATTTGAACCAATTTGCGATTTTACGCAATATGGACAATTTAGAAATATAACCCGTTAATGCTATCACTAATACAGATAATAACGCCAATGCCGCTTAGATCTTAAGGGTTACAAAATCGAGTAGTCCTTTTGAATCATTTGTCCATATAAACCAATATTTTTTCGAATATAGCTCAACAAAATTGCCTCATGCACCGAAATATATAGAGCTATGAGAAACATTTGGTCCAAAATCTCGTCTCGAGCTATGTCGGTATTTATCGTCATGGCTCTATTATCATTTGGAGTTAGTGCTGCTTTTGCCACCGATCCTCCTCCATTCCAAAACGTCACGATGGAAGGGCATGGAACATGGGAACAGCCATATCAAATCGACTCATGTGAAAAACTTCAGGCAATCAATGAACATCCAGAAAATGATTACATCCTTACAACAAACATTGATTGTACAGATAGCGCTAACTGGAATAGCGGCGCAGGTTTCGTTCCTATAGAAGGTTTCACAGGAAAATTAGATGGAAGAAACCATTCTATTGATAGCGTACTCATTAATACAGATGGTATTCATTTTGGATTATTCAAAACTATTGGAACATCATCAGCTATTAGAAACCTTGAAATAAGTAATTCAACTTTTACTAATACTCGAACCGATCAAGAAAACATTGTTTACTCTGGTGCACTTGTTGGTTATTCACAAGGCACAATCGAGAATATAAATGTTCAAAGTAGCTCAATTACCTCTGTAGGAACTTTAGGTGGTGTCGTTGGAGCTAACGACGGAACACTTAACAAGATCACAACAAATATAAGGGTCATACATAGTGGATCAAATAGAACCATAGGTGGAGTTGTAGGAATAAACAAAGGAACGTTATCTAATTCTTCTTCTCAACCTGATTTTTCTAGCTTAGATCTAACAAGCACTTGTGGTGGACTAGTCGGAATATTAGATGGAGGAACAATAACCAAATCTCTAGTAAGTGGTTCATTCGAATGTCTATCTGATGGATCTTCTGTAGGTGGTTTAGCTGGAAAAACTATTGGCAGCAACCCAGAGATCACATATTCGCTAGCACTAGCATCGCCTAACCATGCGAACTACTTTGATGGAACAATAACGGGCTCAAATTCAGGTGCCGATTTAAGTACTGACTACTACAATTCAACTTACAGCGGACCTGTAGCTTGTGACGCAAATGGTGACACCACATGTGTTGGCAAAGATTTAGACACAGATTCATACTTTATAGGTAATACAACAAACGCTCCACTTGATCAGTGGAACTTTGACACTGACTGGACAGCATTACAAGACTATTTCCCAGTAGTTAAAACTGACTTACCTCCGACCCCTCTTTCAATAGTGTCTGTAAATGCTGTAGAAGCAAATGAATCAATTGGATTAAATTGGAATGAAGTTCCAGTAAACGATACAGGAACTGACATTACAGGGTATCAAGTATCTTGGACTACAGATAATGGACAAACATACCAAACCATAGAAACCACAGAACGCTCTGCATCTATCGAAAACGCTGATCCACATTTGAAATATGAAATTAGAGTACGTGCAAGAAACTCTTCAGGTCTTGGTTTACCGACATATCCGAATATATTAAACCCAGTACCAGATAAACCAAATACACCAACAGCAACTACAGTACTGCCAAAAGGTATTGGAATTGAATGGAATGATCAATCAAGTGTTGCAACAAGCTATACCATTCAATACAAAAAGTCTTCAGACTCTGAATGGATAAATTACAACAACACATCATACCCAAGTGCTTCTGCAGTGATTTTCCCGCTTGAAGAATCAACAAGTTACGACATAAGGGTTGGGTCAACTAACGATAGAGGTACGAGTGACTATTCTGATGTTCTAACTATTTCGACTACAGCACCAGTTGTAACAAATGTTTCAACATGTGCTCAGTTACAAGACATAAATAGCAATCCATTTAATACATACGTTTTAACTAATGATATCGATTGTAGTGATAGTGCTAATTGGAATAACGGTGAAGGTTTTATACCTATTGGTGGATTCCCTATTGAAGGCTTAGGTGGGTCTAGCTTCCCATTCATGGGTACATTAGATGGAGCCGGCCATAAGATCACAGATCTATACATGAATCGTCTTGGTCAACCTGCTGGATTATTCTTTGGAATTGTTGGAGCAACTGTTAAAGACTTAACTCTCGATGGTGGACATATAGCTGGATCACGTCCAGATGATGGAACAGTTTATACAGATTCACCTGTAAATCCAGTAGTAGGAACAATCGCATCTCTTGCTGCAAACAGTGTGATCGATAATGTACATTCAAATATCGATTTGAGTTCAGCTCCTGTTCGTGGTGTCAATGGAGGTGCAGGTGGCCTAGTCGGACTTGTTATGCCAAGTGTGTTTGGTCCTGGTACAGATTCAACAAACATGACAATATCAAACTCTAGTTATGATGGAACTGTAGGAGGTTTAGTAAGTGGTGGTCTTGTTGGTGGCTCAATACTTATCGATCTATTTACCATTATTGGCCAGGGAACAACTTCAGCCGGTCAAGCGCTTCCACACATAGGTACAAACTTGTCACTAAATATCAATAACTCGACTGCTTCTGGAGACGTTGAATGTCTACTTATTTGTGGTGGTGTCGTTGGAGCTTCTATTGGAGATCTCAACTTAACCAACGTTACCCGTAATGGAAATGTTGGCTCGCTAAATGCTGGAATGTCTATAGATAACGTTTCAAACTTTGGTGACGTAATGGCAATGATAATTACATCGGGCCCATTTTCTGGTGGTCTTGTTGGTGGCTCATTACCTATTTCGTTTAACGGCTCTAAAGCTGGATTTACCGTTACTGGCTCTACAATCAATGGAAATGTTGTCGGTACTGCAGCTGGTGGTATTACTGCATTAAGTCTTCCAGCAATTTCACTTGACCTAGAAGCAATTACTCAGTTAGCTAATGACGACAGCCCAGACATGAATTCAATAATGAATGTTGTACTAGGTGCACTCACACCATTGTTAACAAATGATGGAATGGATGTAAGCAATACAACGATTAATGCAGACATAACTTGTACGGTTCTTTGCGGTGGCATTTCGACACTTTCATTAGCAAAAACTGTGTTATCAAACATAACTGTTAATGGAGATATAACAAACAACAATGCACCACTACTTGATGTAAATCCATACTATGCAATGTGTCCTGCACAAATAACTGGTGGTTTAGTCGGACTACAAGTGTTATTCCCTCTATCAGTTAGCAACTCAAACGTTAATGGCAATATCACTGTCACACAATCAGGTACACCACCAAACAAATCTTTAGTTGACATAATTACAACAGCTACTGGTAATCCAAGCACTGAAGATATAGTAAGCATGATTTGTTCAGTAGCCTCAATAATTCAAGGTACAGGTGGAGTTGTTGGATCATTTATTAGTCCTGTAAACATCACGGGCATTATTGAAGCGATTCTTGGTCAACCTTCAGGAACATATGCGCCATTTGCACTTAATATTTCTGGAACAAACAATAAAGGTTCTGTGACTTCAAGTGCACAAAGTGCAACCGGAGGTCTTGCAGGATTCGTATTTGGTAAATCAACAATTAGTAATTCATCTACTTCTGGTGATGTTTCTAACTCAACATTTGCTGAAATGTTTAGAACACCAATCAGTTCTGCATCGACTGGAGGTATCATCGGTCAAAGTGTTGGTGGATTCGACATCTCTGGAAATCCAATTCCGTTAATTATGTACATCATACAAGCAACATCTGATTCTGGTAGTGGCCAAACATTTGAAGAGCTTCTTGCTACATTTGCTCAACTACATATATCTGATGGTAAATCTATAATCACCGGTTCACATGCAACTGGAAATATTTACTCTTCTAACTCTGCAGGTGGACTAATAGGTAACCATTGCTGGAGCAACCGAAATCAAAAGAGCTATGCAACAGGAAATGTATACGGTGTAGCAGCAGGTGGATTAGTAGGTTCAGGTTTCAACATGGGTGCGCTATTAGGTGTACGAAACCTAATAAGCACTATCTCTCTTGAAAACACATATTCGCGAGGAAATGTATATGCAGTTGATGATCCTGACACTATTACATTTGCAGGTGGACTAGTCGGATTCATGGCACACTTTGGTCGATTCGAAATAAAGAATTCGTACTCAACAGGTGCTGTAGGTGTAGAGAACAATGCAACTAATACAAGATTGGTTGCAGGTGGACTAGTTGGTGGCGAACTAGACCTAAATATAGTTCCTACATTATTAGTCTCAATATTTAGTGCACAACCTGAGGCAAAAGGCGTAATAGATGCTGTATTCGCATCATGGGATGCATTTGGAATCAGCCTTAAAGAAGGCGTATCGATAGAAAATTCATTTACAACTTCTAGTGTTCCTGCTCATTCACAAGGACAAGACAGGTTGTTTGCAGAAGTAGCATCTGGTAATCCAAGTAGCTACAAGACTACAGGCTCTCTATTTGGATTCTTCTTCAGTCACGATAAGAACGCAATGTTGCCGTTCCCATCTGCAGATGAAAATGGAAATATTGACCAGAATGCTCTTGGAAGCTGGATTAGTTCTATCCGTTGGAGAACTACAGATGACATTGTTACTAATACTTATTACGATAAGTCAAACAACAATACAAATATCTGTGGAGCAACGATTCCTCCGATAATGACATTAATAGGTGGAATCATGGAACTCGCTGGAGGCGACGGCAGTCCAACATTTGATCAAATAATGGATGTACTACCTAAACTTCAAACAGATTCAGGTTCACACTGCGCCCCTGTAAATACAGATGCAAGTACACCAAATCTATTTAAGAACAACAAGACTGTTGCACCACTTAACACTTGGGACTTCACATCAATCTGGTACAGCCACGCAAGTGATTATCCAACATTTACTCCAGATCCTACTGTTCCTACAGATCCAGAGAATCCTAATCCAGCAACAGAAACAAGTAATCCAAAGCCACGAGACAACACACCATTTGTACCGGACAAGCCAATCACAAGAACTTCATTTAACGAAACAATAGACAAAGCTACGAAGTTGGTTCCTAACCAACCTCCAACAGAAGTTTTGGATAACGTTATCTCGAAGGTCGACGGAGAAGTTAAGGGTAAGATCAAAGATGATCTAACTCCTAAGAAAGATACAGGGTTTGTTCCTCGCATACTCGGTATCATGTCAGCAACAGGTGCATTCTTACTTCGACACTTACTTGAAGCAATAATGATAATGATTGTTGGTGGCGGTATAACTTACTTAGCTAAAAGAAAACGCGAGCCACAAACGGCTTAGACCGTCTAACTTGAGACCTGGCTTCAATGCCAGGTCTTTTTTTATACTAACAGTCTTTTAATCAACTCAAAATCTGCTTCAACTGCATCCGCAATTTGTATTCCGCTAGTAGCAGTTGTTGGATCTTTTAGACCATGGCCAGTAACAGTACAAACAATTACACTTCCTGGTTTAATTTGACCATCATCATGAGCGGCTATCACGCCAGCGATACTTGCTGCAGATGCAGGTTCAACGAACACCCCATCTTTACTTGCAATTAAATGATATGCCTCAAGAATTTTTTCATCTGTAGCACTTGTTATAGATCCACCACTTTCATCTCGCGCACCAAGAGCCAGTTCATAACTAGCAGGCGCCCCAATTCGAATTGCAGTAGCTATTGTTTCTGGATTTTCTACTGGATAACCATAAACAAAAGGCGCTGAACCGTCAGCTTGAACACCACGCATTTTTGGTTTAGTTGCAACAATGCCATCATTAAAATATTCACTATAGCCAACCCAATAAGCATAAATATTTGCTGCATTACCTACAGGAATAAAATGTTCATCTGGAGCTCGACCTAAAGTCTCACAAATTTCAAATGCTGCTGTCTTTTGACCTTGAACTCGATAAGGGTTAATCGAATTCATTACTCCAACATTTTCGTCTTCTCCAAGTTTGCGAACAATTTCTAATGCTTGATCAAAATTGCCCTTTATTTGGATAACTTTTGCTCCGTGCATAACAGCCTGTGCAAGCTTTCCTAATGCAATCTTTCCTTCAGGAATAATTACAGCACTAGGTAAAGATGCTCGTGTTGCATAAGCTGCTAATGCCGCAGATGTATTACCCGTGCTCGCACATATCAAAACTTTCTTGCCTTGTGATTTAGCTTTAGTCACAGCCATGGTCATACCACGATCTTTAAAACTACCGGTTGGGTTTGCCCCTTCAACCTTTGCATAAACCTCGGCACCTACAAGATTAGAAATATATTTAAGAGGCACTAACGGAGTATTGCCTTCGTAAAGAGTTACAACTTCTTCATCGTCTTCAATAGGAAGTCGATCACGATACGCATTAATTAATCCAGTCCAGTTTTTTGTCATATTGATATACTAGAAGAGAGTTCGCTCTGTTAAAGCAACAACTGGTTCTTGCATTCCTGTTTCCCAATCTAAAAAGTTACGATCTAAGTCCCAATTGGCCCTATCAACAATACTTTTTACTTCTTGTTTTTCGGGTCCCATAAATTCTTCAATTGCGCGAACAGCAAATTTTGGATTATTAACATTACGAACAGTTATAACATCATCACCAAATTTGTGTCTTAATATATCTGCTTTTTGTCTAAATGCTTGCCAATTTTTATTGTCGCCAACAAAAAGAACAAGGGAATCTCTCCAGTCTTGCTCTGTCATTGATGTAGTTATACGTGCAACATGAGGATTAATAATGACTTTCTTTCCACCTTCACGCCAAGGCCAACGACCATTGTCTACATCTCCTGGATAAACATACAGCACATCTGCCTTTCCAAATGTGTATCGCCCACCATTTCCCTTCGTAGACGAATCACTATAAAGTGAAAGTCCAGTTTTTTCAGCTAGTTCTGCACTTAATTGTTTCTTTTCAATCTTTGGTCGAGCATGTAAAAGTAAACTTTGCACGAAGGCAACATCGCTTGCATCAACTAAAGCAAAATGTTCACCTGCCGGAAATTTTTCGTATGCGATTGCATCAACACCTTCAACCCAAACAATTTGTCCGCTGGCTATTTCATCTAGAACTTCGTTTAACTCTCTGCGTTTAGGCCTGAAAAGTCTTTCGCTCTCGTTTCGTGGACTGCGTTGTGATCCGTAATATCCAGAAACCATAATCTTATTTGCTTTACCTGAAGTTAAGTAGTCAGTTAATCGCGCACCAGAAAGTGGATTACCTTGCTTGTCATGTAAAACAAGTCTTCTTCGATCACCCATTTGACCAGTTGTTGAAGTAATAACAATTGCATCATCATAAGGAATACTTGAATGGACTGGCCTTGGTGAAACAACAAGATGGATTGTTTTTGTTTTACCATCTCCAGAATCGATATTGAAATCAACTATTCCACAATGCCGTGGAGAACGAGAAAATGCTGTTGGGTTCCATCCGCGTTTATTTCCATAACCAATTAAGTATTGTGTTAAATCTCGAGCAATTAGATCTGACTCTTTCTCTAAATGAAAATCCAATGTTCCTGATCTGTGCGCAAAAAATGGTTTTCCTCTTACAGGTTTTGAGTCGAGAGTTTCCGGTTGGTTTCGTTTTAGCTGGCCCACAACCCAATTGACACTTTGCCCACATGCTGGACATACCAATGAATCTTTTTCAGGTCTATTTGCTTCATTGAAATCTGTTGCCTCAACTCTAACTTTTGTTCCATCAGGTTTAGTTAACACAGCCATTGGGTAGCTAACTCCACGACCAGATCTCATCCTAAATGGTGGACGTTGATAGACAACCATGTTCTATAGGTTAGAACTTGTATAGGTAATCACACAAGATACGACTAAAGAATAGGAAATACTGACTTAACAGCCTTTACAACATCTAGTTTTTCTAGATCTTGTACTGCATCTTGAATTGAACCGTCTTCAACCTTATGTGTGAGCAAGATAATATTGGCATTATCATCGCGACTCAATTGATGCATTGTTCCTATAGAGATTTTGTGTTCTCCAAATATTTTTGTGACTTGAGCTAACACGCCAGGCTGATCGACTACATCAATTGAAATGTAGAAACATGATTCCCAATTACGTGGATCAGCAATTTTTCGATCGAACGCGAACCCAACAACTGAACCTTTTCTTTCGTAGGCAATATTTATAGATGCGTCAATAACATCACCCAATACAGCTGATGCAGTCGGATCACCGCCGGCACCACGACCATAGAACATTGCTTCTCCAAGTTTTTCACCTTCAACAAAAACAGCATTGAATCCATCATGAACAGTACTAAATGGATGTGTCATTGGAACCAATGTTGGTTCTACTCTTAAGAACACTTCCTCTTGATTTTTTTCTTGAACTGTAGCAATGAGTTTTATTACATATCCAAGATCTTTTGCAGTTTGGATATCGACATCGGTCACATTTGAAATTCCGATACATTTAACATCGCTTTGAAGTGCATTAGCGCCTGCTGCAAGTAATGAAATGATCGCAATTTTTGCTGCAGCATCATGTCCTTCAACATCTGCAGTTGGATCTGCTTCTGCATAACCAAGCTGTTGAGCTTGAGATAGAGCATCTCCGTAACTTAAAGAGTTGGCTGTCATTTGCGACAAAATATAATTGGTTGTTCCGTTTAAGATTCCTTTAACACTGTTTATGTGTTCTACAGCTAAAGACTCTCGTATTGGTCGAATTAGAGGTACTCCACCTCCAACAGCAGCTTCAAATAATAAGTCAACGCCATTTTGTGTTGCAGTTGAATATAATTCATTACCTTTTAATGCAAGCAATGCCTTGTTAGCCGTTACTACGCTTTTAGAGTTTTTCAAGCTCGATGAAATAATCGCGTAAGCATCGTCTACCCCACCAGCTACTTCGACTACTAGATCAATATCTTTATTATCGGAAATATCTTCACCTATTTCTGTTAAAACATCAATGAAATTTTGTTCAGAATCGTTATTAGAAAATATTTTGCTTTTTGACGGAACATCTCGTGAAGAATTTTTGTTGCGTACTAAGACTTTTGTAATTCGAATGTCTATATTAAATTCGTCGATTATTCTTTGATGTTTTTCATGAAGTTGAGTGACGAGCGAAGACCCGACTACTCCACAACCAACTAATCCAATATTGACTTTACGCATTTTTCTATTCTAGAAGACCAGAGTTATGTTTTCTAAGACCAGATATAAACGTATAGAGTTTTATATAAATTAACTGCTCAAACTTCTATAGATACTTGCAACATCACTTGCCAATCCAGTTTGGTCGTTAGCAATGACATCTCCAGCAGCAAATATGGCTTTTGCGGCTCTATTACCAAATGCAGTGATTGCAATATTACCAATAGCCTGTTTTGCAACACGTTCAGGCAAAATACCTCTTTTTGCTAGTTCGATAACATCGTATGATGTTCCTTCTACTAAAAGTGTACGTATAACGTCCTTATTGAATTTTGGATTATATCCACAAGACTTTCCGTACTCTTCAATAAATCTTTCAACACCACGCTTATCAAAGTGATCCCCATCGAATTTAGCGTCATGGAATTCTATATAATCTTTTACAAATTCATTTGCTATTTGTTGTCGCTGGTTTTTTGATAATTTTCCATGGGACCAATCGTAATCACTGAATAAGAAATGATATTCACTGACAAGTTTTTCATTTGCATGTCTTAATTCACTATCTCTTTGCGAATCTTTACTAGCGCCATAGATTTGTTCATTTTTTTCAAAAGTATTCTGATATTTTTGTCTTAAAATATCAGAAAGTACTTCAACGCTACTTTCACCATCTACACCTATAGAAAAAGCAAGACGTGGAGCCCATATTTTTTCAAGCAACTTTTCTTTGTGAGCATTGAACAATGCCAGATTCTTATCTCTATGTAAAGTGTAGAGAATCGCGAAATCTTGAGTATCAGAGAACTCTCGGATTGATCCATCAGCTAAAGCTTGTTCCGCAATAACTCTTAATTCTTCACGGAGTTCACGACGATAAGGTTTTGAAAGTTTTTTTACTTCTTCGTCAAACTTAACGATGTTGCTTTGTCCGGTGCCATCAAATGAATGACTTAATTCTTTAACCCATTTAAGTAATCTCTTTGATATATGGACATCTGTGAGCGTATTTTCAGGCGCTACTAAACGAACCCTTCCTATTGCATTGATCAAATCGTCGAGTTTTAATCTGTTCCCAAAACTATTTAAATATTTGTCTACACCGAGCGAGATTTTGCTGTTACTCAAAGGGTGTGCCAACATTGCATTTACAAGTGGGATAACTGATGATGGGTTTTTCGCTCTCTTTATTACATCAGCTAAAAAACCACTGGGTTCTAAATACAATCCAACGCCGTAAGCATCACTCCTCGGTGAAATCATATTGCCTTCTTCGTTAGCATCAAGAACTATTTTTAAAGCCAATTTTTCTCTTGTATCTGAAGATATATCCCGTCGTAGTAGCAACTCACTAATTTGCGGTTGTGAAAAACGACTAAGTACAAATTTCTCAAAGCCCGCTTCTGAAACAAACGAGTCAGGCGTAATTCTTCTTGCTAACCAATTCCCGTGTTCTAAATCAAGATTTCCATTCGGCACATAAATAAATCTATTTGAATGCAATCTATTACTGACTTGTATTCTTGCTTTTGCAGAAATTTCATCGTGAAGTTTTTCGCTTACAAAAAAAGGCCTTTTCTCATCCCTGCTTAGTTTTGGTCCAGACAATAAAGTGCTTAATGGCAGCAGAAAGCCACCACGTTCAATTATTTCGTCAGAAGTAATTTGTCTAGGATTCGCCCATCCCCTAGTTAAACGATCTTGAATTAATTCTCCGGAAACTCCGCCACCCATTTCGACTCCATTCGTAGTGTTAACAGAAAAGTTTACAATGCCATTGCAGGTTGGTCCAAAGGATGGAATCTTTCACGCCCGACAACATTATAAAGAGTAGACATAATTGCTGAATAGACTTCGCTAGATTCTCCAGGGTGTGCACCCATAGATAATCTAAGAATTAATGGATCACAACCGGAAACTTCTTTTGTCTGTTCAGGAAATACAGTCGCAGCATAAGGTAAAGCAACGCTAAAAGGCAGACCAAAAGATAATGCATTTGTCATATTGTTAGGTAGTTCATTAACTATTTTCAGAACTTCTTCTTCACTGAATAGCTCACGTGAGAATTCAATTGATAACAATCCCCCGAATCCAGCACCATCTTTTAGAAATGGTTCAATATTTCGGGCATAACCATTTACTGTTGGATAATTGACATTAAGACCTGGAACATCTTTAAGCATCTCTGCTAATTCTTGAGCATTTCTATTATGCGCTTTGAGCCTTTCAGAATATGTCGCTAAATCACGAAGATGCACTGTCCCATCTGCAAAATACATATCGGCTTTAGGTCGCAAATCATCTAAATAATCTTTGAACAAAGTTTGATGTTCCCATTTACAATTTGGGTTACGTATAAACATTCCTCCCATTACCGTACCTGAAGAATATTTAGTCGTACTTGCTATAGCGCCTGCAACCATCTCTAACGAGAACAGTTTTGCATAATCAATATTTCCAGGACCCACAACTGATACATCAATAAAAATTGGCTTGCCTACTTCTTTTGCAAAGGCATTGATCGACTCTATATCTGTAGAAGTCAGTAGTGGGTTATCTCCCAACTCAAGCATTATCACATCTGCATCGAGTGCAGCGTCAATAACATCAGATACCATTTGGCTTCTAGTATTTGTGGGCTTTTCTCCTGTAACAATTCCGATGGTAATAGGTGTATCAGAATATGGGACACCTGAAGTTGCGACCTTTAAATCATCCTTTTTTACCGCCATTTTGATCGACTCAAGAATATCTACGAGCATGTCAGTTCCATTGGGTCTTACATAAATATTGTGAGACTTTCCTGATTTCAAAATTCGTGCAAACTGTTGTCGGTAATTTCTGTTTATATCAGTTTGCAATTCAGAAAGTTGACCAAAAGCTAATGGAGAAATTTTTCCTTGAGCAAGCATCAATTCAAAATGAGCCTGTCTTGGGCTCATTCCTGTTCCTAAATATTCACGAGCTTCACGTATTTCTTTAAATATAGTTACACCTTTTGAGCTTGACTCTAAACCAGGGAATTCAAGAAAATATATATCAGTATTTTCAGGATTAACTATGTTGATAGGCCCATCATATGAAGGCAGCAAAAACCTAAACCCATCTAATGTTCTCTGAGCAGCTTCTTTTGATGGAAAAGGAAGTGCAACAGTTTTTGGTAAGTAGTGATTTACTAAATCGATTTCATATTTGGTAGGAGCAAAACGTGGATATGATGTCCACCCGATACAAAAAACTCCAGGACCTCTTTCCATTAGAGCATGTCTTGATTCGTCTTCCAAAACGAGACGCATAATTTCTAATGTATTAACACGCGTCGCTTGTCCACCTTCAACATCAAATATTGCAGTACTAAAAAAAGGTGGTTGAAGCAGCATAAGGGTGATTTGGTTGAGGTTGAGCCAGTCCCCTCGAAGATGCAAGTTCCATAGGCAACAAATCAGGTTCGACAAAACCAGTTTCTTTTACTCGCTTTGCTAAATCTGGATGTATACCAAGTTGCATCCGTGCTCCTCACCTAGTTGGTTTTAGCTATAAAACCTGACGTTTTAGTATATCGTCGATTGTTTCTCTTCGTACAATGACCTTTACTTTCTCATCATTTGAACCATCTACGAGCACTACTTCAGGTCGAGTTAGCATATTGTAATTAGATGACATCGAAAAACAATAAGCCCCTGTTGAAGTCATTATCAATAAGTCACCGATTCTGGTTGACTTCGGGATTTGAGCGTCTTTATTTAAGATATCGCCTTGTTCACAATGCTTACCCGCAACACTTACATGTATGAGTTCATCTTTTTCTAAATTAATTCCTCTGTTATCAACCCAGCAGCCATGTACAGCACCATAAGTTGCTGGCCTTGCATTATCACTCATGCCGCCATCGACACTTACATAAGTTTGTAATCCTTCAATTTCTTTAATTGTTCCTATTGTATAAACACTTATACCGGCTTGACCTACTAATGCTCTACCTGGTTCAGACCAAATTTCAATATTGTTTAATCCATTTGATTTTAAGATTTCATCTGCAGCTGCTCGCACTGCTTTTGCCATTTCAATTGGAGCAGGTGGATCATCGTTAGCTTCGTATTTGATTCCGAATCCACCACCAACATTTAATTCGCTAATTGTATCGATGTTAAATTCATCTTTAATTTCAACAAAAAAATTAGACATGATTCGAGCCGCTTCAGCCAAATGCTTAGTTTCAAAAATTTGTGAACCAATATGACAATGCAACCCACATAAATTTAAAACATTAGACTCTATAATTCTCTGGCATATTCGTTTCGCGTCTCCTGTAATAATAGGATTACCAAATTTTCCATCATTTCCACCTGTCATAATTGCTTCATGGGTGTGTGCTTCAATTCCGACAGTAATTCGTGCTTGAACATTTACATTATTAATTTTTAGTTCTTCAGATATTTGTTCAATCAATTCAATTTCGTCAATGCTGTCTACAACAATTCTTAAAACATTATTCTCTAAAGCATGCCTAATATCATTTTCAGATTTATTATTACCATGAAAAATGATTTTGTTATTTTTACATCCAGCTTTTAAAGCAACTTGTAATTCTCCAGCACTTGAGACATCGCAGCCAGCACCATTTTCAAAAATTATTTGCTCTAAGCCAATTATTGGGGCAGCCTTACTTGCATAAAAGACGCGGTCAAACACCTCTACAAAAGACTTTGTAGCCTTTATTACATCTTGAGCTGAGTAAACCATTAATGGGGTCGAATGAGTTCGTACAATATCTGCAATCGATATACCATCGATCGATATTGCACCATTGTCATTAACTGATGTTGCGATCGGAAAAATATTTTCTGGAAATTCCACGATGTAACTTTATTCGATTTAAACATTAAATGTCTTATAAAAAAGCAGACTCACAGTGCATTCTTTATTTTCATCGGTTATACTGTTTTGTTCTTCGGGGGATAGAAACGCTAATTGAATTAAATCAGGAGGTATTTAGTGAATCGCCAAAGCGGCTTAGGACGAGGGCTCGCCGCATTACTTCCTCCTCCATCTGTATACGAAACTCCGAAATCTGCTTCAGAGTCAAAAAATAAAACGAATCCAAAATCACAGCCAGAAGCAGAAAAAACTTCTATTTCTTCTCCTGAACCTTCTCCTGTTGCTAATAATGAACAAAAAAGTAGTAATGTAAATACAGAAGAAACGCCCAAAAAGCATATTACTGAATCAAAAAGTGTCATGGAGGGGACGGCAATGGCTAGTTTATTCTCGCGTCTTCTTGATGATTTAACTTCCGACTCTCCTGGAATTGGCGTTGTATATAAAGCATTATATGAATTAGTTGAAGAAAATAATCTTCTTGATGCGGTACTCGTTGTTGAAGAACCAGGTCTAGGCAAACAAGTTTTCACCTACGACCGTAGACCTCTTACCCAAGAAGACGAAGAGTTTTTAAATGCTGAACCAGGACTTTACACAACTCCTTCTATTGGACTTTCCCAAGAAGAAGCTTTAACACTTTCACGTTTATGTGCTGTTGGTTTACGAATTGATTTACTTAAATATGATGCATGGCATGATCCGTTAACAGGTTTATATGATCGCAGAAGTTTCGATCGTTTATTAGAAATGGCTGTTGCACGTTCAGTGCGTTATCAATGGCCGTTCACTTTGGTTTTAATTGACTTAGATGGTTTCAAAGAATTAAATGACGAACAAGGACATCAAGCTGGCGATGACGCGCTTCGATCTTTAGGTGAACGCTTTAGACAGATTCTTCGATTCGGAGACAACTGTGCACGTATTGGTGGAGATGAATTTGCTTTAATTCTTCCTGAAACTGAACCACAAGATGTTCCGCCTTTGTTAGAGCGAATCGCAATGGTTAATGGAGACGAACCAGCAATTGGTTTTAGCTACGGTTTAGCTTTGTGCCCTAGCGAAGCAGATGGAATCGATACTTTGTTTAAGTTAGCTGACGAAAGACTTTACGAAGCGAAAGCACAAAACAAAAAATCTAATTCAGAGGCTCGCAATGGTTAATGCACATTTAGATACTCTTGAATTAGAACTTAGAAAACTTGATGGAGTTAGAACTGTTGGTTTTTCTTCTCAACATGACGTTTTATACATTCAACTTTTTGTAGACACTTCTAACCATGGCTCTAACTTGCCTTTTGAAGCAACTCGCATCGCTCAACGACATTCAAGTTCGCCTGTTGCTGTTGAACTAGTTCGTTGGACCAATGTCGTTGCTCCAAGTCCAACAAAATCTGCAGGAATTAATGCTTTCTTTCCTAACGAAAACCTGAATCAACAAGATGATCAGAAAGTTGATACTCACTCATTCAGCGCTGGATCAATAGGGGTAAAGACAGAAGCTGAAAAACCTCAAGATTTTGCGGAAGAAACTATTGAAGAAATCGAAGAGATAGACGTCCCTGAAGAAATAGAAGAGTTTGAAGAGGATAAAGAAACTGCTGAAGCTGCTGAAGCTGCTGAAGCTGCAGAAGCAATTCAAGTTTCTAAATCAGAAGAACCCGAATCAGAAGAATTGCATGAAGTCGATTTAGCCATGCACGAAAACATCGAACAAGAACAACTCGCTGATGCAAACGAAGCCCAAGAAGAACGTCGTGAAGATAATGCTATAGAACGCATTGCTTTATTATTAGTTACGACTTCAGCACAAAATGACGAGATTGAAGTTCATTTAAGTTTTGATGAAACAAGAACAATCGGTCGTGCTCCAACAAATCGAGGTTTGCTTGGTGCTATTGACGCAACTGTTAACGCAATTGCCGAACTAACTGGATCAGATGAGTTCCATGCCGAGTGGGCACGTTCGTTAGAACCAGGTGCAGAACATGCGAGCTTGGTAGCAGTTGGGTTAACAAACGCTGAAGGAACTGACACGCGTCATGGCATCGCCGGTGGTTCATCGCCAATTGAAGCTGCAGCACGTGCAACACTTAACGCGCTAAACCGCACAGCTGTACTCGCTGCCAACTAACCGTGTTGGGTCGAAAAACTATCGTTTTTCGATAGATAATCCCACAAACACAGACCTAATTGATAGATTTATTTCGATGTCAACAAGAAATTCTGACGATGTTCCTAAACATATTTGTTTAGACCTTGATGGAACATTGGTCGATCAAATTGATGGTTACTATTCATCAATGGTTGATACATTCAAAAAATATAACCTCGAATGTCCTCCAAAAAAACTTTGGCATGATGCTTTGTGGAATGATGATTTTTCGATCATGCACCCTTATGGGGATGATATCGATATGTGGTTTGAAATCACAGACCTTTATTGTTTACGTCATGAAAATATTTCGGTTTTTAATCATGCGAAAACTTTTCTAGATCGTGCACATAGTAAGAATATTAAATTGACCGTTGCCACTGGGAGAACAATCTCAAAAAATGCTTTAAAAGAATTATTGGCTTATCATCAAATTGAAAATTACTTTGACGAATTTATGTCGTATGGCGAAATGGACCACACCAAAGTTGTTCAAGCAAAGGATGTCAACAAGAAAGCTATGTTCGATTACCTTTTAAACAAAACAAATACAGATTATGAAAATAGTTGGTATGTCACTGATATTGCTGAAGATGCACATCGTGCTTTAGATTTTGGATTCGCTAAAGTTTTTGGGACAACAACTGGCGGCATAAATCCTGAGTTATTTTCAGCAGAGATCACTGTTATAACTTCGCTTGACGAAGTGAATATATAACCACAGTCTGCGTAATTTGTGCCTTTTTCGCTATTTGATATATCTTATACAGGTGGATACAGGACAATTTCGACAGCCTGAAATACTTATTGTATGTTCTCCCGAAGATGTTAAGGATTATCGTGCATTGTGGAAAGCAAATGATCCTTCTCGTGGGACATATAGTCATGAAGGAGCAACTGGTCATCCAATTGTGATCAGTACACCAGGATCATTTTTAGAGGCAAAAACATTAGAAGAAATATTTTCTTATCTAAAAACTTTTGCGACTATAAATAAGGTTTGGATTATTTCAAATGCTCAAGATACTTTAGCGAAAAATTTTTATGAACGTTTACGAAATAGACCAGATGCTGATCAGAGACTATTCCGATCACAATTCTTAGATGCTATTAGATCTTTCGAATCATTAGGCACTGACATGGACAAAATTCGAAGAATGACTCAACAAGAACTTGGTATTGCTCTAAATGAATTAATGGTTATGCGGTTAGCATTTCATTTTTCTGGCCAAAGAACTGATAGTAAAGACATCGAACAATCACCTCTCTACGACATACTCTCACCCGATGATCTTTCTAGAGTTTTTGTAGGTGGGTTTATATCTGACAACAGCAGCGGAAGATTAAGGGCTACAGTTAGGTCGTGCAGAGCCGGTGAATATGCTGACAAAATGTTACGCATAACTAGTTTTCCATCCCGTTAACTCTGTGTTTGTGGGATTATCTATCGAAAAACGATAGTTTTTCAACCCAACACGGGAAAAGCTAGCGGAGACCCCAAGGGCAGTCGTATTCGTTTAGCAAATCTAAAAACGCTTTCGCTTCAAAGTATTCAGGTCCCAAAACACCTACACCGCTCCAAGTTCCATTCGCTATTAATTCCATTGCGATCACAGGGTTAATTGCTGTTTGAGCAACAACCGCTTGATGTCCCCAACGTTGCATTGAATAGTCATTATCTAAAACATGATATAAATAAACTTCTTTTTCAGAACCATCTTTAGCTATACCTTTGACCCAAGTCCCCGCGCAGGTTTTACCTTTCATCAAGTGTCCCAAATCTGCTGGATTAGGCAACGCTGCTGCTACAACATCTCGAGGTGAGACATCTACACCACGAACAGAAACTGTTTCCTTGGAATCTAAACCAGTTTTATTTAGCACACGTAACACTTCAATAAACTCGTCGCCCAAACCATATTTAAAAGTCACACGATTACAATCAATATATTTAGGAATTAAAACAACTTCTTCATGTTCAACATTTACACACTCAACATCACCAATTCCGTCAGGAAAGTTGAAAACTTCTTTTTCGCTAAAAGGAGCAGTTGTATAAAAACCTTTTTCCTTCTCCCAAATCAATGGAGGGTTAAGGCATTCTTCAATAGTTGTCCAAATAGAAAATGTTGGCGCGAAATCATATCCTTCAATAACTAAATTGCTTCCATCTCGAACACCAATCTCGTCAATACTTTCAAATAATTCACTAGATGCATACTTAGCAAACACATCGGATAGACCTGGTTCTACACCCATCCCGACTAAAGCCAAAACACCAGCTTGGACCCAACTGTCATGTTGAGAAAATTGGTCATCACCTAATTTTTTTCCTGTTTTATTGTAAGGATCTTGACTGTTCGGCTCGCTCAAATGCATTGCCATATCGATATAAGTCACCTTTGAGCTAAGACAAGCATCAAAGATTGGGGGATTAAATCTAGGATCACAAGCGTTTAAAACAACATCTGCCCCACTTTCACTTATCACACGAATTAAGTCATTAATGTCTGAAGCATTAGCCACTCCGCTAGTAAAACGTGAATCTAAACCAGCAATTGCTTTGTTTGCCCGATCGATATCAATATCGACCAATGTCATACTTTCGAAAAAGTTGCGTTCGCTAGCTATTGCTGCAACGCTCGATCCGACGCCGCCAGAGCCAACAACTAAAATCTTCATGAGAAATCTCCAAAATTTATATACATTTAATAATTAACAAAGGCTAGCGTAGATACAATGACAACTGAACCATTAAAACCCGAAATTGTAGATGACAGTAAAGCAAAAGATGGCGAAGCAACCTCTGAACAAGTAACTAGACCAACAAAACTTATTCGTATTGCATCAATGGTGCGAGCCATGCTTGAAGAAGTTCGCCGAGCACCACTCGATGAAGCAGGCAGAAAACATCTAAGCGACATACAAGAAAAGGCAATTAGCGAATTAAACGAAATTTTGTCTCCTGAATTACAAGATGAACTTAAATCAGTTATGTCACCCTTTAGTGATGACGATACTCCTAGCGATTCAGAATTAAGGATCGCCCAAGCTCAACTTGTGGGTTGGCTAGAAGGACTCTTCCACGGGATACAAGCAACCTTGTTCACTCAACAAATGGCTGCACAATCTCAGATTGAAGAAGTCCGTAAAAGAATGTTGGAAGCTCCAGCAGGTGGCCAGTCTTCAAATGACGGAGGAAACGGAGCATACCTGTAATGACGCACACTGAAAACTGGGCGCCGGATTCATGGCGCAAACATACTGCTTTGCAGCAACCAAGCTGGGATCAAAACGAAATTAAAAGTGTGTTCGAAGAACTATCGAGCGTTCCCCCACTAGTTTTTGCTGGAGAAATTCGAGCATTACGATCATCAATTGAAAAAGCACAAAATGGCAAAGGTTTCATTTTACAAGCCGGCGACTGTGCAGAAAGTTTTGATGCTTTTAGTGCACCTTCGATTCGAGAGAAACTTCGTGTAATTTTACAAATGGCAGTTGTTCTCACTTATCAAAGTGGTGTGCCAACAATAAAGATTGGTCGTATTGCAGGACAGTTTGCAAAACCTAGAAGTGAAGATTTTGAAGAACGAAACGGAATCACACTTCCAAGCTATCGCGGTGATGTCGTCAACGATCTTGAATTTAATGAACAAGCAAGAATTGCTGATCCAAAAAGATTAATTCGTGGTTATAACCAAAGTGCATCGACCCTTAATTTATTGCGTGCATTTACTAAAGGTGGTTTTGCTGACTTAGCTCGCGTACATGAATGGAATAAAGAATTCGTCGCAAGTACCGAAGAAGGTCACAGATTTGAAGAAATCGCAAATAACATAACTAAAGCGCTCGACTTTATGCGTGCTTGCGGTATCGATCCAGAAAACGAGCATCAACTACATGAAGTTGATTTCTTCACATCGCATGAAGCACTTCTATTAGATTACGAAGAAGCCTTAACAAGAAAAGATTCAACAACAGGTGATTATTACGACTGTAGCGCTCATCTCGTTTGGATAGGTGAACGTACACGCCAACTTGAAAATGCACACGTTGAATTTATGCGTGGCGTCAATAATCCTATTGGGATAAAGCTTGGGCCAAGCGCTAAACCAGACGAGGTTATTGATTTATGTAAACGCATAAATCCAAATGATGAGTCAGGAAAAATTGTTTTAGTTGTTCGTGCAGGTGCAGATAATGTTGTAGATGTAGCAACACCCATTATGGAGAAAATTTCTTCTGCTGGACTTCCTGTCACATGGATAAGTGACCCTATGCACGGAAACACATACCGGCATGCAAGCGGTTACAAAACAAGAAATTTCGATGATGTCATGAAAGAGATTGAAGGTTTCTTTAAAGCCTGTAAATCCACGAAAGTTTGGCCTGGTGGCGTTCACCTTGAGCTAACTGGCGATGACGTTACAGAGTGTTTAGGCGGCGTAGACGCGTTAGATGACCTTGAAACACGCTATGAGACCCGATGTGACCCTCGACTAAATGCACGTCAAGGGCTAGATTTAGCTTTTCGCGTATCTGAGCTTTTAGCTTCTTAGCTTTAATGTCGATAGGTAAAAAAGGTAAAATTTCACAAAGATATTAACCCCAACCTGGAAAAACACATGTCAGAAAATAATGTAAATCCGCAAGACCAAAACGAATCACCATTTGAAACATTTGGACCAAATAGTGGTTTAGTCGAAGAGATGTATCGACAGTATTTAGGTAATCCATCTTCTGTTGGTGAAAGCTGGGCAGAATTTTTTAAAGATTACACTCCTAAAGCAAACCGCGATACGCGTTCGGACTTAAAGACATCTACTCCACAAACAAACCCAACGCCAACATCGAAGCCAGCACAAACATCTTCATCAAGTACAAATGCACCAACAACTCTTGAAGGCGAAACTCCACAACCTCTAACCGGTGTTGCAGCAAAAATTGTTGAGAACATGGAAAATTCATTGAGTGTTCCAACTGCTACTTCTGTTCGCGCAGTTCCAGCAAAATTAATGGAAGTAAACCGAACAATTATTAATAACTCTTTGGCTCGCCATGGTGGAGGAAAAATTTCTTTCACACATTTGATTGCATTTGCTGTTGCACGAGCTGTAGAAAAAATTCCTGCAATGAATGTTGGTTATGGTGTTGACGAAAACAATAAGCCACAGATTGTTAACCATACTTCTTTAAATCTTGGTTTAGCTGTAGACATTAAAAAACCAGACGGTTCTCGCACACTTATGGTTCCTGGAATTAAAAATGCCAATCACATGACATTTGCACAATTTCTTTCTGCATACGAAGAGTTAATATCAAAAGTTCGTTCTAACAAATTAACAATGGACGATTTTTCTGGAATTACAGCAACTGTTACTAACCCAGGAATGATTGGAACAGTTCATAGTGTTCCAAGATTGATGCCTGGCCAAGGTTTTATTTTAGGTGTCGGTTCAATTGACTATCCGGCAGAATTCCAAGGGGCAGATCCCTCGACAATGGCTGACCTTGGCGTGAGTAAAGTTTTAACTCTTACATCTACATATGATCACAGAGTCATTCAAGGTGCAGCTTCTGGCGAATTCCTTCAAATTATTCACCAACTTTTAATTGGAGAAGATAACTTCTATGACGAAATATTTGAATCATTAAAAGTTCCTTACGAACCAGCAAGATGGAATCAAGATTCACGTCCAGAAAATTCCTCTGAAGAAATGTTCGAAAAAATCTTGCATGTTTATCAATTGATAAACCAATATCGCGTTCGTGGGCATTTACTTGCAGATATTGATCCATTAGGTCGTAAAGAAATTAAAACGCATCCAGAACTAGATGTTCTTCATTACGGTCTTTCAATTTGGGACCTAGATAGAACATTCCCTACAGGGGGAATATCAGGTAAAGACAAAATGCCTCTACGAGATATTTTGAAAACTTTGCGTGATGCATATTCTCGTACAGTCGGGATCGAATACATGCATATGCAAACACCGGAACACAAAACTTGGATACAACAACAAGTTGAAGGTGTCTCTTGGGCTCCTGACGCAGAAGAAAAAAGCAGAATCTTAGAACGATTAAATGCTGCTGAAGCTTTTGAAAGATTTTTACATACAAAGTTTATGGGACATAAAAGATTCTCACTTGAAGGTGCTGAAACTCTTATCCCTATGTTAAATGAATTATTGAACTTAGCTACAGAAAAAAATATTGTTGAAGCAGTTCTTGGTATGGCCCACCGTGGACGTCTTAATGTTTTGGCAAATACTATCGGTAAAAGCTACGGTCAAATATTCAAAGAGTTCGATGGCCAGTTAGACAACGCAAGTTTCCAAGGTTCAGGTGACGTTAAATATCACCTTGGTGCTACAGGCACGCACATTGCTCCTAGTGGTAAAAGTTTAGGTTTGACTCTGAGCGCGAATCCTTCACACTTAGAAGCAGTGAACCCGGTTGTTGAAGGTATGGCAAGAGCCAAGCTCGACACTATGGCAGATTCTCAACGGAAAACTGTATTGCCTATTTTGATTCACGGTGACGCAGCATTTGCTGGTCAAGGTGTCGTTGCTGAAACATTTAACTTATCCGCAGTTGCTGGATATGATGTTGGCGGTACTGTCCATATTGTTATTAATAACCAACTTGGATTTACTACTTCTCCAGTTTCTGGACGTAGTGGAACTTACGCAACAGATGTCGCAAAAATGGTTCAAGCCCCAATTTTCCATGTGAATGGTGACGACCCAGAAGCATGTGTTCGTGTTGTAAAACTAGCTTTAGAATTCAGACAAAAGTTTGGTAAAGATGTTGTTGTCGACATGATTTGTTACCGTCGTTATGGGCACAATGAAACAGACGAACCAGCGTACACGCAACCAATTATGTATTCACTTATCGATCAACACAGAAGTGTTCGTAAACTTTATACAGAAACTCTTATCAACCGTGGTGACATTACATTAGAGCAAGCTCAAGCAGCACTAGACGACTTTAAATCACGTCTAGAAGTAGCTTTCGAAGATACTCGTGGATCAACTCCTCCACTTAAACCTGCTGAAAGAAGAGTTAGCGAAGATAGCTATATTTTTGACACGAAAGTTTCTAAACCTATACTCGAAAAAATTTCTAATCAACTTTCAACTTGGCCAGAAGATTTTTCTGTACATCCGAAACTCGTAAAGATTGTTTCTAAACATAAACAAGATTTCGAAGCAGGAAATGTTGAATGGGCTACAGCAGAGCTGTTAAGTCTTGGTTCGCTTTTGTTAGATGGTGTCCCTATTCGTATGACTGGTCAAGATACACGTCGTGGTACTTTCTCGCAACGTCATGCAGTTCTTGTTGATCACGAAAACGAAAATGATTACACACCATTAAAGAATCTTGATCCTAAACAGGCACCATTTGAAATTTATGACTCAGTGTTAAGTGAATTCGCTGCTCTAGGTTTTGAATACGGTTACAGCGTTAGTGCACCAAATGCATTAACTATTTGGGAAGCACAGTTTGGGGACTTCGCTAACGGTGCGCAAACAATCATCGACCAGTTCATTTCAGTTGCAGATGACAAATGGGGGCAACGTTCAAGATTGGTGATGCTTCTACCTCATGGTTATGAAGGCCAGGGACCTGAACACTCATCAGCGCGTATTGAAAGATTCTTGTGCCTATGTGCAGAACACAATATGCGAGTTGCATATCCAACAACAGCTGCACAATATTTCCATTTAATAAGACGACAAATGGCAGAAAAACGTGTTCAACCTTTAGTTGTATTCACACCAAAGAAATACCTTCGTATGCCAAGTGTTAAATCAAGCATCGATGAATTAACTAATGGCTATTTCCATCCAGTTTTAAGTGACGACCAAGTAGAAAATCCTACTGCTGTTAAGCGAGTAGTTTTCTGTACAGGTAAAATTGCTCATGAACTTAGAGAACGACGAAATAACGAAAAGCTTCCTAGCGCGATAGTTAGAATCGAAGAACTTTTCCCATTTCCTAAAGAATTGATTCGTCGTGAATTAGAAAAATATCCAAATGCAGATGAATTCATTTGGACTCAAGAAGAGCCAGCAAATATGGGTGCAGGATCTTATATCCGTAGAAAACTCAAGAAGTGTACTCCTACAGATAAGCTGCATTTTGTTGCTCGTCCGGCTAGCGCTTCACCTGCAACAGGTTCAGCAACTATTCACGAGATTGAACAAGAAGAGCTAATTAAAGAAGCACTATATTAAAATTGTGCTCTAAATGCGACTAGTCTCTATGCGTGGCGCGGAGTAGGCTTTCAAAATATATTGTTAAGTCACGTATAGCTTCACGCCTGTCGGTACTTACTGTTGCATTTTCAATTGCTTTGTTGTGCACCTTCTTATTTTTAGAAACAAAGTTCTTAAGTTCACTAGGTACAATGGCTGCTGTTTTTGTAGCTTCTATTGCTACGTTTTCTAGAGCACATTATCGAACACAAAAATTTGTTCGATTCGCTATTAGATCACGGCTAGCTAATAACTCGAAACCAGAACTAGAAAAGCTGACAAGACAAGCGCATGGTTTAAGTAAGTATGCTCAATATAATGCACATCCTTCCTCGGAAATAAAACAAGCGTTACGAGAAGCTGAATCGCATATGGGCATGAAACCAGGCTCAGTGCTTGCACTTGTTGTTCCTATGGAATTACTTTTAGGTGTTGTACATAACTGTCCTAGTGCTGCAGCCATGTTATATGCAGGTAGACATCCTGTAATTTTGATTGATGATGAACTACAAAAGATGCTGGATAAGCAAGACGATTTTAATAAATCATATGAAACAGTCGTAAGTGTTTTCTGTCATGAGATTGCACATTTAATTGGATGGAATACCCGTTGGTCGAAATTTATAGGTATATGTGAATTGTTTATAACAACTATTTCCATGGCTTCACTAGTTGTTAAAGCACTTGAAGACAATGTTAAATTTGGTCTTATCGGTACTGCTATTACATGTCTGTATTTGGCTTTTGAACCGTGGGCCTTAACTAGCACAAGATTAGATTCTGTATTTGGCATAATTTCGCGTTTATCGTTTTCGATTTGGTTTCCATATTTATTTATAGGAATAGTTTTAGGTTTTCTTCCCTTTTTCTTTGTCGCAAAAATATTTATCGTCTTTGTTATAGCTAAATATTTAATAGCATCGTTTAGACGTAAAGAAGAATTATATGCTGACGCTATGGCTGTAATTTCTCAAGGTACTTGTACTCCATTAGCTAACTTCTTTAGAACACTAAATGGGAGCTATCCAAACTTATGGGATCAACTTTTTGCTACTCACCCACCTATTCCAACAAGAATAAAGGGTCTAAGAAAAATTGAAAAGAATTTAGCTTAAATCTCTTATTTCTTTAGCGTTAGCTGCTTTGATAAGCGACGAAATTGATTCGTTTTTAGCTTGCAATAAAGGTAAGCGTACAAAATCTGATTCGATTACGCCCATTGCAGCTAAGGCGCCTTTAAATACGACTGGATTCGGTTCACCAAAACCTGCATTAACAACAGGTACGAGTGCTTTGTGTATTTCTAGAGCATGACTGAAGTCACCATTTTGTACCGCATCTACCATCTCCACCCATAGACCTGTAGCAATATGTGCAGATGCACAAACCCCACCTTTACCTCCAAGCATGCAGATCGGAGCAATAAAAGCGTCATCTCCACCTAATACAGAAAAGTTCTCATCAGCATTAGATAAAAGTTTTATGGTTTCTTCGTCAATACCACCAACAGCTTGTTTAACACCTTTTATTCTTTCGTGTTTAGCTGCAGACAATAAACCATTAGTAGAAACATAACGACCGCTTCTGGCAGGAATGTTATAAAGCATCACATCAGCATCCATACCGTTAGCCACATCGGCAACTTGTTCGAAGTGAGCAAGTATTCCTTCTTCGCTTGGACGCACATAATACGGTGTAACAATCAAAAAACCATCTGGAGAGTAACTCTCATATTCTTTTACTCGTTCAATTGTTGTTGCAGTTGAATTTGTTCCTGCACCGATAACTAGCTGAGTCGATGTTCCTGCGATTGCTTTAGAACAAGTTTCCACAACTAATGCTCGTTCAGCAGCATTCAGAGATGAAGCTTCACCCGTGGTACCGAGAGGAAGCAATCCAGCAATATTTTTCTCAACTAATGACTCGCAAAGTTTTGCTAAAGAAACTTCGTCTAGAGTGCCGTCAGAATGGAATGGTGTCACTACTGGTACATATATGCCTTTGAACATGGCTTTAGTTTAACTAACTCGCACATAAAACGTCTAATGTTATTAAACAATGAAAAAACCGACATTAACTTTAATTGCTAATCCTTTTGCTTCTAGTTTCTCAGCCAGAAGGGTACGTGTTATTGAACGAGCTTTGCGTTCTGTAGGAAAACTCGAAGTTGTTCACACTTCGCATAGAGGTCATGCAATTGAAATTGCCCGTGAAGCAGCGGAAAAAAACGTGAATATTGTTTGCGTTTTAGCAGGAGACGGCACACTTAACGAAGCAGCACAAGGTTTGCTATACAGCGAAACTGCTTTGGCGCCATTGCCTGGTGGTTCAACCAATGTTTTTGCTAGAGCTGTTGGATATTCAAATGACGCAATCGAAGCACTAGGTGAATTGATTCCTTCTATAGAAGAAAAATCGTTTTCCACCATTGGTATAGGAAAAATTAATGATCGTGTTTTTCTTTTCAATGCTGGTTTTGGTTTAGATGCTGAAGTTATTGCTCGTGTGGAACGTAATGCCAAAATAAAAAAGGTTGCAGCACATTCTTTTACTCTTTCAACTGCAATTACTACTTATATAAAAGATTTCGACCGTAAAAAACAGCAGTTAAAAGTAACATTAGACGGCGACCCACGTGGTGTACGCATGCTTTCTAGCGACCCTAGCGTCTTTTCTGAAGCTAACTTAGTTGTTGTTTCTAACTTAAGCCCTTGGACATATTTAGGCCAACGTGAAGTTGTTCTTGCTCCTACTGCATCTATAGAAGGAGCACTTACAGTTACAGCTGTTAGAGCATTAAATCCAGCAAAACTTTTACGTCTTGGGGTCAGCGCACTTGGTCGACATAAAACTGTTATTCATCATAAAGATATTGCACATTGTGATGATGTAACACACTGTTTGATTGAAGCAACCAATGTTGCTATTCCTTATCAAGTTGATGGAGATTATTTGGGTTCTATGAAACTTAGCGAAGTTGATTACGTTCCAAATTCATTAACAATTGTTGTTCCTCAGGTGTAACTTCGCGATCTAGCTATAAATATGCAGGTCAGACCTATTGTGTGATTTGTTATTTTTTTATACACTGGATGTTTGGTTTTTAGAAGGGACTTACATGACACTTACATGGGTGCGCGAAACAGAATGGGATGCTAGCAATTGGAGAACAGCAGCCATCTGTAAAGATTCAAATGCTGAACTCTTCTTTCCTATAGGTTCTACAGGTCATGCTTTGGATATGATTGACGCCGCAAAAGTTGTTTGTGAATCCTGCCCAGTTAGCGAACCTTGTCTGCAGTTTGCATTAGATACAAACCAAGAAGCAGGCGTTTGGGGCGGATATACAGAAGAGGAGCGTCGAGCTATTCGTCGCGAGCGCTCGATCGTTGCATCGTAAGCGGAATATTTATTAAAACAACTGTTCCACCGCTCTCAGAATTTTTCATTTTTATTGTCCCGCCAAGTTCACTTGTAATCAAGGTTTTCATAATAGAAGTTCCCAAGCCCTGAGAATCATCTAGATCAAAACCTTCAGGTAAACCTTTACCATCATCTTTTACCGTAACATTTAATCCATGATCTCCACGATCTAGATTTAGCATTACCGTTCCTTGTCGAATACCATCTGAATCAGCTTTAAATGCATGATCAACAGCATTTTGCATTAGCTCATTTAAAATAATTGCTAATGGTGTTGCAATATCACCAGGTAACATTCCAGCATCACCGGTAATGTTGAATTCAATTTTCATGTCTTCAGATGTAATTGCTTCTTGGACAACTTCTACCAAAGGAACAATAACATCAGAAAATTTAACAAAGTCGCTAGCTTCTTTAGCTAGAGTCTCATGGACAATAGCAATTGATCTAATTCTTCGCTCAGACTCACCTAAAGCAGCTTTCGCTTCGTCTGTTACCAACCTTCTGCCCTGCAAACGTAAAAGTGCGGCGATAGTTTGAAGGTTATTTTTGACTCTATGGTGTACTTCTCGTATTGTTGCTTCTTTTGATAACAGCATTCGGTCACGGCGACGAACTTCTGTTACGTCACGCATCATCAGCATAACGCCTTCGGGTCGATCTTTATTTAGGAATGGGAATACGCGCATTAAAACAGAAACTTCACCGCGTTCGACTTCTTCAGTAACAGTGTTAGTTGCTCGCACGGCCATTTGCAATGGTGTTTCGTCAAAACCAAATTGGCTAAGTCGCGCACCTGTTGCTGCTGTATGTATTCCTAATCTATGTAAGTTAGATATAGCGTTTGGAGAAGCGAATTGAATAACAAAGTCGTTGCTTAAAAGTAAAACACCATCACCAATTCGTGGGGCGTCTTCAGGTTCTGCCATTTCTGATGAATATGGGAATGTTCCATCTGCAATCATATTGGCAAAACGCTCGAAAGCATTTATATATGCACGCTCTAAAGATGAATTTTTTCTAACAACTGTTTGGTCATATTCTTTCCTCAAAACTGCAATTGGACGACCTTTATAAGTTACAGGCACAGTTTCTACTCTTGTGTCTTGACCTCTACCTATAGTCGTGGAAGATCCTTCAATTACTTCACCTCTAGTCCATGAACGCTCAAGCAAAGGTCTATCTTCAATGTGAAGCACAACACCAGTTAGGTCGCTTTGATAAAGAGTTGTTCCGGTAGTTGGACGAACGTTTGCGGCAACAATAAATCTACGTTGTTTCTTTTCACCTTTAACAGGTACAACTAAAACAAGATCAGCAAAAGAAAGGTCAGCGAGAATATTCCATACCCTTAAGAGTTTTTGCAGATGATTAATCTCATCATCTTCCAAATCGCTATGTTGTCGGACTATATCGTTAAAAGTTGCCATTATTTAATCGTATCGTCAATCTGGGCTAGTTTCTGTACACTCTCTACCAGCAATTTCAACCGTTTTACTTCATTTGTTTCAGTTATTCTTCCTAGATAACCAATGTTTTCGCGGACCTGGACGCTAGAGGTTAAAGCTAGCATTTCTTCGTAAACATCAAGTGATGTTTTATAGTCTCGTTTTATTAGTTCAAATATTTTGTCTTGTTCTTTTTCTGGTGTGGAATCTAGGTAGTTTTTAATCTGAATATCATCATGTTTGAAAGCAATATTATTGACAATAATATTTGTTAAAGAAATATTTCGCTTCTCTAAACCTTTGGCCATTGATTCATAACTTTTTGAAATTATCTGGTCACCATTAAGTATTAAAGATGCATGGACTTTATCTGAAGTTAAAAATGCAGTTATAGATTTTGATCGTTCTACAAAGTCGTCATACATAGTGTGGAATAGAAAGAAAAACTCACCTATATCGTTTATGAATTGTTTACCAAGGACCTTGTCTGCAAGCATAAAAAATGGCTGGCTAGCTAGGTCAAATAATTTGGCTGCTTTACCGTTACCTATACGATATGGTGATGTAACTAGACGCACTAAACGACCACCAAAAAAATCTGCCATTGCAGATGGAGCATCAAAAAATCCAAACGCCTGAGATGATGGAGGCGTATCTAAAACAATAAAGTCGTAATTTCCAGACCGATAATGCTCGTAAAGTTGATCCATAGCGACAAAATCATGGCTGTGACTAAAACGGGTTGTTAAATTATTGTAAAGTTTGTTCTCAAATATTCTTGATGCATCTTTTTCTGACTTTGAGTAACGGTTTACTATCTCATCCCAACCTGTTTTAGTATCAACCATTGCAGCGTAAACTTCACCGCTACATTTACCGTCAATAAATTTTTCTATATTAATTTTTGTTGGCTTATGGCTTAAGTCTTGTTGTGTTAAAACATCAGCCAAACGTTTAGCTGGGTCTATCGTTAAAACTAGTACCTTAAGATCAAATTCTTGTGCAACTGCAATAGCAATTGCACAAGAAGAAGTTGTTTTTCCTACCCCGCCAGTTCCACAAACAACTAAAACAGGTGAACTATTTAGACTGTTAATCATTTTCATGATTCACTGCCTTTAATAATTCTGCATTCTTTTTAATACTTCTAACGCTCGGAGTTAATTCATCTATTTGAGGGAAAGCTAAAATATTATATTTCTTAAATTGATGAACTATTTCTGTTTCATCATCCATTTTCTTAGCATAGTAACTTCTAATTTCATCTATATATTCATTATCATTTTTCAATAAGGATGCTTGATTTTCACTGCTGGATAAATCTGCAATATCTTGATTGACGATTACACCAGAGACTTCAACGCTCGTTTCTTCAGAGATATTTGAAATTATCTGTTTTGTTTCACTAACAACAATTTCATCAGAATTAGTAACAACAAAAACTCCAGTTGTTTTTGGGTCTTCTAAAATTTCTTGCATCCATTTTGTTTGCTCTTGGATCATTCCTTTAGTCACTATCTCAGATAATGCATTGGGTGCATCGAGTAGTGAAACTATATGTCCAGAGCTTGGAGCGTCAACAATAATTACATCGAAATCTGATTGGTCTTCGTTCATTAGTTTGACGCTATGACAAATTTTTCCTACTAAAAGTATTTCTCTAACACCAGGTGCTGCATTAGAAATTAAATCGATTAAACGAGCAAGGGGTGTTAACTTTGCCCATGTAGGAATTTTCGCATTTAAGTATAAATACTCGGCTAATGCTTCATCTGTTTTGATCTGGTACAGGAAAATATTATTGGCCAGCTCTACTGGTTCATAGCCGACAGCTTCATGTTCAAAATAACTTGCAATTGCGCCTGTTGATTCAACATCAACAATACAAACTTTTTTTCCTTGATTAGCTAAGTTTGCAGCGATTATGCATGAGAGAAACGATTTACCCGTTCCTCCTTTTCCAGTTAGAAAAAGAAGCTTCTGGTTAAATTCCAAACCCCACACGCTTTACGTCATCAGCAGATTTAATTTCAATGAAAGCTAGTTTTGAAGCTGGCACTCCGACTTTATTGCCTTTTGAATCAGTAATAAAAACTAATGCTTTATCTTGCGAAATAGCTTCTTCAATAGTTTTAACAAGATCTTCTGAACTCGAATCGATCTCCAAATCAATCTCATGTGGATGTTGGATAACTCCGATTTTAACCTCGATCACAGACTTTCCTTTCGTTAATTAGTCAGCTATTAAATTTAGTTCTTTTCTGTATTTCTTTGTGGGTTTATACGATTCAATCAATTTTTTCGCTATAGAAGTAATTTCTTTAGAAGCATCGCTTTCTTTATCAGAAACAACAATAGGTTCACCGTTGTCTGATCCTTCACGCAATCCAGTGATTAGAGGAACTTGACCTAAAAGTGGCACTTCAAGTTTTTCAGCTAATGCCTGGCCTCCACCAGAACCAAATATTTCGTATTTCTTGCCGTCGTCTCCAACAAAATAGCTCATGTTTTCAATAACACCAGTCAAAGTTAGATCAACGCTCTTACCCATGAATGCTGCACGCTGAGCAACACTTTGTGCTGCTATTTGAGGAGTTGTAACAATTATTAGTTCACATCTAGGTAAAAATTGCGCGATTGAAAGAGACACGTCACCTGTACCTGGAGGCATATCGATTAGTAGATATTCTGGATCATTCCATGCAACATCAGTTAAGAATTGTTCTAATGCTTTATGAAGCATTGGTCCACGCCACATAATTGGTTGGTCTTCACGGGCGAAATAACCCATCGAAATAAGATTTACACCATGAGCGACTGGTGGAATAATTTTTTCATCGACAACTTCTGGAGGATTTTTCACACCCAACATGCGTGGCATTGAGAATCCCCACACATCAGCATCAATTACAGCCACAGATTTTCCTAGTTCAGCTAAAGCAATTGCAAGGTTGGCAGTTATCGATGATTTACCTACCCCTCCCTTGCCTGAGGCAATAGCTATAACACGAGTAGAGCTATTAGTAAACGGGTTTGGGTTCGCCTGAGGCACTGTTCTTGTTGGGGGATTTTCTTCCGATGAATTCATAATTAATAATCTAACTAAAATAGATGGCTTATGGCTCATCGCGTGCACCTTGACTATGCTTCTAACGCCCCGATGCGCGCATCTGTTAAAGAAGCCATGATTGAAGCACTAAATAACGGCATTTTTGACCCTAGGCGTCTTTATGATGAATCTATAAAGTCTCGATACGATATTGAACTCAGTCGTGAAAAAATAGCTGACTTTTTTGGTTGTGAACCCTTTGAAGTAATTTTTACATCTTCTCATTCTGAATCATTAGCAACCTTTGCTTACGGAGTATTAAATAATTCAGATAAAGGTTTAGTTAATTCAAATGTTGTGATGTCGCCTTACGATTCAGATGTTATTTATAAAACATGGCTTAGAGAACAAACCGATTTAAGAATTTTAAAAGGTAATATGTCTGCAACGATTGAAATGTCTTGTCTTGATGATGTGGTCGATGAGAATACTTTGGGTTTTTCAATTGTTTATTCTCATCCAGACACTGGCACGCTAGAAAATATTGAAGAAATAAAAAATGTTGTTAAACAAAAAAGTGAGAAAACAATTTTTCATGTTGATGCTAGATCAGCATGCGGAAATATTGATTTAAATTTTTCTAAACTCGGAATTGATGCTATGAGTGTAGATCCATTTACTTTTGGTGGACCTTCTGGAGTTGCCGCACTTATTCTTTCAAGAAAATGTCATCTTTATCCTTTTATTGTTGGAGCAACTCAAGAAAGAGCTCGTCGATCTGGAATTGAAAACCACATAGGGATTGCTGGCTTTGGAGCATTATGTAATGAAGTTAAATCTTCTCTTCAAAACGAAATCGAAAATAATTTAGAAATTAAAACCAAAATTTCTCAGGTATTAAAAGAAAGTGGCGCACAGTTCCTAGATTTTGATCCTGAAAGCGACCACAGCATTTCTAATGTCGTCGCAGCATATTTTTCTGGCCATGCAGCATCTGCTGTCGTTGCAAATTTCAATCGAATGGGTATAAACATTCATGCCGGTTCATCATGCGGAAGTGAAGAATTCGAAATATCAAAACAACTAATGCCTGTAACAAACGACGAAAACATATCAGAATCAGTCTTTAGAGTCTCATGGGGTTACGCGACAACTCAAGACGATGTTGATGCATTCATAAATGCACTAGCTAATATTTAATTATTTGTTACGCAAAATATTTAGTGCTGACCCTGCTTTAAACCAAACAATATGTTCTTCACTCATTGTATGGTTGCAATAAATCTCATTTTTTGTTCCATCGCTATGTTTAATAATCACTTTTATTTGCTTATCAGGTTCAATATTTTCCAAATCACAAACTTCTATTTCGTCATCGAAACGAATTAAATCGTAATCAGCAGGGTTATCAAAAGTTATAGGTAACATTCCTTGTTTCTTCAAGTTTGCTTCATGTATTCGTGCAAATGATCTAACCAAAATAACTAAACCGTTCATAAAGCGAGGTTCCATAGCCGCATGTTCACGAGAAGAACCTTCGCCATAGTTAGAATCACCAATAGCAATCCAATAAATACCGGCTTGTTTATATGTGCGAGCTAATTCGGGTAATGAAATTTGTGCACCATTACGTGCATCGATTCCCTGCCCTGGTTGTTCAGGAGCAAATGCATTATTAGCACCTAAAAACAAATTTCCAGAAATATTTTCGAGATGGCCACGATATTGCAACCATGGACCAGCCTGAGAAATATGATCCGTTGTACATTTTCCTTGTGCTTTCATTAAAACTTTTAATGATTGATATTTATCTTGAGAAAATGGTTCAAATGGTTCTAGCTTTTGTAGACGTTCGCTTGAAGCATCAATATTGACTTCTACTTTCGATCCATCTTGTGCAGGAGCTAGATAACCTAGTTCTTTACGTCCAGGGTCAAAACCATTTTCAGGTAGCTCTGCACCTGTCGGGGCTTCAAGAGTAAATGTTTCACCATTATCACCAATTAGCTCTTCTTTTGTAAAATCTTTATCTAGACGACCAAAGAGCGCCATAGCAACAACAGTTTCAGGTGAACCAATAAAATTTAATGTTTCGGCACGGCCATCGTTTCGTTTTGGAAAGTTTCGGTTATAAGAACTGACGATGGTGTTAACAGTTCCTGGCGGCAAATCGTCACGTTGCCATTGTCCAATACATGGACCACAAGCATTAGCTAGAACAGTTGCACCGATTTCTTGCAAGTCGCCAAGTAATCCATCTCGCTCAATTGTTGCACGTACTTGTTCAGAACCTGGCGTAACCATTAGAGGAGTTTTAACTTTAATTCCATGTTTACTTGCTTGTCTCGCAATATTAGCTGCACGAGAAATATCTTCATATGATGAGTTTGTACAGCTTCCAACTAATGCAGTTGAAATTTCAGGTGGATAGTTTTGTTCAGCAACATCTTTTGCTATTTGTGAAATCGGACGATCAAGGTCTGGAGTTCCAGGACCGACAAGGTGAGGTTCAAGTTCACTTAAATTGATTTCAATTATTTGGTCAAAATAATTTTGTGGATTTTCTATAACATCTTGGTCTGCCACCAAATTATGTGCGTTTGCTTTTGCTAGATCTGCAATGTCTTCACGTTCTGTTGAACGCAAATATCTATCCATCGAGTCGTCATATGGAAATACTGAGCATGTAGCACCGATTTCTGCGCCCATATTACATATGGTTGCTTTACCAGTTGCAGAAATAGTTTTTGTTCCTTCTCCAAAGAATTCAACTATTGAACCTGTTCCACCTTTAACAGTAAGTATTCCAGCGAGTTTTAAGATAATGTCCTTTGCTGCGGCCCAACCGCTAAGTTCTCCTGTAAGTTTGACGCCAATAATTCTTGGTACACGAGTGTTAAATGGCCATCCTGCCATCACGTCGACCGCATCTGCCCCACCTACTCCAATAGCTATTGCGCCAAGACCGCCTGCATTTGGAGTATGTGAATCTGTTCCGATCATCATTAAACCAGGAAATGCATAGTTTTCTAAAACAACTTGGTGAATGATTCCAGATCCAGGTCGCCAAAAACCGATTCCGTATTTTGAAGATACTGAGCTTAAAAAGTCATATACCTCTTTATTGGTTTCTACTGAAACGCCGAGATCAATGCTTGCACCTAGACGAGCAAGAATTAAATGGTCACAATGTACTGTTGTTGGAACCTTGACTTTGTCTAAACCTGCAGTCATGAACTGTAATAGAGCCATTTGAGCTGTTGCGTCTTGCATTGCGACTCTATCTGGACGGTAATCTGCATAATCCTCGCCCCGCGATATACCCAATGTGCTTACATTATCGGCATGTGCGCATAGAACTTTTTCTGCATAAGTTAAATTATCTCGTCCTATACGTTTTTTATATGTATTTATGTTGTCATCAAATTTTTTATACACAGATTTAGCTAGCTCATTAGTCATAGTAATATCTTAGGAGGCCTGGCCTTCCAAAATGGACAAGTGCGATTTGTCCGTTAAGGTAGGTGGAACCTCCAGAGAGGAAGAAAGATTAAAACGCCAATAATAAATGACTTAAAAGCAATTATTTTCGATTTTGATGGAACGCTAGTCGACAGTGAGCCGGTCTGGAAAACAACTTTTCAAGAACTGTTTAAGGAAAAATACAATATAGATATTCCTAAAACTATTCTTTGGGAAAATACAGGGGGCGGTGTAGATCGGTCTGTTACTAACATATCGAATAAGTTAAACCTAAATATGAGTACGCAAGAAATTGATTCCGTGGCTCATACACTTCATGAGACTATGGAATATAAAATTCTTAACACTTTAGATTTACGAGATGGTGCTAAAGAATTATTTGATTGGGCAATAAATAACGAGGTAAAGCTAGCTATTTGTTCAGCTTCAACAGAAAAAATGCTTACAAAATACTTTTCTGATAAAGACTTGCTGCACGTTTTTAGTGAAATACATTCAACTGCTATCAGCGATATGGATAAAAGAAAACCGTTTCCATATCCATATTTAAAAACTATGGAAAAACTCGATGTCGCTGCTGATCAAACTCTAGTTATTGAGGATTCTCCAAAAGGCATTGAAAGTTCTAACCGTGCTGGTGCATACACGATAGCGATAGAAAATATTTATTTAACTGAAAAAGTTGTAGAACAAAATCCTAAACATTTGGTTCAAGATTTTCTTGCAATTCTAAAGCTGCTTTCTTTCGCGTAGACAAAGTCATATAAGCAACGACACAACTCACAATTGCCATACCTATTATTTGATGAACTTTTAAAACTTTATCTAACAAAAGCCAAGCGCCTATTGCTGTCATTGGGTTGTGTATCGTCGAAGCAATCGTGTTGAATCGAAACGATGTGTGGTTTTGAGAATACGTAAACAATAAATGCCCGCCCGCACCAATGATGGCAAGCAGAATTAAAACAATGGTATCTTTTGTTGTGAACCCCAAACGCACATCAATAATTGACAGCAATGGGGTCGTTAATATTGCTATCCACATATACATGTAAAAAGGCGCTGTTTTTGTCGGAACTTTCTTTTGAACATTACGCAAAATATATGTACCTGCAGCTGATACTGGTAAAACCATAAGCGCAAGCAAAGATCCTCTTGTAAATTCAAATTGATTTAAATCTTTGAGAGAAGTCGCAAGTAATCCAATAACTCCAATTAAAGAAAGAACCAAAATTTTTGGAGTTATCTTTTCTCCAAGTTTTGGGCCAAAAACAAGGATTACTATCACCCCTGCAAATGAAAGTACAGTTATTCCTATTGCAGGGTTATCTTCTTGAAAAGCTAAAAACAAAGCAATCCAAACAATCGATCTTTGTAAACCTATAGGAAAAGTATGTAAAAAATCTTTCCATACCAACTTTTGTTTTAGCCCTAAAGTAACAACTAATAAAAATATCGCACCTGTAGTTGAGTGCAGCCAAACAACAAGATTTCCTCTATTTAAAAGACTGATTAGATTATCAGCAAATCCCCAACCGATATTGGCGCTTAAAACCGCTGCCAAACCAGCATAGGTATATTCTCTTGTTGTTTTTTCTGCGGTCACTTGGGCTTATTCTTAAGCGCGATCTTTTTCAATCACTTTTACACTCGACATTACATCGCCAACTTGAGTTGCAAGTGCTACGTCCATACCTTCTGTTACATATCCAAAAAGGTTATAGTCTGGTGAAAGTTTTCTAGTGCAGTCATCTATACATATGAAAAACTGGCTACCGTTTGTGTCCGGTCCTGCGTTTGCACAAGCAACAGCACCAAGTGTGTATTCGCCCATTACTGGTTCGTCTTCAAAACGGTATCCTGGGCCACCTGTACCATTGCCTATTGGGCATCCACCTTGGATTACGAACTCTGGTACAACACGGTGAAAAGTTAAATTATCGTAGAAACCGCTCTGCGCTAAATACACAAAGTTGTTAACAGATTTTGGAGCAAGACCTGGATCTAAATCCATTTTGATTGTTCCACGATTAGTCGTAATTTCTACTTCGTAGATTTTATTTTCGTTTATGATCATTTCTGGTTTAGCTATTTTTTCCATTTAAACATTCTATCTGACTGCATCAACTTTTTCGTTAGCGTCGCTCTCAATGTCTGCATTATCGATTAAATAATGCACATTATTTTCATGGGTTGGTGGTAGAACTTGTTGTTGTAGAGCTTCTGAGTTCTTTGATTTGAGATGCGAATTCGCTTGTTGGCGCGTTTTGCAATACCTGGTCAAAATCTTTGTTTGCTGTATCTGTAGCAATTTTCTCCTCGGAGGCGTCCTTTGTCGGCGACTGTAAATAGATAAGTCCTCTAAAAAACAGAGCCGTGATGTCGGTTGGGTTGGCTTGTACAGCTTGATTAGCGCGCGATTTCGCTAATTCGTATTGTCCAGACAAATAGACAATGTAGGCTCCATACCCCCGAGATTCAGCATCTTTTGGATCCAACAAAGCAGCTTTGTCGAAGTTTTGTAACGCTCCGACATAGTTTTCTTTTGCGAACTGAACAATAGCCAAGCTGCGATAATTAGCGTTTGTAGGCGATCGTTTCACACTTTGTTGTAATAACTTTTCTGAAGATTCGCTCAACGCTTTAGTTTGGCTTTTTGCTGTTTCTTTCGAATCAGCAAAAAATAATCCTAGACCAATAATTAAGATAATGCCAGCACCAACGAAGAAAAATATTTGAATTTTTTTTGAAATATTTTTTTTAACAAATAAAAATATTGTGAGCACTAAAAATAAAATTAAAAATACTGGAACAACATAAATTAACCAGTTTCCACTTTTACCTTTTGGTTCAAGTCTTATGTATTCACCGTAAACATTTTCGTAGTAATTAATAATTTCGTTTTTACTTTGTCCTTGTTCGAGACGAATTTTTACATCTTTTGAAATCGACTTAGATGTTTTAGTGTCAGAATCATAAACAGATAATCCTTCACATTCTAAACATCTAAGTTGTGTCGTAATTGCCTTAGCTTTACTTGAAATAGTTTCTTTATTCGAGGTTGAAATTGAAATTAAACCAGCAATGACTACAACTGCAGCAATTACACTCCAAAATACTTTTGCATTTATTTTTGTTAATTGTTTCATGATTTCGTGGCTGATAGTAGTTCTTCTAATGACGTGAGGTTGGCCTGCGACAATATGCTTCCAACAACCCTCCCATCAGGGTTTATAGCGTATGTTTCAGGTTGGCCTGTCGTCCCGAAAGCAATTGAAGCCTTATCATCTGGATCAAATAAGACATCAAATGGCACCTTGTTATTTTTCATCCATGATCTAATGTTTGATTTTGAATCGTCACGAACTATTCCAATAAATACAAAATCATTTTCGCCTGTATGTTGACTAGCAAACTCTTGAAGGGCTGGTAGCTCTTCTTGGCATGGAATACACCATGAGTTAAAAAAGTTAATAACTATTCTTTTGCCTATTAATTTACGTAGCTCCACACTTTGACCGTTAGTGTCTTCAAGCGTTACATCTGGAAGTAATTTTCCTACAACCTTGCCGCCTGAATACGTAGGTTTTGTTTCTAAACGAGAAGACAAAAATAAAACAGTACCGATAAGCAAAACTAAAATAAGAGAAAATATTGAAATTTTAAATATTGTTTTTTTCATCTTTAACACTTTCCGCTTTTCTCTTCTGGGGCAACAACGAAATAATTGCGCCAAACACAATCAAAGCTCCCGATAACCAAATATAAAGAACAAGTGGATTCTGAACAATCTTTATTGAAACATTCTTTTTAGTTGGGGTAGAAACTAAAGAAAGATAAGTGTCTCTAAGAAAACTTGTATGGACACTTGGTGTACCTACACTCATATTTCTAGAGGGATATGTTCGAACTTTTGGTGCGTAAACCCCCAGATTATTGCCTTTGCGAATAATTTTTATTTCTGCAGAAGTTACGACTAAATCTTGATTAGAAGATGTTTTGCTCTTTACATATGTCAATTCATAAGGACCAACATTTTTTGGTGTACCAAGATCTAATTTCACTTCTCTAGACCAAGTATGCGAACTCAAAACAATAGATAGTCCAATAAATGCAATCCCCATATGCACTATCATTGCTCCAATTTTTCTTGGACGATCTAAAAGTATTCTTTTACCTGATTGCTTATAAGTTTTTATTAAAACAAGAATTGATCCAGATACAACAAAAACTGTCATTGCAATTGCTGCGCTAATAACAAAATTCTGCTTCAGAATTACACCCAAGATAAGAAATGCAGCAGCGATCAAAGCTGGTAAGCGAACACGTTCATTTATCGCTATTTTTGTTTCTACAAAAGCAACCATAGGGGCAATACCCATAAGAAGCAAAACGGAAAATCCAAATGGCATTGCAAACTTTTCATAATAAGGCGTACCAACACTTAGTTGTTCACCTCGTATTGCATCAGCAATTAACGGATATGTTGTCCCAAGTAAAACAACTAAAGCAAAAATACAAAAAACAATATTGTTTAACAAGAACATAACTTCTTTTTTACTTGCGCCCTTAATTGATCTTTCGCTTCTAACATCTTCATATCGCCATATCATTAACGCTGCTCCGCCTAAAACAACTAAAGCAAACAACGACAAAAGCCAAGCCCCGATATTGCTTTGTGTAAAGGCATGTACAGAATTAACAACTCCAGAACGTGTTAAAAATGTACCCAAAATCGTTAACGCACATGTTGCAATAACAACTGTTGTGTTCCATCCTCGCAACATTTTTCGTTTGTGTTCAATAATTGTTGAATGTAAAAATGCTGTTGCAGTTAACCATGGCAAAAGTGAAGCATTTTCTACTGGATCCCATGCCCAGTACCCTCCCCAACCTAAAACTTCATAGCTCCACCATGCACCAATGATTATTCCTGCCGTTAAAAAGGTCCAAGCGATCATTGATGATCTGCGTACACGACTTGTCGATAAGGTAGAGAAATCTTTTCTTATTAAAGACGCAATTACATAAGCAAACGGAACGCAAAAACCTACATAACCTATGTATAACAATGGTGGATGTATGGCCATTGCAAAGTGTTCTTGTAATAACGGATTAGCACCAAGGCCGTTTGAAACATATTGACTTAAAGTTTCAAACGGCGACGCTGAAACAATGATCATTATTAAGAAGAATCCAATAAAGAACACCATTACCATATGAGCAATTGATGTTGTTATATCTACTTGCTTTTCATTACTGCTTCTAGATGAAATCAAAACGTATGTTGTATATCCACACAACACTAAAGTCCATAAAAGCAGTGATCCTTCAAGACCCGCCCAGCTAGCAGTAAAAGTAAATAATTTATTTGTCGAATTAGCTGTGTGTTCATATACGTAACGTAATGAATAGTCGCGTCTGAAAAGTGCCACTTCTAAATTTACAAAAGCACTAACAACAAAAAATATTGAACCTAAACATAATCTAACTGCGTTTTTGTTAAGCAGTTTTGAATTTAACTTTATTGATAAGCCATATGTAATAAAAGAAAAAATGCTGCATAGAAATCCTGCTAGTAGAAAAAACGATCCGAGTGATGCTGCCATTATTGTTTTACTTTTGGTGGTTTATATTCGTTACCGTGCTTAATCATTATTCGATCAGATTCGAAAACTTTACCTTCTTTATTTTTCTCCCAATTGCCTTCACTTACGACAGGTGCACCGTCTTTAAACAACTCAGGGGGATCGCCTCTGTGTATTACGTCAACAGTTTTTTCTCCATCTGTTACTTGAAATTTCGTTTGTCCACTAAAAGTTTTTATTGAACCAGTTTTGACTACTCCTGCCAAACGAAAACGTTTCGTGCCTTGTGATTCAGCCTTTTTAACAGCTTCACTGACTTTGTAATAGTAAATGACATTACCTTGTATTGCCATAAATACAATTGCAACGATACAAATAAGTAAAACAGCAGATATTGCTAGAAAACGGTTTCGTTTAGATAGCATTTTAATTTTCTCTAGGTGTTTTCGACGTGTAATACCAAATTCCGATAACTACATAAGTAGCTATCCAACCTGTTGCAACATAAAACCATTGGCTCATTTAACTAAATCACTTTCTGAAGATTTTTCTGCATTTTCGTTCAGACGTTTAGATACTTCTTCATCTAAAGAATTCTGGTTTTTGTTAAGTTGATATACATCTTTACGGTATTGCCTATCAACCATAACAATGAAAAGTAAAGTAAAAGCTAGAACGCCAATCCATAGGCTTGCAGCCATTGAACCACTAATTTGAGCTTTTAATTCTGGGTTAAATACTGTTGCGTCTTGGTGTAATGTTCGCCACCAGTTAACAGAAAAGTGAACTATTGGCACATCTATAAAAGCAAATAATGCGAACCACGCATTACGTTTAGCTGACTTTTCATTCGTGTCATAACCTCTAAGCGCTAAATACCCTATGTATAAGAAAAACAAAACAGCGGTTGAAGTTACGCGAGCATCCCATGCCCAATAAACACCCCAAATTGGTTTGCCCCAAAGAGCACCTAATAATAATGTGAGACCACAAAAAATAACTCCTGCACGTGCAGATGCACCAGCCAAAATATCATAGACACGACTTCTAGTTTTTGGAATTAAATATAGGATTGAGCAAAGTGTTGTTACAAAAAATGAGACATAAGCTAGCCATGCTGCAGGAACATGTAAATATAAAAGTCGAACTGCGTCACCTTGCGCTGCATCATCAGGCGAAATAACTAAAGAAAATAATGCATGCACCCCTAGTGCAAGTACTGAGATAATAGTTATTGGGATAATTATTTTGTTTGATAATAAACGCTGTTTCATGTAGGAATTAATTTTAAAACAGGGTCTAGTCTTCTAGAGAATCCGAAGCTAAAACTCCAATACATATAAACATCACATCAAATATTGCTAGCAATGATAGCCATTTCCAACTTTGACCTGCATTTTGGCCTAATGCTGAATTAGTCGATTCAATCGCTGATAAAAGTGCAGGAAGCAGCACAGGAATAACAACAAGACTAAGCAATTGGCCTGAATCATGAAGCTTTGAAACAAGCGGCGAATATATTGCTCCCACAATAGATAATGCAAATGTAATTAATATTGCAACAATTAATACTTGTAATAAATTATGCATATCTGGAGAAAACAAGAAGATACTGAATATTCCGGTGAATATAGTGATCATTAATGTCAGAACAAAGTTTGTGGCAACTCGTGATATAAACAATACCGATGATTCAACTGCGAAACTAGAAATAAATTTTTGTTCGCGTTTGTTGTGTGCGTCTCGAACATATATAAACATAGAAGCAAACGTCACAACTACATAACAAAGCCCTGGCGAAATTCGAGCCATTATTCCGCGATCAGGATCAAAAGCAAAAGCGAAAAGTAAAAGTACTACACCAACAAAAGGTAACGAACGAACCAGAATAGTTTTATCTCTTATTTCAGCTTTAAGTTGTGCGCGTACTAGATCTAGGAACATTTCAGCCAACCTGTTCTTTGATTTTGGCTTGACCGTTAAGCATTACTATTTCGTGTGTAGCAACTTCTTTTAAACGCTCACTTTCGTGTGTTGCAATAATAAAATTACGTCCTAAATCAAATTGTTTTTTAACCAAGTCATCGAATTTATCTTTAGATTGCTTATCTAAAGAAGAATGCGGTTCATCAATACAAATTAATGGCGAACTACGCACGAAGGCGGAAGCTAAACCTAGGCGTCTCTGCTGGCCTGCACTTAAATTTTCTACTTTAACTTGCGATTTATTGCTTAGATCAAATGCTTCTAGCGCAGTTTCTATATCCATTATGTAATTTTGATTTTTGTTTTTTGCATCAAATTTTTTGCACAGTAAAAGGTGTTCTAAAACTTTTATGTGACGCATAAAATTTAAGCTATGCCCAACATAAGCACAGTGTTGTCGAAATAATCTGTAGTCATTTGAAGCTAAATTCACATCTTCATTTTTTAGAGCAATCGATCCCCTTTGAATTTGGGATAACCCACATATACTTTTAAGTAATGTAGTTTTGCCTGAACCATTTGATCCTGTAAGCAATGAAAAGTATTTTCCTTCTAGTTCAAAAGTACTATTTACCACTGCCGGATAGACACCATGTGTCACAACAAGATCTTTAACGCCGACATTAAGCATAAGACTTATTTTAAAGGGAGTTTTTCGCTATATACGACCTGGCGTAATGCCGATACAGCTAGTATCTAATGTAAATAATAAAGGTGATAAGTAAATGGCAAAATTTGATATTAAAAATGTTGTACATAAGCCCGATATTCGTGGAAGTATCTCGCTTTTTGGTCGCGCATTAATCACATTAGGCTTAGTACTTCTATTGTTTGTCGCCTACCAGCTTTGGGGTACCAATGTTTTCGAAAATCGAAGCCAAAATAAACTTCGAGATCAATTTAAAACCAAATTAGATAAAACCAAAAAAGGCAACGTTTCAACAACTACAACTGTTCCTACAAGCACCACAAAACCAGGTGATGTACCAACAGTTGAAACAGATGCAGCGACTCTTGCTCAGCTTAAACAAGATGTTAAACGTGGAGAACCAATAGCAATTATTCAAATACCAAAAATTGGTTTAAACCATGTTGTTATTTCGGGTACTGATACGCAAAGTTTACGCAAAGGACCAGGACACTATCCAGCCACACCTTTGCCTGGACAGTTTGGTAATTCTGCGATTGCAGGACATAGAACAACTTATGGAGCTCCTTTTAACCGACTTGATGAACTAACCATAGGTGACAAAATTGTTTTTGAAACGGTCCGAGGAACTTTCACTTATATAGTTGACAAAGAAAATATTATTGTGAGTCCAAGCGATGTAAGTGTTATTGCACCAACAGTTGATCCGAGTGACCCAAGCGGTCAAAAGTTTTTACCTACTTTGACTCTAACAACATGTCATCCTAAATATTCTGCGGCTAAACGTTTAGTAATTAGAGCAAAATTAGATGAAAGTAATTCTCCAAAGCCTTCTGTTGCTGCACAACTTTTTGATAAGTCTGGAAAAGTTCCAAGAAATATTGACTTGGGCGACAGCGATACTGGTAACTCTTCTAATGGAGTTGGCCATTCAAATATTCTTGTTGCGATGATGTTGGCTTCATTCCATTTGCCGTTGTTATGGTGGTTACTGCTTTTTGTAACAGTTGGGTGCACCTGGTGGTATTTCTATAAGAAGTTCCATAACTGGAGAGTCTGGATTATTGGGGCTTTGCCATTTGCGGTAGCAATGTTGTTCTTTTTCTTCCATCTAGAAAAAGCGCTCCCCTCCAACCTCTAACCCTCTAACCCCGTGTTGGGTCGAAAAACTATCGTTTTTCGATGGATAATCCCACAAACACAAGCTGCTTTAGATGTAATATCTAGCTGTGGGGATTGAATTTATACTTTTAGGTATTGCATTACTTTGTGTAGGCATCACAGGTGGAAGTTATAAAAAACTTTTCACAACAAAGTTCAATCACGTTTGGGCGTTAGCTGTTGTCTTAGTCGGAAATATTATTGTTATCGCTGATCCTTTACCTAGGAGATTAAACAATTCTTTAGGTTTGGTTATTCTTCTAGCAACATATGTTTTCTTATTTGGTTTTTGTGTTGCGAATTTAAACAAAAAAGCCATGTGGATGGTTATGGCTGGTGTTCTATCTAATGCGATAGTTATTGGTTTAAATCAAGGAATGCCTGTTACAAAATCTGGTGGATATATTGTTAAAGAAACAATTAAACACCAGAGTGCGAAATCAACAGATCTACTTCCTTGGCTTACAGATATCATCCCTATCAACTTTTTATCTATTGCTATTTCAGTTGGCGATATAGTTTTTGGTTTAGGTTTAATTTTGGTTTGTTTCTTTGCTTCTAGAAAAGAAAAACCTACTGTTGACATTGAAGAAGCTGAAGAAGTTAGCGAAGACTTAAACGAGCCTGTTGCAGAAGCTATGGAGATTGAACCAGAACAAGAGCCTGAACCAACTTCAGTTCAAGCACCAAAAGCTCCTGTTAGTTCTCCAATGAAGATGGTAAAACCAGAGGCTAAAAGTATTTCTCGTGGACCTCTACATAAACATAAAAACAAAAAGCAACGATGGCAAGAACATCATGGTTTTGCAGCGCTTCCATCCAAAGAAGAATTAGGTTTCAACGAAGAAACAATGGATATAGTCGAAGGCGCTTAAACAGCAGCGAAATTAAAATAGTTAGCTAGCGCCAAAGTCGAATCACAAACAACATCTGCTCCAGCACCACGTAGTTGGACTTCATCATGTGTACCCCAAGTAACACCAACGGCAGTAGCACCACAATCTTTAGCCATCTCCATATCCCAAGTTGTGTCGCCCACCATAATTATCTCACGAGGATTACACTGCAATTCTTTAGCTACTTCCCAAAGCATTTCTTGATGCGGTTTTGGTTCTTGAACCTGATCACCTGCAACAATCACAGTCAACAATTCTTTCATCTCTAATTGTTGTATCAAAGAATGCAAACTGCTTTTATGGCGTGATGAAGCGATCGCTAAAACATCACCGGCATCTTGACACAGTTCTAAAATGCGCCTCATACCTTTAAACATTTTTATAAGGTTTGGTCTAAAAGTTTCTTTGTAACTTTGCCGGACTTTAGCAGCGAGTTCTTCGTCGATATCTTCAACTATTGCATCGTAAATTAATTCGTCTAAATCTTTTCCGATGCATTCAATAAATTCTTCGTCACCAATATATGTGACACCTTGACGTATGCAAGCTCTCTCCATTGCTTCACATATCGCAAACCGCGTGTCAGCTATTGTTCCATCAAAAGAAAACGCGATGTAGTTCATTTTTGCCCCCGAACATTAAGTAATATTCTACTACTGGGTAAGGGGCAAGACGCAAGACCCTATAGATACGACAGCATTCTTTAAAATGACATCAATATTAAAAATATCTTCTTATGCAGGACTTATGAATTCAAATGTTCTTGAACGTACTCAGGCATTTGAGGAGGATCAATTAAATCTGCGTAACGGTCACGACTTAAAACCCACTCAAGCGCTTCTAATGCACGAGGGTTATAGTTCGCAGCTGACGCCGTTAGCATCTCCACTAGCGCTCGCGAACCCCATGTTTCTTCTCGACGTGAAATGTTGTCGTAATCATTTGCAACTCTCATAACCGATGCTGCAATATCATTTTGTGCAACAAGGTTTCCATCGATAACTCCACGGTATGGTCGAACGTGATCTTCAATTATGTCTGCAACACGATCTAATCCACCAGTTTGTCGAATAATGTCTGCTGTTACATTTGCTGCTTGTGATTCTTCATATGGATCAACATCAACTGTTGTGTCTAAAACTGCGTCACCTAATGTGTGCATGTAACATGCAGTTTCAATTGCTTGTCTGTCTTCGCGATCAAGATCTAATCGTTCAGCAACTGCACCAGCAATTCTTGCAACCCTGTCAGCGTGACCCCAAGCAACTATTCCTCCAAGTTCTGGTGCAGCTGACAATGCTTTAACAGTTTGTTTATATGTTCGTAATGCTCCGTAGTAGCGAGCGAACGCAAACCATGCAACCAATAACGGTATGGCACATGTAAATAAGGCTGATATTCCTAGACCGTTGCCACCTGCTTCTGGCGATGCCCAATTTGCAGGTAAATTTTTCGTGCCTGCGTATCCAACTCCGATTAGCACCGCACCTGCAACAACAGAAGCATGTGCCGCAGCAGCGAAGAACCCGTATACTCTTGGATATCCGTCTATGAAAGCTAGAAGTTCGTGCCATGCGAGCATCAAAACGATTCCAGCAATTAATGCAACATATAAAAGTTGCGATGTCGGAGAAGTATGTCCAGTAGCAAAGTGAACAAATACTATCCCTATAAAGTAGGTTGAAGCTCTAGCCCCAAAAACTTGTAAGCGCCTCAGAATAGAAACATGTGAATAACATAACGTTGAAACGAACGCAGCTGTAAGAGCAACTGCGCTTACATGTACCCATGAATATTCACCAATGTTTGTGTTTGTTCGCGCTAACGCTAAAACCGCTGCAAACGAAATTGGTATTGGTGGACGGTCGGTAAGTTTTAGTTCGAGGTTTTCACCCACGATAATTGTCGCTGTGAAAATTGCAAGAATGCCGAGCCATTGATATTGATCAACTCTATATGCTGCTATTCCAGCAATAAATAATAAGGTCGAAACAATAGATGTGCGCCAAACTCGAGGGCTAACGTTTTTATGCCAAGGGTTTATGTCGTGTTCTTGGTTTTGTTTACTTGCAGCTGCACTCATGCTTCACCTGCTTGAGGAGCATCTGCGATAGCTGGTGCTTGACCATCGACTGTTACCCGTTTTATTGATGGGATTGGCTTCGATTGTGATTCGAGATCTTCTTTAACAGCTTGAGCTTCTAAGTCTCCAATACCTGCAGAACCAATTCCTACTTCTGGAGCATCGTCGTGAATGATGTCTGTTTCGTATCCAGCACCATAATGTTCATCACGCGATTCAATAGCTTTAATTAGTGCTTCTACAACTTTTGGATGAAATTGTTTTCCTTTTTTAGATTGCAATTCTTCAAAAGCAACTTCCATAGGCAACGCTTTACGATATGAACGCGACGATGTCATTGCATCAAAAGCGTCACATGCAGAAACTATAAATGGTTCAAGTTTGCGAGTGTCTTTACCTTCCATTGTGTTGTGGTCGCCACCGGCCGTGTAGGCAATTGATGATAGAAAGTCGATTGATTTTAAAGTTTCTATTGTTACGAATTCATGGCGTTGGATAATTTTGAATTCTTCTTCAGTAAGTTTTCCAGGCTTGTTTAGTAATGCGGATGGAACAACTAGTTTTCCTGCGTCATGAAGCAAAGCTGCTTGTCGTAATCTTTCTAGACGACGTGGACCATAGCCAAGTTCTTCACCAATATATTTTGCAAACTTTGCAACTCGCTCAACATGTCCAGCGGTATATTTGTCTTTCGCTTCAAGTGTACGGGTGAGGGTATCAAGAGTGGACTTTTGAGTTTCCGACATACGAGCGTATGATGCTGCTAATTCTCTACCAAAAAACAAAGGAACAACAAATAGAAGCAACATCGGTGTTCCATAATCAAAATAAAACTTTCCTAAAAGTCCTGAAAATAAAGCCAATGGAAGCACCTCTATTAATGACTTACGTAGGTCGTATAAAAGTTCCCTCCAATTTTCTCCTCTGAAAGCTGAATCAATAGCTAAAATCGAATAATTAATAAGTTCGAAAACTGAAGTAGCTATGAAAACTTTAAAAATAACAATAAATACAGGCTCGTTTATAGAGAAGTCCAATATTCTTAAAGCAAAGTAGGTAGCACATACTGCAACTATCTCGTTAGAAACATTAAACGCCAAGACGGCCCATTTACGTTTTTTAATATTCCTTGGATATATAACAGTTATAGCCATTGCAAGAATCAAACTTAGAGGGGAATGCGATGTATAGAAGATAACGGCTGCACCACCGGCTATAGCCGTATCAGACGACATTCCTATGTCCGTGTCACCTACAGTTACAATCACTTCTCTTAAGACAGAAATCAAAAACAGTATTGAAAAGAATATATACGGAACCCAAACGAATGCTGTAGTTACCGTCAACTGTTGCATATATAGCGACAGCCATTACGCAAACAAAGAAAGAAGTAGAAATTATTTCTCGTGTTCGTAAAGAAAATGCTTTCATGTATATGGAATTGAGCCTGTATGAAGTCCCTCGTGAGCCTTTAATTTAGACTAACCGCGACGTCCTTGCATGGCACCGCCACTGAGAACAAGTGTCCCAATTTCAGCACCAAAAGACGCTGCTCGAGATAACAACTTTTTCATAAAAGCATCACCTCACTTAGTAGGTGTCGCTACTGGTCGCTAAGATCAGTTGCGTTTTATTCCGCTTCTCTTCAATGATAAGTTGCTATTACACCCATCAAAGGACTTCACACAAGCCCCAGGTCTTTCAACCTTAAATCCGCTCACCTCCCCTCAGGTTACTAGCGTATTCAATCTTTTAGAATTCGCACAGTGACTTTGGTCACGTTATGTGTTTAGTATGGGAACTTTAGTTCCATTTCCCGCCAAACACCATACATTGTCCAAAAAGAAAACTGCGCAAATACTACCTCAAATGGAAATATCGTCACTTTTGCGTGCTTGCTGAAGTAATGATTTGCTGAATTTACGCTTGATCTAACTGACCGTACTGTATATTTTACATACATACGTACGTAGAATATCAGCCCTCGGCCATGCGCTTTCTATTTCGTAAATAAGTGAATGCTATGAACCAACATCAGGTTGTGATGAAGACGAATAGCTACTTCTCACTTTATAGCTAGCGCCATTGGCTTGATATCTAACAACTGGCGTATAAGTTGTGGAAGTATTGCCATCACTATCAGTATCCTCATTTGAAATTACCGCAACAACCGACCCTTTAGCTTTCTCCCAACCTTTTGGCGCTTTACCATCTTTATAAACATATGCCCCTATACCCATAAAAAGAAAAGCAATAACTAAAACTATATATAGTTTCTTCTCAATAAAGTAATCAATAAACGACATAGCTTTTTATCTGCCGAAGCGAATGCCCTTAAGTTTCTAATCAAACATGCGAATATGACAAAATCGCCCATACAAACTACAATTGATACATGGAGCACCTAGAAAATAATGTTGCATCTCCTTCTACCATTCATGCGATAGCTCAAATTCCTACCTATTTAACATTCGACGACGTACTACTGCTGCCCCAACCAAGCGATGTTCTACCTAGCGCTGTTTCAACAACATCACAGTTCACGCGAAACCTTCAAGTAAAAATTCCTTTCGTTTCTGCAGCCATGGATACCGTTACAGAAAGTTCAATGGCAATCGCAATGGCAAAATCTGGTGGTATTGGTGTTCTACATCGTTCAATGCAACCAGAGTCACAAGCTGATGAAGTTAGAAAAGTAAAGCGTGCATCATCATTAATAATTCGCCAACCAATAACAATTAAGGCAAGCGAAACAATTTTAGATGCGAGAGCATTAATGCGCTCTAACAATGTTCACGGCCTACCTGTTGTTGATGAACACAACAAACTTGTCGGGATTCTTTCAACACGCGACATGCGTTCAGCTTCAAACTTAGATGAACCAGTTTCAAAAGTGATGACGACTCAACTGATCACTGCTCAAGAACCTATCTCGCCAGATGACGCTCGTAAATTAATGGTAGAAAACAAAATCGAAAAACTACCTCTTGTTAAAGACGGAATGCTCTCTGGTTTAATGACACTAAAAGACATCAGCCAAAGAGAAAAATATCCTTTAGCAAATACAGATGATGAAGGTCACTTACTTGTAGCAGCTGCAGTTGGAACAGATGATTCAACAGAATTTAGAGTTAACGAACTTGATTCTGCAGGTGTAGATGTAATTGTTATTGATACTGCACACGGTCATTCTTCTCGTGTTTTAGAAACAGCAAAAAGAATCAGAAAAGATTATCCAGATCTTCAACTTATCGTTGGAAACATTGCAACAGCTGGTGCAGCAAAAGATTTATTAGACATTGGTGTTGACGCAATAAAAGTAGGTATTGGTCCTGGATCAATATGTACAACAAGAGTTGTAGCCGGAGTTGGGGCCCCACAATTAAGCGCGATCATGGATGTTTTTAGTGCAACAAAATCAAGCGGTGTACCAATAATTGCAGACGGCGGAATACGCCACAGTGGCGATGCAGTTAAAGCATTAGCAGCTGGCGCAAGCACTGTAATGCTAGGGACAATGCTTGCTGGATGTAAAGAATCTCCAGGCGAACAAATAATGCGCGACGGACATTTGTATAAAAGTTTTAGAGGCATGGGTTCACTTGGCGCAATGAAACGTGGTTCTCGTGACCGTTACTTCCAAGACCACATGGAAGCAGACGAAGATTTAGAATCAAAACTTGTACCTGAAGGCGTAGAAGGAATGGTTCCTTTCAAAGGTGATGTTAGATCCGTTCTATACCAACTAGCTGGAGGACTCCGCGCAGGTATGGGTTACATTGGAGCAGAAAATATCGCATCGATGAACGCGAACGCGCATTTCGTTCGGGTAACTGCTGCAGCTTTAAGAGAGAACCATCCACACGATGTAATTATTACTCACGAAGCACCAAATTATAACGGCAGCTAGATTCAATCTCGATCCATACTTTGTCCGGGTTGCTGCCTTATAAGTGAAACTAACTCCGTAGCCTTACCAATAGTACTGTTCAATCTCGCAAACAATATACTTCCATTATCAACAACTTCATCAAGACTTGTTCCAATATCATTTGAAAGATATAGATCTAATATCCTTGCATCTTCGTCATTTAATGACGGTCGAGGATTTATGATTCGTTCATCATTAGCTGGATCGTCTTGGCGTGGCATTATTGCATTAACAATTCGTTGGTATCCTAATCCTGTTAAAACATCGACCAGTTGTGGTCTATGTTCGTCATGCTGTGTCAAGAAATTGGTTATTCGATCAATGGTTTCAGAAGCAAAATCTCGACTTCTCGCCAAGGCATCGCTAGCTCTATCTAAATCAATAATGATCTTGGCACCATTACTCACGCTCGGGTCAAGACCTAACACTTCACTAACAGATTCGGCAATCTTAATTTTTTCAATATCTATTGATAATATGAAACCAAAATTCATAGCATCAATATTCGTTCTTTTACCACCTAAATCGCTGGGAAATGTTCCAGAAAGACCGACTTCTTTTAAAGCATCAGAAAGAAATTGAGCTTGGTCTATTGGCAACGGCAAACTATTGACGCGTGGTCTATTCGACAAGTTTACAGTACTCCACCGTTCTAACGAATCACACGCTAAAAGTAATTGATCTAGTGCTGTTTCATCTGTATCAGCTAACTGCTGCGCATATTCACCTTCAAGCACTTCTTCCCTGAGTAAAGCAGCTGTTCTTGGTGTTATTTGCTCAGGGACAAGAAATCTGACTGGTGTTGTGTCCTGATCTTCCATTTCATCTCGCCTTTGAGTTTGTTCAGCCCTGCCACCTGCAAGATTTTGTAAACTAATAGAAAATCTGTTTACAAAAGAATCTCTCAAACTTCCTGTAGCTTCAATATTAAGGCCTTGCTTGGATCTCTGTCTACATTCACGTTCAAGAAAATCATAAAGCTGGTCTTCTGTTTCAATTCTATACATTGTCCCAGAAGGGTCATACTTTGATTTTGGACGACCTGCACCATTAAATTTTTCATGGTTAGCAATAAGTACTGTATATCTGCAGGGAATTTTTTTTCGTTTTTCAAAATCGTAGATTTCTGGATATGGCTCATCGTGCTCTTGAATTATTATGTTGCCATAATTTTTTCCGTCGTTGCCTTTAAACGTGAATGTTTTATCTGATGCACCTATCGCATTTTGTGCAATCTCGATTATTTTTTCAAAACCATTTAACGGATTTTGAAAATTAATAATTTTTTCTATAAATTCTTTAGTCAAATCATCTAATTTATTTAACGCTTCTGTGGATAGGTTAGTGTTATTTGGGTTTCTGTTATTTTTATTATTGTCTTGTTTAATAATGTTTTGGAATTCTTTTTCAAAATTATCTAGAATTTTTTTCAGTTCTTTAGGGTCTTCAACTAAGCATTCAGGAAAATCAATTTTGTTAAATATTTTTAAGCGTCTATTTATTTCTGAAATATCGCGCTTACCAAAATTGCGGTCTTTCCTTAAATCGAATCCAAAAAGATGTTTAAATAAAACATGACCAGAAATGTTTCTTATCTGCCATGCCCAGTGTCCTGGTGCATTTATAAATGGTTTTGTTACACTTTCAGTTTTAGAATCTGTATTGATCTCCCATTGAGCAAGCACATTCGGATCTCTAAAAAACTTAGAAATATCTGGATCGATTCCAATTCTTGGGTACTCGCCATATTCAGCCACAAGCTATTATCGTCACTATAAATGCTGAATTAATACAAGATCAGCAGCATTTATCTGGGTCGACCGAATCTTCTTTCTAGGTTTGCCAATTCTCCCCTTGTGATCGACATTCCATAAGTTCGTCCAGAAAGTCTTCGATAAGGAGTAGCCCCTACTTCACCCGCGAGGCGGACGACTTCAGCAGAAGGGATCTTTCTCGCCTTTGAAATGCTCGTTATAGAGACTGGTCTGTTTTCAGGTCTATTAAATTTTTCGTATGCATCGGCAATGGCTTCTATATCTTTTCTAGAAAAACCCTCAGTTAAGTACCCATGAAAATATTTTGTCGATGTACTAACTCCAGCACCTTCAGCCAACATGAGCAAAAATCTTTTACTGATTTTTAATTCTTCTCTCCAATTATTTACAGTTTTAAATGTTGATTTTTCATCAACATTTCGACGTTCATCTAATGCTGGTTTTATTCGTGCAAATTGTTTTTTATCTAAACCTAAACCTAGCGATATTCCAAAATAATATTCGCCAGCATCTATGCCATGATCTTCTAACATTTGATCTAGTGCTACACGGCCTATTGTATAGTCAATCCGAATACTATTAAGAGATCTAATATCCTTACCGGCTGTTTTCTTTCTTCGTTCTTCAAGAATATTTGTTACTATCTCTTCTTGCTCTTGAGAAAAACCTATACCTTGATTTCCATTGCCAAAATCATATGTAAATAACAATAAACCTGCTTCTCTTCCATATTTAATCAACGTATTCGGGTCAGCTTTAAGTTTTCTACCCAACCGATAAGAAGAAATAATTTCGTCAGTTGCTTTGGGGATTTCATATGTTTTTAATATCAATTCGAGATCATCATCGTATATACCGTGAATGGGTCGAACTTGTCCTGTAGTCGGAGATTGGACTCTGAAAGTTACAACACTTGTACCAACACTTTGAGCTAATAACTTCAGGTCAGACAATTCTAAGTCTGGGTAATCTTCTTTTAATTCCTCAAAAGTAACGAAATTATTAGGTAAATCAATTTGATTAATAATGCTCATTATTGGTTAACTCATCCTTGATATTTAACCTATATATTCTACATTATTATTTACTATCTTCGTTTTCCCATATAGAAAGCAGTTTTCCAGCGGCTGCAATGTAGAGCTTCGCATATTGTGGGTCGCGTTTCATTAAATCAAAACATGTATAGATGTATTTAACTAAATGTGCATCTTTATATGTGCAGCCAATAGAAATGATTTCTTCCATACGAACATAATGTTCTGCAAACACACTTAGCTCATCTGGTTCACAATAAGTTTCTAACTCAATAGGATTTATTGTTTCTTTAGAATTTATTGAACGAAAACTTGCAACATAAATTGTTGCGGCTTTTAAGTATCTTGATTTGTCGTTCGCAAAGTTTAGTAATGACCAAATCGCATGAGGCAAAGTTAAACAATGCGACCAACCATATTTTGAATGTTCTTCATCTTCGATGAGCATAGATAGTGCAGCTATTCTCATTAATAGTTTGAACGGTATTTCAAAATCTCCTCTAGAAGAAATATCTGCAATTGCATTAATTTGTTCTGTTAATGGATCTATTAAACCTGACTCAATTGTTGTGTTGACAATATCTGCGATAAAAAATGCTTTAGAAGATTGGTTTTTTATATTTCCTATATTTTCTATAATCCATTCTTGTGGTGAATGCAATGTTGAAGCTTTAGTATCGACCCACTTCATTTGTGATGATGAACTGTCTATTGTTTGAGCCATGTTTAAAAGGATGCTGTGCATATATTGGTTTGTTTCACCTAATGTGTTTTGCATTGCTGCCAGTATTGGCGCGTGTCCTGCAAATAAAAGTGAAGTTACCCATTTATCTAGATTTATTCCAGCTAAAGAAAAATTCTCATCCACTTGGATAGATATTTGTTTATCTGCGTTTTCTAGTTCATCATATTTATTGGCTGTATTTATTATTTGTTGTCTCGCTTGAGAGAAATGTTCTTCATCAACAAGAGGTAACAGAAAATATCTTGCACATATCTCTAGTGGTGCATGCAGAATAAAACTATTTGTATCGAAATCTTGTGTTTGTTTTTTCTGTGTGACAACTATTTCGCATGCGGAGTCGAATAGTTCTTTATTAGTAGATGCATTTTCCATTGTCTATAAAATTTAGTTCATCTTCTAGCGCGTTAATGCTAATTCCGGAAAAGTTGTTTCTAGCTGTAGCTGCTCTCGTCCGGTGATAGATAGAGCCCTTCTGGCCCCATTTGGGTTAGGACGCATAACAGGTTCGATACCTGCGTTCTTTAACTTGGTTTTAATTCTTGCTACAGAAACATTTCGTTCCTGCGCATAGGTTTGTAAAGTAGTTATTGCATCAAGAGGATCTTCAGGATCTAAAAATGGTTTATATGTTTCTTCAAGTAATGCTATTTCTGAAGGCAACAATCCTAACGCTGTTTTATTTCTAAAAAGATAATATTGTGGGTTAATTCCTGCTGCTCTTGCTAACTCAACGATAACAGAAACTTGTGTTTTATTTTGTTTTGCATATACACCAAGAGAAATTGGCTGATCTTTTCTAAATGGTTCGTATATTTTATCGATCATGTCGATCTGGCTTTGCGTTAACAGCTCGAATATTTTCTCATCAGTTTCTATCCGAAGTGGAATAACAGATGTGCCGTTAATTAATTTACGCAAAGTATCTGAATGCATAGAAAATTCTTTAGCCCATTCAGATATATATTGGATTTTTTCATTCGGGTTATTAAATAAATCAATAAAAGGCATATAAGCAAGATATAAAGCACTACGTTGCTGTTTAGTTAAACTAGGACCAGTTCTTCCATTCGGAAATTTATGCAACTCAGGAATAATTTGCGCGCCAATTATTAATTTTCTCAATATTGGTAAATCAATACCAGCTTTTCTTGCAACTCTCGAAATACTCATATCTGTTGCAGCTGCAGCTGGAATATTTTTACGTGAAGCTATCTCTGGGTTCGCCTCTAATATTGTTTTTATCTGTTTATTTGTAAGTCCATAACCTATGTTCCCGTGAAATAAATATAATCTAGGAGTTATACCTAATTCGTTTGCCCTGGTTCTTATCGTCGTTTCAGATGTGCCCAGTTGTTCAGCGATTTTTTTGGTCGACTTAACATTTTTTGGAGGCAACATCTTTTTATGTCTATGTAGAATCGGCCGAATTACTGAGTACTGCTCTTTATTTAAACCTTTACCTTCGTGGTTATTACCAAAAACATAATCATCGGGTTCAATACCTAACAATTCAAAATGGCGGAATAATTTTATTTTCCCAATACGGTATTCTCTGATTATTTTATCTACTGGAATAGCACCATAAAGTTCAAACGAGTTTTTAATGCTTTGCTGTTTTTGTTGAGTTTGAACCTTAAAGTCTCGTAATGCAAAGTATGTATCTTGTAATGCATCTAAATCCAGATTTACAAAACCCCAAAGTCTTTTCGCGTCACGGTTGTATTCTGAATCATAGATACGACGCATAACTGGGTAATTGCCAACACCAGCAGCAAGTTCTTTCCACTGTTCTTTAGTAACGTCAGGAAAAATATCTTCAAGTTCGACAAATGAAATAAAGTCTTCGTCTTCAAAATCTTCTGTCGCTGCCATGCCCATCCCTGGATCATATAATGATTAATTCATCAAAGATTACTCTCTTGATACCAGGTCCTGATAGTTAATGCGTGAAAAATTCCCATTTTTCAACACTCGAGATATTCTCTTAACTGGCCTACCAAATTGATAGTCTTCATGAAGAATTATCAATTGATACGACAAATCCTCACAAAACAAGATTGCTGGCTTATGTTTATAAGTACCTATATAAACTTTACTTCCTCTTAATTCATGTAAAAATATCAGTGCGTAATATAAAGAAAGTTTATGCTTCTTGCTATCACTCGATACCATTAATGTCGTATCATTACTGGAAGGAATAATCAAACGTGGTTTATAACCTGGATTTTCAAGCAATCCATTATGAAGTTTAAATTCCACAATATATTTGCTTTCATAGGGCAGCGAAAAATCAGGAATAGTTATCTTTAGATCAAAGTTATTGTGTTTATAAAAATGATATTGTCTTTCGGTTTTATTAACTAACCACATTCCATCTGCCGTATATAGTTCAGCTATTTTTTCTAGATCATCTTCCTTAATGTTATCGATATCATCAAGAGTTGATTCTCTCCACAGCACAGGTACTTCTTTCTGGCTATCTTTCAACATTTGTAATGTAATTTTACGAAATTTTTTCTTAAGCATTTTAGAAATATCTATCAAGCTTATTCCTACTAGAGCTACTCGCTTTATCGCATAAATATAACCAGTTCTAGTCTTAATTAAGAACTTTCTATTGTCCTTATAGATATACCATTCTTCGTTATATAACGAATTTAAAGTTACATATATTTGATTTAACAATAGTTGATGCAAAGTATTATTCAGTAAATCCTTTTCTTGAGCCGATCTATTTAAAAATAATTCATCTGCTTCCGAAAGTCTCAATGATGCATACCTATGTCTTTTTACCAACTTACATGCAGGATAGAACCTCATTAACGGATATATATCATCTTCACTATCTGCTATCTTGTTTGGAATAAGTATCCATACATCAAAATATGTTGAGCGATAAATGTACTCCACTGCATCATATTCAGTATTTATCGTTTTATCAAACTCGATTCCCTTAACCCTAAATTTATTTAGGAGCTCTTCAACATCATCAATAGAATATGTATTATTGTCAATATAATCTCGTTGCATTTTCGAACTACGACGAAGTAACTTTATGCTAAATGAATTTGTATGAAACTTACCGAAATGCGATGACCTGACAATTCCATTTTTTCTTATAATAAAAAAACTAAACATGCATTAAAGACTTTACTAATACAAAAGTATAATTTTCAATATCCATAGATCATGTAGTTTTTGGTTTATATGTTGATGTCATAGGCCTAAAAACGAAAGCATTCAAATCAATGAATATATGTATAAGAATTGCTATCCATAATTGTCCAGTAAATACATATATACAAGTCTGTATAACACCTAGTATTCCTGTAACAAGGATCCCCTTCCACTTCTGATACCAATGAACCAATCCAAATATCAAACAAGACAAAGCTACAGATAAATATGCATTACCTATTGAATAGTAAAAAAGAAGTGGAAGCATAGCTCGGAAAAATATTTCTTCACTCAACCCAGCATTAGCAGATATTATTACCCCTATTTTTCGCTCAGCCTTATTTTTAGGAATCAATGCATTTACGTCACCGATAGTTGGAAGCTTGACGGAACGTTTACGCTTTTTTACTTTTAAACGAGTAAATAAATAGATCAAAGGAATTTCTATCGCAACTATTACTCCTATAAATTTCAATTCGCCATTAATCTCTTTTTTAACAGATTCACCCATAGATAAACTACTGATCAATTGGCTATCAGTTCTAAAAATAACATTTAACTTACCGATAATAATTAACGTAATAATTGAACCAATCCCATAAAAAAGAAAAGAACCAATCACCATCTTTTTATATACTCGTTGCCTTTCGACAGTCGATGTCAAAGATTTAAAATATTCATATTGATTTTTACTTCTTCTAACAACATAAAAAAGTAACCCCAACCACAAAAGCAACAAAACAATTGAAAGAATTTTCATACAAACAGCTATTCTACAAAATATATTTATTTCTCAATGTATACCTTGAAATACGGATGATCTAAACCATCCATATTTCAAGGTTTACATCGAGAAGTAGGCTATTTAAGTCCTACAGCTTTTCGAACACTTTGCATTAAAGATTCTGCCTGATCGCTTGCCTTTTTTGAACCTTGTTCTAAAACATTCGCTATATAAGTTTTATCTTTTTGAAGTTCACTAAACCTGCTGCGAGCATCACTATATTGTTCTTTAATCTGCTCAAAGAGTAGCTCTTTAATTTCACCCCAACGAATATTTCCACCAGTTAAATTATCTGCAACTGATTTTGCAACATCAGCAGAAGCAATTGTTTCAATAACCTTATAAATAGGAGTCTCATTAGGGTCGCGTGTTTCGCCAGGTTCAGCAGAATCTGTTTTGAACTTTTTAACTTGTTTCCAAAGTTCATCATCAGAACAAAAAATAGAAATAGTGTTGTTATAACTTTTACTCATTTTACGGTGATCTAGTCCCGGTAAAGTTGCAACCTCTTTTTCTATTAAAGGTTCAGGCACGGTTAATATTTCACCAAAAGTATTATTAAATTTAATTGCAATATCACGAGCTATTTCTACATGCTGTTTTTGATCTTGCCCTACTGGAACAATATCGGCGTTATATAAAATAATATCTGCAGCCATAAGAATTGGGTAAGAGAACAATCCCATATTCACATAAGCATCTACATCGCTTTCACCTGCTTGGCTTGCAGCATCAACAGCAGCTTTATATGCATGCGCACGATTCATTAAACCTTTCGGTGTTAGACAATGAAAAATCCACGACAATTCATAGTGTTGTTTAACGGCACTTTGACGATAAAAAGTAGAAGTCTCAGGGTCGAGCCCTAAAGCCAACCATGTTGCTGCAACATCAAAAACATATTTGTCCATAAGCGCAGGATCATTAATTGAAATTAATGCGTGAGCGTCAGCAATAAAATAGTTTGTATCATATGTTTTAGTTAACTCAAGCGCGGGAGCAATTGCACCAATAATATTTCCTAAATGTGGAGAACCAGTTGGCTTAATTCCTGTTAACGATTTTTTCTTAGATGACACAGCACACCAGGTTAGTTGTTGTTAACCAGCTCAACACGAAATTGCTCATCTGGTGTTGAATCCCCAGCAACAAATTCGATTGAATCAGCTAGCACTTCTTTCGAAATCATATCTTTGTGAGCTTCAATGGCTGTTGATACAGCATCATCACCAGAAACTTTCACATTAATGCGATCTGTTATTTGAAGATCTTTAGATTTACGAGCTTCTTGAATTGCACGAACGATATCGCGAGCTAAACCTTCGACTTCAAGTTCTTTCGTTACGTCTAAATCTAAGGTCACAATAGTTGTACGGTCGTTTAGCGCACGAGAACTTTTTGTATCACTAGGTTCTAAAACAAGTGTGTATTCGTCATCATTTAGTTCAATGCCACCCACGACCATCTTTCCAGAAGAAAGATCCCAGTCCCCTTTCTTGTATGCACCAAAAACTTTTTGTGCATCTGAACCAAGACGTGGCGCCATAACTTGTGGAATAAGATTTAGTTTTTGCTTGCCGTATTCACTTGCATCATCGAGGAAGGTGACTGTTTTAACATTAACTTCGTCTTTAATAATGTCCGCAAAACGTTTAGCTAATTCAGCATTAGGACCACTTATTACTAACTCAGCTAGCGGTAACCTCACACGCATGTCATTAGCACGCCTTATAGCTAAAGCATTTGAACAGACTTCGCGGGCCATATCCATTGACGCAATCAAATCTTCGTCAAGTGTTAAAGACTGTGCATCTTCAAGTGGCCAAGGAGACAAATGAACACTGAGTTCATCATTCTCTTTGATTTCATTTGCATGAAGACCACGCCAAATACTTTCACTAACTAAAGGCAAAAGTGGAGCAACTGTACGACAAGTTAAATCTAGAACTGTAAACAAAGTGTTGTAAGCACTTACTTTGTCGTCATCGTGTTCATGTCGCCAAAAACGCTCACGTGAACGACGAATAAACCAATTTGTTAAAACATCTAAATGAGTTTCAAAAGCCTGGCAAGCTAAAAACAAATCGTTTTCGTCCATTGCCTGCGTTGCTTTTTGAACATACTCAACTGTTTTAGCTTGCATGTATCTATCTAAAATATTTGTCGAGTCATTTGTAATATTTGCTTTAATACCATCGCTATTTGCATACAAAGTAAAAAAGTAATAGCTATTCCATAACGGCAATATTGCATTACGTGTTGCAGTAGCAAATGCTTCTTCGTTGACGATTAAATCTTGTCCACGTAAAACAGCAGAACCGATTAACGCCCAACGCATTGAGTCAGCACCAAAATTGTCATAAACATCTAGAACTTCTGGATAGTTCTTCAGACGTTTACTCATTTTACGGCCATCGGCGCCAAGAATATTTCCGTGTGCCATACAAGTTTTAAAAGCAGGCTTATCGAAAAGCGCTGTAGATAAAACATGCATCGTGTAAAACCATCCACGCGTTTGCGCTATATATTCAACAATAAAATCGCCTGGAAAATGGCTTTCAAACCATTCTTTATTTTCAAATGGATAATGTGCTTGCGCATAAGGCATTGAACCCGATTCGAACCAGCAGTCGAAAACTTCTTCTACCCTACGCATAGTTGACTTACCTGTAGGATCGTCAGGATTAGGTCGTGTAAACGAATCAATTTCTGGTCTATGTAAATCTGTTGGTCTACGCCCGAAGTCGTTTTCGATTTCATCTAATGAACCGTAAACATCGACGCGCGGATAGTTTGGATCATCACTAACCCAAACCGGAATTGGTGAGCCCCAAAAGCGGTTACGCGAAATTGACCAGTCGCGTGCACCTTCAAGCCACATGCCAAACGCACCATCTTTAACATGACCTGGTATCCAATTTATTTGTTCATTTAATTCCAACATACGATCTTTAATCGCAGTCACCTTTACAAACCAAGAACTCATCGGACGATAAATTAGAGGTTGATCAGTTCGCCAACAATGAGGATAAGGGTGACGATAAGTATCGTGTCTTATAACTTTTCCTTGAGCTTTTAAGTCACGGGCAATCTGTGAATTTGCATCAAAAACAAGTTGTCCTTCGTAATCGCTAATGCGTGAATCGAACTTTCCTTGCAAGTCAACAGCTACAGGAATTTCAATTCCTTTTGCGCTTAATAATTCAAAGTCGTCTTCACCGTAAGGTGCTAAGTGAACGATACCTGTACCGTCTTCTGTTGAAACAAAATCTGCACAATGAACGTGGAATGCGCCATCTATATCTTTAAAATACGGCATTAATGGTTCGTAAATTGTGCCTTCAATTGAATCACCAGGCAAAGTAGCAATTGTTTCACTACCTTCGAATTCTTTTTCATATTTAGCTAATGCTGCTGTACCCAACAAATATGCTTTGTCATCTTTTTTAATGATTGAATATTCAACTTCTGCACCAACAGCCAATGCCAAGTTTGAAGGAAGAGTCCAAGGAGTTGTTGTCCAAGCAACAATATTTAATTCAAGACCATTTAAAACTTCGTCTAATGCTAAAGCTGCTTTGTCAGATAATTTTTTAACTTTAAATGCAACAGTCAATGCTGGATCATCACGTTCGCGATATGAGTCATCAAGTTTTGTTTCATGGTTCGACAAAACTGTTTCTGCTGCCCATGAATATGGAAGCACACGCAAGCCTTCATAAATTAAGCCTTTGTCGTATAAAGATTTAAAAGCCCAAATTACGCTTTCCATATAATCAATATCGAGAGTTTTGTAATCGTTATCAAAGTCAACCCATCGCGCTTGACGAGTTACATATTGACGCCATTCACTTGTGAAACGTAAAACAGAAGTGCGACATGCTTCATTGAACTTGTCGATGCCGTATTCCATAACAGCCATGCGACCGGAAATACCAGTCTCTTTTTCTGCTTGCATTTCTGCAGGCAGACCATGACAGTCCCAACCAAAACGTCTAGCAACTTTTTTGCCGCGCATAGTTTGGTATCTAGGTACTGAGTCTTTTACAAAACCAGTAATTAAATGCCCATAATGAGGTAAACCATTCGCGAAAGGTGGTCCATCGTAAAACACATATTCGCCTGCGTCTTTTTCGTAGATAGGATCGTTCTTCTTACCTTCGACTGATGCCTGGAAAGTCTTGTTTTTCTCCCAAATGTCTAAAATATTCTCTTCAATTTTGGGGATATCTGGCGAGCTAGTTACTTCTGGATAAATATTTTTCGATGAGTTCACTGCTATATATTACTTATCGTGTCCACCTTTTTTCCGCGTTGGGTGTTGAATGACTGCATATTGCAGTCGTTCCGCACCCAACACCGAAGATGGCTCGTATTTGTAACTAGGTGCGCTATAGTCTTTAAAGTCAGCAAAATTGGCTGATACCCAAATAAATATAACAAACATCTTCCAAAGATGTACCGTTTTGGTGTAGAATGTACCAATTACCGGATCGTGAGGGGACCTGAAACATGGAAGATCAAGACAACGTACTCTCTGTTGTTGAATACGAAGGAAACGACCCAATCATCTTGCTCGAAAAAGAGCTTCGACGACTTCCTGATATACAAGCAGCAAGAATTGTTGCGGGTTACGACGGTGAACCTAGCGAAGTGCACATTGTTGCATCACCAAATAAAACTCCAAAACAATTAGTTCGCGATATTCAAAGTGTTGCTATAGCAAGTTTCGGCTTCGACATTGACCGCCGAAGAATTTCAATCGTGCAAATAGATGCACCAGAAACAGATTTCATTCTTGATCGAGAATTTCGTCCTCGCATAATGAGTATCACTTCTGAATCAACCGGACTGCGTTCAACTGTAAAAGTTTCGCTCGAATATAACGACACACAAGCATTAGGTTTTGCAGAAGGTTCAGTTGCATCAGCAGCGAGACATCGTTTAATTGCTCAAGCAACATTAGACGCTTTGCGTCAACTAGAACCTCTAGCAGAATCACTTGATGTCGATGCCGCACAAGTCGTTCGTATTGGTGGCGCAGATGTTGCAGTTACAACAGTTATCTTTGTGATCCCACCAGATGAACAAGTTGTTTCTGGTTCAGCAATTGTGCGACAAACAAACGAAGCAGACGCAATAGCTCGTGCTGTTTTAGATGCAACAAATCGTCGTTTACATATGCTTGTAAACAAGCAAATATAATTACCTGTAGAACCCGGGTATTTCGTTATAAACAGGTTCTGGTTTAACTAATAACATTACGTCACTAGCAATAGCTTGACATCGTTCTAATAAATCCGAATGAGCTGCCACAGCTTCTTCAAAGGTCACGTCATCTTTAACTACAACATCTACAACAGTTGTATGGATACCTTCAACTTGCCCACCATAAATTGTATAACGCTTAATAGCTTCTAATTCATCTAGTAACGCACAAAGTTGTTCGTGTTGTTCGCTGGTAAGAGACGTAAATGAGTCTTGTTCAATAGCAGTATCACCATCTCGGACTATCAGAGTTAAACCTCCAAGTTGAGCATAAATATTGAAATCTTGAATTAAAACAGGATTAGCGTAGTGATCTCCACCATCGACTCTAAACATGACACCACATGTGTTTCCAAAATTATATGAAACGACTTTGAATAACTCTCTTATACTTAATCCATTTACACCAAATTGATCCGAACCCATGTTAGCTACATATTCTTCAGCCAATTCTTCAGTCGGGAAAACCAAAATACTTGGGCGTTCTAAATCATGAATCACAGGATGATGAAAATTATGTCGAGCAAATCTGTATCGTGGAGGAGTCGATCCTGCTCCGACTACCGCATATACCTGTGTAGCCAATAGTTTTGGAGTCACGTAACCAGCTACTGGAACATTTGCATTTAGAGCTCCAATAAAATTGTATAAATCTATTTGCGATTCGTCGTCCATAACAATCCTTTCGAACCAATACGAAATTCGTGCTTGAATTCTATTTGAATCTATTATTTAAGCGTGAATTCACAACAATCACAAAATCTTGAACTCGACCCAGTATTAGTAAAACGTGAACAGGTCAGAAAACGCGTAAAATTCTGGAAACGCATTGGTTATGGTTCAATGTTAATTTCAATCGTAACTATGTTTCTTTGCATTCCTTTTAAATGGCCTTTATATTTAGCCGTAACTTCAATGGTTACATTTGTAGTTGCTTGTATTGTTTTACCTTTACCAATTATTTTTGGCTACGCAATAAAAGCAGCCGAAAAAGAAGACAAGAAGATGGGTTTCTGAAGCCCTAAGGTTTTGTGTAAATTTTTTCCAAGTGACAATATCTCAGAGCAAGAAATCGGTGTTATGTCATGAACATCACCAGTTGCTGGATGTACAGGGTATCTCCAATGGTTACCTATTGAATTAGCTCCGTAATAGCAACCTGCGAAAGCACCGATCAAAGCAGTATATGTATCAACATCCCAACACCATTCCTTAACAGTATTGCGAGCATTAACCCCAAAACATATTGCTTCATCAAAATTATCAGTTTCAAAAAATGCTCGTAGAGCTATAGCTAGCGTGACTTCTGCAGAACCACCTAAACCAAAATCTTTAGGATAATCACCATAATAATTTTTTCTGATTCCAAAAGCTTCACCATTATAAGGTTTTAAAGCATGTTCGCATCTTTGTATAACTTTTTTGTACTTATCAAGGATTTGTTTTTTAATTTCTGTTTTTGGCATACCCTCAACAATCATTTCTACAACTTTTGCAGCAATAGCAGATGTAACGTAATTAACTTGATAGTCATGTGTAATGCGAGTTAGATCATGAACGTTTCTTTCAAGCTCTCTACCTTTAGCAAACAAGCCGAGAATAGGAACACGCATTAAAGGACCATTCGATGGAAATGAATAAAGTAAGAAACCTTGTTCGTTGTTACGTCCTTGATGCATGCTCGGCGAAATATTTCTAGCTTCTTTACCCGCGACCGTCCAGTGCACTGGATATTTTTGTTCTAATGGATCAAGAAGATTTAATGCTAAAGCTGTCGAACCACCAATGCCGGGCGCATCTCCACCGTTGTACCACTCAATAAATCGCCTGCAGATATCATCCATATCGAAACAGCCCATAGTAACGAATGATTGTCCAACAATATTCATGTGTGCATCATCATCTGTTGTATACGCAAATTTGTTTGGATAACGCGGATGTATGCCAGGCAGGCTAATTCTATTTCCTCTATACGTACTCGCTGTTGCACGAAACTCTACATAATCCATAAATTCGAATGGAGCACCAGCCATGTCACCAACAGCATGTCCCAAAAGCAGCCCTTGTACTTGATCTAAAGTAGGCATTTTCCCATCCATAGAAATGCCATACCTTTAAGTTAGTAAATATTCAAGCAAAGCAGCACGAACATACATGCCATTTTCGACTTGATCCCAGACAACCACACGAGAATCATTGTCAAGAACAGGATCTAACTCGCCAGTTCGTGGCAATGGATGCATTATTAATGCATCAGATTTCATTTTAGAAATCCATTTTTCATCAATAGGCTCATATGCGTTTAGCTCTTTACCTTCCCAACGTTCACGTTGAGGACGAATCACTTGAATCACATCTAGATCAGAAACAACATCATCCAATGAATTGGTCTGAATTACTTTTACACCCTTAGCTTCTAGCTCTTCAACAAAAAATGCAGGTATTTGCATATCGTCACTTGCAACAAATGAACAAGTAATTCCTTCCCGCGCAAGTAATCGAACTTGAGAATACATAGTTCGAGAATTAACTAGATCTCCGTATGTACATAAATGCTCAACACTTTCGATGCTTCGATTTTCAGCGATTGTAAATAAATCGAGAAGGCCTTGTGTCGGATGTTCTTGAGCGCCAACGCCAGCACTGATAACTGGAATTTTTACATGTTCACGAATTACATCAACAGTGTCGTGAGATTTTCGACGTATAACTATAAGGTCACTATATTTTTCAATCACACGCAAAGTGTCTTCCAGCTGTTCGCCTTTTGCCGAACTTGTTTGTTCTGGATTGTCAAAACCAATTGTTTTACACCCAATGCGCTGTGCAGCAGCATCAAAAGAAAGTTTGGTTCTAGTTGAGGGCTCGAAAAAAGCAAGAGCAACAACAGGTTCATTCCCTGGAGCTATATTAAATATTTCACTAGAAGAAAATCCGCTATTTTTGAATTCTTTTGCTCTAGAAAAGATTTTTTCTATTTGTGAACTGGTTAAATCGTTGACACTAAGTATGTGTTTAGGCGACCCTGAATTATTTACCATTGCTTCTATTCTAAACGAGAAATAAATCAGCCGTAGAATAAAAGCCATGAAATATAGAACTCTTGGTAATAGCGGAATTGAAGTTTCTGAAGTTGGCTTTGGCGTTTGGCCGTTGACTACAGGCTGGTGGGGTAAGACCGATGATGCCGATGAAATGTTAAAAACTGCTTTCGATAGCGGGATCACTTTCTACGACACAGCTCCGGCATATGGCGATGACGGCTTTGGTGAAACAATATTGGCTCCATTTTTAGCTGAACACCGTGATGAAGTTGTTATCACAACAAAGTGTGGATACGACATTCATGCTGAACGACCAAAGGAGCAACGCGAGCGTCCACATAACTGGAGTCGTGAATCAATAATTGATCAGATTGATGAATCCTTAATGCGTTTAGGTATTGATTGTATAGACCTAATGCAATTGCATAATGTTCGTATAGATGCAGTACAAGATGATGATTTGTTCCAAACATTAAATGAATTTGTAGAAGCTGGAAAAATTAGAAGCTACGGTGTGGCGTTAGGTCCCGCCATTGGTTGGGTTGAAGAAGGATTGTATTCCCTAGAAAATAGAAACATTGATTCACTACAAACTGTTTACAATGCACTCGAACAAGAACCGGGACGAACATTTGCTAGGCATGAAGCTTGTACCTCAGGAAATGTTTCTTTAATTTCTCGTGTGCCTCATGCATCAGATGTTTTGTCTGGAAAAGTTACACGCGATTCTTTAGAAGAAATGTTGCGTTCTGGCGACCATCGATCTCATCGTGTTCGTGAGAACATGCTTGATAATTTCGACAAGGCAGACAACATTTCTTGGTTATGGTCGAACGAGTCTGGACGAACAATTTCACAAGCAGCAATTGCAGCTATATTGGCTGAAAAAACTTTCGCATGTGTCTTGCCTACTTGTTTAACAACAGATGAGATCCGCGAATACGCAAAAGCTAGTGATTTACCTCTAAGCGACAGCGAAGCAAACGCTTTATGGGAAGCATACGATAACAATTTTGGTCATGAAAATCGTTTCGAAATGCCTCTTAAATCCTCTAACTAATTATCGTGAACTTGGTATACCAGCAAGAAAGTTACTAATATTCGTTAAATGGTAAAAAAGTCTTCTACCCGAATGAGAAGCGAGGATCGCAGACGACAACTATTAGATGTTGCATGCGATGTTTTTGCTGACAGAGGATTTTCTGCGACCATTATGGATGACGTTGCTTTTGCAGCAGGTGTCACAAAACCAGTTCTATATCAGCACTTCGAATCAAAACGTGCATTATTCATTGCTGTTCTTGAAGACTGCGGCGAAAGATTGATTAGTTCAATTCTTCAATCAACTCGCCAAGGCGAAACTTTAAAAGATCAAATGATTTTAGGTTTCAAAGCATATTTTGATTTTGTTAAAAATGATGATGCAGGTTTCAGACTTCTTTTTGGATCATCGGCACGTAACGATACAGATTTTGCCGAAGTAACAAATCGTGTTCTCGAACATTTTGCAAACAGCGTTACATCTTTGATTATTGATAACATCCCTGAAACAGAACGTCAGCTTTTTGCTCATGCGCTAATTGGTATGGCTGAATCTGCTGCAAGATTTGCTTATTTAAATAATAATCAAATCGAACTTACAGACGATCAGTTAAATGAATGGGTCAGCACTCTTGCTTGGAAAGGTTTAAGAGGAATTACTGACTGATTAAGTTGGCAGTGGCACGCGCACAACATCAACAGTAACTGGGCTGTTTCTAACTGGTGTGTTACACGGATTAGACGAATCCCATCCTGCCCCATACGAAATACATTGTTGTGTCACAGGATTAATGTTTACAACACCCCAAGCTTTATATTGAAAAACACTTGGGTCTGGAGCACCGAAATCAATTGATACATTAACTGTGTACGTCTTTGACTCACCAGGATTTAAATCTAAACCAGTTATATTTAAATCTTTACCATGTACTTCAACATTTTTTAACGCAGCGTCTGTTAATGGATTCTTAACAGTAACTGTAATAGTTGTTGAACTACCTTCTTTAACTGTTGGATTTGTAGGTGTGACATTTAGATCAATTGCAGGTGTGACATCTGTTTTAGTTGTTCTTCCGCCACCACATCCGCTTAGTCCTGCAGTAGCTTGTGAAATACGATCACTTAAATCTGAACCGAAATTGTTTGCACCATACCAATTGCCAGAACCAAAAACTGTATCCATATATCCAGGAGTTGAAGGATCAGATGCTTCTGAACCTGCAATAATTCCTACAACAGGGACTGGTGGTCGGACAACAGTGTTTGGATCAGCAAAACTGAAGTTTTTACCTGTACGTAGCTGGTTAACTCCATATGCTGCATATAATAAGTCAGCACCATCAGGAGTTACCCATGGTCCCTGTATTCCTGGCTCTCCAGGGTCAACAGAGTTATTTGATCCTGAGTTTGAAGTTGGCAAACCGTCAGTGATCATGAGCACCATGTCGAAATCGTCATCGCCTCTGTCACCTGGATTTGTCCAAAAATCGATCATGCTTCCTGCATCAGCAAAAGCTTGATGGTAATTAGTTGTTCCGTATGAATCTGAACCTAAAAGAGTCGTGCTTGCTGCATATCCTTTATTTGCTGTCGCTGGTAAAAATGGATTGTACGGATAAGTATCTGAATTGTTATACCAAATTCCGTCAGTACCACTTGGATCAACTCCAACATTTAATGCTTGAAAAAATCTATTCCCTGGATCAGCAACATTTAAACCATTTGCCCAACTAAAAAAGTCTTGACCCGATGCCATACCGTTTTGCCATACAGATGTTGTTGCAAAAGCATCTATTAATACTTCTGCCTTTCCGCCTGCATTACTTGCGCTAGTTCCAATTTGGGTCATGAAGTTATTTAATGCTCCCTTTAAAGCTACAACGTTTGATCTATTTCCAACTGTGTTGATAATCGAATACGAACGGTCAAGTAACACAATTATTCGACTCACACATGCCGAACCATATGTTGGGCCAGGATTAGGAGTTGTGTTGTTAGCACTTAATCTAGGTAAAGCTTTTAGATCAGCTGATTTAGCTTTAGCGTTCATGAAGCTTGTCGCTGAACTTTGACTAGAAGAGATAGCCAAACCAAAAATGGAGATAACAAACAATATGAAAAGAACAAGTCGAAAATGACTTTTCTTATTTATGCTAAGTGACAATACATCCTGCATCTAAAACACTTCTCCAAACGTGGCTACTATCACTATTTTCGGATAAAAAGCCTGCATAAACAAGACCTAAATATTCGTCAGGTAAATTAATTACCGTTAATGCAGCGCCATTCGCATTATTCGCTTTATTCGCTATGGTTACAAAAAATATTTTTAAAGTTTATTCAGGAAATGGTACACGTTTAACATTTACTACAAAATTTTTGCTGTCGATTTGTTCAGGACTTCCACCATCAATAATTATCATGCCGGGACGTAAATCGACGTATCCTTTTCCACATGCAGTAAATTTCATTTGAGATGGGCTGCCATGCTCAACAAGCACGCTATATGAACGTTGACCTGTACTCGAAATTGGTGACATATGAGGAGACGTATAAATTGTCGTTCCAGGTATACCTGGGTATGAACAGTTAACATTTGCACCTGGATATACAACAATCGAAACGCTATTTAATCCAGCATTTGTCGTGTGGTTTATGAATTCAACTTTGAATATCTTTGTTGTTCCTTCTTCCGCATCAGCAACTAATGGACTAACTGTTAACTCAACATTTGGTTCGATTAAAACATTAGGAGGAATCGTCGTAGTTGTGGTTGTTGAGCTTGTTGCTGTTGTTCCAGTCGTTGGAGTCGTAGGCGATGTAGTTGTCGAACGAACAGTCGTTGTTGTTACTGGAGGAGCACATGATGAGGTGATATTACTAATTGCGGTTCGAAACCTGTTTTTCAAACCTGAATAATCACCTGGATATGCTCTGTCATCACTAGATGCAATAGCTTTTAAATTATTTACATTTACGTCTGAACCAACACCGACACTATAGAGAGTTGCTCCTTGTGCCTTTAAGTTGTTTGCTGCATACACACCGTAAAATAAATCTTCATTATCCATTATCGTATTGGTCGATGGATCTCCGTTATATGTAGTTGGGTTACCATCAGTAAACATAATTACATGCGTTGGTCTAACAGATATCTTGGATGTTAAATCGTAACCTGCTTGCCAATTTGTTCGGCCTTCTAGCTTTGGATCACCACCGTATGTTGATGTCGTGTCGTTAGTTTTAAAAGCTATCCCGCTTACAATATTGCGTAAAGCAGTAGCTTGTGTGTGATTAGAATCTGGCATCCATGAGGATGTGAACTTATATGCTCTGTCAGCAAATGCGACAACTTGCATTGAAGAATAAGGTCCTGAAACGGCATTGATTAGACCATCAGAATCATTCAATGCTTTCTTGATAGCTGTAACATTTGCAGCTGATCCACCATATCTACTTACTGATATCGAAGATGAACGATCGATGATAACCATCAAACGTATTTCACAATTTGTTGCAGCAGGAGTTATCGAGGTGGGACGTCCGCTTCCGATCTGTTGACTAAAGAGTAAAGCTAATAAACATATAGAAACAATAGAAATTACAGTACCAAAAAAGTTTGTAGAAAAACGTTGTTTTTTGAAGTTAGCTGAATAAAGCTCAAACACGCCGTCCAATTGTCACTCCTTTGACTAATAATTGTCTGGCAAGTGTGACAACTTTGCGACGGTTGAATTTCAGTTTGTACTAACGATATAAAAAAATCAATACGTTATAAAAACTACTTAGCTTTCCCGTGCTGGGTGGGGACATTGTTGAATATTGAGTCATTCCGC
>JAXLRE010000001.1:0-250980 GCA_046331265.1 Acidimicrobiia bacterium | reverse complement strand
TCGACAATGTGCATCTAATTGTGTAGGCGGTCTTGAGTTTTATGTCGGTATACCAGGAAGCGTTGGCGGAGCAGTAGCCATGAATGCTGGAGGACATAACTGTCAAACAAGTGATGTATTACGAAGTACAAATTGTCTTAGTCTCGAAACTGGTGACTTTGTCAATTTCGATAAAGACTTATGTAATTTTGATTATCGTAAATCAAGGTTTACTAACTCTGATTTTATTGTCGATGCAACATTTGAAGGTTTCAAGAGAGACGAAGAAACAATAAAAGAACGTCTAGATGAAATTGTTAAATGGAGAAGAGAAAATCAGCCAGGCGGTAGAAATGTTGGATCAGTATTTCAAAATCCTGCTGACTGCTCGGCTGGTGAACTGATTGAAAAAGCAGGTTTAAAAGGATTTTCTATTGGCGGGGCACAAGTATCTGAAAAGCATGCGAATTTTATTCAAGCTGCCCAAGATGCGAAAGCGCAGGATATTTACGACTTAATTGGCCATGTGAAAAAACACATATTCGAAACGACCGGATATGATCTAAAAACCGAAGTACGATATATAGGTAACTATGGAAAGTAACCACGAAGAACCCCTTGTCGCTATTTTGATCGATGACGAAGAAGAAATAGTCATTGATTTAGAAGAAGAAGTTATTGAGGTTCATTCTTCTGATATTACTGATGCTGGCCCAGATAACGTTACGATTCTTGATGATCATAGAGCTAAAACTCAATTTAAAAAAGCTCCTATAAGTCGAAATAAAGCTATTGCTATAATCTCAGCTGGTCTAGTTATATTCGCTATTTGTTTTTTTGCGCTTTTAGAAAGTCCTCTATACCGAATAGATAAAGTTGTCCCTTCTACATTAAATAACGTGACTCTAGATGCTAATGACAAAAACTTGATAGATAAATACTCAAAGCAACTTATCGATCAACCCATATACAGATTGAATACGAGCAGCTACGCCAAAAAAATGAAAGCTATACCTTCTGTTAAATCTATCGAAATAAAAAAACAATGGCCAAGTACAGTAAATGTTGTTATAACACCTCGATCAGCAGTCGGGTATATCCCTACAGATAAAGGGTTCGCTCTAGTCGATGATACGGGTGCAATTTTTTCAAAAGAATCAACTCAACCTGTGGGCCTTCCATCTTTTGAGGGAATGCAAGAAGTAACGTTGACTAAAAAAATACCTAGCATGACATTTGTAAATATTGTTTTGAATTCTCCTAATGAAATTAAAAATCAAATACGATTAGTTAAGTTTGATAAGAAAACCTATCAGCTTGAACTTACAGATGGTATTGATGTGGTACTAGGGGACAACACGAAGCTAAAAGAAAAACTAGCCATTACATGGTCGATTATACTGACGAAAAAGCGTTCAGAACTTGGATATATAGATGTATCTGTGCCATCTCTACCGGTATCAGGATCACCTAAACTTAAAGTAAAGGTTTAGACTTTAGATTTTAGACTTAGTACAAAATTGACCTATCCGTTACAAAAGGGCTACGATTTATCAGCTATAAACATGAGTATATTGTTAACCATAAACTTTATATTTAATGTTTGTAAATTTTAATATACATATCTGAGAGGATAACAATGGCAAGTTCACCACAGAATTATTTAGCAGTAATAAAAGTTGTGGGTACCGGTGGTGGCGGATGTAACGCTGTAAACCGAATGATCGATGCAGGATTAAAAGGCGTCGAATTTATTGGTATCAATACAGACGCGCAAGCTCTTCTTCAATCAGATGCAGATGTGAGATTAGATATCGGTCGTGAACTTACACGAGGTCTAGGCGCAGGTTCAGATCCAGAAATAGGAAAAAAAGCTGCACAAGATCATAAAGATGAAATAGAAGAAGTGCTTATGGGTGCTGACATGGTTTTCATTACTGCTGGTGAAGGTGGTGGAACCGGAACTGGTTCTGCTCCAGTTGTTGCAGAAATAGCAAAGAGTCTTGGAGCATTAACAATTGGTGTTGTAACTAGACCATTTGATTTTGAAGGTAGAAGACGATCAATACAAGCAGAATCAGGTATTAACGAATTAAAAGAAAAAGTTGATACTTTAATCGTTATCCCAAATGAAAGACTCCTTAGTGTTTCAGATGAAAAAACAACAATGCTTAATGCATTCAAAATGGCTGATGAAGTTTTACTTCAAGGTGTACAAGGAATTACAGAATTAATCACAGAAACTGGTTTGATCAATACAGACTTCGCTGACGTAAAGATGGTTATGACAAATGCTGGTTCTGCATTAATGGGCGTAGGTTTCGCTTCTGGCGAAGGTCGTGCACTTGCTGCTGCAAGATCTGCAATTTCTTCTCCACTTCTTGAAGCATCAATCGATGGCGCGAGAGGAATTTTGCTTTCTATTGCTGGTCCAAGCGACTTAGGTCTACATGAAGTAAACGAAGCTGCAGAAATTATTGCTCAAAGTGCGCATCCAGATGCCAACATTATTTTCGGTACTGTAGTCGATGACACATTAGGTGACGAAGTTCGTGTAACAGTTATTGCTGCAGGTTTCGATCGATTTGAAAGAAGCAATCGCGATTCAAATGCTTCTCTTGGATTAATGGAGACAGAGAAAACATTATCTAAGTCATCAGATCGAACTCAAGCACTTGATCTAACAGCTCTAGAAAATGAAGAAGAAGACGAATTCGACGTACCTGAATTTCTAAAGTAACTAATATTTAAGTAATGGCTAACAACGTTACTTACTTTGAAAATGATGAAGTCGTAGTAGCTTTTACTAATCGTTTAGGTGGTACATCTAAAGCTCCATATGATTCTTTGAATCTTGGTATTCATGTTGAGGATGATTTTGGAGATGTAATTCGTAACCGGGAACTTTTGTATAACGAGCTAAGCAAAAGATACGAAATACCAAAAAATTCAAGTTGGGGTTTTCTAAACCAAACGCATGAAAATCGAATCGTAAACTTTGATGCTGTTTTCAATGTTGATAATGAAAACCCTCCAACTGCTGATGCGAGCATCACTTCCAAAAAACAATTTCCATTAGTTGTAATGACGGCAGATTGTGGACCGTTGGCGATTTATACAAAATCAGTAGTTGCAGTCGTACACGCAAGTTGGCGAAGTGTTAGATCTGGAATTATCGAATCCATTGTTGATGAATTTAAATATTTAGTTCCAAATGAAAAGATTAAATCAATTTTAGGGCCATGCATCCATAGCGATAACTATGAATTTGATCCGCAGCTTCTTGATGAACTTAAAGTTACATTAGGAGATGATGTTGCAACTACAACTATTGATTCAAAACCAGCGTTTGATTTAGTAGCTGCGATTGAAAATAAATTAGAAGACCTAAATGTGTCAAATGAAATTTTTGACATCGATACATTTTCGAACAAAAATTATTTTTCTTATCGTCGTGATGGAGTTACGGGAAGACAAGGCGTTATTGCATGGTTGAAATAAATAACGACGTTGTGCCTGTAGAAACAATTAAACAAAACCTCGAGAAAATCTACGACAAAATAGATTATGCATGTACTAATTCAAATAGAAATGCGAAAGACATAAATTTAATTGTCGTAACAAAAAATCAATCAGCTCAAACATTAAAAAATTGTATAGATTGCGGACTGACCAACTTCGGGGAGAATAGATTAAATCATCTAGATGAAATGATTTCTTCGCTTTCTTCAGTTACTTCTACTATTCCTACTTGGCATTTCATAGGACAGCTGCAAAGTAATAAAATATCCAAAATTATTTCGAATGTTTCTTATATTCACAGCGTTTCAAAAAAATCTCATATCGATTTGATTAGCGATACACAACATCCGCCTAAAATGTTCCTTCAAATTTATACTGGAAAAAATTCAAATAGAGCCGGAGCGCACATAGACGATGTTCCTGAATTGATCAATTATTCCGAATCAAAAGGGAACAGGTTCATAGGGTTAATGATCATGCCAGATTTAGATCAGGATCCCTATGAGCAATTTTCATTAGCTAAAGTATGTGCAGATAAGAATTCGCTCGAATATTTATCTATGGGCATGAGTGGAGATTTTGAAACAGCAATAGCTTGCGGATCAACTCATATAAGGCTGGGATCAGCAATTTTCCAAGATGATAGGAAATAAATGCATTTTAAGTTCAAGAACAACTAGAATTATAAAGTTAAACAAGGGGTAATAATATGTGGCGAAAAGCAATGGTTGCACTCGGTCTGCAGGATGATGAAGACGACGCAGATTTCTTAGGTTACGACAATGATCAATATGCTCAAAATGATCGTCGTGAAGCTGTTACAAGCGAGCAACGTGTAACTAGGCCTGCAACAATGCCTATGGCCTCTCGTCAAAAAGAAGCACCCACTGTTCGGACTATCGCACCTGACGAACCAGTTAGACCTCAAACTATACGTACCATGCCAATGACGGCACCGGCTACTGCAAGTGTTCATGTTTGTGAACCTAAAAGTTTTAACGATGCACAAGAAATAGGGGAGAGATTAAAAATTGGTCGCCCTGTAATCATGAACTTGGGCGGGTTACCGCGAGAATTGCAGCGTCGACTTATTGACTTTGCGAGTGGTTTAGCATTTGCACTTGATGGTTCAATGTCTCGTGTTGATGAACATGTTTTTCTATTAACACCAAATAATGTCGATGTTTCTGCTGAAGAACGTGAACGAATAATTAATTCTGGTCTTTCAAGATAAATAAAAGTTCCAAATAATAGTTGAATTTAAACTAAAGTAGATTTCTATGTCTGTTTCGTTTATTGCAAGTATCGCCGTTAATGTTCTATTTATTATGCAAATATGTATTTTTGTGTATTTCTTGTTATCTTTTTTCCCTTTAGCCCCAGGATCTATGTTTTCTCAGATAAGAGATTTTCTTGGCCGTTATATTGAACCTGTGTTACTTAAGATCAGAAGGTACATGCCAAGGATGGGAATGTTTGATCTTTCAGGATTAGTTCTACTAATTGCAATAATGATTGCACAATCAATTTTGAGATCTTTTATATAATTTCTAGAAAACTTTTATTTTTTAAAGGATAAGAGTGCAATGTATGTCATTTGGGTGTAAAATCGCTCGCCATGAAGATTTCTCCGCGTGAGCTGCGTGAAGCCCAGATCCCATCGAAAGCATTTGGTTTTAACCAAGATGTTGTAGATGCATTATTGGAACGTGCGGCAGACACAATCGAAGGTTTAATCGAAGAAAATCGTCAGCTCTTTGAAGCGCTGGAACGTCTTAAAACAGAAGGCTCTACTGCTCCTATTGCAGACCCATTTGCAGAAGTTAAATCTGTTGAACCACAAGTTCAAGAAATGCCAGTACAAAATGAAACTATAGCCCCTGCTTCAAACATTGATGAAGAACTATTGATTGCTCAAGTAAATGAAAAAGAAGAGCTTATTAACAAAACGTTACTTCTTGCACAAAAGACTGCTGATGAAACATTGAAGACTGCTAAATCGCAAGCAGATGAACTTGTATCTAACGCAACACAAGAAGCCAAAGAAATGGTCGAGAAAGCTCAGACTCAAGCTGATAGTTTAACTGGTCAAGCAAAAGTAGATGCAGAAAAAGAATTAGAAGATGCAAAAATTGAAGCTGACAAATTGGTCGCTGAAGCGCAAAGTAAAGCAGATGGATTAGTTAGCGCTGCTCAAGCACAAGCAGATTCTATACATGCTGAAGAGAGAAATAAGTTTGTAGCCTTGGTCGAAGAATTGACACAGCAAAGAGCGCAATTGTTAAGTGATATTTCTGTTCTCCAAGATTTCGATAAAGAACATAGAACAAAATTAAGAGATGTTATTGAACAAGATCTTTCTATTCTGACTCAACGCGAACAGATCGACGTCGATGCGGTCCCTGAACTTCCTATAGTTGAACGCGTGGAAATAAAACGTACACCAGAAAGTGAGCCAAAAGCAGCTGAACCGGAAGTTGTTGCTACAAGTGCAGAAAGCGCTCCGAGCTCTTTTGATGAAATGTTAGATCAAGATGTTGTCGTTCCTGCTGGTGAAATAGAAGATGATGATACCAATGATCAAATTGAAGTTTTAGAAGCACAAGTCCAAGACACACAATCAAATTACAGTGACCAGGACCCATTTGCAGCATTTGTAGATGGACCAGTAGTTGAGCCTGCTGGTAGCGATACCGTTCTCGACGCAGAAATCGTTGAAGGTGACTATGAAGAAGTAGAGTCATCTGTCTCAAAGTCCGCATTTGAGCCTGGAAGTTCTAAATCAAGTAGCAACACAGATCTTGATGATGATGATTTCTTTGCTTCATTGCGTCAAGCAGTGCAAGATGATTCGCCTCTAGGACCATCAGATGAGGACGATACAAACGATGGAAAACATAAAGGATTTTTTAAGAAATAATATTTCTTAGCCTAAAGAGAACAATATGGCCACGACGAAAAAGACTTCTACAACTAAATCAAAATCAACACCGAAAAAAGCAACAACAGCTAAAGCTGCATCTGCTAAAAAAACCGTGGCAAAAAAGACGACTGTAAAAAAAGCGTCATCAGCAAAAGCAACTTCGAAAAAAGTAGAGCCAAAGAAAACAACTACAAAAGTAGTTAAAAAAGAAACAAAGAAAGTTTCTGCATCTAAGCCTTCAACTAAAGCTGAAAAAGAATCGAAATCAACCAAGGCTTCATCAACAAATAAAAATGGCGCTTTTCGTTGTCCAATATCTGGCTTGGTTGTTAAAGCTGAAAAGCCTAATCTCTCACCTAAAACCTTGGAGAAACTAAAAGAAATACTTTTAGAAGAGCGTCAACGGCATTTAGATCAGTCAGACGAACTAGCGCAAGAAGCTGTTGAATTGATTGCTGATAGAGAAGGCGGAGACACACAGTTTGATGAAGAGTCTGGCGAAGGTGATTCTGTAGCAGTTGAACGTGAACGTAGCCTTTTTCTTTCTGCTGAGGCAGCAAATATTGTTGATCAAATAGATAGAGCATTAGCCCGAATGAAAGATGGAACTTATGGTTTATGCAGTCCATCTGGCAGAAGGATAACCGTTGCAAGATTAGAAGCTCTTCCTTGGACTGAGGTTTGTGTTGATTGTAAAGCGCGAAGCGAGAGACGTCGCTAGTAAGCTTTTCAGGTGAAATTCGAGTTTCTTAAAAATAAATTCTTTGTTTTATTTATTTTCTTCTTAACTATTTTGCCGATAGATCAATTGTCTAAAGCATGGGCTCGCAACAACCTAGAAACACCAAAGTTGATATTAGATAAAAATATTGGTTTTGCATTAACTAGCAACTCGGGTAGCGCTTTTTCTTTATTTTCAAATTCGACAATTTTTGTCACTATTTTGGCGACAATAATAATAACGATATTGATAGTTGCTTACTTTCGAAGTAATTCTGGACTGTTAACTTATGCCTATGCAGTGATAGCCGTTGGAGCATCAGGAAACTTATTAGACAGATTTTTTCAACCTCCATATAACGGACATGGTCATGTAACAGACTTTATAAAAATATTTTCTTGGCCTACATTTAATGTTGCAGATATGGTCGTTTCTTTAGGTGCTGCAATGCTTTTAGTCTCTGCATTTTTTGTAAGAGGTAAAGAAAATGGCTGAGAAATATAGTTTTGAAGTTCCTCAAAGTATTGATGGGGTAAGGATCGACAAAGTATTAGCTATAGAAACAGAACTTTCCAGATCGTTGTTATCTCAAATGTTTAAAGACGGTTTAGTAAAACTAAATGGCAAAAATGTAAAACAATCTGAAAAAGTTAAATTTGGTGATTTAGTTGAAGCTGAAATTTCACCAAATACAGACGAAGTAATTGAGCCTCAAAATATTGAATTCGAAACCATTTATGAAGATGAACATTTGCTGGTTATAAATAAATCATCTGGTTTGGTGGTACATCCAGGTGCTGGCAATAAAGACAACACTTTAGTAAATGGTCTTGTGTATAGATATCCAGAAATTGTAAACGTTGGTGAAAGTCATCGTCCAGGAATCGTACACAGACTTGATGCAGGAACATCTGGTTTATTAGTTGTTGCTAAATCGCAGGAAGTTTACGAAAAATTTGTTCAAATGTTTTCTATTCATGATGTAAAACGTAATTATTTTGCATTGGCTTGGGGAAAGTTTGCAACAAGTTCTGGAGTCATTGATGCAAGCATTGGACGTAGCCAAACAAGAGCGACACGAATGGCTGTTAAAGAAAATGGTAAGAATGCAAGAACTCATTATGCAGTAAAAAATTATTATCCAGATTTTGATGTAACACTTTTAGATGTTTCCCTAGAAACAGGTCGTACACATCAAATTCGTGTGCACTGCGCAGCAATTAATCATCCTGTCGTTGGAGATAAAACATATGGAGGATTTCGCCAGACAATTGAGACAGATCGTATATTTCTTCACGCTTACGAGCTAATTTTTGTCCATCCTGTTTTAAATAAGGAAATGAAGTTCAAGTCGCTTCTGCCCGAAGATTTGCAAGAAATTTTAGATCGAATAAGTTAGGTCTAGAATAGACAAATCATGACCAAGTCTTTTACACACCTTCACGTACACACAGAATATTCGATGTTAGATGGAGCGTCGCGTTTAGGTGAATTAATCTCTGCAGCCAAAGCAGATGGCCAAAATTCAATAGGAATCACCGACCATGGAAACCTTTATGGTGCATTAGAGTTTTATAAACAATGCAAAGAACAAGAAATGGTTCCAGTTATTGGAACAGAAGCATATTTCGAAAACGGTTCGCGTTTTGACAGGCCAAAACGTTCCGAAATGGAAACATATCATCTAACTTTATTAGCTGAAAACAATACGGGATACGAAAACCTCGTAAAAGTTTCATCGAAAGCATATTTAGATGGTTTTTACTATAAGCCTCGTACGGACTGGGAATTACTTGAAGAACATAGTGAAGGTTTAATTGCCACTTCAGGATGTTTAGGTGGTTTAGTTAACCAGTTAATCATGAAAGATGAATTTGATGCAGCTCTAAAGGCTGCATCTCGTTTTCAAGATATTTTTGGTAATGATAATTTCTTTATTGAATTACAAGACCATGGTTTAAAAGAAGATGCACAAGTACTGCCTCACTTGATTGAGATAGCTAACAAAATTAAAGCACCTCTCATTGCAACAAATGACAGTCACTATACCGACAGAGCAGATGCTCATTCACATGATGCATTGCTCTGCGTGCAGACCGGTTCTTTAATGAGTGATACAAATCGTTTTAAATTCGAAGCAGAAGAATTCTATGTAAAATCAGCAGCTGAAATGCGTCATTTGTTTCGTGACTACGAACAAGCATGCGATAATACTTTACTTATTGCAAGTAGAAGCAATGTCGATTTCGAATTTGGCAAAATCGTTCTTCCATCATTTCCTGTGCCTGATGGATATAGCGAAGAATCCTATTTGCGAGAACTTGTATACGAAGGTGCAAAACAAAGATGGGGAGATTCCTTAACACAAGAAATTTCTGAACGTATCGAATTTGAATTAAAAGTTATCAAGGATATGGGTTTCCCTGCTTACTTCTTAATTGTTTGGGATCTAGTTAAGTTTGCAAAAGAAAATGATATACGTGTTGGACCAGGACGTGGATCAGCAGCTGGTTCAGCTGTTGCATATTGTTTAAAAATTGTAGACATTGATCCAATTAAATACGATCTACTTTTCGAGCGTTTTTTGAATCCAGGAAGAAAAGAAATGCCCGATATTGATATGGACTTTGACTCTAGATATAGAGGCGAAATGATCAAGTATGCTTCTGCACGTTATGGTTGGGATCATGTTGCGCAGATCATAACTTTTTCTACAATTAAAGCTCGTGCTGCAGTACGAGATTCAGCGCGTGTGCTCGGTTATCCATATGCAGTTGGAGACAAGATCGCAAAATTAATGCCGCCGCTTATCCTTGGTCGTGATACACCAATCTGGGCTTGTTTTGAAAAACATGAGAAATACAGCGAAGGATACGGAATGGCCGCAGAGCTCAGGTCTCTTTATGAGTCTGATGCAGATGCAAAAAGAATTATCGATATTGCAAAAGGACTTGAAGGACTCCGAAGACAAGACGGTATTCATGCTGCGGCTGTGGTTATTGCACCAGATACACTTACTAACTTTTTACCGGTACAAAGAAAACCTGTTGCAGGTGGAGATCGCAACGATGCACCTTTAGTTACGCAGTTTGAAATGAATGGCGTAGCTGATTTAGGTCTGTTAAAAATGGACTTCCTAGGATTGCGAAACCTTGACGTTATGGATATTGCATTAAAACAGATAGAAAAAAGTCGTTCTATAAAAGTTGATATAGACAATGTTGATCTAAACGATGAAAAAACTTTTGAGCTTTTAAGAAATGCTCAAACCATTGGTGTTTTCCAACTTGAAGGTGGCGCAATGCGATCGTTGATTAGATCTTTGCAGCCAACAAGATTTGAGGATGTAAGCGCTTTAGTAGCCTTGTATCGTCCTGGTCCTATGGCTGCGAATATGCACCTCGATTATGCGAACCGAAAAAATGGTCGACAAAAAATTACTTACTATCACGAAGATGTCAAAGATATTTTAGAGCCAACTTTTGGTTTGATGATTTATCAAGAGCAACTTATGCGTGTTGCTCAAAAACTTGCTAATTACACTTTGGAAGAAGCAGATAATCTTCGTAAAGCCATGGGTAAGAAAAAACGAGAGATAATTAAAGCCCATCGTGAAAAGTTTGCAAAAGGTTGTGAAGAAAATGGATATGGCACAAAATTTGGTCATGAAATGTTCGACATTATCGAACCTTTTGCTGATTATTCTTTTAATAAATCTCACTCCGTAGGTTATGGATTTATTGCATATCAAACTGCATATCTTAAAGCTAACTATCCTGAAGAATATCTTGCTGCACTGTTGACATCGACTAAAGGTGATAAAGATCGCGCAGCTATATACTTAGCAGAATGTCGACAATTAGGAATTGAAGTTCATGTTCCAGATATTAATGAATCAGATTCTGACTTTACTGTAGTTGATGGTGTTATTCGTTTTGGTATGAGTGCAGTCCGTAACGTAGGTGAAGGTTTGGTTGCATTAATTGTTAAGGGACGAGAAGAAACAGGATTGTATAAAGATTTTTATGATTTCTGTGAACGAGTAGATACCCAAGCGCTAAATAAGCGAACAGTTGAATCATTAATTAAAGCTGGCGCATTCGATAATTTAGGTCATACAAGACAGGGACTACTCATGGTTTATGAGCAGATTCTGGAAAATACAATTGCGCGCAGAAGAGAGCAAGATTTAGGGATCATGTCTCTGTTCGGTGAAGTAGGTAGCGATAGTAATGCAGATTCATCATCTCGTATTGCAATTCCTGACACAGAGTTCGAGAAAAACATAAAGCTTCAATTCGAAAAAGAGATGTTGGGTCTTTATATTAGCGATCATCCTCTTAGCGGGGTCGGAAATGCATTGGCAGCGTTGAGTGAAAAATCTGTTGCACAAGCAAAAGAATCAAATGAAGGCGATACCATAACTGTTGGTGGCGTAATAACTTCTTTAACAAAACGATACACAAAACGCGGCGATTTGATGGCTACCTTTGTTTTAGAAGATTTAGCTATGGGTATTGAGGTTATGGTCTTTCCTAAGACAATGGAAAAGTACTCGGATGTAATTGTTGAAGACAAAATAATTTTGTTAACTGCACGTGTTGACGCAAGAGAAGAAGTTGTCAAATTAATTGCAGTAGATTTTTCTACTCCAGATCTTTCTTTAGATGGTTCTGGTCCTCCAATTAGAATTCAGACTTCCGCTTCTTCAATGACCAAAGCACGTGCAGATGAGTTGAGAGAAATGTTGTCACGCTATCCTGGTAATTCTCCGGTTTACTTACATTTAGTCGATAAAGAAAAAACTACTGTTGTTAGATTCGGTGTTACTTTTACTGTTGAACCTAGTTCATCTTTATTTGCAGAGCTCCATACTGTCATGGGAGATGGTTGCATCCTCTAGCTCCCGCCGTGTTGGGTCGAAAAACTATCGATTTTCGATAGTTTTCGACCCAACTGAAAAAATAGGAAGGAAAGTGTTTGCTGCTTTGAGGCCAATTAGTTGAAGTCCAAACAGCATGATGAATTGGTTCTTCGAAAACAGTTTCATTAAGTGTAGGAACAAATTTTCTAGAAGGTTTAAGACTTTCTAACGATTCATAAAAAGACTTGTTAATTCCAAAAAGGTTTTCACTTGATTCAATGGCCTCTAAAAAAGTTAAATCTAACTCGGCTTCATCTTCAACAGATGGGGTATCGTCAAAAAAACTTTCGTAATCAAAAAGTGCAACCATTTCGAACCGCCTTTACACGTCCTTAAAAATAATACCTAAGGGTAACAAGTCTTTCAATTGCGATTGCTAGAAGATGCAAGCGCTATGGTTTATGACTATGACCAGCACGATCACATTAAATCTTTTCGATCAAACTAAAAACCGTATTAATCCACTCGAGCTTGTAGATAAGGCAACAATTTATACATGTGGTGTTACGCCCTACGATGCAAGCCATTTAGGACATGTTGCAACATTCACATATTTTGATGTTTTAGTGCGTTTGATTAAATCAAAAGGACTGAATGTTCAATTAGTAAGAAATGTAACAGATCTCGACGATCCTCTTTTTGAGCGTGCAAGAACAAGTGGCGAAAATGTAGAAAGTATTGTTAAAAGAAATGTTGAACAATTAGATGAAGATTTAAATTTATTGAATTGTATTCCAGCTACTCACGAACCATATTCGAGCCAATATGTAAATGAAATCATATCAATGATTGAAAACTTAAATAAAAAAGGATACACATATACGGTTGATGGTTGGACATATTTTGATACAAGTAAAAGGAAGGAATTTCCAGAATTCGAAATTCTAAAAACTATGCAAAGCCAAACTCTAGAAAACATAGCTTTCGAAAGAGGATCGACAAGAAACGATCCTAAAAGAAAAAATAATTTGGATTTTGTTTTATGGAAACCATCTTTGGAAGATGAACCTAGCTATGAATCTCCGTTCGGATCGGGTAGACCAGGATGGCATATTGAGTGTTCAGTCATGTGCACAGAATTGTTAGGGGACACGGTTGATATTCATGGAGGTGGAGATGACCTAATTTTCCCGCACCATGCATGTGAAGTTGCACAGAGTGAATCAGCAACAGAAAAAGAATTTGTAAGACATTTCATGCATATAGCTCCTATCTCTTATGAAGGCGAAAAAATGAGTAAGTCATTAGGAAACCTTGTGTATGCAGATACCATCATTCATGAGATAGGCGAAATGTGCACAAGGATGATGCTGCTTAAACATCATTACCGTGAAGGATTTGAGCATACAAGTAAAGATGCGCATGAAGCCCAGGATAGATGCGCCAGATGGAGCAAATGCTGCGACATAAAAGTTGATCCACAAGAAGGCGAGCTCTATGCCCAAGTTTTTGAAGCATTAATAGATGATTTAAACACGCCAAAAGCACTAGAGCTTATAGACGAAGCGATTGAACAAATAAAACATTCAAATGAAAAAGATATAGATCTAATAGCAAACGTTAAAGCAGCAAGAGCGCTATTAGGTTTTAAATAGTTATCGAACCAATCCAGTAACTAATGCTGGAACATGACCAATCCCTGAAATGACTGGAACATTAGACGCCGATCTAGCAGCACGTGCTGCAGCTAAAGACACGACATTGCCAACTCCATGTAAAACATCAATTGGCTCATGAGTTTTCTTTTCGAATTCGACGATGTCATCACGGCTACGGAGTTGGCGAGCAATATGCAATGGAATTTTTGCTTCTGGCCCTTTGTTCAAAATATGGCCGATTAGATCGTGGGTTAGGGGATTAACTACAACGCCAGTATGGGTATCGTCAATATAGTAATTCCAACATTGTTCTTGTGCTGGGAGTTCGCAAGATTCTGAGGGGACAACACCATCACGTGTTGCGATAATGCTTACTCGAGGAATACCAATAGGATCCAGATCACGTTCACGTTCCCAATGTTCCATAGCTTCATAATGATAAAGGAACTTTGCCCTATCCATAATGGTGAAAGCGGCACCAATGTTTGTAAGGGTATGCGCTTCTTCAAGAGTTAATTCGCATGGGCTCGCAATTGAAGCAACAAGTTTGTACCATTCAGGATGGTGACGCATCCAATAGAGATGATACAGACCACCTAATGAATGTCCGACACCATTTATTTGATGTCCGGATTGAGCATGAACCTCGCCAAGAAATTTTTCCATCCATGGATATACCCAGCGGGTTGGTCCAAAATTTATCTTATCGCCCCATGTAAATGCGTCTAGGCCAACACCTTTTAATTCTTGAACCAAGGGATCTAACATCCAACCTGGCGAACCAACGCCGGGTAACGCAACCGTAGGTGTTGTCATGTTTGCAAACCTTGGTTTTTTTTCACAAATTTTTTGTAAACGTGACGCGATTGCATCTGGTAATGCGTGCGCGATAGAAACAACTTCACCAGCCAAATTTATTCTTGACGGCCGTTGATAAGCTTCAACTGGAATCTCTGCTAATCCTACTGCTGACATGGCTCCCCCGATCCAAAGTCAATCGCGACAGATTAGAACTAATTATGAGTGCTATTAGGGATACTTGCAAAAAAAAGATTAAAACTTTGAAATTTTAGTGAGAAATGTACGACTTTGTCCTGGTAGCCTATATTAACTATGGCTAATATCAAAATTACTTTACCTGACTCCTCTGTACGTGAATTTGAAAGCGGAACAACAGGAAAAGATGTTGCACGATCTATCGGATCGGGTTTAGCCAAAGCAGCAATTGGTGTAGTTGTCGATGGTGAAGTTAAAGATTTAAATTTTCAAATCAATGAAGATTCAAGAGTTGAAATTGTTACGCCTGCAAGTGACATTGGGCGAGATATGTTGCGACATTCATCTGCGCACATTATGGCGCAAGCTGTTTTTGATTTATTTCCTGGTGCTAAATATGCAATTGGGCCAGCTATAGAAGATGGTTTTTATTATGACTTCGAATTACCTGGCGACCAACGTTTTAATGAAGATGATTTGGCTCGTATCGAAAAAAGAATGTCTGAAATTATTAAAGAAGATCAACCTTTTGTTCGTGGTGTCTGTTCGATTGAACAAGGTACAGAAAAATTTAATGATCAACCTTTTAAATTAGAAATTATTGAAAAAGTTAAAGCAGGTGCAAATATTGAAGAAGACAGTGCCGACTTTTCTGGTGGAGATGAAATCTCGTATTACGAAAATCGTAAAGCCGACGGTTCTGTGTCTTATGTAGATATGTGTACAGGTCCACATGTTCCATCAACAAGTTACATCAAAGCCTTCAAACTTATGAGACTTGCTGGTGCATATTGGCGAGGTGATGAAAAACGTCCAATGTTGCAGCGAATATATGGGACAGCATGGGAAGATAAAAAAGCTTTAGAAGATTATCTCTACATGCTTGAAGAAGCCGAGAAACGTGATCATCGTAAAATTGGTGAGGCATTAGATTTATTTGCTTTTTCTGCTGAGGTTGGAAAGGGCTTACCTCTGTGGTTGCCTAAAGGTACAGTTATTCGTGAAGAGTTAGAAAATTGGGCTAAACAAACTGAACGTGAGTGGGGTTATGAAAGAATTTCTACACCTCACATAACAAGAGAAGATTTATATTATCTTTCAGGTCATCTTCCATACTACGAAGAAGATCTTTATTCGCCGATGGACATTGAGGGTGATAACTATTACTTAAAACCAATGAATTGTCCTCACCATCATATGGTTTACAAATCAAGGTCACATTCTTATCGTGAACTTCCTCTGCGCTATGCAGAATATGGCACTGTATACAGATACGAAAAATCTGGACAACTTTTTGGCCTTATGCGTGTAAGAGGTTTTACTCAAAATGACGCTCATGTATATTGTTCAAAAGAACAAGCTGTCGATGAGTTCGTAGACATCATGAGACTGCACGATTACTACTATCGTACTTTAGGTATAGAAGATTTCTACATGGTTCTTGCGCTCAGGGACCCTAAGAAAAAAGAAAAATATCATGATGATGACCAGATGTGGGAGGAAGCTGAGCGGATTACTCGAGAAGCAATTGAAAAATCTGGAATACGATATGTTGAAGATATTGGAGCAGCTGCACACTACGGCCCGAAAGTTGATTTCATATTAAGAAGTGCTATAGGTAAAGAATTTACAGCTTCAACTAACCAAGTTGATCTTTATATGCCAAGTAGATTTAATTTGACATTTAAAAATAAGAATGGTGAAGATGAAACTCCTGTTGTCCAACATAGGGCACCATTAGGATCACATGAACGATTTGTTGGATTCTTAATTGAACATTATGCAGGAGCATTTCCTGTATGGTTAGCACCCGTTCAAGTGGTAGTTGCACCTGTTGCAGATAGGCATTATGAATATGCAGATCAAGTTCATAGAAGATTGTTTGCATTAGGAATCCGAAGTGAACTTCACGACAGTGAAACAGATTCGTTAGGTTCACGAATCCGTAAAGCAAAAACCGAAAAAGTACCCTACATACTTGTTGTCGGTGATGAAGACGTGCAATCAAATAGTGTTGGTGTTAATAAACGAGGAGACGAAAAGCCACAGCGCGGTGTAAATGTAGATGCGTTTATTGATAATGTAGTTGAGAAAATAAAAACTAAATCATTAGAAGTGTAAGAAGGTTTTATGGCTCATGTAGATCAACTTTGGGCAGGGTGGCGACAAGAATATGTCACTCGTGCTGCAAATGATTCACGTGAAAGACGGTCTGGTCAAGATGCTCCTGCATGTTTGCTCTGTGATTTAGCAAATGAAGGAAAAGACCATTATGTTATTGCTCGTAACGACAAAATTTTTGTTGTTATGAATTTATATCCATATTCAAATGGTCACCTAATGATTGTTCCGTTAGCTCACCATCAGCATCTCGATGATTTTGATGATGAAATACAAAATGCAATAACAAGAGCAACTAGTACAGCTACAAAAATCTTGAGAGAAATATATTCTCCAGATGGAATTAATGTAGGTATCAACATGGGTGAAGCTGCAGGTGCTGGTGTTCCAGGACATTTACATGTACATGTTTTACCGAGATGGATGGCTGATGCAGGTTTTATAACCAGTATCGCTAACACAAGAACTTTGCCAGAAACATTGGAATCAAGTTATGAAAAAATCCATTCACTATGGCCAGAGAGCGAAAGAGTATGAGCGAAAACAACGAAGAAATTAAAGATGAGCTTCCTAGCGATTTAGATGTAACAAAATATGTAGGTCCTTACCAATTTCCATCACCTAAAAAACGAAAAACAGCAGCTATTTCTATTCTTGTGATTTCTGCTTTATCGATTTGGATGGGTATCAATTCATCAAATAATTATTTGATTATTGCAGGAATAGGATTAGTGCTTATTGGCCTATACTTTTATATTTCTGGGTGGAACTTAAACATAAAAGATTTAGATGCACTAACACTTGCAGCTAAGAATGCCCCCTATAGTGTCGGCCATGCTTCTGCTCAACTTAGTTTCATGGGATGGCTTTCAAAACCTCTCTGGCGTGTAGTTGTTTTTTCATCCGATGAACCTCCAACTCATAAAGGTCTTGTTGAGATCAATGCTGTGACAGGTGAGATTGCATCCACCTATTTTGAAGATGAGAACATAAATGCTTGATCTTCACGCCAGAAAATATGCAGAAAAAGTTACTGGGCCAATAGGCAAGGCGTTACACAAAATAGGTGTTAGCGCAGATGCTCTAACTGTTCTAGGTTTATTTGTCGCTATCGCTACAGGTTTCGCTGTTGCTAGCGGTCACCATTTACTTGCGGCTTTTGGAGTTGCATTGGCTGGTGTTCCAGATTTATTAGATGGCGCGATTGCTCGAGCAAGTGGAAAAGTAAACTCGCGTGGTGCATTTTTAGATTCGTTATTTGATCGTATTTCAGATGCTGCACTTTATATTGGTGCTGTTTGGTTTTATGCTCACCATGAGCATGCTGCACTTGCATCTTTAGCAGCCATCGCAATGGCTTTGAGTCTATTAATTTCTTACGCTAGAGCAATCGGCGAAAAAATGGGATTCAATGTCAAAGGTGGAATTATGGAGAGAGCTGAAAGGCTTATAGTCTTTGGCGTCTCTTTGGCTGTTGGTTATCTATATATTGGGTTATGGATTATTTGTATATTAGGTTTCATTACTTTGATTCAACGTCACATGAAAATATGGAAACTTGCTAGCGAAGCAAATGGATTGAATATTAGAAAATCAAGAAAATAATGTCTAATAAAACAATGTATTATTCGCTAAGGGCGGGTGCTATTGCTGCAAAAGTGATACCGAGAAACATTGGCCTAACAATTAGCTATTTATTTGGATACTTATATGGCTTCATCCCAAGCAAAACAACAAAAAAATTAGTCAAGATACACAAAGTCATATCACCTAATTACGATAAAAAAAGTTTAAAACGTCGTGCGCGTCAAGTTATTGGTTCGTATGCGCAATATTGGTGGGATGTATTTTGGTTGAGCACTGAACGTTCAAAAAAATCTATTAATAATATTATTGGATTTGAAGGAAAAATATATTTTGATCAAGCAATTGAAATGGCTAATAAGAGTAATGTTGGCTTAATTCTTGCTTTACCTCATGTTGGAAGTTGGGAAATTGCAGGGGCTTGGCTTGCAGCGAATGGATTTAAACCGTACGCAGTAGCTGAAAGACTAAACCCACCTGAATTATTTGAATTGTTTACGAAGACAAGGAATGACTCGGGTATAGAAATAATTGCACATGATGATCATCCCACTTCAAAACTGATAACAGCTATAAATGAAGGTGGTCTGGTTTGTTTGGTTGCCGATCGAGATATTTCACGAAGAGGAAAATCGTTCCCATTTTTTGGTAAGACAAAGACGTTTCCTTTAGGACCCGCATCGCTATCGATAAAAACAGATGCTGTAATTTTACCTGTCTGCATGTACTTAAATCATGCGAAAAAAATTGATATAACGTGTTATCCACCTGTTATTGCAAAAGAATATGAAAACAGTGAAACGATAACTGGTCATATAGTTAAAATATTTGAAGAGATGATATCTAAAGATCCATCACAATGGCATGTATTGAGTTACGAATGGTCAGATGATGAATAAGAATCCGAATCCTGCACAAAAAGTCGTTTCATCACTAACATCTTTAAGCTTCCCTAAAAAGAAAAAAAGTTTTCCGATTCGTAAAAGCAACAGACGTGCAACTGATCCATTGCGCGTTGGAATAATTTGTCCTTATTCGATGTCTGTCCCCGGTGGAGTTCAAAATCAAGTATTGCTAATGTCGAAAGAGCTAAGGCAGCGTGGTATAGATGCACGAATAATTGCACCATGTGATGGAGTCCCACCTACCGATTATTTTTATTCTGTAGGTACAACCAAAGCTTTAAAAAGTAATGGTTCTTTAGCTCCTATCGCAGATGATGCCTCAAGCGCGTCGCTAACAATGGACGCAATAGAAAGTTTTAGGCCGGATGTTCTACATTTGCATGAACCTTTGGTTCCTGGTCCAACGACAGCTGCAATGATCGGTGCCGAGTACCCAATTGTTGCAACATTTCACGCAGCAGGAGAATCCAATCCAGCTCTCAAATATTTTCGACATCCAGCACGTGGAGCGATCTCACGTATTCACCTAAAAATTGCTGTTTCCAATGAAGCAAAAAATATGGCTAAGCAATATTTAAAAGGTGAATACGAAATTATTCCTAATTGTGTCGATACAAAACATATTTTTGATCATCAAAAATGGCCGAGCACAAAAGCTCCAGTTTTATTTGTTGGTCGTCATGAAGAGAGAAAAGGTTTAAAGTTTCTAATACAGGCATGGAAGACTTCAGAGCTGCTTCAAAAAAAATATACTTTATGGGTAGCTGGTAATGGGCCAGAGACTCCAGAACTAGTAAATGAATCAAAACATATAGATTCGATTTCGTTTTTAGGCAGAATCGATAATGATGAACTATTTAGAAGGATGCGTAGCGCCTACGTAGTTGTTGCTCCTGCTCTATATGGTGAAAGCTTCGGGATTGTTTTGGTAGAAGCCATGGCTGCTAATGCATGTGTTGTTGCGACAGATATTCCTGGATACAGAGATGTTGCTAGAAATAATATTGAAGCAATTCTTGTATCTCCATCAAATTCAGAAGAACTACGCATAGCTATAGAAAAAATAATGTCTAACACAACCTTTAGAAACCAGCTACAAAAGGCAGGTTTAGCCAGAGCAAAGGAATTTTCCGTACATAATATTGTTGATAAATACGTAATTGCTTACACAAAAGCTATTTCAGAACATAAAGCTAGCAACGACTAGTATATTACCCAAAGAGAGGATAAATATGTCTGGAATTATATTGCTCGGAATTTTATGCTTTGGTGCCGTAATAGTATTGGCACTTATTGCAGTTTTCCTATACAACTCGTTGGTCTCTTCGAGAAATCGTGTTGATAACGCATGGGCACAAATAGACGTACAACTAAAAAGACGTCACGACCTAATACCTAACCTTGTTGAAACAGTAAAAGGTTACGCTGCACATGAAAAAGAAACTTTAGATGCTGTTATCAATGCACGTAATGCTGCAATGGCAGGACAGCAGAGCGGAAACGTTGCTCAAACAGCTCAAGCAGAAAACATGTTGTCAGGTGCTTTGAAATCATTATTTGCATTATCTGAAGCATACCCAGATCTAAAAGCTAACCAGAATTTCCTTGCTTTACAAGAAGAATTAACTTCAACTGAAGATCGTATTGCTTATGCTCGTCAGTTCTATAATGACGAAGTTCGTAAATTCAACACGAAAATCCAAACAGTGCCTACAAACTTTGTTGCTGGAATCGGAGGATTCAAAGAACGCGAATACTTTGAGGCCGAAGAAGGCGAAAAAGGTCCTGTTAACGTAAATTTCACAGATAAGTAAAATAACTGAATAATGTACGAACAAATTGCTAGTAACAAGAGACGAACTTTTGTTGTTCTGTTTTTCTTTGTAGTTTTAGTTGCACTTGCTGGATTAGGTTTCAATTATCTAATCGGTTGGGGGCCAGTAGGTATAGCTATAGCTGTATTAATTGCAATTGGAATGTCATTTTTTTCTTACTTTAATTCTGACAAGGTTGCACTCGCTGCATCAAGAGCGGTACCTGCAGACGAAAATACATACCGTCGATATCACAATCTTGTCGAAGGACTTTGTATCGCATCTGGTTTACCCAAACCTCGCTTATATATAGTTAATGATTCAGCTCCAAATGCTTTTGCTACTGGTCGTAATCCAGAACATGCTGCCATTGCTGTAACTACAGGCTTGCTCGAACGAATGAATAGGGTAGAGCTTGAAGGAGTTATTGCTCATGAACTATCTCATATAAAAAACTATGACATATTAGTTACAACTGTGTGTGTCACGGCAGTTGGTGCAGTAACGCTTCTTGCAGACATAGGAATGCGTACTGCATTCTTCGGTGGTGGACGACGAGATAATAATGATTCCAATTCGTCTTTAGGCGGTTTGTTGGCCATTGTTGGTATCGCACTTTTAATCTTGGCTCCATTTGCAGCACAGTTAATGCAATTCGCAATGAGTCGTAATCGTGAATATCTAGCTGATGCCACTGGAGTGTCTTTAACTAGATATCCGCCAGGGTTGATTTCTGCATTAGAAAAATTGAAAGCAGACCAAAGCGTTGTTCATTATGCAACTAAAGCAACAGCATCAATGTGGATAGAACAACCGCTAGAAGGTAAAGAAGGTGGCGGTAAAGAAAAGTGGTTAGATAAAGCATTCAATACACACCCGCCATTAGATGATCGTATAGCCCGATTAAAAGAAATGTAAATAGGAGAACAATGAATTTTAAATCTCAAAATAAGTTTTATAAGTCAAAAGCTTTTTATTCCATTGCAGCTTTGGTTGCTATTCTTGCCATCGTTGGAATCATTGTTCTTTCGTCTAATGATTCTGACAAGAAAACAACAACATCAACTACGACAACGACGACTACAACAGCCAAAAAGAAAATTGTACTTGCACCCTTGACCGGTTTACCTGATGAAAGTGGTCAATCAAATACGCGACCAGCGTTAGCTGTAAAAATTGGAAATAATCCAGAAGCGAGACCTCAAGCCGGTATTACTGAAGCAGACATCATGTATGAAGAAATTGTTGAAGGTGGCATAACCAGATACATGGCAATTTTTAATTCAAATGTTCCGGAACGAGTTGGTCCGGTAAGAAGTGTTAGAGGTATGGATCCAAACATTACTTTAAATTGGGGTGGAGTTTTTGCCTACAGCGGTGGTGCAGCAAAAAATGAAACAAAAATTAAATCTACAAAAGGCATTTTGGCTTTAAATGAAACAGCTGCTGGTTCAGGCATGAAGCGTGATTCAAGTAGAAGTGCTCCAAACAATCTGTACGCTTTACCTTCTGTGTTATTTCAAAAGAATGCAACTCCAGTTCCTCCAAAGGCTCAGTTTGTATATTCAAAAACTGCACCAACATCTGCTGAGACTGCAGCATCTTTTGTTGTCGGTTTCCAATCTGGATTTGCCTGCACATGGACTTATGATTCAGCTACCGGTAAATTCATGAGAAGTTATGGTACAAAGCCAGTGGTAGACCAGAAGTCTAAACAGGTGGGTGTAGCTAATGTCGTTGTTCAATTTATTAACTATCCAAGTGAATCTGAAGGTATAACTACTGGCTCAGGGGACGTTTGGGTTTTCAGAAATGGTAAAGTAGTTAAAGGCAAGTGGGAACGACCAAGCACAGATTCGCCAGCAAAATTCACTGATGCTCAAGGTAAGATAATCAGTTTAAATCCTGGGCAAACTTGGGTTGAACTTGCAAGTACAACAACGGCAGTTACAGTAACTCCATAATAAGGATAAAAATGGAAAAAGATTCAACACTTAGAATTAAAACCGGCTTCGCAGAAATGCTTAAAGGCGGCGTAATCATGGACGTCGTAAATGCAGATCAAGCAAAAATTGCTGAACAAGCCGGTGCGTGCGCAGTTATGGCATTAGAACGAGTACCTGCGGATATCAGACGTGATGGAGGTATCGCTCGAATGAGTGACCCAACAATGATCGCAGAAATTCAAAGCAGTGTTTCAATTCCTGTTATGGCTAAATGTCGTATCGGTCATTTTGCAGAAGCTCAAGTATTACAAGCATTAAATGTTGACTTTATTGATGAGTCGGAAGTATTGACGCCAGCGGATGAATCATTTCATGTAAATAAAAATGATTTTCAAATTCCTTTTGTTTGTGGCGCAACCAATCTGGGTGAAGCATTGCGACGAATAAATGAAGGCGCTGCTTTAATCAGATCCAAAGGTGAAGCAGGTACAGGAAACATTATTGAAGCAGTCAGGCATTTAAGATCTATCAAATCTCAAATTGAATTTTTAACCAATGCAAGCGAAGCAGAAAAACAAGATTTTGCTAAGAAAGAAAGAGTTCCTGTGGAACTAGTCAATTTGGTATCCAAAGAAAAATGGATTCCTGTTCCTCTTTTTTGTGCAGGTGGAATCGCAACTCCTTCAGATGCAGCTTTAGTGATGCAATTAGGTGCTCAAGCTGTTTTCGTTGGTAGCGGTATATTTAAATCAGGCGATCCTGCAAAACGCGCAAGCGCAATTGTTGAGGCAACAACACATTTTGACAATCCAGAAATACTTTTGAAAGTTTCAGCTAATTTGGGAGAGCCAATGGTCGGAATTACTGATTTAGAAGATAAAGATAAATTTGAAAACCGTGGATGGTAATTCAAAAAAAATCATAATTGGAATTTTAGCTTTACAAGGTGCAGTTGACCTACATATCGAGACGCTAAAAAATGTATTTTTGAAGCGTAATGTTGATTATGAAATTCGTTTAGTTAAAACATCTAATGATCTTGAAGAATTAGATGGCATTATTCTTCCTGGGGGAGAGTCAACAACAATGATAAATCTGATGGAACGATCAGACCTAAATATTGAATTAAAAAAACGTTTAAAAACAAACTTATATAGTTTTGGCACCTGTGCTGGATTAATATTGCTTGCAAATTATTTTAAGGTTTTAGATTGTAATGTGAAAAGAAATGCATACGGCTCACAAATAGATAGTTTTGAAACTAAAGTGGACTTCGTTGAGAAAAATTTAATATCGAATGCTTTTTTTATTCGTGCTCCTAGGATTCAGTCTAATGGTGAAACAAAAGTTATAGCGGTACATGACAATGAAGTTGTTGGTGTTTCAAATAATCACCATATAGGACTTACCTTTCATCCAGAAGTGGCAAAATGTAGTGATTTTCATGACTTTTTTATAGAACGAATTCTGTCTGACATTAACAAATTAGATAATCTTGTCGTGGAAAGCTAGTGATAAAGGATAAGTATGAGTGGACATTCCAAGTGGCATTCAATTAAGCATCAAAAAGGTGCAGCAGATGCAGCAAGAGCAAAAGTATTTGCAAGATTAGCAAGACAAATTGAAGTTGCAGCACGTGCAGGTGGAGGAGATATAGAAGCAAATGCAACTCTACGAACAATGGTTCAAAAAGCTAGAGATGCATCTATGCCTAAAGACAATATTGAACGTGCAATAAAACGTGGAACTGGTGAAATTGCAGGTGTTGTATATGAGCCAATTAACTATGAGGGCTACGCTCCACACGGTGTTGCATTGTATGTAGAAACTTTGTCTGATAACAGAAATAGAACCGGAGCAGAAATAAGAAGTACTTTTTCTAAAGCAGGTGGTTCTCTTGCAGAACCCGGCTCAGTTGCATGGCAATTTGACCGTCGAGGCTTAATTGAAATATCGAAAGAAAAAACTACTGAAGATGAGCTAATGAATGTTGCATTAGAAGCCGGCGCTATGGATATTAAAGATGGCGGAAGTAATTTTGAAGTAGTAACAGATGGTAGCGATTTATTTAATGTTAAAACTGCAATAACCACAGCTGGAATCGAAATTGAATCCGCAGATTTAACAATGCTTCCAAATACTGTTGTTCAAATTACTGATCCTGATCATGCTAAATCTATATTAAAAGTCATTGATGCATTAGATGCCCATGACGATGTACAAAATGTTTATGCTAATTACGATATAGATGAGAAGATTCTCTTATCTTTGTCCTAATAGCAGGTCAAGGGTCTATTAAATCCACATATATCTGTTATTGAAGATGTAATATTTGATGTGGCTTCATTTAATATTTCTATCCCTTTTAAAGGCGAAGCTCTATCGACATTTAAGTTGATAAGCGATTTCTATTCGTATTCATTTAATAACAATGAAAAATGCAATTTAGTAGAAGACGAAAAAGTTTCGTTCTCTTTACCACTTACATTTGGAGTTTTTCGATTACTCCTAGATGGAAATTGTGAGATTATAGATCGAGATTTCGATAGTTGTGTTGGACTATATAAATTCTCTTCTAAAGATAGGGGAGGAAAAGGAAAACTTGATTCAAATATAAAGTTATTCATGGATCATAACTCAACTGGTGAAAACCTAGCTGTATTTGAATTTAATCCTCAAACAAAAGGATTATTAAGTCGTGTTGACCTACAAATAAAAAAAACACTGACAGAAAAATTCAAACCATTAATTGAGGAACTGCTAGCAACTAATTCAGCCACAATTGTAGAACCCCAAATATCTCATATTGATTTAATTAAATTAGAAAAAGACGAGACAAATCTTAAAACAGGAAGACCACTTTGGGTCATTGTCATGCAGCTGCCTGCAAATATGGTCATATCTTCCTTTAATTTCATAAAATCACTTTTAAATGGGGCACTAAGAGTTACCCAAAAATAACATCGATTCAATAGCGATTTTTATAGAAATCTACTAGAATCGAACCTATGTTCGTTTCAGTTCTTGGTATTGATCCAGGCTTAACACGCTGTGGCTATGGCATTGTTAAATATGACGAAAAACGAATTGTCGAATTAGAAAAAGCTGGCATCTTATCGACTTCACCACAAGAAGCTATCTCTTCACGCTTAGCTGAAATACACCATGACCTTACTCAAATCATTAATGAATCGAAACCAGACTTTATTGCTGTAGAGAGGGTACTTTTTAAGGCCAATGTGTCAACAGCAATGTCTGTCTCACAAGTAAATGGTCTGGTGCACAGTCTTGCTGCTAGTTATTCAATTCCTATTACAGAATTTTCTCCAACAGAAGTTAAAAATGCAATTACAGGCCATGGTCGAGCAGATAAAAAAGCTGTGCAAGAGATGGTGATGAAACTTTTGCGCCTCACCAAAATTCCTCAACCAGCCGATGCTGCAGATGCAATTGCTATTGCTTTAACTTGTGCATATCAATCAATGATGAAAAATGGTTCCACAGATTCAGACAACGCAACTTATAACGGAGCGAATCTTCACAATGCAATAGCTAACGCGATAGTTAATCAAGTTAAAACGCCAGATGAACAAACAATTATTAGAGAAAGTCAAAAAAGAATCTTATCGAGACGCAGATCAGGGTTATCAAGATGATTGCACTGCTCACCGGAATCGCAGCATCGATAAATTTAAATGGAGATGTCGTTATTGACGTTAATGGTGTTGGGTACAAAGCAAGCCTTCCAGAAAAAGAGTCTGCAACATTAAAAAATGGTGAACTTATTACACTGTATATTTCTACACAAGTAAGAGAAGATTCGATATCGCTATATGGTTTTTTGTCTTCTAGCACCAGAGATTTGTTTGAAAAAATCATTTCTGTGTCAGGTATCGGTGCAAAGCTTGGCTTGGCAATGATTTCTTCATTGTCTCCCCAGGGGATTATTGATGCATTATCTATGAATGACGTTGAAATGCTATGTCGTGTTCCAGGTATAGGGAAAAAGACAGCTCAGCGAATGATTGTCGAGCTTTCAAATGTAAAAGGTATCAACGAAATACTAATTCCTACTCCAGAAAACATGACTGTTAAAGATGTCAGCATCGCGTTAGAAGAATTAGGATATCGTAAAGATGAAATTGCTAATGCAATGAAAGACATTGATCCTGAGCTAAGTGTTGATCTAATGATCAAAGATACGTTAAAGAAGTTAAGTGGTGTCTAATGAGGAATGAAATCCTTGACCTAAATGAAGAAGTAGAGCAAGACGAATTAATTATTTCGACAGCAAGGCCTAAAACATTCGATGACTTTGTAGGACAAGACGATATCGTATCTCATTTATCAATAATGATTGATGCTGCAGATAAAAGTCATCGCGCCTTGGATCATATTTTACTTGCAGGTCCTCCGGGATTAGGCAAGACTTCTCTTGCCGGTATTATCGCTAACGAGCGTGGTGTTAACTTAACAATCACAAGTGGACCCGCGATGGAACGTCCCGGAGATCTAGCGTCAATACTTTCTAGTCTTGGTGATGGCGATGTTTTATTTATTGATGAAATCCATAGACTTTCCCGTAGCATAGAAGAAGTTTTATACCCCGCAATGGAAGATTACCAATTCGATATAGTCATTGGTAAAGGACCTACTGCTAGAACGGTTCGGATTGACCTACCGAAATTCACTCTTGTCGGTGCAACTACCAGAACGGGTTCTATCACAGGACCATTGCGGGATAGGTTTGGATTTTTTGGAAGAGTCAATTACTACGACGACGACGATCTGGCAGAAATTGTAAAAAGAGTAGCAGCAAAAGACGAAGTTGAAATTTCTGGTGAAGCTGCAAATCTAATTGCAAAGAGAGGTCGAGGGACGCCACGTATTGCACAAAGACTTTATAGAAGAGTTCGTGATTATTGTGAAGTAAAAAATGATGGTAATTTAACTAAAGAAGCTGTTATAAATGCATGTGAACTTTTTGGAATAGATGATGAAGGTCTAGACAATTCAGATAGAAAGTATTTGTCATGTCTTTGTGAAACTTATATTGCACGTGCGGTTGGATTATCTACTTTGGCTGTTACTTTGGGGGAGACTACCGAGACCATAGAAGATATGATTGAGCCATATTTGGTCATTCATGGTTTTATCGAAAGAACCCCTCGAGGCAGAATGGCTACTGAAAAAGCTTATATTCATTTGGGTCTAGATGTACCGCTTGATATAAATCCATCGGAAATGACACTTTTGGACGCTATTGACGACTAAAATTTCACCTCTGTGAATATATATTTAGCTCAATCTTCAGGTATGAACGTTGCTCCACTTCTTTTGAGTGCAATTGTTGTCGCACTTTTATTCTTTTTTATGGTTGCTAGACCACAAAAAAAATCGATATTGCGCCAAAAAGAACTAATGTCATCTTTAAAACCTGGTGATGAAATCATTACTGCTGGTGGAATTTATGGGGAGATAACAAGAATCGAAGAAGATTCTGCCATGATCAAAGTTGCGCTAGATACGGAAATAAAGGTAGCACTTCGTTCAATAACAATGAAAAAAGCACCAGTACAAGCAGAACCAACCGAAAGTTAATGAGTCCAAAAAATGAATGCTATACCTACATGGGTTTTTACATCTATAACTGTAATTTTAATTGGAAGCACTTTAGTTGTTGCATACAAAAATAGGGGTGGAATAAAAAACCCAGTACAGCTCTTTGCTTTTACTCTTTTGACTGTTGCTTATATATTTTCATTGACCTTTATACAAAATGTGAGGCCTCTACTAGGACTTGATCTTAAGGGTGGAGTGTCAATCGTTTTATCTGCAAAAGGTAATCCAAGTTCGGATAAGCTCTCATTGGCTAGGGATATAATTGATAACCGTGTTAATGGGTTGGGTGTAGCAGAACCTGATATACGTGTTGAAAATAAAAACATAATTGTAGACATGCCCGGTGTCAAAGATGCTAGAAAAGCACAAGAACTCGTTGGCCAAACTGCAGAATTGCGTTTTAGAGAAGTTACTGAAAATCAAAGTGATCCAACTGTTCAGCAAGTACTAATTGCTGTTCAGCAATCTTTATTACCTAAAAAAGTAACGCCAAAAGTTACAACAAAATCTTCAACTACTACAACAAAAGTAACTACAACCACAACTGCAAAATCTACGGGTCCAGGAAAGTCCTATCGTCTAGCTTCCAGCACAACAACTACTTCGACTCCAACAACAACCACTACAGCGACTTTGCCTCAAGCAAGTACTGCACCTACGTCTGTAACTTTGAAATGTGGTGGAACTGCAGCTGTTGATGTTGTTATGACAGGTGACTTAACAAAACCAACACCAAGAGAAAAAGATGATCCGTCAAAACCAATAATTGCTTTAGACGAGAACAAGACGCCATACTTGCTTTGCCCTACAATTTTAAAAGGTAACATCGTAAAGACTGCAACACGCGATGTGGATACAACTACTGGTGAGGTAGGTGTAGGAGTAACTCTGACTTCAAAAGGTGGAAGCCAATTTACACAGAAGATCGGAAGACCATTAACTAATCAGCTTGTAGCTATTGTTTTGGACTCAAAAGTTATTTCTGCTCCACAAATTCAATCAGATCTAGCTAACGGTTTAACAAACAATCGTTTAAGAATTACTGTTGGACAAAAAAATCAGGTTGAAGAAGTAGACAAATTAGTGACTGTGCTTAAATATGGTTCTTTACCAGTAGTGTTAGAACAGCAATCAGCACAAAAAGTTTCACCAACTCTTGGTACTGATCAACTTAAAGCAGGAATAGTCGCAGGTCTAATCGGACTTCTTTTTGTTGTGATATACATGATTTTGTATTACCGAATTCTTGCATTTGTTGTTGTTTCGGGGATCGGACTCACATCGCTTTCAATATACGCATTAATCTCATGGCTGGGAACATCACAGGGTCTCACTTTGTCTCTAGCTGGAGCAGTTGGACTTATTGTTTCACTAGGTGTGACCGTTGATAGCTATGTTGTATATTTTGAAAAATTGAAAGATGAAGTAAAACAGGGTAGAAGCATTCGTTCCTCATTAGACCCAGCTTTTAAATCATCGTTTAGAACTATCCTTGCAGCAGACTTAGTTTCACTTATTGGTGCTACGGTCCTTTTTATCCTTGCAGCAGGATCAGTGAGAGGTTTCGCATTTTTCTTAGGGTTATCAACTTTATTGGACCTTATAATTTCAATATGTTTTATGCATCCGTTCGTTAAGATACTTGCGAAAAATAATTCACTAATAGACCTACCTAGGTTTGGTCTTGCCTCTGCTTTGGATTCAAGTGGCGCAAATAAGGAAGCGAAATAATCATGGGTTTTAAATCATCATTAGCAGATCTTTACCACGAAAGAACTAATTACCAAATAGTTCACCGATCATGGAGATGGGGAATTATATCGGGCGTTTTGATTGCAATTTCTATAATTAGTTTTTTTGTAAATGGTTTGAACACGAGCATTGAATTCAAAGGTGGGACAAGTTTTGAAACAAAAGTTTCGGGAATAAAACCTGATATTAAAAAAGTTCGAAGTGCATTAGATTCTGCAAATATTGGTGAAGTAAAAATTCAAATATTAAATGGAGATAGCGTAAAAGTAACGGCTAAAAGACTTACTCAAAATCAACAGGCTGTTGTGTTGGAAAAGCTTTCTGCTTACGCAAATGTAAAGCAAGCAGATATATCTATTTCAGATGTCGGTGCATCTTGGGGTAAACAATTAACTAAGAAAGCTTTTCAAGCATTAATGGTATTTTTCTTAGTTGTTGCTCTATATATGATTATTCGTTTTGAATGGGCAATGTCTATAGCTGCACTTTTAGCTATGTTGCATGATGTAGTTATTACAGTTGGTATCTATTCTTTGTTAAAGTTTCCTGTATCTCCAGCTACAGTCGTAGCATTTTTAACAATACTCGGGTTCTCTCTGTATGACACCGTTGTTGTTTTTGACAAAATTAAAGATAACACGAAGGTGTGGAACAAGTTAAAACAAACTAAATATGTAGATATGGTTAACACCTCGTTAAATCAGGTATTGGCAAGATCAATAAATACATCTATAGTCGCTGTGCTTCCAGTTATCTCGCTTATAGCAGTAGGTACGTTCATACTTGGAGCTACAGCTTTATTAGATTTTGCCCTAGCTCTAGCTGTTGGACTTATAACTGGTGCTTACAGCTCTATTTTTGTTGCTACTCCTTTAATCGTTGCTATTAAAAGATTGGCAAAAAAAGTCGATAACATGTAGTAGATATGACTTTACCTGACGTTCCACGATCAATTCATGAACGTGACAAACAACGTCTTTTTCCGTGGAGAAAATCCCATATAGATATCGATGTCGCTGCGCTAATAGATGTTTTTAAATCGCATCACCCGCATGAGAGTTCTGATCGCATTATAAAGGCATTTGAAATTGCAAGAAATGCACATCAAACTCAAGTGCGTAGAAGTGGGGAACCCTACATAACGCATCCGCTACTAGTTGCTCACATTGTTGCAGGATTAGGCCTAGATGATGTGACAATTTCTGCAGCGTTGCTACACGATGCCGTTGAAGATACTTCAACAACGTTAGATGAAATTAGTAAAGAATTTGGTGAAGACGTTGCGTCAATCGTCGATGGAGTAACAAAACTTGATCGTATTCATTTTCAAACAGCTGAAGCTGCTCAAGCTGCAACTATGAGAAAAATGTTAGTTGCTATGGCAAAAGACATAAGAGTGCTAATTATTAAACTTGCAGATCGCTTACATAATATGCGTACTATTGCAGCGATGCCTTATGTTAAACAAAAGCGTATTGCACAAGAAACGCTAGACATTTATGCACCGCTAGCTCATAGATTGGGTATTTCTGACATTAAAAGTCAGCTCGAAGAATTATGTTTTGCAGTTTTGCAGCCAAAACGCTATGCAGCTATTGAATATATGGTTGAGAAGAAAGCTGGCGAACGTCAAGATTATGTTGATTCTGTGATTGAGGAGCTCAAACATCTTTTAAACGATATTGGTATAGAAGCAGAAATTAGTGGGCGTCCTAAATACGTATGGTCTATATATGAAAAAATGGTGGTAAGAGGAAAAGATTTTGATGAAGTTCAAGATTTGGTCGGTGTCCGTGTAATCGTTAATTCTTTAAAAGATTGTTATGGAGCTTTAGGCTCAATTCACTCTTATTGGAGTCCCATTCAAGGCAGATTTAAAGACTATATTGCTATGCCGAAATTTAACTTGTATCAATCGTTGCATACAACTGTTGTTGGTCCTTTCGGTAAAGCTGTTGAAGTACAGATTCGTACAAAAGAAATGCATCACCGTGCAGAAATAGGAATCGCTGCTCACTGGGCATATAAACAAAAAGATGAATCTAAAGACTCTAAAAAGAAAAAGAAGGACATAGAAAACAAAGTAAATAAATCAAGTGTGATACCTGAGGATATTTCTTCATTGCCGTGGTTAGAAAGAATCGTTGATTGGCAAACCGATACTGCAGATCCAAACGAATTCATGGAAATGCTGCGTGACGATCTTGAACATGATGAAGTTTTTGTTTTTACGCCTAAAGGTAAAGTTATAACTTTACCTTTAGAAGCAACTCCAATTGATTTTGCGTATGCTATTCATACAGATGTTGGCCATAAATGTGTTGGAGCAAAGGTAAATGGTCGTCTTGTTCCATTAAATGCAAAACTTGATTCTGGCGATACAGTAGAGGTCTTTACTTCAAAGGCCGAAGAAGCTGGTCCGTCTAGAGACTGGTCTGATTTTGTTGTTTCGTCAAAAGCCAAATCGAAAATTCGTCAATGGTTTTCTAGAGAACGTCGTGAAGATGCAATAGAGCAAGGAAAAGACGACATTATTAAGGAGCTTCGACGTCTAGGGTTACCAGTACAAAAGATACAATCTTCTGAAACTTTAAATATTGTTGCTCGAGAAATGAACTATAACGATGTTGAAGATTTATATCGTGCAGTTGGTGAACACCATATTTCTACAAAATCATTTGGTCAAAGAGTTCAGCAATTTTTACGTTTTGAAACGGGTGAAATCCAATTACCTGCCTCGACCTCTCGTCCACCAAGGCAACAACGTGATCCGAGCAGTAAATCAGTTGGCATTCATGTTGAAGGTTTAGATGACGTTATGGTTCGCTTAGCCCGTTGTTGTACTCCTGTGCCAGGCGATGAAATAATTGGGTTTATAACTAGAGGTCGTGGTGTTAGTGTTCACCGAGCAGACTGTGCAAATGCCGTTGCTTTATCTTCATCTCAAGGTGAGCGTTTAATAGATGTTGAATGGGACCATACTTCAGGCTCAAGCTTCATCGTTTCAGTTGAGCTTGAAGCTTTTGATAGGCCAAGGCTATTGCAAGATATTGCTTCAATGCTAAGTGATGCTCATGTAAATATTTTGGGATGTAATACATTGACTACTGCAGATAGGATTGCCAAATTACGTTTTGATTTCGATATGGCTGATCCAAACCATCTTGATTCGATAATTGCTCAGTTAAGAAGGGTTGAAAGCGTTATTGATGCCTATCGTATTCTGCCCGGAGGGGCTAGGAGCGATTAGAATTGCTTAGCTATGGCAAGCAGTGATGTATTTAGAGCGCAAGTAGGAACCAAAGATGTTATTGGTATTGAATCTCGTCACTGGCAAAGTTTAATAACATTATTTGGACGTTTAGCTCATCTTTATAATTATGATCTTGCTATCAATCCAACATTTGAAAATATTGAAGTTTTTAAACGACTGGGCGAAGATACTGATGTTGTCACAAAAGAAATGTACGATTTTATGGATAAGGGTGGTCGACATATAGCCTTACGTCCTGAAGGCACTGCAGGAATAGTTAGATCATTTGCGCAGTTACGACCTTTAACGCCATTTAAGTGTTGGTATTTTGTTAGTAATTTCAGATATGAGCGTCCTCAAAAAGGACGACTCAGGGAACATCATCAATTAGGAATTGAAGCACTGGGTATCGATGATCCTGCTATAGATGTCGAAGTAATAAAATTTGCTTATGACTATTTAAAAATGGTTGGTTTAAATAAGTTTGTATTGAACATAAATTCTTTAGGTGATGCTGAAGCTCGTGAAAAACATATGAAGGAGCTTAAGTCGTATTTTTCTAAGCACTACAACGCTTTAGGTGATGAGTTTAAAGAAAGGGTTGAGCGTAATCCTTTTCGAATGCTTGATACTAAAGTTGATGAGTATAGAGAAGTTGTAAATGGCGCGCCGAGTATATTTGATTTTCTATCAGACGAAAGTATTGACAGTTTTAATTTTGTTAAATCTTCGTTAGAAAAACTCAATATTGATTTTGTTGTTAATCCGAGTTTGGTTAGAGGCTTAGATTATTACACTAATACTGCATTTGAATTTATTTCTTCGTCATTAGATGCTGCTCAATCTACAATTTGTGGCGGTGGTCGTTATAACAAACTTGTTTCTCAAATGGGTGGACCGGAAACTTCGGGAATAGGTTTTGGCTTAGGTGTTGAGCGATTGCTGCTTGTTTTAGAGAGTGAAAATATTGATTTAGAACTAAGAAACTTAGATGTTGTTATTCTTGATCTTGTAAAAAATGATGTCACTAATCAATTAAGTTTTTCAATTCAAGAAAAGTTGCGAAGCAATAACATAAGTGTTGATGTGTCATATGGTGATAAATCTATGAAAAGTGCAATGAAATATGCTGATCGACTTGATGCAAAAATAGCAGTTATCATTGGTCAAAATGAGCTAGAAAAAGGTACTGTTTCTCTAAAGAATCTTAACTCTGGCGAACAAAGCGAAATAAATGTCGATTCAATTACACAATCAATCGCAAAAATGCTTTAAATTCTAGAAATAACTGAGCTTTTTGACCTATATTGCCGAATATAAAGCGTGGGATATTGGCGTACCAAAAAACACATGTGCAGCGACTGCGGTGCCATGCTTGTCGAGGTAATGGTTGGTACATTAATACTTCTCGTTGTTTTTGCTGGCGTTGTTACGCAAATGTCAAACCTTGCAACTACTAGAGTTCGCATTGAAACTCGAGACAGGGTAGTTGCTTATACTAATTCACTTCAAGAAAAAATGAGTTCTGCAGGTTGTGGGCTAGATGTAGATACAGTTGAAGAAACTGTTTTCGTAGATTCAAATGGTAATAACATTACTGCTTCATCAGATAAATTTAGTGGTTCAAACCAAGTTGCTTTGAAAGGTGCTTGGGACAGAGTTTCTACATGTGCATTCAGTTCACTTGAAACAGCATTGAATTCGAGCACTAGGAAATATTCGTATGTAGACGGTGGGGGCAATCTCCGATTAACGGCAAACGAAAACGGAGACGCATCTTCAGCAAAAATAACAAAACAGATTGCTCAAGAATTTTGTAACCTTTATGGACAAGACGATAATTTATATACAGGAAAAGTTTGTGAGCTTGGCGATCAATCGTATGTACATAAAATATATGTGAATGAAGATTCTAGCTATGTCAATATTGATGTAAAAGTAAATTATTGGTTTGAGATACTTGGCAGCCTAGACGGGACAGTCACGACTCAAATTTCACGAAAAACTAGTTGCGCCGATATCATTTCCTCAAAAAGATTGCCAGACACGCTAGTACGACGAGTCGAAGTTACATTCCCTGATGGTAAAGGGAATAAAGAATCTTTTGTTCTAATAAAGCGTGAAAACGTTCCAGTCGATTCATTTCAATTTTCTTCAGGTACAAGAGTGGGACTTGTTTCAACAAGTGGATCAAAAGTTTCTATGTATCCAAATTTAAGCACGAGTGAACCATTTAAAGTAACTCGTGAGCGTTATGAACAAAATTCATGTATATGGTTTCCATATATTGACCGCCATGAAGTCAGTCAAAAACAGCCAAGTTTCTCAATTGATTCAGCAGGTTCGGTGCAAGCGACGCTAACAAACATTGATGTTTTAAGTTCGGGGTCGCTATGAGATCTGCAACAAAAAACAAAGGAATTAATGAAGGTTTCACCTTGATTGAAGCCTGTATTGCAATATTTATTGGTGCAATTGTTTTGTCGATGGCAATTACTGTTGTCTTTTCTACTCAATCAAGTGGCGAAAGGATATTGCAGAAACAAGAAGTATCACAAAATACACGTACAGCTTTGTCACGTATATTAAAAGATGTTGCTTCAGCTCAATCTTTACTCCGATGTACAGTATTTAAAAGTTCTGAGCTGCAAGTAGAATATGAAACCTATATAAGACGTATAGAAAATGGTGGCGATGATCCATCAACAACCATTATCGAAACTGGTACACCAACTTTTTCTGGCTCAAGTGCGGACTGTTTAGAATACTATGAAACAGGTCAAGTGCTTTTGCGCGCATTGCCTAATTCTCTTTGTTGGTTCAAAGATCTAACGCCTAGTAACGATCAAATTGACTACACAAAACCGTTTCGGGCGTCATGTTTATTCCGTGGTGGAACAGGAAACAATGCTAACTATGATGCTCTAGGTTTAGACCAAGGTTATGGAGCGAATTCTGTCTCACCTATGCCATGTCAACCTTCTAACGGAAAAGGTACAGATGCCGATGTCATCTATTACATAGAATGCTCATACACCAATCCCAATATGCATTACTTTGCATCAAATGAATCTGTATATGGAAGTTGGACATTAGATTCTTCAAGCTATAGAGAAGTTCTAGATTTAGGTGAAATTCCTAGTACATCATCGTACAAACGAAAAAATATTTTTTCTTATACAAAAGTTGATAATACAACTCCAGATTACAGTACAGGTGTTGCAGGTTTAAATACAAAAGACATAATTAACGTTGATGTAAATATGGATGTGAGATATCAGTCGAAACAATCAAAAAGCTCCGATGGGTACTCAACATATAAGTTTTCACAATCAGTTTTATTGCAAGGAGCAAAAACCTATTCAGAAGAAGGCGCTTACTCGGATAAGTTTACGGGGTAAAAATGAAAAACAAAAAAACAAACGATGAAGGATTTGTACTGGTAACAGTTCTGAGCATTTGTTTTCTAGCTGTAATGGTCATTGCTGCAATAACAACTTTAACTATTGCAGATTTAGTCTCGACCTCAAGAAATAGAGCCACAATTGAAGCACGTAATACTGCAGAATCAACGTTGGATACCTTATATGCCGTAGTGAATAGAGGCAACACAAATGATTTAATAGCAACTGCAAATAAAGATTTCATCGCACCAGATGGAAGCTCTCCTATTTCTAATCAATTAGAACAAACTTTATCGAGCGGAACAACATACAATAAAGCTACGGTTATCACCCAAGTATATAAATGGAGCAATAAATATTACAGTGTAGACGAAGATGGATTACTTCAAGATTGCGGTTTAAATACTCAGGCTACGAACGATGATAAGTATCCATGTTTTAAAATTCGAATAAACAAAGTCGTAACTAATCCTTTCGGTAATACAGGTGGACTCTTGAATCTTACCGGTGCAAGTCAAGATCAATATCAAAATGCTAACAATACACGAACTGAATATGTTGTAGATATTGTTGTTAGACATATGTGCTTAGATAGGTCGACAGCAAGCTCACCAAAAGGGTGTGTATTTTCTAGATACCAGCAAAAAATTAGAAAAAGAGAATTTATTCAGCACATAGTAATGAGTCAGTCTGAATCAGTTGCACCACAAGTTTATGAAAAAGTGACAAATATAGCTCTCCAAGACAGAGTTAAATCTTTAGACAATGCATATGCTGCAAACGATAGTGTTACAGGAAATATTCACACAAATGATAGTCATGTATATGTTTGTGATGGATTTGGTGTTACTCAAGGAACTGGAAATATTAACTGGATAACATCAGGATTTGACTCAACGTCAGGCTCAAGTTCAGCTATCGCAGCAGCAGCTTCATCAACAAGTAACTTCACAGCGTGTAATGGATCATCAGGAGCGAGTGTTGCAAGGTTTAGTGCATCTAGAGATAAATTTCCATTACCACAGAGAATAGGTGATGATAATGGGGTCAGGCTAACTTCAATATCGAAAACAAATGATGCAACAAAATATTATCTGAATGGAAACGATATACGAATTGATTTCCGTTACGATAGATCTGGCACTGATCAATCTAAATGGGATAAAACTACAATGATGCATCCTGTGATTGATGGGCAAGATAAAGATTGGTATTCAATCCCATCTAATGGCGTTTTGAGTATTAACCCATCAGACGGAAATGGGACTGTCAGCGTTTCAGGAAAATTAAAAGGACAACTAACAATCTTTTCTACAGGGTCGATAAACGTTGCCAATTCATTTACATATGTAGATGCCTCTATGAAAACTGATTTTCTAGGATTATATGCAAATAAAGATATAGTTTTGAACTGTTACAATGACTCATCACCACAAACAGGAAAGTGTGATGACAAACAAGTAGATGGTCTTTTGTGGGCAGGAAAACAAACGCTTGTTCAATCGCCAAGTGATCCAAATGTATACAATGTTGATTATGAAGGAACAATTTACAATGACCATTGGAATGATTCGGCCATTTCTGATTTAAATAATCCACCAAAACTAACTATCCGTGGAGCATTGATTTCTTATCATAGAGGCACTTTTGGAACAATAGAATCGAACGGCAGCGGAAAAGTTACAGGAGGTTGGAGTAAAAACTTTATATGGGATTCACGTTTAGAATCTTCTCAGCCCCCATATATGCTTCGAGATGCGTTAGCTAGTTTTATTCGATCTACGACAAAGGATATACCTTGTGACAATGCTTGCAGCTAATTTACATTTCTAATACGTTTGCTGCAGGCCTATCTAACCCGGCTAAGAATTCTTGAAGGTTTCTTCCTCGTATCAAAGCAATATCTTCATGGTATTTATTTATTAATCCACAAACTTGTTCGAATTTGTCAGCTAATTCTCTTGAAGAAGACGATATTTTATTTGCACGGGCTAAATCTCTCATGCATTTAACTTTTACTGGATAATGTCCAAAATCATCAATTCCCATCATAAATAATTCCCAGTCATCACTTTGAGGTAAATGAGCATCCGGTGAAGTTACGTTTGTAACTGTGTCTGGTAACAATGGAATATGGCTATCTGTTGGAAACATTTCTACAAGATTTGCCCATGTTGGACCAACAAGCTGAATCGGACCAGAAACGGTTTCAAAGAAAGCAACAACGACTTGTCCGTCTGGTGATCGTATGATGCCTGGTAAATATGCATTGTACTCATTGCCTTCTAAGCATTTATATTCACCAGGTTTGCTAAGTCGACCACGACTTATACTTAAGCCCTCTGGCAATGTCATAACTTGATAATGCTCCCCAGGGATATGGTCAGCTTTCTCTACTTCTGCAACAATTTCAGATCCAAAGCTACGAAGTAACATGATGACTTCTATATTTGTTCTAGGAATTATTATTCTATTTCCTGCAACTTCATCTATATCGATCTTGTCTTTAAGTGTTACTTTTGCTGACTCTGGAATGACTAATTCATTTGGATCACGAGTTTCAATTTCATCTCTTATGGCTTGTAAAGTTGATTGAGTATGGCTTCCGTTTGAACGTCTGAAAAATAGCCCCATATTTTCTCCAAATTTCATATTCCGTTGTGAGAAGAGAGACTAACAGGATTAGGATATATTTTCATGTTACGAAGCCATTATTCTCAAGAAATTTTAGATTTAGAACCAGATAGTAATGTTGAGCTATGCGGTTGGGTTGATGCAAGACGAGATCATGGCGGAATTGTTTTTTTTGATTTAAGAGATAGAGAAGGGATCGTTCAAATTGTTGCCGATCCATCAAAACAAAACCTTGAACTAGTGAAAGATATACGTCTGGAATACTGCCTTCAAATAAAAGGAAGAATCTCCCAGCGTCCAGAAGGGACTACAAATGATGATTTACCAACTGGACAGCTCGAAGTAATAGCAGATGAAGTTAATGTTTTAAATAAATGTGAACCGTTGCCATTTCAATTAGATAAGGCAGATAATGTCGATGAACAAATACGGTATCAATATCGTTATCTAGACATCAGAAGACCCCGTTTGCAAAACAACTTGCGTATACGAGCAAAGGTCAATGCTTCTATCCGTGAGTCTTTTACGAAGCAAGGGTTCACCGAAGTTGAAACACCATTATTGATTGCTTCAACTCCTGAAGGTGCTAGAGACTTTGTTGTTCCTTCACGCCTAAGTCCAGGTAAATTCTATGCTTTGCCTCAATCTCCACAAATTTTTAAACAACTTCTTATGGTTGGCGGCATTGACAAATACTTCCAAATTGCAAAGTGCTTACGTGATGAAGATTTACGTGCAGATAGACAATTTGAATTTACTCAATTAGATATGGAGATGAGTTTTGCCTCACAAGAGGACGTTTTAGAAGCGGTAACAAAATCATTAAATAATGTCGTTGATAGCGTAGCTTCAGATGTTGAAAGAACTTTCGACACTATGACTTGGTTTGAAGCAATGGACCAATACGGTATAGATAAACCAGACTTACGATTTGGTTCAAAATTAATTGATGTAACAGATGTGTTTTCTGCAACAGAATTTAGGGCATTTAATTCACCTTGTATAAAGGCTTTAAAGATAGAAGGTGCAAGTGATACCTCACGTTCGAATTTAGATGACTTAACAGATAAAGCGAAAAAACTTGGTGCAGCAGGTCTAGTTTGGATGAGAGTTAAAGAAAGCGAAATTGAGTCGCCAGTTGCAAAATTCTTATCTGAAACAGAACTAAATGAACTAAGAAAAGTAACGGAAGCTCAAAGTGGTGATCTATTACTGCTTGTTGCTTCTGACTGGTTCACGACTTGTAGCGTTCTTGGTACATTAAGAAATGATTTGCTACGACCACCAGTTTCTGAACCGCCTTTGAAGTTTCTGTGGGTTACAAACTTTCCATTATTCGAAGGACTAAATGATCATGGCAAACCAGTGCCTGCGCACCACCCGTTTACGATGCCGCACGATGAAGACAAAGATAAGGTCGAGCAGCTTTCAGAAATGATTAAACGTGGAGAAGAGCTTGATCTAGAGTTTGTTCGTTCGATTCGCTCGCAGAGTTATGACGCCGTTCTTAATGGTTGGGAGTTAGGATCGGGTAGCGTTCGTATTCACGACAGTGAAATCCAATCACATATATTTAATATTCTTGGTATAAGTGAAGAATCGCAGAGGCTACGGTTTGGCTTTTTGTTAGATGCCTTTAAATTTGGTGCTCCGCCACATGCTGGTTATGCCTTTGGTATAGATCGTTTAGTGGCGATTTTGGCTGGTGAAGATAATATTCGTGAAGTTAGTGCATATCCGAAAACACAAACTGGTCATGATCCGCTTTCAAAAGCTCCTTCGCATATAGATGATGAGCAACTTAAAGAACTTGGATTAATTATTTCTCCTGAACATTTGCAAGAAGAGCCGAGTTAATGACTGGAAGCGTAAATTTATTCGATGATGTGTCTGAACAGACTCGAGATAAGTTTGCGCCATTAGCAGCACGCATGAGGCCACAAACCTTTGAAGAAATAGTTGGTCACCATGAACTTATAGATGTGGGACGACCATTCCGGTCAATTATTGAATCATCACCAAGTGCGAGTTTTATATTATTTGGGCCACCAGGTTGTGGAAAAACTACTTTAGTTAACGTAATCGCCAATCAATCTAATCACCACCTAGAAATGCTTATTGCAATGGGACTAAGCGTCAACGATATTAAAACAATAGCTAACTCTGCTGCTTTGCGTTTAGGTGAACGATCTATTCGTACAATCGTATTTATAGATGAGATACATCGTTTAACAAGAGTCCAGCAAGATGCTTTACTTCCTCATGTCGAAAGAGGAACATTTAGATTGATAGGTGCAACTACTGAAAATCCTTATGTGACTTTATCGGCTGCTTTGCGTTCTCGAATGAGTATTTATCCAATGTATGCGCCAAGTAAAGAAGATATTTATTCTTTGTTAGAACGAGCAATGAAAAATGACGAACAACTTAAAGCTTCTGGTGTTGATATCGATAATGAAATGTTAGATGTAATTGCGACATCGGCAAATGGTGATGTTCGTTTTGCGCTCGGAGTTTTAGAGACTTTTGTTGCGGCAAGCACAAAATCAAAACCTACCTTAAAACTGCTTGAGGAAGTTTTAGGAACTCGCCAAAGGCCAACAGGGGGACAAGAACATTACGATACGCTTAGTGCATTCATAAAATCAATGCGTGCTAGTGACATGCAAGCTACATCGTATTATTTAGCTCGACTTATTGATGCAGGCGAGGATCCATTAGCTATTGCAAGAAGAATTATGATTGCGGCAAGCGAAGACGTTGGTCTTGCAGATTCAAGGGTTTTAACGTTATGCGCAAGTGCAGCTCAAGCCATCACTATGGTTGGTATGCCTGAAGCGCGAATTATTCTAAGTCATGCGGCATTAGCCGTAGCCAGAGCACCTAAATCAAACAGTGCATATTTAGCTGTCGATGCAGCATTATCTTATGTAAAGAATAACGCTTTGGCCGAAATTCCTGATTATTTAAGAGACAGTACATCTCAGAGCGCCTATAAGAATTCTGAAACATTTTCAAAAGAAACATATAAATACCCGCATGATTTTGGAGGCAAAACAGACCAGCGCTATCTACCTGAATCTGTTACAGAGACTTTTTATTCACCTACAAATAACGGAGCTGATTCTAAACAAGTAGAATCATAGATGTGCAAGCACAAGCAATAGTACTTTTAATTATTTCGATATTGAGCGTTCTAATTCTTGGTGCTTTATTGAGTGTGAGCGTATCTTTGCTTTTTGTTACAAAAAAAGTAAATTCACGCATAGATGAATTAGATCAGAATATGATTGATCTGGTGGAAGTTATCGCAAATCTAGATGCTAGCTCTAAACAAGAATTAAATGAGTTGCACGAAACATTACAAGAACAGCAGCGAGTGCATAAATCGATACGCGCTACCACTAAATTAGTTGATTTGATATTTAAAAAACCTGTAGTTTCATATAGCGCAACTCGTCAAAGCGTGAAAGATTCTAAGAAAAGAAGAATGAAGCTAGCCGAGAAAGCTGAGAGGGCAAAGAACACATGATTAAAAGATTAAAGTGGTTAATATTTGGGTACATTCTTGGAGTGTTTACATTTGATATTCTTAAGCGATATTTAGATGAGAACTATGGGGATAACAAGTCGTACCAGACATTTGTATCAGCATTAGCAAGTGTTTCAGACTTCAACAGGAACAAATCAACCATTGAAGACTACTTAGATGAAGAGTAATAATGGAGTCAACTAATTTAGATCAAATAAGAGAATCATTTCTTTCATATTTTGAAACAAAAGGTCATAAAAGAATCGAAAGTTCAAACCTTTTGCCGAATGATCCGACTGTTCTCTTTACAATGGCAGGAATGCTTCAATTTAAGCCATACTTTGTAGGTTTAGAAACGCCACCATATAAAAGAGCGACTACTTCACAAAAATGTGTAAGAGCTGGTGGTAAACACAATGACCTAGAAGATATTGGTAGAACAAATAGACATTTTACTTTTTTTGAAATGTTAGGAAATTTCAGTTTTGGAGATTATTTCAAACAAGATGCAATTTCGTTCGCATGGGATTTTACAACGAATGTTTTAGGTTTTGATAAAGACAAAATTTGGGTAACTATTCATGAATCTGATGATGATTCAGAAAAAATATGGCAAGAAGTTTCTGGTCTAGATATTTCTCGAATACAAAGATTAGATAAAGATAATTTTTGGCAAATGGGCGACGTTGGACCATGCGGTCCTTGTACTGAGTTATTTTATGATTTAGGTGAAGAATTCGGCGAGGATGGCGGTCCAAAATATGGTGGCGAAAATCGTTTCGTTGAATTCTGGAATTTGGTTTTCATGCAATATGAAGATCAAGCTGACGGTACACGAATAGATTTACCTGCTCCATGTGTAGATACAGGTGCTGGATTAGAGAGAATTTTATTTATTAAAGAAAATGCCCCGAATATTTGGGAAACATCTCTTTTCATGCCTCTAATAAAAGTTGCTGAAAAATTAACTGCAACAAAATATGGAGAAGATGAAGAATCGAACGTAAGCCTTCGTCTTATGGCTGAGCACGCTCGTACAATGGCATTTTTGATTTCCGATGGTTGCGTGCCATCTAATGAAGACAGAGGATACGTTCTTCGAAGAATCATAAGAAGGGCAGTTAAGCATGCTTATTTATTGGGTGCTAATCAAGTTGTAATGCCAACAATTGTTGAAAACGTTATTGACATGATGTCAGGTGCTTATCCTGACTTGGAAAAAAATAGATCTCGTATTTTGAAACTTGTTCAAAATGAAGAAGAGAGATTCAGAGAAACATTAGTTAAAGGTTTAAATAAATTAGATGCAATACTTGATAAAGGTGATGTATCTGGAGAAGATGCCTTTTTCTTACACGATACTTTAGGTTTCCCAATTGATTTAACTCGTGAGATTGCGCAAGATGCAGGTCACAATGTCGATTTAGATGGTTTCAATGCTGCTCTTAACGAACAATCTAAGCGTTCAAAGCAATCAAGAAAAGATGTTGCTATAACTGCAAGCAATACGAGTGAATTCTATAAAAATATTTTTGATACGCATGGTGAAACAATATTTTTAGGTAGAGAAACTTTCCATGTCAGTGATGCACATGTTATAGGAATAGTTAATAGTGAAGGTGAAGCTGTACAAAGTATCTCAGCAGGCAAAAAAGGGAAACTTTTGCTTAATAAAACTCCTTTTTATGCGGAATCAGGTGGTCAGGTAGGAGACACAGGAAAAATATATAACGATGAATTTTCTTCTAGTGTTATCGATACAAAATATGGAATTGCAGGAAGCATTTACGTCCATGATATTAATGTCGATTCTGGTGAGATAAGTGTTGGCGATATTGTCCAAGCTGAGATAGATGGTGAACGACGAAATCGTATTAGAAGAAACCACACTGGTACACATATTTTACATTGGGCCTTACGTAAAGTTTTAGGTGAACATGTACAGCAAGCTGGTTCGCTGGTTGATGACCAAAAACTTCGTTTCGACTTTCAACATTATGAAGCAGTGACGGGGGATCAGCTTGATGAAATAGAAAAAATTGCTAACGACGAAATTATCAAAGATGAACGAGTAACTCATGAAGAAATGGATATTGATGATGCTCGTAAAATGGGAGCGATTGCATTCTTTGGAGACAAATATGGCGACAGAGTACGCGTTTTAGTCGCCGGACCATCGATAGAATTTTGTGGCGGAACTCATGTTGATACATTAGGTTTCATTGGACCTATAAGAATTGTTTCTGAAGGTTCGATAGGATCAAATATTCGAAGAATTGAAGCATTAACAGGGGATCGCGCATACGATAGTTTTAAATCAAATGTTCAACTTGTTCAAGAATTGTCTAAGAAATTAAAAGGTTCTGAACAAGAGCTTCTAGATAAAGTTTCACATTTGCAATATGAAAATAAAGAACTAAATAAAGCTTTAAATGATATGAAAAGTGCAAACTTAAAATCAATTGCTCAAAATATTGTTTCACAATCAAACTCAAATAAGATCGCGTCACGCATCGACGGATACAGTCCAGATGATCTTAGAAATTTAGCTATATCGGTCAGAAATGAAATTAATTCTGGAGTTATCGGATTTATTGGTTTAAATGCTGATAAAAATAAGGCTGGAATATGTGTTGTAGTTAGTCAAGATTTAGCCAAAAATGGAATCAATGCAAGTGAAATTGTAGAAGATGCTATAAAGATTTTAGGTGGCGGTACAGCAAAAAATGCAGAGCTTGTTGTTGGAGGCGGACAAAATATTTCTGAAATAGAAAATGCATTTAATGCGTTAGAAAAATCGATCGACAATTTAAATATTTAATGCGTAGATACCTAGCATTTGATCTTGGACTGAAAAGGACAGGCGTTGCACTTGTCGATGACAACAATAAAGTCGCAACACCTCTGGGGACTATAGCTGAACAGCCAGATTCTCATAAATATCTTTTAGAGACATTAAATTACATCTATGAATGGGAACCCTATGGCCTCGTATTCGGTCTGCCAATAGATATGAAAGGTAAACATGGTATTGCAGCAGATAATGTAAAAATAGTTGTCGATTCTTTATTGGAAAGAATAAAAACAGAATTAACAAAAAAATCAATAGATATGCCAGAAATACTTTTTCACGATGAACGGTTAACTAGTGCTCAAGTAGAGAAAAATATGAAAAAGTATGAAGTTTCACGTGAAAATAGATCTAAAATTCGTGATAGTTTAGCGGCTTGCGTCATCGCACAATCTTTCATCGATTCGTTATAAAATTTCTATCCGATGTCTAGATTCAAAATACAAAAGAAAAACGAAAAAGTTAGAGCTCGAAAACGAAATATAGCAACACTTTTGGCAATACTATTTTTATTAATGCCTTTTATATTGGGAAGTTTTTGGCTTTGGTATCAAATAAGTGCCTTTGGAGATCCTGGTAAAGCTATAGCGATAGAAATACCAAAAGGAACTTCAACAACAGGGATAGGCAAAGTTTTAGAAAAAAATAATGTTGTTCGTTCTGGGACAGCCTTTGCCATATATTCAAAACTTAAAAGCAGAGGACCATTCCAAGCTGGCCAGTACAAAATAAAAACTAATATTTCAGCTGCTCAAGCTGCCAGCGTCTTAGAAAAAGGTCCAATAATAAATTACGACAATTTCACTATTATTCCTGGACAGCGTTTACAAGATATAAAAAGTTATGTTGGCAAATTACCAAATATGACTGCTGATAAATTTCAAGAAATTTTAGATTCAAATAAATACAGATCAAAATTCCAACCAGACGGGGTAAACAACCTTGAAGGATTTTTATTGCCTGAAACCTATCAAATCTCTACGACAGAAAATGAAGAAGATATAATTCGCAGATCCTTACAAGAGTTTGATGCTCGTGCGCAGAACAATGGTTTAGACGGTGAAGTGAATGGTTTAAATCCTTATCAAATAATTACTTTAGCCAGTTTGATTGAGAAAGAAGCTCAAAGAGATGATGAACGGGCAAAGATAGCTTCTGTAATTTATAACAGGCTTAGCATAAACATGCCTTTACAAATTGATGCTTCTGTTCTTTATGGTTTAGGACGGGGTAGTGGGTCACTAACAACGAAAGATTTAAAAACAAATACTCCATTTAATACTTATACAAATAAAGGATTACCGCCTTCTCCTATTTCAATGATCTCTATGAAATCACTTGGTGCTGCTTTGAATCCTGAAACAACAGAATATTTGTATTACGTTTTGATCGATAAAAAAACTGGAAAGCATGCTTTTTCGAAAACATATCAAGAGCACTTAGCTAATATAGAAATTGCTAAACAAAATGGAGCATTATGACGACTAAAGCTGGCGTTATCGGTCATCCTGTAAAACATTCATTGAGTCCCTTGATGCATGAGGCAGCATATAAATCTTTAAATTTAGATTGGTCTTATGAAGCAATAGACGTTTCACCTGAAAATTCTCCACAAGAAATATTGGATTTATTTGTATCCGGATATAAAGGCCTAAATGTTACTATGCCTTTAAAGAATGATGCATTCAACATAGGAAAAGCACACGGTGCAGCTGCGAGACTCCAAATAGCAAATACTTTAATTTCAGTAGATTCTGAAATCCATTGTTACTCAACAGATGGAGAAGGATTTGTTAAATCTCTTCGTGACCAAAATATTAATATTGATAACTGTTCCTTTTTAGTTGTAGGGGCAGGAGGCGCATCGAGATCAATATGTGATGCTTTAGTGAATAACCGTGCAGAAGTTTTAGTTACTGCAAGAAAATTAGATGCAAGTACACAACTCGTTGAAGATGTGCTTTCATCTAATAGGAGCGAAAACGAAAACCGTTTATTAATTGATGTAGTTGACTATTCAAAAAGAGATGAAGTAATTCAAAGTTGCGATGTGATAGTAAATGCCACACCTGTAGGAATGACAATTGATTCAGTTAAAGATAACGCTACTCCAATTAACACAGAAAATATCAGTGAAAATCATGTGGTTGTCGATACTATTTATCACCCTCTAGAAACACAACTTTTAAAAGAGGCAAAATCTCGAGGCGCAAGAACAATTAATGGAATTGAAATGCTTATATATCAAGGTGCTTTATCTTTTAAGTTAATGACAGGCTTAGATGCACCGATAGATGTTATGCGAGAAGCAATAAATCAACATTTGCAAGGTAGATCTAATGAGCATTGATTCAATTACTAATAGCCAATGGGAAATAATAGGAATATTTTTTTGTGGTTTTATTGGTTTAGCCGTTGGATCATTTTTAAATGTAGTTATATGGCGAGTACCAAATGACATGTCTATTATCAGGCCTTCATCGCATTGTCCAAAATGCAATGAGCCAATTCGTTCGCTCGATAATATCCCTGTTTTAAGTTATGTTGTTCTAGGAGGTAAATGTAGAAATTGTTCAAACAAAATTTCATTTAGGTATCCATTCATAGAATTGTTAACTTGTTTTGTTTGGATTTTTACTTTTATTCGCTTAGATGCACACATTTCTACAATTGGTTACTTACTATTTTTCTCGGGTCTACTTGCTCTAAGTGCAATAGATATAGATACAAAGTTGCTACCGAAAAAAATCGTTTATCCAATAGGGGCATTACTAGTTGTTTTTCTGTCTGCAGATTCGATAATTAATCAAAATTACAAGCAAATACTTGATTGTTTACTCGTCGGATTAGCTTATAGTGCATTCTTGTTTGTCGTATGGTTTGCGACTGGCGGGAAAGCCATGGGATTTGGAGATGTACGTTTAGCATTATTCCTTGGTTTTGCTATGGGATATTTTGGTTTCGTTGTTAGTTACATGGGAATGTTGGCATCTTTCGCGATTGGTTCATTTATAGGCATTGCGATTGCAGCAATTACACAAAAAGGACGTAAAATGAAGATACCTTTTGGTCCATTCTTGGCAGCAGGAACGGTAATAGCCATTTGGTATGCACCCCAAATACACGATTTATTTCAAATTTAGGTCAATATGTTTAGATATTTAACAGCTGGAGAATCACACGGCAAAGCATTAAATGTAATTCTTGAAGGAATTCCTTCAGGTTTGGAAATTAATGTAGAACAAATTGCAGATGAACTTGCACGTCGACGACTTGGATATGGTCGGGGACCTCGTATGCGTTTCGAACGTGATGATGTTGAGATCTTGGGCGGTGTGCGCCATGGTAAAACTTTAGGTTCACCAATTTCGATAGTCATTCATAACACCGAGTGGCCTAAATGGCAGGAAGAAATGTCGGTTGCGAAAGGTATTACTGCTAAAAAATTAACTCAACCTCGCCCTGGGCATGCAGATTTGGCAGGGATGCGGAAATATGATTTAGATGATTCCCGAAGTGTGTTGGAACGTGCAAGTGCGCGTGAAACTGCTGCAAGGGTAGCGGCAGGTACTGTTGCTAAAGTTCTGTTAAATGAACTTGGTGCTAATATCATGTCGCATGTTCTATCCATAGGTGAAGCCAGTGTTCCTGACGATATGGCAAGACCTAGCTATGAAGATCTAAACCAAATAGACGAAAACGAAGTTAGATGTTTTTCAAATAATGCAAGCGAAGAAATGGTTAAGGTCATCAAAGCTGCAGCAAAAGAAGGCGATAGCTTAGGTGGGGTAGTTGAAGTTCTTGGATTTAATGTACCTGAAGGTTTAGGTTCACATGTTCATTGGGATCGAAAAATAGATGGCCTACTTGCACAAGCATTAATGTCGATTCAAGCGATCAAAGCAGTAGAAATTGGTGACGGCGTAGCAAATGCCCACAAATTAGGTAGCCAGGCACATGATGAGATTTTATATGAAGATCATCATTACGTAAGACCTACTGCTAGAGCCGGTGGAGTGGAAGGCGGAATTACTAATGGTTCTTTGTTGGTAGCAAGAGCATGGATGAAACCCTTGGCTTCTTTAAATAGACCAGTTATCCGTACAACTGATGTTGTTACAAAAGAAGAGACAGTATCTTTTAAAGAAAGGACTGATGTAACTGCTGTTCCGGCTGCTGGCGTTGTTGCGGAAACGATGGTTGCTTTAGTTCTAGCTAGTGAAGCTTTACGCAAATTTGGTGGGGACTCAATGAAAGAGTTTTTAAATAATGCCAAGTCATTCAAAGACTCACTGGACTAACTTATATTTATGGTTAACAAGATATTTCTTATTGGACCTTCGGGAGTGGGCAAAACCTCTATCGCAAAACGCTATTGTGAACTGTTTGAAATTGATTCAATAGATTTAGATGAATATATAGAAGAAAAAACAGGCCAACAAATAAGCGAAATAATGACTAATAGCGAGAGCGAATTTAGAGCTATAGAGTCTGGGTGCCTTGAAGAAATATCAAATAACGAAAACGATTGTATTGTTGCTGTCGGTGCTGGTGCGGTTTTGAATTCACGTAATATCGTCACAATGAAGAACAAAGGTATAGTTGTTTTTCTGAATGCATTGGAAAAAGATTTAGTTGACCGTTTAAGTGCTGACACTTTGAAACACAGACCTTTACTTGAAGGTGACTTAGTCGAGAAAGTTGCTCAACAATATAAATCACGTTCTAAAATATATGATTTAGCAAGTGATGTAACTATTGCGACGACCAATAGATCATTAGATCAAGTGTGTGAAGCCGTTAATCGTCAAGTGTCACGTTTGCAAGGCAACCAATTGCAATTGTCGAACAATATTATTGTCGGAAAATCAATACTGGAAAATATAGCTAGTTATTTACGCTCTTATAAAAATGTTGTTTTAATTACTCAAGAAAATATTCCAGAAAAATATTGGATTGAAATCGAAAAGTCATGCATTGAGGCTTCTATCAACATTTATAAAATTATTGTTGAATCTAGCGAGCAAGCAAAGTCATTTGCTTCATATGAAAAAGTTATTAATGAAATGGCTACGCTGAAAATTACACGTAACGATGCCGTCATTGCGTTAGGTGGAGGAGTCGTTGGTGACTTGTCTGGATTTGTTGCAGCAACATACTATCGAGGTATAGATGTTATTCAAGTTCCTACAACGCTTCTAGCTCAAATCGATTCATCAATAGGCGGAAAATGTGGAATTAATTTAGATGCAGGTAAAAACCTCGTCGGGGCTTTCCATCAGCCAAAAACTATTTTTGCTGATATTGAAGCTATTTCCTCTTTGCCATTTGAGGATTATAAGTCTGGACTCGGTGAAGTAGCTAAATATGCATTGTTAGGTAATAGCCAAATTGCTGATTTGATTTTAAATCATGGACAAGAAATTTTAGATCGCGATGAAAATGCTTTAATTCCTTTAATTAGATCTTGTATGAATCATAAAGTTCAGGTTGTTTCAGTAGACCCATATGAGAGAACAGGTACTAGAGCAACTTTGAATTTAGGGCATACACTTGCTCATGCTCTTGAAACTAAATCTAATTATGATTTAGCTCACGGGAATGCAGTTGCTATAGGTTTACGTTTTGTTAGTTTGCTTTCTCTGAAATTGGATTTAATAAGTGAAGCTCAATATAAAGAAAAAATAGATGTACTTGATGCTTTAGATTTAGGTAATCTAATTCCTGGAAACTGTAAATCACCTAGTGAACTTGTTGATTTAATGTATTCAGATAAAAAATCTGTTGGTGGCTTGTCTTTTGTCTTATTTGATGGTGACAAAGTTTCACTTCATCATGATATCGACCGTGATGTCGTAGAAGCTGCGCTAAAAGACTTCCTCCACTAATTATCCGTGTTGGGTCGAAAAACTATCGTTTTTCGATGTGAAATCCCACAAACACTTTTTGTTACTGATGTGTTAACGGTTATCTGGTCAGGAAATCGATAGAAAATCGACCCAACACGGGGGTGGAGGGGATGTAGAATGCGGGTATGAAAATTCTTGTCATTAATGGCCCTAATCTAAATCTATTAGGTGAGAGGGAACCAGAAATTTATGGGAAAGAAACACTAAACGATTGTATAGATGTTGTTAAAAAGGTTTTAGACACTTATTCAGTGGAAGATTTTCAATCTAATTCTGAAAGCGAAATTATCGATCAAATCCAAAATGCAAGAAATAATTATGATGCAATAATTATTAATGCTGGAGCTTTTACCCATTATTCATACGCGATACGCGATGCGCTTTCGATGTTTGAAGGCAAGAAAATTGAAGTACATTTATCTAACCCACATGCAAGAGAAGAATTTAGACACATTTCTGTAATTAGCGCAGTTGTCGATGGTGTGATTGCTGGATTTAAGAAAGATTCATATGAATTAGCAGCTATAGCGCTAAAAAATATGTTTGAAAAGAACTAAACGCAAAATATTCCGAGGTCGAAGAAATATTATGGCAGGATCAAAAGAGCTAATCTCAGCTTTAACACCAATGAAAGTTTCTGGGCGCGTGAATCGTCTAAGAGATGTTTTACCTAGCGAAGTCGACTCTATTATCGTAAGCAATCTAGTCAATATTAGGTATCTAACAGGATTTACCGGTTCGAACGCGCTTGCTTATATCTCCCGTGAAGATTTTATTTTAATAACAGATGGAAGATACGAAGTTCAAAGTTCAGAACAACTTAGAGAAAATGATATTGATGCACGGATAGAAATTACAGTCCAAGGCAATAGTCCAATAGAAATTATTTCAAAGTACATTAATCAAAATGAAAATATTGCTCTTGAATCGAACGAAATCACGTGGGCGAGTGCTAATAATTTTATTGAAAAAATAAGTCGTGCAAATTTTGTCCCTCAAAGCAACCTCATTGAGGCTTTACGTAAAGTAAAAGAAAAAGAAGAGATTGACAGAATACGTGTTGCCTGTCGAATTGCCGATGAAGCATTAGAAAAAACCATACCTCTGCTTAAAGACTTTCCGAGCGAGAAAGAATTTGCTAAACAATTAGATCGCGCGATGGTTGACAATGGTGCACAGGGTAATTCTTTTGACACCATAACTGCATGTGGAGCACGCGCTGCTTTGCCGCATGCTTTTCCTACCGATTCGAAAATTCAACCGAATCAAATGATTGTCATTGATTTCGGTTGTATATACGACGGATATTGTTCTGACATGACAAGAACAATAAGCGTCGGCGAAGTCGATGATAGGCAAAATGAATTGTGGCAGAACGTTATTGATGCACAACAGATGGGTGTGGACTACGTAAAAGAAGGAGTGCTGACATCTGAGATTGATTCAACATGCCGTACATATCTTGACCAAAAATCATTAGCAGATAAATTTACACATTCAACAGGTCATGGAGTTGGGCTTAATGTGCATGAAGAACCATGGGTTAGATCTGTTGAAGGGGTAGAAGTAGTTGCAGGAAATATCCTGACTGTAGAACCTGGTGTATATATAGAAGGTTTTGCTGGTGTTCGTATAGAAGATACATTGGCTGTGGAAAAAGATGGTGCAGAATCTCTTACTTCATTTCCTAAATTCTTAAGTGTTTAATCTTCTAACTTGTTTAATTGAGCCCTTAATAAATATCTCACGTGCTGTAATAACAGTCAGCAAACAAACAGAAGTTAAAACGATATTTACCGCTAATGCTTGAGTGCTATTTTGGAGCAAAATAAAAAACGAGATAAAACAAAAAAGTATCCCAGTTTGTAATCGTCCAAACATTGATAAAATTGGGCCTTGTTGTTTGAAGTCATCGTGTTTTAAAATCTCAAGCAATGAAATGATCGAATTAGTTGTAAGAAAAAGAACTGCTAAACAAATTGAAATTTTAAATTGAACATCAATAAAAGTAATAGATATCAACCCTAATATTTGAAGTGTTATAGATGCTGTTATTGTTTTTAATTTTCCATGACGAATTAGAAAAGTGCGTTTTGAATAGATAGTGTCACCCTTGATGTCGCGAAAATCCTTCAGGATTAGTCTTGAGCAGAAAAGTAGATAAAACGATAGTGAGATTACCATCAAGTTGAAGCTAAAAATATGTTTGGAAATTTGTTGACCTATAAAAAATGGAACCAAAACATACACAAAAGGCAATGTTGCAATTGCTAATCCGCCTCTGTATGAAAGACGTACAGGTTTTAAAGAGTAAATACAATTAAAAACTAAAACGAGAAGTATCAAAATAAATATCTTTAAAGATAAAAACGCAGCCAATGTTAGCGAGCTGATGGTAGAAAATATATAGATTAAAAAAATATTTTTCTTCGAAATACGGTTATTAACTAAAGGCCTATCGCTAGTAGTCAAATCGTTAAGTACATCTATTTCTTTATCAGCATAATCATTTACGCATGCAGCATTTATATAACATAAAATTAAACATAGAACTCCAATAGTTATATGAATATAGAGAGACAAATCGTTTTTTAAATCGTTTTCATAATTCGAAACCAGTATTGAAAGTCCCAAATGCAAACAAATTAAGAAACTTGTTCTTATTCTGGAAAAAGAAGCTAAATTTCGAATTAACTGCATTACATGCATTTAGGCTGTAATGAACAGTTTGTTGCAGCTGAGTAAATAAGTAATGAAATAATTGCAGCTAAACCAGGAAGTATTCCTAACAAAATTGTACCGGCAACAATAAAAAACTTAGCTGTTGATGAATATTTAGTACCAGCTTGTGAATCAATTTTTGTCGATTTAGTTATGCTCAAGCCGCTAGTTACGCCCAAAGCAATAATGGCAAGGACAAGAGCGGGTAGGAATATAGAGTCTACGGTTGAAAGCTGGCTAGTGCTTGTAGCTGTGCCTATAAGTAGCGCGTAGACAGCTGAAAATACCAATGTTATTACCAATGCTGGTGCATATAGGGTTAACCAGATTTTGCTTTTTTCTTTCATATCGACCCCATTAGATGATTGGATTTATGTGGTTTATCGTAGCTTATTTTATGAGACTAGACTGATATGCTTATGGCAGTTTCAACAAATGATCTAAAAAATGGCATGTTTCTTAACCTCGATGAAGGTTTGATGCAGGTTGTCGAATTCCAACACGTTAAACCCGGTAAAGGTGGTGCTTTCGTTCGTACAACTTTAAAGAATGTTCGCACTGGAAGAACATTAGAAAAAACTTTTAATGCTGGAGTAAAGGTAGAACAAGCAACCGTAGATAAACGTGATTATCAATATCTTTATCGTGATGGTCAAGATTTTGTGTTTATGGATTTAGAAACCTATGACCAAATGTCATTAACTGCTGACCAAGTCGGAGACGCAGGCAAGTATCTTAAAGAGTCAGACAATGCGATGATTCCAATGTATGGTTCGGAGCCATTGGGCGTTGAACTACCTGCGAGCGTTGAACTAACCGTTGCGGAAACAGAACCCGGCATTCAAGGCGATAGAGTTTCGGGAGCAAGAAAACCAGCAACGCTAGAAACAGGTATTGTGATTCAAGTACCTTTATTTGTAAATCAAGGTGAACTAATAAAGGTTGATACAAGAACTGGCGAATATATAACTCGTGTATAAGGATCAATGGTGAATAAAACATCATCGCGAGAGCATGCAACATTATTGTTCTTTGAATCTGACTCAAAAGATCAAGCAATTGGTGAAGTTGTCGAATCATTAGATGTCGCTCCTAGTAAATATTCATTAGAAATAATCAATGAGTATTTAGAGAAGCAAGAGAAAGTTGAAGATTTAATTTCTCAAAATACTAAAGGTTGGACTACGTCTAGACTTCCAAGCTTTGACAGAGCGGTTTTGAGAATGGCTGTATCTGAGTTGATAAAAAATGCTGATGTACCTGTCGGTACAATTATTTCAGAATCTGTTGAACTATGTGAAAAATATTCAACACCTCAATCTCCAAAATATATAAATGGCGTTCTGAGCACTATTGCTCATAAGGTGCGTGGTGTTGAGCTAATAAATAACGTAAACTCGTCCAAGTCAGACGAGAATGGAAGCCAAAATGACTGAAACGCCAGATATTCTTGTTGAGCAAGATCTTGATATAGATGGTTTGTTAGATACACCTTGGGTAGTTATTGTTTGGAATGATCCCGTTAACTTAATGAGTTATGTTGTGCATGTTTTGCAGAAGCTATTTGGTTACTCTCGTGAAAAAGCCGAAGAACTAATGATGAAGGTACATAATGATGGTAAAGCAGTTGTGTCATCAGGGAGACGTGATGCTTGTGAACATGATGTTTCGAGATTGCACGCTCATGGTTTATGGGCAACAATGCAAAAGGACGACTAATGCGCAACAGTCGATTTGGTGTAACTCTTGAAGGGATTGAAGCATACCTTTTTGAAGAAGAATCAATTGTATTTAGAGACATTGCTTTAGATCTGAGAGCGATTATTGAAACACCTGCATTGGGAGAAGACCCAGTTAGAGAAAGACTGTTTCCTCGAGCTTATCTTGATCCTACTGAAGAGAATGCGGAAATGGCATGGGCTGCGTTTGCCCATCCAGAACTTTTAGAGTCTCGAGTAAATACATTAGTTATGTTGATCGAAACTTTGAACCGTTTAGAACCAGCTCCTCCTGATCGTGATGCTGGTGAAATGAAAATGGTGCTACTTTCACCTGAAGAGACTGAAGTATGGCTAAAAGGTCTAAATGATTTACGTTTAGCATTAGGTACGCGACTTAACATCACGGAAGAGCAAAACGTAGTGGAATCTCCAGATCCTCACGCTCAGTTACGACAAATATATGATTGGCTTACTGCCATACAACAAGATCTATTAGAACAGGTCTATCTTTCGTAAATTAATTATTGGCATGCTATAATTTATTTTTAGCCAAATCGTCCAGTGAGGCGACGCAAAATGCGAGGCAGTTCAGCGAAACTGATGGAGGCTTGTGGCAACTCTAAGTATATTTACTAGCGATGATGTTAGAAGAGTTTGCACTCGTATTTCTCACGAAATTATTGAACGAAATAATGGTTCACAAAATATTGTTTTAGTTGGATTACTAACTCGTGGTGCTTTAGTCGCGAATCGACTAGCAAAAATTATTTCAGAAATAGAAAATTCAGATGTGCAAGTTTATTCATTAGACATCACAACATCACGGGATGACTTAAGTGTAGATATTGAAGATGCAGCAATAGCAAATTTCGATGAAACTAAGTTTCCTAAGCTTTTAACTAACGATACTGGTGTCGACTTTTCAGACTCAAATATTGTTATTGTCGACGACGTTTTATTTACAGGTAGAAGTGTTAGGGCAGCAATGGATGTAATTTCCAAAGTTTCTCGTCCTTCTAAAGTTGAATTAGCAGTTTTGGTTGATAGAGGACATCGTGAATTGCCGATAAGAGCAGATTTTGTTGGAAAAAATTTACCTACAAAACGTAGCGAGCGAGTAAATGTATTACTTCAAGAAATAGATGGACAAGATGGCGTAGACGTTGAAGGGTTGAAAATTCCATGAGTTCTGTATTCGCGATTATCAACGGTACTGTTATCGATTCTTCAAAAGAAGATAAGTTAGATGTCCTTATTTCTGATGGAAAAATAGTTGAAGTATCACCAAAAATAGATGTACCAGCTAATGCATATGTAATAGATGCGCAGTCGCTTCATGTATCTCCAGGTTTTGTTGATATCCAAGTTCATTTGCGTGAACCAGGTCAAGAACAAAAAGAAGACATAGAGTCTGGTTCACGGGCTGCAGCTCTAGGTGGAATGACAGCAGTTCAATGCATGCCAAATACTATTCCATGCGTAGATAATGTCGATACTTTTCTTGAAGTTAAAAACAGAAGCAAAAGTGCATTGTGTGATGTTTTTGTATCGGCTGCCATTACTAAAAACAGAGCTAGTGAAGAATTAGCTCCACTTGTTGATCTTTATAACGCAGGAGCAAGAACATTTACTGACGATGGAGACTGTGTAAAAAGTGCACGACTTATGAGAGAGGCTATTGAGCTTTTGTCTGGATTTGATAACGCAATTCTTGCCCAACATTGTGAAGACCATTCATTGGTTCACGACGGTGTGATAGATGAAGGCATTGTCTCTAAAGAGTTAAATTTGAAGGGGAGACACCGCGTAGCAGAAGAAATAATAGTTGCAAGAGACATTGCGTTATTCAATGCATTTGCAAGTAAAAGTCTTCGTTACCATGTTTTACATCTTTCTACTAAAGAGGCATTAGCACTTATCGAGCAAGCAAAAAATCTAGGTTTAAATATTTCAACTGAAGTTGCACCTCAACATTTCTCGCTAACTTCAGAACTGTTACGTTCTGGCAATGCAAACTTCAAAATGAATCCACCTTTACGCGAAGAACAAGACATTAAAGCAATGCAGCAAGGTCTTGCAGCGGGAGTAATTGATGCAATAGCAACAGATCATGCTCCACATGAAAAAGAAAATAAAGATTTAGGAATTGAATTAGCGCCTCCAGGGATGTTAGGTGTTGAAACAGCCTTTAGTGCAAGCTACACACATCTAGTTAAAACAAACGTTTTAACACTTGCGCAGCTAATTAAAGTCATGTCTATAAATCCTTCAAAAATTATTGGTGCTGATAGACACGAAAATGGTGGACATGGAAACGATATCGAACCAGGAAATTTTGCAAACATAACAATTTTTGATACAAATGCGCAATGGGAAGTAGACGCTAACGAATTACATTCAAAATCAGTTAACTCTCCATATGACACACATGTTTTAACAGGAAAAGTTTTATACACATTTTTGCGTGGCGAAATGACATGCGAGAAAGGAAATCCGACAAGATGACCCAAGGATTACTTAGCTTTAGTGACGGAACAATTTTTGAAGGTGAAATTTGTGGTGCAACTCCAAAAGATGGAGTCGCTACAGGTGAAGTAGTATTTAACACTTCAATGTCTGGGTACCAAGAAATTATTTCTGACCCAAGTTATGCCGGCCAGATAATTACTTTTACATCAACACAAATTGGTAACTATGGTACAAACAGTGAAGACAATGAAAGTAAAAAAGCGTTCTGTAATGGTGTCGTCATTCGAGATTTGTCGAGAAAATCAAGTAACTGGCGAGCAACGTCAACATTAGATGAATATTTAAAGCTAAATAACATTCCAGGTATATGTGATGTTGATACTCGAGCCTTGACAAGGTTCATCAGAGATAACGGAGCATTGCCGGCAGCCTTTGGAACTGATGAAGCGGCGGTAAAAGAAAAAGCAAAGCAAGCACAAGGTACTGATGGTCAAAATTTAGCGAAACTTGTTTCGACCTCACAACCATATTTTGTAGGTAATCCACTAGACCCATACTATGTCGTTGCTTATGACTTTGGAATAAAAAAATCAATTCTTGACCATCTAACTTCAAGAGGTTGTTATGTCGAGGTTGTTCCTTGGGACACACTGCATAGTGATGTAATGGACCGAAATCCTTCAGGTGTATTTTTATCGAATGGTCCTGGAGATCCTGCTGCTGTTACTGGGGCCGATCAGCAAATAGCTTCTCTTGTTGGTAACGTTCCTTTATTCGGAATCTGTTTAGGTCATCAAATACTAGGGAGAGCATTAAAAGGTGAAACATACAAACTTGAATTTGGTCATCATGGAGGAAATCATCCTGTTCATAATTTGAAAGATATGTCTATACAGATAACAAGCCAAAATCATAACTATGTTGTAGATCCTGCTTCTATAGATGGTGCGGAAATAACTCACGTTAATTTAAATGATGGAACAGTTGAAGGGCTGGCGCTCAAAGATGGACTTACTTTCTCAGTTCAGCATCATCCAGAAGCAAGTCCCGGGCCTCATGAGTCAAGCATAATTTTTGATGATTTCATCTCGTCTATAAATAAATGGAAGGGTAATAAATAATGCCTAAGCGTACGGACATAAAATCGATTCTTGTAATTGGATCTGGTCCAATTGTTATAGGACAAGCATGCGAGTTTGACTACTCAGGATCTCAAGCATGTCGAGTGCTTCGCCAGGAAGGGTATCGAGTTGTTTTAGTTAACTCGAACCCAGCAACCATCATGACTGATCCCGATGTTGCTGATGCTACATACATTGAACCTCTTGATCTTGAACATGTTGAAGCAATCATTGCCTTAGAGAGGCCAGATGCAATACTTCCAACACTTGGCGGTCAAACAGGTCTGACTATTGGTTTAGGTCTATCAGATAATGGTGTTCTAGAAAAATATGGCGTTGAAATGATTGGAGCTAATCCTGATGCAATCAGAACAGCTGAAGATCGTGAGCTTTTCAAGAATGCAATGGAAGAAATAGGCCTTAAATGCTGTAAATCAAAAATTGTAAACACTGTCGATGATGCACTTGAAGCTGGTAAAGAAATAGGTTTCCCAATAATGATTCGCCCAAGTTTCATAATGGGTGGAGGCGGAACTGGAATCGCATACGATGAAGAAGATTTAAAAAATCGTGCTCGAATTGGCCTTGAAGCTTCCCCTATCGGTGAAATTTTAATTGAACAGAGTGTAATCGGATGGAAAGAATACGAAACAGAAGTAGTTCGAGATAAAAACGATAACTGTGTAATCGTCTGTGCAATTGAAAATTTTGATGCAATGGGTGTACATACAGGAGATTCGATAACTGTTGCTCCGCCTATGACCTTAACTGATAAAGAATATCAAGTCATGCGTGATTCTTCTTTTAAAATCTTGCGACGCATTGGTGTCGATACGGGTGGGTCGAATGTTCAATTTGCTGTTAACCCAAAAACAGGAGAACAGTTAATAGTCGAAATGAACCCTCGAGTTTCAAGATCTAGTGCATTGGCTTCGAAAGCAACAGGTTTTCCAATAGCGAAAATCGCAGCAAGACTTGCAGTTGGTTATACCTTAGACGAGATACAAAATGACATAACAAAGAAAACTCTCGCATGTTTTGAACCTTCTTTAGATTATGTTGTAACAAAAATACCTCGCTTCGCTTTTGAGAAATTGCCAGGTACATCAAGTGAACTCGGTACACAAATGCAAAGTGTCGGCGAAGTGATGGCTATTGGTAGAACCTTTAGAGAATCATTACAAAAAGCTATTCGCTCAATGGAAAATGGAAGATTCGGTTTAAATTGTGATCAAAGTGAAAGTTCTATCGATTCACTAAGCGAAGAAGAAAAAATAGATTTACTTACAACTCCTAATCCAGATCGGATTTACGCTCTCGAATCATCGCTAAGAACATTTTTAGATGAAAAACGAGCACATGAGATAACTAATATTGATCCATTCTTTATAGATCAAATAATGATGTTAATAGAAACTCGAGAACTAATAGAGTCAAGAACATCTAGCACTATTTCTAAACAAGAAATGAAAAAAATCTTACGTGATGGTTTTTCACCTGAACAGATTGCTTACCTCTGGAATTGTTCATTCCGTGAAGTATTCGAAACAATTGAGAGATTAGAAATTTCAAAAACGTTTTCTGTTGTGGATACTTGTGCTGGTGAATTTTCATCTATGACGCCATATTTCTATTCAACATATTCTGATGAAGACGAAATTATTCTTCCAGCTAAACCAACAGTAGTAATTTTAGGTTCAGGCCCTAATCGAATAGGTCAAGGTGTAGAGTTTGACTATTGTTGTGTGCACGCTAGTTATGCTCTACGTGAAATTGGTTATGCCCCTGTGATGGTTAACTGCAATCCTGAAACAGTTTCAACGGACTACGACACTTCAGATATGTTGTTTTTTGAACCACTAACAGCAAGTGATGTGATCGCAATATGTGATCGTCTAAATCCTGTAGGAGTAATAGTTGCTCTTGGAGGTCAAACACCGTTGAAGCTTTCTAAAATTTTAGAATCTCATGGTTACAAAATTTTAGGAACATCTTCTGAATCAATAGACCTGGCCGAAGATAGAGACCGTTGGCATAAGTTATGTACAGAAATTTCAATTGCTCAGCCACCAGGTGGTACAGCTGTAAATGTTGACGAAGCAACAAATATAGCAAGTGAGATTGGGTATCCAGTACTGGTTCGTCCTAGCTATGTTTTAGGTGGACGCGCAATGAAGATTGTGGACGACGAGAAACAATTAGTTCAAGCAATGGAAGAGCTATCCGACTTTGGATCGTTAGGAAAAGAAGGTGGTCTATCTAGTGAACGTCCAGCATTAATTGACAGATTTTTACAAGATGCAATTGAAGTTGATGTCGATGCTTTGCGTGATAATAACGGTGATTTTATGATTGCCGGAATAATGGAACACATTGAAGAAGCAGGAGTTCATTCTGGAGATAGTGCATGTGCTCTGCCTCCACAAACACTTAGTGAAGAAGTGATTGAAACTATTGTGGACAACACAAGATCAATTGCAGAAAAGCTAAATGTTATTGGTCCCATAAATATTCAATATGCAGTTCAAGATGAAAACGTTTATGTTATTGAAGCTAATCCGAGAGCGTCAAGGACAGTACCGTTTGTTGCTAAGGCAACAGGTATTCCTGTCGCAAAAATTGCAACAAGAATAATGCTTGGACAAAGTATTGCTGAGATGAAAAGCCAAGGAATAATTGATGACAAAATAGATTATCGTTCCTCAAGCAGGGTAGCAGTCAAAGAAGCAGTTTTACCTTTTACTCGATTTCCAAATGTTGACTCGGCGTTAGGGCCAGAGATGAGATCTACAGGTGAAGTTATGGGTCTGGGTTCTACTTTTGGTGAAGCATTTTATAAATCTCAGATTGGTGCAGGAATGAAAGTTCCTAATTCGGGAGTAGTCTTTATTTCTGTTGCTGATAGAGACAAAGAAAAAGCAATTGAAGTTGCTCGACAATATATGCAATTAGGTTTCCGTTTCGCAGCTACAACAGGAACAGCTAGTTCATTAGTTCAAAACGCAATTCCTGTTGATCATGTTATCGCCAAGATCGGCGATGAATTTGGCGACGATGCAATTGATCTAATGTCGAATGGAAAAATAGATTTCGTTATTAACACCCCAAGAGGAAGAAGCACAAGAAGTGATGGAGATCACATACGTCTTGCTGCAACTAAATACAGAATTCCTTGTGTGACAACAATTGCAGCAGCAAGAGCATTGGCTTCAGGTATTGCTCAGTGGCGTAACGTTGAAGTGGACGTGGTTAGTTTGCAAAATCTATACGAATCAACCCAGCTTGCATTAAGTGAGAATTCATAGATGAGCATTAATCTTTCGACAACACTTTCAACATCGCGAGGTGAAATAACTTTACCTAATCCGATCGTTGCAGCTTCAGGAAGCTTTGGTCACAGTGATGAATTATTGGATGTTGTTGATTATTCAAAAATTGGGGCTATAACAATTAAGTCTCTAGCTCCTTTTGAATCACCGGGAAATGTTGCTCCACGAGTTGCTGGAGTTCCTACAGGTATGATGAATTCTGTTGGTCTACCTGGACCTCATATTCAAAATTGGATTGATGAAGATTTTCATAAGTTAAAAGATATTCCTGGTCGTTTCATTATGTCGTTTTGGGGACTGTCTTATGAGGACTATTCGAAGGCTGCATCGATGCTTGCCCCAATCGCAAATGATTTCGTCGCGCTTGAAGTTAACTTGAGTTGTCCTAATGTTGAGAGCGGAAAACTATTTGGTCAAGATGCAAATGATTCTCGTGAAATTCTTAAGCTTGTACGTGCAGAACTTGATGAAAATATTATTGTGAGCGCAAAACTTTCACCAATGGTAACCAGTGCTGTTGAAATTGCTGAAGGTGCAATAGAAGGTGGTGCTGATTTATTGACGTTATTTAATACAGCATTGGGATTAAACATTGATCCTTATACAAGAAAGCCAAATCTGGGTAAAGGTCCTGGAGGTTATTCGGGATCAGGTATTTCACCGATAGTTCAAAAAGGTGTTTTTGATGTACACAATAAATTTCCTGACACTCCAATAATTGGAACAGGTGGTGTTTCGACAGGCCATGATGCTGCAGCCATGATGATGTGCGGCGCATCAGCTGTTGGTGTTGCTGCTGCAACATTTGCTGATCCACATGCAACAGTTCGTATTGCTAACGAGTTACAAGATTTTTGTTTTGAGACCGGGGTAGCAGACATAAAAGATCTAATCGGTGCTGCTGAGATGCCAAGTTAAGCAAGGAGTATAAATTGAATTTAGATGAAAAAGTCACAGAAAAAATGGTTTTAAATCTTGATGTTGGTGGGTTAGACGACGCTATCAAGTTAATTAAACAAGTTGGAGATTATTTTTCTTATGTAAAAGTAGGTAGCGAACTTTTTGCTCAGGCCGGTCCAGATTCAATTGCTGCAATTAGAGATTTAGGAAAAAAAGTATTTCTTGACTTAAAGGTACATGATATTCCAAATACAGTGGGGCGAGCTCTAGAAGTCCATGCGACTCGAGGAATTTCAATGACAACAGTTCATGCTTCAGGCGGATTAGAAATGCTTAAAGCTGCAAGAAAAGGTTTAGATGATGGAGCAGCTCGTGCTGGTTTTGAACCTCCCATTTTGCTTGCAATTACAGTGTTGACTTCATTGCCGCCAGACCAACAAGCTTTTGATGAACGCCTATCACTAATCGAGCAGGCAAAATGTGACCTTGTCTGTTCAGCGTTAGAAGTAAGTTATGTCGCTGAAAAAGTTCCAACTGCAAAAATGCTCGTCCCAGGAATAAGGTTAAGTGGTCAAGATAGAGGCGACCAAACTCGTGTTGCTACACCATTTGAAGCAATAAGAGACGGTGCGACATGGATTGCATTAGGTAGAGCCGTTTACGCAGCAGATGATCCAATCGCTAGTGCGCAACAATGTTATGACGAAGTTGAGAAAGCTCTAAATAGTTAATTGCAAGAATATGGTCCAGGCTTTTCTGGTACAAATCTTCTTTCTAAAGTATCTATTTCTAAAGGTAAATGTCTTCCCATCTCTGGTTGACTTGAAAATCTAGCTATTTCACGATTTATGTCTTCGACTGCTTGATCTAAAAAATATTCGCATGTACTTGAAGGCAAATCTTCAATTGCACCAGATTGAATTAGCATATGACATATTGGGATTACATTTTCTCGCAAATATGCAAGAACAGCAATTTGCTGCATTGTTGGGGTTTGAGCTTTAAACAAGTCGTCAATTTCTGACAAAGTTACTATTCCATTGATTGGAATTTCTCCAAAAATTTCATGAAAAATGTGAGTAGAACGTCCAAGGAAATTCATCAAATTTTCCGGGATAGAATATTTTATTTCATGTGTATTACCTGAAACGTCATCAAATACATAAGTTTTAGTTATGCCTCCGAGTTTCCTTAAGGTGTCTGTAGTTACGAGTGATGGAGATATTTGTTGTGTAGGAACACCAGCCAAGAAAGTAGGAGATTCGTATTGGGATAGTAAGGCTACAGCGAGTAGAAAATTATTCTTATTTGCAAAAAATGAAAACGGCGTGGAACTCGTCATTTCTTCAAAGTCTGCTTCTTCCATAAAAGTTTTTAGAAACAAAAGCTTTAAAGATTCAAGAGCATTTGATAATTCTCTTTCAATTTCTACATGACCGAATACGTTGGTTTGAGCATTATGCAAAATTGAATCGAAAAATAAATGCAGGTCTTCATGAGAAGGGATTCGAATGTCATCATCTCCCATCCATTCCCATGGATATATGGAGCTACGTGTATATTCCAATCTGTCATCTTGAGACATAGAACTCCATATTTCCGTTTTGACCTATTATTGTTATTAAATAGTAGATTAATCTGTCAAAAGTATCAAAACTTACACATTTGCACTTAATAATGTAAGTATCCTGGTTAAAGCATAGTTCTCGAGCTATAGTCATTCAGCAAAAGATCTGAACATACTTGAAAGGAAGCGAAATGCCAACACCTCCACAGCTCACACCTGAGCAAAGAGCAGCAGCATTAGAAAAAGCAGCACATGCACGAAAAGTACGTGCTGAGGTTAAAGAACGTTTGAAAATGGGTGTCTTATCACTTCCTAATTTGTTTAACGAAGCTGATGCAGATCCGATTCTTGCAAAACTTAAAGTTATCGCTGTTATTGAATCACTTCCTGGTGTAGGTAAAGTAAAAGCAAAGAGACTGATGGAAGAGCTTGAAATTGCTGAATCACGCCGCCTTGGTGGTTTGGGTGCAAAACAAAAAGCTGCTTTATTGGCTAAATTTGCTTCTGAAAATCCAGCGTAATAATTTGCGCTTATGAATCAAAATAGCTCAAGAGGTAAATTAATTGTAATTGCTGGTCCTTCAGGAGTGGGTAAAGGGACATTAGTTAATGAGCTAATGAAAAAAATGCCTGAACTTTATTTAAGTATTTCAGCAACGACTCGTGCTCCACGTCCTCATGAAGAAGAAGGAATTCATTATTTTTTCTTAAATCAAGACGACTTTTTAGAGTTAGCTATCGGTGGGGGCATGCTTGAATATTTTGAAGTTTATGGTGAATGGAAGGGTACTCCGAAAGCTCCGATTGAAGATAACTTAAATTCTGGCAGATCAGTTGTTTTAGAAATAGATGTTCAAGGAGCAATGAAAATTAAAGAACTATACCCTGAAGCGTTTTTGATTTTCGTTAAAGCTCCAAGTGAAGAAATACAAAGGCGTCGTTTATTAGAACGTGAAGATCCTTCAATGACACCAGAAATATTGGAAAAACGTTTAGCTGCTGCGCATAAAGAAGAACAAGTAATACCAAAGTTTTCTGCGCTTATTATTAACGACGATCTAAATAGGGCCCTGTCAGAACTTTGCGCAATCGTAAAAGATCGAATTTCTAGCTAAAATCTAAAAAAGTACTTAGATTTAGCTAAAACAGGCCTCTGTGGTAGGATATATCTCTTCGAAAAGGTGGTTTAAGTGGAAAAGAAATCCTCATTAATGGAACCGAGCATGGAAAAATTGATTGAAAATGCAGGTTCTAAATTTACATTAGTTACCCTTGCTGCAAAAAGATCGCGCGAAATTAACGATTATTACAACCAATTGGGTGAAGGATTAGGACGAATTGTTCCACCTCAAGTCACTTCTGTATCTAGAAAACCGCTATCAATAGCTTTAGAAGAAATTTCTAACGGGGACATTATTGCTATGCCTCTTGAAGAAGAAGACATCAAAGAAATCGAACAAGCTACTTTGGATGCATCTGATATTGAAAAAATTCAGGCAGAACAGGTTCAAGATCAAGAAGAATCTCAAGTTCAAGAGGATCAAACTCCTGATTCAATAGCATAAGTGCTCAGAAGGCATGCTTTGGAAAGTTCAGATCAGCCTTTAAAAAATAAAAATATTCTTCTATGCGTTTCAGCGAGTATCTCGGCATATAAATCTATTTATCTCCTTCGCAAGCTTGCAAAACTTGGAGCTAATGTTCGTGTTGCCACAACTCCTTCAACAAATAGATTTGTCGGTGAGCAAACATTTAGTGCACTTAGCTGCGAACCGGCATATGGCGATCTATGGGATGCGAGAGGATCAATTTCTCATACAAAGCTTGCTAACAATAGTGATCTGGTTGTTGTCTATCCAGCAACAGCTTCTTTGATCGCAAAAATTGCGAATGGTTTTGCGGATGAAATAGTAACAGCATCGCTACTAAGTAACGGTTCGACTCCTGTAATTATTTGTCCAGCAATGCACGACGAAATGTATGAAAACCTGGCGACACAAGAAAATATTGCGACACTACAAACAAGAGGCTATGAATTTGTTGGTCCTGTTGTCGGTGAACTTGCTGGTGGAGATCAAGGAATAGGACGATTGGTAGATGACGAAGTTGTGGTCGAGGCGATTGTTGAACATCTTAAAAACACTGAAAATAAAAATGGGTTTGAAGCTCATGAGAATATTAAACCCATAAAAACAAAATCATCAAAACCAAAAATGCTAATTACAGCAGGGGGGACCAAAGAAGCAATTGACCCTGTGAGATTTATTTCAAACAACAGTACAGGAAAAATGGGTCATGCAATAGCCTCTGCCGCAAATTCATTCGGATATGAAGTTACGCTTGTGACCACATCTGATATTGATGTCGATGAAGAAATTAATCTCATCAAAGTGCAAAGTGCAGAAGAAATGTTTAATGAAGTAATGAAAAATTTAGATGATGCAGATGTCGTAGTCATGACAGCAGCTGTGGCAGATTTAACACCAGTATCAGTTTCAAAAACTAAATTAAAAAGAAAAGACAAAATTGCTTCAATCGACTTTAAACCCACTGTGGATATTGTTGAAGAAATAATAAAGAACAAAAGTAAAAAAACTTTTGTCGCATGTTTTGCTGCCGAGAGTAATGATGTTTTAGAAAATTCTAAAGAAAAATTTATTTCTAAAAAAGTAGACATGCTATTTGCTAACGATATATCTAATCCTCAAACAACTTTTGGATCTGATATGAACGAAATATATGTTTTTACCAAGTCTCAGAATGATCCTATCAAGCTTGATCTGGCTCCTAAGATTGCTTTAGCGTTCGATATTGTTGAGATTATTGAATCAAATCGACATAAAAAATACTAAAAGCTAGGATATCCAAATGATTTTCACATCAGAGTCTGTGACCGAAGGTCATCCAGATAAATTAGCAGACCAAATCAGCGATGCTGTTTTAGATGCAGTCTTGGAACAAGACCCGTATTCGCGAGTTGCTTGTGAAACTTTATTGACAACTGGTTTGGCTGTTGTGTCCGGAGAAATCACGACTAATGCATATGTTGATATAGCTTCGATTGCTAGAAAAGTTATTTGTGATGCAGGATACACCTCTGATGAATTTGGATTTGATGGTAATGCTTGTGGGGTAATGGTTGCAATAGACGAGCAATCAAGTGAGATCTCAAATTCGGTCTCTCACTCACTCGAAGAACGTGAAGCTAAGAATACTAATGATGATTACGAAAATATTGGTGCTGGTGACCAAGGTTTAATGTTTGGTTATGCATGTAATGAAACACCTGCATTAATGCCTTTACCTATTTATTGGGCACACCAAATAACAAGAAAACTGAGTCAACTTCGACAAAATGGTGAGCTTTCTTATTTACGTCCAGACGGAAAAGCACAAGTGACAATACAATATGAAGATTCGACACCTAAATCTGCTCCAACAATTGTTGTTTCAGCTCAAACAGAACCTGGGATTGAGCAAGATAAACTCGAAAGTGACATTATAGAAAGAGTAGTAAAACCTTTCGTTCCTGATAATTTTGATGTCAGCAATACGCGCTTTTTAATAAATCCTTCAGGTTCATTTGTTTTAGGTGGACCACGAGCAGACGTCGGTTTAACGGGACGAAAGATTATTGTTGATACTTATGGTGGTTACGCTCGACATGGTGGCGGTGCATTTTCAGGCAAAGATGCAACCAAAGTTGATAGAAGTGGAGCATATGCTGCACGTGCTGTAGCAAAATCGATTGTAGGGGCATCACTTGCAGACAAATGTGAAGTCCAAGTTGCATATGCAATAGGTGTTGCACGACCTGTAAGCATAAATATTGAAACTTTTGGAACGAATAATGTTGATGAAAAGTCTTTAGTCCTTGCGGTAGAAGAATTGTTCGATCTAAGACCAGGTGCCATAATCGATAATTTCTCTTTACGTTCACCAAGATATCTTCCAACAGCTGCTTATGGCCATTTTGGAAGAGATGAAGAGACGTTCACTTGGGAGCATGTCGATAGTTATATTCAAGAATTATCCAGACATTTTTCGCATAAGTAAATGTTCATAAAAGTTCTTCCCGATTTAAAAAAAATCGAAAATAGTTATTGGTTTAAATTAGATGATAAAGAAAATAATATCGGTATAGGTACTATCGTAAAAATAAATTTACACAATAGAAAATTAAAAGGTTGGGTTATAGCAATAACTCAAAATGATTCAGACCTCCTAGAAGATGGCTTAAGTTTAGAAACTATAGCTGCTCTAAAATATATAGAAACAATACATAGTTGTGGGCCACCCGAATATCTGATCGATATATGTTTTAAATTAAGCCAATATTACCTATGTTCTCCAGTTGTATTTTTAAGATACTGTTCTCCTAAAAATAAATTAAATGCAAAGCTTAAATCCCGTAAGCCAAAGTCAAACCCAGATTTTAAACGTCAACTAATTGTTGTCGATCCGAGAGCAGATAGACGACCTTATGTTGAAGATTTAATATCAAAAGAGGGATCTACGCTAATAATTGCACCAGATTCGCATCAAAAATTTATAAGTTGGTTGCAGGGCCTTGGGCATAATGTAACTGGATACTCTTATGGCGATAAAACAAAAAATGAAAACTATTTCGCTGTTTCTCAAAAAGATAAAATAATTGTAGGATCAAGAGCAGCTTTATTTGCTCCAATCGATAACTTGCAATCAATTATTCTGTTAGATGATACGTATGAGCAACTTCAAGAAGGAAGAAGTCCGAAATATCGTGCTATCGATGTTGCAAAACTTTACAGTCAAATTTTTAAAATAGATTTAACTGTTATTTCTTGTGTCCCAGGTGTTTCAACGTTTGATTTTGAGATAATCGATAAACGTGATGTAGATAACTGGCCACAAATATATATTGAGAATAAATCTAAACTAGATCCGTCATTCGGAACGTTTTCGCCAAAAATTATTTCCAGCGTAAATAAGGTATTAGACAATAAAAAAGATGTCGCATTTATTGTTAACAATAAATCTATTTCAAAAATGTTGATATGCACAAAGTGCGAACAGATAGCAAGATGTGAGAATTGTGATCACAGTGTTGAAAGCGATACTGAAAATGAATTCATTTGTAAGTTTTGTAATACAGTCAGACCTGCCATATGTCTGAATTGCAGAAGTACAAACTTCAAAAAATATAGAAAAGGTATTAAAGCCTTAAAGATTGAATGTGAAAAATTATTTAGCAAAGCAAATGTAGTTGAAGTGACTAAAGAGACACATGATCAAAAATTAAATGAGAACACACCGAATGTTATTGTTGGATCAGAGGCATTGTTGCACGATATAAGTTTTACAAAGAATATGTCTTTGGCGGTATTTATTGACTTTGATGCGTTGATGTACCGCCCTAGTATTTCAGCTTTTGAATCTTGCCTTGTCTTACTCTCTAGAGTATTGCGTAAATTGAAACCAATTAAAAATTTTGAATGCGTTATTATTTCAACCAACTCTTATAATTCGACATTAATTGCTGATATACAAAAGAAGGATTTCGTAGCTCAAAGGGACAGAGAATTGACTCTTCGTAAAAGTTTAAAATTATTTCCCTATTTTGCTAATGCAGAGCTCACCTGCGATCCTGTAGCGCTAAATAAGCTAAAGCCTATATTGGATCCGAATTTGGTTACAGGCACTATTCAAGACGATATTGTAAAAATATTCTTAACGGCAGAAAATCACGACATTCTTGCAAACTCTTGTTATGAGCATATTAGGTCATTTTCCGTTAATAATAAGTGTCTCGTATCTATCGATGATTTCGATTAGTCTTTAAACTATGGGTAATACAAAGCAAGAAAAAGTAAAGCCTTTGAAGTCTAAAGTCGTAGATTTAGCGAATGAAGAGCTAAAAGAAAATAAAAAAATCGAGAAGAAGATAAACAAAGAATATTCGAGATTCAGATATCAACTAGAAGATATACGTCAAGCTTATTTGTACGTTGAAGACGCAGAATCAACAGACGATATCTATAGTCGGCTGAAACTCTTGGAAAAAACAATTAAAAGGGTTCGTAAAGGATCTATTTTCACGAGAGGTCTTAAAAATCACCGTCGTTTATTGCGAAACAAGATAAAGAATTGAATAGACTGATACAGTGAATATTATACGAATCGCCGGCGATCCAGTTCTTCGCGTTAAAGCTAAAAATGTTGAAGAATTTGATTCCAAATTAATTGTCACACGTGATTCGATGATTGAAACTATGTACGATGCTCCAGGAATTGGTTTAGCAGCAACACAGGTTGGAATACAGCAAAATTTTTTCGTATACGATGAAGATGGAGAACCAAAAATTCTAATAAATCCTCAAATCGTTGAATCATCTGGATCTTGGGATTATGAAGAAGGATGTTTATCTATTCCAGGAGTATATGTTTCTCTAACAAGGCCAAAAAAAGTAACAATAACTGGTTTCGATATTGATGGCAACGAAGTAACGATCGAAGCTGATGAATTATTAGCACGTATTTTTCAACATGAACTTGACCATTTAAATGGAGTGCTAATGTTCGACCATTTAGAAGGTGATGAAGAAAACCAAAAATGGGAAGAATTTAACAATCTATTAAAATCAGGAAAAGTAAAAAAAGCAGATCGAACTACGCCATTTGGTTAATATGAAAAAACTTAAGATCGTTTTTTTTGGTACACCAGAGCCTGCAAAAGTCATTTTGAACGAGCTTTTGAACAAAGGTTTCAATGTAGAGGCAGTAGTAACAAAACCCGATAAAAAACGTTCTCGTGGATCCAAACTTGATCCCACTCCTGTAAAAGAATTAGCACTCAGTCATTCGATTGATGTTTATGAACCAAATATATCATCTGAAATTAGCGATATAGTGCAACCACTTAATGCTGATGTAGCCATCGTTGTTGCATATGGAAAAATATTACCTAAAGAAGTGTTAGAAGCGTTTACTTACGGATGCATAAATGTACATTATTCTTTGCTTCCAAAACTGCGTGGTGCAGCTCCTGTCGAAAGAGCAATTTTAAATGGTGATGAAACAACGGGTGTTTGTATTATGAAAATGGATGAAGGTTTAGACACAGGTGATATTTACGCATCACGGCAAGTCGATATTTCGCCAACTGATACAACATTATCGTTGTTTAACATATTGAATAATATTGCTTGCGATTTATTACCTATTGTCCTAGAAGACATAGAAAACCAAGTGCCATATCCGCAAGAAGGTGAAGATTCATACGCAAACAAGCTTGATAAACAAGATTTCTATTTTGATAGTAGTTCTTCAGCGCAACAAATAGATAGAAAGATTAGAGCAGGCTCGAATGTTAAAGGAGCCTGGACAACCGTAAATGGGGAAGTATTTAGAGTACTTACAGGTAGGTACGTGACAAACGCGACCACACAAAATTCTATTGGCGAAATTGGAATAGATGGAGTAATTAAATTTGACGATGGACAAATAGAAATTAAAAATATCCAAGTTCCATCTAAGCCAATAATGGAATTCGATGCATGGAAAAACGGAATTGACAAAGAGATATTTCCGTTAAAAATTGGTACATAAATGTCCCAAAATAAATTAAAAACCTTAAACACAACACGAGCATTAATTGTCGATTTGCTAGTTAAATGCAATCAAGGTTCATATTCAAATGAAATTGTTCCATCAACATTAGCTAAATCTAGTTTTTCGCCGTCAGATAAAGCTCTAATAACTCGAGTTGTATATTCGACATTGAGAAATCAAATAAGAATCGATAATGCGATAAATAAAATTTCATCAAAAAATACAAGCAAACTCGATGATTTAGCTTTAAATGCTCTTAGATCGATTTTTGGCCAACTTCTGGAAGGCTTTGATATGTACGCTGTTTTGAATGAAACAGTAAAAGTTATGCCATTCAATCTTAAAGGCTTTGTTAATGGAGTTTCTCGGAAAGCTTTAAAGTTAGACGAGGAAGATAAGTTATTTATTAACGAAACGCTATCTGTAAAATACTCTATGCCGGAATGGATAGTTGACGAAATCAAAATTAGTTTCAAAAACAATGTTGAAGAAATATTAAAGTCGCTTAATTCAAGTGGTCAAGTAACACTTGCGCCATACAAAAGTGTATTGCCTGTAAATGGCAAATATACACAAGGTTCTCTTGTGGAAGATTCAAGAGTTCTTACAAATGCACGAAGTGTTTCAGATCTAGATGAAATTAAGAATGGAACAGCGCTGGTTGTCGACCAATCGAGTCAGTACATCATTAATCAGTTAGATGTAGAAAACAAAAAAGTTTTAGATCTATGTTGTGCACCTGGAGGTAAATCATTTTTGATGTCTCAACATGCATCGAATGTTGTTTCGGTTGATTTGTCAATATCTAGATTATCGAAGATGCTTGATACAAAATCTCGACTAAAGACAACAAATATCAAGATTGTTTCGGGTGATTGTTTAAATTTGCCTTTTGCAGAAGGAACAAAATTTGATGTTATCTATTTAGATGCACCATGTTCGGGGCTAGGTGTTCTTAGACGCAGGCCAGATGCTCGAAACAATATTGATAAATCAATTGTTGATGAATTATCACAACTACAAGAAAAAATGCTTAATGCAATCATTGGACTATTAGCGCCTGGTGGGAGATTGGTATACAGTGTCTGTACCTTCACCAAAAGCGAAACGGTCGATGTTATAGAAAACTTTTTGTCACGCAATCCACAATTTGAATCAACCCAAGAAAATTCAAGTAACGGGCATGTAGAGCCTTTGAAATACGGTTCATTAATAATTCCTGGAACTGAGAATGACTCAATGTACTACTGTCAGCTGCAACATAAGATAATATAAAACATATGTCTAGCGTCTTTACCAAAATCATTAACGGCGAACTACCTGCACGATTTGTATACAAAGATGATGATGTTGTTGCTTTTCTAACAATTAATCCTGTAGCTCCTGGACACACTTTGGTTGTTCCTGTGAAAGAAGTGGAACATTGGATAGAACTAGATGATGAAACTATTGAGAAATTAAATTCTGTTGCAAAAAAAATTGGTAAAGCTATAGATGCTTCATTCAATCCAGAAAAAGTGGCATATACAATTGTGGGACTTGAAGTACCACATGTCCATATTCATTTAATTCCTATTAACCATATGGAAGATATGGATTTTGCTAAAGCAGATCCATCACCTTCGCCAGAATTGCTGGATGCTATTCAGAAAAAAATAATCGCATCATTAGGTACAAATAACGATCAGGAAAATTAATGGTAAAAGAATTAGTTATCTCACCAAGTATTCTGTCAGCAGATTTTGCTCATCTTGCAGATGCAGTTCATAGCGTAGAATCTCAAACTAACCGAATTCACTTTGACACTATGGATGGCCACTTCGTTCCGAACCTAAGCATTGGTCCATTGGTATTAAAATCTCTTCGACCATATACCGATTCATATATGGATTGCCATCTCATGTGTTCTAACCCTGAAATACTTATAGAGCCATTTGTAGAAGCTGGGGCAGATGCTATAACTGTTCATGCAGAACTAGATAATGTCGGTGAGATGCTTGATTTGATAAGAAAATCAGGTGTCGATGTAGGCATAGTTCTTAATCCAGATACGCCATTTTCCAAGGTCAAACCATATATGGATAAGATCGATATTTTGCTATTTATGAGCGTTTATCCTGGATTTGGCGGTCAAAAATTTATCCCAGAAGTGCTAAGTAAAGTAGTTGAAGCTGTCGAATATAGAGAGCAAATGGATTTAGACGTTACATTTACTATTGATGGTGGGATAAATAAGGAGACTATTGGCCAAGCTGCGAAAGCAGGTTGCGACGTAATGGTTGCTGGAAGTGCAGTATTTCACTCACAAGACCCAGCAGCAACTGTTAAAGAGCTTAAAGAAATAGCTTTAAAGGCTAAAGCGGAGAATTAAATGTCAGGTTCAATAATAATTGCAGATGATAATGAAGAATTCATAAAAGAATTCGAAAAGAATTTTTCATTGAATGGATATGAAATAATTACAGCATCTAATGGTCAAGAAGCTTTCGACCTGTGTGTTGAGAAGCAACCTGATTTAGTTATTTTAGATATTGTCATGCCAGTTTTAGATGGTCTTCAAACATGTAAAAAGATTAGAGAAAATCCTTCAACAAGTGCAGTGTCTGTAATTCTTTTAGCATCAGAATCAGTTGCTTCAGAAAAAATTCGTGGATTAGAACTAGGTGCAGATGACTATATGTCAAAACCTATTGTTTGGGATGAATTTATTGCACGAGTTAATTCTTTAATTAGACGAGCTGAGCAGCTACGTGATCTTTCTGCAATAACAAATTTGCCTGGTAATTACCGAGTCTCAAATGAACTTGCGCACCTAGTTGCAGAAAATAACAAAAAGTACGCATTGTTAAATATAGAAATTGAATATTTCAAATCTATAAACGATAGATACGGTTCGGGTCGCGGAGATAAAGTAATTAAGTTTATGGGCAAAATGCTCTCAGGAATAATGTCTGAAGTTAAGACTGAGCCGTCTTTGCTTGGACATATAGGTGGAAGTCGTTTTGTGATAATTACATCACCAGAAAAAGCAGAAAGTCTCTGCAATCTAATAATTGAGCAATTCGATGGTGGAATCAAAGAATTTTACGATGAAGATGCTCGTGCGCAGGGTTACATTGAATTAACTAATAGAAAAAATGAACCTATTAAATTGCCTATCGCTAAAGTTTGCATAGGGGTAGTTTCTACAGAATTCAGAGAAGTTAGATCAGGTTGGGAAGCAACAGCTACAGCAAAAGAAATGTGCGAACATGCTAAGAGATACGATAAATCAGCTTATGAAATCGATCGACGATCTACTGACGATCAGTTCTTAGCAATGCTAAATAGCTAAACTTTATTTAATGTTTACAGGAATAGTGTCAGCAACTGGTGCTGTTCAAAAAATCGAAGATGCAGATGGCGGTCTTCGAATTTCTATCGAATCCAGAAGCTTCTTTGGTGAGTCGAAAATAGGTGACAGCGTTTCAATTAATGGCGTATGTCTTACAATTGAAGAATTTACAAATGATTTAGCAACATTTTTTGTCCAAATTGAAACACTGAAAAAAACAACATTAAATAAATTGGAAATCGGCTCAATAGTTAATTTAGAACATCCATTAAGACTCAATGATCGTTTGGGTGGACATATCGTTCAAGGCCATGTTGATTCCGTCGGTACTGTTAGTTCATATGAAAAATTAAGTGACGGCTCAGTGCTTTTACAAATAGAGATAAAAGATGAAATATCAATGTACGTAATTGATAAAGGTTCAATATGTATTAACGGCGTATCTTTAACTGTTGCAGAAAAAAATGCTAATAAAATAAAGATAGGTTTAATTCTTGAGACATTAGCCAAAACCTCATTTGCGCATATAAATGTAGGAGATAAAGTAAATGTGGAAGTAGATCTAATCGGTAAGTACGTTGAAAATATGATTAACAAATCAGAAATGTAGGACACATGGGTAAGTTTTCTAAACCAGAATTAAAAAATATCGAAAATATAAAAATAGGAATAGTCGTTTCAAGATTTAATGAAGAAATTACATCTGAACTGCTAAATGGCGCACTAGAAACTTTAAAAGAAAATAATATAAACGAAGAGGCGATAACTATTGCTTACGTGCCTGGTTCAATGGAACTTGGAGTTGTGGCTAGAGCTTTAATTAGCCAAGGAGTAGATGGCATCATTTGTATTGGGGCTGTAGTAAGAGGGGACACTCCTCATTTTGAATATGTTTCGAATGCTACATCCTTATCTATCGCACAATTAGCGATTGATACAGGTATCCCATGTATTTTTGGAGTCTTAACTGTTGACAATATAGAACAAGCTAAAGAACGTATTGGCGGCAAAGAAGGACACAAAGGTCAAGAAGCAGCTTTGAGCTTATTGGAAACAGTTTCAACTATTAAATCTTTTAATAAAGAAACAAAAAAGACAATGGGATTCTAAGTGTCAGATTTTATAGAAGGTGAAACTTTACAAGGCGAAGTACTCGCTTTTGATGAACATGTTGGTTTAGGTGAAATCGAAACAAAAGATGAAAGATTACTGCCGTTCCATTGTATAAATATTGCGGATGGAACCAGAAAAATTGCATTGCACGCTAAAGTCGAATTTAAAGTACATTTCCATCCGCGCGGAAGATATGAAGCTGTAGAAATTTATTCAGTTACTTGACCTGATTTAACTTGTGAATAGGCAAGTTGCATCTGAGCTAAGGCAGCACTTAATGCTTCGCCGTGTTGACCTAAACGGTTTCCAAGACCATTAACAACACTTGCCATAGCATCTATACAAAGACTTGCTTGAGCTAAACGTTTTTCTCTTTCTTCGCCCTCTTTGCTGACTGCATCACTTAAATGCACACTAGCTAGTTCGTAGAAGCCAACAATGTGATTACCAATAACATCAATAGCTGGTGTTGAAAGCAACTCTTCGCGCATTTGTGTTATTTGCTCTAGGGCAGCTTGTTTTTCTTCGTCAGACATGCCTTTAAACACTTCATCTAATTCTGTTGAAGAGGCCGAACTATCATTATTTTCAGGGTTTACTTCTCCGTTTGGCGTCCATAGACCTGTCATCTGCTAACCTTTCTAGTAACAAATTAGAGAAAGCGATCAAAAGATCCACCTCTCAAGGGGCTTATTAAGCTTAGTGCGTATCAAACGCAAACCTTCGAAGGGGTTGAAGATTCAAAGCCGAAAGGCTTTTCTTGCTTTCTTAAAATTGAGAGAAAGGAAAAGCCACATCGCTACACAAGAAACTCGAATCAATTCTGAGATAACAGCAAACCAAGTACGTGTTATTGGTGAAGATGGAACTCAACTAGGAATTCGTTCTGTATCAGACGCTTTGACATTAGCTCAAGCAGTTGATTTAGATCTCGTAGAAATATCACCGGGTTCACAACCTCCTGTTTGTCGAATCATGGATTTTGGAAGATTTAAATACGAACAAGAACAACGAAAAAAAGAAGCTCGTAAAAAAGCTACAAACATCGTAGTCAAAGAAATGAAATTCCGGCCAAAAATTGATGAACATGATTACACGACAAAAATGAATCATGTGAAGAGATTCTTAGGCGAAGGATCAAAAGTTAAATTGACAATAATGTTTCGCGGACGAGAAATGGCTCATCCAGAATTCGGACGAGAACTTCTTGAGCGAGTTGCTAATGATTTAATTGAAATCGCAGCAGTGGACCAAGCTCCAACGCAAGATGGTCGAAACATGACAATGATTTTGAGTCCTACGGTAAAGCCAAAAAAGAGTACAGAAACCAAACAACTCGCAAGAGGAGAAAAGAAATACAAAAACCTTTCTACTCTTGATCGAATTGAAGGAAAGACAGCTCCAGAGCAACCAAAAACGAAAGTAAAGGAAAGTAATCGAAAACATGATGAATTAGACGGAATCGAATTAAGCGATGAGTCTGAAAACACAGATGTTGAGAGTAACTAAGACCTAAGGAGAGTAATGCCAAAAGTTAAAACAAATAAATCAGCTAAGAAGCGATTCAAAATTACTGGAAGTGGAAAAATTCTTCGACATCAACATGCTCATGCACACTTGCTTTCGAAAAAAAGTTCTGCGCGTAAACGTAGATTGAACGAAGACCGCGAAGTTGTAGGTAAAGATGCAAACAAAGTGTTGCGTTTATTGGGTAAGAAATAAGTTAAAGGAGTGACATGGCACGCGTAAAAAGATCGGTACACGCCAAAAAAGGACGTAAAGCAATTTTATCTAGCGCAAAAGGTTACCGTGGTGCTAGAAGAAGAACATTGCGTGCAGCTAATGAAGCTGTAATGAAGGCAGGTCAATATGCATATAGAGACCGAAGAGCTAAAAAAGGCGAATTCAGACGGCTATGGATTGTCAGAATAAATGCTGCATGTCGTCTAAATGACATTAGCTATTCACAATTTATTGCAGGACTTAAAAAGGCCGAAAACGAAATTGATCGTAAGATGCTTGCTGAAATAGCTGTGAATGATCCAGCTGTATTTTCTACATTGGTTACACAAGCGAAACAAGCATTAAACGCATAACGGCATTTGTCAGTTATGACAATATCTGTATTGACTAAGAGCGATGTTCTTAACTTAAAAGAACTCGCTCGTAGTTCAAAATCACGTTATGAATTTTCTAAAGCAGTTGTTGAAGGGCGCAGAGCCATTGATGGGGCACTTCGATGTGGTGCAATCTTAGAACAACTACTTCTAGTAAAAGGTAGCGATGTCAACTTAGATATAGATGAATCAAAAATCGTTTATATCGATGAGAAAAGCTTAGAAAAAATCTCGACAACACAAAAACCACAAAATGTTATAGGCATATTTCAAATTCCAAAATTCGATCAAAATATTAAAGGTAAGATTTTTGTTTTAGATCATGTATCGGATCCAGGTAATATTGGGACAATTATTAGAAGTGCTCTAGCTTTCGGAATTGATGCAATAGTGGCAATTGGTGGATGTGACTTTTACAATACAAAAGTTATTCGTTCAAGTGCAGGCAATGTCTTTGGAATCCCAACCTTTGCTTTAACTGAAATTGAGGCTGAACAGCTATTGTCGAAGTTTGAAATTTATGTTACCGATTTGCAGGCTAATGAAGAAATTTCAGATATAAAGTTTAAGCAAAATGCTGCAATAGTTCTTGGAAACGAAGCGAATGGGATAATTAGTGAAATATTTGCGAAAAATACACGAAAATTTAAGATTCCCATGCAAGAATTATCTGAATCATTAAATGTGGCAATGACTGCAACCATAATTGCATATAAATTGGCAGAACCGAAGGAAAAGAATGCAAGCTGACGAAATCACAAAGCAGCTAAATGATGAATTTAATCAAGCTAAAGAAAATATAAGCAATGTATCAAGTCAAGATTCGCTGACGGAGCTTGATAATAAATATCTAGGTAAAACATCTATATATTCTGATATCAAAAAGAAAACAAAGGATTTAGATCCAAGTGATCGTCCTGTAGTTGGTAAAGCGCTAAATGAATTTCGAAGTGGTTTGTTAGAAATTATTGAAGCGAAGAAAAATTATTTTGATCAAATCGGTGCACAAGAAAAATATGAAAATGAAAGATTAGATTTAACAGCTGGAACTCATGAACGCGTACGAGGTCATCTTCATGTAGTTACTCAAATGAAACGTGAATTAGAAGATATATTCTTTGGTATGGGATATACGCTTTCTGAAGGACCAGAAGTGGAAACTGATTGGCACAACTTTGAAGCATTAAATTTTCCACCTGCACACCCTGCACGGGCAATGCAAGACACACTTTTCGTTGATGCTGGAGAAGGAGAACCTACAGTTTTAAGAACTCATACTTCGCCAGTGCAAATACGAGCAATGAAAGCATCTGCACCTCCTATTTACACAATTGCAACAGGACGTACTTATAGAAATGAAGCAATAGATGCTCGACACGCTGCAGTTTTCCATCAAATAGAAGGATTAGCAGTAGATACGGATATAACCATACGTGATTTACGTGGAACCATTGAAACCTTTATGAAACGATTCTTAGGCAAAAGTGCAAAATCACGTTTGATACCGTCATTTTTTCCTTTCACTGAACCATCTGCAGAGTTTGGCGTTTCATGCCCATTCTGTGACATGAGTGGTTGTCGAGTCTGCTCTCATACTGGTTGGATTGAAGTTGGTGGATGTGGAATGGTTGATCCAAATGTTTTCAAAGCAGTTGGATACGATCCAGAAAAGGTCAGCGGGTTTGCATTCGGGTTTGGTATGGATCGAATCGCTATGTTGAAGTACAACCTTGATGAAATACGAATTATTTTTGATAATGATTTACGATTTTTAAAGCAATATTGAAATGAGAAACAAATAATGAAAGTACCTATTTCTTGGCTTGCAGATTTTATGGAGATAAAAAACTCCGTAGAAGAATATGTTGATAAATTAAACCAATTAGGATTCGAAGTCGAAGGCGTTGCTTCACCTGGTGAAAAAATGAACGGTCTAATTATCGTAAAGGTATTAGACACCACACCACATCCAGATGCAGATCGATTAAAACTTGTTGATATAGATACTGGAAGTGAAAAGAAACAAATTGTTTGTGGAGCTCCGAACGTTAGAGCAGGTATTACTGTAGCTTATGCTCCTTCAGGTTCTACTTTACCTGACGGATTTAAATTAGAAGCAAAAAAGATACGAGGTATTGTTTCTGATGGAATGTTATGTTCTGCAAGAGAACTAGGCATGGGCGATTCCCATGAAGGATTGTTAGAGCTAAACAGTGATCTGGAAGCCGGACAAGATGTTAAAAGCGTTTTGGGCCTAGACGACACAATAATTGAATTAAGTATTACTCCTAATCGTCCAGATGCAATGTCTATCGTCGGTATAGCTCGTGAACTTTGTGCTGCTTTCAACCAAGAATTAAAACTCCCTAATACAAATACATTCTTAGAGGGTATTGAGGTAGATACGACTTTACCAAAGGCAAGTGTAGAAATTTTAGATACAGATAAATGTCCAAGATTTTTGGGGAGAACACTAAGCGTTGAAGTTGGACCTTCTCCTGACTGGATGGTGAATCGTCTACAGAAATGTGATCAGAAAACCATAAATAACGTAGTTGATGTAACTAATTATGTTTTATTGGAATGGGGCAGACCATTACATGTATTCGATGTTGACGTAATGGGTTCAAGCGATGTCGTTGTACGTCGAGCTAATAATGGCGAAGAGATTGTATTGTTAGATGAAACAACAAGAAAACTTGATGAAAACGATTTAGTTGTAGCCACAAAAGATGGTGTTGCGCGTGGTTTAGCTGGAATCATGGGTGGTCAACATAGTGGTGTCTACGACACGACGAAAACAGTGTTTTTAGAATCAGCATATTTTTCTCCAGATACTATTTCTAAAAGCTCTAAACGTTTGGGTCTTAGAAGTGAATCATCTGCAAGATTTGAGCGTGGTATTGATCCTAATTTTGTCAGCGAAGGTGCACACAGAGCGTGTCAGCTCTTAGGACAAGTGGCAAAAGCTCGTATTTCAGATATTGAAGTAGATGTTTATCCGAAAGAAATAGAAAGATGCACTATTAATTTGCGTCTTTCTCGCATAGAAAAAATCTTAGGCGACAAGGTTTCAAGTGAAGACGTAACCCAATTTCTTACTCCACTAGTAGATCAAATAAAAGATAACGGTGATAACTTAGATGTCACTATTCCAACTTTTAGACCTGACCTAACTAGAGAAATCGATCTTATAGAAGAAGTCGCTAGAAAAAGAGGGCTAAATAGTTTTGAACCAACATTGCCTACTTCTTCTACTCAAGTAGGTGGATTAGACGAAAATCAAAAGAAACGAAGAATTGTTGAAGATGCATTTGTAGGTGCTGGATTATGTGAAGCATATACTTTACCGTTGGAAGCTCTAGAGACATATGAAAAATTTGGTTATGCAGAAAATGATTTAGTTAAAACAAAGAATGCGCTTAAATCAGATGCTTCTATTCTGCGTCCTATGATAATTCCTGGACTTGTTCGGTCGATATTAAAAAATTATTCGAAAGGTATAAGTGACGTTAGATTTTTCGAAGTAGGAAAAGTATTTAATTTACCTTTTGACGAAGATCTCTTACCGGACGAAAAATTACATATTGCTGTTGCTGTATCTGGTTACGTTGATGAACGACCAGTCGGTCAAAAACGTGAAATTGATGTGTATGATGCTGTAGATATGTTAAACATTTTAACTGATTCATTGAGATTAGATCGAGCAACATTAATTGAAGAACAACCAAAGAAAGGTTTTCATCCAACAAGATATTGCAAAATTAAAGTCGCAGGTATCGAGATAGGTCATATTGGAGAGATCACATCTGAGCCTAAATGCGTAGGTTTCGAAATAGATGCTGAAAAATTATTTAACTTAGAACAAAAAGATCAGTTATATAAATCTCTATCTAACTATCCTCTGGTGGATTTTGATCTTGCTTTTGTGGTCGATAAAGAAACATCTTCGCAAAATGTTTTACAAGCTATATATAAATATGGCAACGATGAAATTGAAGACGTAAAACTTTTTGATGTTTTTGAGGGTGGCAACCTCGGAGAAAACAAAAAATCATTGGCATTTAACGTAAAAGTAAGACCTAAAGGGAACACATTTACAGACAATGATCTTTCGACTTTTAGAAAACAAGTTATTGAAGGTGTATCGAAAGATTGTTCAGCGGAACTTAGATAATTATCTTCTTCTGCGACGTCGACGTCTTAATAATCTTATTAACCTTGCCCATTCTTTACGTGAGAGTGGTTTAGTTGTTGTAGTAACAGGCTGAGTTGTAGTCGTTACGGGTTGAGTTGTAGTTGTAACTGGAATTGTTGTCGTTGTAGTCGGTGGCCTGGTTGTTGTAGTTGTTGTTGGCGGCATTGTCGTGGTCGTAGTGGTAGGTGGCATGGTGGTAGTCGTCGTTGTCGTTGGTTTTGTCGTCGTTGTCGTGGTTGACGGCATTGTTGTAGTAGGAGGCTGAGTAGTTGTTGTACTTGAAGTTGTAGAGCTACTAGTACTTGGCGATGTAGATGTTGACGTACTAGTTGAACTGCTCGTAGTTGTTGTCCCTGGCCCAGAATTAAATGCGCTAATACCAGCGAAACTATTTGTACCAATAATTAATCCCGGATCTGTTTTAAGCCAATTAGTTGCAATTTCGCTATAGACCTGACGGAAATCTGTTGTGTCAATTAAGTTTCCTGCACTGTCAGTTTTTGATAGATCAGGTAATGGCGTTAAAACTTGTCCACCATTAACTTTGTTGCCAAGCAGCATCATAAATGCTGCACGACCATGATCAGTACCATCACCATTTTCTTGTAGCCTTCGACCAAATTCAGAATATGTCATAACTGTTACACGGTCAGCATATGTAGGACTTAGATCTGTAAAGAATCGTTTTATTGCAGCATCTAAAGCAGCTAATTGAGTTGCTTGATTGACAAGCTGATTAACGTGGGTATCAAAACCTCCGAGAGTAATATGAATAATTCTTGCGCCTAAGTTTGCATTTATGACACCAGCAGTAATAGCCATATGTTTTTCTACATTCGAAACATTAGCTACTGTTGTGTCAGCAGGATATGAAGAACCATAAACTCCTGGAAGTTCAACTGTTGACTTTAAATTTTTAGAAATAGTGTTACTTAATGCACTTTGATATGTTCCGAAATTACCTGTAGTTGTTAAACATTGGGTTGTTAGTGTGTTTGTTCCAGATGCATAGGCGTCGCTGATTTTTGTTGGTAGAGAAATAGGAGAAGATACATTTCCTTGAAGTGTTAGCGGCATTGAACCATTTATAGTTATACCTCGGGTTGAGTTTTCAGCAGGACTTGATAGTGTGTCTAAATAACGACCTATCCATCCACTTGTTGCAGATCCACTTGCTGTTGAACCTCTCATGTAGTTAGCAATTGAAGAGAAGTGCGATAAATCTTGTCCTGCAAAACCTATTCCAGGCAATATTGCAGCGCGACCTTCGGTATACATTTGTGCGATTGTTGGTAATGATGAGTGAAAACCGTATGAAGAACTAACTGGAATTAATCCTCTATTTCCTGTTTTGTCAGGTGATAAAGAAAGATTAGGACGGGCTGATAAATAAGTGTTATTCGTATAAGGTGTAAAAACATTTAGAGGATCACATCCGCCGGCCAAATAAATCATTACTAATACACCTTCGTCAGGTGCAATAGGAGGTGCAGCCATTGCTTGAAGATGAGCCAAAAGAGAACCACCCAAAATAGATCCAGCCCCAATGCCTGAAAGCTGCATAAATTTTCTTCGTGAAACAGCTGAATTTATTGAATCTGCAATGTGGTTGTAGATTGAATCGTTTTCCATGGCTACCTCTATGACAATTGAAAATCAGGGGACATGATCAAAAGGTGCAGTACACCTGCTGATCTGAACTGAGGGTTAGATCCAGAACGCGTGCGTTCTTTATTCAACCAATTAACTAAATTCGTTTTCGTTTCACTTTGAAGAGATACAAGACCTAATCTTCTTGCTGCTTGCGTTATATATTGATCAGAAGTCTGTGAATCTAAATCAACGAATTTCGATGTGCTTGCACTTGAATAAAACAACCAAGATAAAATCTTTCCCCGGGTTCCCATCATCGACGTTGATAGCCAATATGAATTTTGTTTCCATCCGGCAACGTTAGGTGGATTTAAAAGTTCTTGACCCATGTCTTCCATTGACCAAATGTATCCATCGTTTTCATTTGAAGTTAATGAAACGCCCATTATGTTGAATACTCTTGCCATGAATTCTGTAGGGGTAGAAACAAGTCCTAATTTTGCTGCATCAGAATAGAAGTTTGGATGTACAAGTATTGCTCTTAGTAAAGACTTGATATCCATTGTGTTAGCGAAATTTGTTGAAGTAACGATTGATGCAATCATTGCTGCATCTGGATTAGGGTATGCAAAAAAACTCCAAAGTTTTGTTGCAATATATCGAGCAGCAATTGTTTTATACGGATCTACAGTTAAGATTTGATCAATTACTGCAAAACCATCGAATGCTCCTGTTTTACCTAAAAATGTAATTGTTGAGTTGTCGTGGTATTCAGGTTTGTATAAATAGTATGGCCAAAGATTAGGATCCCAAATTAATACATGTCCTGTCCAAGCTTTAGAGGCTGCTACAACATCATCTTGTGTGTAAGGAGCAGCTTGACCACTTATAAGTCCATAATGATTTAAACCTAGTAGGAATAGCTCCATTAATTCACGTGCAAAGTTTTCATTTCTTTTCCATTTGAAATTTTCTGCATTGTTTAGATACTGAAGCATGGTCGGTTCTACTGACATTTTTTTAGCTAAGTCAACAAGATTTCCAAAAGCGTAAGTTCTATATAAATTATTTTGCGATAGCGTATGACCAAAATATGGACTTGAGCCAGAACTGCTTGTGAAATGACCATGCCAAAACAAGGTCATTTTTTCTCGAAGTGGTTGCTTTCCATATGCAAATTCGTTAACCCACCAGCGGCGTAGCTCATGATCGTAAAACCAAGAATCAGTTTGTACAAAATTGTAAAAATCACGAGTTATACCTTGAGGTTTCGTTATTGGACCTTCAGTATTTTTTACAAGTATCGAATCAACAGCAGCTTCGATACTTGAAAGAGCAGAAAGTTCAGCGATACGGGCAGGTGTAGCGATTGTCTCTGTTCTTCTTAATAGGTGTGCAATATCCGATTCATTCAGAGCCATAATTTCCTCACGAGGGGCGGTGCAGGTTGTCGTTATTGCTGAAGATACGCCTTATTCATAAGCCATACAACCCATGTCTTTTATGTAGCTTTGAATAGTGCGAATAATGCGTACTCTGACATAAACAATCCACTGGTTATAAAAAATATTTTTACTACCAAGTAGAATTGCTTTTGTGACATCTAAAGCCCAACGTCAAAACAAAATAATCAACATGATTCAGACTCAACATGTTTCTTCTCAACAAGAAATTTCGAAAATGTTAGAAGAAGAAGGAATCATTTCTACTCAAGCAACAGTATCTCGTGATCTTGAAGAACTTGGTGCCGTTAAAGTTAGATTGCCCGATGGCCTATCTGGATATGCAATTCCCGAATCTGCAAAAAGGCCAGGTGCTGAAGGTACTTTATCTAAAACTTTAAAACAATATGTTCTAAATATTGTTGCAGCACCACCAATGATTATCATCAAAACGCCACTAGGTTGTGCTGATGTTACATGTGCAGCAATTGATAATGCTTATATGAGTGAAATTGTAGGGACTATAGCTGGGCAAGACACGATATTTCTTGTTGTTGATGCTGAGGTAGATATAAATAATTTTGTTAAAAAGCTCGCAAGCTTAAGTGACATCGATCTAGAGTAAATTGCTTATGGAAAATGTAGATTTAGAACGACAAATCGAAATACTAACGTCAGGTTTAGACGATATAGTTAGTGTTGAGGAACTGAAAAAGAAACTTTCTAAAGGTAAGCCTTTAAGAGTTAAATTTGGAATTGATCCTACATCGCCAGATATTCATATTGGTCATGCTGTGCCGTTGCGAAAATTAAAACAATTTCAGGATTTAGGTCATCATACAATTTTGCTTTTTGGTGATTTCACTGCTCGTGTTGGTGATCCAAGTGGAAGAAATATAACAAGACCGCAACTAAGCGTCGAAGAGATTGAAAAAAACTTAGAAACATATTTAGACCAAGCATTTCTTGTTTTAGATAAGGACAAAACTGAGATAAGAAGAAATAGTGAATGGCTAGAAGATCTAGGGATCGTTGGAGTTATGAAACTTATGGGCTCAACAACAGTTGCTCAGCTTTTAGAGCGAAATGATTTCTCTAAAAGATACAAAGAAGGATCTCCTATTTCTGTTTTAGAGTTTTTATATCCTCTTCTTGTTGGATTCGACTCTGTTGCCTTAGATGCAGATGTTGAATTAGGTGGTAGAGACCAACTGTATAACCTGCTTATGGGTAGACCATTGCAAGAGCTTGAAGGCCAAGAACCTCAAGTTTGTATAACTACACCATTGCTCGAAGGTACAGATGGCAACAAGAAAATGAGTAAATCACTAAATAATGCAATTGGCTTGCGCGATGAACCATTAGACATGTTCGGCAAAGTTATGAGCATCTCTGATGAACTAATGCCTAAATATTTTGAATTAGCTACGGGTTGGTATCCAGAAGAAATAAAAGAAATTAATTCTGCTTTAAATGATGGAAGTCTTTCACCTGTAGAAGCTAAGAGGAAGTTGGCTTCACGAATTGTTGATTTGTACCACGGTGACGGACAAGGCGAAAATGCTCGTGATGAATTTGCAAAGGTTTTTTCAAAAGGTTCGCGACCAAGTGATATTGATGTTGTCGAATTATCTCTTTCTAGCTTTGAAGGCGAATTCGATCGATTAGCCAGAGTCTTAAGCGCATGCTCATTAGTTCCTTCAAATAAAGAAGGCGTACGTATGATTGAACAGGGCGCTGTAAAAATAGAAGATGAAATATTTAATGATCCTCATGGCGAAGTAGGTATAGCTGAGCTTGACGGAAAAGTTATCCAGGTTGGAAAGCGCCGCTGGGCTCAACTAAAAATCATCGACTAAGGTTTAAGCTAACGAAAGGAAAAGAAATGGCATATGAATTACCGCAATTACCATACGAAAAAAGTGCATTAGCACCTCATATAAGTGAAGAAACACTTGAATATCATCATGGAAAACACCACAAAGCATATGTAGACAAACTAAATGAGTTAACTAACGGTGAAGTATCTAATGATTCCGAGCTGATCAGCACCATAATGAGTGCTGAAGGTCCTCTATTCAACCAAGCAGCTCAAATATGGAACCACACATTTTATTGGAACTCTATGTCTCCAAATGGTGGAGGAGCACCTGAAGGTGAAATTGCAGATGCTATCAATTCAGCATTCGGATCATTTGATGGTTTTAAAGAAAAATTTGCACAAGCAGCGACAACACAATTTGGTTCGGGTTGGGCATGGCTGGTCCAAGGTGACAATGGTTTAGAAATAACTCAAACATCCAATGCTGATTTACCAATGAAACATTCACAAAAAGCATTGCTAACAATTGATGTATGGGAACATGCTTACTATATTGATTTTAGAAATGCTCGACCTAACTATATTTCTACATTCTTAGATCATTTAGTTAACTGGGAATTTGTAGCTAAAAACTTGAATTCATAAATGCATGGATTTTGAATATGAAGATGACGTAGATCGTAATGATCTACGTCAATATTCAAGACTGATAAAAGAATATTCTTTTGCAGATAGTGATATTAAAGATATTTTCAGACATCTAATATCTGGAAATGAAAATGTATTACCACACGATATGTTTGCGTTTGAATTTCGAAGTAATGATATAGAAGATTCTCGTATAACTCGCATATGCAAATCATTTAATAGCCATATCTTTCGGATTCAATTTCTTAATGGAAATTCATTCATTATCCATTTAAGTTCAAACAGAAGTTTCGAAGATGAAATAGCAATCATTAATGCTGTCGCAGGTGTAGGGGTAGAAGTTCCACGAAGTTACTTTTCTGATCCTAACGGTATTGAAATTAACAACCATAGTTATTTTGCTATGTTGCAAGAAAACATCAATGGGAAAAGTTTCGAATACGCAGCAAAAAATAATCTCATAACTACTGGTGACAAAGAAATGCTTTTGGAAGAGATGGGGAAGCGTTTACGTAAAATTCATTCAGTCACAACTATTTCTGGAAAAAAACAACAGAATATGTTTCCAAGGTTTTACGAAGATGCATTAGATCTTCTTAACCATCAACGCAACACAATAATTTCTGAAGGTATTTGTGAGGTAGAAGAGTTCGAAGATATTTATGCAAAGTTAGATACATTACGTGATACGGCGGAAATATTTGGAAAATCTTCTTTCGGTTTAACACACAATGATTTTCATCCAAAACATGTGATACTCGATTTAGAAAAAGGTCGGCCTTCTATTGGTGCAATCATTCACTGGAGTGATGCTAACTTTTCTAATACATTTTTTGATTTTGCTCTTTGGGATTATTGGTGTGGAGAAGATTTTCTTGTTGATTCGTTAATGGAAAGCTACGGTATGGAAGTTTTTTCAACATCGGAATCAAAAGTTAATGTTGAGTTAACGACAATTGCATCGTTAATAAACTTGCTCTGTGAACATGCTGAAGATGTTCGATTTAAAGCAACGGTTTTAGGTGTTTGGCAAAGACTCCGACACGAAGTCAATGCAGCAACATATTAATAGCTCAATTAAAATATCTACATGTCTATTAAAGACAATATTTTATATTGGGCTACAAAAAAGCAGGCTCTTAAATATTGGAATAATTCAAATTATGAATTAGCTTCAAAATATAGTTTTGAATTAACACGTGATTTTGCCGAGAGTTTTATTCTGGATGCAAAACTTATGCAGATGCTTTATGACGGTGTATCTAAGGACAAATCATTTGAATATTTCATCGGTAGTGTAGAAAATATCTATATCAATATTCCTAGGAAAAGTATTAATCAAAAAAACCTAATGGTTATGTTGCGAAGAATTGCGGTTGATCACAGAAGAAAAGAATCTCAAGATCTTGCCAAAATATTATTATCAAAAAACGATGCAAAATCATGTTTAGGTTCTAAACATTTCATGGAAATGCTTATATGTATTGCATCTTTTGACGAAGATTCAACTGTTACGAGAATGCTTGATTACCTTGAACAAAAAGAACCAGAAATATGTTCAGAATCAGAAATGTTCAAAGAGGCAAGAGCTAGCAACATTGAATCGTTAATGAATGTTGATGGAGAAGTCGTAGATTTGCCGCAAGAGCATAAAAAAGATGAATCAGAAATTTCTGAAATATCTAATTTGTGGGCAAAACCCGTTGATTAAATAATTATAATGTTCAAATGCGAACTAAAAATATTTTTAATCTGATTGCAGTTTTTTTTATTGCTGCTATTGCAATATTTAAGGCTACTGATAGCGCACATGGTTGGTTCGGGCTCTATTTTATTCTCTCGTAGCTCCAGCATTCTTAATTGTTTATGTTGTGCCTGCCATTGTTATTTTGGTTCGAAATGTTCACGCAATAGATTTGTGTATTACCAGTATCTTGCTGTTTTTATCAGCCTGATCTCGTCGGTTTTTATTATTGGTGATAATGGAGATTCTGCCGGACAATACTGGTTGGGCAAAGAATACATGGAAGGCGAATTGTCTGGCCTAGCTACAATTATCGGTTTTGGAAGTTTCTTTCTATTCAACATTGGATTGTTTGCAACATTGGTTTTAGTTATACTCACATCGTTACAAAGCAAAAAATAAGAAATTTGAAAAAAATCCGGCCCGGCTTTGACTTAAGCCTTAAATCGTACTATATTCTTCTAGCTGCGCATCTTTGGAGTTTCCAAAAATTGCGCCGGATCTTAAGGATAAGATCCATCAGGGAAAAGTCGTCAGATTTCTTATCGCGAAACTCTCTCTGGTATTTGCTTCTTGAAAACGGAAAATAGACGCCAAAATTTAGTGCGGGCAGAAAGATTTATCTTTCTGTACCGAAAATAATTCCGTTGTTATTTCCACAATAACAACAACAAAAACAAAACTGAATTGCTTATTTGATTTAATTCAAAAAGCAGTTTGTACTAGTCAGATCAATTTGATCATCTGATTACTTAAAATCGATAGTTGAAAATATTTTGTTTTCCCAAAATTTTTCAACATAGATTTCGATGGAGAGTTTGATCCTGGCTCAGGACGAACGCTGGCGGCGCGCTTAATACATGCAAGTCGAACGAGAACCATTGGTGCTTGCACCGATGGGGAAAGTGGCGAACGGGTGAGTAACACATGAGAAACCTGCCTCAAAGTTCGGGATAAGCCTTGGAAACGAGGTCTAATACCGAATACCTTTTCTTTTTCGCATGATAAAGAAAAGAAAGTTCCGGCGCTTTGAGATGGTCTCGTGTTCTATCAGCTTGTTGGTGAGGTAAAAGCTCACCAAGGCTTCGACGGATAGCTGGTCTGAGAGGATGTCCAGCCACACTGGGACTGAGATACGGCCCAGACTCCTACGGGAGGCAGCAGTAGGGAATCTTGCACAATGAGGGAAACCTTGATGCAGCGACGCCGCGTGCGGGACGAAGGCCCTAGGGTTGTAAACCGCTTTCAGCAGGGACGAAAGTGACGGTACCTGCAGAAGAAGCCCCGGCCAACTATGTGCCAGCAGCCGCGGTGATACATAGGGGGCAAGCGTTGTCCGGATTTACTGGGCGTAAAGAGCTCGTAGGCGGTTTACCAAGTCAGAAGTGAAATCTCCAGGCTCAACCTGGAGCGGCCTTTTGAAACTGGTATGACTTGAGTACGGTAGAGGAGTGTGGAATTCCCGGTGTAGCGGTGAAATGCGCAGATATCGGGAGGAACACCTATGGCGAAGGCAGCACTCTGGGCCGAAACTGACGCTGAGGAGCGAAAGCGTGGGGAGCGAACAGGATTAGATACCCTGGTAGTCCACGCCGTAAACGTTGGATACTAGGTGTGGGGTTCGATCAACGGACTCCGTGCCGAAGTTAACGCATTAAGTATCCCGCCTGGGGAGTACGGCCGCAAGGCTAAAACTCAAAGGAATTGACGGGGGCCCGCACAAGCGGTGGAGTATGTGGTTTAATTCGATGCAACGCGAAGAACCTTACCTGGTTTTGACATGTAGGTTAATCGGATGAAAGTCTGTGATTCTTCGGAATCCTACACAGGTGGTGCATGGCTGTCGTCAGCTCGTGTCGTGAGATGTTGGGTTAAGTCCCGCAACGAGCGCAACCCTTATCTTGTGTTACCAGCACGTTATGGTGGGGACTCACAAGAGACCGCCGGGGTCAACTCGGAGGAAGGTGGGGTCGAAGTCAAGTCATCATGCCCCTTACAACCAGGGCTACACACGTACTACAATGGCCGGTACAAAGGGCTGCAATACCGTGAGGTGGAGCTAATCCCATAAAGCCGGCCTCAGTTCGGATTGAAGTCTGCAACTCGACTTCATGAAGCTGGAATCGCTAGTAATCGCAGATCAGCAATGCTGCGGTGAATACGTTCCCGGGCCTTGTACACACCGCCCGTCACACGCCGAAAGTCGCCAACACCCGAAGTCAGTGGCCTAACTTTTAGAGGGAGCTGCCTAAGGTGGGGGTGGTAATTGGGGTGAAGTCGTAACAAGGTAGCCGTACCGGAAGGTGCGGCTGGATCACCTCCTTTCTAAGGAGTATCCGTTTATTCAAATTCTGGGATTCACGTCCAGGAATAGATAAACGAATCCTACGTTGATCACTAAATAATCAGGCGTTTAAGACAAGTCGAACAACGACTTAGTAAAGAAGTTTTCTCTCTAAGAGAATTCCGATTGAAAAGATCCGTCAGTAAACCCTTAAATGTTTGGACATCTATTTTCCGTTTTGAAGAACGCAAGTATTTATGGAACCCGGCCAGAAATGGTCGGGTTTTTTGTTTGCAAACCTTATTTTTAACACGTTGCGTATAGTTGCAAACAGTCGATAAGAAAATTTCTTACTTACGACGATAGCCTGATCGCATGGGAATATTAGAAGGAAAGAAAATATTAATAACTGGTGTATTAACTGATTCATCTCTGGCGTTTGGAGTCGCAAAAATTGCGCAAGAACAGGGAGCAGAGATCATTCTTACCGGTGCGGGACGCGGACTCAGCATCACAAAGCGCACAGCCGGAAAACTGCCCGTATTGCCAGAAGTGCTTGAGTTAGACATTACCAATCAAGAACATATCGAAGGCGTTCGAAATGCATTAAAGGAAAAGTGGGGTACGCTAGATGGAGCTCTCCACGCCATAGGCTATGCGCCACCAGAATGTCTTGGTGACGACTTTATGTCTTGTGAATGGCCTAATGTTTCCACGGCAATTCATATCTCTACTTATTCATTGAAAGCACTAGCTGATGTCGTTGTCCCGTTAATGCCCGATGGAGGATCTTTAGTTGGTTTAGATTTTGATGCTACAGGGTCATGGCCAGCGTATGGCTGGATGGGTGTAGCAAAAGCAGCGCTTGAGTCAACATCACGCTATTTGGCTCGACAACTTGGACCAAAAAATATTCGTGTAAATCTTGTCGCTGCTGGACCGATCAAAACTATTGCAGCAAAATCGATTCCCGAATTTCAACAGTTTGAAGATGGTTGGAATCCACAAGCTCCACTCGGATGGGATGTATTTGATATTTATCCAGTGGCAAAATCAACAGTCGCACTTTTATCAGACTGGTTTCCTTCAACGACAGGAGAAATAATTCATGTCGACGGTGGTTTCCATTCAACGAATGCATAGATGACATATCATGATTGATGCGCCTGAAACCGTGAGCGTGTCGCGTGAGATAGACGAATTCCCAGAAATAATTCAAGGTGGAATGGGGATAGCAATCTCTGGCTATAAACTTGCAAATGCGGTAGGCAAAGCCGGCCAAATGGGTGTTGTTTCTGGAACAGTTATTGATGTTGTGCATGCCCGTAAATTGCAAAATGGTGATACGAACGGCGATTTACGTCGTGCATATTCACATTTTCCAATTCCTGAAATAGCACAACGTGTCCTCGATCAATATTTTGTTGAAGGTGGAAAAGAACCATCGAAACCTTATAAAAATGTTCCCGCGTGGTCGGTTGATCCTCCACGCGATCTGATTGAGCTTTGTATCGTTGCAAATTTTGCTGAAGTATTTCTTGCTAAAGAGGGTCACGGTAATCCAATTGGAATTAACTATCTAGAAAAAATTCAATTGCCGGTTGTGGCATCAACTTTGGGTGCGATGCTTGCGGGAGTAGACGCGATATTGATGGGTGCAGGCATACCAAAACAAATGCCGAAACTTATTCGCGATCTTGCAAGCAACAAATGCGGTACGTACAAGATAGATGTTGAAGGATCATTGCCGGGCGAGGTTTATAGTATCTCTTTAGATCCTCAAGAAATTCTCGGCTCAAAAATCCCCTTGAAGGCACCTCGCTTTCTTGCAATTATTTCATCTAACACACTCGCAAATTTTTTAAAAAAAGATCCAGGATCAAGACCGGACGGTTTCATTGTTGAACTCCCAAGTGCTGGTGGTCATAACTCGCCACCCCGCGGTGTGCTTCAACTCGATGATAATGGCCAGCCGGTATACGGAGAAAGAGATTACCCGCACTTTGAAACGCTTGCTGAACTACAAATTCCATTTTGGATTGCAGGAAGTTGGGCTAAACCGAACAAATTGCAAGAGGCGCGAGTATTGGGCGCGAGAGGTATACAAGTCGGAACAGCTTTTGCTTTTTCTGACGAATCTGGTTTTGATATAAAAATTAAACGCCTCGTTTTTGAACAGGTTCGTTTAGGTAATGCAAAAGTATTTACTGATCCAGTTGCTTCACCTAGTGGTTTTCCTTTTAAAGTTGTGCAACTTCCCGGAACGATTTCAGAACTCGAGATCTACCAAAGCCGCCGTCGTGTATGTGACCTCAGTTATTTGCGATCGTACTATCGACAAGAAGATGGAACGGTCGGGTATCGATGTTCGGCGGAACCTGTTGATGCGTTTGTCCGCAAAGGCGGGACTGTCGAAGGTGCGCAAGGAAAGAAATGTTTGTGTAATGCACTCATGGGAAATATTGGTTTAGGTCAAGTGCGTCGAGGTGTCGAAGAACTTCCTCTCGTAACATCCGGCGATGATCTCACAGAAATGATTACGACTATTGGGGGAGTTAATGGGAGATACTCCGCCAAAGATGTTATTGATTATATTTTGAACGGCAACTAAGCAAAAAAAAATTGCGGTCACGTATGAAGCGTAACCGCAATTTTGTATTGAGCAATTAGTGAGATTCTGTCGTTGTTCCTGCATCTCCTGCTTGAAACAATCCCAAAGCACCTTGTGATGCGTTCGAGAATTTGTGAGTGACAATTGGGTAGAGGCCAACATCTTTCAATGTAAACTCAACGAATCCACCTTGAGCGGGTTGTAGGTCAAGTGTTTGTGAACCGCCAGGTCCTGGTTGAAGAAGATATGCACCTTCTTTATATACAGTGTCAAAGATCGTTCCCACGATGTGGAATGATGAGTTTTCCGATGGTCCACCGTCGAGTACCCACACGCGGATGCGCTCGTTAGGCTCAACACGGATTGGTCGGTGCAAGTATTGATTAACGTAGCCGTTGAATACAACTGCATCCCATTGGTCATTAAGCATTTTTGTAAGATCCCCAGGCTTGTTTTGATCTCCTGTGTAGAGTTCACCTTGGTTGATAACAAATTCGTGATCTACTTTTGCTAGGTCTGGTGGATCAATAATGATCGATCCCCACATGCCGTTTCCAATGTGATGCAGCGCTGGAGCTGTTCCACAGTGGAACATGAAGATACCTGCTTTTTCAGCAACGAAATCGTATTGGATGGATTCACCCGGTGCGATTGTCTTCATTTGTGTATTCCATGGCGCATACGATGAGTGGAAATCTAATGAGTGGCCGATCTTGCCCTCATTCTTGAGGGTGACTTTAAAAGTATCACCGATTTTTCCACGGAGTGGTTGTGCAGGAGCGAGACCATTAAAGACCCACATCTCTTGCTTTACGCCAGGCGCTACTTCTAATACTTTTTCTGACGCGGTCAGAGTTATCGTGTGAACTTTTTCATCCGAGGCAGGCTCGAGTTTTGGATCACGAGCTTTGAAGTCGTCAGCTGGCTTCTTTGAAAAATCAATTTTCGCGCCAGAAGTACTTGAAGACTCGGTCGAATGTGATCCCGATTCATCCTTGTCGGAATCGGAACTACACGAGACAGCGAGCACTGATACCGCAAGCACGATTGGAAGCATATAAATGCATTTTCTAAGTAAGTTCTCTCTTATGGTTTTCATCAAGAACCCCTTTCTTTATGTTCGTTGAGATTGAGTGATTGATTATGTATGTTTCCCATAGATATTCGTTCGCTGGGAATATTACTGTTTACCGGTACTTATGTTGCGCACCTCCTAAATAACTTGCTTGTTGGAATCCTATCACCTAGTCTCATAGTATGAGACTCGAAGTAACAAGAAAATCTGATTTAGCACTCCAAGCTCTTCATTTCTTGAATACTAATCACACCAGAGTGAAAGGAACGGAATTGGCAGCTGCGATCGATTCGACACCCGGTTTTCTTTCACAAGTTCTTAACCCACTGGTTCGCAACGGTTGGGTGCGTTCCGACCCGGGTCCATCGGGCGGATATTCATTAATTGTGTCGGTAGATGACATTTCGATTTTGCAAGTGATCGAAGCAGTTGAAGGACCCACGTCGACGGGTCGATGTGTTTTGGCTGATAGGCCATGCGATGCGCAAGGTGTTTGTGCAATGCATTTCCCGTGGACGAAAGCGAGAACGCAATTATTGTCCGAGCTCGATTCAATGAGCGTCGCAGATTTACTGCAGCCGTCGTAAGGAAAGAATAACGATGGACACACAAGACACACTCATTCGATCGTCACGAACACAAAATAATATCGACAAGCCTGATCGTGCTTTGTGGGTGCAGGTGGGTGTTCCTCATGAACACGGCGGGTGGAGTTTAACGTTAGAACCTGTCGTTTTGGGTTTGCTGATTGCGTGGTCGTGGCCAGGATTCGCTTTGGGTGTTGTAGCCACCCTTGCCTTTATCGCTCGCACTCCTCTCAAGATCGTTCTCGTTGATATGTGGCGCAAGCGATGGCTGGAGCGAACAACTTTTGCATTGGTGCTGGTTGCGGTTGAAGTCGCTGTGATGTGTGCACTCTTTATTGTTGTGATGAAAACCGCGCAAAGCACTCTCTTTGTGGTTCCGCTTTTGATTGCAGTGCCATTGGTGCTGATGGAATTGTATTTTGACATGAGATCAAAAAGTCGACGTCTTGTACCAGAGTTAGCAGGCACGCTCGGTATTAGTTCTGTTGCTGCTGCCATTGTTGTCGCGGGTGGCGGTGCACTTTCTCTGGGTATTGGATTGTGGATTATCCTTTCGGCGCGTGCAGTCGCTGCAATATCGTATGTTCGTGTGCAGATGTTTCGAACACGCAATAAAGAATATGTTCATTGGCATAGCGATCTCGCGCAGGCACTAGCAGTTGCAGCAGTCCTCATCGCGTGGAGGTTAGGCCTCGCATCTCTTCTTGCCGTATCTGCAATCGCCACAATCGCCATCTTCAACGTCGTAGCGATTCGTGGTCCACTCGTGAAAATGAAAAACGTTGGAGTTCAACAGATGCTCTTTGGCCTTGCAGTAATCAATAGCACAGCGATATCGATGTAACAAAGGAGAATATAAAATGACAATAATTGACACTGAATCAAAACTTGCAGACCTTGTTTTAGCGAATCCCGCACTTGCAGCTCCTATGGAAAAATTTGGATTTGATTACTGTTGTGGCGGACAAGCAAAGCTTATCGACGCGATAGAAAAAGCAGATTTAAACGTTGGCGAGGTCGTTGAGACACTTGCAGCAATCGGTTACGAAGACGATGGCGTCGATTGGGCAACGATCGAAATTGATGAGTTGGCAGACCGAATTGAATCAACACACCATGCATATCTGCATGAGGAATTACCTCGGCTGTGTAAGCTCGCAGAAAAAGTTGAGAACGCGCATGGACGAAATCACCCCGAGCTTGTCGAACTCACAATGATGATGAAGGAACTCTATGTCGATTTTGAATCACATATGATGAAGGAAGAGAAGATGCTTTTTCCTTTTATCCGCCAGATCGCTCACGCGACGACGCTTCCGCCAGTACCATTTGGCACAGTGAGAAATCCCGTGAGTGTAATGTGTGCCGAGCATGATGCCACAGGTGAATTTCTTGAAAAGTTACGCAAGCTCACGAATAATTATGAGTTACCCGATGACGCGTGCACCAGCTATCAAACGCTGTTCGCGAATTTGCAAGCACTCGAGTCCGATACGCATGTTCATGTGCACAAAGAGAATAATATTTTGTTTCCAAAAACTATAGAAAAGGAGAATGAATTAAGCGCTAGCTCCTAATGGAAATAGTAGTGTTGTACGTATTCGTAAAAGATCTATAAATTTGAGGACCCCATGCCACACATAAAAAATACATTCGCTTTGGATCGGTTCTCTGTACAAGCGCATTAATTGCTTGAGCCACTGTTGTTCTTTCAGCAACAGGAGCGTCTGCTTTTTCACAGTCATACACGACTGCGGGCGATGTACAAACAATTACCATTCCAGCCGGAGTGACAGAGGTGACATTCGAGCTGCAAGCAGGTGACGGTCAAGATGGAGATGGTCTGTGCGCCGGAAGTGGCGGAGCAGGTGCAGTCATTCAAGGAACATTGTCGGTAGAAGAAGGCGATGAGCTAACTGTTGTCGTCGGTGAAGATGGGAGCGATTCTCCGTCCTACGGTGGCCTCGGCGGCTCTGTCGGAGGAGGTAACGGTGGTGATGCAAGTTATTTATACCTCAATGGTGAAGATAATGACAATATTGTATCCGCCGCGGGAGCTGGAGGCGGTGGCGCCGGCGGAACGGATGAAGATGGTTGTCCCTATTATGGTGGTGAAGGAGGAAATGCTTTAGATGATGGAGTTTCGGGTGAAACTGGCCAGGATGGAATTGATGCATACGAGGCTACGAGCAGCGGAGGTGAAGGTGGATCGCCTGATTCCGCAGGGGGTGGTGGACTCTATTTTGGCCCGGGTTCAATGGGCGATGGTGGAACTGGACTTGACGGTGGTGCCGGCGGTAACTCTGAAGAATCGAACGCAGCCGGAGGCGGCGGTGGTGGCGCAGGCTTTTACGGCGGCGGCGGTGGTGCCGGAGGTATCATGGCTGGCGGCGGCGGCGGAGCTGGCGCGACCTTTATTAATTCAGATATTTATGATGTTGATGCTTTTCGGGCTGAAGGAGGAAGCCCTCACGTCACTCTTTCCTACGAAGAATCTGAAGAACCAACTTCATCGACAAGTACTTCAACATCGACGAGCACTTCAACCTCGACAAGCGTTCCTGGTGAAGAACTCACTCCACCAAATAATGGTGACGGAAACGGTGATGGCATCGTTGACGCAGAGCAAAGTAATGTTCATACCACTCTCACAAATTTAACTCCTCAAACGTGGGTGAGTTTTGTGCATCCCGAGAACTGTGATTTTGGTGCTGGTTTTGTAGGGGATGAAGATGGATTCGATGCTAAGGATGCTAAATACAATTACCCGGCAAACTTTTTTGGATTTGAAATTGAATGTCCTCAACCAACGGTTACTGTGCAAATGTATTTTCACGGTTTGAGTGGAACAGCCAAAGATTACATCCCTCGTAAATATCTTTCTTACAATGACACTTACATCACGTTGCAAGGAGCATCTGTACAAGATGTAGCGATTGGTGGAAAGAATGTGATCATGGTTACATATTCAATTACTGACGGAGGAACCTACGACAATGACCAGACAGTTAATGGAGTTATCGTTGATCCAGCATCACTTGGATATTCTCCTACGACTGCGGGCGATCTTGCCACGACAGGTGGCAACTTTGAACTTCAAATGGTAACGATTTTCACATTGCTTGCAAGCGGTTTTGCTTTCTTTTTTGCAACAAGGCGAAAGCGAAAAATGCTGTTGTAGAGGTATATTCATTCCTAAGTCGGCCAGGCGAAATTATTTTGTGGTCATATTCTAAGAATATTTTCGCCCGGCTTTGACTACAGCCAACTGATCGACTAAATTGTTCTAGCTGCAGATAAACAGATTAACTGTTTTATGCGGATCTCTCTTCGAAGGATCGAAGAACACAGGGCAATGGTTTGAGGAGATAAAACTTCGAACGGATCCCAAATAGCATTTTTTAATGTTGTATTTTGACAACTGAATAGCGAGCACGAGCATCTTTGGAAAAAGATGACTCGTGATTTTAACCACATACGAGGTCTTAAAGTTTTTTAAGATTAAGTATGGGTAACGAAGTATTACATTCAAATTTATTTGTATCGTAATACTCGTAAAGCAATATCAAAGATAAATCCATTTTGGAAACAAATACTCAAGCTACAAAGAGTCAACGGCGGATGCCTTGGCGCTAGATGCCGAAGAAGGACGTGGGTGACTGCGATAAGCCTCGAGGAGTTGTCGACCAAGCGTTATAACTCGAGGATCTCCGAATAGGAAAACCTATTTACGTTAAACCGTAATTATGACGTACTGAAAACCGAAAGGCCATAGGTACGTTCAAGGGAACTGGGCGAATTGAAACATCTCAGTACCCCAAGGAAAAGAAAGCAATTGCGATTCCCTTAGTAGCGGCGAGCGAAGAGGGAATAGCCTAAATTCATAGTGTGATATAGCCTGGCGGCGATGCATTATGGAGGTTGTGGGATTTGATACGAACGAGCGCCTGATCGTTCACGAAGTTACAAAATTTATGCATAACAGAAGTACTCTGGAAAGGTACACCGCAGAGGGTAATGGTCCCGTATGTGAAATGTATAAATCTTCGAATCAAACACCCGAGTAGCACGGGACCCGAGAAAGTCCGTGTGAATCTACGAGGACCACCTCGTAAGGCTAAATACATTCTAGCGACCGATAGTGTACTAGTACCGTGAGGGAAGGGTGAAAAGAACCCCGGGAGGGGAGTGAAATAGAACCTGAAACCGTTGATTTACAAACCGTTAAAGAGTCGCATAGAACTTGTTCTATGTCTCAATAGCGTGCCTTTTGAAGAATGAGCCAGCGAGTTACGGTATGTGGCAAGGTTAAGTCGAGAGACGGAGCCGAAGCGAAAGCGAGTCTGAATAGGGCGTCATAGTCGCATGCTGTAGACCCGAAGCCGAGTGATCTATCCATGGCCAGGCTGAAGCGGAGGTAAGACTTCGTGGAGGGCCGAACCCACCCTAGTTGCAATTAGGGGGGATGAGCTGTGGATAGGGGTGAAAGGCCAATCAAACTCGGTGATAGCTGGTTCTCCCCGAAATGCATTTAGGTGCAGCGTCATATGTTTAGTGCCGGAGGTAGAGCTACTGGATGGTTTAGGGGGCCTACAAGCTTACCGACACCAGCCAAACTCCGAATGCCGGTACTTTAGAATATGGCAGTGAGACCGTGGGGGCTAAGCTTCATGGTCGAGAGGGAAACAGCCCAGAACGCCAACTAAGGTCCCAAATTTTATGCTCAGTGGTAAACGATGTGAGAATGCCTAGACAGCCAGGAGGTTGGCTCAGAAGCAGCCATCCTTAAAAGAGTGCGTAATAGCTCACTGGTCGAGTGTTCTTGCGCGGACAATGTAACGGGGCTCAAGCATAAAACCGAAGTTGCGTCATTGACATTTTTTGTTGATGGGTAGGGGAGCGTCGAGTTCGGCAGTGAAGGTCATTGATAACGATGGCTGGAGCGGACTCGAGTGAGAATGCTGGCATGAGTAGCGAACGAAGGGGGAGGAACCCTTCCTCCGAATATCCAAGGGTTCCTGGGCAAGGTTCATCCGCCCAGGGTTAGTCGGGAGCTAAGGCGAGGCCGAAAGGCGTAGTCGATGCACAACTGGTTGATATTCCAGTACCACCATATTCGCGCCCAACCTAAGTCAATATGCTAAGTGGCTGCTCTTCGGAGCGAAACGAACCTGTTGACCCGTGGTAACCGTAGGGGGACGCAGGAAGGTAGGTCATCCCAGGTGATGGTTATCCTGGGGTAAGTATGTAGGGAGTGTGATAGGAAAATCCGTTGCACATATATCCTGAGATACGATGCCGAGACGTTTTTGTCGAAGTGACTGATCCTATGCTGCCAAGAAAAGCCTAGCGGTGAGTTCATATGGTGCCCGTACCCCAAACCGACACTGGTGGATAAGTAGAGAATACTAAGGAGAGCGAGATAACTCTGGTTAAGGAACTCGGCAAAATGCCCCCGTAACTTCGGGATAAGGGGGGCCTCGATAGAGTGATACACTTCGCGTGTTTAGCTCGAGGAGGCCGCAGTGACTAGAGCCAAGCGACTGTTTACCAAAAACACAGGTGCATGCTAAGCCGTAAGGCGCTGTATATGCACTGACGCCTGCCCAATGCTGGAAGGTCACGGGGAGAGGTTAGCCGTAAGGCGAAGCTTTGAACCTAAGCCCCAGTGAATGGCGGCCGTAACTATAACGGTTGTTTTGAATGGCCGTTTTAAAACTTATCTATATGCTGGAACGTCCGGTGTATCTAGCAGTACTCAAAATGTCGTAGCTCTTTTATAGAGTTAAAACATGTTTAGTAAAAATCTGTCTAGTGCGGACAATCAGCAGGAAACTCAAACGATCACGCTTGATCCAAGTTGGGTCTCAGGTTTTGTAGATGGAGAAGGTTGCTTCTCTGTTTCAATTCATCGAAATCCAATGGCTCCATTTGGCTGGCAATTATTGCCATGCTTTCAAATAAGTCAACACGAAGATCATGCGGATGTTCTTAATGCGTTTATAGAGTTTTTCTCTTGTGGACGAGTTCGGCGAAAGTCGAAAACGTCAACTGTTTTGGTTTACAACACGTATGGATCAGAACTTATTTTACAGAAGATAATTCCTCATTTTGAGAAATACCCTCTTTTGATAAAACATCAAGACTTTTTAAAGTTTAAAGATGTAGTTCAATCAATACGCAGCAGTAAATCACGTAACTATAACGAATTCGTTCGTTTAGTTAATGTTGTTTATACAATGAATAAAAACGGTAAGCAAAGAGCAAGAACTATTGAGACGATCCTTGAGGATCCTCAGAGACTACACGATAAGCCCACAAGCAACGCGCAAGTGGTGAAGATATAGTCCGAACTCTATGGCGACATAGAGAGTTCATCAGAAATGTATGAGCCACTGATTTATATCAGTAGTAACAAAATTGCCTAAGGTAGCGAAATTCCTTGTCGGGTAAGTTCCGACCTGCACGAATGGCGTAACGACTTGGCTACTGTCTCAACCGGAGACTCGGCGAAATTGCAATACGAGTAAAGATGCTCGTTACCCGCACCAGGACGGTAAGACCCCGTGCACCTTTACTGCAACTTGATGTTGGGTTTTGGTACAGACTGTGTAGGATAGGTGGGAGACTTTGAAGCCGAGGCGTCAGCTTTGGTGGAGTCATCCTTGAAATACCACCCTGTTTGTATCGGGACCTCTCACCACAAGCCCTAGATCGGGTTTTGGGACAGCGTCAGGTGGGTAGTTTGACTGGGGCGGTCGCCTCCTAAAGCGTAACGGAGGCGTCCAAAGCTATACTCAGCCTGGTTGGCAATCAGGCGTTGAGCGCAAAAGTATAAGTATGGTTGACTGCGAGACCTACAAGTCAAGCAGGGACGAAAGTCGGGTTTAGTGACCCAGCGGTTCCTTGTGGAAGGGCCGTTGATTAACGGATAAAAGGTACGCCGGGGATAACAGGCTCATTTTGCCCAATAGTTCACATAGACGGCAAAGTTTGGCACCTCGATGTCGGCTCGTCGCATCCTGGGGGTGTAGCAACTCCCAAGGGTTGGGCTGTTCGCCCATTAAAGCGGTACGCGAGCTGGGTTCAGAACGTCGCGAGACAGTTCGGTCCCTATCCGGTGTGGGCGTAAGAAATTTGAGGAGATCTGTTCCTAGTACGAGAGGACCGGAATGGACGTGGCTCTTGTGTGACAGTTGTCTTGCCAAAGGCATGGCTGTTTAGCGACCCACGGGAAAGATAAACGCTGAAAGCATCTAAGCGTGAAACTTGCTCCAAGATTAGATTTCTCACACGGTTAACGTGGTAAGACCCCTTATAGACTATGAGGTTGATAGGCCAGAAGTGTAAGGACAGTGATGTCTTCAGCTGACTGGTACTAATCGGTCGAGGACTTGAGTTTTTATCCAAAATATCCAAAGATGTACGTGCTTGCTATTGAGTTGTTAATCGCGTTACGCGATGCAACGTTATAGATTTCCGGTGGTGATAGCGGAGAGGTAACACCTGTTCCCATTCCGAACACAGAAGTGAAGATCTCCAGCGCCGATGGTACTTGGGGGGTTACCCCCTGGGAGAGTAGGACGCCGCCGGGTTTTTAATTTAACCCCGATCAGAAATGGTCGGGGTTTTTCTATTTTTACACAACTTTATATCTCCACTATAATAGACATTCTTCTTTAAAGGAACATTATGGATGATTCAAGATATAACGCTTATGGTTCTCATTGTGCCAATGATGCCATTTTGCAAATTCCATCTCCAATGGGTGATGATTCGTATAACGCAACACTTTATCTTTTAAAAAAGCCAACCGGAGATAATCAATTTGAATATCTTGAGACACAATCAAACTGGCGCCGAGAGCCACAAAATTTATTTGTTGTGTTTATTGATCGAAATGATGTTGAACGAGCTTTAGCTGAGCAATATCCAGGTTACGAAATTGAAGAAATCACAGGATCAGATTTAACAGAAAAACTTGCTGGAAAATTCGGAATTGAATTTAGATACGTTGATGGCGGTAAAGATGAAAAGCTACCAATTCCAACATTTTTTGTAAGCAAATATGATGACTACTTGAAACAAGGTGTTCCTAAAGTGTCATCTGTTGACTTTTTATTAAGTCGTCCAGTATTAAAAGATCCGTTTCCTTCGAAAAAAATGAAAATAATTCGTGACACTTTTGAAAAACTAGGAAAAGAATTAGGGGCAGAAGTTGTAGTTGCTAATCGTGACATGATGTTTGCGGAGGAACTAGTTATCACTTTTAAACGAGAAAAAGGTTTAACTGCAGCGGAAGTTAAAAAAGTTGATATGGCAAATAGGAGACTTCAAGTAAGGTTTGGACATCCTGTTCCTTTCTACACTATTTATGAAATAGACGTAGCTGAGGCTAAAGCAGAGAAGGCGCGACCTGAACCGAATAAGCCTGAAAGACCAAGATCACAAAGGCGTGAAAAAAATAAGCCTAAAGAAATAACTGTCGATGATGGCTTTATATGTGCAGAAATCACAAAGAAAATTAGAAGCAAAAAGCGTACAATGGATCATCCTTTGGTAAAACATTTAGCACAAGCTTTTGAATCTAGAAATTATGATGCTTTGCCAAAAGAAGTTTTAGATGACGAAGATTTTGATTTGTTCTTACATTTCGATCTTGATGATGAATATATAGTCACTAAGGACGGGGTTGACATCTATCTAGATGAGTCCATGTGGTTACGTTCATTTGACAAAACAATACATAGCCCTGACAAGCCACAAAAAACAATCCGTGAATTATTGGAATTCGTTGAAGAAAATCAATGTGATGTAAGGCTATTCTTCCCTGACAGAGATGGTTTAGATTTTATAACTGTCCCGTTTGCTCAATTACATGCATATCATGATCAAATGCCTAAAGTTGTTACATCAAATATTGAAGAATTAAGAGCATTGCCACGCGTAGAGTCAGCAGAAGCTGAGTCATTAGTATCTCAAGCTCTTGAAGCAATCCAAGGCGTACCTGGAACTAATACTGTTGCATATGTTGCTGAAGATGAAGGTAACACAGTTCTTGTTGTTGAAGTTGAAGAAGTAAAACGACTAAGTGATGCAGCTGACACTCAGCTATTTGCAAGATCAGAAGTCTTCAAAGATGCGTTACCATCAGATGTGACATATAGATTTAAGATTGTTCCTCCAGTCAAAGCAATTGAAGGTCCAGAACGATAAAGATGTAGTTTGAAAATTAAATATTTTTTACTGTGTCAGAAGAATAATATGGTTTCTGAGTAGATTTTTCTACACCATTACCTTTTTCTTTTGTAATAACGAATTTAATTGGTTTACCTGAGATATGAGTCATATAAATTCCAGGTTTACCCCCAAGAATTCCAGCAGAAATTACCTTAATTTCAGAATCCGCTTCAATAACAACCCAAAGCTGATAAGTCTCGCTATCATCTAATGAGTTGACGTTACGTGCATCGACCATTACATCACCTTGAGGGTTCATCATCATTATCGGGCCATTTTTACCATTGTTGTCATGGAACTTAATATTGATTATTCCAGGCTCTTTCGCAAAAGCTGATACCTGACTTGCAAGTGAAAAATTTTGATCATTATTTTTATCTGAATTATTTACAGGCCATAAAGCATAAGCTAATGCAAATGCCAAAATAGAAGCAGCGACAGCGCCTGATAAGAAAGAAAGGAGTGAGTTATTTTGCTTTAAGCCCTTATTCTTAGAATTCTTAGATTGTTCTATTGAATCTATTTCATTAGTTATTCGCTTAAATAAAACATCACTAGGTGTTTCATTGTCCTGCAACTGAGCAAAAGTGTCATAATTGCTATCTAGATAGTTTCTTGCGTCTGTGTTAGTAAGTATTAAATCTTGTGCTTCTTCTAGCTCCTTACCCTCTAAAGCATTCACAGAATAAAGATCTAATAGTTCAAGTTGTTTTTCGGATAGGTTATAAAAGCTATCGTTCATTACTTTGCTCCTTCAGGAACGAAATCATGAATAGATTTCTTTATTTTTTTTAATGCGCTACGAATACGTGATTTAATTGTTCCTTCTGGTTCATTCAATAATTTTGCAGCTTCCCGGTATGTGTAACCTTGATAATAACTTAAAATAAGTGCTTCGCGTTCCAAAGAATTCAATTGTTCGAGTGCCTGTTTCATCGGCTCACTCAAGGACAAGTTATCGATAACTTCTTCGATTGACAACTCGATATGTTTTCCTTGAACTTTTTCTGATGTTGATTTTTTATTTTCATATTCGCGTCGTATTTTTTCACTTCTAATTAAATCAATACTTTTCGAGTGAGTTTTTGTTAGTAAATATGTGCGAATACTGCCGCGGCTAGGGTCAATTTTTTCTGGATATTTATAAAGATCAACGAAAACTGTTTGAACAACATCGTTAGCTTTTGATTCGTCTCCAAGTATTTTTCTCGATAGAGATAAACATGAACCAGAATAGAGACGGAATACGTTTTCGAAAGCTTCAACACTTTTTTCAATTAATTGTTCTCTAATATGTGAATCATCTAGCAAGAACAACATTCTAGATGGTTCTAAAAAAGATGATGAAATTGATGATCTCACAATATATATACGTATATTAAAGAAATTATGGATTAATTAATGCAAAAAAAGGGCGAGCCTTAGCTGCCCGCCCTTATTTAATGATATGACTTAGAGCTTTAAGTCTTTTGGTATTAATACTGTATCAATTACATGGATAACGCCGTTGCTTGCGCTTATGTCAGCTTTAGAAACTTTTGCAGATCCACCTGAATCAGTTCCAAGTGACACTTCAGATCCACTGATGTTCACAGTTAATTTTGAACCTTCAAGTGTTGTTACTTCTTGGCCGTTGCTTAGATCAGTTGACATAGCCTTTGAAGCGACAACATGGTATGTAAGCACTTGTGTTAAAGCGTCTTTATTTGCTTTAAGCTTTTCAATAGTTGCGGCATCAACTTTTGCAAATGCATCGTTGGTTGGAGCAAATACAGTTAACTGGCTATTTGAGTCACTTAATGCGTCGACCAAGCCTGCAGCTTTGACAAGTGAAACTAGAGTGGAGAAGTTTTCGTCTCCAGCAGCGATATCTACAATTGTTTTTTTGTCCATTGACTCTGTTGGTTTAGTAGTTTTAGTTTCTGTTTTTGCCTTTTTCTCGCTGTCTTCTTTCTTGTCGCTGCTGCATGCGCCCAGTGTTAAAGCTGAAATACATACGAGTGATGCTATTGCTAATAGTGGTTTTTTCATGTTGTCCCTTTCAGGAATAGTGGATTTCGTTATTTCTACGTGCAAAAGCTAAAAATTGGATTACTTTTCTTAAAAAAGATTCTTTTTAATCAAATATGCGTACCAGAAAAACAAGAGCACCAGGCAAAAGGGGATTTGATGTTTATTTAGTTATTTGGAACTTCGCTTTCAGTTAATACTGTTTTCGTGCAACCAATAGGGTTCTGTTTAGTCAAATCATATATTGGTTCAGTATTTAGTTGATTCCAAGCTGTCATCATATTCTTTAATTTTGTTTCAATATCACTTTTAACTTTTTTATTTAGGAAATCAACAGGGCAGTGATGTTGGCCATCGCCTTGGCTTTGTGTGATTTGGATTTCAAATCTGTATAGACCATTATTTTCTGGTGAAGGATAACCAAGAACTTGCCCAGCTTTAATTTTGTCACCTTTTTTGACTTTTAAATTAATTAAATGGTCATAACCTATAACCCATGCCGAATTTTCATTTGATTGTAAATATACTTCGTTGTCATTTGTTTCTGGCTGATCTTTTATGAATGGAATTATGCCGTCCATAGCTGCAATGATTTTTGCATCTTTTTTAACTGAAGCGAATTCAAAATTTGGGTTTGTTCTATTACCAGGCAGCATATCTCCAAAGAAATAAAAGCCTTTATGTCCTGCTTGATATTCTCTTAAAGCATCTTTAGTGATTAAAACATCTTTCTCTACATCAATTCCTATATTTTGTAAATCTAAAGCAGAATCATCTTTATTGCCTGTGTTTGTATTATCACGGTTGCCTTTATCTCTCATCTCTTGGTTACGACCGTTCGAGCTATTTTTATTGTCATCATTTCCACAAGAGCTAAGTAGAAGTGCTGAAGTAATCGTTATAACAACAATAACTATTAATGAGTTTTTGAATTTGTACATTTAAATATCATATACAAATAATTAGTATAAAAATGGTAACTCTTATCTGTTTCTAAAACTTATTCTATCTAAGGGCGTTCTTGAGGTCGAAGAAGGAGTATTTCGTCCTGGAATATATCTTCTAAAACTATCATTAAAAGTTGGGTAACGGCTATTGACTTCTTTTACTTTTGCTTTGACTTCTTTAGTCGATGTACGGGCTAATAATTCTGGAAAGAAAGTAATTATGTCTTCTGGCGCAAGACGGTAGCTAGTTCCAGGTCCCTCATAGAATCCAAATTCTGCAATCATGTCTGGTACAAGTTCAGAAAAAACAAGTGATGTGCGGCCTGATGCTATTTTGAAGTCTGTATCGCTGGCTTTTCCGTCACCGAAAGGTGAATATTGATATCCCATCCATGAGGTATACGTAATTTCTATTTTTTTACCACCTAAATTTACATTTGGTGATAGTAGTCCGTAGTTATGTGTACCTAATTTCCTTATGTTTGTAGCTCGTAACAACATTTCTGCTAATTCTTGATGAGTGAATCCTAGCTCTTGGACTAAATCATTATCTCGCGCGATTGTCTCTAACAGACTATCGTGTTCTCCAAGAAAACCAGCTCCAGATCCTTCAACATAAACTTCTTTTTTCGGCGCATTTTTATCATCGTTATGCCAATATGTTTTGGAAGGAATGCCTTCCCTAGAACCCGGTCGCATCCGAAGTTCGATTATCTCAATTGGAGTACCGTTTAGAGTCTCTAGATTTTGAATAGCATTAGTTGTGTTTGCTCCATAATGGACAAACTCGCCATCTATTTTTTGGTTCCACACTATTCCGAAATCTTCGAGAGTTGGCACGCGGTCGATCTTGTTGGACTTAGGGGCTCCAGAACTATCTAGTGTTATTGATCCCCAAGTTGTTGAAAGTTTTAATCCGTCTGAACCTACTGAAGTAACACCTGTTACATCTTTTAACACCCAATCGTAATATTCTTTGTTAGTACCGGTATCGCAACGATTCATAATTGTTGCTACACCATCTCTATTTATTACGACGGCTGTGCCTGTTTCTGAATTGTCATATAGTTTTGTTTTGCCAATTGTGCCAATAAGTTCAAAACCAACAATTTTTAATTGATCTTCAATGCTTAACCCATTAAGTCCTCTATATTGAGGAGGGAGTCCATGGCTCTTGTGTCCGTATGAAGTTGATGTCGCTCTTTTTTCTCTGCGAGAACCATTAGCGCTTTCAGCAATCCAAGCTAATTTTCCTTTATCGTCTTTGGTTATATAAGTCAAAGAAAAGTCTGTATATTTTTCTGTGCTATCAAATGGTCTTAGTGCTTCATCAACAAAGTAAATAATTGGTTGTTTGGATGAAGCGTTGATTATTATTCCATCGCTATAGTAAAAATTTGTTCCATTAGGCTTTTTAAAACCTGCTGGCTCCAATGTCTCAATAAACGACATTTGGACATATTATCTCATATAGGACATAATGTCTAGAGATATACTTTACTTATTCATCCATTTCTCCTAGTAAAAGTGAAAAAATCTCTTCAGAATTATTCCGCATTCCGTGATGGTCTAAGTCGCTGAATATAGCCTTACAATTATTCAAAGTTGATGAAGACTCTATTGAAAATTCGCGTGACACATAGGCGTCATTGTTGTATATAATCCCTGTAACTTGTGTTTCCGACTTTCGTAGCTCCTCAATATTAAATTGTTTAGGCCATTGATCAAAGGCCATTATTCCTTCCATCAAATCTAAAAAAGAAGAAAGCTCTTCGTATCTAAAATATTCATGAAATATATTTTCTGAAAAGAAAAAATTGTCTATACGAGATTTACTTGGACGTTCTAACTTATCAATAAATACTGACTCTGCACCCCAGCTAGAAGGTCCACTTTCGCAGTAGAGAGATTCATGTAGAAATAAGTAGAGAGGATTGTCAACTAGACCCATTGGGTCTCGTAGCAAATTTTTTGATCGTAAGGTTAAGTCACCATTTTGTTGTACTTCAAAATAAATTTGTTCAATCAATGAGCGTAAATTTGTATGTTCATCTGAAAAGCCGATTTTAATTCCTTGTAGAGCTAAAGAGAATATATATTGCTCATCTAGATTGCTCAATAAATATTGAAGCTGTGACTTTGTTTCAGGATATGAAATAAAAAATTGATCTATTGCGAAATCTAGTTGAGGAACAATTGAAGAATACACATCTCGAGCGCTTTGAGTTAAGGGTGGAAAACCGCCAGTTATATAACAGGCTTTTGCGTTGTTGGGAAATTGTGAAAGATACGAGTAGGTGCACCAACCGCCAAAACTTTGACCAAAGGTATAAAAATCGGTATCTGAAAATAATTTGCTTCGTATACATTCCGCATCTTTTGCAATTGAGTCTGCTCTAAAACATTGAAGAAAATTAATAGCGTCCTTATGGCTTAATTTATCGATTTCAGAAATTGTATTTTAATCTATCGGAGTCGACAATCCGGTTCCACGTTGATCCATAAGAAATACTCTAAAATGTTTTTTCAATTGTTTAATCCAACTTTGATCATCTGGAAATCTGCAACCAAAACCAGGGCCACCTTGGAAGAACAGAATCGGTGGTTTAATTTCATTTGATTCTTCTTTTATTTCACGCATTACAATTTGTAATACTTTTGATTCTGGATCGTTCCAGTTAATGGGTACATCAAATTTGTGATATCGAAAATCAAATGGCTTTTCCATTTATATATCTTAAATGTTTAAATGAGAAACGTTCAGTTATATTTTAAGATTAATAGCTCTATATGGAGAGATATTGTTTCTCGAATCTTGGGCAAATATATTTACAGTGTAAGTTCTACCTTTACGCAGCTGATATAAATATATATTTGTGCTCGTAGACCATACTGTCCCTCTAGAAATTACTGTTACTCCATATGTGACTGGTCCAAATGACGCTTCAGATGGTGACCATGCGAGCTTTACGGTGCATCTTGTTGAAGAGCATGATGTTATTTGTGAAGTTATATTGCTTGGCGATGTTAATACGAAACTTGCAGGTTTTGTGGTTGTAGTTGTAGTGCTAGTCGATGCTGTGGTCGTTGTGGTGCTAGTGGTTGTCGAAGTGGTAGTAGTTGTGGTGGTCGCGGTGGGGCAGTTTGATCCATCTGTTGAAGGAACACAAGTATCGCTAATGAGCATACCTTTATAAAAACTAAATCCAGAACCATACGAGCTTATTGTTAAATTATGTACACCAGTATTTAAAGTATATGTATTTGGTAGCTTGACCCAGACTGGCGTGCTAGAAGCTAATGAATAAGTCGTTCTGCTGCAGTCAAGTTTGTCAACGTCTGTTCCTATATCTATTGTTTTAGTACCTGAGACATTGAGCCATAGAGAGTATCCTGACCGAGTTTGCGGTATTGCTGCTTTAAATGTTGCACTTCCATTTCCTATTTGACAACCAGGTGTTGAAGCATATGCAGCTGTTAGGGTCGCTGTCGTGAGACTCGAAATTATTAATGAAGAAAGAACTGAAACTAAGACAAGTCTTTTAAATGTTGATTTCATTATTGACCTGCCAATCCTGAATTAGGAAGATTTACCACATCAGTTTTTGTTGCAGGAGGATCAGCGGATAACGGTCCTGGATAGTCGAGAGGTACGCGTTTTAGATTTTTTCCATCACCTGTTTGTCCACCAAAACAACTTAACTGCTTCTTTAAACAATTATTAGTCCAAGTAGTAAGGATTGTATCGTCCCATGCCATAAACCAGTCAGCATGTACGGTTGTTCCGCCGGGCATTTTACCCATGCCCATCGACGTCATGTCGTCAGATGAAAAATACCAACCATTGCTCGTTCCGCTCCCAGTTTCCCAAGCTAAATTCAAAGAAACTTGAGGTAGTAAAACGGGATGAGTGCTTGGACAATTTGTAGCACCCCAATCTAAATATGTTAAATGTGATTTGTGGTCTGCGCTATCAAGATTGACTCCATCCCAGCATTGAGGGAAAGCAAGATTCATGTAGAGCCTTGAATTACTTGGACAATTACCTATTGTAAATTGCTCGTCAAAAATGGTACTTCCATTACCATTGTTGTCTACACATTTAAATTTATAGAAAATGTGACCAGTATTTTGAGGAGCCATTGCCTTAGCATTACCTGCAATCATTCGTAAACCTTCAGGCATCGTTTGAACTTTTGAGATAGATGCTTCGGTAACTTTGTAATAAACCACAGTGTTGATTGGTAATCTAGCTTTGCCGTTCGTGTCCAACATTGCCGGAATCCAGTACGCAGTTCGATTTAGTGGACCACCGTCACAAGATCCGCCACCTGTATTTTTCAAAGATGTTTGCGTTGAATTGTAATTAGTCTTTTTGTTGCCATAAAACATGTGTAGATGTGATGCGCCATTTTGGCCAGGGAAGACAATCGGGTCAACATATGCTAAGTGTGAAGGATTGCAATTGAATCTGAATGCTCCGTCAGATCCTGCTCCATCACTTTTCGGAATGCCACCATTTGTCCAAGAATCTGTAACCCAATAATCGTTAATGTTATAAGGTTCGTTTGTTCCTGGGGTTGTTGTAGTTGTTGTAGGATCTGAAAAATTGACAACTCCATTTGATAATGAAGCTGAACCTTGTAGAGAAGTTGCATTGTTAGCGTTGAAAGCAGAAGTCGATCTATCTGAATCTGATGCAAACGAATAGATTCCGCCAAATGCAAGTATCGATAACACGATAGCAATTGAAGCTATTTGTTTTTGTGTGCGCTTAATAGGAGTACCTTTAGCTTTTTTGAAAATATTTTGGGGCATGATTTTCTCACTTGGGCAGATTTATAAAGATATTCACACGAATATAAGGTCATATCAAGAAATACTTTTTGTATCGCAACATGAAAATCGACACTTTCAACAAAGAATATTTGATGATAAAATATTTAACTTATGCAAAGGAATGCTCCTAGAACTAAAGGATTCTGTCGAAAAAAGTTTCAAAGAAAATCTGCGCAGCAAACCATCGATACTCTTGGAGTTGCTTTTCGTCCAGACGTACTTGATGTTGATTTGTATGAAAGTGAAATAGCTATAGCCCAAGAGCTTATAACTGATGTATCTAGATTGCTCACCGAAAATCCTTTAGGAAAATCCGAACGCTTAGTTTTAATATGTGATGACATTGCTTTACAAATAACTTCAAACGAAGGTTTCACGCAGGTTGTCTTTTCCACCAGAGCGCCTAGAGACAAAGAATGTTTTGATCGCTTATTCACAAGCGCAGAGTCAGACGAAAAGCTTTTGGAGTACCTAAGAAGTAATACAAAAACTTCTTCTGCGCAAGTTTATACTTTTAATAGCAATGGTTTAGAAACAAAAAGAGTTAATGTTTTTGATACATATGCTTTGTTTGATATTGATTTCTATAGGAAACTAGCCAAAATATATGAGCAAGGTATGGCAATCTCGAATGGCATTGCAAGTGATGGAAATAACGCTTTTGCTTTTGCCTATTACGAGCCAAATGCAGATATTGCTAAATCACAAAGAGTTGAATTTCATCGAGATAAAACCCAAGGAAGCGATACGCTCTCAAGATCGTTTTCGCTTAGCGGTACGGTTTGTGCTTTTGTAGGTGTTGATGAGTCTTCGTTAGTTGAAGTAGTTAGATCTCCTGGCGATGAATTAACAATGAACTATTTAGATCGCGGATTTGATGTAAGGGCTCCAATACATAACTTTTATAATCCAAATAATCATCCTGTATTGAATATCGTCGTAGACGAACATGGCTTAGATGGTCTGCAATTTTTAAATACAATTGGGGTATTTGCGCCTGTTCAGCGGGATTTGTTGCAGATATAGATAACTAAAGTCATGTGAATATTTGGTCGAAATGACTAGATGCCCAGAAGAAATGTAGTTTCCATTAAATCGATTTTTGCCTATTTGATAACAATAATGTTTTTTGCAATTTTTGGATCGTTATTTATTCTTATTGCTATTGATGTGCTTACTGGCTTTGCGAGATCGTTATTGGTCGACAAAAGTTTTAAGTCTGCAGATCTATTATTTATATTGGCCATGGTTACCCTCCTTGTCAGTACGATTCATTTACGTAACCTGTTTTATGCGCGAAAAAGATTCATTTTTGTTTCTGAAGATCGTTTGCCAGTGGACCCTTGTGACAGAAGAGATGAATTTCTAGATATCCCACCATCTTGGACTGCATAGTATTTACACTTTCAATTAAAATAGGTTAATGGATGAGAACCCGAATAAGGATATTGCTTTTGCTGCGTTGAGATTACCTCCGGCAGTTGCGTTGGATCGTAGAAATAAATTTGACGTTGGAATAGTTCCGATTGGCTCAAATGGTCATCGTTTTTTAAGAGTAGCCAGATATGACAAAGAGCCATTGTCTAGTTTGGATCTTTCAAATGAAGTTAACTGGAACCGTGACGCTAGAAGACCACTAGAACGTGCAGGATTTAGAGTTCCTGACAATATTGTTTATAATCCGAAAACTAAATGGGCATTATTTGAGTTTATGAATGGTGTCTCGTGTAACGAAGCTCAAATGCGAGTTCACATTGACGAGATAGCAAGACTCTGCGCTGAAATTTCTAAAATTCCTTTAAAAAAAATTCCAAATGGAGTGGCTTCATGGTTTCATAAAAGAGTTTGTGATGCATTCAATAATTTCTTAGGAGTTTATTCATCAAGGAGTGAAGAATTGTCAAAAGTTATAGACAAGATTGATCCTAAAGAAGGATTTGTTCACGGTGATTTCAAAATTGACAATTTGTTGTTCGATCCAGACAATAGGAATCCTTTTGCGATTGTAGATGCTGAATTTGGAACCAATCTAGACAGACCTGATCGATGTTTGCCTCGTTATTTAGATGCTGCATATTTTTATCACCTTTTGCATTGCCAATTTCATGATCCAGATTTAGCAGAAGAATTTAAAGATGCTTTTATAAAGCATCTTGGTATTTCAGACTCAATAGAGCTGGCAGCTTTTGAGCAAGAATTTACGCTTACTGTATTGGAGCGAACAGTTTCGATGGGTCGACATTTTATTTGGGAGAGAGATCCTTCGAAATTAGTTGATGATTCGAGAAGACTAGAACCTGTTAACTATGAAAAATTAATTGATTCAGCACTCGTAGCATTAACGATTTAAAAGTTTTTAGTAGTAAAATATTTCTAAATTCGTGGGGGTACCAAAAGGGTATTAATGACAATTTCTGAAAAGCTATCTACCAAAAAAACAATTCTTTTATCACTAGGTGCCCTTGGCGTTGTTTTTGGAGATATCGGTACGTCACCTTTGTACGCGGTAACTGAAATATTTGAAACTACCCATGCACTTGATGAAACAAAAAATTCTGTAATTGGTGGTATCTCACTAATTATTTGGGCACTTTTTATTACTATAACAATTAAATATATCGTTTTTGTTTTAAGAGCAGACCAAAGAGGAGAAGGTGGGACTTTTGCTCTGTTCGCAATACTAAGAAAATATCGAAAATCTTTTACCCCTCTAATTCTTGGAGCGTTGGTAGTATCAGCAGGATTTTTAATGGGCGAAGGCGTTATTACGCCTGCTATTTCTGTTCTTGCTTCAGTCGAAGGTTTATCGCTCGTACATGAAAATTTCTCCCACATTGTTATACCTTTAACACTCGCAATTTTGACTGTGCTTTTTATAGCCCAAAGTAAAGGTACTCATAAAGTTGGAAAACTCTTTGGGCCTATAACATTAATTTGGTTTATAACTATTGGTTCTTTAGGAGTCTTTAGGATTATTGAAACACCAGAGATATTACAAGCGCTAAATCCATTAAACATTTCTCATGCGTTTGATCACTTCACTGGACGATCATTTTTGTTGCTTATGGGTTCTGTGATACTTGTTATAACGGGTGGGGAAGCGTTGTATGCTGATCTAGGTCATTTTGGAAAACGTCCAATTCGAATTAGTTGGTTGGGCATTGTTTTCCCGATGTTGATCTTAAATTATTTAGGTCAAGGTGCATATATTATTTCTGGGAGTAAAATTATTGATTCAAATATTTTTTATTCTTTTGTGCCTAAACCGCTTTTAATTCCTGTCGTTATAATTGCAACCTTTGCAACGGTCATTGCCTCGCAGGCGTTAATAACTGGAGCATTTTCTATAGCGTCACAGGGCATGGCTTTAAGTTTGATTCCTCGTATGCGGATTGTGCATACGAATAGAGAGCACATGGGGCAAATATATATACCATTTATTAACTGGGCATTATATCTAGGCGCAGTTCTTTTAGTTTTAGTATTCAAATCTTCAGCAAATTTGGCAGCGGCATATGGGTTAGCGGTGAGTGTTGTTATGTTAAATACTTCTATTGCCGTTCTTGTTATTGCATTGGGTATTTGGAAGTGGAATAAGTTTCTTACTGTTCCTTTGTTTTCATCATTTATATTTATTGATCTAACATTTTTGTTTTCAAATTTGATTAAGTTTTTACATGGTGGTTATGTCCCAATATTTATTGGAGTAACTTTAGCGACAATAATGCTTACGTGGAACTGGGGTAGACGTAAAGTGCGGAATGCGACATGGGATATGGAAACTATGTCGATGTCTAAGTTTATGGAAGTCAAACAAGAGGCTCCTCACGATATTCCGCGTTCAATTATTATGCTTACTCCAGATCATCCAACATCGTTAGAAGATAAAGTTCCTTTAATCGCAACTTCTTTTGTAGACCGATTTCATTTTGTTCCAAGCCATTTAGTCTTACTTACTGTTAGGCAGAAGCGTTATTCTCATATACCGCCAGAACAGAAGTATGACATTATTGAGTTTGATAATGATCTAGAAAATGACCGCTCTTTACTTTCTATTCAGGTTAATTTTGGATTTATGGACGAAGTGAGTGCAACTGACATCATCAATGATTTGGCCAAAAATCACAAGTTAGCTGCACATGATGACCCATCTCTGTGGGTTATTCATGCTATGAAAGAACGAATTGTAGTTAATACTCAAGCAAAAGGTTTCAAGCGTTTCAGATATGGTTTATTTAGAACATTGGCTAGGCAAGCACAACCTGCATATAACTATTTTGGTTTAGACGACGACTCGCGTTTAACGGTCGAACTCGTTACTGTCCCTGTCTAGCTGGAGGTTCCACCTACTTTTCTTCACGAATAGCTACAAAAAGGACATATTTCCTATTGATTCGTGCTTGTATAAACGATAATCTATACATATCTACCAATGAGTAATAAATGCTCAAATGAAAAAGGGGCGGAAGATGGCAGCTTACAACTTACAAACTGGAAATCCTCCACAATTATTTTCATCAACAACAGCTCAATTATCAGAAGCAATTGAGCCAACTAAAAGATTTGTAGAAGCTGGCATTGAGCGTAGAGGTGGTGCGACAGGTACTCTGACAAGAGATCAGGCGTTCGAGCTTTCAGGCAGAGTCCCTGATGGTTGGTTTACATCCCTTGGGGGTAGAGTATCCCCAGTAAAGCAAACAGAATTTGGTCTAGCTTTTTAAAATTCTGATTTAATCGCATAAAGATTTTTTTTAACAATAATGTAGAATGTTTACTTATGCGCGAAATAGAAGATCCATTTGAAGAATTAAAACATTATGCCGGTAAAGCTCGCGCTGAAAAAGCAATTTCTCAACTAAATGAGGCAATAGAAGCATACGAAAATTCCCGAGAAAGAGATGCTCTTAGAATTATTAAACCCTTATATGAAAAATATCCTCAAGCATTAGGGTTATTAGAACTTTATGGAATGTGTTTATATGCCAATTCGAAGTATAAACAAGCTTTACAAGTTTTAACAGAATTCACTGAAAAAACATCTAGCTACGACCAGTATCCATTGCTGATGGATATATATAGATACGAAAAGAACTACGAAAAAGTGAATTCTCTATGGGACGAGCTTGGAGCTGTTTCTCCCTCAGGTGAAGTTGTAGCAGAGGGACGGATTGTACATAGTCAGTCGCTTGCTGAACAAGGAAAAATTTCAGAGGCATTAAAACATTTGAGAAAAAAAGTAAAACCACTTTCGAGACCAAAACCATACCACTTGAGACTTTGGTATTGTCTTGCTGACCTTGAAGAACGAGCTGGGAATATAATCGAAGCTCGAAATTGGTTTAATAAAATTTCTAAATTTGATAAAAATTTTGCTGACGTAAATTATCGGATTAATCAGCTAAGTTAGTCCTCGATGGATCGATCCGAACTCTCATTTTATTAATTAAATCAATAAGAGTATCGTCTGCATTCTGATAAAACGATGTTCGTCGCTCACCCAATTTGATAGTTGCATGATGTAAATTTTTCTCAGGTCTGCTCGTGCCGTAGTAATCAACTTTTCTTACGCTAACTAGTTCAGCAGATATGCCTTCTTTTGCTAACTCTTCAAGAGCCGCAAGGCACTCAAAGGTAAAGCGTTCCATGTCGTAGATCTCTTCCCAAGACAAATTGCCTGTGTAATTAACAATGCTTGTAGGGTGATCCATCTGTGTCTGGTAAAGAAAGTCTTGAGATCCCATTAAACATAACTCATCGAGCCGATTTGGATCAGTTTTAGTTATTAATTTTGATCGAACATCTAAATCTTTATGCGAAGATTTTTCTTCAACATTGCCTGTTTGGCTTTCACGCTTATAATAAACGCCAAGTCTTCCATCAACATAAACTAAATTAAAGAGCTCAGATATACTGCGAGCATCAGGGCCGCGTTCACCATTGCTTAGCGAATATTGTGCATGCACTCCAGAGGGTGTCCTGCCATGGTTTGATAACGGATTAAAACCTTTAACATTAGTTGCAACATAGTTTCGTAAAGCTATTGATTGTAAATATGCAATTACTCGTTTAGCGCCATCTTCAGTGAGACCTTGTCTTTCTGGTAATGGCAAAAGTCTTGAAACAGTCGCTATTTGATCTTCAAGATCTCTTAAGTAGAAACCAATATTTAATAAGTCTTCTTCAAGTCCATTTGCCATTAGTAAATTATACCCTAAAAGGGCAATACGGACATAATGTCATTATGCGATTGTGACGTTATTATCTAAATATACATCTTGGATAGCATTTAGAAGCTCAATTCCTTCTTCAAAAGGACGTTGAAATGCTTTTCTACCTGCGATCAGCCCAGAACCGCCAGCACGTTTATTAATTATTGCGGTCAAAACAGCTTGTTCAAAATCGTTATCGCCTGAAGGGCCGCCACTGTTGATAAGTGGGATTTGGCCCATATAGCAATTAGCTAATTGGTAGCGTGTCATGTCGATTGGGTTATCTGAAGAGAGCTCACTATAAACACGTGGGTCAGTTTGTTTCGTTCCGACATTGTCGAAACCATTTGCATTAGTTTCTGGGAGTTTTTGCTTAATTATGTCAGCGTGAATTGTTACACCCAAGTGATTAGCTTGAGAAGTTAAGTCAGCAGCTACATGGTAATCAACATCGCTTGTACTAAAAGCAGAATTTCTTGTATAGCACCACAAAATAGTGGCAAGACCAAGTTCGTGAGCTCGCGCAAAAGCTTTTGAAACTTCAATTATTTGTCGGTTTGATTCTGGTGCACCAAAATAAATAGTTGCACCAACAGCAGCTGCGCCTAAATCCGCAGCTTGTTCAACTGTCCCAAACATTATTTGGTCAGTCTTAGCGGGTGTAGTCATCATTTCGTTATGATTTATTTTCACTATAAAAGGAATTTGATGAGCATATTTACGTGCAACAGCACCAAGAACGCCAAATGTACTAGCAACAGCGCTGCATCCACCTTCAATAGCTAATTCAACAATACGTGCAGGATCAAAATATTGAGGGTTTTTTGCAAATGATTTACCAGCGCTATGTTCAATTCCTTGATCAACAGGAAGAATAGAGATATATCCAGTATTAGCTAAGCGACCATTTACAAATATCTGGGAAAGATTTCTTAGAACGGGAATCGAACGGTCAGTGATTGAATAATTTGTTGCAATTACATTTGAATTAGGTAGGTGCAATGAAGAAGCAGCAATTGTCTCACATTTATGTGTTAACAGGTCTTCGTGCTTCTGGTAAATTTCCGATAGGTTCATTACATGCCTTTCATAAATCTGAACAAGTTATTATAGTGTCTAGATGCCTAGAATCCGTCTCGACAAGCTTGTTGTTGCAAGAAATATGGCTATCGACATTGAAGAAGCTAAATCTGTTATTGAAAGTGGTCTCATATTGGTCGATGGTGCCGTTCAAAAAAGTATTAAAAGCTTTGTCGATCCGTCTAGTGCCTTAACTTTTGTAGAAGAAAAAAGTAAATATGTATCTCGTGGTGGATTTAAGCTTGAATACGCATTAGATCAATTTAATATTAATGTTGAAAATAAATCATGCTTAGACATCGGTTCATCTACAGGTGGATTTAGTGACGTACTCTTGCAAAGAGGTGCGTCAAGGGTCAATTGTGTTGATGTTGGTCATGGGCAATTAGATCATAAAATCAGAAGCGATGAGCGCGTAAACGTTTTTGAAAAAACCAATGCGAAAAATATCACTCCTGAAATGGTTGGTTATAATGATCTCGCAGTTGTAGATGTTTCTTTTACTTCAGTAATTCCTTTGATCGAGCCAATTTCTAAGTGTCTTAATTCTATAAAGATAGTTGTACTGATTAAACCTCAATTTGAAGTAGAACAAAAATATATAAATTCGAAAGGTATAGTTAGTTCAGATCAAGCAAGAATTGACTGTATAAAAAATACTGCATTAAAACTAAAACCTAATTTTGCAATTACAAAATTAGTTAAATCGCCGATAACGGGGAATAAAGGCAACATCGAATATTTATGTCTAATTTCTTCAGGCCAAACGGAAGATGAATCAATAGATTTAGATAGAATAGAAGATCTCTTTGATAAGCAGTGAAAGATTATGGTCAATTCAATATATTTGTGTCTAAATTCAAACAAGGAACAAGCTCACTTAGTTGCTGATGAAATAAGTAATACTGCTCAGATGCATAATGTTCAAGTTGTCGAAAAAGTAGAAGATTCTGATTGTGTAGTAACTATTGGAGGCGATGGGACATTTTTATATGGAACACGTCTGGCCTTGAGAAATAACAAGGCAATTGCAGGTATTAATTTAGGAAGATTTGGATTTCTACCTTCATTTCCGTCCAACAATGTTGAAGTTCTCTTTGAAAGTTTAAAAAATTCTCAACCACAAACCCGATGCGTGCTAGACATAGATTTTTCAAATGGTAGATACAATGCAATCAATGAAGTAGTCATTGAAAGAAAGCGTGTACAGCGTGCTGCTCGCATAACAATGATAAGTTCACCTCCTGTCTTTGGCGAGTTGCAAAGAGAAATAAATATTCAAGACTCAAACGAACGCAGTAAATTCATATTGAACGAAATGGAAGATGTAATAGAGGGATACTCTGAATACATTGACGATAAAGGAAGGGCATCACAAGGTCCAACGTTTGTATGTGATGGAGTAATCGTGTCGACACCTTTAGGGTCAACTGCGTATTCCTCATCTGCAGGTGGACCTGCAATTTCTCCATATTCAAATGTGATGTCATTAACTATGGTTGCTCTGCATCATCCAAGAATTCCACCTGTCGTCTTAACAAATAATGAAAACTTATATTTGGTTGCTGAAGAAGAATGCGTTCTAGTGGCAGATGGGCAACATATTGGTGACCTAGGACCTGGTGAGCCAATCCGCATATGTGTTGGGTCTAAAGGAATTCCGGTATATGAGCGTCCAGCTAGCGTGCTGTCTAAATTAGCGCATGCGTTTGGCGCAGATAGATTGTCTTCTTTGTAGGTTCGTATGTTAATTACTGGAAAAATCAAATGTGGCCCACGAACTAAAGATCTTGCAAAGGTAATCGATCCTGGTGATATTGCAGTTATATCACACGAAGATCTTGATCGTGTCGCAGCAGAAAGTCTTGTCCAAGCAAAAGTTAGTGCAGTAATAAATTTAAAGACCTCTATAACAAGTCGTTATCCTAATGGTGGACCTTTAGTCCTGGAATCTGCAAATATTCCACTTGTTGATATAAAAAATTATGACTTCGCACATATTGGAAGATTTGAAATTGCAACTATCGACGATAGTAAACATCATTTAACTATTTCTGATGATAACTCTCATGAGGAAGTTGACGGAAAATTTTGGAGTCGTAATGAAATAGATTCAGCAATGGAAGCTGGACGAAACAACATAGGTAATGAGTTAAAAGCTTTTGCGAAGAATACTCTTGAATATATAGATAAAGAAGCAGATGAATTTTTTGCACCAGTAAGCGTTCCTGATCTAAAAACTAATTTCAAAAATCGTCATGTACTCGTTGTTGTGCGCGGACATGATTATAAGAAAGATCTAAAGGCACTAAAGCCTTATATTAAAGAGTATAAGCCCGTAATAATTGCAGTTGACGGGGGAGCAGATGCATTACTTGAAGCAGGATTAACTTCAGACGTAATAATAGGAGACTTCGATTCGGTTACCGAAAAGGCTCTCTATGGTCCTGAACTTATTCTCCATGCACATTTAGATGGAAGTGCGCCAGGTCGCGATGAACTCGAAAAATATGGTGTTGAATACAAAGAATTCGCAAGCAATGGAATGAGCGAAGATGTTGCAATGTTGCTTGCTTATGAACTTGGAGCGACACTCATCGTTGCGGTTGGTACACATGGGACAATGGTTGAATTGCTTGATAAAGGTCGTCGAGGTATGGCATCGACATTTTTAACACGTACTCGTTTGGGGCCAGTTTTAGTTGATGCTAAAGGTGTTTCAAGGCTGTATGAGGGACGAATTAAAAGATCTGACGTTGTACTACTTTTGCTTGCTGCACTTGCCGTGGTTGTAATTATGGCTATAGTTGCTGAGCCGCTTAGAGTATTCTTGTCAGGATTAAGGCTTACAATAAGAGATATTTGGTATTCAATATTGGATTGGTTTAGATGATTAATTTTAGATTTCACTTAATTTCATTAATAGCAGTTTTTTTGAGTCTAGGTATCGGCGTTGTCATGGGATCGACAGTTATTGATAAAGCAATTGTCGCTGGATTAGAAAACAGAATTGATACTGCCGAGAAAAACTCTATCGATAGAAAAGTTGAGAACGAACGATTAAAGAATGACATTAAATCAACTGATATCCAAGATACAGTTTTATCAGCACATGTAGTTAAGAACTCACTTGCAAATAAAACCGTGTATATCGTGGTGGCAGGTGCTGTATCTCAAGATTTAATAACTGAAACAAGGGAATTGCTTGCAGTTTCGGGAGCAACATTAGGCTCTGAAGTTTTTCTTAAAACAGATTTTTTGAACTCCGATAAAACAAAAATCTCAAAAGATCTGAATAAAGTTGAAAATATTGCAGGTATTTTGAATGAAGAAAAAAATGTGGTTAGTCAAACATCTATTTCTTTAAATCAACTTTTAAGTTTGAGGTCTTCCTTAGAGCCAGCATCAAAGACTTTATCTAGCGATATAAATAATGTATTTACAAAATACAACGCATTTACAGAGCAAGAACAGTCATCATCTCTTGATGCAGCTATGGGTGTTTCATTTCTGGTTCTAGTTAACCGATCGGAACTATCTAACGATAATTTCATAAAATTTGTTTCTAATTTTTCTTCAAAATCTACTTCCACAATTGGCCTAGTTGGTTCTGATACGGATCAACCATTTCGATCAAAATCTATTTCGCTGCTAACAAACTCTGCAGATCAGTTATGTATTGTAGATAACGTTGAATCACCGAGTGGACGTGCAACATTGATGCTTGCACATGCAGGGACGATATCTGGATTAAAAAATATTTATGGAATAAGTTCTAAGGCTAAAGCTCCCGCTCCTGAATTGTCAGGATCATGACAAGTAGAAAAGCAATAGCTTCTTTAGCTGGAGCAACAGTTGTTTCTAGAGCGCTAGGCTTCATAAGAATCATTGTTATTTCCGCTGTTTTAGGGACAACAGCTTTAGGTAATACTTTTCAATCTTCAAATGCTGTATCTAATGTTTTATTTGATCTACTTGCAGCAGGGGCATTATCTGCAGCAATTATTCCCCAACTTGTACATGCTCTAGATAAAAGCGAAAGAGAACTAAAAAACCTTGTTTCATCTTTGATAACTCTAGTTATTATCTTTTTAGGTTTTGTAGCTATTGTTGGTGTTGTTTTTGCTCAGCAAATTTCAGAATTACTTTTTGCTCGTGCTCCTATTCTGACTCGAGATGATCAAATTCGAACGGGAACTATACTCCTTAGGTTTTTTATTCCTCAAGTAGTTTTATATGGCATTGGAGCTGTTGCTGTTGCTGCATTAAATGCAAAAAAGAAGTTTATTGCGCAAGTTATTGCACCAATTGGTGGATCAATTTTTATAATGGCTGTATTAATAATTTTTCACTACTTTAGAAATGTCGATATAACTAAAATTGAAACAGTAGACACAATTATATTGTCGATAGCGGGTACAGGGGCATGTATCGCCTACATAGCTATACCTGTTGTGTCTGCAATGAAAAACGGTTTTAGTTTCATGCCAAACTTTAATTTAAAAGATGGTCTTAAAGTTCTTTCGTCAAGTACATGGGCTGTAGCGATTCAAGCAAGTGCGGCAATTATTTTAGGTATTACTTTATATATAGGAAATAAATTAAACGGGGCAGTAGTTGCTTATCAACTTGCATACGTGTTTTTCTTGGCACCTTATGCGATTATTTCGCAATCGTTTTCAACTGTATTGTTACCTGATCTTTCGTTAACAGCTATTCGAACACACGAAAAACATTATTTTGAATCACATGTGAAAAACATGTTGCGTTGGACTTATATCCCTATGGTTATATCGACTGCGTTTATTATCGCTATGAGTGCCCCTTTAACAAGCATTGTTGCTCAGGGCAAGGCTGGTTCAGGTCGAGATATGGTTGAAATTGCTTTTATCACTTTGGTTTTAGGAATCGTTCCGTATAGTATTTATCAAGCTACATCTCGTGTTTATTTTGCTAAATCAAATGTTCGATTACCTGCGTTGACTGTATTAGTTGCAACATTTATAACATGCGGCGTAAGTTACGTTGCGTCAAGACATGTCAGTGGCAATTCTCTAGTAATAATTATGGGATTATGTCATAGTGTTACTTATTTATTGTCAGCGTTTTATCTATCAGTGAAACTAAGAGTTCAGAACTATAAGGTGTTGCCTGACAAATCAACGTTAATGGTGATAGGAGCATCTGTTGTTTATGCGGCCACTTTTTACTTTATAACTAATTTATTTGATTTCTCATCAAAAATATTTGCTATAAGCTACTTGTTCGTATTTACTTTGATAAACATAATGATTGTTTACATAGCCCTACCCCTGAAATATCGTTCAAAAATATCTTTAGCAAGTTTAAAATTGAGATTAGGTAAAGGTTAGATCTATGGCAGTATTTCTTTTTGTACTAGGTGGATTACTCTCGTATTTAATTTGTTATTTCTTCATAAATAAAACAATAAACCAAGAGAATTTGCTTAGAAACAATTACCGAGGGCAATCGATATCTACGATAGGTGGTTTAATACTTGTTTGTTCAATCTTTCTATTTGCTTTGATTCTTGCAGTTATTCCAAACATTAGTAGTAAATATTTATTTACAAATAATATGCTAATTGTCATTCTCGGATTTTCTTTTTTTGGGCTGATTGATGATTTAATTGGAGATAAATCAAGCCAAGGATTTAAAGGACATATAAAACAACTAGTTAAAGGAAATGTTACAACAGGTGCAATGAAAATATTTGGAGGACCTGCAATTACGGCAATTGCAATATCCTCTGAAATTAAATCTAATGGATATCTTGAATTTATTATTGATGTAATAACTATATCGTTAATAGTGAACTTATTTAATTTGTTCGATTTAGCTCCAGGAAGAACAACTAAATATTCAATTTTATGGATTGCTTTACTTTTTGCCTTTAACGTCTCGAACTTTTCAATAAATGCATATTTTTTGGTAACTGTTCTTGTTTGCTCTCTGATTTTTGATTTAAGAGAAAAATTTATGCTCGGCGATATTGGCTCAAATGCTATAGGAGCCGTAGTCGGCTTTATAACTATAAATTTACTTAATCTCGAATCAACGCTACTTATACTTGTTTTTGCACTGTTGCTTAATCTTGTTTCAGAATTCATTTCATTTTCGAAAATAATAGATAAAATCTATCCTTTACGATTTTTAGATTCTTTAGGCCAGAAACAAGAGCGTAAACAATGGTTAAAAAGGGATCGGACTTAATGAAACAGATTTTTTATGATATAATGATCTCCCGTGACAAAACATATATTTGTAACTGGCGGGGTTGCTTCTAGTTTAGGCAAAGGTTTAACAGCTGCTTCTTTAGGACGTTTGTTAAAAAGCAGAGGATTAAGCGTACGACTTCAAAAACTCGATCCATATATCAATGTCGATCCAGGAACCATGAATCCTTTTCAACATGGTGAAGTTTTTGTAACTGAAGATGGTGGAGAGACTGATTTAGACCTTGGTCATTACGAACGTTTCGTTAACGTGAATCTAAACAGAGCTAGCAACGCCACGACAGGATCTATATATCAAACTGTTTTAGCGAAAGAACGCCGAGGGGAATACTTGGGCGAAACTGTACAAGTTATTCCTCATATTACAAATGAAATCAAATCTCGAATTAATGCTTTAGCTGCTGCAGATGTTGATGTTGTTATTACTGAAGTGGGCGGTACTGTTGGAGACATCGAAATTTTGCCTTTTCTAGAGGCGATTAGACAATTTAGAAATGATGTTGGTCGCCAAAACGTTTTCTATATACACGTTACATTAATTCCATTTATTGGACCTAGCCATGAACAAAAGACAAAGCCTACACAACATAGTGTCGCTGAACTTCGTAGTCGAGGTATAAGTCCAGATGCAATTGTCTGCAGAAGCGACAGAGCAATTTCAGCTCATTTAAAAGAAAAGATTTCTCAGCAATGCGACGTACCTGTTGAGGGAGTTGTTTCTGCCGTTGATGCACAAAGCCTTTACGACATCCCGTTAGTTCTAAATGAAGAAGGTCTAGATAGCTATGTTTGTTCAACTTTGGCGATTGATGCACCTGAACCTGATCTAACTAGTTGGAAAGAACTTGTATCAAGAGTCAACAATGCTAAAGATACAGTGGTAGTTGGGCTAGTTGGTAAGTACGTAAATCTGCCTGATGCTTATTTAAGTGTTGTTGAATCATTAAAGCATGGTGGATACTCCTGTGGTGCACATGTAGAAATTAAATGGATTGCCTCTGATGAAGCAGATGGATTGTTGACAAAAGATGCATTCGACGGAGTTGATGCTGTTGTTATTCCTGGTGGATTTGGTTTCAGAGGAATTGAAGGAAAAGTTGCAGCAGCTAGCTATGCCCGTGAAAATAATATCCCGTTTTTAGGTTTGTGTTTGGGTATGCAATGTGCTGTTATTTCTTTTGCGCGTGATATTTGTTTAATGGATAATGCCAACTCGTCTGAGTTCGATCCAGAAACAAAATATCCTGTTATTGATTTAATGCATCATCAACGTGACGTAATCGATATGGGTGCATCTATGAGATTAGGAAGTTACCCTGCAAAATTGCTAGAAGGAACTTTAGCTAAAGAACTTTACGGCTCAGATATTGTTTATGAACGTCATCGACATAGATATGAAGTAAATAATAAGTATCGTCAAGAGCTAATAGACAAAGGCTTAGTTATCTCTGGGACTTCTCCTGATGGAGAATTAGTTGAATTTATAGAATTAGACAAAAAAATGCATCCTTTCTATATTGCAACACAAGCTCATCCTGAGTTTAAATCACGTCCTGACGAACCACATCCACTATTTGCTGGTCTTGTTGCTGCAGCTAAATCTGCAAGGTATGACAATCCAATAAATGCAGATGAGAAAACGCCTCAAGTTGTTTAAGCATGGCTTTTATCAGAGAAAATAGAGAAGTATTAGACGATTTTGGGTTTATTTCTGTTGTCAGAGATAGCGTTGTAGAAGATGCAAGTGAAACTTTTTTTGAGCGTATCTGTATTGCACATATAGGAGCTGTTGCAGTCGTTCCAATTTTAGAAGACGGAAACATTGTTTTAATAAAGCAGTACCGCTCTTCAATTAATGATCTATCTTTAGAAGCAGTGGCTGGCAGACGAGATGTATCTGGAGAAGATCTAATCGATTGTGCGAAACGTGAATTAATAGAAGAAATTGCAGTTGCTGCAGACGAAGTAATCGAGTTGGGCTGGATTCATACATCCCCAGGTTTCACCGATGAAAAAATATTCATGTTCTTAGCTAAAAATGCGAAATTTATTGAGAATAATATTCCAGATGGAGTAGAAGAAGAGCTAGCAGAACGAATAGTTGTTTCGCTAGAGCAAGCGATTGAATGGACGTATGACGGAACTATTCGTGACGGAAAAACAATTGTTAACCTCCATTTAGCTAAAAAATATCTTGCCCAATCATTGTAGATTTATAATAAATATATGCCCGCTTTGCATTTTGATACCGCAAGGAACGAATTTTTAGATTACTGCATTAGCGTTAAAGGTTTTTCAAACAATATCTAAATGTATCGAAGAGATTTAAATAGAGCAAAAGGTGTTTTCAAAATAAAGATGTTGAAAAAATAACATTAAAAGATGTGTCAACATTTATTAATAGCCCTAGCGAAAAAGAGCTATCACCAGCTTCTCGAGCTAGAACAATCGCAACGCTTCGAAGTTTTAGATTTTGTGAAATGAGTGTGATCAGAAAGTTGTAAATATAAATGATATTCCTTTGGTAAAAGTGCCACTTGGTGAACCGCATGCCTTATCAAGGGATGAAATCGATTTAATTTTAGGAACATTTACATCTTCAGATAAAGATAAACGAGACCTTGCTATATGTGAGCTTTTATATGCAACCGGAACTCGAATTAGTGAAGTTGTGAACCTGGAAACTAAAGATATTGATTATGAAAATAGAGTTATTAGAGTTTTTGGAAAGGGGTCAAAAGAAAGAGTTGTACCTATTGGACGTAAAGCAATTGAAGCTCTAAAACAATATCATTACCATACGACCAGAACTTATCGCTAAACGAAAACAAGGAAATGCAACGAATGCGATGTTTCTGTCCTTGCGCGGAACTGAAATGACGAGACAGGCCATTTATGATGTTGTAAAAAAAATGCAGCAAAAAAAGTAAAACTAGATAAGAAAATTTGGCCGCATGCTTTTAGGCATAGTTTCGCAACGCATCTTCTTGAGAATGGTGCTGATATGCGAGTTGTGCAACAACTACTTGGCCATGCTTCGTTAGCAACCACACAAAGATATACAGCGGTAGATCAAGCTCGATTGCAAAAACTCTACGAGCGATCTCACCCTAGAGCGAAATAGTCGCTAGCATTATTCGTTAATGAATTTAAGTTTCATACGACACAGATTTGTACGAATTTACCAATCGTACTTTCCTAAGCCGTTATCGGATAGCGAACACCAATTTGTACGTGATTCTCTAGATGAACAATTACGTTCGTTGTTTTACTCACAGCCGTTATGCGACCAGAGGCATGGATTACTTGTCTACCAAAAATGTAACCAAATCTTTACAGGAGCTAATAGGCCAAAAGATGAGGAATTAATTATTGCTAGCTTTTTCCACGATGTATTAAGAAAGATTGCCAAGCTGGTAACTCAAAGGGTAGTAGTTATGCTGGATGATTTTAGGTTTTATCCCGAAAAGAAAGCACGAAAAATTAATTAATTCGAAATCTAAATTTCTTGCGAGAATTGGTATTTATGTTGACCATTCTCAAATTAGTGCAGACATAATCAAGCAATTATATGAAAGTGAATTTATTATCAGGCAACATTATTTCATCATGGCGATTTTGCTGGGCAGTCTCCAAGCGAAAATCAACGCTGTAATGTGAATTTATTTATCCAAGCTGACACTCTTTGAACGATTAAATAGATAAATTGGGCTAGAATATCTTCCAATGAGCTACGAAATCACAACGGACGTGTACAAAGGACCATTTGAGCTCTTATTGCAATTAATCATGTCTGATGACGTCGATATTTGGGAAGTCGAATTAAGTTCAATTATTGAAGCTTTTCTTAAGGAAAGTGAATCACTTCAAGATCAGAAAATTGATCTAGAAGTTGCAACTGAATTTCTACTTATCGCTTCAACTCTTGTCGAGATCAAAGTTAAACGCTTGCTTCCAAAACCAGAAAACGTTGATTTAGACGAAGAATTTTTACAATTCGAATACCGAGATCTACTATTGGCACGTCTTCTGGAATGCAAGACATTTAAAGATGTTGAAACATTTAATTCCATGATCTCAAAAGCATCTCTATCTCGAGCTAAACAAATGCCTGTAGAAGAACCATTCTTCTCTATGACTCCTGATCCGTTGGAAAAGAACTGCGCTAGAGAAGTTTAAGGCATATATCAAAGTCTTTACTGCCATTGAAAAAGCCGCAAGTCTCGATTGTACACTTGCATGATTCGACAATTTCAGTCAAAGAAGCAGTTAACGATCTTATGCATAAGCTCAAAGTTGTTAAAAACTCTTCTTTTAAAGAACTAATGAAGAATGCGCCTCAAAATTATTTATTGTTGTTAATTTTCTTGGAATATTAGAGCTTGCCAAGCAAGGATTCATTGAGATTGAAGCAGCCTGTACATTTGGAGATCTTTGAGATTACTTTGCTAGATGAACAAGCGAGTGAAGATATAGATGTAAATGTTGACGACTGGGGCGGAAGAACCTGTAACTAAATCAGAATTAACGGAGAATCATGGATAGCTTACAAAATTTAAATACATATATTGAAGCCATACTAATGGCAGCATCAGAACCTGTATCTTCTGCGATTATCGCAGATTTACTTGAATGCGAGGAGCAACAAATAGATGACTCCATCGCTTCTTTAAATGAGTCATATATAAACACAAGTAAAGGTTTTCGTATTAATAAAGTTGAATCAGGTTATCGCTTTGTAACTTCACCCGAAGCACATGACGTTGTAGCTAAATTTATTAAAGAACCAATGCACGCAAGACTATCGTCTTCTGCAATGGAAACACTTGCTGTTATTGCTTATAAACAACCAGTAAGTCGTGGACAGATAGCATCAATTAGAGGTGTTAATGTTGACAGCGTTATTAAAACTTTAGAATCTCGAGGATACATATCTGAGATTGCTAGAGATTCTGGGCCAGGTCAGGCAATTTTATATGGAACGACTCCAGAATTTCTAGAGCGATTAGGTTTAACTTCTTTATCTCAGCTTCCAAGCCTGGGAGGATTTCGTTCCAGATGCATCCATCATGGAACAGTTTGAGAAATCATTATTAGGCTAAACACTTTGAATGAAAAAACATTATTTACAAAAATTACTTTCAGCAAATGCAGGTTTAGCATCTAGGCGTAAAATCGAAGAATATATAGCCGAAGAAAGAATAAAGTAAATGGAGTTGTATCTAAAATAGGTGATAAAGCTGGAGTTGATGATGAAATCGAATTTGATAATCAACCTGTTCCACTTAATCCCGATCTGCAGTATTTTCTATTGAACAAACCACTAGACGTACTTTCATCTTCTAGCGATGATAGGGGACGTAAAACTGTTGTTGATTTAATTGAGACAGACTCACGCATTTTTCCAGTTGGAAGGTTAGACAGTAATACAACAGGTTTAATCATATTAACGGAATGATGGTGATTTAACTTATAAAATTACTCATCCTAAACACGGGTAATAAACATATATAGTTCGAGCTAGTGGTCATGGCACAGTCAAAAAATATTGAATTATTAGAGAGTGGAGTAGAACTCGAGGATGGATTAACAGCTAAATCAAAAGTGAAAGTATTAGCAAGAAGTTCAGCGACACTCTCTTAGAAATAACTATCCATGAAGGTAAAAACAGGCAAATAAGACGTATGTGTAGAGCAATAGGTCATGAAGTAATTTCGTTTACTAATGCGCACCAGAATTGGACCTATAAAAGATCCTAAATTACAAATTGGTCAATATCGAAAGCTTTCTTTAGCTGAAGTGCATGAGCTGTACCAGGCATGCGAAGGCTCTATCAACTAGCGTATACCTATGACTTTTCTTGCAATTAGGGGAGCAACAACATGTTCCCAAAACACAAAAGAAGACATTACGTCTGCGACACAAGCTTTAGTGAAAGAAATGATCGATAAAAATTCATTAGATCAGTCTCAAATAATTTCGATACTATTCAGTGCAACTAGAGATTTAACAAAAGAATTTCCAGCAACTGCAGCTCGTGGATTAGGACTTGATGATATTCCATTAATGTGTGCACAAGAACTAGAAATAGAGGGATCAATGCCAAGGTGCATAAGAGTAATGATGCATGTAGATGCTGATATTTCTCGTTCAGAAGTTAGTCATATATTTTTAGGTGAAGCAAAGAACTTAAGGAAAGACCTGGTCAAGGAATAGTAAATGAAAATCGGGATTGTTGGATTAGGTCTAATCGGTGGATCTATCGCTTTAGGAGCTAAAAAATTAGAGTACGAAGTAAGCGGATTCGATATTTCTGATAATGCGATTCAAACTGCAATATCTAATCAAATTATTAATTCATTAGAATCGATTGAATCAATGTCGAATACATGCGACATCATCGTTTTGTGTACGCCGCCAAAAGAAACAATTAAATATTTAGAAACAGCGTTATCAGGAACAGCAATTGTCACGGATGTCTCTTCAGTAAAAAAACAAGTCTGTGAATTTGTTGAAACGCTTGATGAAAATTTAAGAAATAACTTTATTGGTGGTCATCCAATGGCTGGATCAGAACAATCTGGCATAGATGCCGCTAGAGAAAATCTTTTTTATCAAAAAATGTGGGTTTTAGTTCCTCCCAGAAATTCATCGCTAAAAAATGTTTCTATAATCGAAACTTTTATTTCTGCGTTGGGTGCTGAACATTGTGTCTTGTCCACGGAACAGCACGATCAGCTTGTCGCAGGTATTAGCCATTTACCTCATTTAGCCTCAGCTGTTTTGATGGACTTAGCAAAAAAGAGTTCTGTGGAAAACGAGATTATACTTCGCCTTGCTGGCGGAGGGTTCCGTGATATGACGAGAATAGCAGCAAGCAATACAAAAATGTGGCTGGATATTGTAGATATGAACGCAGAAGAAATCGCAGAGCAATTAAGCGTATACATTTCCGAGCTAGAAAAATTAAAAAGTAATATTGAAACTCATAATGCAGACGCAATTGAGAAGCTATTTATAAGAACAAGAAAAGCTAGACAGTCTCTACCTGATGCAGCAAGACGATTAGAACATCTATGTGAGTTATTGGTTCCTGTTCCTGATACTCCAGGCGTCCTTGCGAAGATTGCTGGACTTACTCAAGACATCAACATTTATGATATAAAAATTCTCCATTCTCTTGAAGAAGACCGTGGTGTTTTAAGTTTGGTTGTATCACCTGAGCACAGTGAAATATTGATTAATAAACTTACAGACAATGGTTTCCAAGTAGTTTTGTCTCAACTGGATATAGGACAAGCAGATGAAGACTAGACCTCTAAAAGGTGAGATAGCTCTTCCTGGAGACAAATCTATTTCGCATCGCGCAGTGATGTTTTCATCTATCGCTAATGGTGAATCTGTTTTTACAAACTTATCTAATGGGGCAGATGTAAAAAGTACAATAGATATATTAAAAAAATTAGGTTCAAATATTGAATTCGATGATGGAACACTCAGAACAAAATCTACTGGATTACATTCTTTAGCGGGTAAAGATCTCGCGCTTGATTGTGGAAATTCTGGAACCAGCCTACGTTTATTGTCGGGATTTTTGTGTGGACAAGATGTAGAAAATGTTTCTTTAGTCGGGGATGAGTCATTATCTAGAAGACCTCATGATCGTGTCATAAATCCTTTGCAAAAATTAGGAGTAAATATTTCTGGACGTGACGGCTGTTATACCCCAGTTGTGCTTTCGAAGTCTGAACCGATCGGTGGACGGATAGAGATGGAAATAGCAAGCGCTCAAGTCAAGAGTGCAGTTTTACTTTCAGGTCTATATTCAAAAAACCCAACAACAGTTATAGAACATGAGCATACACGAAACCATAGCGAAATAATGTTGAAGAAGATGGGTGCCCAAATTACAGTTTCTGGAAATGGTTCTAATGTCGAATCTACAATTCATCCAATAGAATCTGACCTTCAACCTATATCGTGTGTTATTCCTGGTGATCCATCATCTGCAGCATTCTTTGGCGTTGCAGCTTCAATAATTCCAGATAGTGAAATTGTAATAAGAAACTTACTCCTAAATGAACATCGTATTGGCTGGATAAAAGTTTTAATTGAAATGGGAGCAAACATACAGATTGACAAATCTGAATCAGAATTAGGTGAAATCGTAGGTGATGTTTATATTTCATCTAGCGAACTTCATGGAGTTGATATTTCAACAGATATTGCTTCCATGGTTGATGAACTCCCAATTTTGTCCTTAGCGATGGTTTTTGCAAATGGCACATCAAAGGTATCTAATGCAAAAGAATTGAGAGTAAAAGAATCAGACCGCATATCTGTCGTTGTAGATCATCTAGATCGAGCTGGTGTGCAAGTTAATGAATTCGATGATGGTTACGAAATTTTCGAATCGATGCCAAAAAGTTGTGAGATCAAGTCGAATGGAGATCATCGAATAGCTATGACTTTTGCAATACTAAATTATATTTCTACTGGTGAAATGCCAGAAGTAGATAAAAATATAATCTCTACATCTTTTCCTGGATTTTTTGATTTATTTAAGACACTAATTGACTAAAAATCGTCGATTAGAATATTGTCGTGTCTGATATAGGTATTGAAGAATTACCGAACGACCGTATTATTGCGATTGACGGTACAAGTGGCTCTGGGAAATCAACAATTACTCGGGCTTTAGCTACAAAATTAGGTTTACATTATCTAGAGACTGGCTCGCTTTATAGAGCTGTAACATTAATTTGTTTAGAAAATAATGTTGATGTTAATGACGAACAAGCTGTTTTAGAAGTAGCTGAAGAAATGCATTTTCGTTTTGACGGGGATTCCCATTTAGATTCACGTAATATCTCTGAAGATATTAGATCTCATGATGTAGCAATTAATGTAAGCTTGGTTTCTGTACATGCCAAAGTAAGAGCGAAAATTACACAGTTGATAAGGCATTGGATTGTACAACATGGCGGGGGAGTAATTGAAGGAAGAGATATAACCACTGTCGTCGCACCAAAAGCTAAATTGCGTATATACATAGATGCCCCAGAAGAAATTAGAGCCCAGCGTAGGCATAGCGACGCAAACGATAACGCAACATCACGAACGAAAGACCAGATTCAAGAAGTTCTTTCTATGAGGGATAAAATCGATTCTGGTAGGAAAGCATCACCGCTAACAAAAGCAAAAGATGTACCTCTAATAGATACTTCTAAATATAGCGTTGATGAGATAACGACAAGTTTAAGTAACTCTTTCTTAACTGGAGAAAAGGTTTCTCTATGACTTGGAAGAGAAAAGAAAAAACATGGTACCGCTGCGGACATGTTTTATCGACATTTATTTCGTATCTACTCTATAGACCAAAAATATATGGAAAGAATAATATTCCTAAAACTGGTGGTGTGCTGATTGTCCCTAACCATCGAGCTATGTTAGATATTCCGATTTTAGGTTGTGCAACATTTAGACCGCTTAGGTTTATGGCAAAAATAGATTTGTTTAAAAATCGTTTTGTTAAATGGTATTTTGAAACCAATGGATCATTCAGTGTAGATAAAGAATCTGGTGATCCCAAAGCAATAAAAAAAGCAGTTAATGTCTTAAAAGACGGAGATGCTCTAGTTATTTTTCCTGAAGGGAAACGAAATAGAGGAGAAAGTGTTGGTGAGTTAACTCCTGGTGTTGGCTTCCTTGCTTCTAAAACAAATGTTCCAATTATTCCTGTAGGCATTGCAGGTTTAGACAAAGCAATAACTTATAAATTCGGATTTATTCCTATACTCACTCGTGGAAAAGTTTACATCGGTGATCCAATTGATTTTTATTTAGACAGTGATGAGAAAACTAGCGTTGTAACGAAAAAAATTATGGATGAACTAGAAAAACAGCTCCCTGTACTTTTTGAGAAAGCCAAAAGCCTATGACCGTTGGTAGGATTTTCATGACATATACGTTAGTTTCTCCTACCAACGCTAAAAGATACTGCTCGCATCAAGATTTCTGTCATTCTTAAATACTGTATTAAGTTGTTGAGAATTTCTTGTATTGCTAGCAGCTAAATCATGTTTAATTTTGAAAATATTATCAATAGCAAAATTTAGATCAATAGCGAGTTCTCTTAGCTGACTTGGGGGAGGGAAATATTCTTCTTCATTTATGGATTTTAAAATTTCTACACCTTCTATAGGATTACAGCCATTAACAATGTCTTGAACTACATCTTCAGGAGCACTAGCACCTGCAGTAACCCCAACAATGTCATCATCGCGTAATTCAACTACGCTTAAATCGCTAACAGAATTTATTCTATATACTCGTTCGCACCCTGTTTCTTTTGCGACTTTTTCCAACGCTAAAGTATTGCTTGAATTTGCAGAACCAATAATTATTAAAACGTTACAAACTTTTGAAAGTTCAATTAATGCATGTTGTCTATTTGTTGTAGCGAAACACAAATCGCTTTTTCCCGCAGTCCACATTTGAGGATATTTTTCTTTAGCTAACTCTTCAATATTTTTCCATTCGCTCATAGCCAATGTTGTTTGAGCTAAAAGAGCCACTTGAGAATCTGGATTAATAGATCTAGCTACATCTTCTAGCGAATCTTCGTCTGTTACTAAATGAATATTTTCTGGGGCAACAGCCATGGTACCTAATGCTTCATCATGTCCTTCATGTCCAACATAAATAATTTCAAAACCTTTTCTTGTTCGTGTTTTAGCTTCATGATGGACTTTTGTTACTAACGGACATACAGCATTTACAGAAACACGGCCATCTTGTTTTGAAGTGTCGACTACTTGTGGTGCAGATCCATGCGCTGAAAGCATGACAATGGCATTAGGAGGGACTTCATCTATAGAATCAACGAAAATTACACCTTGATTTTTAAATCTGTCGACGACAATTTTGTTATGCACTATTTCGTGGTAGCAGTATATTGGTTTATCAAAAGCAGAGACTAGGAATGATAAAGCTTTAATGGCCATCTCAACTCCAGCACAGAAACCTCGAGGTTGAGCTAAAAATACCTTTTTGACCACGACTTAAAGGCTACCACTTGGGCTAGAATTGATGCTCAGCGAGACATGCTGATTTATAGCTATGTCTCTTTTTATATAGTAGGAAAACATGAACAAAGTTGCAATCGTTGGTCGTCCAAATGTGGGTAAATCAACATTAGTTAATCGCTTAGTCGGTAAGCGTGAAACAATTGTTGAATCAAAACCCGGCGTAACTCGTGATAGGCGCGATTTAAATGTGAACTTTGGCGGAACAAAATTCAAAATTATTGATACTGGTGGATGGACAAAACTTTCTAAAACAACTCGAAATAAAAAAGGTAATATAACTAACGACGAATTGTCATTAGATGAAAAAATTTCTTTACAAAGTCAAACAGCTATCGATGAAGCTGATGTTGTCGTTTTAGTTGTTGATTCACAAACAGGCCCGGTTAATGATGATGAAGAAATCGCTAAATTAGTTCGTAATTCAAAAAAACCAGCCATAGTTGCATGTAATAAAGTAGACAATGAAGTTAAAGTTGCGCAAACATGGGAGTTCCTATCTTTAGGACTTGGTGATCCAATTGCTATTAGTGCCACACATGGTTTAGGCACCGGAGATCTAATCGAAGAAATCTCTAAATATTTCTCTTCTGAAGAAGAAATTCATGAGGATGAAGAAGATTCCTTTAAAGTAGTAATTGCTGGTCGTCCTAATGTGGGTAAATCTACATTATTCAATAGATTTTACGGGTCAGAACGAGTAATTGTTCACGACATGTCAGGGACAACAAGAGATCCAGTTAATACAGATATCGATACAGAATTTGGTCGTGTAACTTTTATAGACACTGCAGGACTAAAAAAGACATCTAAACAAGCGGATAATACTGAATATTATTCATCTTTGAGAACATTAACTGCTATTGATAAAGCAGACTGTGCTCTTTTTGTTATAGATGCGACAGAAGGTTTAACCCATTATGACATGCGCCTGTTAGAACGCATAGATGCAGCAGGTTGTGCATTAGTGATTATCTTAAATAAATGGGACTTATTAGATACTGAACAGCGCCTTTCAACTCTGGCACAAGTTAAATCAGAAATTAAATTTGTTGATTATGCACCTGTTATGACAATTAGTGCGAGCACAGGAAGAAATTTTGACAAGATTTTACCAATACTTTTTGAAGCTAAAGAAAATTACGAAAAACGAATACCTACATCTGATTTAAACAAAGTCATTCACGAAGCACAAATTGCTCATCCGCATCCAATAAGACGAAACAAAAGAGTAAAAATTTCTTATGTAACTCAAGGAGCAGTGCACCCACCGACTTTTACAATTTTTACTAACGAGTCTTTAGATGATTCATACTTGCGGTATATAGAAAATACTTTACGTGATCGATTCGAATTAGGATCAACTGCAATTAAACTAAGAGTTAGGCGTAAATAAAGGCTGACTACTGTTGAACGAAGAAGAAGCAAACGAAGAGATAGACACAAAGATCCCGTGGCATTTTTGGTTGTTTGTTGCACTAGCTGCTGCGTATTTATTATTTAGACTTATTCAGATGATTGTTTGGGGAGTAAAGGCAATCTTCTAAACGGGCTGTGGCGCAGCTTGGTTAGCGCGCTAGTCTGGGGGACTAGAGGTCGTGGGTTCAAATCCCGCCAGCCCGACACTGAACCACTACAAATAAGTGGGTATTACAAACTCCCGCCAGCCCGACACTGAACCACTACAAATAAGTGGGTATTACAAACTCCCGCCAGCCCGACACTGAACTACTACAAGAAGTGGGTATTACAAACTCCCGCAGCCCGACACTGAATTTATATTCGAACCTTACGCATAGCGCGCGGTTCTCGCAGTCGCTCCTCCGATCGCTCCCTGTGACTATACATTGACGAATTAGAATGTTGCGATGCAGATAGGAAACCTCGAGTTCGCTCACTGGTTACAAAATCCAGAATTGTTAGCTTCACCAGTAATCGAGTGCCTGAAAAATCCAAATAATACGACACTTTCAGATTCAGCTTATGTTGCGTCCATCGATTCATCTTTGGCAGATACCGCACAATTTTGTGAGGCATACAATATTGGCTTAGATATTTCTGCAAATGCAATAGTTCTAAAAGCGAAAAAATCAAGTAATCGTTACTTTGTCATGTGCATTGTTCTAGCAACTACAAAAGCTGATGTTAATGGCTTTATTAGAAAACATCTCGGTGCTAAAAGTGTTTCATTCGCATCAATGGAGGATGCCGTACAAGAAACAAAAATGGAATTTGGCGGTATAGGCCCAATAGGAAAACCCAATGATTGGCAACTACTTATCGATTCAAAAGTTCTAGAACATGATTCTGTAATTATAGGCAGTGGTATTCGCGGATCAAAAATAGCAGTTGATCCAAAATCACTCCTTGATTTACCTAATGTTGAAGTTTTAGAAAATTTAGCGAATGCAGTTGAGGATTAAATTGCGAATATTTACAGTACCTAATGCATTAACTGTTATCCGAACAATATGTTTAATTCCTATGGTCATGATAGGGATAGATCATCCAATTACCGCTGCAATTATCGCCGCTTTCCTAGGTGCAACAGATTTTCTAGATGGGTATATAGCAAGACGTTTTAATCAAGAATCGCAACTAGGAAGAATAATTGATCCAATATCAGATCGGTTGCTTCTCATCGTTAGTTTCACATTGTTTATTTACACGAGATCAATTCCTATGTGGTTTGTTCTAGCCGTAGGGCTGCGTGAACTTTTGATAACAGCAGGAACGCTATATGTTTTGTTTAAAGAAAAAGTTCGCCTTGATGTAAATAAAATTGGAAAAACATCTGCGTTTGCTGCAATGGTCGCGACACCTGCTTGGGTGTTCTTTAATGAGAGCTCACCAGATATTTCATATATTTGGCTTTTTGTAGCTATTGTCTCGACCCTAATTGCAGTTCCTGCTGGTTATATATCTATATTTCAGTATTTCAAACAATTAAAAACGCAAAATCAAACATGATTTCCTTATGGAGCTAAGGTCTAATAGACTATTGGACAAGTCTTTTCCGATGGAGATCTCATGGTGGGCGATAACAACGAGGATTTAACCGAACAAATCGATACCTTAGATATGCTCGTCGAAAAAACAAAAGAGGACGACAGCCAAATAGGCAACTGGTGCTTAGAAATGGTACGCGGACCAATGATAGGTGAGCGTATATTTTTAAAGGATGGCACTACAACATTTGGTAGAAGTCCAGAATGTAATGTATTTCTAGATGACATAACTGTTTCTAGAAATCACTGCGAATTTACATTGGAAAACGGACATGTAAAAGTAGTTGATTTAGGTTCGACAAACGGGACTTATGTTTCTTCAAATGCTGTTGATAAAAGCGATTTAGAAGCAGGGGACACTATACAAATAGGAAGATACGTATTTTTATTAACGCGAAGGAGTGCGTAATGACATTTTCAATAGGCGATGTGCTTGAGCAGCTATCTGATGAATTTCCAGATATAACTGTAAGCAAAATTCGTTTTCTTGAAAGCCAAGGCTTAATCGAACCAATGCGTACTGCATCTGGTTTTCGAATGTTTAGTGAAAGTGATATAACAAAATTAAAGTGGATACTAATCCATCAACGAGATCGATTTTTACCTCTAAAAGTTATTAAAGAATTTTTAAGTACAACATCTAATGACGCATTTGCTAACGGTAATATGCCTAACTTTGACTTTGAATCTTCAGGTACCCTAGAACTAGAAAACACTACTGATAATTCTCCTAAAGCTGAAGAAGAACAAGAGAAAAAACCTTATTTAACTGCTGTTCCAAATGACGGTCAAATGGCTTCGATATCAGAGATTCATCCTGCTAGTGCCAATGAAGAAGTCTCTCATCAGGGTTCTTCTGTTAAAAGTCTAACTTTACAAGAAGCTCCTGCGCGTAAAAAGACTGTTGATTCACGTACAAGAAGAATTGTCAAAGAAAGGCCTGTCGTATCACGTAAATACGACTCTCATTTGTCGTATCTTGATGCAGATTCTCTAGCAGGATCTACAGAATCTATGGCACCGAAAAAAACGAAAGCAAAGAAAATCACAAAAAATGATTCTGTTCTCTCGCTTGAAGCGATGACCATCGAAACAGGAATTTCAGGACCTGTATTAAAAGATCTTGTTAAGTACCAAATACTCGATGCAACTGGTTCAGGAAACGCAATAGTGTTCTCTAAAGAAGAACTCGCGTTAGCGCACGTTTTAGCACCTTTGCTTGATCGAGGCATTGAAGTGCGACATTTAAAAAATTATATGTTGTTTGCTTCTCGCGAAGTTGGATTTTTAGAACACGTTGTTCAAGATGATTTAGCAAAAAAGAATCCTGAAGGAATGCAGATCGCACAAGAAAAAGCAAAACAATATATTCAAGATAGCGCACGTTTGAAAGAATTGCTTTTAATTAAAATGCTAAAGAAAGAACAAAACAACTAGTAGTAGAATTTTGTTATGTCTGACGAGCAACAAGATAATGAAATCGAAAAAATAGAATTCTGCGGAATTCGTATTGAAGTTCCTTCAAATCAGCCAATGTTGTTATTTAAACGTCTTGATTCGAATGTTTATCTTCCAATAACTATCGGTATGCCTGAAGCAACATCAATAATGTTTGTTTTGCAAGGTGTTGAGCTACCTCGTCCTCTTACACATGATTTATTCGTATCATCTTTACAAGAATCTCATCTTCGAGTTTCCAAAGTGCATATAAGCCAAGTAGTAGGTGGCACATATTACGCTGAGATTACTTTTCTTGGTCTTTCGGGTGAATTTATGCTTTCAGCTCGTCCTTCTGATGCTGTCGCACTAAGTGTACGGATGAAAGAACCTGTTTTATTCACTGCAAATAGCGATTTGTTCGAATTTGGAGGAATCGAATTAGATGCAGATAATGCAGAAGAAGAGATCGAACAATTTAGAGATTTCTTAGACGAAGTAACACCCGACGATTTTCAATAACATCTTGAACAGGCAATATATACATTTGTGAACATTTTTTTGGATAAATAATTACAAGCGTGTAATCTATTTACATGTCATTTTCGAATATGTTTTCTTCAAAACAAACTTGCGAAATTGTAGGTATTTCTTACCGTCAACTTGATTACTGGGATACTAAAGGACTTTTTGTTCCAACTGAAACAGCAAATGGTTCAGGATCTCGACGTCGGTATTCTTTTGAAGATTTAATTAAATTGCGTGTCATCAAGAAGATGTTAGATAACGGAATGAAGCTTGAAGAAATAAAACGAGCAACAGATTTTCTGTCAAGACAAGGCATCGACTTTGGTGGTGCTGACTTAATTATGACAAAAGATAATGTTTTCTTAAATGATGCAAATAATCCTGGGGCACTGGTAGATCTTATTAAAACAGGGCAGGGCGTTTTTACGATTGTCGCATTAAGTCAAGCTAGCCAAGATGTGCAAGAACAAATAAGTAATCAATCGAGTAAAGAGCGGAAGATACAAGCAGCAAGAATCGCATAATGCGTAAAAATAAAGTTGTTACCTATTTAATTGTCGCTATAGTTTTATTTATTTCGTCAATTGCTGTATCTATGTGGCAGTTTTCATCTCAAAGTGAACGTGCAGATATTCGTAAAAATGGTCAACCTACAACAGCTTTTGTTGTTGATCGAAAGCACATTCAATATAATTCACCCAAGGGGACCGTTACGGTTAGACCGTTAGTCGTTCCTACAAAAGGTACATTAAAAAAATATGATTTAGTAAAAATCTTCTACGACAAAAATAACTATAAAAAAGTTGTGTTAGATCAGAATGAATCTGCTTTTGATATAACAATATGGATAGTTGCTATAAAACTGTTTATTGCGTCATTAATTTTCTATTACTTTGCATACAGAAATAAAAAATCGAGCAAAAAAGCTATTTAAAAAATAAATTTTCAATTTGTTTTAAATCATCGTTAGGGTCATAGCTCGTTACATTAATTAGAGGCTTTGTATCTACTGATTCAAGCATTAATACGTAATTAGGTGCATGAACATTAAAAACACATGCTGGATAAAGCATGTGGTGATGCCATGGACTCTGCTTAGAGTTAAGATCCAATGCGCTTTGGCGCATTTGTAAAACAATTTCACTAGGGGAGTACTCATCATTCGTAGATGATTCGTCCATTACGTCTTTGCCATGAAGTAAAGGTGAGAGTTCCTGAGCTAATTGTTTTTCAGCTTTGTTAGAGCAATATACATATGACTGATGATTGGTTTCGTCTTCAAGAACAAATGCAAAACTATCAAATTCGTTCAAAACACAGTCAGGACTCATAACATGAAAATGCCATTTATACACGCTGTCAGCAAGTTCTAGACCCTTAGAGCATATCTGGTCATAGGAGAGCTGTTTCATGGGTGATAGCGTAACAGACGTACATAAGAATGAATAAACAAGTAACTTTACATAACATATATTATGGGCGTAAAGGGGAAGAGCCCGCATAATTTACTTATCAAATAAATACTGATTGTTGCTACTTTGTTAGCTTTCCTTGGATGATCAATAGCCTTGCTTTGCCGCTGCGTTGCTCGAAAAAGTTCTTTGTTGATCGATCGCCAGGTAATGCTGTTGATTCATAAGTTTTTGCATCTTGATGCTGATTCGTTATCCATGTAAAAAATTCATCTCCGACACCAATTTCACGAAATTCTTTATCAACAACAAAGACATCAAAATATAACGTGGTTCCGATCTTGTTTACAGCTGCTAGACAGCAAACGACATCATCCACATACCCTCTATATAAGCTGTGATTTGAGTAATCAATTGACTTTACATAACTAATGAGTTCACTATAGCCACGATATATAGAGTTTGGTTCTAAATAATGAATTGTTTCAGTTAGAAAATCTTGGATAGACCCATTAAATATTTCAAACTTTGTATTTATGTCGTGCATGTATTAAAGATTGTCGTTAAGTCGGTAGTTGATTGCATGAATGATTGTCTGTCGGTTTCTAAAGTCTGCTTCATACTCTCGTATCGTCCTTAAATCACTTTGCGAATACTGATCTAAGCGATCAATTATTTCAGGTGCGCTTAGACGCTCGTATTCTGCTTTCAATCTTTCAGGCAAAGCTGGATCGACTGGTTCAGCAATAAATTCTTCAACAAAGTTTTCTTGCGGATTATATAGAGGAGCTGACTTATCTATGACAATTGGTGGTGAGTCAACAATCTTAGCTTCAGGTGTTGAAGCTGCTGCAGTAACACTTGTGAGATTTGGACTTTTAACTACCTGTGTTTTTTTTTGATTATCGTTACTCGTTATATTTGAAGTTACATTTCTAATTGTGCCTTCTACAAAGTTTAAAGCACCTAAAGCAGCATCAATTGAAAAGCTAGCTATTTGTTGTCCTTTTGATTTTGCTTCATTAGCGAGTTTGTCAGCTTTTTCTTTAACAACAGGCGTACCCATGGCTATCATTTGGCCATGTTCTTTTGTGTTAGAAATTTTATCTTCAGTGCTAAAAGTTGTTCTAGTTATTTGTTTCTTTCCGCGAGATACAAACATTGAAAAAAATGTTGGCGCATTATCTTTCACAAACCCAAACGCGCCCACAGGAGCATAAACTACAGCTTCTTTAATTTTTTCGATGTTTGACTTTTCCATTCAAATTTCCTTAAGTTAAGAAGGCCTATACATAATACAACGAAAACAGATAGTTGCGACAACCAATCTCTAGTTACATAATAAATGCTGTCAGCTCTCCCCCAGCTCAAATTCCCTGAAAGTAATGCTTTTTTAAACATTTTTGATGATGAAATCACCTTCCCATCACGTTCTATAAGTGCACTCGGGCCTGAAATGGATGCATGAACAGTAGAAATTCCGTACTCAATTGCTCTCAATCTACTTTGAGCTAGATGTTGTTTTGAGTTACCTGATTTTCTATATGAACGATTATTGGTAGTAATAACAAGTAGATGACTATTTGTCTTGAGAGCATTGCGAACATCTTGAGTGAAAGTTGATTCATAACATATTAACGTCGTTACACCATTAATAGTTATATCTTTTTTACCAGGCTTAAATCCATTTCCAATGGGATCGAATACTTTCCATGATCCTATCCACTTGTCTAGAGGGACATATTCTCCAAATGGAACAAGCCGTTTTTTCGAATAGCTTCCTAAATAATCGAATCTATTATTAAAGTAATAATTCGTATTGTATTTGAATCCATTTATATTTGAGTTGGTATTTAGAATCATTAAGTCGTTTGCTTTTTTAGCCACATTTTTTAAATCTTTTTGGTAATAATTTGGTTCTTCATCAAAAGCTGATTCAGGAAAAATAATTATGTCTGCTCTATTATTCATTTTGGAGGCAACCTCTAAATGTTGTTTTGCAATTAAATCATTATTAATTTCTCTTTGAGTCAAGTATCTGTTTTTATCGTTAGCTTGAATTACATAAATACTTTTTGTTTTATTAGTGGAGTTAGTTCTTATTGAGGAGACAGAAAATGCAGCAATAGATAATGTGATTAGAAGAAAAGAATTAATAATAAATTTAACATTAATTAAACTTCTATTTCTCACACCAAATGCAATTAATCCACTTATAAATACAACCGTAAAACTAAGGAGTGCTCCTCCCCCAGTTCTCGCTAAGCGTGAAAACGGAGAAGATATAAGCGTTGTTGAAAAACTGGTCCAAGTAAAGGAAAAAATACCTAAATGAGATTGAACATATTCAAAAGCAACCCAACAGAATGAATATATTAATGCTTTATATTTATTGGGTTTAATAAATTTTATTAAATACACAAAACCAGTTGAAATAATAATCTGACTAAACGTAAATGCAATAAGGGCAATAGAACCAAAATAAGAGATCCATTTACATAAAATTATCGAATAGGTACACCAAGCAAGAACAAATGAGCGAAGATAAATTTTTTCGTTTGTAACTACAAATTTATCTATTAGTCTTAAAAGATAAATTACAGATAAAAAAACTAATGGCCATAATCTATAAGGTTCTTGAGATAGGGCTAAACCTAAACCCGCAAGTAAAGCTAAACATATGTGTCTAGCTTTACTGCTTAGTTTTATTTTATGCACAGTCTTTGCATAACATTTTCTTTTTGTCTGCCAACATATGGTTAGGTAGAACTAAAAAGCATGATGAACAATGGAATTCTGTTGCACGCCTAGGTATAACCTTTGTCGTACCTGAATCTCCAAGTATCTCGTCTTCTTCATCATCGTCAAGGCTGCCTGCAGTAATACGTTCAGCCAATAGGGCGTCCAGAGGGGCTTCAACGTCGTCTGGGTGAAGTTCTTCTTCTAGATCAAGAATATCTTCATCGTCGTCTTCACTGTCTTCGTCAGAGCTCTCTTCGTCCTCTTCATCCTCAATGATCGAATCGTCTACTTCGTCATCTTCTAGAAGATCATCCTCTAATTCTTCCTCTTCGTCGTCGAAACTATCGTCGTCATCGAAGTCGTCTTCTAGATCGTCATCAAAGTCACTTGCCATTTGCTCTCCTTATTTGTCGCGCGGAGTATAACGCTATTTTGAGAAAAAATCATTAATTACGTGTGCATCTTGGACACTTATTTCCGAAATGTCAACATATTTTTTTCTAAAATAGCTAAAAATTGTCATTTTCAGAGCTTAACAATACAAAAAGAATATTTATTCCATAAAAAAAGAAGAAGTTCTCACCTTTGGTGCCAAGCTGAAATAAGCAAGTTATCTACTCAGCGAGACTTCTCCCTTTCCGCCCCTTCGCCCTTAACGGATGCTTTTGAGCTTGCGTACATTCAAGTAAAAACGAACACGTCGTGTCAAAGCGAGAGCGCTTGAATTTAATAAAGAAAAGGTGCTATGCGCTTAAGCGTCGATAAATGAGTCTCTGCGTTTTTGTGCAGCACGTTCTGAAGCTAGACGTTCAAGTTCATAAACTTCGTAGTCAACATACTTCATTGCATCTGCAATTGCTTTGTGTCCAGCCTTATCTCTTATAAGAGTATGCATCTTTTGTGCAATATCTCGATATGTTGGATGACCTTGTGGTGTTGAACGAAGTTCAGTCAAATGCATCGCTTCACGAGCATTCATTTGCATTGCATAACGAATCTTGTATTGAAGTGAAACTGCATAAGAAGATGCAACTGGAAAACGATCCTTTAACGCATCAAATAAATTGCTTGATGTTTCTAAGATGTTTGTGAATTGATCTTTTGTTCCAGCTTCAGTAATTGATTCGGGAATGTCATAGCCATGATACGGAGTTAGTTGTTGCCATTCGATCGTAAGCATACGATGTCTTTGTAAATCTCTAAAAGCCCCATAGTCGCCAAGAACATCAAAACGATATCCAGTTCGTTCAAAAGCACGTCCTGGTTTATGCCTACGGTTTGACCTATCTCCAACGTACGCTAACAGGATTTCTCGCTTATCTTCGTCTGAGAGTTTTAATACATCCTGATAAATCGCAGACTCACTTTTATGAGAATGCGTATACAAGATTGCCGCAATAACTTTGTTTTCGCCGTCTGGATCAAAATCTGTTAGCTGGACATTAGTAGGTTCAACTTCACCAATTGCATACTCGTCGCTAAAGATACGCGATACTTCTTCGCTTACATCTTCGCGAGTTTCATTCATGTAGTTAACCCATACGCCACCACGGTCAGGCCTGTCAACGCGCTCCAAGAATGATGGAATCACTTTTCGTAATTCATTTAACATCAGTTGAGCATATTCACGAGCTTCTGGAAGTGGATTAGATTTCAAACGAAGCAAAAGCATCTCATACGCTTGTCCTGTGCCGTACATACCAACATTTGAAATCGTTGCCGCTGGCAATAGTCCACGAAGTGAATCGAAAGCTTTGGCTTTGATCGTCTGCTTGTAAACAAAATCGCTATCTTGAGGATCTTTTGGATAACGTTCTTTTGCCCAGTCGATCATTGTAGGAATCAAACTTGAATATCCATCAAAGACTGAATCAATATCGCCTATATAACGAGCGCCTAAAGGCGAATCAAGAATTTCGTTAGGGCGTATATACCTATAACGACCAGCTAAGCGAGTGTCATATGGAATATAACGTGTTGATTGTTCTAGGTAGGCCATTAGCCTTCCCCACTCAAGTATTTTCGTTAGAACAATGCTGGATTGCTCACAGGCAAGGTGGACGCCACCGAGCTGAGCTACTGAATCGTCTCCATATTCAAAAAACACTTTTTGATATAAATCTTCTGCTCTTTTCAGTCCGATTGAAGCATCGAATGATTCATCGCCAGAAATATCAAGATCGCCTAAGAATTCATCTAGGAACAGTCTTCGTAAGCTTTTATCAGATCGAGAGTACCTTGCAAATAATGCTCCTTTAACAACCTCAGGCAGGTTAGTTAAAGCAAAAACAGGGCCTTCTAAGTTAGTAAAATATGGTCGAAGAGCTTTTTCTTCTTCTTCCGTGAAGTTTTCATGCGCGTACATCACAGTCCTTTATTCTATAGCAAAATCAACAGGTTTAAGTGTATGCCATTGATATGGCAAAACGCACATTTATCTAGAGATTAGCTCGATACCTCAATAATATCTCTAAATATTCTCTTATGAGTTTTTGTACAAAGTTCTATTAACTTTTCATTTGTCGTGGATTTCTCTATTTGCCTTATCAAATCAACAATAGATTTCATGGCTCTAACAAAATCTCCACCAGCTATTTCATAATTCTCAAGTATTTTGTTGAGATTTGTTCCTTGAGCCCATTTATAGCAAGCGTAAAGCATTGAATAGTCCATTTGGCGTGTTTCTTTAATACCTGCTTCTCTTTCAACATGGTTTAAAACATCTATAAATTTCTCGCATTCTGAACATAATTTTTCTAATACATCACTGGGAAATTTATTTAAACGAACTTTTTCATCTGTACGAGAATCAAAAATTAAGGTCGAAATGAATGCAGCAAGTTCGTTTGGATTTAAATCTTCTAACTGATTGTTAAATATAAATTCAGCTAGTGGCAGATCTGCGTCTGCGTTAATTTTAGAAAGGACCAAACCTTTGTCGGTTAGTGCCCACTCGTCTGTATAACCGTAATCTTCCAGCAAGACAAGTATTCGCTCAAACTGTCGAGCTATCGATTGACCTCGTGAATGCACACGACGTGTTAGTTTTTTCAAACTTTTTTGTAGATCGATATATTCATCAAGCAAATCAGTTTCGCTTTGTTTTTTATTTTGTTTACTAAATTTTTCTACTTTAGATTTTGGAAGATTATTTAATAAATTATTTAACTCTATGATCATGTCATTGCGAAAATGTTTGGATCGTTTTGATACAGATTTAGAGATATTAATTCTGCCAATTAGATGGACAGATTTATCAATTTGACCAAGTGAAAGATTCTGTATCTTACCTTTTGAAGTTATTACATTTATACGAATATCAGAACGTGGATTAGATTTTGAAATAACAACACATGGATCAAGGTATTTAAAGCCAGAAAGCACATCACCTAAATGTAAAGATTGAACAAATGAAATTTGATCTGCATTTCCTAGATCTTTTCGTAAATTTTTGTTACTTGTCAGCTCCCTTTTATGGACCATTGTTGCAAACTGTTTATCTGTTTGTTTAAATTTATTTCGTATTGCTCCAAGTCTCGCTTGTTTGATTTCGAGATTTCTTTCTAGCTCAACGACTGCAAAGTCAGCTTGAAATTGGGCAAAAGAAAGATTCAAAATATGTCTAGCGTGTGAAGGACTATAAGAATTAATCAAATTTGTAGCCATGTTATAAGTCGGTCTAAACGATGACTTCAAAGCATATGATCGAGTCGAAGCTAAAGCACCGGCCTGTTCAAAATCAATAAAACGATTCCATTGAACGATTGCATGTCCAACTTTATCTATTCCCCTTCTACCTGCTCGACCAGTCAATTGTGTAAATTCACCTGGCGATAAAACTTCATGGCTTTCACCATTAAATTTTGTGAGTTTCTCTATAACAACAGAGCGAGCTGGCATATTTACCCCAACAGCTAAGGTTTCTGTCGCGAAAACAACCTTAATTAAATTACGAACAAAAGCTTCTTCAACTGCTTCTCGCAAAGGAGGAATTAGACCTGCATGATGTGGAGCAAATCCTCTTTCCATTGCATTAGTGACTATGTCGTAATCAAGCGCGTCAAACTCATCGTTTGATAGACCACTTAAATGCCTGTTGCAGATTTCTCTAATGGCAAGCATTTCATCATGCCCTGTTAAGCGAATATGAGTATTGAAACATTCAAGCAAAGCGTCATCACAGGCAGCCCTGGAAAAGATAAAGAAAATTGCAGGAAGCATTTCGCTTTCTTGCAAGTATTCTATTAATTCAATACGTCGTGGAGACAAAAATGAATTATCGTGACGATGCCTAGGGGTTGCTTTCATTGCACGATAGAGATCAGGATTTATTGCCACTTCGCCCTTATTGAATTTATTAAGCAAAGGCATCACATGCATTGATTGTCTTCTTTTTCTAAATGCAAACCAATATGACAAAGGAACAGATCTTGTCTCATGGATAATTGCTTTTGTTGAACCCCTAACCGTTGTCAACCATTTTGCTACTTCTTCAGCATTTGAAACTGTTGCACTTAAACAAATCAGATCAATTTCTAGCGGCAATTGAATAATTATTTCTTCCCAGACAGCACCACGACTACGATCAGAGATGTAATGTACTTCATCTAAGACAACGTGTGAAACGTTCGAAAGTGAATCTATATCTACATAAATTATGTTTCTCAAAACTTCTGTAGTCATTACAGAAATTTTTGCATTAGGCCTAATTGATCGGTCACCCGTCGCTAATCCAACGTTTTTTTCTCCATATAATTCACAAAATTCATTATATTTTTGATTAGACAACGCTTTTAACGGAGTTGTGTATATAAGTCTGGTGTTTTGATCCTTGTTTATAAAAGCAGCAAAATCAGCAATTGCCGTTTTTCCTGAACCTGTCGGTGCAGCAACAAGTACAGAATCACCATTTAATATTGCCGAGCATGCTTCAATTTGGAATGCGTCTAGTTTTAAACCCCTTGTGATTCCATAATCTTCAACTGCATCGGCATTCATTATGGCGCTTGCGTAGAACTCGTTATGTTATTCAAAGGAACAGTACTTGTTGGAATAGTTGGGATCTTCGCATTGGGGATTGTGCTAGATGCTCCGTAATCTATTACTGCACCATCTTTCATTGCGTTGTGATAATAGAAGAATGCAATTGAGGATGATAGTAGTGCACATACAAGACCAAAAATTATTTTGTGCCATATTTGAGTACGAAATGTTTTCTTAACAATAAATTTTCTGTAAAAGATCATTAGTTCGGCAATAACTGTTGCTGAAATAACTAAAACAAAAATCATTATAAAAAATCGAAACCAAGCACTTGATGTGCCTGCTTTGTTTAAGAATGCTATTGATAAAGCAACTAAACCAAATAGAACTGAAAATATCCATGCAACTTTTCTAGAGAAGAAACTCAACGCTTCCCTGCTAATGAAAGTGAAACCAAGAATAAACATTGCTATTGCAATTAAATAAACAATAGTCATTCTTGGTTGGCGCAAAATAATTCCCTTAAAATTTGGGATTACGATTCCAATAAATTTATGTGTAGCATTTCTTTCTAATTTTGTTGGGTGTGTAAAGTACACACTTAGCGCACTTATCAATGCGATACCTAATACAACGAATGTAGATTGTACATAATCTTTTTTAGTTCGAGAGATTGGCAAACTTTGAGTTGTCACCTTTTTAGTATCCTTCCAATTATTATCGATATTTCGTAAAAAATATACATGGGTATAGCCATCAAGAATAGAGAATATGGGTCCGAAGATGGTGTTATTACTGCCGCAAATATAACAATTATCAATATTGCTCCACGTCTAAATGATCTTAATTGGCTAGTTTTCAAGACTCGAGCAAGTAATAAGAACACTAAAACAACTGGAAATTGGAAAGAAATTCCAAAAGCAACGAACATTAAAACAACAAAATTCACATAACTAGCTGCATTTATAACTTGGAAATAGTTCACGCCACCAGAGTCAAGCAAAAATACTAATGCTTTGGTTAAAGTCAAAAATGCTACACATCCACCTAAAATAAATAGAGTTACGGCTGAAAGAATAAAAGGAATGACATATTTCTTTTCTTTTGGATGTAATCCTGGTGTAATGAATCTCCATAGCTGAAACAACCAAACTGGAGAAGCAATCACGATTCCACCATATGTGGCTACCTTTATGCGGAGCAAAAAGGCATCTAAAACATTAGATTGGGCTAATTTCGCATCTTTTTGTTTTGATGCTTCAATATAGAACTGTGCAATCCATTTAATAACCCAAGGAGCAAAAGCATACGCGAGGCAAGCGCCAATGACAACAGCGATTAAACAAATCATTAACCTTTTACGCAACTCAAGCAAATGCATAAAAAATGACATCTTTGCTTTTTCATCAATAGATTTTTTATTTCGACGAGCCATTATTCATCATCCAATATTGGAGCTACAGAATCAGACTTATTTGTTTGCTTTTCATTTTCGACAGCAGACTGCTCATCTTTTCCAGGCTCTGCTGGATTATGTTGGACAACAGCTTCATTTGCTTCAGCAACAGACATAGCTTTTTCAATTTCTTTCTTTGCCATATCTTGATATTTTTTTACTTCACCCATTGCTTTACCGAACATTCTTAATGCAGCGGGAAGTTTTTCAGGGCCCAATACAATTACAGCAACAACAAGTATCACTAGTATTTCAGGACCACCGAGATTCATATAACCACCTAAATTTAGATTAGTTGAAATATAGAGAATTTATCGGTTTTTGATTTTAACGCTTTGCAAATTTCCTAAGGTTTTTTTGTACCGATCAAACTCTTCAATAGAATTGACAGTTACTCGACCGTGTGGAAAATGAAACGCAGCAAGCGTTAATACCATGCCAATAGTAAATGTGAAAACACTTAAAATCACTTTTCGCCGTCACTTAATGAGTTTGTGTGATCAACTAATCTGTCGAACCAAGCATCATCTTGAAGCATTATGTGAAAATCAAGTAAATCATCAGCGTTGATTGCAGGACCAGTTTTAGTTTCAGATAGTTCAAGCGGAAGTTTTTGAATCTTAACTTCCACACCAGTTGAAACTAACAAATCAATGATTCTTTTACTAGCATCCTTAGCGACTGCTCTTTCACAGCTTGGACAAATAAATGTGTAGCTACCGTTTTCTGATCCAGAGACAATACGCACTGTTAAATCGTTAGCTCTTAACTGTACATCTCCGCAGTGCGGGCAATTAGCTCTAATGGTTGTCATGCTCCGCTCCTTTGATAGCTTGCATTTGCATATAATTTTCATCGTCTCTAAAAACTAAGTTCTTGATACATGATGCGAATAAACAGATAAATATGACTTTTGGTGTTCAAAATTGCGACATAACCATAACGTCGAGTGAAATATATTGAGTTATACCACGTATAGTGCAACTATATGCAATATAATGCAAGATGTTAGGTAATTGTATTTTAGATTATGCAACAATCTGATGGTGCAAATATTCGAAACGCTGAATTTTAAAGAACTATCTTCTGCAAAAAACGATTTTATACTAAGAATTAATTGCAAAGATTTAAACAAAATTAATAATATAAATGAAAATACAAAGGATTTATTAAAAGGATTTTGGATTGATAAGTCAAAATTTATTGAATTAAATGAAATTCTAGAAACAAATATTCTTACTGATTTGAAATCCATACTTATACTTGATTCATCAATATCTTCTGCTATCGATAATGATCAGTTTGCAGCTTTAAATAACACATTTAATGTATATTTTTATTACGGCAGTAAAGTTAAATCATCAAATTATGAGAAACATTTCTACGACTATTCTCTAAACTGTCTCAATGGAGTTTGCTTCGATATAGATCTAGTAAGCAAAGGGCTAGTCGCTTTAGCAAATAAATTTAATTTAGAACCGATAATCGTGAATGCAAAATATGAACGACATTTAGAAGTAGCAACAAATTTAAATGTAGATAAGGTTTTAGTTACAGGAAGCTAAAACCAGGCCATAATTTAAAAAATGCCCGGCCTATTATTTGATCTTCAGGTATTGATCCAAAAAAACGGCTATCTTGTGACTCTCCTCTATTATCCCCCATCATAAAAAAACTATTTAAAGGTATTGTTTCTTTAGAAAAAGGAGCAGAAATAATATTCTCGCCAACATAAGGTTCATTTAGTTTTTTGTTATTTATATAAATGTCTATACGACATTGATTTTCATCATTTTTACACCTTCCTTCAATAGTTTCACCAGGAAGGCCAATAACACGTTTAACAAGATTATCTATTCGCTTACCATTTACACGTTGCCTTCTAACACTTTCAGGTGCTTTAAAAACAACAATATCTCCACGCTCAATATCGTGAAATTTATAACTCATTTTATTTACAAAAATTTTGTCATTTACATTTAAAGTTGGAACCATTGATACAGAAGGAATGAAATATAGCCCTAAAAAAAACATTCTTACGATTACAGCAACAAGCCCAGCTATAACAATTATCACTCCAATTTCAACAAGACTATTGCTTTTTAGTGATTTGATAGTTGTACTACTCATTTATACCTGCAGTATTCCTCATTTGTTGCTCAATTTTATTGATCGCATCTACAATAGTGTTTTTCTCATAGCTACTGGCGAAATAAACAATGTTTTCAAAATTACTGAGCATTAAACGGGCTATGAAATAAGGGCTTGGAGCTTGAAATCGATATATATTTTGTATTTCATCAATAAGTTCATTCGGATAACTATCAATAAGCCAATATGATCCTTCATTAATAATGAAATCTACATAGTTTTCTTCATTTGAAATAAAAATATGCTGACCTATGTCATCTTCAATATCAGGATCGCCGTTTTGTGTTTTACTCGAATCTAATTTTGTATCTATTTCTATATTTGCGCTCAAAATTCGATCGATTCGATAGAGTTTTAAAGCATAATTTGAATCATAAGCAAAAACGTATGCTGTTGATGCGGAAGAATAAATCGATATTGGGAATATGTTTCTAATATCGATGCTCGCAGAATTTAATGATAAATATTCAATAGAAACTGCACATTTATTTTCGATTCCATCATTTAGTACATCGATATGATCAATATTTGTTTCTATATCGATACTTTCTGAAAAACTACTATCGATTATTTTCGATATCTCATCAATATTTTTAATTTCAGAATCTATTGTCGAGCTAGCTCTAAGTCGTGCTAGAGCAATAATTACTTGATTTCTTTCGGATTCATTTAAACGAAGGGGTGAAACAAATACATTATTGAAATACATTGAGACAAAATCATCTTCTATGGAAATATCAAACAATTGTTCAGGCGAATATGGTGGTAGACCACAAAACATTAAAACATTGAGGTCTTCTTCTATTGTTTCACGATTCTCTCCTAATCTTTCACAAAGTTCTTCGATGTGGATCTCGCTACGAGTTGAAAGTAAATAAGCAAGTGTTATCAATCTTGCTAGACGTAATTGATGCTTCTTACTTTTGACTACCATAATTTCATATCTTTACTTTTGCCTGATCAAATCGACTAGATATTTCATTTGCAATTTCTTTAGGAGCACTTATTGAAACAAACCCAGAGTAATCAAATAATCTTGCTAGAAAGATCTCTTTTCTGGGTACATAGAATTCAATTAATCCATTTGATGAATTTTCTTCAGCATTCCAAGTTTTACAAAAATTATCTTTCAATGAATTATGAACAGCTACTTCAAATTTAACTTGCTGTTCCTCAGCCTCTGGAGAATCAATTTCATCAATATTGATTGAAAAATCATTGTTTTCTTGTCTATCTAATGATTCGATACGGTCAACTCTAAATGTCCTTGATTGATTCTTATCTAAGTCGTGTGACTCTACATACCAATATCCTGAACGTGCGATTAGTTTTTTTGGTAGAACATTTCGCTTTTCACCGCGAAAAACCATAGCTATAGATTTTTTGTCTTTTATCGCACCCATTAGTTCATCAATGAACATTGGCATAGGCAACGATTTAACATTTTCTAAAGCATTCTCGGGGTTCAACCCGCCCAGTTTCGCGACAGCATCATTAGCAATCGTTTCTTCTGGTGAATACAAGGCTAAAGCATATTGAACTGTGTTTCTTTGTGCAGAGGTTAAAGCAATTTCATAATAGGTCTGGTTCTTATTTATACGATAACCAGTTTCTTGATCAGGATTTTGCTCAACAGATATGTCAAAATCCATTGCACGTAAATCTTCTTTATCCCTTTCAAACGCTCTGCGAGCAGCAGAAGTAGTTTCAGGATACCCAGGAACCATAGAAGTAATTTCACGAAAAGTTAGAGGTTTTCTCGCTTCACTTAATAATGCAATAAGATTCATCAATCTTTCTAATTTGGCATTAGACATATTCACTACCTAAATCATGAATCAATATTTGTGCTGAAGTAGCTGCCATTTCGTAAAAAAGTTCATCATCTTTTGCTTTACGTCCCATAGAAGATACATGGATATTAAATTTCTCCATCATATCTACAATTCCGACACTAGACAGTCGATGGACATCATGAAGAGCAAAAATATTATTATCTTCAAGTTGTGAAATCATCTTTGCTGATAGCTCATGATCTTCAATCACTCCAAGTGAGTGAGATAAAAATGTAGCTTTTGAATAACATGTTAAGGAATGATGAGAAATTCCGTAATGTCTTTCTCTCTTGTCCGCACTAGATGCTCTAATAACTCCAATCGAATCACAATTAAACTTCTTTGCAACATCTAAGTGATGCGCAACTTCTATTCCTGTAAATCCATACTTCGTATTTGTTCCTACAATTCCAGGGCCCATTGTTACTATCGCTACATCTGCATTCGCAATATTTTTTGCAGTTATTAAAGCAGAATAAATATTTAATGATTCAAAATCGCCACCAAAAGAATGGCCAAAAGAAATAGTCGAATTTATCAAATCATTTTCTTTCAAACTTCTGAGTAAATCACTTAATGCAACAGGTAATGCAGCCCCATCAGAGATTAAAACAGAAATATTTAAATTAGCTTTTGATTTTAGATAACTTACTATTGGAGCTATTTGCGAATGTAACGGTACAGCAATGACAGACATCGGACTTAAATCATCGCTTTCAATATAGCTCTGATCTTCCTCTTCGACCCCTGAATCTAATTGGAAAGGCGTATAACGCATTTTCATTATGTGTCCACCAGATGGAGTAATTAACTCATTATTTTTTAGATTCCATACAAGAAAATGCCAGCCGCCTGTACCCAACGATAGGTCAACTGCTGTGGTATTTACGATTACTTCATCTCCTACAGACAAATCGCCTGTTAATGCAGGAAATGCATATGCTCTAGATCCATCATCATTAATAAATTTAATTATTCCGCTATCAGCATAAGTAATTTGTTCGACCGTTAATTTTTTAAATTGAGCCATATATTTCCATTTATAAAGAGGCAATTAGTCTTTCTACTCTATCATCATGAGAGACAAATGGATCTTTACAAATCACAGTTCTTTGAGCTTGATCATTTAACTTAAGGTGTACCCAATCAACCGTATAATCACGCTTTTTCTCTTTAGCTACCTTAATAAATTCACCGCGTAAGCGGGCGCGCGTTGTTTGAGGTGCATTATTAATTGCTGTATTTATAGCGCTGTCGCTGGTAACTCGTTCCACTCTTTGATTCTTTTCTAATAGATAGTAAAGACCACGTGAGCGGTTAACATCGTGGTATTGAAGATCTAAAAGATTAACTTTTGGATGATTGAGTTTTAAATCGAATTTTTTACGGTATGTTTCGATCATATTATGTTTTATAACCCAATCAACCTCTGTAGTCAGCTGAAAAGGATCAGTTTCAATAGCGGTCATAACGTGTTCCCACATGTCTAATGCTTTTTGCTCTTCAGCAGGTAGCCCTCGTCTAGAGGCAAAACGTAGAGCACGGGTTAAATATTCACTTTGTACATCAAAAGCACTTACGTCTCGACCGTTACTTAATCTTTGGAGCTTACGTCCATATGGATCAAAACTAATATCGCGAATTGCTCTAATAGGATTTTCAAAAGTTAAGTCGCGCCAAGGTGCTTGATCTTCTTCTAGCATTCTTAAAATAATTGCTGTAGTGCCTACACGTAAATAAGTTGTATATTCACTCATGGTCGAATCGCCAACAATAACATGAAGTCGTCTATATTTCTCGGCGTCTGCATGAGGTTCATCGCGAGTATTTATTATCGGCCTCGATCTTGTTGTTGCACTTGAAACACCCTCCCATATATGTTCTGCTCTTTGAGAAATCACATATGTCGCGCCTTTAGCCGTATGAAGAACTTTTCCTGCACCTGTATAGATTTGTCGTGTTACAAGAAATGGAATTAAAACATCAGTAACCCGATCAAAATCTGTTTCACGTCTAACCAGATAGTTCTCATGACTTCCATAGCTGTTGCCTGCAGAGTCTGTATTATTTTTAAAAAGAAATATTTCTCCTCGAATGCCTTCTTCCCGGAGTCGTTTCTCAGCAGCATGAACTAAGTTTTCTAATATTCGCTCACCTGCTTTATCGTGAGCAACTACATCGACCAATGAATCACATTCAGGTGTTGCATATTCAGGGTGTGATCCAACATCTAGATATAGACGTGAACCGTTTTCTAAAAAGACATTGCTTGATCGTCCCCATGAAACAACACGACGAAATAAATACCTAGCTACTTCATCAGGGCTAAGTCGACGCTGACCTTTAAACGTGCACGTTACACCGTATTCGTTTTCGATCCCGTAAATTCGTTTTTTTGCCACTAGAAAATCTTTTCTAGTTCTTCCTTTTTCATACGCTTAAAACATCGTCGAGTCGCGGACTTATCTAAATACCCAACTTCTAGTTGTTCTACTTCAACTGGCACATCCACGTCTGGATGTAATGCTGAAGCACCAAGCTTTATAGCTGCATTTAAAGACATATTCTTTTTAAAGCCTGATTTGAGTTTTTCTTCTATTTCTTCGGCATTTCCGCCTAAGACGCAATAGTTATCTTCGTCCATGACAGTACCGTCGTAGAGAACATGAAAAATCTCATTAGGTGCGTCTCCAACACCAACTTGTGCAACCAAGATTTCTACTTCGTAAGGTTTCATTTCATGTGTAAAAACTTGACCCAAACTTTGAGCATAAACATTGGCTAGTTCATTAGCTACAACATCTTCACGAGAGTACGCATAGCCCTTTTGATCGGCCAAACGCACACCTGCATTACGTAGCATTTGAAATTCGTTGTACTTACCAACACCAGCAAATGCTATACGGTCGTAAATTTCTGAAATTTTATTTAATGTTTTAGACGGATTCTCTGCAACCATAACAATACCGTTGTTGTATTCAAGAGCAACAAGGCTACGGCCACGCGCAATACCTTTACGTGCATAATCTGCACGATCTTTCATTACTTGTTCAGGCGAAACATAAAATGGCATCGTCATTATTCATCGCCTCCTTGTTCTGGACCAGCGAGAAGTTCGATTGCTTTCGCTTCTACTTGATCATCTTCTAAATAACTAAAACCTTCGGCATTGATAACTGCAACAGAAGGAAATATCTTTCGAACCAAATCAGGACCACCTGTGCCAGCGTCCTCATCTGCAGCAGCAAAAAGAGATCGAATAGCTATGTTGATTGCACTATCTTGATCTAAATCGTCTTTAAAATCTGCTTTAATCCAGTTTTTAGCATGAACAGATCCTGATCCTGTCGCAGCATATTTGAATTCTTCATAACGTCCACCAGTAGCATCATAACTAAATACGCGACCAGCTTCTCTCAAAGTGTCATAACCAGCAAACAAAGGAACCACAAGCAATCCTTGCATTGCTAAAGGTAGATTATTTCGGATCATAAATGAAAGTTGGTTTGCTTTACCTTCAAAACTTAAAGGGTCACCAGCCATTTTTTCATAATGTTCGAGTTGAACCTGAAATAATCGAACAAGATCCATTGCAATTCCAGCAGTACCAGCTATTGCGATTCCAGAATGTTCATCAGCTCTAAGAACTTTATCCATATGGCGATGTGCAATTGACAGACCAGCAGTAGCACGTCGATCTCCCGCCATAATTACACCCTGCGCGTAGGTCAACGCCACAACAGTTGTCGCATGAGGCAACGTTGCGGTATCAAAACTTTCACGATTAGCAGTTAATCGAGAATTAGGTAAAAGTTCAGGTTGTGATTCATTTAAGTAATCTATGAATGATGTACCTGTTGTCGTAAATGCTTTTGAATTAAATATTTCCATAACCCTAAGAGCCTATATGCGAAATTGGCTCTTCTTGCGGATATTGCTCGGCAAACATCCATTTTCCCATAGAAGCACCAATAAACATATTGCGTTTACGTCCAAAGAACTCAGCAATTGTAGGCCCTACATCTGAGAGCAAACGAAGACCTAAATCGTAAATAGGACATGTTGGGCTATGAAACATCATTGGTGTTAGCTCATTTTGAAATTCGCTATTTGCAACTGTTGGATCAATTGCTGTTGTAGAAAGAAACATAAATCCATCATTAGTTCCTAAATGAGGATACATTTCTAAACAATTTTTGGAAATGTTAACAAGACACGCTAAAGCTAATGTTGGGTTACCTTCCATAGAAGCTTCACGAAAGTCGCTTAAATTTGCAACAACTAATTCATTACGTATTAAAGGCGCGCTCACAACATCTATCAACTTTTCGAGAGCTTCAATATCAGAACCTGTTTCAATATATTCATATGCAGGCACTATAGATTCGTCGTTACCTATAGATATAACGAAAACTTCATCGTTAGCATCTTCGCTAGTTGGTTGTGACAACACAGAAAATACAGGCATATGTAAATCGTCGCCGCCTCCAAGTTCTGTAAAAGCGTCAAAATCATCTATACCATAAACTTTTCGAGAGGCAAGACGAGCTGTTATACAAGATTTTCTTGGACTAGCACCTTGATATTTGATAAATGCATCAAATCCAATTTGTTCAATTCCGCTTAAATCAAAAACTAAATCATTATCTTTTGAATATCTGAGAAGTTTTTCGATTGAATGATTCGAACCTGAACTATTTCTAACGTCACCAGCACCCAAACCTGGACAATTAATAAGAACGAATCTTTTAAACATAATTTATGATTTTACTATCTCAGAAAAAGCATTAAGAACCGGAAACTACTCCCCGCCCTTTTGTACATAATTTTTTACAAATTCTTCAGCATTTGTTTCAAGAACATCATCGATTTCATCTAATAAATCATCTAGCTCATCTTTAATTGCAGCTTTAGAAGTGTCTGCATTAGCAGATTTCAATTCCTCTTCATTTTGAGTTTCTTTTTTCTCAGAAGATTTCGATTTTCTTTGTTGCTCTGCCATATGTCTCTAATCTAGCCAATTAAATGTTTTTTGTGAAGGTTATGCACCTAATTTTTCTACAAGCTCTTTAGGGCTCTCACACTCGTCTATGAGAGATTTCACATGATCTATAGTTCCTTTTGTAGGTTCTGCTGTAGGAATTCGCTTTAAAGTTGAATCTCCAATATCTAAAGTAACACTGTCCCAGTTTGCGCTATGCACATATTCTGCAAATTTAGATAAAACACGTCCTCTAAAATATGCACGTGTAGTTATTGGTGGATTATTTGCGGCTACAGAAACATCATCTTTATTTACCAAATCGTGAATTTCGCCTCTTGTGCGCATTTTGTCAAACAACTTATCTTTTCGTATATCGTGATATTGCACATCAATTGCTTGTAATTTTGCAGATGTGGCCTCTAGATTGTCACGGTCGACATAACCATCGATAATTTTTTTCTTAGTAATCCAGTCGACTTTTCCAAATAATTGATCAGGATTGTTTGACAACAAATTAAGAGTTTGCTCCCATGTTTCTAATACGTCAAGTGCGACCTGTCCTCCCAAGTTATCTAAATTAGCATTTTCACTATATTTTTTAGCTTGCGTTAAGAGCCATTCTTGAATATCCAATGCAGACATTTGACCTTTGTCAGTTTCACAAGTTTGTGTCAATGAAACATCATGAGAATATCTTCTGATTGCATTCACTGGTTCTGTCATATGTATGAGACCAGATTTAAAGTAGTCAACATCATCTTCGAGCATTGCCAAAATAAATGCTGTTGTTCCAACTTTTAAGAAAGTTGCAACATCACACATATTCGCATCACCAACGATTACATGCAGACGTCTATATTTAGAAGCATCAGCATGTGGTTCATCACGAGTATTAACAATCGGACGTTTCATAGTTGTTTCTAAACCAACATGTTCTTCCATAAAATCTGCTCGTTGAGAAATCTGAAAATCAACTGCATCTCGAGATGAATGTTCAGACCCAACTTTTCCAGAACCACAATAAATCTGTCTTGAAACAAAATGTGAAGTTAAAGCATTAACAATTTCTACAAATTCAACACTTCTCTGAACAAGATACCCTTCATGGGTCCCATATGAGTTACCTTTTGAGTCAGTATTATTTTTATAAACAATTATTTCGCCGCTACCTAAAAGTTTTTTTGCTTCAATCATGGATTGTTTTAATATTTCTTCACCAGCACGGTCATACAGAACTGCTTCTAAAGCGTTAGAGACTTCAGGTGAAGAATATTCAGGGTGAGCATGATCTACGTAATACCTAGCTCCATTAACAAGCATTGAATTAACTAAATGTGTTTCAGGAAAAATAGCTGCAAAATTATTTGAGTCAACCCGGGCATCATTTGCTGGGGTCTCATCTGTAAAGTCAAACTCTGTACGCTTACCATGAAGATATGCATTAATTAACAGCGCAGACGATGTCATTGGGTTTACATATTGTTCAGTAACACCAGAAGAAATGATGCCATATTCAGTTTCTATGCCAATAATTTTTTTAATAGCCACACTTTTAGACTAGTCGTAAATTTAAGCTATAGCTTTTCTTAGCTCACTTATTTGCGATTTTACGTTCTCTGTGCCAGTACCAGGTCGAGTTTTACGATTTTCAACACTACGTTTCATGGCTTCTAACAACGAGGTATCTGCTCCCCCAAAAACTTCTTTTGAAGCTTGACCAATTAAATCATCTTCGATCAAATATTTACAGATTTGATTCGCATCTAAGTTCTGCTCTAGAGCTCTTTTTATACATACAGCAACTGCTTTATAAGCGATTCTAAATGGCGTTCCGTTGTTTACCATTTTTTCTGCAATATCAGTTGCTAAAAGTAACGGTTGAGTTACTAAAGAATTTTCACAAACAGCTTTATTAAAGACTGTTGTTTCCATCATTGAATCCATAGCAAGAATGGAAAGTTCACAATCACGTATTGAAGAAAATAGAGCCTCTTTGTCTACTTGTAAATCGTGATTGTAACCAAAGATTTGCGATTTTGTAGCACTTAGTGAACCTGTTAAAGATCCTATGCATAACCCAGCTTTGCCACGAACAAGTTCAGCAATATCTGGATTTTTCTTTTGAGGCATCATAGAAGAGCCAGATGAAAAATTATCGTCTAATGTCGCATAACCACATTCAGTTGAGGTCATCCAAACTATATCTTCACCAAGGCAGCTCAAATTATTAACAATCTGTGCGCAAATAAAGAGAACTTCATTGACATAGTCTCTTGTGGAAACACCAAAAGTTGAGTTAGGAACAACATGGCCAGTACCTAATTCTTTTGCAACAAATTCTGGATCCAAATTCAATGTTGATCCGGCTAAAGCGCCAGAACCTAGAACGCATACATTTATTCGCTTATAAACATCATCAAGACGCGAACGATCATTTAACAGACGGTAAGCATGTGACAACAACCAATGCGATAACAAAATCGGTTGCGCATGTTGAAGGTGTGTCTTACCAGGAAACAAAATATCAATATTTTTTTCCGCCAAAGAACATAAAGTTGTAATCATCTCATCAATTCGAGACTTAAGTCTTATAACTGCATCTCTTGCATAAAGACGGACGCTCATTTGCACTAAATCATTCCTGCTTCGTCCAGTGTGTAATGCACGCCCGGCATCACCTGTAATTTCTGTTAAGCGTCGCTCAATCGCTGTATGTACATCTTCATCTGTTGGGACTATTCCAGCAGCAAATTCACCGCTTTGTATTTCATGTTCAATTACAGAAAAACCGTCGAGTATGGATTGACATGTTTCTTTGTCAATAATCTTTTGACTAGCGAGCATTTTCGCATGCGCTTTTGAAACAGTGACATCAAACGGAGCTAAAACAATGTCAAAACCTATTGAATCTACATAGATACTAAAGATTTCAGATACACCAGCTGCCATTCGGCCTTCCCATAAGGTAGCGCCTGCTTTAGTGTTGAGAGACATATTTTCGTTTGACATGGTTTATCTATTCTAATCACTTCGACAATTTCGTGGCCATACGACCTAGAATATTTAACTATGTCAAAAATATTATCTTCATTACCAATAGGCGAAAAAGTAGGAATTGCTTTTAGCGGTGGATTAGACACAACATGCGCACTTGCGTGGATGCGTGAAAAAGGTGCAATACCAGCAGCCTATACTGCTGATCTTGGTCAACCAGATGAAGATAATGTTGAGGAGATTCCTAAGCGTGCATTAAGCGTTGGTGCCGAAATCGCAAGAATGATTGATTGTAAAGAACAGCTCGCTAATCATGGAATTATCGCAATACAAACAGGCGCGTTCCATATTCGCACGGCTGGCAAAACTTATTTCAATACAACACCACTAGGTCGTGCAGTAACTGGCACCATGCTTGTAAAAGCTATGAAAGAAGACGATGTAAATATTTGGGGCGACGGATCTACATATAAAGGTAACGATATTGAACGTTTCTATCGTTATGGGCTTTTAGAGAACCCCCAACTTCGCGTCTACAAACCATGGCTTGATGCAGACTTTGTAAATGAGCTTGGTGGCAGAAAAGAAATGTCGCAATGGCTAAATGATCATGGCTTTGAATATCACATGAGTGAAGAAAAGGCTTATTCAACTGATTCAAATATGCTTGGTGCAACTCATGAAGCAAAAGACGTTGAATATTTAGATACAACGATGAAAATTATTGATCCAATAATGGGTGTTGCTTTTTGGGATAGCTCAGTTGCAATCGATTCTGAAATTGTTTCTATCGAATTCGAAAATGGACGTCCAACAAAAATTAATGAGATCCCTGTCAGTTCTATGACAGACGCAATTTTAAAAGCAAATGAAATCGGTGGTCGACACGGTATTGGAATGTGTGACCAAATTGAAAACCGTATTATCGAAGCAAAATCAAGAGGATTATACGAAGCGCCAGGTATGGCTCTAATGCATATTGTCTATGAGCGTTTACTTAGCGCTATCTTTAACGAAGACGTTTTAGAAAATTATTCGATTACAGGTAGAAAACTAGGCCGTTACCTTTATGAAGGCCGCTGGTTCGATCCTCAAGCAATGATGTTGAGATCTGGAATTAAAGATTTAATTGCAAAAAATGTTTCTGGAAAAGTTACATTGGAATTACGTAGAGGCGATGACTACACAATTATAAATACTGAATCTGATAACTCAACTTACGCTCCAGAAAATCTTTCTATGGAACGTGTTGAGCAAGCTTCGTTTAATGCTACTGATCGTATTGGTCAGATGACTTTAAAGAATCTTTCAATAGCCGCAACACAAGATTATCTGGATGCTGCAAATATAGATCCGCTGAACGAACTCGCCTAACCCTCACCCTTTATTGCGTGTTGGGTCGAAAAACTATCGTTTTTCGATAGAAAATCCCACAAACACTAAATACTTTCAAGGATTTCATCTAATAGCTCAGGAAAAATACCTCCTGAGAGATTTTGTTTACAAAAATGTCCATACTGATGAAATACTCGAATATTGATCTCTGGCCAGTAGCTTTTTATTTCATCTAAAGATTTCTGGATCGATTCCATATCATCGTCTGAATGGAATATTAAACAATCAATTCGATTTATAAGATCTGAATCTGGTTCAAAATCAAACAGATCAAATCCAAAATTTTCTGGCATAAAATTTAACGGATCTAACCAAGGAGCTACAAGAACTAACTTTTTTAATCGTACATCTCTATTTTCGGATAACCATCTTAAGAAAAAACCGCCACCACAGCTATGCGCGACAACAACTGTTTGCTCATTTATATCAAAACGTGAAACTTCTTTTTTCCATGTTTCAAAATCAGCTTCAAAAGCACGAACAACGTTTGGCCGACATGCTTCAATATCATTCATTGCTAATTGTTTATGCAGCCACGGATACCAATGATCATCTCCCGGCAATGGAACATTAGGATCGTATAATTCCCACTTGTCTGGTTTTCCATGCAAAATGATTACATTACTCATTTTTACATTTTACTCAGATTTGTTTGTGGGATTTTTTATCGAAAAACGATAGTTTTTCGACCCAACACGCAATAGCGGGTTAGAGGTATTGGCCAGTCGTTACTCGTTCGATCTCTTTACCGCCCTGGGTATCTTCCCCACGCTTAATAAGAGTACGAACATAAACGATTCTTTCACCCTTCTTACCCGAGATTTTTGCCCAGTCATCAGGGTTAGTCGTATTAGGTAAGTCTTCTTGCTCTCTAAATTCTTGACTTATCGAGTCAATCAAATCTTGTGCACAAATACCGCGAGGACCATCAGCAATAGTTCGCTTCACAGAAAGCTTCTTTGCTCGACGAACAATATTTTCTATCATTGCGCCTGAAGAGAAATCTTTAAAGTGCAGTATTTCTTTTTCGCCATTTTGATATGTAACTTCCAAAAACTTAGTTTCATCAGTTTCGGCATACATAACTTTTACAGCTTGTTTGATCATAGAAGAAACAGTCTGTTCCCTGTCATCATCAAACTTTTTCAATTCATCTTCCGCAATAGGAAGACTAGATGTTAAATAACGAGAAAAGATTTCTTTAGCACTCGTCTCATCAGGTCGTTCTATTTTGATTTTTACGTCTAAACGGCCTGGACGCAATATTGCCGGGTCAATTAAGTCTTCCCTATTAGATGCTCCAATAACAATAACGTTATGCAACGCTTCAACTCCATCAAGTTCAGCTAGCAACTGAGGAACAATTGTTGACTCCATATCTGACGAAATACCTGTACCTCTTGTTCTAAATAGCGAATCCATCTCATCAAAGAAAACAACTACCGGTACACCTTCTTCTGCTTTTTCTCTAGCCCGTTCAAATATCAAACGTATTTGGCGTTCTGTTTCACCAACATATTTATTGAGAAGCTCAGGACCTTTAACATTTAAAAAGTAAGACTGTTTCTTTGCCTCACCAGTTTTTTCTGCAACACGCTTTGCCAATGAATTAGCAACTGCTTTCGCAATCAAAGTTTTACCGCAACCTGGAGGACCGTAAAGCAAAATACCTTTAGGAGCTTCAAGTTCATGTTCTTTGAAAAGTTCACTATATACATAAGGTAACTCGACAGCATCTTGAATCATTTCTATTTGAGAATCAAGACCCCCGATTGATTCATAACCAATATCTGGCACTTCTTCTAATACAAGTTGCTCAACTTCAGGTCTCACAATCTGTTCAATTAATAAACCTGAGCGACCGTCAAGTAGTAAATAAGAACCTACTCTTAATTTTTCACCAATTAGATAATCAGCAAGTTCGCAAACTCGTTCTTCGTCTCCACGACCTATAACTAGAGCTCGTTTGCCATCATCCATAACTTCACGAAGAACAACGAGTTCACCTTGCTTGTCTCCTGGACGAACAGAAATAACATTTAATGAATCATTTAGAACAACTTCATCTCCACGCGATATTTCCTCAACATTAATTTCAGGATGAATGCTTACACGCATTTTTCTACCCGCTGTAAATATGTCTACTGTTTCATCGTCATTTTTTCCAAGGAAAGTTCCATAAGCCGCTGGAGGTAATGTAAGTTTTTCAACTTCTTCACGCAATGCTGCAATGTGCTCTCGTGCTTCACGCAAAGTTGCGCTTAATCTTTCGTTACGTCTAGTCGCATCAGAGAGCTGTGCTTTAACATCAATTAGTTTTTCTTCTAATGTGCGTATTCTCTTTGGGGCATCAACTAATTTTCTTTGCAAGATTTCGATTTCATTTTGTAAATCATGCAAACTTTGACTATCGCTTTTAGCGTCATCATTTAAATTCTGGTCGTCAAACGAACTATTTTCTTCCATTGTTCCTCACATAAGTCTATGCCCTTAGACTAATACGGCATCGTCGCGAATAATGGGAATCTTTAGCATCTTTGATTTGTTGTACTAAAAGTAAGCCTACACTTATGAAATTACTCGTTCCAGGCGATAGAATGAGTTAATTCATCTAAACGTGAAAGGGAAATAATGAAGGTTTGGATTGATCAAGATCTATGTACAGGTGACGGTTTATGTGAAGAAATCGCACCAAAAGTATTCACTCTTTTAGATGATGGACTTGCCTATGTGAAAGAAGGCGATAAAGTCTTTAATCCTGGTGGTCCTACAGGTTTAGCAAACTTTGCAGATGAAGATCTAGATGCTGTTGTTGAATCTGCTGAAGAGTGCCCCGGAGAATGTATTTTCATCGAGCCGTAATTGGCTAAACAGCGCGGCCTGCTATTGCTGTTGGATGAAAAATTCTTCCTTTAGACTTCAGTAAGTCAGAGATCGCGCTTTCAAAATTTTCACCTGGTCGGACAAAGTCGCCTAAATATTGTTTTCCACCAAGCATTGCCACTGGTCTATATCCAGAAATTGTTTGAACAAAATATGCATATTCGCCGTCTTCTAAATCATAGAAATTTAAACCGCTTTCTGGTTCGATTCGCGTTCCTGCCTCTAGAACCGTACCAGCTGGAATAGTTACAGGATTATCCTTAGTTCCATTGATAGTCGTGTGATATCCAATTCTTGAACCTGACCCGATATTTGCGTGACGAATATACACAGAATTACGTAATTCGCAGCCCTTTCCTATGATTACACTATCTAATTTGCATGTGTCTTCTATAGAAGCAGAAGGATCAATGTCGCAGTTACCGTTAATAAATATTCCACGGCGCTTAAGTTCTGCAAGAGCGCGAGATTTAGCAAATCTATCTCGAAATGAATCTAACATTATGCCAACAATCTTGCAGTAGTTAAAAAGCCTGTATGGGCAACCATTCGATGGTCTGGCCTCACTGCTTGCCCTTCAATATGCCAACTTCTAAGTAATGTCTCAAAAGTATTGGCGAAACCAAAATTAGATTCCTCTAATTCTTGTCTCAATCGGGCAGCTTGTGTTATAGATGGAACATAACTAATTATCAATCCACCTGACTTCAAAGATTTCTCTGCATGCTTAACAACTTGCCAAGGTTCAGGTAAATCTAAAACGATGCGGTCTAAGTCAGTTTCGTCTATACCTTCGTAAATGTCACGTACGCTAACTTCCCATGGCAACGAATCTCCCATGAATTTTTCAACGTTACGCTGTGCCTTTGCGGCAAAATCTTCGCGCAGTTCATATCCATAGAGCATTCCTTCTTCACCAATAGCTCGTAGTAATGAGATACTCAATGCACCAGACCCTACACCGGATTCTAAAACTCTTGCACCTGGAAATATATCGGCAAAAGTAATTATTGTGCCGTGGTCTTTAGGATAAATAACTTGTGCACCTCTAGGCATTTTCAATACATAATCTGAAAGTGTTGGATACAAAACTCTAAAACTTGCTCCAAGTGTTGTTCTCAACTGACATCCAGGAACATTATCGATAATGTCATCGTGTTTGATTATTCCGCTATGACAATGAAACTCAGTCCCAGCATGCAATGTAAGCATGTATTTTCTATATTTTTTATCTAAAAGAAGGACCAAATCTCCTTCACTAAATTTGTTTAATGATTCACTTTTTTTCATTTACTACAACTTTATATTCACCTGGAGATAATTCATATTCATCAATTTTTTGTGGATTTGGTCGTTTAAATAGCCATTTCAAAATTTTGAATATTAGGACAACAATAAAACTAAATTGCCAGAATTTAGATCCATTTCTAAATCCTTTTTTATATGCTGTTTGCAATGTGAAGGCAGAGAGCAATTTATTCTTTAACAATTTCTACCTTGTTTTCGTAAAAGTGATGAAAGTCTTTTTTCGAAGAGCTTTTCTTTTACCTAATAAAAATGCCGACAAAAGCAAAACTCCAACTCCGACACCCAAAGCGACTTTGGCTTTTTCTGTAGCAGAAGATTTAGTCTCGTTGATAACACTATCTATCTCATTTAATTTATTTTCGATGTCTTCGCGTGAAACAGTTTTTATTTCTTCGTTTTGTTGTTTTTTATATTTTCGAGGAGGTGCCATTATTTCCTACTTTTTCTTTCTTTAATTAGTGATGGATTTGAAGCAATCGCAAAGAAAACAGCTACAACAATTGCATCGGCAACAATCACTAACAAATAAGGGGCAAAAGAATATGTTGATTCGAATGGAGACAATGTCTGTAAATATCTTAAAAAGCCAACACTCAACATAAAAAGACCGAAAGATATAAATATTGACCCAATAAAGCCAAAGGCTAAATATCGACCTAGCCGTTTTAAAGGCATGATCGTTTGCTGTTTTACATAATTAATGATTAAATCTATTAATTCTGTAATCATTTTTGATATGTCTGAGACATTTGACATACAAGTATCTTACTAAATCTGAAAATACATGGCCTTATCGGTAATTTAACTAGGAAAAGTCAGGTTATTTATATATGGAAATTGATACAAAGAATTAACAACATTTTCTTGATATTTTCTTCCCTCTTCGTCGCTAAACTGCGCATTTGAAATAAACGTGAAAGATATTTTGTTTCTTAAATTTCCACTTAAAGCCGTGACATTATCTAATGTTCCTGTTTTTGCTTCTAACTTCCCTTTTATCTCATTGAAGCGTTTTGTCAATGTACCATCTGTAGCCGACACTGAGGACATGTCTCCCAGATCAATCCCTTTGCTTAACATGATTTCTTTTAATTTATTTTCAAAGTCACATGTCACTTTTGAATCTCTTGAATATCCTGATGCATTAACAAAAACATAATCTCTTGTATCGATTCCTAAATTCTTGAGTGTTTCTAATACATAATCTTTTCTATTATTTTGATCAACAATACCGTATTTTGCATAAACTGCACTGGCAAGCAACTCTTCAGCATATACATTGTCACTCGTTTTTAGCATGTCTGAAACTAATGTCTCTAAAGTTGGCGATTTATCACTAGCGACAACAACACCTGAATCTTTTATCGATTTCGGAGTTTCGGCATAAGTCACCCCATCGACTGTTATACCTTTTGCAATTAAGGCTGCTTTTAATACTTCTCCAGCATTTGTTGTCGGGTCTGGCGCTAAGTCATTGTTGGCAAAGCCCTCATCTACATTAAATGCTGATATCTGACCGACTTGGTTTTTATCATCAGACCAGCCTTTTTCTACTGCACTTAATTTAAACCACTTCGTATCTATAACTAAATTAGATATTTTTCTGACTCCAGCTTTATAAATTGATTTCGCTAAAATCTTCTAAAGTGTTCGAACATTTTTAGGGAAATTGGTCTTCTCGCAGGAGGAGTCGTGTTAGAAACAAAACTAGGATCACCTACTGATTGAATATACGCATTTGTTAGAGTCGAAGAAGTCTTGTTTGCTAATAATTTTGTTTCCAATGTCGATTTAGGATCAAATGTATTTAACACGACAGAAGCCGTAACTAATTTATTTGTCGATGCTGGAATTAATTTTGTATTTGAATTTAGCGATACAAATGGTTCTTCTAAATACTTTTTTTGGTCTATTTCGAAAGCTTCTACACAAGAGTTTTTTGGTATAGCATTTGAAACAATATTGATTAACCGACTTTTGGATATCTCATTCGAAATTGTATCCTCATATTTAGTTAAAGAAGTAAAAGCGAGCTTGTTCTTTTTAACGTAACTTGAATCGAATTTTTTGTGAGAAATTTCTTTGTTCTGTTCAAAAATTAATAGACTGTTAGCGCTAAGAAATAGCAAGATGGCAGATAGCAAAAATGCAACAACTAGCAAAGAACGGAATTTCACCTGAAAATTATGCCAGATAATAGAAAATTAAGCTCTTTTTTACCATATTTGTGGTGAAATATGCTTGAGACCGGCCAAAAAGCCGACGAAAGAACAATATGATCTCTGTAGTATTACCTGCATATAACGAGTCTGAGACACTAGAAAATACTGTAACTGACATATTTAAATTTCTAAAAAAACGTAAAGAAGATTTTGAAATAATCATCGTAGAAAATGGCTCTTTAGATAGCACACTAAAAATTGCCGAGAAGCTAAGTGAAACTCATCCAAATGTGAGAAGTTTTCACGAGTCATTAGCAGACTACGGCAATGCTTTGCGTAAGGGTTTCCGCGAGGCAAAAGGCGAAATTGTAGTTAATTTTGATGTCGACTTTTATGACTTAGATTTTCTAGAACGTGCAGTTTCCATGATACGAAACTCGAAAAGCAACTCTCCTTCTATTGTCGTAGGGTCAAAACGTGCTGTTGGGGCTAAGGACGAGCGCGGCCTTCTACGTAGAATTGCAACACTAGTATTCTCAACTATTTTGAGGATAGGTTTTGGTCTTGGGGTAACAGACACCCACGGCGTTAAAGCCTTTCATCGCTCCAGTGTGGCCCCGTTTGAGGAAGAATGCCACTTTGGAATAGACCTATTTGATACTGAGTTAATTTTGCGTTGCGAAAAAGCCGGCTTAGTAGTAAATGAAATCCCTGTAGCTGTAAAAGAATCCCGTCCGGCACGATCTTCTATCTTGGCTCGTGTTCCAAGAACATTAAAGGGTCTGGCACATCTAAGAATTCTTTTCTTTAAAGAATCCATCGTTCGACGTAGAGATCAAATACATGTAAAAATGCCTTTGTGAAATTTGTAGCGGGCTTATTTGTAGATAACATCCAATTTAATAAAGACGAGAACAATGCCACAAAAATAGATATTGATGGTGCATTCTTTTCATTTAAACCAGAATCATATCCAACTGTTTTTCAGCCTCACTTGGTTCTGCTTATAAATGCAGTTGGTTCAACTAAACCAACTGATACTTTGATAACTGAATTTTTTATAAATGATGAAATTGTTTCTCGAAATGTACAACCGTGCCCAGTGGAACCTGGAAAATTTGGATATCGACTTGTTCGTCCAGAATTAGAAGTCAAAGAACCAGTTACAATAATCGCTAAGTGCACTTTGACCGATTCGAACGAAACCATCGAAATTCCATTAACAGCAATGTAAATAAGTCGCATAAAATCTCTATAAAAAACAGGAGTACAAATGTCAACAAACCAAGTGAACACACAAGATATTGAATCTAAATGTGTAAACACAATACGAGCATTAGCAATGGACGCTGTATTCAAAGCTAACTCTGGTCACAGTGGGACACCAATGGCATTAGCTCCTATAGCTCATGTTTTATATACACGAATTCTTAAACACAATCCTTCTGATCCAGATTGGTATGACCGTGATCGGTTTATATTAAGTGCTGGACATGCATCAATGCTCTTGTACTCAATTTTGCACTTATCTGGGTATGATGTTTCCCTCGAAGACATTAAAGATTTCCGTCAGCTCGGATCAAAAACGCCTGGGCATCCAGAATACGGACACACTGCTGGTGTGGAAGTGACTACTGGACCTTTAGGACAGGGTTTTGCACATGCAGTTGGTATGGCATTTGCTGAAAAATATTTATCAAATCGTTTCGGCAAAGAAAACATAGATCACAACATCTATGTTCTTTGTTCAGATGGCGATTTAATGGAAGGAATAAGCTACGAAGCAGCTTCTATTGCTGGACACAACAAACTTTCGAACTTGATTGCAATTTATGATGACAACAAAATCACTATTGATGGAAGTACTGATTTATCTTTTTCAGAAGATGTAGAAAATCGTTTTAAAGCTCAAGGCTGGAACGTAATTGTTGCTGGAGAAATTTCTGAAGATTTAGATGAAATAGAAAAAACCATAAAACGAGCTCAACAAAATGATGACGCACCAACACTAATTATTGTTCGAAGTCACATTGGCTTTCCTTCTGAGAAGTTCATAAACACTTCTGCAGCACATGGAGCTATTACAGATGCTGAAGATATTGCTAATTCTAAAAACTTGATGCAATTGCCCAATGAAGCATTCAATATTGATAGCGATGTTAAAGATTTCTATGCTTCTGTAAATGGACGTTGTGAAGAAACCTATAACGATTGGATATCAAGAAATAGCTCTAATACAGAGTTAAATAATGTGATTTCAGGTTCAGATAAAGCATTAATAGATCTATCTGAGCAAGATCTTTCAAAATATTTCGATGGCTCTGAGCCTAATGCTGGCGACGAAGTAGCAACAAGAGTTTCATGCTCACAAATTTTGTCTACAATTTCAAAAACCAATGATTCACTAATTGGTGGTTCAGCTGACTTAACAGGTAATACCGGAACAAAAGTTTCTGGCTTTGAATCATTCTCAAGCAGCAGCGCAGGAAGACAAATATTTTTTGGAATTAGAGAACATTCAATGGCAGCAATAGCCAATGGAATGGCATTGGGCTATAACCTTCGACCATTTGTCGGAACATTTTTCGTGTTCGCTGATTACATGCGCCCATCAATCAGACTTGCTGCACTAACAAAAGCACGCGTACTTTTTGTTTTCTCTCATGATTCAATTGGTGTTGGTGAAGACGGACCTACCCACCAACCGATAGAACAGTTAGCATCACTTCGTGCAATGCCCGGAATAAATGTTATTCGTCCTGCAGACGGTTATGAAACAGCAGCAGCCATTGAACATCATTTGTTAAACTCGGATGGCCCAACTGCTCTTGTTTTAACAAGGCAAAATATTCCTACACTTTCAAGCAGTAAAGAAAATGCCCGCAACGCAATGAATACAGGCGCATATGAAGTGTCTAATGTTTCTAATCCAGATGTTATTTTGATATCAAGCGGTTCAGAAGTTCATTTATGTGTAGAAGCAAGCGAAAAATTAAAAGATGTTTCAATTAACGCAAGGGTAATTTCAGTCCCATGTATGGAAAAACTTCTTGACCAAAATGAAACTACTCTCAATAACTTGTTTCCATCAGGGGTTCCGGTACTTGCTGTTGAAGCTGCATCGGCTTTTGGTTGGAAAACAATTGCAAATGATGTAATTTCTATGAACAGTTTTGGAACTTCAGCACCTGCAAAAGATGTATTTGCACACTTTGGAATCACATCACAAAACATTTACGAAACAGCAAAGAAATTAGCTAATAAATAGGAGAATTATGAGATCTTTAGAAAACCTATATGAACGAGGACAGTCTCCTTGGTACGACAATCTATCCAGAAATTTAATTACTTCAGGAAAACTACAAGATCTGATCGACCAAGGCGTTGTTGGAGTAACTTCAAATCCAACAATTTTTGATCAAGCTATTTCATCATCTCCTGACTACGACGAGCTGTTAAAAGAATGTAAACATTCAGGTTTAGATGCAGAATCAACGTACTGGGAATTAGTTTGTACCGATATTGCTCAAGCTGCTGATCTGCTAAAACCTGTTTACGAAAAAACAAATGGTAAAGACGGTTACGTAAGCATAGAAGTATCTCCGATGTTGGCTCATAAAACTGCTGAAACTATTTCACAAGCCAATGAATTGTTTTCAAGAATTTCAAAAGACAATATTATGATCAAGATCCCAGCAACTCCTGAAGGGCTTGAAGCAATTGATGCTGTTATTGCAAATTCGATTCCTGTGAATGTAACGCTCATATTTTCTCAATCAAGATATTTAGAAGTAGTAAACGCATTTAAATCTGGAGCGAGTAAGGCTTCAAGTGTTCCAGAAAGTGTTGCTTCGTTTTTCGTATCACGTCTAGACACAAAAGCAGATACTCATTTAGTAGATAATCCTGACTTATTAGGTAAGGCTGCTATTGCTAATGCAACCATTGTCTACTCATTATTTAACGACCTTTTTGAAGATGTTTCAAACAATTCTCAAAGACCTCTTTGGGCTTCTACATCTACAAAAAATCCTGCATACTCTCCTACTTTGTATGTCGATAATTTAATAGCTAAGCACACTGTTAACACTCTTCCACAGGCCACAATTGATGCAATTAACAGCTCTAATGGAGATTTTCCAGCTGAGAATCTAGATGCAAATATCGATACTGCAAATGAGTTATGGGCTCAGATTTGCGATTTGACTCCTATGGAAGCAATCATGAAAGAACTCGAAGATGAAGGTGTCAGCTCTTTTGAGCAGTCTTATCAGTCTTGTCTTTCTTCAATTTCTAAGCGCCTGGAAGAGTTGTAACTAAAACATCTAAACTATACCTATGCTGACCAAAGACGAAGCATTTCGTCTTACACGTTTTAATTATGATGAGATATCTTCTTCAGCATGCGAAATTCGTGATGACTTTTCGAAGGAATACATTACCTATTCACCAAAAGTATTTATCCCATTAACACAGCTCTGCCAAGATATATGTTCTTACTGTACTTTCGCTAAATCTCCTGACAATGTCGAATCAATTTATATGTCGTTACATAACGTTAGACAATCTTGTTCGGCCGGAAAAGATTCATTTTGTTCTGAAGCACTTTTTACTTTAGGGGAATCACCTGAAAAAAGATATGAAGAAGCAGCACTTTGGCTATCTAGCAATGGATATCGAACCACTGTTGATTACTTGGTTAAAGCCAGCGAAGTAGCTATTCATGAATTTGGATTGTTACCACATGTTAACCCCGGCGCTATTTCTGATAGAGAACTACGAGCATTAAAAGAAGTCAGTGTTTCTCAAGGAATGATGCTAGAAAATATTGCTGGAAGACTTTGTGAGCCTGGCGGACCCCATTTCGGTTCACCTGATAAAACTCCTGCAAGAAGACTTGCGACGTTAGAAGCAGCTGGACGTGTAATGGTGCCGTTTACTACAGGAATTCTTGTAGGTATTGGCGAGACACGTCATGAAATTATTGAAAGTCTTTTAGCCATACGTGACCTTCACCTTAGGTATGGACATATACAAGAAGTTATTGTTCAAAACTTTTTACCAAAATCTGACACACCTATGGCTTCATCTTATCCATGTCCTGAAAACGAACACCTATGGGCAATATCAGCAGCAAGATTAATTTTTGAAAATACAACTCATATTCAGGCTCCTCCAAACTTGGCAACGTCAGTTGAAAATCTTGTCAATGCGGGAATAGATGATTTTGGAGGGATCTCCCCTGTAACAATCGATTACGTAAACCCAGAAAAACCTTGGCCACATTTAATAAGTTTCAACGAAAATATCACCAAATTTGGCAAAAAACTTCGAGCTCGCGCCAGTGTCTATCCTGAATTCATTAAAAAACCTGGATTCATTTCACAACACATAACCAAATATATAGACGCTCAAGTAAATGCTTCTGGGTATTTGAAAAAAGATCCGATCAACAGCAATGAAGATGTTATTGATTTAACTGTAGAAGAATCAAAATCATCAACGAAAAGATTTTCATCAAATCTTCCTAGCTCACGTTCTAAATAAAAATGACTTTTAAGTTCGTCGGTGTTGGTAATGCGATTGTAGATATATTGTGCAATGTAGATGACAATTTTATTGATAAAAACAACCTCAATAAGTCTCATATGACTCTTTGTTCTAAAGAAGAACAAGCAAAATTGTTAAGCCAGATAACTGAATACTGGACTTTGCCTGGAGGTTCAGTAGCCAATACAATATCGACACTCGCAAAATTAAATAATGACTGTGGCTTTGCAGGGTTAGTTTCAAATGATTTATGGGGAGACCAATTTAAAACTGCTCTTGAACAATTTGGCATTGATTTATTAGCAGAACCTAGCAATGCTGATCTGCCTACCGGAACAAGTGTCATATTAATTACTCCTGACGGTGAACGTACCATGAATACAAATTTGGGGATCAGCGAATATTTAAATGAAGCAAAACTTCATACTGATAAAGTTGTCAACAGTAACTGGCTAATTATTGAAGGCTACCTATTCGATAAGGAAAAGTCACTAGATACTTTGTTAAATCTCGTATCTATAGCAAAAGATAAAAAAATAAATATAGCATTATCATTAAGCGATAAATTTTGTGTTGTAAGAAATAAAGATGTTTTCAATTCTTTATTTAAAGATATAGATTTACTATTTTCAAACGAATCTGAATTTAAAGAACAATTTGACTTAGATATTGAAAATTTAGAAAAGTTCGAATTTAGTAAGTTATCCAATAAATTACCCTCTACAACTGTTATTACTAGGTCAGACAAGAAATGTATAGCAATACATAACAGCAGTACATATTTTGTAGACACGAAACAGCCAACAGTACTTGCAGATCTTACAGGCGCTGGAGATCAATTTGCAGCAGGTTTCCTTTATGGGTTCGATTCTGGATGGGATATTGTAAAATCTCTAGAATTTGGTGTCGATTTAGCAACCAAAGTAATTTCGATAATTGGCCCTCAACTGCCAAAAGAAGAGTTGATTTCTTTGCTTAAACAACACATTTAGTAACCACTAAAAACAACCGATAATTCACTAATATAAATGCAAAGAAAATGAAAAGGAATAATATGCCTCGAACGCCAAGATATAAAACAGGCGACGAAAAAATAGATGAACTGATAACTCATATTGTTAAAGAATCTGGTGGAGATCAGTTAAATCACGACTTAATTCAAGAATTAGTTACATCAGCATTGAAAATGAATCGCGAATTTGCTGACCGTGGTGATCTTAAAATCGCAAGTGCCGCACTAAAAGAAATGCGTTATGCATTTCATGTATTTGAACCATATCGAAAACAGCGTAAAGCTTCTATTTTTGGATCCGCAAGAACATCTATTGATCATCCTCTTTATGAACAAACTAAAAATTTAGCTGCAGAGCTAGTTAAAAATGATTGGATGGTTATCACTGGTGCAGGGCCAGGAATCATGACTGCGGGCATCGAAGGTGCTGGACAGGCAATGTCATTTGGTGTTGGAATCAAATTGCCTTTTGAATCTACTACTTCCCAATTCATTACTGGAGATCCAAAATTAATTAACTTCCGATATTTCTTTACGCGAAAACTAATGTTCATGAAAGAAAGTAGTGGTTTTGTTTTAATGCCTGGTGGTTTCGGGACAATGGACGAAGGCTTTGAACTTCTAACACTTGTGCAGACAGGAAAAATGATGTCAGTCCCTATTGTTTTCTTAGATGAACCTGGAGGCAATTATTGGCAACGTTGGGAAGATTTCATTAAAACAGAGTTATTAGACGATCACTATATTGCTGAAAAAGATTTGAACCTGTTTTTAGTTACTGATTCTGTTGAAGCAGCTGTAGGTGAATTGACTAATTTCTATAAAAATTATCATTCACAAAGATTTGTTTCTGGTTCTTTAATATTACGAATGAAAAATGCTATTTCAGATAAAAAACTTGAAGAATTAAATGTTGAATTCAAAGATATATTAGCTTCTGGACAAATTGAAAGATGCGTACCTAGCGAAGATGAGATTGAAGATAATGATAATCTCGATTTAGCTAGATTAAGTCTTAATTTCAATAAACGAAATTGGGCAGATATCCGGGTAATGATTAATAGAATTAATGAAGATAATTAATTCGCAGCTTCTACCATATTGTTAAGTTGTTTTGCTTCATGAATAGACTTATCAACGGCTCTCAAAACTTTTGCGCATTGTCGTTCTAAATCTTTAGATTCACTTTGACCTCTGTAGACAGCATCATTTAAAAATGAAATTGAATTTTCACGCAATATTTCTCTTACTGTTTCAAGTTTTTCTATTACATCATCCATACGTACATGTTACTTGATCTAAAGGTACATACCAGTTGAGTCTTTTGAATCGCTTTTAGATGTTGCATGAATATCTCTTTCACGCAATATCAAATATGAGTATCCACTTACTTCAACTTCATAACCCGCATCAGGAGCATACAACACACGATCGTCTTCTGTAATATGTCTTGCATTAGGTCCTACAGAGATAACTTGTCCCCATTTCAATCTTCTATCGTTATTAGCAGTAGCTGGAATAAGTAAGCCTCCTCTTGTGGCACGCTCGCCATCTTCATCTGAGGGTATGACTAATATCCGATCTCCCATCATTTTCAATTCAATATCAATTGGTTCAGTTTTCTTTGTTTTAGCGGATTTTGTCATGCATTTAATCTAGTTTCTTTTCGGTCAAAACGCTCAAACCAAACTACGATATTAGCTATGCCTGAGCTGACAAATGAGCAACAAAAACCATCTATTTTGTCAGAACTTATCGCATTATCTAAGCCTAGAGTTATCGAACTACTTATTACCACTGCCCTTCCAGCAATGTTTTTAGCTAAATATGAGTTCCCTCATGCAATCAAAATATTTGGAGTTTTAATCGGTGGAACATTAGCTGCTGGTTCATCAAATGCAATCAATTCAATACTTGAACGCGATATTGATACAAATATGAATCGAACTAAACATCGACCTATGGCTCAACGCAGATTAACTCCAGTCTTTGCTTGGACATTTGCTGCTGTATCTCAAGTTGCTTCTGTAACTATCGTCGCTCTGACCTGTAATATTCTTGCAGCGTTTTTTACATTGCTAGCGTCATTCGTATATGTAGTCATATATACAATTTGGTTAAAACCCAGAACTGACCAAAACATAGTCATTGGAGGAGCAGCTGGTGCTTTACCAGTAATCATCGGATATAGCGCTGTTAATCCAAATGTTACTTGGCAAGCACTAATAATGTTTCTAATCGTCTTTATGTGGACACCAGCACATTTTTGGGCTTTAGCTGTATTCCATTTAGAGGATTACAAACGAGCAGGCTTTCCAATGATGCCAGTCGTTAGAGGTAGAAAGAAAACATCAAATGCAATAGCTTTTTACACGTTTGCAACGGTAGCAACTTCATTATTTTTGTTATTAGATTCAAGACTTACATATATATATTTAATTACTTCAGTAGTTTTAGGCATTTGGTTCTGTTATGAATCTATTGTTTTAATGCGTAAATCTGAAACTTTGCATAGAGGAAGATACATGAGATTTTTTCATATCTCAAATGGATACCTCGCTTTGTTATTTATTTCTATAGCTGTTGATGCGGTTGTTAACTAATGAATAAAAAATACACAATCGCCTTATCGTTAATAATTATTGGGGCGTTATCTATATTCTTTTTGGGCTATAAATCTATTCTTAACAACAATGTTCCTAGCCTTCAGGTGCTTAGGGCCAATACAACTGTTAAACCGTTCGACACTAAAGATATTGACGGAAAGCCTTATGTATTTAAACAACAAGATGGAATAACCATATATGAAGTATTTGCTTCGTGGTGTTTACCTTGTCGAAAAAGTGTACCCGAGACTATAAAGTTCTCTAAAGAAAACAATATTAAAGTAACGGGCATTGCATATCGAGATTTAGATTTCGAAATAAAGAAATTTCAAAAAAAGTACGGAAGTTTTGATAAAACCATACTTTCAAATGGCAAAGTGGAAAATGCTCTAAAAATTGCTAATGTTCCTCAAACAATATTTGTGTCTAACGATAAAGTTTTATATCGAATTTATGGTCAACCCACTGCAGAAAATTTGAAAGAGGTTTTACTTCTCGTCAAAAGAGAACTTTCGAGCAGCAATTAAGGGCAACAATACTGCTTCTAAAAGTAAAGAGATAAGTGCCAAAGGTGAAAAAGACTCTAGACCTGCAAGAGATCGTAAGATTGAATGTAAAGCTCCAGATGGCACTATATGAACGATGTCTCGAAGTGTTCCTGGTAATGCCTGCCCACTAGAAAATCCTATACTTCCTATTCCTAGCATGATTATGTACATTAAATTCTGAATACCTAGATTCGCTTCAGCACGAACACGCCCTGCAATCAATAAAGCTATTCCAGCAAAAGCACATGATGCGATCCAGCAGACTGGAAGAGCAAAAATCCATTGTGGCTCAGGCGACCAACCGAGAAATAACGCGACGATACTAATAATTAGTAATTGAAAAGTTTGTATGAATATCAATGAAAATATTTTTGAAAGTACCAAACCTTTACGGCCTAATGGCGTGGTGCCTAATCTAACTAAAACTCGAAACCTTCTATCAAAACCAGTTGTTATACCTAAACTCACCATAGAAGTCGCAAGCACAGCTTGAAGATAAGAAAAAGGAAGAGCTTTTTCTATTCCGGTTGATGACTTTGATATAGCTATTAATACAACAATAGGTATAACTAAATTTAGGATCAAAGCTTCTGAACGTCTTAACGTAATTTTTGTATCTGCAACAGCAAGTGCAAGAGATTTATTCATTTTCATCTCAGCTTTCATCAGTCAATTCAATGAAAACATCTTCTAATTTTCTTTCATCCGCACTATATTTTGTAACGGTTAAGTTATTTTCATTTGAATATTGCGCTAGTTTTAAAAATAATTGAGGATTAGATTCACTTGAAATCACTATTGAACGTGACGTCTTTTGTGAAACATTTTCTAGTATAAAATCAGCAACCTTATCGCCGTTTACTTCATCAGAAAATTCGACTTCAATATTATTTTGGCTTGATGATGTTAATGTTTGCGTATCGCCTTGAGCTATAACCCGTCCTTTTGACACGATTGCTATTTCATCACATAGTTGTTCAGCTTCATCCATTAGATGCGTTGTAAGAATTACTGTTGTTCCAGAATCTTTGAGTTTTTTTATAATGTCCCATGTTCTTCTTCTAGCTCTAGGATCCATTCCCACTGTAGGTTCATCTAAAAACACTAAATCAGGTTTTCCTACTATCGCTAAGGCCAAAGACAACGACTGTGCCTGACCACCAGATAGCCTCCTAACAGGTGTAGTAATACCTTCTAGGTCTACGTCTCGTATAAGTTCGTTTGCATCTAAACCATCTGGATAAAAAGATCTATACAATTTAATAGCTTCTATAGGTTTTAAACCAGGGTTTATTCCACCTTCTTGAAGCATGGCACCAATTCGAGGTGAAATTTTGCCAAAGTGCTTTTCTGGATTTTCACCTAAAACAGATATGTTTCCATTATCTGATTTTCGCAGACCAAGCATTATCTCGATTGCAGTTGTTTTACCAGCGCCATTAGGGCCTAACAGACCAAAAATGATTCCTTTTTCTACATTTAAATTAAAACCGTTTAAAGCTCTTTTAGCGCCATATGCTTTCTCTAAGTTTTTAGCTTCTATCACAAAAGGCATCTCATCTACGATAGTACTTAGAATAAATAAAACTTAAAGGCAGCTCATATTGAATCGTTATATTTTGTTATTAATAATATGTTTTTTACTTACACTGCCTTTAGAATTTGTATTTAAACCAAGAATCTACTCAAAACCAATCATTCTTGCAAAAAGCATTTGGTTACCAATGCTTACTTATTTAGTTTGGGACTATTTTGCAACTAAGAACAGCCATTGGGAGTTCAACAACACACATATTGTCGGACTAAAACTATTTTCAATACCAGTAGAAGAATATTTATTCTTCATCATCATACCAATATGCGCATTATTAACTTATGGAAGCATCAGCAACATGTTGAAGTCGAAAAAACAGTCAAAAATAGTTTCGATAATCTCTATATTTGCTTTTACATTATGTGGTGCACTTATGTATCTTCTCAGAATTTCAAATGGTAATTTAAATGTCCCTACTCGAACATTTCCTTATTACACCCTATTAACATCACTTCTTTGCCTAGGCTTATTTTTTTATTATAGAAAGGATATAAACGCAAAAGCTCTGATTTCATCGAATATATACTTTTCTACAATTGCTATCTGTTTGTTTTTTATGTTGATAGTCAATGGACTTCTAACAATGCTGAATGATCCAGCAGTTATTTATCACGCAAATTTAGGACCAAGATTATATTTAGACATACCTTTCGAAGATTTCTTCTATGGTCTAGCTTTAATCACATGGGTGTTAATTCGGTTCAATAAACTAATTAATGTAAATTCGAGCAAGGATTTATCAAAATGAGTGTATTGATAATAATTATTGTGACCCTGTTAATGGAACCGCTAACAGCTATTACTCATAGAATCATTATGCATAAACATATTTGGATATGGCATAAATCTCACCACGAAAGATACGCTGGTAAATTCGAGCTAAACGATCTATTCCCTATTGTCTTTTCTTTAATAGCTATTGGCTTATTTTTAGCTGGAACAAAATACGATTATTTCACTCCAGTTGCAATAGGTATAACAATTTATGGAGCTACATACTTTGTCGTGCATGAAATTATTATTCATTCACGTTTTATGAGAATCAAGTCAAATAATCCTTTATTCAACTACTGGCGTTTTTCACACAATGTACATCATCAATTTCATAAAGAACCCTATGGATTCATCGTTCCAGTGACGCCTAAAGATCTAAAAGAAAAAGCAAAAAATAATCCTCGAGACTTAATAGACCGATTTAATTCGAAAACAACGGCCGGTTAAAAGTATTTCTATTTATTCTTAATAGTTCTTTTAGTGTATAAAATATTTTTTTAGTTTTAGGTACCCTAGCTCTTAGGTTTAAGGTGTCATAATCATTATTTATTACTTCTTGTAATATTGAAGAATAAAGTTTAAATGCAGCACGGACACATGCCCCTTGTCTTCCTTTTAACGCCATGACCCCTGGATATGCTTGGTCATATAATTCCATATTTCGTTCTATCTCATATTTCATTAATTCTTTAAACTCTTGACAATAACTTAAATTCTCAGGATCTAGACCAAAATTAGATATATCACGTTGGGGTATATATGTTCTACCTCTCAATAAATCTTCACCTACATCTCGGATAAAATTTGTAAGCTGAAATGCGTTTCCTAAAGCTCGAGCAGAATTAAAAAGTTGTTCATCATGTTGATTCCCTTCAGCCAAGATAGGAAGAACCATCTCGCCTATCACAGCTGCGCTTCCGTCCATATATATCAAGAGATCATCAAAGGTTTCATATTTATAAACTTTTAAGTCCATGAACATCGATTTAAAGAAACGTTCAATATATTCGATGGGGAGATCGAGATTCTTCCATGTGTAAGTTATTTCATCAATAAAATTATTTACGTGTACATCATTTTTTATAGAGTTAACTACATCTGTATAAAATCTGTCTAAAGCTTGCTCTGCCTCTGAAGAAACACCTGGTTTACCATCATCAACATCGACTAAATCATCTGCATGCCTACACAATGAATACAGAGAATAAATATACCTTCTACTTTTTTTCGGCAATAATAAAGTCGCATAAAAATATGACGTTCCATATTTTTTAGTAAGTTGATAATTTTGTTGATATTTCTTACGCCTAATCATTTTTATTCGCTAAGTAACTTTCGACTCTTTTACCAACAAGCAAACCACTTTCGATAGCCATTGGAATACCTACACCAGGCGTTGTCCCCGTGCCACAAAAGAATATACCAGGTTTGCTTTTCATATAATTTTTTGGACGAAATGGTCCTGATTGAAAAAAGTATGGGCAAGGGAGAAGGAGTTCCTCGAAACATGTTCTCATTCTCCCAATCATTAGGATCAATAAAAATTTCACAATCTATGCTATGTCTAGGTTTATTCCTGCTTCAACTAAATGATTTTTCATTCGTTCGATATTTACTTCTCTATTCGATTTAAAAGCTATATCAGATTTTGTATTAGGACAAGGCTCAAGAACATAAAACACTTGTGAACCTTCAGGGCATATTGATTTATCTGTAAGACTAGGTTGACTAATTAAGTAAGACGGGTTAGTCATCATTTGTTTCTTATTAATTATTTCGTCATAGCTTTTTTCGTCATTTTCTGAAAAATAAATTGTATGGTGTGCAGTATTAGAACTACTTGTTTTTCCACCCACAACATAGATCATGCACGATGGAGAATATTTTGCTTCACGTATTCTTTTTGGCATTGTCTCATTAAATATTTCAGGATAAGCAAGGGGCAAATCTGCGTTGCATATCACGATTTCGTAGCGTTCTTCACTTGATGTTGATTTAACTTTGTAATCGAAATTAGTTCTAGAAACGTTTTCCACTTTTTCGTTATAAATTATTTTTACACCCGCATTTAATAAATGATCTGCGAGAACTTCTCCATAACTGCACATCCCGCCTTTGGGATAATAAACACCTTTAATTAAATCCATATATGAGATTATGCAGTAAACAGCTAATGCCTGTGACGGAGATACCCCTGCATATAGAGATTGAAATGTGCTCATTGAAAGTAATCGTGGATCAGAAATAAAGCTTTTAACTTTTTTGTCTAATTTCCTAAATGCACCCAGTTTTAACAACTTAACCATTGAGTTTATATTTTTAGTTAAATCAAAAGGTGAATTAAAGTTGCGAGCAATAAATTTGTCGTATTCAACATCAACTAACTTTTCAAGCCATGAAACGTAGTTCTCAAATCCTCGCGCCTGTGCATCACCTGCAAAATGAGCAACAACATCTTTTCGCTTATCTTGATTGTGCGGCCAATTTAAAACAGATCCGTCTGCAAATACGCCTTGATAACTCGGCGCAACATTGATCATTTCGACTACTTCATTTAAAGCAATGTCTAGGTTTGTAAAAGGTTTTTCTGCTACTTCAAGCATTGTAAATACTGTTGGACCAATTTCTGTAAGATAGTCGCCAGCTTTTGTATGTGACGTAATTCGTCTAGCTCGACCCCCAGGTGATGAATATCTTTCGTATATTGTTATATCGTGACCTGATTTGACTAGCGCACTAGCAGCAGAAAGCGAACCTAAACCTGCTCCAATTATTGCTATTTTTGCCAATTACGACTCTCTCCAACAAACATACTTAGCAAGATATTGAGCAAACGTTTTGGATTCATCATCAATTGATATTTCATCTAAAACTTTTATTGCTTGCGTATAGAGATCATTAATTCTATTTTCAACTTTTTCTAGAGCCCCACAATTTTTTATTATCTCAACAATTTCATCAATTTGTTCTTGTGTAAGATCAGCATTTCCACGTTTATTTAAGATATTTCTTTGTTTTTCATCACATAAGTCAAGCGATTCTGAAATTAACAGAGTAAATTTTCCTTCTCTAATGTCATCGCCAACAGGTTTACCTGTTTTGACTGTGTCACCATAAATTCCAAGCACATCATCTCTTAGCTGAAAAGCTTCACCTAAAGGAGATCCGAAATCTTCCCATAATCTCGGGTCTGCATCTTTGTTAGCTAAAAGTGCACCGAGCTGTAAAGGTCTTTCAATGGTATATTTTCCAGATTTGTATTGAGCAATTAATGAAATATTTTCTTTAGTGATACTTTGCCTATAAACAGCGTCTAGATCCATTTGCTGACCAGCAAACAATTCAACTTTTAGTAAATCGTAAACATCAAGACATTCATCACTTAAAGTTCGAGCAAATCTGTCGGCATATGTAAATGCGAAATCTCCTGCCAATATCGCAACACTATTTGCAAAATGTTCTATGTCACCTGTGTAACTTGATGTTGAATAGTAGCTTTCCAAGAATTTATGGACAGTAGGGATCCCTCTTCTAGTGTCTGCTCTATCCATAAAGTCATCGTGAACTAATGCAAAATTATGTAGTAGCTCAAGAGCACAACCAGCATCAATTATGTTTTGATTAATCTCTTTCCCATTCTGAGATTTGTATCCAAGTAAACAAAATGACGGCCGCAGTCTTTTACCTCCACCATGGAAAAATTCGGTTAAAGCAATCAATGGCGCAGATATTGAATCATCTATTTTTTTCCAGTATTCAATTTCTTTATTAAGGAACTCATCAATCTTATTAATAATTGAATCTATATAATCTTTAAGATCTTCTCTAAATACTTCCATTTGCTGGTCGAGCATAGTTATACGTTAGTCTTTAAGCATGGAAATTGAGAAAAAGTTAGATAGTCCAATTGTAAAAATATCTGTGCACAATAACCCTGATCTAAATTTTTTCTTCGATTTGGGATCCAATTCAGTAGTTTCTGAACAAGAATCTCAGATTTTCCTGTCTATTGATAAAGAAACATATGAAAGACTACTCAACGGTGATTGCACCTTTGAGATGGCTGTCTCCGAAGGTTCTATAAGAATATCAGGCGATATTGAAATACTTAGGACTTACGGTAAAACTCTACGAAACTCTACAGAGCTCGACTGAGACTTTCATATCTGAATGAGGATTGCCGTTTATAACACCTTTAACAGGAGCTACATCGCTATAGTCTCTTCCCCAACCTACTAAAACATGTTTTTGAGATACTGGGGTCTCGTTTGTAGGATCAACACCGTACCAATCGCCTAACCAGACTTCACACCATGCATGTGATTCGCCTGTTACAACTTCACCTATCTCACCATGGTCCGCAGGATATAGATACCCTGATGCGTAACGGCAAGGAATACCAGATTCTCTAAGTATTGCTAGTGTCAGATGAACAAAATCTTGACATACTCCCATTTTGTCTTTGATCACATCTGATGCTTTTGTGTGAACATGTGTTGAACCTGGTTCATATGTAATGTTTTCTCTAATCCAATTTCCTAAATACTCAACGCCTAAACCTGGTGTTGTGTTTGATTTAACGTTTTCGACTATTTCGTTATACATCTGCGAAAAATCAACGAAATCTGTTAATGCTAAATATTCACAAAATTTGTCTTTGATTGTCGGTGATGACAAAACATTCCAAGAAATCGGTGCTTTAGATGGATTTGGGGCACCTGCAGCTGTTTCTACTAACGAATGACCAGACACGTTTAATGACTGATGAGATTCATCAATCGCAAAAGTTGCAACACGTGTACCAAAGTAATCTTTGTAACGGTAAATATTACATGTTGGATTAATTGTCAGATTATGTTCCAACGTGAATTGTCTAGGTGTATCACGAGGTGTTATGCGAAGTTCATTATGTTGAGATTGAATAGCTTCAACATATTTATAGCTAGTTGTATGATCTACAGATATGCGCCACGACATTATTGTCTCCATTCAATAGCATTTGTGTGGTGAAAATATGTTTTAACCATGGTTTCGTTAACAGCTCTAACACCACTTTGTAAATTAAATACTTCTTCAATCAAGTTGTTGTGAATTTGTTCTATTGAAGCGAATTCAATTTCTGCACACATACGACCTAAAGCGAATCTAGGGTCTTGTTCAGATTCAACGGTTGAAGAATCATGCACTAACTGTTGAGCAGAAGCTAAGGCTGAACTCGCGCTAGATAATATACTTCTTGGAAAATGTGGATCTCTAAGTAAGAACTCAGTAATAGCGTAAGTATTACTTGGGTCACCTTTAGCTCGAACATACGCTTCAAATGCGCCACAACTTCTTAGCATTGTGATCCAAGCTGGAGCATCATCGTTTGTAGCGCAACGTACTGCAACCATTCTTGCTGTCATATCTATACGTTCTAATGATCGACCGATGTTTAAATAGTTATAGCTGTCATCTCTAGCCATAGCTTCATCAATGATTCCATGAATTAACATGCATCTGTTTCGAACCCACTTAAAAGTTTCATGGCGAGATTTAACTATCATTCCAGATTGAATATTGCTTAATTCAAGTGAAGTTGAATATATTGCTTCGAAAAGTTCTGCAGGAATTGTGTCCCGTACACCTTTAGCATTTTCGCTTAGTTGAAATATAGTGTCAGATATTGAACCAGAAAATGAATTATCAAAACCTATATAATTAACCGCTGTTTCAATATCATCAAAATATCTTGTTTCACCAGGGCCCATTACTGAAACTAGGTGGTTTGCAAAGCTTGATGATTCATCTACATGATGTTGCAATAAATTATGGTAGTGAACATCTAATAGACGTGCTGTATAGTCAGCTCGTTCTACAAGCCTTCCTATCCAATAACATGATTCCGCTATTCTTGCTAACATAATTTTTCCTATTGTTGCTGCTGTTGTTGCTGTTGTTGCTGTTGTGATGTATTAACGTTCTTATTTTCGTCTTCAAGTACCCAAGTGTCTTTACTTCCTCCACCTTGAGATGAATTAACGACTAATGAGCCTTTAACTAGAGCTACACGTGTTAGTCCACCAGGTACGGCCCACATTTTTTCTCCGTCATTTACAACGAATGGACGCAAATCTATATGTCGAGGTGAAATAGTTGTTCCGTCGTAAGTTGGTGAAGTAGATAAAGATACGACTGGTTGAGCAATATACCCTCGAGGATTATTTTCGATCTCGATCTCAATATCGTGAAGCATTTCATCACTTGCATGGGGACCAATCACAAGCCCATATCCACCACTAGCATCCACTGGTTTAAATACAAGTTCGCTTTTATGTTCTATAGCCCATTTACGTGTATCTGTTTCATCAAGACGATAAGTCGGAACGTTATTCAAGATTGGTTTTTCGCCAAGATAATATTTCATGATTTCAGGCAAGTAAGAGTAAACAAGTTTGTCGTCTGCAACTCCATTACCTACTGCATTCGCGATTGTCACATTTCCAGCTCTTGCTGAATTGATTATTCCTGCAACACCAAGCGTTGAGTTAGGTAAGAATTGAAGTGGATCTAGATAATCATCATCAACCCTTCGGTAAACAACATCTACACGCTTTAATGATTTTGTTGTTTTCATGTAAACGAAGTTATCTTTAACAACCAAGTCTCGACCCTCGACAAGCTCAACACCCATTTGTCTCGCTAAAAACGCATGCTCAAAGTATGCAGAGTTATGTACACCAGGTGTCATAACAACAATGGTTGGATTATCTATACCTCTAGGAGCACTTGCAGCTAAGGCATTAAGCAGTCTTTGAGGATACTCATTTACTGGTCGAATATGATTCGATTTAAATATTTCAGGGAAAACATGGCTTGTCGCTCTTCTGTTTTCTAAAACATATGAAATACCAGAAGGACAACGTAAGTTATCTTCGAGTACAACAAATTCACCGTTGCTATCACGAACAATATCAATACCGGCAATATGGATACGCACGCCATTACTTGGTGAGAATCCATAAGCAGTACGGTGGAAATGTTTTGAAGTAGCAATTAGTTTTCTAGGAATTATTCCATCTTCGATAATGTTTGCATCGTTATATATATCTTCTAAAAACTTTTCTAATGCTCTTACTCTTTGTATAATTCCAGACTCAATGTAGTTCCACTCACTTGACGTAATAATTCGAGGAATAAGGTCTAGAGGCCATGGCCGTTCTTCACCAGAATAAGAAAATGTTATGCCTTGATCTCTAAATGCTTGATCTCGAATGTGACCGCGTTCATCAAATTCATTTAGCTGAAGCTTATTAAACACATTTAATACAGATTCATAAGCAGGACGTACGTTTCCTGCCGTGTCGAACATCTCGTCGTAGCTAAGAGATGTATCGTATGTTGAAGTGAAGTCTGTCATTATCATGTTTTTCCTTGTCCGAGAACATGGACTATTCGTCAAAACACCAGGTAAGTCTTTATATTGGTTCACTCTGTGTAGTCATTTGTTAGCCTGACCTCATATATCGTTAAACTGGACAAATGCACAAAATGTCTTTATTAGCAGCTTCAAAAAGTTCGGAATCACAGTTATATCATGTCCCAATATGGGTTTGGGCCACTGTTTTATCGGTAGTAGTGATTGCTTTACTTCTCGATTTATTCGTATTCAATAGAAAAGCCCATGAGATCTCAATGAAAGAAGCAGCTATTGCATCTGTAGCCTGGATCGCTCTTGGTATAGCTTTTGGAATTTTCGTCATCATTGATTTGGGTGGAAAAGCTGGTGGAGAATATTTTGCTGCATATATTCTTGAAAAGAGCTTATCCGTAGACAATCTTTTCGTTTTTGCGCTCTTGTTCTCTTTCTTTGCTGTACCAAAGATCTATCAACATCGCGTTTTATTTTGGGGTGTTGTTGGCGCATTAGTTTTAAGAGGTATTTTCATTGCAGCCGGTTCAGCATTAATAACAAGGTTTGAATTTGTCCTAGCAATATTTGGTTTGATTCTTCTATATAGTGCATTCAAAATGGCATTCACATCTCATGATGCAGTTGATCCGAATAAGAATAAGGTTTTAATTTTTATGCGTAAGCGCATGAAAATGACACGCGACTACCATGGACAAAAATTCTTCGTAAAAATAGATGCAAAGAAATATGCAACTCCACTTTTTGCTGTTTTAGTAATTGTAGAAACAACTGATGTTATTTTTGCTCTTGATTCAATTCCCGCCGTGTTTGGTATATCTCGAGATCCGTTTATCGTATTTGCTTCAAATGCATTTGCAATTTTAGGTTTACGCGCACTTTACTTTTTAGTGTCTGGTCTTCTCGATAGATTCAGCGCATTGAAGTATGGACTTTCGTTTATTCTTGCATTTATTGGCGTAAAACTAATGGCAGGATATTTCTTGTCTTGGCATGCACCTATTTGGTTGTCTCTAGGTGTTATTGCAGCATCATTAGCAGTATCAATTATTTATTCTCTAGCATTGCCTGTTAAAGAAGTTGAAGAGACTAAAGAACCTGGTGCAGGTTTGGTCGAACTTGATGAGGAATTCAAAGATCCTGATGGAGCTGAGAATCAAGCTGGTTCTTAATTGCTTGTGACCAATATAAGCTGGCAAAAACAAATAACACAGTAGCTAAAAACACATGCACTAAAACCATAGATGCTGGAACATCAAGCGCATATTGGGCATATCCCCAAGCTCCTTGTATAACTATGACAGCCAATAAAATTTTGAGATTTCTGTTTTGATCTTTACGGAAAATGAGTAGGTATAGAACACTTAGTAGCAATATCCATGCAGAAAAAGAATGAATTCGAGCAACACTAGTAATTGTCACATCTAAACGTGGTGTTTTTTCATCCCCTGCATGCGGTCCTGCTGCTGTGACTACTGTACCTAAAACAACAACAAGATAAGTGAGTAGCATTATAACTAAATGCCTGCTCTTTGAAAAAAGATTTTTTAAATTCACCGTGCGGTTTGGTTTTGATGAAACTGTTAATAAAATTGCACAACTTAATAACAACAATGAAACAATCATGTGCGCAGCCACACTCAAGGGATGCAAACCAACCAATACGGTAATCCCACCCAAAATAATTTGAGCTATAACACCTAATACCAGACCAAATGAGAGCCAAATAAGTTTTTTTGATCTCGGTTGACGCAGAAATGATGCGCTTATGGCGACAATAACGCTTAGCGATAAAAATCCTGTGAATACTCTGTTGGCGAATTCAACAAATGCATGACCTGACTCAGAACTTTTAGGAACAAGAGAATCAGATGTACATTTCGGCCAGGTAGGACAACCTAAACCTGATCCTGTCACACGAACCGATGCACCTGTAACAATGATTGCAGCAATAAAAAAACAGGCAACGATTGTAAGAATATAATATTGTTTTTCGTTTAACTTAATTCTCATCTTTTTCAAACTGCAAAGCAGCACTGTTGGTGCAATATCTCAAACCGGTTGTTGCTCTTGGACCGTCATTAAAAACATGGCCGATATGGCCTTTACATTTATTGCAGACAATTTCAACACGACTCATTCCATGAGAATTATCCACGCGTTCTTCAATTGCATCTTCTGTTACTGGCTGATCAAAGCTTGGCCAACCACTCCCAGATTCAAATTTATTGTCAGAACGGAACAATGGCGTGTTACATCCCGCACAGCGATATATTCCATCATCATGATTATCCAGATATAACCCCGTAAAAGCAGGTTCAGTTCCCGCTTGGCGCAATACGCGATATTGTTCTTCGCTTAACTGTTCTCGCCAATCTTCGTCTGACATATTCTCTGGATCCATGTCTGTCCTTAAATTTCGACTGTTGGATATAAAGGATATTTAAGAAGCATCTCATTAATTTGTTTTTTAACTTTTTGAGATACTTCAAAGTCAAGAATGTACTTAGCTTTGTGAGCTTTTCCATCTTTTTCTTCTGGTTTAGTAGCACGTAATACTTCGTCAATTAAGTGCGCTATCTCTCTGAAGTCATCTTCTTTCATGCCTCTAGTTGTTAATGCAGGAGTACCGATTCGAACACCTGATGTGTACCATGCACCGTTTGGATCGTTAGGAATTGTATTTCTATTTGTAACGATTCCAGAATCAAGCAAAGCTCCATCTGCGTGACGTCCTGTTAAACCATAGCTTGTACAGTCCAAAACCATAAGGTGGTTATCTGTACCATCACTTGTTAGTTTTGCTCCACATTTCATTAGTTCGTCAGCTAGTGCAGCAGCGTTTGCTACAACTTGTTGAGCATAAACTTGGAAATCGTTTTGTAAAGCTTTTTCGAATGCTACAGCTTTTGCTGCCATAACGTGAGGAAGTGGTCCACCTAAAACAAGTGGACATCCACGTAATACAAATTCGTTTAACCAATCTTTACAAAGCACTAAACCACCGCGAGGTCCACGCAACGTTTTGTGTGTTGTAGATGTAACGATGTCTGCATGAGCAACAGGATCAAAATCACCTGTAAAAACTTTACCGGCAACTAAACCAGCAAAGTGTGCCATGTCGACCATAAACACTGCACCAACTTCGTCAGCTATTTCTTTCATGATTCTGAAATTAACTTTTCTTGGATATGCGCTATAACCAGCAACAAGAATTAGTGGTTGCACTTGCTTTGCTTGTTCTCTAATTTGGTCGTAGTCTAAAACGCCAGTTTCAGGGTCAACACCGTATGAATATTGTTCAAACATTTTTCCTGAAATATTTGGACGAAAACCGTGTGTTAAGTGTCCACCTGAATCTAGTGAAAGACCCATAACTTTTTGGTTACCAAATGCGTGACGTAATTTGTCCCAGTCTTCGTCACTCATTTCGTTAACATTTTTTACGTTGGCAGCTTCCACTGCAGGTTGTTCAACCTTCGCCGCAAGAATTGCCCAATATGCAACTAAGTTTGCATCAATACCTGAATGCGGTTGTACATATGCATTTTCTGCACCGAAAAGTTCTTTCGCCTTATCAGAAGCAATCTGTTCAACAGTATCAACATTTTGACATCCAGCGTAAAAACGGTGACCTACAGAACCTTCAGCATATTTGTCTGTAAGCCAGTTACCCATTGCTAAGAGCGTTTCTACATCTGCATAGTTTTCTGACGCAATAAGTTTTAGAGAATTTCTTTGGTCTTGGAGTTCGTCAACAATAGCCTGAGCAATTTCAGGTGAAGTTCTCGATATAACGTCTATCGCACTTAAAAACGATAGCGTGTCTTTGTTTATCTGCAAAAGTTGTTCTTTGCTAATAATTTTTTCTAGATAATTGTCTAATAAAGACACTTGTCCTCCCTTTAACCCTTAAACTCTAAGTACATTTAGCCTACTAGAAAGTTCTAAAATATTCGGATGGATAGCACCCAAGAAAATCATTCAACTTCGTCAGATGAAGACATCAAAGCGCTCAGATTAGACAAAGTCAATTCGTTACGGTCCAAAAACATAAACCCATACCCAACTACGGGTCAACGAAGTGCTTTAGCTGGTGATTTGCATGCAAAATATGGGGATCTCGAGCCTGAACATCATACAGGTGAAATAGTTTCGGTCGCAGGACGTATCGTCTTAAAACGTGATATGGGTAAGCTTTCTTTTGCTACTTTGCGTGATTCAAGTGGCTCAATACAGCTTTTTGTTTCTAAGAACGAAATGGGAGATAATTTCGATAGCTTTGTTGATTTAGATTTGGGTGACTGGGTTAGCGCCCAAGGTGAAGTTATTACTTCTAAAAAGGGTGAACTGTCTATTAAGACCACGTCTGTTGATCTTCTTTCAAAATGTTTACGGCCGTTACCTGACAAATTTAAAGGTATGACAGATGTAGATCAAATATATCGACAGCGTGAACTTGACTTAATAATGAATGAAGAATCAAAAAAACGTTTCGAGATAAGACACAAAGCTATTGCAAGTGTTAGAAAAACCTTAGTTAACCGTGGCTATGTCGAAGTTGAAGGACCAGTTCTTCATGATCAGCCTGGTGGAGCTACAGCTAGACCTTTCGTTACTCACCACAATGCTCTAGATATGGATTTACATTTGCGCATTGCTTTAGAACTTCATCTAAAGCGGTTAGTTGTTGCAGGTATTGAAAAAGTTTTTGAAATTGGTCGTGTATTTCGTAATGAAGGTATTTCTACAAGACATAATCCTGAATTTACAATGATGGAATGCTACGAAGCCTTAGGTGACTACAAAACAATGATGGATGTCGCACAAGATATTGTCTTTAACGCGGCTATGGATTCTATTGGTAGAAGCGACATTGTTTTTGGTGGAATAGAAATTTCTCTAAAACCTCCGTTTAAACAGATAACAATGATTGATTTAGTTGAAAATGCAATTGGTGAAAAGATGCATCCTTCAATGGACAGAGACCAAGCTGTAAAAATTGCTAAAGCACATGGATTAGAAAAAATTGAAGATCACTGGGGTGTTGGCAAAATTATAGGTGAGCTTTATGAAGAGCATGCTGAAAAACATATTGTTCAACCAACTTTTGTTATGGACTATCCTACTGAAATTTCTCCTTTAGCAAAACAAAAATTTGATGATCCGCATATAACTGAAAGATTTGAATTAGTTATTGCTGGACGTGAACTCGGAAATGCATTCTCAGAGTTAAACGATCCTGTAGAGCAACGGTTGCGCTTTGAAGAAGAACAGAAAGCCAAAGAAGCTGGCGACGACGAGGCTGGAAGTGTTGACGAATCTTATCTTCGCGCTATTGAATATGGTCTTCCTCCAACCGGTGGTTTAGGAATAGGTATGGACCGTCTTGCTATGTTGTTAGCTGAGACACAATCAATACGCGATATTGTTCTATTTCCAACTTTGCGACCAGAAGACTTATAGCCAATAAGCTTCTATTCTGCAGTGACTATTTCGTCACCTTGGGAAGTTCGCCAAATAGCCATAGCAAAATAATATGCAATCCAAGCACATATAATGGCCTTACCGATAACATTATCTTGTTCTTTTTCGACAACAATCATTCCAGTCATAGCTAACAAATAGATAGTTGTAAGCGTAATATTTAACGTTTTAAATTGTTGTGAACTTAATATATGAAAAAATTTCACATTCGACATCGTCAAAACTATAAAAACAAAAGAAACTGCAGCATTAATATATTGGTTGAAGTGCAATAGCCATAACGAAGTTGCAACCAAATTCCATCCTGCTGGGAATCCCCTAAACCACATGTCGTTGGTTTCAATATCTTTTCGAGCAAACCACAATACCGATGTAAATAAAATAAGACCTGCTAATGGCAATTCTAAGTGCGAAGGAAATATTTCAAACTTCAACATAAAAATCACAGGAACAACAACACAAGTTAAATAATCGATAACAAGATCTAGTACTTTCCCATCAATAACCGAACAATTTTTTGCTACTTCCATTCCTCGGGCTAATGGTCCATCTACCCCATCAATTATTTGTGCTACTAATAGCCAGACTAAAGCTGATCTTGGATTTTGATTGAATATTGCAACGAAACCAAATAGCGCACATAGAACGCCAGAAGCAGTAAATGCGTGGATACTCCATGCGGCCCAAAGTTTGCTAGATAAAGTAATATCTTCTTCAGAACTATTTATATCGGGATTTATATTGGAAGACATTAAAGTACATGTTAGCTGAGAAAACACAAAAAAATTGGCTACAACAATATTTAACACCTAAAAGAAGAAAACTTTTTTCCAAATTATGGATATTAATCGTCCTTATCTATGACGCAATCCGAGCTCTAGTAATTTCTCATTCATTATCTAAATACGGGATTAACGGTGTTTATTATTTTATTTTTGAAATAACAATCTCTATTCCGTATTCAATATGTTCTTTTAGATTTGTTATGGGACTTGTAGACGGTAAAAAAATAAATATCTATTTATACGGAATGTTGACTGCGATTTTATTTTTTGCGCCAGATCTATATGTTTTACTTTTTGCAAACAATCCACCATTGCGCGTTTACGCTTATTACGGACTGTTTTTATGTTTCACTACTACGGTTTCCGTTTTTGGAATATTCAAAGAAGTAAAGAAAAAGAGTCGCGAAAAAGCAAATGCTTGAAAAAGTTAGTTACCTGAAAAGTGTTTGTACATTGCAGCAATCCAATTTGAATGCAATGCTCTCGCATCATTTGACCATGTCATTATTGGCATAGATGCTGGGTTATTTGAATCATAATAATCTTTAGGCATTGCTTGACCGTTTTGCCAGTCACGAATAAATTCGCTATGAAGATCGTATTTATCGTATTCGGGATGTCCTTGTAAGAAAATATCAAAACCATTTGATTCATTATTACAAGATGCAATTAACCATCCTGCCTTATCAGACTTTGCTAACACTTCTATATCTGCTTTTTTCATTTCATCTATGGAAACATCTCCCCATCTTGAATGAGGAGCGTTTATTACATCATCAACACGTTGAAGAATCGGGTGGGTTGAGTAACGCAATATTTCATGTTCATAAACACCGAATATTTTTTTATCGCCTACTTTTCTTTCTAAACCATATATATGATTTAGAGCAAAATGACTGCCTAAGCACGAATATATCGTTGAGAAAAACATTTTTTCTTGCCCAGTCAATGACTTCTTTAAGCGAATCCCCATAGGTAATTTCTTCAAATGGTAATGCTTCGTGAATCTTCGGATCTTTTCTAAGTTCTAGGTTATCTCCGGTAACAATTAGTCCATCTAATCCATCTTTAATACCGTCAGAGAACTTTATGTAGTGCTTCAGTATTTCTCTACGACTTGCCCCGTCACGCTCACGCAGGTCGTTATCGAACTTCAAGAGAACTGGTTCCACTTGCAAAACAGTATTAGAAATATATCTAAGCCATTGATTTTCTGTAGATTCCATTGCCGGTGCAGGCATTAAATTTAATAACCCAATCCGTGCAGGACGTATATCTTGAGTTAATGCATCAGATTCTGACATAACAACAGCACCTGCTGTGTTAAGTCGTTCTATTAAGTCTGTACTTGAATCAGGAATGATTACGGGCATATATAGAGTTTAATTACTCTCCTCGTTCTCCACCAGAAGTCTTCTCTGTCGAGGTTTCATTCCATACAGATTTCGCTCCAGAGTGTCCTGTCAGATAAACAAAGTATGAAGCAAATGCTAAGTACAAAACGGCGACTACACAAACAATTATTCTGATTACATTTGAATTAAATATTTTCTGTGCAGAAGATTTGAAATATTTTCCGTAGAGACTCCAGATCACAACTACCAATAAAAGGACTAGAGCAATAAGCATAAACTTATCTCCGTAGTTGATGTGTTTTTCTAGAAGTGATTCTTTTTCGTCTAGAAGCTCTTCGAGATGTTCGCCAGATTCTTTTGCAAAATATGATCCTATAAATACAACTACCGATAGAGCTGCTGTAGGAATAGCAAAAGTTTTATGCCAGGAAGGCTTTAAAGATGCAATTAGCACTGTAATAAGAACAAGAGGTACTAAAACAACGGGTATATGTACTAATAATGGGTGTGCGGGTATTCCGCCAAAATTGTTTAAATTCATACACTTTAAAATAGCATCGCATGAGAAACATTTGATTGATACCATAAGTACGGTATATACTATTAGTCCGTTTTTCAGAACAAAGGATTGTTATGTCTATACCTTCACCTCAAGTAGGCGGAATACGAATTGTTGCAGGAACTGTACTTGGAACAACAGGAGTAACAGTTGGAGGAATCTCTGCTAATCGAAATAGCAGACTGGCTTTCACAGGCTCACCAACTACAACCATCATTGTTATTGCAGCTGTACTTTTAGTTTCTGGTTTAGCACTTATGGCTTTTGCTCGTAAGCGCAACCCAGTAAACGACTAATTCTCACTTTATATAACCTGTAATGAACACTCGTCGGTTGTCATATAGCCAAAATTGGAAACATGGTGAGTCTTTTATTGATGAGCAGGTAAATATCCCAGGAATGAGAATGTGTATTCTTATTCCATGCCGTAATGGTGAGGCCACTATCGCTGATGCAATTAAGAGTGCGAGAAATCAAGCAGATGTTTACGTAATTAATGATGCTTCAACAGATAGCACATCTAGTATCGCTAGATCACTTGATGTAACAGTTATTGACTTAGACGAAAATATTGGGAAAGCATTAGCTGTTAGACATGCATTAGATATCCAATGGCAAAAGTTTGATGGAAAAAGAATTCCTGAACTTTATGATTTTGTGATGATATTAGATGACGATACTGCATTGAATCCTGATTATGTCGAAAAGACTATTGAGTTTTTAGACAAACGTAAATCTTTGGCTGCATGTGAAGGCCACAGTGTTAGCTATTGGAAAGATTCGAAACGATGGAACGGTTTTATTGGTGCGAGAGCGTTTGCTACTTGGCGAACACAGCTTGTCATGTACCGTCTTCAATCGTTTTTCAATGCAAGAACTTGGATCAATGGCGCATTAACAACATATAGAGCACGAATACTTGACCAAGTCGTTAGAGATAATCCATATTTTGTTACTGAAGATGCTGATTGGTGCTGGCAAATACATAGACAAAAACTAGGTGAGATCAAATACAACACTAAGGCAGTTGCGACGTTACAAGAACCGTCTAATTGGAATGAATTATATAAACAACATCTACGTTGGGCTTGGGGATCATGGCAGATTGCTATTACACATAAGCTGGGCCGCAAAAGATCTCGAGCAGATTTGTCTTGGTTAACAATTTCTATTGATGCAATCTTTTATTGGCTGTGGCCTTTGTATATGGTCATGTTGTTTTCAACAGTGACACAAAATATTGCTTTAGCTCTAGCTTGGTACTTTGCAGGCTATGGTCTTTTAGGAATTTTTGGTGCGATTATTTTGCGTAAATGGAGAATGCTAATTGTTTGGCCTACATTAATTATTTATGACATCAACTGGCGTATTGCATTAATGCATGGATTCATAAAAGCTCTGAGAAAGCCGACAGTAAAGAAAGCAACATGGGTCTCTCCTACTCGCGTTAACACTCAAAGACAAGAGGCTGCATAATGCATTACATAATAATGTTTTTAAAGTCTATTATTTCTTTAGGTCCTACGAATCTAGTTGCTGTTGGATTACTAATTAGTGTTCCTTTTGTTATGGCTTATAGAAAACTGAGAAGATATTAGATAAATTATGAGCAAAATTAACGTACGAAAAATCCGTAATACTTTAGCTGGAGTAGTTGGCGTCACATCTGTTGCTGTACCTGTTGGTGCAACAATTAATTTATTTTCTGATGCTTCCGCTTTAAGTGATAGCGCTAAAACATTCCAAAGTTCAGATGATGCTGTAAATGCGTTGTCGACACAAGCAACCAGCGATAGCGTCTCGATAACCGAGCAGGGTCGAGTTCAAATTATTACTACAGCTAATGAAATTATCAATCGAGATTCACTAGATTTTGGCCGCATAAGCGATTTTGCAAAACGAATGCAGGACTTAGATAAAGAACTTAAAGATTTACAAGAAATATATTATGGTGGCGGAATTGGTTTAACTGTTGCTAAATTTCTACGCAAGAAAAATCCATCTCCTTTAGCTAAAGACATCTCAGCAGATAGACGTAGCACAGTACTTTCTATTTTTCTTGAACAAAGATTGGCTTTTGCAGTATTACTTTTATCTAGCGGTACAGCTACAGGGCTATTGTGGAATTATCATACAGCTCATGATTACCAGAAGATTAGAGATGTAGATACCCATTTAATTGCTCAATCTCTTGATGATATGGATCGAGCTTTAAAAGATTTAGATGTTCAAGTTAGACAACAACCTAAGTCACAAACTTTGACTATTTCTTTTGAACCAAATGTTCCAGCAATAGAAAAATTAACTCGCTCTAATCAAGCAATTGCTGGTCAAAACCCTGGATTAACTGATTTAGATATTGCAGGAGACAAAGTATTTATGTCACTTGTACCATTTGTTTTAATAGGTGGTGCAGGTACATTAGCGAATGGTGTTGGCTTGCTAACAGGTCGCAATGCAAAAACCCGCGAATATATGGCTGAAGTAAGAAGTTTAGAGAGAACTTTTTTTAGTTAAGCATTTATTGACTTTAAACCCTTTATACTTCTGGATAGTAATGTAAATTCACCTACAAGAAATATCCCAGCTAGAACAAACGAAACTAAAAAGGTATAGAAGGCGATTTGGCGCACCTTTGATGCACTATTTCCAATTTCTATTTTTATTTGACGTATTTTTGCTTTTAACATGTCGATCTTCTCATTAATTATTTCTTTCGAAATGAGTACAACTATTGGAAGTTTCTTTATTTCTTTCAATATTTTTAGCGTCTCGTCAACATGTGTGATTGACCTATCTAAATAATTACGATAGTTAAGAGTGCTAAGTGATAGCTTCAAACTTTCGAGACGATCGATGTTTTTTTCTGACATATCCGAAATGTTATGTACTAATTCATCAATCGAAGTAATATTCGCAATCGTTACTTTGATCTCTTCTAAACTATTATTTCCTTTGTCCAAGTAAGTATTTACAACTTTTTCAATATTTTTGGTGCGCGTTTTCGCAGCTGAGTTTAAAGAATACGAACCCAGTATCATGCCTATGCATACAATTATCCCGATTATTGCGATCAGTATTCCTAAAATATTAGATGTCACAAAAACAAACCGCTTACGATAAAGATTCAAAAGTTTTTGTTTAGCGTTTAAAATTGACCCAGCAAATAATTTCACTTCATAATCATAGACAAAATCTTAACAAGGCCTTTATCATTCAGAATACAGTGTCGAAGGGGGGACTTGAACCCCCACGCCCTAACGGGCACAAGCACCTTAAGCTTGCGCGTCTGCCAATTCCGCCACTTCGACTTGTTTTGTAAACGGGCCAAGATCTTAGCTTAAAGTTAAAACGTTATTCAGATTTATCTACTTTTTAACGCGAATTTTTCCTATATTTACGCGAGAATAAAAGTCGAAGTCAATATTTTGAACATTGTTGTTAACAGTTACAATTTTATGGAAATGAGCCACAGGCCTCATTAGCCAAAGAGATTTAATCTCATCCTGCAATGTCTTAGATTTATCGATTCTACTTTTAGCAGTTGTAGCACTCTGATATTCAGAAATAGCTTCTTCTAAGCTTGCATCAGCCACGCCAGCAACATTTTCAGTTGAATCCGCTTTAAAGCTCTTCACCAAAAAGTCAGCACCAACAGCAAAATCTGTTACCCAACCAAACCTAAATAACTCAACATTACCTCGGGCTATCTCATTAGATAAATCAGTTGAGTTATAAGTCTTTACAGTTGCCTTAATACCAATCTCTTGCAAACTACTAACTGCAGAATCAGCTAAAGACTTTTGTATCTCATTTTCTTCGATATCGATCTTTATTTCAGGATATTTACCATCAGGATAAAGCTCAGCTAAAAGCTTTTTAGCGTCTTTTACATTTGTATCACAACTAGTAGAGCACTCAACAGAATCAAAAGTTCCACCCAAAAACTTTTTAGGAGCAACTGCTTTTGTTGCATATGCAGCAATAGATTCTTTCTCATCAAGCGCTTCGAGAATGGCTTTTCGGAACTTAACATTTGCAAAAGGAGAACTAGCATTCTTCACATAAATATTCCAAGAAGCTACTGCCAACTGTGGAATAGAAATTTGACTAAATGAAATCGAAGGATTTGTTAATCCTAAAAGGATATCTACCTTTTGGCTATCAGGACGGGCCGCCATATCTTCTTCAGATTTCTTAACAACATTAATAACAGGAAGTGTTTTTGTTCTAGGAGTAAAAGCAGTCGTAGCATTAAGTTCATTTGAAATAACATCAGCACTATATAAACCTGAATGAATATTTGTAGAAACTAAATCACCTTGAATACCTATAGAGGTAGATGGAACAATACCTGTTGCTGGATGTGCAAGGTGAAAAACAAAAAATGGATCAGGATTAATCAAACTAAATTGCACACCATCTTTTCCAATAACTTTTATACCAGTGAAATCGCCACCAGTTTTAGCCGTACCATAACCATTAACGTTAGAAAGAAGTTTTGATAAGTCTCCCCCATTTTTTGCGACTCTTGATAAAGTAGCTTTAACATCTGCACCCGTTATAAGCGAACCATCAGTGAATGTGAACTTACCTAATTCGATAGAAATAGTTTTACCATCATTTGAGACTTTGTAATTCTGCGCCAAGTTATAAGTTAGGTTTCCTTTTTTATCTAAACCAAAAAGAGTTTCATTCTCTAGAGATGAAAGAAAATATTGTTCAGATGATTTTGCCTGCAAAGGATCATGAGAATAATCAACTGGAGACCAGACAACTAACAGCTTAGGAACATCTTCAGATTTCGATTTTCCACCCAAAGTTGAGCAACCACTAATTACGAGCACAAAAGAAATAACACATAACAAAAAAAGTGTTTTTCTAATAAACGTCTTAGGGCAGGCTTCCATTACACGATATATCGTCTAATTTTGGCTCTGGTAAAGGCTCAATAAGGAAAATGACAGGCTATTTGGCGACCATCAGTCATTTGTGCCAATGGAGGTTGTATCTCGCATTTCTCTGTTGCCTTTTCGCATCGTGTGCGAAAAGGGCATCCTTTCGGCGGATTCGTAGGACTTGGAAGCTCGCCTTTTAGGATTTTTAGCTTTACTCCACCTAATTCCTCACTATCTTCAGCATCTTCCGTTATGTCCGTATTTTCATCTTCCGTACGAGCTTTAGGAATCGATGCCATTAATGCTCTTGTATATGGATGTCGGGGATTAGCGAAAAGTAATTCTGCAGGAGCATCTTCCATAACTTGACCTAAATACATAACAACAACACGGTCACAAAGATGTTTCACAATACGAAGATCATGGCTTATAAACATCATTGCAAGTTCGCGTTCGGTTTTTAGTCTGCGCAACAAAGTAATAATTCCTGCCTGCACACTAACGTCAAGTGCACTTACAGGTTCGTCAAGAATTAATAGTTCAGGTGAAGTAGCTAATGCTCTTGCTATACCGATTCGTTGTCGTTGTCCACCAGAGAATTCATGAGGATAGCGCAATGCCCATTCTGAACGAAGTTGGACTAATTCAATTAAGCCTGCAGCATATGCTTTTTCTTTTTTTCTTCTTTTAGATTCGAAACGGAGAAAAAACTTTTTAATAAATCCCCGAGGCAAGATCTCAAATTCATCGACTGGTTTATCTGGATACAATTCTTTCAGTCGAGCATCTAATTCTTCATCTGTCAACAAATGCATTGGTTCACGGATACAACTAGCTGTTGACATACGAGGATTTAAACTCGCATAAGGATCTTGAAAAACCATCGAGATCATTTTGCGGGTACGTTTATCAAACTTTAATTTGTGACCCAAAAATGAAAGCACTCCCCTTGTTGGTTCATCAAGGCCAGCAACCATTCGAGCCAAAGTAGTTTTACCGCAGCCAGATTCACCGACAACCCCAAGCGTTTCGCCTTTTTGGATACTTAAAGAAACGCCTCTAACAGCGAAAGTAGAAATTTTATGGCCATGCGATTTTGTATAAAAAGTTTTGTGTAGATCATCAACTCTTAATAAAACTGTTTTATCATCTTGTGAAACACCAGTTATTTTTACTTGAGTATTATTATCCATTAGCAACTTCCTTTTGGCTAATGTTCAAAGGATGCACACACGCACAAAATCTGCCAGTGGAAAGTTCAATTAAATCTGGCATTTGTTCGTCACACTTATCATCATGATATTTACATCTAGGGCCGTAAGGACACCATGTAAATTCTCGATTTAATGTTGGAGGAACACCAGGTATTGAATGTAGATCACCTTTAGGTGCAGCAATATCTGGCATTGCATGCAAAAGATCACAAGTATAAGGGTGATATTGCTTTGCAATAGTTTCTGGTGTTGAACCTGTTTCGATAATGCTACTTGCGTACATAACTGCAATATCGTCAGTTACTGCATTTACGACACCTAAATCATGCGTAACCAAAATTACAGCCATTCCAATTTCATTTTGCAACTTTTTAATCAAAGCTAAAATTTGGGCTTGAACTGTAACATCTAAAGCTGTAGTTGGTTCATCACAGATCAGAACATCAGGATTATTAGATAATGCCATAGCTATCATCGCACGTTGACGCATACCACCAGAGCATTCATGAGGATATTGATTAAAGCGTCTTGCAGGATCAGGTATTTCAACAAGTTTTAGTAACTTTAAAGCTTGTTCACGTGCTTGTTTTTTTGACTTCTGTTTTTTAACGTAAATAGCTTCAGCAATTTGTTCGCCAATTTTTTTAAGAGGATTTAATGCCGCCAATGAATCTTGGAATACCATAGCAATTTTTGATCCTCTAATTGGCCGCCAATCGTTATATGACATTTTAGATAAATCATATTTTTTACCTAGTAAAACCATTTCGCCAGTAACTTCTGTACGAGAATCAAGAAGTCCCATTAACGCCATTGCAACAGTCGTTTTACCGCAACCAGATTCACCAACAACACCAAGCGCTTCACCCTTTTTCAGACTTAAGGAAACATCTTGAACAGCATAAGTTTTTCTATCTTTTTTACCATATGTCACAGACAAGTTATTAAGTTCTAATACGGTTTCGGTCATGACTGCTCCGATCTTGGATCTAAAGCATCACGCAAACCATCACTAATAAAGTTAAAAGCAAGTATTACAAGGAAAACAGAAATAGCAGGTGCTAAAAATATGTACGAATATTTACCAACAGCATAACCTTTTGAGTCATAAAGCATTCTTCCCCATGAAGTTAGAGGAGGTTGAATACCAAAACCTAAAAATGAAATTGTAGATTCGAGACCTATGGCTGCTGATATTGTCAATGCTGCATTAACAGCGATAACACTAAACGAGTTAGGTATTAAATGTTTAAAAATAATGTAAAAACCTGAACGTCCATTAATTTTTGCTGCATCTACGTAATCACGAGTTTTGAGAGACAAAACTTTTGAGCGTACAAGTCTTGCTGCATACATCCACGAAATAGCAGAAATGCAAAAGATCATAGAGATATCGCCATCACCAAATTTTCGTAGTGCTAATGCCAACATAATCAAAGTTGGTACGCATAAGAATAAATCAGTCATACGCATAAGGATTGAATCAATCCATTTTCCGTAATACCCTGCGTATGCACCTACTACTGCTCCTAATAAAGTTGATATTATTCCAACAAATAATCCAATTTTCAAAGAGATCTGTCCTGCATATAAAAGTTCAGTTAAGTTGTCTCTACCTAATACATCTGTACCTAACCAATGTGTTGCACTTATAGGTAATCGTTTTCTATTTTCATTTATATCGTTTTGAGGAAAGCGAGATAATATTTTTGGAAAGAAACATAATATATTGAACAAAATAATAAAGACAAGAGAAATAAATGCTGCTTTATTTGCATAAAATCGTTTAAATGAACGATATTTAATCGGCGGTGCAATAACTTCACCTTTAGAGATTTGATAATTCTCGCTCATCTTGTTCTTATCCTAGGATCGATAATTGGCAGCATAAGGTCTGCAAATAAATTGGCAAGGATAACAATAACTGCTGTTACCAATACCCATGCACACAGAGTTGTTGCATCACCTAATTGGAACGCTCTAACAAAAACGCTACCCATTCCAGGGATAGTAAAGATTGTTTCTGTAATAACTAGACCCTGCAAAAGAAACGCAATATCAAGAGAAATTACGTTTACCATTGGTATTTCAGAATTTCTAAAAGCGTGACGGAAATAAACTCGTCTACGAGACATTCCTTTTGCATGAGCTGTTCTTATATAGTCGCTCTGCAAAGACTCAATCATTTCTCCACGTTGATATCTGCTCCAGCCTGCAATTAGCTGAATTGTTAAAGTCATAATAGGCATAATCATATGGCGAAAATATTCTTTTATGCTTTCAAAATTCCACAGACCGTCTGCAGCACGGCCATAACTATTATCAACTAGTCCAGAGGTATAGAACCAAGGCTGGCTTTGTCCAAATTTATGAGGCAACCATATAGCAAAAATATTCATCAGAATATATGCAAAAGCAAAAACTGGAACGGCAATACCTACATATGAAAAAGCACTCAGTAAGTAGTCTGCTGGTTTGTTACGCCGTATGGCTGAAATAACTCCAAATGAAATTCCAAGAATTATTGCAAATATTGCCCCCCAGAATGCAAGCTCTAAAGATTTAAAAAATCCTGCAGAAATTTTGTCCATTACTGGGACACGATCAACATCCCCTTTACCGAAGTCACCTTTAACAACTCCTGAAAGCCAATTTTTATACTGGACAAGTAGCGGTTTATCTAAACCTAATCGTTGTTTTTCTCGAATTTTTGCTTGTGGATCTTTACTTGCAGAAAGTCGAGCAGTTGGGTCAACAGTTGATCTAACGCCACCATAGATTAAAAAAGAAACCACTAATAGCAATAGTAATGAGATAAGCAAACGCTTTACTATGTATATCGTGACAGCCATTAGTAATAAGAATAGGACTTAAACATAAAAAAAGTGGGGATATACCCCACTTTTTTTAGTTAATTTTAATTTACTTCAATCCCCATTGAGACAAGGTCCAGAATGGTCCTTGAATAGGATTTTCGTCAATATTTCCTGCAAGCTTGTTGCTCCACAAGAAAATATTAGGAAGTGGATCTAGCGGTATTGAAGTTGCATCTTCCGCAAGCAATTTCTCGGACTTCTTACTTGCTGCGATACGCTTGTCTTCATCAAGTTCTCTGTCAACTTTTCGAAGTTCTACGTCTGCTGCATCAATTCTTGTTCGAGTCCAGTTGTTTCCTGAATCGCCATTAGCTGCTGTTGGAATATTTTCTGAACAGAATAATGAACAGTTAGCTGGGTCGAGAACAGTTAGAATCTGCGCATAAAGTGCAACTTGGAATTCACCCTTAGGTCCAATAGTTCCAAACAAGTCACCGGCTGGAACAAATTTAATTTCAACTTTCCAACCAAGATCTTGTAGCTGCTTTTGCATTGTTTCTAAAGTTAGCTTTCTTCTTTGGTTACCTTCAGTTGTTTGAATGGTAAACGAAAGCTCTTGGCCGCCTTTAGCGTATACACCACTTGAATTTTTGGCATATCCAGCTTTGGTCAATAATTCGTCAACCTTAGATTTGTTCGTCTTATATTTTGAAAAACCAGAAGTTTCAGCATATTGAGAAACTGCTGGAGCAACAAAACTATTAACAGCTTTCTTAACTCCGATATCACCAAATAGAGAATTTACAATTGCATCACGATCTAAAGAATAACCGAGAGCTTGTCTTACTTCTTTAGAGTCGAACGGCTTAGCCTCATTATTGATCCAAAGAGCCTCTGTGCTACCAGTTGTTGCATTAACAATTTTTTCACCTTCAAGGTTTCCTTCATTAATAGCATCAACAACATCAATTTGAGGTTGAGGATAAATAGCTAAGACTTCGCCAGTCTTAAACGAAGCAAATTCTGCAGTTGTATCTGACTGCATTCTGAAAATTACTTTATCTAATTTGGCTTTTTCTCCCCAGTATTTATCATTTCTAACAATTGTGATGGTCTCGCCTTTTTTCCATCCATTTTCAACTAATTTGAATGGGCCGCCAGAGAATGTGTATCCATCTTTCATCTCTGCGTTACGGTCCTTACCTTTAAGAATATGTGAAGGAAGAATTCCGTAGTTACCACCAAAAAGAGCTTTCCAACCTGCGTAAGGCTCGCCTTTTTTCATTGTTACAACAACAACTTTATTGTCATCTTTGTTTACTTCAACTTTGTCGATATTTGTATAACCAGTTTTGTCATATACATCTTCACCGTTGGCTACTTGATCCCAAGTGTAAACGAAGTCATCACCTGTTATTGGCTTACCATCAGACCAAACAGCATCTTTATTGATTGTGTATGTGATTTTTTGAACTGGGCTAGTTTCAAGTTCAGCATCTTTTGCTAAGAGATTGGTGTGTTTCCATTCCCATTCATTCTTAGTTCCTATACGCTCTGCTGAATAGGCTCTTGGTAGCGTGTTAACCGCAACCATCCAGAAACCCCATGAAGATCCAGAACATGAACCAACAAAGTCAAGGCAATCTGGTTCTTGTTCGGCTCCAATAGTTATTGTGCCACCCTTTGAAACTTTATCTTTGTCACTGCTAGATGAACATCCAGCAAGGACAATAGCTGCAATTAGTAAAAAGACAATTGCAAACTTACGAGAAATAATCGCTGTCTTCAACGCTCCCCCTTGGTATTCGATTAATGATTGGCTAAAACCAATCGATAGTTACTTTAATCGAATTCCAAGCATGATTGTTGTAAATGTAAAGATAATTGCCGCAATAATGGTCAAACGGTCCAAATTCTTTTCAACGAGTGTTGAGCCAGCCATAGAACCACCCATTGCACCACCACCGAATAAATCAGACAAACCGCCGCCACGACCAGCGTGTAACAGAACTAATACCACTAAACATGTGGAAGATATTAAGTGGATGACGATAAGAGCTGTATTTAACACGTTAAAAATTCTACACGATCGAGATAGTTAGAACAGTGATCATTTAATTGCCGAGATCACTAAACGTGAAAAATCATCCGCATCTAAACTTGCGCCACCAACTAGTAAACCATCAATTCCGTCTTGAGATAAAAAGAGCTTGGAATTACCAGGATCAACACTTGCGCCATAAATAACGCGTGTAACATCTGAAACTCCAGATTTCATTGAATCGATTACAGAACGAATATGGAAAATGATTTCATTGGCTTGTTCAATAGTTGCTGGAGTCCCTGCACCAATTGCCCAAACTGGTTCGTAAGCAATTATGCAGTTTTCAATTTCAGTTTTAGCAATTGAAGCTAGCCCGTTTCGTACCTGACTCTCAACAACTTCAATAGATTGTCCCGCTTCACGCTGTTCTTTAGTTTCACCAACACAAAGAATTGGAGTCATGTTATTTTTTCTAATTGCTTTTACTTTTAATGCAATCTGCTCGTCGGTTTCTCCTGCGAATGCTCTTCTTTCGCTATGTCCAACAATTACATATGAAACATTTAACTTGGTCAACATGGCTGAGCTAACTTCACCTGTGTAAGCACCCTTTTCATTTTCGTTTACATTTTGAGCGCCTAGAGAAATCTGCATTTTGTCAGAATCAATTGTTGTTTGAACACTTCTTAAAGACGTAAAAGGTGGACAGACCACAACTTCGCAATTGTCAAAGACTTCTTTTTCTAAACGGTACGAAAGTTTTTGTACAAGTGCAATAGCTTCTAAATGATTTAAATTCATTTTCCAGTTGCCAACAATAATTGGTTTTCTCATTTTTACCTTACCTTTAAAGCTTCAACACCGACAAGAGTTCCCTGTTCGATATATTCCAGAGTTGCTCCTCCACCGGTTGAAACATGATCGATTTTATTTTCTAATCCCATTTGACGGATAGCAGCGACGCTGTCTCCACCGCCAACAACACTATACGCATTTGAATCTGCAACAGCATTAGCGATTTGATTTGTACCTTGTGCGAATTGAGGTTTTTCAAATACACCCATTGGGCCATTCCAAAGAATAGTTTTCGCACTATTTATTATTTGAATAAATTTCTCAATCGAGTCAGAACCTATATCAAATCCAGCATAGCCCGACGGGATTGTTTTTGAAATCTCAGCTTCAGTTGAATCGATATTTTCTGCAACGACAAAATCATTTGGCAAAAATATCTTCCCTGTCTTCATCCATGGTCCGACTTTATCTATGTAGTCATCTTCACAAAGTGAATTTCCGATAGCCATGCGTCCAGCTTTTAAAAACGTAAAAGCCATAGCACCACCAATCAAAATGTAATCGCATCTATTGATCAGTGCATCTATAACACCAATTTTGTCTGAAACTTTTGCGCCACCAATAATTGCAACAACAGGATCTTGACCGTTGTTCAAAACACTTTCTAAAGCACTTACTTCTTTTTCTAGACATAAGCCCATATATGAAGGCAAAAATTTAGTGATAGCTACGATTGATGCTTGTTTTCTGTGACATTGGCCAAACGCATCATTAACATAAATATCAGCAAGTCCAGCTAGCTCTTTAGCAAAAGCTTCATCGTTTTGTTCTTCACCTTCATAAAAACGAAGATTTTCTAAAACAATTCCTTCACCGGGATTACATTGATCTATTGCATCATTAACTTGTTCGCCAAATGCTTCATTTACATATGAACATTTTTCTAAAACATTGTCTTGAAAATACTCAGCAACACATTTAGTTGTTAAAGATTCGTCACGTTTACCTTTGGGGCGGCCAATGGCACCTGCAACAATTATTTTTGCACCTTTGCCTGATAAGTATTTGATTGTTTCAGTTACAGCTTCTAAACGAAAAGTATCAGCAATCGTGCCGTCGCTATTTAATGGAACATTACAATCAATACGAACAAGTACTCTTGTGCCTTTTTCAGCTGTTGCGTTGCTAAGTTTTTGAATGTTGTCTTGCATGAATTACAAGCCACTCTCTTCTAAAAACATAGCTAAGTCAACTAGACGGTTTGAGTAACCCCATTCGTTGTCGTACCAACCAAGAACCTTTACATGATTTTCAGAAACCATAACGTCAGGGCTTGAATATATACAGCTAGAAGGATTACCAACGATGTCACTTGAAACTAATTCGTCTTTAGAGTATTCAAGAACACCACGGTAGCTTTTATCGTTAGCTGCTTTTTCAAATAAGGCATTTACTTCATCTGCACTTGCAGTATTTTCTACTTGTACAGTTAAGTCAGTTATAGAACCAACAGGTGTTGGAACGCGCAAAGCAAATCCGTCAAGTTTTCCTTCAAGCTGAGGTAAAACCATACCTATTGCTTTTGCAGCACCAGTAGATGAAGGAATAATTGAAAGCGCCGCTGCACGCATACGACGTACATCAGCTTTACCTTTACGGCTGGCAGCTGCCATGTCTTGCAATTGTTGATCAGAAGTATACGCGTGAACAGTAGTCATGAAACCTGTTTGAATTTTTAATGCATCATCTAGAACTTTTGCTAGAGGAGCTAGACAGTTTGTTGTGCAGCTTGCGTTAGAAATAACGTTGTGATCTTTTCGTGAATAGACTTCATCGTTAACACCCATACATATGGTTGCATCTGCATCTGGGCTCGGAGCGGAAATAATGACTTTCTTTGCTCCACCTTCTAAGTGAGCTGCTGCTGCATCGCGAGAAGTAAATAAACCTGTAGATTCAATAACTACGTCTACACCAGCTGATGCCCAATCGATTTGTGCAGGATCTTTCTCTTCAAATTTTGTTATAGAAAAACCATCGATGTCTAGACCTTTAGAATTTGCAGAAATCATGTGATCTAAAGTTCCGCCAACACTGTCGTGTTTTAGCAAGAATGCCATTATTTCACTGTCGCCAAACGGATCGTTGATCGCAGCTAATGTGACATCCTCCATTAATCCTCTTGCCAATATTGCACGAGTAAAACTTCTACCGATACGGCCAAAACCGTTAATCCCAACACGCAAAGACATAATTCACCTTTCAATATTTAATAATTAAATATTCTACTTAGTTAACGCGCGAAGAACGGAATGGTCTGCATGAATCAAAGATCTAAAACATCTACAAGTAATTCGCGCAATAAATCCTGATTATGAGTGCCATCACCATTAGAGATACTGGCTTGCAATACCTTTATGTTGCTTGGAGCATTTTCGACCTTTAGCGAATCTAAATCGCAGATAACATTGTCTACTCGTGTTCCATGTTCCAAAACCTTATTTAAGTGATCATCCCCGGACATACCTTCTGTATCAGGTCCCCTGTTTTCTAGATTCATAATCATTGTTACATTAGCTTCAGTTATTTTTATTGCATGAGCAATTTCAGGAATAACAAAAATAGGAATTAATGAAGTGAAAAGGCTTCCTGGAGCATATATAACATGATCAGCATTTAATATTGAATCAACAACACCGCTTAGCGGTAATGCATCATCAGGATCAATAAATATTTTTTGGATTGATGATGTTTTTTCAATTTCTACTTGACCACGCACAAGACCAGAATCTGTTTCGGCACATAGAACGACGTTGGATTCAGTTGCTGGGAAAACTTGACCGCGTACATTTAAAAGTTTGCTAGCTACTTTTACAGCTTGTTCAAAAGAATTATATTCGCGAGCGAGTGCAACCAAGATTAGGTTTCCTAATGAATGGCCGTCTAGTTCGCCTTGATCAAATCTGTAATTAAAAATTCTCGCTATGTCAGCATCTTCATCTTCTTCATCAGTTTGAGATAATGCTAATAAACATGCCCGAATGTCACCTGGGGCAACAATATCTAGATCGTGACGGAGTCTTCCTGATGACCCGCCATCATCAGCAACAGACACGACAGCACTTTGGTTGACGTTACAAGGCAAGAGTGTACGCAACACCATGGATAGACCGTGTCCTCCACCGAGTGAAACAACATTTTTCATTCTTGTTCGCTCAGATCTAATTCACGGTGTATAACAATTGTTTTATGACCCGTCGAACGTAACCAGTTTCCTATCTCATCTGCGATGGTGACACTTCTATGAAAACCTCCAGTGCATCCAAACGCGATCGTAACGAATCCTTTTGATAAGTTTTGAAATTCATTTATAGAGACATCAAGCATTGTTTTCAATGCAGAAATATATTCATCGTATTTTTCATACGACTTAACATAATCTTGAATTTTTTTCTCAAGACCTGACATGTCTTTTAGTTCTGGTTCCCAAAAAGGATTAGGTAGAAATCTAACATCAAAAATAAAGTCCGCATCACGAGGCAACCCATGTTTGAAACCAAATGAACTGACTACAACAGTTGTACCTTTATCTTCCAAACTGAATAATGTAGAAAGTTTTTGTGCAAGCTGGGTTGGGTTTGTATAGGTGGTATCTATATGAACATCACAGTTAGCGAGCAGATCACCAAGAAGTTCACGTTCAATTGCTATCCCCTTTGTTAAAACGCCAGCGGAAATGAAAGGATGTGGTCGACGTGTTTGTTCAAATCTTCTAATTATTGTGTCATCATCAGCATCAAGAAAGACAATATCTACATCATCGCCGTTTTCTTCAAGAGACTCCCTTGCCTGCAATACATGTTTAATCGAATCTTGATCGCGAATATCTACAGCAATTGCTAGACGTACACCTTCTTTGTCATTCATTCCGTTAACAACATCTTTAATAATTGATGATGGAAGATTTTCAATTACGTAAAATCCCATGTCTTCTAACACATCTGCGGCAGTCGTTCGACCTGCTCCCGCTAAACCTGTAAGTAATACAATTTTTTTCATCTAGTCGTTTCTTTCGTCGTGCAATTTGTTAAAAAGACTTATCGATACATTATCGGGCAGATAGCTTAGACTCTGTAAAGTTTCTAGAGATTGTTCTTTAAGCCGCTTAACTGAGCCAAATGAGCTCAACAGTTTTTTCTTTCGACTCGGGCCAAGCCCTTCAATTTCATCCAATATGCTGTTGGTCATGGCTTTACCACGTCGGCTTCGATGATGAGTAATGGCAAATCTATGAGCTTCATCCCTCACAACTTGTAGAAGCATCAGCGACAAAGAGCCTTTCGGAATAACCACGGGATCGCTCTGGCCTGGCAAAAATATTTCTTCTTGCTTCTTTGCAATTGATGCAACATCGAAAAGATTATCCATGCCCAAAGATTCCAAAGCTCTAACAGCTGAACTTAGTTGTCCTTTACCCCCATCGATTAAAAGTAGGTCTGGTAGCTTTTGAAACTTTTCATCGTCGTGACTTGCAGCAAAACGTCTAGTGATTGCTTCTTCCATAGATAAGAAATCATCGTTACCTTGGCCATGTTTAATTACAAATTTTCTATATTCACTTTTCTTAGGCAAACCATCATCTAAAACAACCATTGAAGCAACAGTGTTAGTACCTTGTACGTGTGAAATATCAAAACATTCAATTCTGAGTGGAACTCTTTTAAGTTTTAGCTGTTCATGTAAACTAGCTAAAGCTTTAGTGCGTTGTTCTACATCATTGATTCTTGATTTAATTCTTCGAGATAAAACACCATTAGCATTTGTATTAGCTAATTCTAAAAGTTTTCTTTTAGAACCTCTCTCAGGAATTTTTATTTTCACTTTATCGTTGCGTAATGAAATTAGTAACTCTTCAAATTCAGAAATAGATGAAAACTCTTCATTTACGTACACAACAGGTGGAATAACTTCATCTAACAATCCTTGATAAGTTGTTAAAAGTATTTGTTCATAAACACTTTCTCCATTAAGTGTTTCTTGAGCTTCTAAAAGCAACCTTCTCGAGCCTAAGAGCCGACCTTTTCTTACTCTAAATATTTCAACACATACTTCTATATTGTCTGTTTCGTATGCGATTACATCAAAATTGTCTTTTTCCGATCCATATATTTCTTGACGGTCGATAATTGTCTTTAAGCTTTCTAGCCGATCACGCAAAATTGCTGCTCGTTCAAATTGCATTGAAGTAGATGCTTTTTCCATTTGTGTCTGAACTTGTCTAGTTACATCGCCAACTTCACCATTTAAAAATCGAATCATGCCATTTACATGTTGTTCATACTCATCTTTCGAAACATTATCTATACATGGGGCGCAGCATTTTCCTATGTCGAACAATAAGCATCCCCGCCCTCTTCGCTTATAATCAGCAAACTTAGCGGGAGAACATGTTCTTACAGGAAAAATATTTGTTAGAACATCAAGCGTTTCACGTATTGAGTATGCAGAAGTATAAGGACCAAAATATTTATTTCCTTTTTTCTGCTTTCCTCTCATAACCATTGCACGAGGCCACAATTCACTTGTTGAGATACAAAGCCACGGATAAGATTTATCATCTTTTAGTCGAACGTTATAACGAGGTTTGTGTTGTTGGATTAGTGAATATTCCAGCAATAATGACTCTGTTTCATTTGAAACAACAATCCACTCAATTTTTTCTGCAATCTCGACCATTTGTTCTATACGAAAAGAGTGTTTTGGACCACCCTGAAAATATGACATTATCCTCGAACGAAGATTTTTTGCCTTACCAACATAGAGAATTTCATTGTTTTTCGACAAAAATTGATATGAACCAGGTGATGTTGGAATTTCTAATCGGTTGGGCGCGAGCATAGACCTTGTTTTTTCCTAAAATGATGTTGTGATAAATACTAGTACGCAGCTGCGAATCCAAGTTCCTCTTGATGAAAGATATAGTCGTGCTAGTGATGAAGAGCTAAAACAAAGAATATTAGACGCCAAAAAATCTTTGGGTAAAGAGCTAATTATTTTGGGTCACCACTATCAAAGAGATGAAGTAATTGAATTCGCTGATTCACGAGGAGATTCATACAAACTCGCAAGATTCGCAGCAGAAAATGCCCACGCTAAACATATTATTTTTTGTGGTGTTCATTTTATGGCTGAATCTGCAGATGTATTAACCGAAGAAAATCAACAAATATATTTACCTGATCTTAACGCTGGATGCTCTATGGCGGACATGGCAAGTAACATTCAAGTTCTCGATGCATGGGAAATGTTTTCCAGTTTCGTAGACGAAGATTCAATAATGCCTATTACATATATGAATTCTTCAGCTGCAATTAAATCTTTTGTAGGTGAACATGGCGGTGCTGTTTGTACTTCATCTAATGCAAAAGAAATCATCGAGTGGGGTTTGAAAGACCATAAACATATTCTGTTTATTCCAGATCAGCATTTAGGTCGCAACAGCGCTTTTCAAATGGGTTATGATGAAGATGACATATTTGTTTATGACCCAAGAGCTAGCGTTGAAAAAACAAAAGAAGAAATCGCGAGTAAAACTTTTTGGTTATGGAAGGGCCATTGCAGCGTTCATCAAAGATTCTCGACAGAACATGTAGATAATTTCCGTAAAGAAAATCCAAATGGAATTGTTGTAGTTCATCCTGAAACAAAACATGAAGTAGTTGAAGCTGCCGATGTGGTGGGTTCTACAGAGAAAATTATCGATTACGTAAAAGCTGCTCCGGCTGGTTCAGTAATTGGAGTCGGAACTGAAGTTCATTTAGTACAGCGTTTGGCTAAAGAACATTCTGATAAAAAAATAGTTTCGCTAGATCCGTTATATTGCCCTTGCTCGACTATGTTTCGTATTGATTTGCCTCATTTGGCTTGGTGTATTGAAAATATTGTTGATGGACATCCCGTAAATGAAATTAAGGTTGATTCAACAACTCGTAAATGGGCTCGTATAAGTCTTCAAAGAATGTTAGACATCACTGAACGCAAATAGTTCAGTTGGTCGAAAAACTATCGAATTTCGATAGTTTTTCCCCAACACGAGCATGAAGTTAGAGAAGACCTTTGTCGTTTTGTTTCAAAATCAAATCGACTGCCAAAGAAGAAGCAAGTACTAACGATTTCAAAGGATCAGCCATTACCTGATGTATTTGAACCACATAATTATCTGCAGTTGTAAACATCGCTTTTGCAAAACCTTCCCAAGTTTTCGTGATACTAGCAACTTGAACATTTTGTGCATCTAAAATTTTGAAATTCCAAGCACGGAAATTTTCTGCATGTACAGCACCAATTTGTGTCTCGCCATACATCAAACGCATTTCCATTTTACCGAATTTAAACTTATGTTGAATTTCGCCAATAACTTGTCCAGCAAAATTCTCAACAACAACTTTTGACATTCCAACTATTCGTCTAGGTTTTGTTATTCGCAACTGCAAATTACCTGACATATCTACAATATCTAATGTGTGATTCATTAATGAATCAACATTTAGAAATGCACGAGCAACTTTTTTAGCTGCAGATTGACCTACTTCACGTACAGCACCTAGCTGGTTACCACTTTGATCAAAAACACCATATTCAGCCGTGAGCTCAAGAAGTTTTGCTTTTTGATTAACAACCAAAATATTTTCTGTAAAAATCGATTTATCATATTCTGGTGCTGGAACATCTGTCGCAGAAGGTTCCGGCATTTGCATTGAAGAATAGACTGAATCTCCACCAGAAGATGTTTGAGCTTTCGCTACCTGGGCTTGAACCTGTTCAGGTGTCGTATAGCCAAACATTTCACCATCGATTATTCCTGTGCTTTCAGCCTGCCCGGTATTAGCGAGGTTTTGTCCATGTTCATCGACGCTTGTTTGACCATTATCAGAAACATGTTCTGTCCATTGTTCACCATCCCAATATCTTTGTTGATGTCGTTTAGATGGATCTGGATGCCATGCGGCAGGATGTTGAGTATCTGTCATATCTATAGGTTAGCAACCATCAGACTGTATTTACTGCAGAAAACGTCCTGTATAACTTTTTTTATTTTTAGCAACTTGTTCAGGAGTACCTTGCGCGACAATTTCGCCGCCACCGTCTCCCCCTTCAGGGCCGAGATCGATGACCCAGTCTGAACTTTTAATAACATCTAAATTATGTTCAATAACTAATACTGTATTTCCTGAATCAGCAAGCCTATGTAAAACTTCCAGCAGCCTTCTTACATCTTCAAAATGTAACCCTGTTGTTGGTTCATCTAGAACATACAGAGTTTTTCCAGTATTTCTTTTAGCAAGTTCACTTGAAAGTTTTACTCTCTGCGCTTCTCCACCAGAAAGCGTTGGAGCTTGTTGCCCTAATCGTACATAACCTAAACCAACATCAACAAGAGTTTTTAGATGACGTTCGATCACAGGAATTTTTTGGAAAAATTCATGAGCTTCTTCAATCGACATATTCAAAACATCGGCTATGTTCTTACCCTTATATGTAATGTCTAAAGTATCTCGGTTGTATCGATCACCCTTACAGACTTCACATGGAACATAGACATCAGGCAAAAAGTGCATTTCAATTTTTATCGTTCCATCACCAGAACAAGCTTCGCAACGTCCACCTTTAACATTGAATGAAAAACGTCCCGCTTGATACCCACGCACTTTTGCTTCTTGAGTTTGTGCGAATAAATTACGAATCTTATCGAATACACCCGTATATGTTGCTGGGTTAGATCGAGGGGTACGACCAATTGGAGATTGGTCAATAGAAATAATTTTATCTATATTCTCTACTCCTGTAATTTTGTCATGCTTGCCTGGAACATCTTTCGATTTATATATTTTCTTCATTAACGATTTCAAAATAATTTCGTTAACCAACGTAGATTTTCCACTACCACTAACACCAGATACAGCAACAAATTTTCCTAACGGAATAGATACATCAATATTTTTTAGATTATGTTCGCGCGCATTCTTAACATCAATACTTAAGCCATTGCCTTTTCTTTTTTCATTTTCAATTACAACATGCTTTTTACCGACAAGATACTGTCCTGTTATAGATGATTTATTTTTCAATAAAGACGCTACAGTGCCTGAATGTACAATTTCACCACCATGCTCACCAGCACCCGGACCAACATCAACTACATAATCAGCAGCTCGAATAGTATCCTCATCATGTTCAACTACTAAAACCGTATTTCCTAAATCACGAAGTCGAGTCATCGTTGATAGAAGGCGCTCATTGTCTCGCTGATGTAAGCCAATAGATGGTTCGTCTAAAACATAAAGCACACCCACCAAACCACTACCGATTTGGCTTGCTAAACGTATGCGCTGAGCCTCGCCACCAGAAAGCGTCGCAGATGAACGGTTAATGGAAAGATATTGAAGACCAACATCATTAAGAAAAAGCAAGCGCCCTCTAATTTCTTTAACCACTTCATTAGCAATAGAGTTTTCTCGTTCACTTAAAACAATATTTGAAAAGAACTCGTTGCAGTTTTTAATAGACATTTCACCTATATCAAAAATTGATTTATCTGCCACAGTCACTTTGAGAGAAACAGGATTCAAACGAGCACCATTACATTTTGAGCAAGGAATTTCTCGCATGTAACCTTCAATTACTTCACGTGCACGATCACTTTCAGATTCGATATGCCTACGCTTCAACCAAGGAACTACACCTTCAAATTTCGTTGTGAAAGATCGAGACTTGCCATAACGATTTTTAAATTTAACCTCAATTTTTTCTGAGCCTAAACCGTTAAGAAGAATTTTTTGTTTCTTTTTCGAAAGTTTCTTCCATAGTTCATCTTCATCAATATCATATATTTCACAAACAGAAGATAAAACTTTTCGATAGTAATCACTTTTAAAACCACTCCAAGGAGCAATCGCGCCTTCTGATAAAGTTAAATCAGGATCTGGTACAACTAATTCTGGATCTACTTCAAAACTTGTACCAAGTCCATCACAATATTCACAAGCACCATATGGCGAGTTAAAAGAAAAATTTCGTGGAGCGAGTTCATCAAAGGATGTTCCACAATAATTACATGCTAAGTGTTCAGAAAAAGTAAGCACCTTTGAATCATCACTTTGATCGACTTTCTCACTGTCTCCACTAACAATATCTATTTCAACAATTCCATTGGCTAAAGACAATGCGGTTTCTAAAGAATCAGTAAGACGACGCTTAATTGAAGATTTGATCACTAAACGATCAACAATAACTTTAATAGTGTGTTGTTCATATCTAGCAAGAGACAATGGATCGATTTCGCTTAATTCAAGAATCTCACCATCTATATATGTTCGAGTAAACCCTTGGGAGATTAATTCTTTAATCAACGATTCATATTGCCCTTTTCGACCACGAACAACTGGTGCTAAAACTTGGAACTTTGTTCCTTCATCTAGCTTTAAAATTCGATCAACAATTTGTTGTGGAGTTTGTCGAGCGATTGAACGACCACAAGTTGGACAATGAGGATGTCCAATACGTGCAAAAAGTAGACGTAAATAATCATAGATTTCAGTTATAGTTCCAACCGTTGAACGTGGATTACGTGAAGCAGATTTTTGATCAATAGAAATTGCTGGAGATAAACCTTCAATCAAGTCAACATCAGGTTTTTCCATTTGCCCTAGAAATTGTCGCGCATATGCACTTAAAGATTCGACGTATCGGCGTTGTCCTTCAGCATATATAGTGTCGAAAGCAAGTGAAGACTTACCAGAACCTGAAAGACCTGTTAAAACAACCAGCGAATCACGAGGTAAATCAACATCAACATTTTTTAGATTATGTTCGCGCGCTCCACGTACAGAAATGTTATTAGCCATCTATTAATCCTAACACGAACATATGTTCTAGTGTGTGCATGTAAACTTGTCTATCCAAGCCCAACCATTTCTTTCAACTCTTTTTTGATGAGCTTTATTTCATCACGTAAACGAGCAGCTTCCTCAAAATTTAGTTCTTTAGCTGCTTCATGCATTTCGTCTTCTAATGATGCAATAAGTCTTTTAACTTCTTCATTTCCTAAATTAGCCAACGAAGCGATATCAATTTTTTCAACATCGACATCGGTTTCGCCTCCACGTAACATATCTAAAATATCTGCAACAGCCTTAACAATTGGTGTTGGATTAATTCCGTTTTCTTCGTTATATTTAATTTGCAAAGCACGACGTCGATTAGTTTCAGAAATTGCGAACCGCATGGAATCAGTAATTCGATCGGCATACATGATCACACGACCATTTACATTTCGTGCTGCACGTCCAATAGTTTGGATAAGAGAAGTTTCTGATCGTAAAAATCCTTCTTTGTCAGCATCTAATATTGCGACAAGACTAACTTCAGGTAAATCCAAACCTTCACGCAGCAAGTTAATACCGACGACAACATCACATTCACCTAAACGTAAGTCTCGCAAAATTTCTATACGTTCAATGGTGTCGATATCGCTATGCAAATATCTAACTTTAATTTCTGCATCTTGAAGATAATCGGTTAGATCTTCTGCCATTTTCTTTGTCAAGGTTGTTACTAAAACACGTTCTTTCTTTTCGATACTATCTTGAATCTCGTTAATTAAATCATCAATTTGCTCTTTAGTCGGACGGACCTCAACCTGAGGATCTAAAAGCCCTGTAGGACGAATAATCTGTTCAACTACTTGCTTAGAAACTTCTCGTTCGTAACTTCCTGGAGTTGCAGACATAAAAACTACAGAACCTAAACGTTCAATAGTTTCATCAAAAGTAAGAGGTCTGTTGTCTCTAGCACTTGGTAGACGAAAACCGTATTCGACCAAGTTATCTTTTCGAGATTTATCTCCAGCATTCTGTCCCCTAATTTGAGGAACCGTAACGTGACTTTCATCTATGAACGTAACAAAGTCTTTTGGAAAGTAATCAAGCAATGTATACGGTGCTTGTCCTGGTTTACGTCGATCTAAATATCGAGAATAGTTTTCAATACCCGAGCAGACGCCAACTTCTCGCAACATTTCTAAATCATGTTCGGTGCGAGATCTCAAACGCTGCTCTTCAACAAGTTTATTTTCTTTTTTTAATTCTTTTAATCGAACTTCAAGATCTTGCTCAATTTCTTCGATCGCTACTTTCATAATCGAAGCATCAACCACATAATGCGATGCAGGAAAAATTGCAACTGAATCAATTTCTTGAAAAAGTTCTCCTGTAAGCGGATCAATCAACGAAATTCGGTCAACATCATCTCCAAAAAGTTCAACCCTAATTACTCTTTCTTCGTATGCTGGAAAAATGTCGATCGTGTCTCCTCGAACACGAAACTTATTTCGAATAAAACCAACATCATTTCTTTCATATTGAAGATCGACAAGCCTTGACAACAATGCGCGTTGATCTACAGTTTCGCCTTTATTAATAAAACACATATTTGTTTTATACGAATCAGGAGATCCCAAGCCATATATAGCACTAACACTGGCAACAATTATTGTGTCACGTCTAGACAACAATGCTGATGTTGCGGCATGACGCAAACGATCAATCTCGTCATTAATTGAAGAGTCTTTTTCGATAAATGTATCCGTCTGAGCAATATATGCTTCCGGCTGATAGTAGTCATAATATGAAACAAAATATTCAACTCGATTTTTTGGAAAGTACCCACGAAACTCGCTAGCCAACTGCGCAGCTAAAGATTTGTTTGGAGCCAAAATCAATGCAGGTCTATTTAGTTTTGCAATCACACTTGCAACAGTAAATGATTTACCAGAACCTGTGATACCTAATAAAGTTTGGTAATCAAAACTTTTTTCAACACCTTGCGATAAAGCATCAATAGCAAACGGTTGATCTCCAGACGGTTCGTATTCACTATTTAGTTCAAACATCTAATCTTCTAACGTGAAAGCTCTGCACAAATAGATTTAATACTATTTTCTAACTCCTCTATAGTACCCTCATTCAATATTGTACGACTTGCTAGATCACATAGACGTAAATGTGATTCTTGAAATTTATTTCTTGCTTCAAAATCTTTCTCATCCATGCCTCTATCGATACATCTTTGTTTACGAACATTAATATCTGCATCTATAAACCACATTTCATCGAAACGTGTTTTGATTGACTCGTCTGGCGCGCTAACTTCAACAAAACAAATATCTTCGCCCTTCTTTTCGCACTCCATGAAAAACGAAGCAACGATCTGCCACACATGTGGATGAATTATGCTTTCTAAAAGTTCTAAGTGTTCTTCGTTAGAAAAAACATCCATAGCTAATGCATGACGATTTATTCGACCTACGGAATCAACAACATCTGGGAAAGCTTTAGCTACATCGTCATGAGCAACACCTGGAAGGTCAAGCAACATTCTTGCTATATGATCAGCTGAGACAATAGGAAAGTCCATTTCCGAGCATATTCGCACAACTTCGCTTTTTCCTGCCCCTATTTGTCCAATTACCGCCACTTTATGCATAGTGAAAGTCTAGGCGTTTGCCCTTTATTTGGCAGATTTTTAGGACGATAGGTATAGAGAACTATGGCCACACCTGCACCAATAGCGCAAACTAAAAGCGATTCATTCTTTACGTCGCAAGGCGTAAAACTAATGATTGTTTTTTTACGTTGGACAACAATCATTGTCAGCGTACTAATTGCCATTTCTGAAAAGAATAACGCAAACCTTTCTCCACTTGTCGCGGCCACAGTAATTTTGTCATTAAATGCTTTACACAGAACGTTTCATCCGATACCTCTACAGGGTTCTGTATCAGATCGGTTTATAAATATAACTCTAGACGTTGTCTCACTTTTAAGTGCGATGGCATTAACCAACCAATGGTCAAGCCCTTTTGTTCTTGTAGCAATTCCCATACTCATTGTAACTGGTTTATCTAGTGGCATCACAGCGCCCCTTGTTACTGCTTTCATAATCACATCATCTATATCAGGCATTGAATATGTAATCGACAGTGAGAAAACTCCAATGCCAACAATGGTTCAAAACACGTTAATACTTGTTATAAGCGGAATCATTGGTGCAGTTATGCGCATCTTTGCAAAAGAAGCAGAAGCTAGCTCTCGCTTTGTTGTCGACGAAATGCGTCGCATGGGCCATGCCAACTCGTTGCTACTTGCACTTCACGATGTAGCGCAAACATTGCCAGCATCATTAGATTTGGGTGAAGTTATTGCTTCAACTAGAAATCGATTTCATGATTTATACGATGTTCAATATTTAGCAATTGTTGTAGCAGACTCCACGCACAATCTTTGGCGCGTGGAATTAGCAGAAGGTATTCGACTTGCAACACCAATTTCAGTTCATGAACTTCCAGCACCATTGGCTCAAACATTAGGGACACAAAACGCAGTTGTTCACGACTTTACAACTGATGGATATGTCGGCTGCTCTCCACTTGCCCATTCTGGAATGTATATCGCATTACGAGCACGAGGAAATGTTGTAGGTATAGCTGCACTTGAACATAGTGATGAAAATAAATATTCGAAACGTGATGCATCGCTTTTGCAAGAAATCTCTGAACCTCTTGCTTTAGCAATCGACAACGCTTTATGGTTTCAACGTCTACGAAACATGGGAGCTGAAGAGGAACGAAGTCGTATTGCACGAGATTTACACGACCGTCTTGCACAAGCTTTAGCCTATGTTGCTTTTGAGCTAGAACGTTTGATTCCTCAACATGAAGAAATTCCTGAGTTGGCAGAACTTAGAGACATCGTCCGTGAAGTCGTAGGTGAATTGCGTGAGACACTTTATGAACTTCGAGCAACGGTTAACAATGAACGTCCATTTCATTCTCTTGCTCAAGAGTATTTACCTAGGTTTGGTGACCGCACAGGTTTAGATGTTCAATTCGAGACAAATATCACTAAGCGTGTTTTGCCAGTCCAAATAGAACGTGAAATGTGGAGAATAATGCAAGAAGGTCTTAATAATGTTTATAAACATGCCGAGGCGTCTCATGCTTGGGTGTCTTGGCTTTTAGAGGAAGATGGCCAGGTGCATTTAACTATTCGGGATGATGGTAAGGGATTCATGAGGAACAAGGAAAAGAAAGAAAGTTTTGGTCTAATAGGTATGAGAGAACGAGCCGATACCATTCACGCCCAGTTAAACGTCACCTCTGCCCCTGGAAAAGGGACTATCATCGAAGCGGAAGTTGAGGTACCTTCATGACAAAAGTATTACTTGTAGATGATCATAAACTTGTGCGCCAAGCAGTTAAACGTGCGTTGACCGACAACGGATATGACGTTGTTGGTGAAGCAGGCGACGGCGAAGAAGGTATTCGTTTAGTAGAAGAATTTTCTCCAGACATTGTCATGCTAGATATAACCATGCCTGTTATGGATGGACTATCTGCATTAAAAATTATTAAATCTTCAAAACCTGAAACTCGTGTTGTGATGTTAACAATGCACGGTGAAGCTGCAGTTGTAAATCAAGCAATAAATTCAGGCGCTAGCGCTTTTATGACTAAAGATGCTCCGATGTCTGAAGTTATTGAAGTTGTAAACAAAGTTGCTCATGGAGAACTTTTAACCTCTAGCATTGCTCAACAACTTTTAGATACTGGTTCAAATACTCCAGCTGACGATAGCGTTGTTGATGCTGATACTGGTATTTTGACAAAACGCGAAACAGAAATCTTGCAACTCATTGCTGATGGTCGAAGTACAAACGATGTCGCAACTGATTTATTTATTAGCGTGAAAACTGTTAAAAACCATTTAGCTTCTATTTACGAAAAATTAGATGCCCGAGATCGAACTCAAGCAGTATTAACTGGAGTTCGAACAGGCATTATCGAAATCCGCTAGCTCACTCTCACTTCCCCCACACGCATTCTCCGTGTTGGGTCGAAAAACTATCGTTTTTCGATAGAAAACCCCACAAACACATTAAGTTACTCTCGTGTTTACCTTTATTTAGTCCGGAAATCGATAGTTTTTCGACCCAACACGGTTTAGAGGGTGTCGTAGGAGTTTGATATTATACGAACATATGTTTGCTTTCAGAAAGCCATTGCATCGTACTGGAGGACTCATGCAAAAGTTAGAGGTAGAAAATCTTGATGAAAGAATAGAAGTTCTATGCGTTTTTGGTGACGGAAATACTAAGAACAACTGCATGCCGAGAAAAATAAAACACAAAGGTCGCGTCATAGAGTTCAACGAATTAGGTTTTCGCCACCCCACCAGCAAAGGCGAAAGAATGATTCACGTATTCGACATGACTGACTCGTTAGCCGATTACAGAATTGAATTCGATGCAGAAAGTTTAACCTGGACTTTAATCTCAAAAATTATTGTTGACTAATGAGCGTCTTATTAGATAACGCACTTTCTAAAAATCCTAGTTCGGAACTAAACAAAGCTGAACCCAATGTCATGCACATTGACCTCAACAGCTGTTTCGCAACAGTAGAGCAACAAGCACATCCACATTTAAGAGGTAAACCCATAGGAGTAACTAATCGAATCACTCCTCACTGCTGCATGATTGCACTTAGCTATGAAGCAAAAGCACTAGGAGCAAAAGTTGGAATGCGCTATGACGAAATAAGTCAACTCATTCCAAACCTTATAGTTTTAGAAACTGATCCCCCCAAATACCATCATGCATACGAAGGTCTTTTATCTATATTAAAAAGTTATTCACCAAATGTAACCATGAAAAGTATCGACGAAGGTGTTGTGGATTTCCGAGGCACTCGCAACAGTGTTAACAATCGCCCTTTAGATGAAATTGGAAAAGAGATAAAGCAAAGACTTAGAGAAGATCTAGGTTGCTGGATGAAATGCAATATTGGAATATCTACAAATAGATTCTTGGCAAAACTAGCTTCAGGTTTCAATAAGCCTGATGGATTAACCGTGATAACTCATGAAAATCTTGTAGAAAAGTATCAGTCTATAAAACTTCAAGATTTACCCGGCATAGCAAGCCGATTTGAAGCCAGACTAAATAAACGCGGAATTATGACTCCAATTGATTTCTTGAATTCACCACTTTTAACGCTTCATAAAAATGTTTTTGAAGGAGTGGTTGGAGTGTATTGGCATCAACGCATACGCGGGTATGAAGTGGATGACGTAGAAACAAATCTAGGAATAGTTGGGAAGCAGTTTGCTTTAGACGTAAAAACAAAAGATGAAACAGAACTTATAAAAAGATTTTCTTATCTTTGCTATAGCACTGCCCGTAAACTTCGCTTTAATGAAGTAAAAGCTCAAGGCGTTTATGTTCACTTAAAATTTAAAGATGGAACAAGCTGGTTTAAACGCCATCTTTTTTCACAACCATTTAATAGTGACAGAAGCGTCTTTGAAAATGCAAAAATAATTTTTACTCAAAGACCGAAAGATCAGATAATTACCTTAATGAGTATTACCTGTTATCACCTTTTAGACTCTAACTATCAACCAATACAGTTAGAACTTTTTAGAGATCTACAAAAAGAAGAGCAAATAACTGAAACTATCGACGAAATAAATGATGCTTTTGGTTTACCAACAGTTATGATGGCCAGAGCTTTAGGAGCCCACGGAATAGTTAAACAAAAAATTCCGTTTGGAAGCACCAAATATTTCGAGCTGTTATGTAAACGTGCTTAAGCTTGCGGAGCTTCTTCAGAATTATCTTCTGATTCTGGCTCAGCAGAAGCTGAAGCTTGTTCTGCAGGTTGCTCGCCTTGAGCTTCGCCAATGAAGTTACCTTCTTCATCGTATGCATGTTCACCGTACATGTCAGCATACTCTTGAGCAACAACTCCACCTTCAGCAGCTTGCTTAATAGAAAGAGAAATTCTTCTACGTTCCATATCGATTTCGATAATTTTCACCCATAGCTCTTCGCCAGGTTGAACAACTTGTTCTGCTGTATCAACGTGATGTTCAGCCATTTCAGAAATGTGAACAAGACCTTCGATGCCTTCACCTATTTGAATGAATGAACCGAAAGGAACAACTTTGCTAACACGACCATAAACGAGTTCTCCAATTTGATGGCTTTCAGCAAACTCTGTCCAAGGATCACGTTCAGTTGCTTTAAGTGAAAGAGAAATTCGTTCACGATCTAAATCAACTTCAAGAACTTTAACTTTAACTGGATCTCCAACCTTAACAACTTGTCCTGGAGAATCAATATGCTTCCAAGAAAGTTCACTAACGTGAACAAGTCCGTCCATACCGCCAAGATCAACAAAAGCACCGAATGGAACCAAAGAAGAAATAACACCTTCTTTAATTTCACCCACTTTTAAGTGCTCTAAGAAGCTGTCGCGGTTACCCTTTTGGTTTTCTTCCAAAAATGCACGACGAGACAAAACAACATTGTTGCGATTGCGATCTAATTCGAGAATCTTACATTCAACTTCTTTACCAACAAATGAAGAAAGGTCACGAACACGACGGGTATCAACAAGCGATGCAGGTAAGAAACCACGCAAACCTATGTCAACGATAACTCCACCTTTAACAACTTCAATTGCAAGACCTTTAACAACTCCGTCAGCTTTCTTAACTTCTTCAATGCTTGACCATGCTTTTTCGTATTGTGCACGCTTCTTAGAAAGAATCAAACGGCCATCTTTGTCTTCTTTAGTAAGAACTAGAACTTCTAATTCTTGACCAAGTTCAACTTCTTTAAATGGGTCAACGTCATTTCTAATCGATAATTCTTTAGCTGGGATAACGCCTTCAGATTTAAAACCTATATCTAAAAGAACTTCGTCTTTATCAATTTTAACGACAGTACCTTTAACAAGATCTCCGTCATCAAATTCAACAATGCTTGAGCTGATTGCGTCAGCGAAACTCATTCCTAAATCGTTTACTGCAATTGGTGTTTCTTCGTCAGCAATATTGTCTGCTGCTTGTGAAGATGTTTCTGTTTCGTTTGTATTTTCAGATGTTGTTTGTGTTTCTTCTTCTGATGTTATTGTGTTTTCGTTTTCTGATTCAGAAACAGTTGTTGATGAGTTTTCAGACACAAGGTCTCCTGTTGTTTATTTTGTTATTGATGGCAGGATAATCCTGACGTGTGCATTTCACACGCATCGGACATACTAGCGCTTTTTGGCCTATTTTTTATAATGGAGCTACTTAGCTTCTGCCCAATTTGGCCCTGTACCAACATCGACTACCAAAGGAACATCAAGCTCAACTACGTTTTCCATAACCGAAACGATCTCTTTTGTAATTTCGTTAACACTATCTTCACGAATCTCGAAAACCAATTCATCGTGAACAGTTAGCACCATGTGTGCCGGCAAACCTTGTTCACGAATCAAGTTTGATACCTGAACCATAGACAATTTAAATATGTCCGCAGCTGTACCTTGCACAGGAGCGTTTGTTGCAGCACGCGCTCCAGCTATTCGTACACGAGCAATTGAAGATGACAATTCAGGAAAATATCTTCGACGTCCAAACATTGTTTCTGTGTAGCCAACTTTTTTGGCTTGCTCGACAACTGAATCTAAATATTTTTTCATTCGAGCAAATTTTGACCAATATGAATCTAAAATTTCTTTCGCGTGTCCAGGATCAATTCCCATCCGAGTTGCCAGTCCATAACTTTCCATTCCATATGCAATACCAAAATTTACTACTTTGGCAAAGTTTCTTTGCTTTGCATCAACTTTATCTATATCGACTTCAAAAATTTGCGAGGCAGTTGTGGCGTGGACGTCAACCCCTTTATTAAATGCTTCTACCAAAGTCGGTTCTTTAGCCATGTGCGCTAAAACGCGTAATTCAATTTGGCTATAGTCAATAGCACAGAGCACATAGTCTTCTGGCGCTACGAACATAGTTCGTAAGTTTTTCCCTTCTTCAGATCGAATTGGAATATTTTGCAAGTTAGGCGCTTCAGAAGAAATACGACCAGTCGAAGTTATTGCTTGATTAAACGTTGCATGAATTCTTCCGTCGACTGCAACAAGTGGATCTAGTGCATCTATATATGTGCTTCTAAGTTTTTCGACCTCACGATAATTTAATATTGTTTCAATTATCGGATGTTGTCCCAACAGTGCATTCAAAGTAGCTGCATCTGTAGAAAGACCAGTTTTAGTTTTTTTAATAGGCGTTAAACCAATTTCATCAAAAAGTACTTTCCCTAATTGCTGGGTTGAATTTACATTAAAAGGTTCACTTGCATACGATTGAATTTCTTTTTCATATTTAGCACAGCGTTCATGAATATCTTTAGAAATCTTTTTAAGTCTTGGGCGATCAACTAAGACACCGTAAGTTTCTATTTCAGAAATGACGCTAATTAATGGTAATTCAATATCAGCATATAACGATTCAAGTTTTTTTGCTTTAAGTCGTGAAAGCATTTCATCATAAAGCTCGAATAAATAGTAAACCTTCGCTTTGTCATATTCTTCGTTTGCAGGAGCTGAATCATCTATACCTTCAAGTCCTAATTGGGCTTGAGCCTGAGTTGGGGCAACACCTAAATAGTGCGCACATGCTTGATCGTAAGTTTTTTTACCACGGCCGGCATCATCGATTGCAGCCATAATATATATGTCATTTGCTCCACACAGAGTTAGTTCACAAAAAGCAAAATAACTTCCCCATGACTTAACGTCATATCCGATAGCTCTAAGCGAATGCTGCGTTATGCAATCTAAAAATTTCTTTAAATTAGTTTTATTCTTAATGGTTACTTTATATAGCTTGTTATCAATTCCAAATAATGGGGTCAAAGGAAACTTAAGATCATTAACATATTCACCTGGTGACAGCGGGTCAAAGTGCAATGCGTAAATTGATTTAGAATTCTCAATTAAATCAATTGCTTGTTGAACCTCGATGCTTTCAAAAGTTATGTCTTCAATTGAACTCGTCGTTGTAGTATCTTTTTTCTTTTTTGATGAAGATGGTTTTTTAGACCCCGAAGATGGTTTAATTTCGACACTTGAATCGACCATCGCAGCGCTAAGTATTTTTTTAGATAGAGTTCTAAATTGAAGTTGATCACAAAGTTCAGTTATCGCTTTCGCATCTCCTGGCTTTCGCTCAAGTTTTTCGAGCTTAGCAATACCTTTAACATTTCTAACTAAGGTCATTATTTCCTGATTTAAAAATGCACGTTCCTGACCATCAACAAATTTTTCTTTTTGTTTTGCACTTAATTCGTCAAGATTTTTATAAATACCATCTAAATCTTCGTATTGATTTAATAATTTTGCTGCTGTTTTCTCACCGACACCGTTTATCCCCGGTAAGTTGTCGCTAGGATCTCCTCGCATAGCTGCATAATCAACATATTGATCTGGACGAATTCCCGTGCGCTCAATAATTCCATCTTCATCATAAATTACGGTATCGCTTACGCCTCGACGGACATACATCACTTTTGTATACGGGTCTTTTACTAGCTGAAAATAATCACGATCACCAGTGACACTTATACTTTTCATCTTTTTTTCATCAGCTTGTGTTACATAAGTAGCAATGATGTCGTCAGCTTCTACGCCATCTTTCATTACTACTTCAATATTCATTGCGCAAAGCATGTCGATTATTAAATCAACTTGAGGAATAAACAACTCAGGAGTTTCGTCGCGCTGAGCTTTATAGTCTTCGTCTTTCTCGGAGCGAAATGTTGGAGCCGCAGTGTCAAAAGCAACAGCTAAATGCGTTGGATTAAATTGCGCGATCACGCCTGAAAGCATTGAGAAAAACCCATACACTGCATTTGTAGGAGTACCATCACGAGCAATCATTTCAGGCGGCAATGCATAGAATGCACGAAAAGCCAATGAATGACCGTCAATTGTTAAAAGTAGTTGATCAGTCATGAAGTTATGCTTCTTGAGGAGATAGATTTCCTTCAATAACTTCGCCAGCAATTTCAATTATCGATTTTGAATGTTCGAGGGAACTATCTTCAATAAATTTCCAAGCGCTTGCTTCATTCAAATTATGTTCATCCATCAAAATAGCTTTTGCGTGTGCGATTTTCTTTGTATATTCTGCAGACGTAGCTGTCGACTCAGTTGAGGAATCAATATATTTTTTCTCTTTGAATCTCGCATATGCAGTTTCGATTGCAGGTATTAAATCGCTTCTATTAAATGGCTTTACTAAGTATCCTTGCGCACCTGATTTTTGAGCTTGATCAATTAAATCTTGTTGAGAAAATGCAGACAAAATTATTATCGCTGTTGTTCCTAAGTCGCTAACAATCGAAGTTGCGCTAATACCATCGAGTCCTGGCATTTTCACATCCATTATTACGACATCGGGTTTATGCTCTTTTATAAGTTCAATTGCTTCATCGCCTCTGCCTGCTTGACCCACAACATCAAAGCCGCTTTCTTTTAAGAGCTCAACTAAATCTAAACGGATAATTGCTTCATCTTCTGCTACGACAATACGTAAACCCATAGTTCCTCCTTAGGCTCATTCAGCCTAGATCTATATGTCACTAAATTGGCTATTTTCTAGCTAAAAGTTGGCATATTTTGCGGTTTTTTCACTCTGAGCAGCCCTTACTCACAGTTCTCATATTTTCATGCCGATTAGTTAAATCTGGCAAGTGGCCGACATATACAGAGGAAGGGATTTGATATTTGTGCGTGAAGATTTCGCGACTTTATACACAAATAAATTAAAGCCAAAAAACATTAAACGTTTGAGGCTTATTTCGTCATGTCTTGTCTCGTTTTCTCTAATAATGGTTTTGTATGTGACTCCTGCCTATAGCGAAACAACACCAACCACAACTCCTGATACAACTACAACTGTTGCTCCAGTTCCTACTACTGGGGGAAGTCTTGATGCTGACCTTCCTGGCGCAACGACTCTACCTCCTTCTGGACCATCAAAATTAGATAGCGTTGCTCAACAAAATATTAAGAAAGCTAATTCGAAGTTAGATAAAGCAACTAAAGATTTACTTGATGCTCAACTTGCTGTTGATACAACAGCTAATGAAATCCAGAATACTAAAGCATTGTTATTAACTTTAGAAGATCAAATTGCAAAAAATACGGCACTGCTTGCAGTACAAGAATTACCATTAGAACAATTATCGAAAATAATAAAAAAACGTGCAGTTACTCTTTATCAAAATAGTGATGGAAAACCTACAAGCGCAATTGAGCAGTTTTATTACAACCGACAGGTCGCTCTTTCAGGTAAAGCTCAAAATGCAAATATGAATCAATTCAAAACATATAACAAAAAAGTTAAAAGATTGAAGCGCTTGAAAAAGACTTTGAACGATCAACAAAATCAAGCTATAACAAAGCAAGTAGATCTTGAAAATCTTTCTATAGAATTTGCAGCAAAACTAGAGACTGCAAAGAAAGCCTATGAAAAATCTGCAGTTGTATTTTTAGATGCAAATGCAAAGATCGGTGTGAAACTTGCCATAGACGGAAAGATGTGCCCTATTGCTGGACCTATTACTCACACAGATGATTGGGGTAATCCGCGATCAGGTGGAAGAACTCACAAAGGTAACGACATATTTAGCGCTTACGGAACGCCTAATGTTGCAATTGTTTCTGGGCGTGCTGAAAGAAACTTTGACGACTTAGGTGGAATGGGAATAAATCTTTGGGGTGACGACGGCAACATGTATTACTATGCTCACTTAAGTGCATTCGCTGGCGAGAATAATCGACGTGTCAACCAAGGTGAAGTTGTTGGTTATACCGGGGATAGTGGTAACGCTCAAGGTGGAGCTCCGCATACTCACTTCGAAATTCGGGTTGGCGGAACCCAACAAATAAATCCATATCCAACTATCAGAATTATTTGCGGAGTCTAGACCCCACCCCGCTTCCCAAATTGGGTCGAAAAACTATCGTTTTTCGATATAAATATATAAATAATGGTTAACACATAGGTAACAAAAAGTGTTTGTGGGATTTTGCATCGGAAATCGATAGTTTTTCGACCCAACACGGGTTAAGGGTTTGTAAGTGTAGCCGAGGGGGGACTTGAACCCCCACGATGTTGCCATCAACAGATTTTGAGTCTGCCGCGTCTGCCAATTCCGCCACTCGGCCTTTTTATTTGAGAACGAGAGTCTAGTTAAGAAAACTAATTGACATCTACTTATCGGCTAGCGCAAAAAATATTCTCGCAACACAACTTGTTTCACCATTAACATGAGCTTGAGCTGCTCCCCAACCTCCGCGTGCACTTGTTCTTTCTAAAGTAACTTCCAAAGTTAAAACATCGCCTGGTTTAACAATTCTTCGCCATCGAACTTTTTCTGCACCACCAAAAAGCGGAAGTTTATCTTTATATCTATCTTGACTTAAAAGTGCGATCGCACCAGCTTGAGCTAATGCCTCTAATTGTAAAACGCCAGGCATAATTGGATTACCTGGAAAATGTCCTTTAAAGAAGTATTCATCACCTGTCACATCATAAGAAGCAGTAATAGTCTCATCATCTACTAAAGAATGTACGCGATTAACAAAAATAAACGGTTCCCCATGAGGTAAAAGTGAAACAAGTTCATCTGAATTTTCTAAAACACTTAATTTTTCTTTCATGATGTCTAATTTACTAGAAAATGTTTATTAACTCGCGCAAGCACTCGAACTCCTTATTACATATTTCTACGTGAGAGTATGTATGCATGGCGGATCGCGTAGCAATGCTCTTCCCTGGACAAGGTTCACAAAAAGCAGGAATGGGTAAACCATTTGTTGATGAACCTGAATTTTCTATTGCCCGAAAAGCGCAAGAAATTTTAAATATAGATGTAGAAAAATTATTATGTGACGAATCTGAAGATTCATTAACAAACACCCATGATTCTCAACTAGCTATTTTACTGACATCTTTAATGTCATTTGAAAGATCAAAAGCTCAGGACTATGAAATTGTTTGTTTTGCTGGTCATTCTTTAGGACAAGTCAGTGCACTAATTTGTGCAGATGTCATTTCCCTTGAAGAAGGCATCAACTTCGCTTCGAAGCGAGCAATAGAAACTCAGAAATGTGCTGACAAAAATGGCGGAGCTATGGCTGCTCTTTTGGGTGCAGATAAAACTGCATCAAGATTAATCTGCGAAACATACCCTGAACTTTGGGTTGCAAATGATAACGCACCAGGACAAATAGTTATTGCAGGAAATGAATCTTCAATAGACAAGGTTGTCGAAAACGCACGAGATTTTGAATTGAAAAAAGCTATTAAACTTGGAGTAAACGGAGCGTTCCATACTCCATATATGAATGAAGCATCTCTTGCGCTTGAACCAGTTCTAGAAACAATGACATTTTCAAAACCTATAGCTCCTGTTGCGTCAAACGATGACGGTAGGGCTTATTCAACTTTTGAAATATGGCAGAAAAAATTAAGTGCACATGTTTCAAACCCTGTTTTATGGGTTGATTGCATGGATGCTGTCGTACTTTTAGAACCACAATATGGTCTTGAAATCGGTTTTGGTTCGACACTGGCTGGTTTAGCAAAACGTTGCACACCAGATTTCAAAGTTCAGTCATTCTATACAGAGGTTAAATAATGGTAGACATGGAAGGCGAACGAATACTTATTCCTGAACGAATGATTGTTTCACCTGCAGACGGTATATATAGGTCAGCAACTGAAAATGGTGAACTCTTAGGCGAAGAAGTAAACATAGATGATGTAATTGGTTATGTAGAGACAGTTGGCCAATCAATACCTGTTACTTCCCCATTTTGTGGAACGATACACGGTTTAATTGCTCATACTGGCGAACGTCTACGTAGACATGAACCTGTTGCTTGGTTGCGTGTTGTAAACGATTGAGATAATTAATGTTTTATATATCAGGCACAGGAAAAGCTATACCTTCTCAAGTTGTTACAAATGACGATTTAGCCGAATACTTAGATACTAATGACGAATGGATCACAACAAGAACAGGCATAAAACAAAGACGCATAATAAATGGTAACGGCGAAAATACAGCAACACTTGCAATTCATGCAGGTGAACAAGCTATAAAAAACGCGAAATTAGAAACTAGCGAAATTGATTGCGTAATTGTTGCAACAGCATCTCCTGTTCAGCCAATACCCTCGACAGCGAATTTAGTTGCACAAGCTTTAGGAATATCGGGTCCTGCATTTGATGTAAACGCCGCATGTTCAGGTTTTGTTTATTCGCTTGCAATCGCTGGTGGCTTTTTTGCACAAAATATGTTTAAAAACATTTTGCTCATAGGAGCAGATGCACTTTCAACATTTGTTGACAAAAATGACCGATCAACAGTAATACTTTTTGGCGATGGCGCTGGCGCAGTTGTGCTTAGCGCAACAAATGATAAAGATGCCGGTCTACTTAGCGTTGAGTTAGGCGGAGATTCTTCATTGGTTTCGATATTAGAAGTACAAAACAAAGATGACGTTCAAATCGATGAGCAAACGATGAGCTTCTTAAAAATGAATGGTCAAGAAGTTTTCAAAGTTGCTGTGAGGTCTGTCGAAAAATCAATAACTAGCGTTTTAGAAAAGGCTAACTTAAAAGGCTCACAAATCGATTGGCTATTGTTACATCAAGCCAATGTAAGAATTATTGATGCTATTTGCGATCGACTCGATATAGATAGAGAAAAAGCCATAACCAATATTGATAAATATGGAAATACTTCTGCTGCATCAATTCCTATTTTGCTTGCGGAAGTTGCCGAAGAAAATCGCTTTAAAGATAAAGATCTCATAGCATTTTGCGGGTTCGGCGCAGGGATGACTTGGGGATCGGCCATACTCAGATGGATAGAATGTAACGAGAAGTAGATATGGAAAATAATAATTCTGAAAAAGTTGCTCTAGTCACAGGTGGTTCTCGCGGTATTGGACGCAATATCGTAATTAACCTTTCAAAAGCTGGATACAAAGTCGCATTTTCTTATTCATCAGATGAAAACGGCGCAAATGAAACAATAGATTTAGCATCACAAGTTGGCGAAAAACCAATAGCTATAAAAAGTGATGTATCTAGCGTTGAAGGTGTAGACGAATTATTTACAAAAGTTGAAGAACAACTTGGGATTGTAAGCATATTAGTTAACAATGCAGGAATAACTCGCGACACTTTACTTATGCGCATGAAAGATGATCAATGGGATGATGTAATCCAAACAAATCTAACTGGCGCTTTTTATACGATGCGTCGCGCGGCAAGAAATATGATGAAAAATCGTTGGGGTCGCATAATAAATATTTCTTCTGTTAACGCATATGTTGGCCCTGTTGGACAAGCTAACTATGCTGCAGCTAAATCAGGAATTATCGGCATGAGCAGATCAATTGCTAGAGAGTTTGCCTCAAGAAACATAACAGTTAATGTTATTGCTCCTGGTGTAATTGAAACAGCAATGGTCGAACAAACTCCTCAAGAATGGCGCGACCAAATGCTTGGCGCAATTCCTTTGGCACGTTTTGGTACAGCTGATGATGTGGCAAAAGCAGTGAAATTTTTAGCTTCTGATGACGCAGAATACATTACAGGAGTGGTACTTCCTGTTGATGGTGGCGTTGGAATGGGAGCATAGACATGATTTGTAATAGTTTTATAGGTTCTTATAAAAAATAAAGGAGACAAAATGCAACGTGAAGAAATCTTCACCACAGTAAAAGATCTAGCAGTTGAACTATTAGGTGTCGACGCAGATAAAGTTACAGACGAAGCTCGTTTTAAGGAAGATCTTGACGCCGACAGTTTAGATATTGTCGAATTTGTTATGGGTATGGAAGAAAAGTTTGATGTAGAACTACCTGAAAGCGAAGTTGAAGGTGTTGCTACTGTAGGTCAAGCAGTTGACCTTGTTGCTAGCAAACTTGGATAAATAATTATGACCCAACGCAACGACGAGAACCGTGCTGTCATTACAGGTATGGGAGTTAAAACTCCTGCCGGATGCGACATCGATACTTTTTGGGAACGCGTATTAAGCGGTAAAGCTACAGCACGAGAAATAACTAATTTCGATGCAAGCAATTTGCCGGTGCGTTTCGCATGTGAAGTCGATGATGACGCTTTAGCTATTGAGAACTATGTCAATGCTAAAGAAGCTCGTCGTTGGGATAGGTTTACACAACTTGGTGTAGCTGCTGCAATAGATGCTTTTAAATCGAGTGGTTTAGAAGAAGGTTCTTTTGATGCAACCCGTGCTGGTGTCGTTACAGGTACTGGTGTTGGTGGAATATTAACGCTTGAAGAACAATGGAGCATCTATCAAGAAAAAGGACCAAGTAGGGTTTCTCCTTTCTTTGTTCCTTCAATGATGGCAAATGCTATTGCAGGTCATGCATCAATCATGTGTGGTTTTAGTGGAGTTAACTTTAACGTCACGACAGCTTGTGCAGCTGGAAGTCATGCTTTAGGTGAAGCTGCCAGACTTATTTGGGATGGCAGTTGCGACATTGTTTTAACTGGTGGCGCTGAAGCTGGTGTAACACCATTAGTTATGTCAGCGTTCGCTCGTATGGGTGCTTTAAGTTCTAGAAACGATGACCCAACTCATGCTTCTCGACCTTTCGACGCCAATAGAGATGGTTTCGTTATGGCCGAAGGTGCAGGATTTCTAATCTTAGAAAGTTTGAAATCAGCAAAAGATCGTGGTGCAACAATTTATGCAGAAATAGTTGGTTATGGTCGTAGTGGCGATGCTCACCACATCACTGCCCCATTGCCTGATGGTTCTGGTGCTGCACGTTCAATGAAAATGGCTTTAGAGACAGCCGGTCTTTCACCAAGCGACATCTCTCACATAAATGCACATGCAACTTCTACACCATTGAACGATTCTGGTGAAACAGCTGCAATGCATCATGTATTTGGAAATGCTGTTCCACCTGTTTCAGGAACTAAAGGTGTTACAGGACATTTAATTGCTGCAGCAGGTGCTGTTGAAGGAATTATTTCTACGCTCACAATCAAAAATAAATTAATGCCTCCAACTGCAAATTTTGAAAAGCCAGGCGACGACATTGATATAGATATTGTTAATGGTTCACCTCGCGAGTATGACGGTGGTGCTGTTCTCTCAAATTCATTCGGTTTTGGTGGTCATAACGCAAGTATTGTTTTATCTCCTGTTCTGTCATGACCTTTGAAGCTAAAACTATTTCGTCTTCTACCGAAGCCCCATTTTTAAGCCACCATTGTCAAGTAGCTTCTAGCACAATTGAAGTTATTGATGATAGAAAAATTTCTGTTTTACGCTTGGGTGGAGGATCTCGTCACGGTGCTATAACTTCTGCAGATGCAGACTCTATGAAACGTTCAGCTGAACTTTCCGCTCAACTCGGTATTCCTTTTTTGTTGATTTTAGATACTTCAGGTGCTGATATTACTGAAGGTCCAGCAGGTTTACATGCTTGGGGTTCTTTCGCTGCTGAATTAGCTAATCTTTCTGGTGTAGTTCCGACAACAGCGATCGTGACAGGAGCATGTGTTTCGGGACCTTCGCTTGTTTTAGGTTTGGTTGATTACGTAATTATGACCAAAGAAGCATTTGCTTATGTTTCTGGTCCTGATTCTGTAAAAGAATTTACAGGTGTTGAAGTTTCACGAAATGAATTGGGTTCAACAGAATTGCATTCAACTTCTGGTGTTGCTTCATTTATTACTGAAAATCTTGAAGAGGCAATGGATATTTATTCAACTCTTTTAGATTATCTTCCAAATAATCATATTGAAAATGCAGAAATATACGATTGTGAAGATGCTATTGACCGCGAATGTTCAATAGCTGCAGATACAGTTCCTGATTCAGCTAATGCGGCGTATGATGTTCGTGATGTAATTAATGACATCGTCGATGAAGATACTTTTTTTGAAGTTCGTTCTTCTTATGCACAAAATATTGTTACGGCATTTTCGCGGGTAAATGGTCAGAGCGTAGGTATTATTGCTAACCAGCCAATTTCTCGTGCAGGCACTATAGATATAGAAGCTTCAAGAAAAGCTGCTCGTTTTGTTGCATTTTGTGATGCTTTTAATATTGCGATATTAACTTTTGTTGACACTCCAGGTTTTGAACCGGGTAAAGATTTGGAATGGCGTGGAATGATAAGGCACGGAGCTGAACTTGTTTACGCATACGCTAAAGCAAGTGTTCCTCGTATCTGTATTATCTTACGTAAAAGTTATGGTGGCGCTTATATTGTTATGGATTCAAAAAATCTTGGAAATGACTGGTGCGCAGCATGGCCTAATTCAGAAATTGCAGTTATGGGTGCAAGTGGTGCTGTTGCAATTTTGAATCGGAAACAACTTGGTGCTGTAGAAAATGCACAAGAGCGCGAAAAACTTCGTGAGCTTTTAGTAAGCCAATACGAAAATCAATTTTCGAACCCAAACCAAGCTGCAGATTTAGGTTTCGTCGATGCAATTATCGAACCATCATCTACACGAGCGTTCATTGCTACTGTCTTGGGTTCTCTACAAACAAAACGAGAAGAACCAAGTAACAAAAAACATGGTAATTCACCTCTATAAGGAGCACACATGCTTTTAGAAAATAAAAAATGCCTTATCACTGGCGTTCTAACTGATTCATCAATAGCTTTTGGTGTTGCAAAAAAGGCTCATGAGCAAGGTGCTGAGATAGTTTTGAGTTCTTTTGGACGCGCTATGAGCTTAACTCAAAGGTGTGCTAAAAAAATTGATGAAAGCATAGAAGTTATCGAATTAGACGTAACTAATAATTCTGATCTTGATGATCTTGGTAATAAATTAAATGGTTCTGTAGATGCTGTTTTACATGCTATTGCTTTTGCTAATCCAGAGACTTGCTTAGGCGGAGACTTTTTAAATGCACCATTTGAAGATGTCTCAAATGCTTTTCATATTTCTGCATATTCGTATGCTGCAATCGCGAAAGCAGTCGCACCTCTCATGAAAAATGGTGGTTCGATAGTAGGTTTAGATTTTGACGCTACAATCGCATGGCCAAGCTATGATTGGATGGGCGTTTGTAAAGCTGCACTTGAATCAATTAACCGTTATGTTGCAAGAGATTTAGGTGAAAAAGGAATTCGCAGTAATCTCATTGCAGCAGGTCCACTTAGAACAATGGCTGCAAAGTCTATTCCTGGTTTTTCAAAATTTGAAGAAATCTGGAACGATCGTGCACCTATAGGCTGGGATCTAACTGACACTGAACCAGTCGCACAAACTTGTGTTGCACTCTTTTCTGACTTAATGAGATCTACAACTGGCGAGATAATTCACGTTGATGGTGGTTTCCACGCGTTGAGTGTTTAGGATCTGGTCCATTAAATCTTGACCAGGTTCCTTCACCAAAAAATACATGTGGTGTTCGTTGCTGATCGACATTAGAAAATACAGTTGCTACACCTAATGATGTAGTTCCAAACCAAAAAGATCGACCTGGAAAATGTTCTTCTAAAACTTCTAGTATTTCTTCATCGGTTAATTTCGGTTTTAGACGCCAAATATATTCGAATTCTTGACGCTGATCTCCCAATACAACTCTCCTATCACCTTCGCATTCACCTTGAATATGGACAGCAAGGTCGCTTACTCGCGAACCATCTATATGAAACTCAAAAAGAGGTGAATGCGGTGTATGCAAATGTGAACCGTTCCAATCTTGTGATGGCGATACCCCAAAAATTGGACGGGCTAAACCACCTAACATAGCTGAGGGTATTTCATAAAATGGAGATACATCTTCAATGGCAGACCAATTTTGACTCGGTATTCCTGTTGCCTGTTCAACTATTTCTGCCGGTATTGTAAACCCAGGAATTTTTCCTGATCTTGTTTGTTTAGACAGATGATCAACGCCCCACTTAGAGCCAGTTAAAGCTTTAGCAATTGGAATAGCACGTATCTTATTCATTGTTACCTTGAAGGAGCTGGAGGGTTAGCTCGTGTCTGAGGAGCAACTACTTCGTAATCTTTAAGGACTGCACCAGCTTTTGAAGTACCTCTTATTTGTCCCATCCACCACCATTGACCTACACGATTTCCAAAAAGTGGTCGTTCTTCGGTGTAATGTTTGAAATGTCCTCGAACAAGTTGTAAAGGAATTTCTGTTCCTTTAGCAATTGACTCTCTTATTATCCTTGTTGCTTCGTCAAGCATTTCGATTTTTAATGTTTTAAATTTTACAAGATTTTTCTTATTCTTTACTTTATTGACTTTTTTCTTATTGGCATTCGGATCCACATCTTCTAACTTTATATTTGTACAGTTAGCAAATGACGAAGTCATAAATGCAACGAGAGTGAGCTCTTGAGAAAGACCATATGCCAACTTGTTGAATTCTTCTGCTTTTGGGTTATCTCCGAGTAAATGCTCGGAATCTAATGTAATTATTTTTCTTTTCGGATCTGCTGTGTCTGGAATTAACAGACCATTTTCATCTAGGGGGATATAGGTTTCACGTATAGGTCCTCTAACCGGATCTGTTTTTTGTCCTTGGGCAACAGTCGTTAATTTTAATATCCATTTTGCTTCATCAAATATTCTTTTTCGTTCCGCATCTAATGCAGCAACTGCTGTTTTATCTTTAGCGAATTCATCTTTTGAAATATTTTCGACCAATACGCCTCCACGTGTAAATGGGAGTTCTGGTCTAAGTTCAAATTCGATAAATACTTTTTCAAATAGCGGAGCTTGTATACCAATTTCTTGTATTCGAAATTGGTGTCCGCTGTCTTTTAATGCATCTAAATATCGGCTTACATTCGTAGCGTTGATTACAACGGTTTGCCATATACGGTCGTATAAAGTTTCATCTGTCATGCCATGAAAATTTGATGAACCAATAAATTGTTTTCCTAATTCACTATCGGATGAAAAACTATCAACCCAACTTATCCATAATCTGGCGGCATCATCTGTTGATCTTTTAATAAGACCGCTTGTTGCACGAGCAGAGTCAACTAGTTTGGCAATTGCTGAGTTAGATTCTATTAATTCTTCAAGAGTGCCGTCTTTTAGCGCCTGTTCAATCTCATCTCGATAATCACGAAACTCTTTTCCTAAAGATATGGCGTGTTCACGTGATTGAAAATCTTGATATTCGCAAGGCTTGATGCCATACATAATGATTGCATCCGCCAAACGAGCCATTGTACCATTTTAGACGATTTATACCTTTACAAACAATAGCGCCATATCTTTCACCATCTTTCCTCATCTTTCCTTGTGTTGGGTCGAAAAGAAGCTAGAAGGATGTTAAAGCGTTTTTAAGACTTCTAATGCTTTAGGAACAGTATCCTTTGGAGAAACTTTATAAAACGCTCCAGCGATCTTTCCATTGGCATCAACAACAAATGCACTACGAACTATACCTTTAAATACTTTTCCATAGAGCGACTTATCGTCCCAAACACCATAAGCTTCAATCACTTTTCGGTCTTCATCTGCCAACAGCGGAAAACCAAAATTATATTTATCGTCAAACTTCTTTTGTTTTTCAACACTATCTGCAGAAACACCAATGACTTTGGCTTTTAATTTTTTGAGATCTTCCATTGAATCTCGTAAATTACAACTTTGAGTTGTGCACCCTGGCGTACTTGCTTTTGGATAAAAATAAATTACGTAAGGTTTTCCTTCATAATCTTTACTATCTTGAACTTTATTATTTTGATCCACTACTTTAAATTTTGGGGCTTTATCTCCAACTTTTAATTTCATTTATTTCCTTTCATAAATAATAAACAACTATTTAACTAATATTTCAGCACTATCTTTAGGTGGAACAGTATTAAATTTAACAAACTTCAATAAAGTTTCTTTAAGCTGTTCAGCGGTTAGATCTGACTCTACACGAACCATACCTTGGTTTACTGCAATTTCAAACAGCGAAGATATTCCCTTTTTAGCTTCAGGATTAGAAACCCATCCAGGATAATCCCCCACTGAATATGTCATTGCGTCATCAGGTCTAGGGTAAGAACATGTAGAAGCATAAGAATAAATATCTATATAGGCAACATCCGGATCATCAGAGCCTTGATAGTTTTGCAGAACTTCTTCACATTTAGTTTTAGAACTTTTATCGCTTATGATTTCTACATTTGTTCTAACAAAATGAGTTGGAATCGCTTCTGGTTGCGAAACAGGATATTTAAGTTGAGCTATGTTATCTGAAATATTTTTTGAAATAGTTGTACTTGTTGCAACAGATAAATCATCGCTATTCCCGTTTGGACGATTCAAAAACCAAATCAGCCCCAAAACTAAAACAATAAATATGCTTAGTCCAACCAATACCTTTTTATTAAAGAATCTTGATATTCCGTTGTTAGATATCGATGATGCACGAACCATATATTTAGTTTAACTGTCTAAAGCTTCTCTGAATTGTTTAACTAATTTACCAACTTCTTCAACTGGATTATTACCTAACATTTTTTCAACAACTGAGGTTCCAACAATTACTCCATCCGATATTTTTGCCACATTTTTGGCATCTTGAGGAGTTCTAATTCCAACACCACAGTATGTTGGCATAGGGCTCTGGCTGTGTATAGGCTCAATAAATTCTGTATATGTCTCAGTTAAGTCAATATTTTGACCAGTAATTCCTTTTATTGCAACACAATAGAGAAAGCCCTGCGATGTATTTATGATATCTATTTTTCTTTTATCATTAGTTGTAGATGCCACCAGTTGAATTAATGAAATATCAGTATCAGCTAGTTCTTCCGCGAACAATGATGATTGTTCAAAAGTTAAATCAGGTAAAATTAATCCTGAAACAGAAGCATCGACAATTAATGGAATTATCTTTTTCAAACCATGAGCATACAAAACGTTGGTGTAAGTCATAATCACATATGGTTTTTTAAAATTTGCTTCTTTAATTTCTTCTAATAAATCCAAAGTTTTTGAACCATTTTTTATCGACTGCGCTGAAGCTTGTGAGATAACAGGACCGTCCATTATTGGATCACTAAAAGGTAAACCAATTTCAATAATATCCGCTCCATTATCTTGCGCAGCATGAACACAATCAACCCAGCTATCAAGACCAGCAGTCAAATAAACAACTAAGGTTTTTAATCCTTCTTGTTTTCTAGATATTGTAAATTCACTTAATGATTTCATTAACTATTTCTTGCCTTCAAAATTTGCTCAACATAATCAATAACTTTGTCTTTATATGATTTGTTGATTGTATATACATCTTTATCGCCTCTACCAGACATTGTTACGATCACACTTTGACCTTCATTAATTACATCGCGTGAGTTTCTAATTAACCAACCTATTGCATGTGCTGATTCTAAAGCTGGAATTATTCCTTCTAATGCACTAGCTGCGGCAAAGCCATAAAGAGCATCATCATCTGTTGCAGATAAATAAGATGCACGGCCTGTAGAAAATAAGTATGCATGTTCAGGCCCAACACCTGGATAATCTAATCCTGCTGAAATTGAATGCGCTTCTTGTATCTGACCATCTTCATCTTGTAAAACTAATGTTTTCATTCCATGAAGCATTCCGTCTTTGCCTTTTTCAACGGCTGCACCATGCTTATCTGTCGTTAGTCCTTCACCTGCTGGCTCTATACCAATCAACTTTGCATTTGTATTTTCAAAAGCTTTAAAACTTCCTATGGCATTAGAACCACCACCAACACAAGCAACGATTGCGTCGGGTTCGTTTCCATTGATTTCCCTGAACTGTTCTTTCGATTCATTTCCAACAACAGATTGAAATTCACGAACCATATATGGAAACGGATGTGGCCCCATAACAGAACCTAAACAATAGTGAGAATCATCAACTCTGCTTACCCAGGCACGCATTGCATCGTTAACAGCATCTTTTAAAGTCGCGCTGCCACTGGTAACGGGTATTACTTTTGCACCTAAAAGTTCCATACGAAAAACGTTTAGTTCTTGCCTTGCAACATCTACAGCACCCATATAGACAGTGCATTCCATACCAAAAAGTGCTGCAGCGGTTGCTGTTGCGACCCCATGTTGACCTGCTCCTGTTTCAGCTATCAAATGTGTTTTGCCCATTTCTCTAGCCAAGAGAGCTTGCCCTAAAACATTATTTATTTTATGAGAACCTGTATGGTTTAAATCTTCACGCTTTAAAAAGACTTTATAGCCTGTGAAATCACTCAAATTATTACAATATGTTAATGGCGATGGCCTACCAGCGTATTCGCTTAATAAGTTTGAAAATTCGTTTCTGAACTTATCGTCATTCCAACATTTGTTGAATGTATTTTCAATTTCATCTAATGCAGCAATTAAAGTTTCTGGGGCATAACGACCGCCATAACTTCCAAAAAAACCATTATCAGGCTTATCGCCTTGTTCATTCAATTCATACAAACTCATTGACCATCATCCATCCAGTCATAAATATTTTTCGAAATACGATCTTCTTCAATTTTTTCTTGAGAGGCAGCCTGCTTATCTGAAGTAGCTAGATCTTTAGCAATAGAAATAAATTTCTGCATTTTCTTTGCATCTTTTTTGCCAGGTGATCTTTCAACACCAGTAGCAACATCAACGCCATAAGGTTTGAGTTG